>JAHHGZ010000056.1 GCA_019359595.1 Cyanomargarita calcarea GSE-NOS-MK-12-04C
CAGTATTATCGTTCCAATTACAAAATTTTTGGTATCAGTGATTAACGACAGAATAAATGTTTCGAGCTAAGTCTAGGCAATATTATCGTTCCAATTTGGGCAATATTATCCTTCCACCGACAGAACCTGGCAAGGAGATGATTTTGAAGAGTGTTTGCAGCTTGTTACAGCGATTTTCAAAGGATACAACAGGTGCAAGCCTTTCAGTTAGAATCTTGGCTATAAAGTCATTATCAACGTTTTTTTACTTAGCAATGACTGATTACTTCCGCTCGAATATTGACGCAATGGCTGCCTACGTCCCCGGAGAACAGCCCAAACCCGGTAGCCAAATCATCAAACTCAACAGCAACGAAAATCCCTATCCTCCTTGCCCCGAGGTGCTAGAAGTACTAAAAAACTTTGATAGCGAGTGGTTGCGACGATATCCCAATCCTTATGCAGAGGATTTCCGCCAAGCCATCAGTAAAGCTTTAGGAGTTAAGAGTGATTGGATAATTGTTGGAAATGGCAGTGATGAATTGTTGAATGTTGTGATGCGAGCCTGTGTTGAATCTGGTCGGAAGGTTGTCTATCCTACACCGACCTATGTGCTTTATCAGACTTTGACACAGATGCAATCTGCGGAAATTGTCGAGATTCCCTACAGCGAGGATTACGAATTACCTCTTGAAGAATTAATTGCTGCTAATGGTGCTGTAACATTTATCGCAACACCGAATAGTCCTTCTGGACACGTAGTGAGTATGGATGAACTACGGAAACTTGCAAGTAAATTATCTGGGGTTTTGGTAATTGATGAAGCCTATGTAGATTTTGCTGCTTGCAATGCCCTAGACTTGGTTAAGGAATTCGAGAATGTAATTTCTATCCGGACGCTTTCTAAGGGTTATTCTTTGGCCGGTATCCGCTTGGGCTTTGGAATAGCGAATCCCAAACTGCTAAGTGGACTTTATAAAGTAAAGGATAGCTATAACATTGATGCGATCGCCTGTGCAGTTGGGGCGGTGGCAATGAGCAACCAAGAGTATAAAAATGCCTGCGTACAGAAAGTTAATGCCTCCCGGACTTTTTTGGCTGCGGACTTGAAAGAATTAGGTTTCCGGGTTTGGGATTCCCAGGCTAATTTTTTGTTGGTGCAGTCGGGTACAGGAAATGCAGAGTATCTCTATCAAAAACTGAAGTCCGAGGGAATTCTGGTGCGTTATTTTAAGCAGCCAAGAATGGAAGATAAATTACGTATTACTATTGGTACTGACAAGCAAAATCAAGCCTTAGTGCAGGTTCTCAAGAATTTGCTCTATGAAAATTGAACAGGCGAGACGCCTGTTCTACTTATGATTAAAATCACCAACTATTAACTATTTTCAATGCCTTGATGCACTGTTTTTACCCATTTCAAGCGTTTTGGTCGCACTGATATGCGGACAGTAGTAGTACTGATGACTACAAACCAGTGGAACATATATAAAGTGCCGCGTAGGGTTTGGGATAGCAGCAGTAAATAGGTAGAAAACCGAAATTGTTTAGCTTGGGAGATGCGCTTGAGTCCGACAAACATGCCAGCCATTGACATCGTGGTAAACAAGCTAGTCACTGGGGTTAATAATGGCAGCCGATGGCGTGCGATCGCTATCAATATATCTGGTATTGATGCTGTAGGTAAAATATACATAATCAGCATAAACATGAGCAAATCCCAGGTTTTGCCTGTACCCATGCGGTTTTTGAGAATTAAATCCCAGTAATCCAAATAACGCTGATATCCGCCTTCTGCCCAACGAGAACGCTGATGCCAAAGAGCGATCGCACTTGTTACGCCCTCTTCTTGCACTGCTGGGCTAAACATACAGTCTATATCCCAGTCTTCTAAATGCAAGCGGAAGGTCAAATCTAAGTCATCGGTGATGGTTTCCTCATTCCAGCCACCACAAGTATTTAACGCTTTGCGCCGGACAAATTGACCGTTTCCCCGCAGTTCGCCAATACCCCCAAGGGCTATCCGCTGCCGCTGGAAAATTGCATCTACAGCCATTTCAGCTGTTTGACCTTTTGTCCAAAAATTCTCCGAAGCGTTGGCAATCGCTTTTCGCACTTGTACTGCCCCCACTTTGTCGCGCTGAAACAAAGGTACTACCCTTCGGAGCATATCTGTTGACACTTGGGCATCGGCATCAAACACCGCCAAAATGTCTCCTTTTGTCAGGGGCAGAACCTGATTTAACGCTCCCGATTTGCCACCACAATCTGAGGGCGATCGCCGCAGTACTTTTAAGTTGCCGTATTTTTCACCCAGTTGGGCTAATAACTGCGGTGTCTTATCGGTGCTGTTATCGTCAACTATCCAGACTTCGTATTGTTCTTCTGGGTATTCCAGATTACAAAGATTCTTGACTAAATTGGCTATAACTGCTTCTTCATTTTTTGCTGCCACCAATATAGAAACGGATGGCAGATCGCCATCTATTGCTTGTCCCGTTTGAGGTCTGGCAAATACCACTCTTAGGGCGTGAATCCCTAAGATCGTAGTTAAGCCAACAATAAACAAAGAACCCCAAGAAACTAAATGCAAGGCGATCGTGCCGCTCCAAACTATAGTTAAAACTACAGCGGCTTTACGTCTGCGACCTTGAAACCGGGATGGTAGAAACACTGAGGCCTCTACCACTGACTCATCTTCCACTGATAAATCAGATAAAAGAGAGTGGAGCGGATCAAGCTCTTTGTAGGAATCGTTCTCGGGCCAGGAATTCGCTGGCATAGTTTGCTTGATTCAAAAACCAATTATTTGTCTACACCCATAAAGAAGCTGGGAATCAGCTAAGACTAGACTGTGCAGCCTTGGCACACTTTGAACTTACCTTGAGATTAACGGTAAATTTTGACATCTTCCGACTTGCGACAGAGGTCATACAACCCAACTCTAGTTAAAGCAAAGTGGTAACAAGGCTTATCTTTGTTAGTCATTGGGAGAAATTGCGATCACAACAGATTTTTCGTGTAATCGCCCCCAGCTTCGATAAAAGCCAATGCAGCCTTATTGTAACCGAGATTTTTATAATTTCTTGGCAGTAGCTTGTTTGTTGTTGGTTGTTGGTGGTTAGTAAGACTGCGAATAATATTAATTCCTGCCCCCTGCCCCCTGTCCCTCCTGTGCGCAAAGACACATTTTCTGGGAATACTATTCACAGCTACCAAGATTCGAGCGAACTGACTCCTTGTCAGCGCTTCGCTATCGCTAAAATACTTGAGGAATCGATTCTTATGTCTTTCGAGCAACTCCAGCCGGCCAGCCAACAACAAGCGAGTGTGTACCTACCATATACCCAGGGGAGCAAGCGCAATTTTTTGCCTTATGCCATCGGTCTTTACCAAAAAGGCGTTTTGGAGGGACACCGCAAAATAGAGGGGAGCGAGAACATTTCCTTCGTCGCCAGTTGGAATATTGCCTCCCTACCTTCGGACTTAACCCGTTGCCGAGTCCAGTTTGATGGCAATGCGGAACTAAGCTATGAGGTGATGATGGCAAGTTTCGAGTTTATTAATTTTTTGATAGAAATTATAGAAAATTATAAACGCTATCGGATGACTGATTTTTCTAAAGTATTCTACCGCAAGCTCCTGCGGATAGACGATTAAATTCGGCGGAATAAAGGAGAAAAATAATTTCCCCTTAAACAGTAATTAGGCCCAATCATTACCAAAACCGGGTTTTGGTGAGATAAATTCCAAAAAACTTGTATTTAGCTTTAAAACCCGGTTTATTTGTGCAAATATCCCATTGAAAGTTCCCTTTTGGTTCTATGAGTGGGGCAAGAAATCCTGTCTGCGAGGTTTTTAGCCCTGCGGGAAAGCAAGCGAACGCCCTAAAATTAATAAACACCGACTGGGTTACAAGACTTTTAAATTTAGGAGTGCATTTGTGCCAAAATTTGCTAAGTATTTGCTGATTGGCTCAATGGAGGCTTACAGCGGTAAGTCAGCAACGGTTATTGGGTTGTCTTATCAATTACAGCAAAAAGGACTGGATATTAGCTATGGCAAGCCTTTGGGTACTTGTTTTAGTGGATCTGATGGTACCTTGATTGAGCAAGATGTCCAATTTATTGCTCTGAATTTAAATCTGTCAGAAAACCGTGTGGCCCCAACTTTGCTGTATGCCGACGAAGTAAGTATACAAAGACGCTTGCGTGGTGAAGATACAACTGATTATCAAAAGTCTTTAGTACAGCAATATCTACAAATGCCAGTTGGCGGTTTGGTATTACTCGAAGGAGCTGGTAATTTGTCAGAGGGTTATTTGTTTGATTTATCTTTAATGCAAGTAGCCACCGTAGTCGATGCTGCTGTGCTGTTGGTAGCCCGTTATGAATCGTTGCTTTTAATTGATGCATTATTATCTGCCAAGCAGCATATAGGCGATCGCTTGATTGGTGTTGTCATCAATGATGTTCCCGCAGAACAGTTAGAAGCTGTGGATGCAATGTTGTGCCCGTATTTAGAACAACAGGGAATTCCCGTGCTGGCAATCCTACCAAAAAGTGATTTACTCCGTTCTGTTAGCGTGGGTGAACTTTCACAACAGTTAAATGCTGAAGTTCTAGTCAGGAGCGATCGCCTCGATTTAATGGTAGAGAGTTTGGCGATTGGGGCAATGAATGTGAATTCAGCTGTGAAGTATTTCCGCAAACGTCGGAACATGGCAGTAGTCACAGGAGGCGATCGCGTGGAAATTCAACAAGCAGCCTTGGAAAGTTCCACCCAATGTCTGATTCTGACTGGGCAATTGCCACCACCCCAATTCATCCTCTCCCGTGCCGAAGAATTGGAAATCCCGATTTTATCGGTCGATTTAGATACCCTGACTACTGTGGAAATTGTTGACCGCACTTTTGGACAAGTCCGGGTCCACGAACCAATCAAAGTCGAATGCATTCGCCATCTCATGGCTGAACATTTTGATATTGATCGGTTACTCAATCAACTCGGTTTAGAACCGGCAGCCGGCATTGTCCTTGGTTAATCCTCACCTGTGAAGCAGGGACAATGCTACTGATAAATCTAATCCTGACAACACAATGTTGAGAACGCCACATCGCGATGGCGCTCTTAACCCGCACGCGAGTGGCTCCGTTATATGTAACGTCTGTTTTAGAAGCAAAAAGGAATCAGTAAATCGGAAAAGTTGTCTGGAAATTAAAATTTGTCATGAAACCAGCAGATCAAAAGCCTGGATATCGGGAGCATCTTCCATGACGGTGACTACGGGACGAGCACCATTAGCCCGTCTTCTTCCTCCTCATCGTCGGTACATGTTTCGTAGCAGCAGCTAATCCAAACACGGGCATATTTCCATAAATCGCCTCATATTTTCCCGGTTCAATCATGTATGTTTCATGCCAAATGCCCACGCTACCATCATCGCCAATCGCTCGATTAAACTTCTGCCAAGCTTCTAGATGGGAATCCCCCGGATTTTTGGCAAAACGCTCCAAATCTTCAAAAGAACGCCAATACTGAATCAATGCCACCCCTCGCCAATAAAAAAAAGTTTCTCCGCCCAAAAAACCTTTATCTGGATTCTGGTAGAGACTCTGTAGCATGGGTGACATCGCCATCCCTGTCGGAACCCATTTGTTGAAAGCAAAGAACATATTGATTCGCATACCAATCAGAAACACTACAAAAGGTTCGTTGACTTCAGCCGTAAACCTTCCTGGTATTACTTTCGACATATATCTTTAACTCCTTAACGTATCGCGCTAATATGCAACTAATTGAATATATTCATTCTATATTCAATTAGTTGCATATAGCAATTAGGATTAGTTACAAATTATGGCTTTAGCACACGCGATATTGGCATCTCTGGTGGAGAGTTCTTGTAGTGGTTATGACTTGGCAAAAAAATTTGATGGTTCTGTGGGCTTTTTCTGGGCAGCTAGTCATCAACAGATTTATCGAGAATTATCTAAGCTAGAAAACCAAGGCTGGATAACTCCTGAGACGATTCTGCTTCCGGGACGGCCGGATAAAAAACTTTACAGTGTTACAGAACTGGGCAGGAAACATCTGAAGTCGTGGATTGCTGAACCATCGGAACCAACAGCAATCAAAGACGATATCTTAGTCAAAATATTTGCAGGCTATATTGCTTCCCCATCTACAATCTTGGAAGAAATCAAGCGTCATAGTGAAGCCCATCAGAAACGATTGGTAACATATCAAAAAATACAGCAGCAGTATTTTCAGAATCCTCAACAGCTTTCAGAGCAAGCAAAGTTTCAACATTTGACGCTGCTCAATGGCATTGGCTATGAAACATATTGGCTAGCTTGGTGTGATGAAGCTATTAAACTGTTGGGTTAAATAAAAGAGAAATTGCAGCAATGTCATCAAATTAAATACTTGGCTGTCACCCACAGTCTGTTAAAATATCTTGGTTGTAAATTTTGAATTTTGTCCATCTTTGAGCCAGTCAACAGAGCTTATAAACAACATCGATACATTAGCGCAAGAACTGGCGACAATCCAGCAAACAGGTTCTAAGCGAATCGCCTTGCTGGGTACTCGTCATGTCCCCATTACGCATCAGAATTTAATAGAGATGATGACTTACGCCCTAGTTTTATCGGGCAATCGAATCATCACCTCTGGCGCTACAGGCACCAATTCAGCGGCTATTAAGGGGGCAATGCGTGCCGATCCCAACTTGTTGACGGTGATTCTACCCCAAAGCTTGGAACGCCAGCCTTTAGAATCACGCCAGCAATTAGAACAGGTGATGCATATGGTAGAAAATCCCAGTAACGATCATATGTCTCTGGCTGAAGCTAGTTACTTGTGCAATAAGGAGATTGTCTCCCGTTGCCAGCAGCTTATCTGCTTTGCTTTTCACGACAGTCGTACCTTACTACAAACCTGTAAAGATGCAGAAGACCAAAGAAAACTAGTGACGCTATTCTACTTTGATTAGTCAAGAGTCAAGAGTCTAGAGTCAAGAGTCAAATACTCTAGGCTGGGGACTTTTGACTGTGGACTATTAACTAGTAACCAACGACTAATAACTAATGGCTATTTTTTTGTACTCTATTGTCGCCGCTGTGGTGCTGATTTATTTGCCATTTTTGGTGGTAGGTTATGCCCGTGCGCGTGTCGGGTATGATACTTCTGCTCCCCGTGCCATGTTTGATAAATTGCCACCATACGCTCAACGGGCAACCTGGGCACACCAGAACTCCTTTGAAGGGTTTATGATTTTTTCGGCAGCAGCATTGATGGCGTACGTCACAAAAGTTAACTCGACCATTGCAGTTTATGCAGCGATCGCCTATCTGGTAGCTCGTCTGCTGTACTCAGTTTTTTATATATTGAATATACCCCTTTTGCGATCGCTCATGTTCGCCATTGGTTCACTGAGTTATGCGACTTTGTTTTACTTCAGCATCATCCAAGTAAGTAGCTAATTGGAACTTGAGCTAATTGTTAGTAGTTAGTAGTTAGTAGTGATGAGTTATGGGTTTAAATTCCTAATTCCTAACTCCTAATTCCTAACTCCTAACTCCCAAATCTTAATTCCTAACAAGTAACAAGTAACTCTAAATTCCCAATCCAAAATTTTGTATGGCTTCTACCTATTCTTTTGACATTGTGAGCGACTTTGAGAGGCAAGAATTGGTTAATGCTATTGACCAAGTTGTGCGAGATATCAAAAGTCGTTACGACCTCAAAGACAGTAAAACAACTGTCGAATTAGGTGAACAAGCTATTACTATCCACTCCGACAGCGAGTTCACTTTAGAGTCTGTACACACCGTATTGCGGGAAAAAGCGGCAAAGCGCAACCTCTCGCAAAAAATCTTTGAGTTTGGCAAGGTTGACTCAGCGAGCGGTAACCGCGTTCGTCAAGAAATCACCCTGAAAAAAGGTATCTCTCAGGAGATTGCAAAACAAATTTCCAAGTTGATTCGTGATGAATTCAAAAAGGTGCAAGCCTCAATTCAAGGAGATGCAGTCAGAGTTTCCGCTAAAGATAAAGATGACTTGCAAATTGTGATTCAGCGCTTAAAGCAAGAAGATTACCCGGTGGCTTTGCAATTTACAAATTACCGTTAAATCGTTGAATTTTAAAAGAAGATTCCCGACAACTTTTATGAAGCCGGGAATCTTGATATGAGTTTACTACATTATATTCTGGTCATTTAAGCGGACATCATATAACTCACATTTTGCCGCCGAACTGTCACACATCAGCAAAACCCAAAAAAGTAGTAGATAATACCTACAAAAAACGTAATACCGTTTCTTTGTGAAGCTGCATATATTAACCCCCGGCTACGCCGTCCCCCCTTGCCAAGGGGGGACTACAGGGGGGTCTTGATTATGTGCATCTTCATACAAAATTGGTATAAGTAGGTAAGTTCACAAACCATTCCCAATCAAAATAAATGGTGTCAAACTAAATAAATTTTTCACCCATCTAACTCCGACATCAAATCGGCAACAGAACCGCGTCTAACCTTACCTTGTTCATAATCTGATGTAGCTTGTGCAACTTCCTTTATTAGCTGCCAGAACCCATACCTTTCTGAAACGCCGGACGCTCACTCATTTGCTTGATGTAGTTCAAAATCGCTGGGTAAGCGCTTAAATCTAGCTTCAGCATCATCGGAATAAAAGCGAGGACAGAACCCACTGCCACATCAGCAACACTAAATTTATTGCCTAGTATAAATGGTTGCTCCCCAAGAATTTTATCTAGGGGAGGCATCAGGTGCAGCATTTCCTTTTCTCGACTGCTTTCCACAAATATCCCTGTAGCTAGAGTGGAATTGCCAAATAACACCCACTGTGAAATTTTTCCGCGTTCCTCTGGGGAGTGATTAACTTTGCCATACTTCTCGGCGAGATACAGTAAAATCGCTCCAGATTCCCAAAGCTGGAAATCGCCATCGACAATTGCCGGAACTTTTCCCATTGGGTTAATTGCCAAAAAATCAGGCTGCCGATGTTCTCCAGCTTGCATATCAAGTTTGACAAATTCGTAGGGAATTTCCATTTCTTCGAGATACCACCGGACAATTGAGGCACGACTCATCGCGCCACCGTATAGTTTCAGCATAATTAGCGATTGGTTAGTTGTTAGGAGTTAGGAGTTAGGAGTTAGGAGTTAGGAGTTGGTGGACAACTAACAAATAACAACTAATAAATAACACTTAAAGAACTTTATGAGTATGCGAGTGTTGTTTCACATTGTCTTCTTTGGTGACGACTCGTGCGACATTCAGCACGCGCTTGCGTTCGGTAGAATACTTGAAATCGGCGTGGGTGGTGCCCACAGGAATGAAGGATTTGGCTGATTCCCGACGTTTGTAGGTGCGGGCAGATGAAAATGCTCTTAACAAAAATTCTTCACCAAACTGAGCCGTAGAAGGAAAATCGGCTGGAATTTGGGGTTCATCATTCGTAAGCAATGCTCCCAAAGTTGTGGCATAAGCGAGTTTATAGGAAGTGGGAATCCCTTTAAGTATTGCTTCTAAAGCCGCTGAGGGAATAGGTTCTATCACTTCGACGCTCATTACTTCTCCCTCTTCTTTGATAAAGCAAGTCGCTAAACCAACAACGATGTAATCGTCTGCTGTCAAATCAGGTGCATTAGGATAAGAAATTGCTGTTGCCATAATAAAATTTTCTCAAAAAATAGTTGGGAGTGGGGAATCGGGAAATGGAGAGATGGAGAAAGGAATTAATTCTTTACCTTTTAGCCTACTCCCTACTCCCCATTTTCTAGTAAACGCCTTTTTGGCATTCTACCAATTTGTCGCCGCTTCTACTTGACTAGTGGTTCATTTCATTAATAAGGGGGCTTTTGAATCGCACCCCTCGAAATTAATGTGGCGGACTACTAGTCTTTTAGATTGATATTTGCTGTTTTCTGGAATTCGACTTTGGGATGAAGTATCTATTACTGGAATGTATGTAGGGTGTTAAGAGTCGGCTTACCGCAAGCGCCAGAATGCATTTGTTGCGGTAGGTTACAATCTAGTCGATACTTGTATTTAGTATTAATAGACACCTAAAAAAGTGACACAGGGTGGGAACCGCGATTCCCGCTAAAACTATAAGTTTATCCTAAAGAGCAAGCAGTTCAGGCAGGACGATATGAACAGTTACTCATTATTTTCATCTGGAGACGAGAAAATTCACCGATACAAGGCTGTTGTAAATACTACATTTGAGCGGCAAAAGCTTTGGCAGCATGAACGTAATGCCACTGCGGACGATGACAGCTATTTACGCTCTAGTGCTTTGCAGTCTGCCAAAGAAGGAAATTATGTCGAAGCGATCGCTCTACTCAACCAATTAATTCACTGCTATCCCGACAACGCGATTGATTACAATAATCGCGGACTGATTTATTTTCAATGTGGTGAGTCGCAAAAAGCTTTTATTGATTACAACACAGCATTGCAACTAAATCCTAAATTGGCTCCTGCTTATAACAATCGTGCCAATTATTATGCTGCTTGTGGAGAATTACACAGTGCGATCGAAGATTACGATCGAGCGCTGGATTTAAATCCTAGTCACGTCCGTGCTTGGGTCAACCGGGGTATTACTCTGCGTGATTTGGACCAATACCAGGAGGCTATTGATAATTTCGAGATAGCACTGCTTTTCGGTCAGCTATTCGGGAATATTTTGGCGGAACGAGGCAGAACCTACCATCTCTGGGGTGATTGGAATTGGGCGATCGCTGATTACCGTCATGCTCTAAATCACCTTCCTCAACACAGCACCACTAAAGACGAGCCAGCTTCACGTTTGCGTTTACAAGTAGAAAACTGGCTGGAGGAACTGCTATCTTGAAAATCGGAGAAAGGGGAAGAAATGTTTTTATTCTCTGTTGTGTAATGTGTTTCCCTTGGATTTCTATCTTGAAAATGGGAAGTAGGGAATGGATAAATCCAATCTTGTTAAATTCAAAAACAAAATTTTCGCTTCCTCCCTGTTTCTTTGGCGCTTTTTTTTATCTAGCTAACGACTAATAGATGATAACTATATAGCTTTGAAATGATTAGCTATTAACTATTAGCTGTTAGCAAATTATTTTGTAAAAACGTTCAGTATTTATACGCAAGTGCTATAGTTGATTCTAAGGAGATGAATCTGGTTGTTGAACTGTAGCTTCATTGCCATCCTTGTTCAACACGATATGACGCTGGCTGGGGTCAAATCTATTTCCTTGTTGTTGCATAATACTTTTAGCTTGGCGCGGGTCGAAATTGTGGCTAAATTCCGACTTCAAGCTATCTACCCGTCCTTGCATCAGTTTGACTTCAGTACGGATATCTCGCAACTTTTCTTGTTGCGACCAGTGATTTGGCAAAAGTTGTACTAAAGCGGATGATGCGACGGCACAGATGGCTAAGTTGACCACTATTTTGGTTGTGGTCTCAACTGCCATAATCTGGTAAGAACGTTGGCGTAGCTTGCGATGAGGTCGAGAAACAACCCGAGGTTTCTGTGTAGGTTGTAGCTCTTTTCTTGGCGGCTGAATTGCATTCATGATATTTAAAATAACCTCGCTGAACTAAAGGGACGTAATAATTACGGTTTTATTTAGCTGCCATGTTACTTCATTTCTTCGGAATTGATACACGTATGTTAGCAGTAAAAAATAAACCTGGCATATTTCAGTGTTTGTTTTCTAACGATTTACGGTATTAAACCGCAATCGTCCGGAAACTACTTACACTACTGAGTGCCAGGAATAATTTTTGGGCATTGGGTAGAAGGAAGGGGTAAAGAGGAAGGATTAATTCCTTTGCCCTTCCCCCAATTGGTATGAGAGTGGCTTATTTGTAAAGTTCTGTTGCCAACCGCCAAGCGAGAACGCCTGGAATCAGAGCCACAACCAGAGCAATGTACACTTGAGTATCTGATATAGACATGGTTTGAAACCTCCAATTTCAACAGATTTTCAACAGTTCGTTTACTACTTTTCGCACTCATTGCCTTTGTTGGGGAATAGCTTGTTACAAAAAGTAGTCTAATTTTAACGCTCGTAAGAAGGAAGAAGTCTTATTTCTTCTTCCAAAACGGGTTTAAGTCCCCAACAATTGCAGGAATTCCTTCAACATCCATTTTTTAAGGGTTAGGAGTTAGGAGTTAGGAGTTAAAAGTCAAGAAGTTTTATAAAAAGTTACAAAAGTATGGATTTGTATTTGGGTATAGATTTTGGGACTTCTGGCGCAAGGGGTGCGGTGATTGATGAGTTCGGGAGTCTGCTATTTGAGGCGCGATATCCGTTCTCCATGCCACAGAAGAGGTTAGATGAAGCCTTTGTACATTCTGAGTGGCGAAAAGCATTGTTTGCCCTTTTAGAGCAAATTTCAGGGGAATTGCGGCGAAACATTAGGGCGATCGCTATCAATGGGACTTCTGCTACTGTCCTATTGTGCGATGCCGTTGGTGAGCCTGTGGATGCACCGCTATTTTACAACGATGCTCGGGGTGCAGTGATGCTGGAAAGGTTGCGGGGTGTGGCACCGGAGAATCATACTGTATTAAGCGCTACGTCGAGCCTTGTCAAACTTCTATGGATGTCACAGTTACCTTCTTTTAGCAAAGCTAGATATTTGCTGCATCAAGCTGACTGGATGGCGTTTTTGTTGCATGGGCAGTTGGGTATTAGCGATTACCACAATGCTTTGAAGCTTGGTTACGATGTGCTCGAGTTGAAGTATCCAGAATGGTTGGAGAATCTGCAAATACCAATTCAACTACCAAAAGTATTAACTCCTGGTACACCCATTGCTGAATTAAAAGCTGAGATTGCGGCTAAATTTGGTTTACCCTCGTCTTGCTTGGTATGTGCGGGAACTACTGATAGTATTGCCGCATTTCTTGCCAGTGGTGCAAAGCATCCTGGGGAAGCGGTGACATCGCTCGGTTCAACTTTGGCGTTAAAACTTTTGAGTCGTACCCGTGTAGAAGATTCAAGGTACGGCATTTATAGCCACCGCTTGGGGGATTTATGGTTAACTGGGGGTGCTTCTAATACTGGTGGTGGAGTTTTGCGGCATTTTTTTAGCAACTCTGAGTTAGTAAAGTTGAGTCGGGAAATTGATCCACGAAAAACTAGCTCGTTAGATTATTATCCTTTGTTGAAACCTGGAGAGCGTTTTCCGAGTGGCGATCCGAATTTACTGCCACGATTGGAACCGCGACCCAATAATGATGTAGAATTTTTGCACGGTTTGTTAGAAGCGATCGCCCGGATTGAAGCAAGGGGTTATGAATTATTGGTTATTTTGGGGGCCGATAAGTTAAGTCGTGTTTACACTGCTGGTGGTGGTGCGGCGAATGAGGCATGGACAGCGATTCGGGGTAAGTATTTGGAAGTGAATGTAGTGCGTTCTGGGAATACCGAAGCAGCTTATGGGACGGCTCTTTTGGCGATGCGGGGTTTGGTTTTTTGAGCGTGCGATATGAATAATATTTTTTTAATTAACCGCGATAGGCGCTGAACGCCTTCTTGGAGGGTAGACGCAATAGGCGCTGAGTCGCAAGCGTCCCGTCAGGGATACGCCTGGAGTTTCGGTAGGACGCGAAGCACGAAAACAGAGAGATATGGGTAATTTTGTAGTGCTTCGGAAGTAAGATTTTTATTTTTATTCCCCTTCTCCCAAGTTTGGGAGAAGGGGCTAGGGGATGAGGGCAAATATCACTTTTTCTTTGCCTTCCAAGTTCCCCCATAGACGTAAAACGGGTTATCTTGACTCACTTGTTGCCAACATTGCTGACAAACAAAAACCCAATTTCCACCTTCTTGATATTTCACCCTAAATAAAATCGGTGCAGCCAGACTGCACCGATTACATGGTTTAATTCTATTTGAACGTCCCATCATCACCTATGCAAATGCAGAAGCTTGGGGTTTGGCAAAAATCATCCGTCCGGCAGTGGTCTGTAAAGCACTGGTGACTACTACTCGCAATTCGCCACCTACGTAACTCCTACCTTCTTCAACAACAACCATTGTGCCATCATCAAGGTAGCCGACACCTTGGGTTGGTTCTTTACCTTCTTTGAGAATCTTCAGGTCGAGATTATCCCCTGGTAAGTAGTTGGGACGTACAGCATTCACCAAATCATTGACGTTCAACACCGGCACTTTTTGGACGCTAGCGACTTTTGACAAGTTATAGTCATTTGTCAAGAGTGTAGCGTTAATTTCTTGGGCAAAGCGCACCAACTTAGCATCCACCGTGGCAATATCTTCATAGTCAGCTGGGTTGATGAGGATGCGATCGGGATATTGTTCTTTAATGCGGTTGAGAATTTCTAGTCCTCGCCTTCCCCGCACCCGCTTTTGGTCTTTGCTGGCATCTGCCACTTGTTGCAATTCTTGCAAGACAAACTGTGGTACGAGAATCTGCCCTTCCAAAAACCCTGTTTCTAGTAGTGTCTCTATCCGTCCATCAATAATGCAACTGGTATCTAAAACCTTAGTATTGGCTGGTTTTAGTGTTCCTTCCACTACCATAGTTTCTACAGTATTGGGATTTAGCAAGCGCAATAATCCCCGCCCGTGGGCATCTGCTAAATTCATGCCAGTGACAGCAAAAATGATACTGCCGACAACTGCGACCAGTGGCTTAATAAACCCAAAGTCTGGCGGTATCGGAAGTAAAAATAGCGGTGCTAGCATCAAATTCGCTACCAATAGCCCAATCACTAAACCAATAGCGCGAGTTAAGATAGCTTCTAAGGGCATTTCCTTAACTTGTGCCTCTAGGCGACGATATCCTGTTTGGAATCTTAGTCCGACTGCTCCCCCAATGATGGCGGCAAACACAGCTATAATAAAGCGTAAGGCTTCCAGATTGGTAACGCCATCTAAGGTTCCGTCGGGTAGCAAGTCAGTGCTGTAGAACCCGACTCCCGCCGCTGCCAGGATAAATGAGAAAATAATAATTGCATCAATCATGACTGTATTGTTTTCCTGCAACAGTGTTACTCGATTAAGTGAAGTAGGTCTTATATCATCGGCAATATAGATTTAGAAATATTTACAACAATTAGAATAAGAGTCTAGCTTAACCCTATCTGCAATCATTATAACTAAAGAGTTATATCCTTTATATTTTTCAGATTTTCGTTGTAAAACGATAAAAAAATCTATAAAGAAATAGAACTAATCTTGATATTTTGTAATTCTCAGTTTTGAATGGAACTAAAAGTGAGTATTTCTAGCCTTCCGAGTTCTGCTTACGTACATATTCCTTTTTGTAGAAGGCGATGCTTTTACTGTGATTTCCCGGTGTCGGTTGTAGGCGATCGCTTGCGCGGTGAAACTTCTGGTACTATCGAACAATATGTTCGGGTATTATGTAAAGAAATTGCAAACGCGCCCGTTTTTGGTCAACCGTTAAAAACAATTTTCTTTGGTGGTGGAACTCCTTCGCTTTTATCTGTAGAACAGTTACAGCGAATACTGTATTCACTGGAGTTTAGGTTTGGGATCTCTCCAGGGGTAGAAATCTCAATGGAAATAGACCCTGGGACGTTCGATTTAGCACATATTCAAGGCTACCGCAGTGCTGGGGTAACTCGGGTAAGTTTTGGTGTCCAAGCTTTTCAGGAAGAATTATTACAAAAATCCGGGCGATCGCACTCGGTTGATGATATCTTTGCATCTGTAGAATTAATCCGCAAAGTAGAGGTACCCGAATTCAGCTTGGACTTAATTTCCGGTTTACCTCATCAAACCCTCACACAATGGCAGGATTCTTTAGAAAAGGCTGTAGCATTATCACCCACTCATATCTCTATCTACGACCTGACCATCGAACCGGGTACAGCCTTCGGTCGTTATTATCAACCGGGCGACAAACCTTTACCTAGCGATGAAACCACAGTTCAAATGTACCACACAGCCCAACAAGTTTTAACTGGTGCAGGGTACGAACATTATGAAATTTCCAACTATGCCAGAGTTGGACATCAGTGTCAGCACAATCGCGTTTATTGGGAAAATCGCTCTTATTACGGCTTTGGGATGGGTGCAGCCAGTTATGTTGAGGGGAAACGTTTCACCCGTCCGCGTAAGACTAAAGAGTATTATAACTGGGTAGAAACTGGATGTCTAATTGATTGCCCCGTGACACCCGCACATGAAGTTTTGTTAGAAACTTTAATGTTGGGGTTGCGTTTGGCTGAGGGGGTGAGTTTGACAAAATTAAAAGAAGAGTTTGGTGACGAGAGGGTGTCCAAGATTTGGCAGTGTTTGCAGCCATATTGCAAGCAAGGCTGGGTGGAACTTGTGGGAGAAAGGTTAAGGTTAAGCGATCCTGATGGGTTTTTGTTTTCTAATGTGGTGTTGGCAAATTTGTTTGCTGAGTTCGGATAAAAAAGCGCTAAATTTTTCTTTCACTAACCGCATCAGATGGCAGATAACATAATATAGGTAATGGCAGGAGTTAAAATTACTTGACAAAGGCGGTATATTATGGGTCGGATAAATCCTTTCACCCTACAAATGCAGATTACCCGAATGTTTGAGCAAGGGCAATCATTTTTCGCCACAACTAAGGTGCATGATTGGTTAAAAGAACGCCAGCACAATCCAGCCGATTATGACATTATTTTTCATCAAAAACCCGCACCTCCGGGAAAGAAAGAAGTGATGGTTGTGGAAATTGAATTGCGTCGTAAAGATGGTCAAGCTCTTGACCCCTGGTTGCAAGAACAAGTAAACCTTCACGTTTGATGAATGAAGGAAGAAGGAAGAAGGAAGAAGGAAGAAGGAAGAAGGAAGAAGGAAGAAGGAAGAAGGAAGAAGGAAGAAGGAAGAAGGAAGAAGGAATTCGTAGGTTTATATATGTGGATTCAGGCAAGGGAGCTTTGCGTTCTAATCTTAAGAGCGCAAAGTCTGCCGGATAGAAACTTCTGGGAACAAGAGCTTTGCGCAAATCGGCCTTACAACTCAAAACGAAAAGACATGAGCGAGGTCGGGGTATTAAAAAGAACAGCGAGGATAAGAATAAATATCTGAAATATTGCCATTCCTATTATCGGTAAAAAATCGTAGGATAGGCGCATTTTATAGACATAAAAGACGCATATCCTAGAGGAACATTTATTTATTAAATTACTCTTATTTACTTGGTTACTAGAAAGACAAAGAGCTACAAAAAATATTAGCAAAAAGTAATTATCGTAGCAATTAATCTATGAAACTACTGTTTATTATGGAAACTGAAAAATACTAGAGGTGTCACTTGTGGAAGCGCAAATTTAGCTTTATCATCCTTTTGATAACTACACTCGGACTCGTCTTATGTATTAAATTGTTAAAACCACCTGCTGAGGAGTTTTGTACTGGAGTCGGATATTTACCTTCCAACCTCCCTACAAAAACTGTTTATCCGATCAAAGTTGTTGTGGAACCATTCCACGGTCGGCACCAGGTGTACGCAATTTTTCAGATTGATGGTAATAAATTGCCTCCTAATGAGCGAGTCGTGTTGACAGTAGGTGGTGCAGGTAATTACTGTGAAATATCAAATTCTGTTGGTCAAAATTTTGAAGGAATAGAAACTCCCCCCGGTTACTATTTGTCGAGACATTTTATCCGGACTCGTACTGCTTTAACGTTAAGTGCCAAAGGTTTGTTAGGCAAACTTCGCTCTCCAGAAAACTGGATGCTGACTTTTACGAGTGGTGGCAAGGGATGATTTATATGATGTCCGCTTAGATGACTAATATAACCTTGTAGTTATAATACTCTACGTCCGCCAAGCCATATGTAGGCGCAACGCCAAACGTGTAGCCATTATGACTATAACATTACTGACATATTGACGCAATTATATTGTCAGACAGCCAGCCAGGGACTATAAGTCCCTGTCTAATAACCAAAGTCCTCTGAAAGAGGACTATTTGAGTGTCATAGTTCGACGTCAAATTAGTAACCGCTAAACCTGTAAAGAATAATTTATACGTACATATGGAAGATATGAGGTTAGGAACTCTTCTTGACAACATTGTGAGAATCAATTAATATATAAAATATCCGAACGTTCGGATATTAAGAGATAGTGAAAAAAAAATTATCGAAAAGCGATTCCCCTTTGGAAGGTAAAGACAGCCGAGAGGTTATCCTTACTGTTGCTTTGCAATTGTTCACCACGAGGGGTTACGATGGCACCTCGATTGATGACATTAGGCTTCAAGCCGGGTTTAAGTCAAAAGCAAGCCTTTATACGCACTTCAAAAGCAAGGAAGACGTAGCTGATGCGCTGATGACGAGAATTCTTTCTTCTATAGAACAGGTAACGCTCCAAGCTTACACAACAGCGAAAAATGAACCTATCTGTCAGTTTATCGCTATTATGCGATCGCTTATCGAGTGGGCACTCACTCATCCCCAAGAGTGTGTTTTTCACCTGATTCGAGGGCAACAGGAAAAGATGCTCACGGGAGAGTATGATTTTGAAGGCAACCAGCCTTCTGTGTCTTACCTTGTTATTTTGGGCTTAGTCCAGCAACTGCGGACTGATTATCCGGTAAGACAAATTCACGATGCGGCCTTATTGAGTATGATTTTTGTGTTAATTGCTCAAGCTGTGATGGATCGTGACGCTTTTGGTTCAATTAGTTTGACAGAACATATGGATCGAGTGCTGGAGATGTGCTTGGGTGTTTTGTTTAGCCAGTCTGTAGAAGTTCCAATGGTCTAAATTTTTTTTACTATTTTATGTACGAACGTTCGGACGTAAAAAATAGGATCTTTTAATTTTACTCCCTCCCCGCTTGCTGTGAGTTAATGTATTTTTTGGAGGATAGGCAAATGTCTTTCTTTATTTGGTTGGGCTTTTTACTTTGGTTTGTAGCAACAGTAGCAGTTCGGTTGATAGGGCAATTTTTATTTAATCCAGAAACCAGCAATCTGCTGCTTACTTTCGTCGCAGCGGTTCCTCTAATGGCAGCTATTACGTATTCTATTTATAGCTGGCGTAAAGTTGAAGCAAAGGCGCGTCTGATGGCGATAATGTATGTATTACTACCGGGAATGATGTTAGATACATTCACAGTTTTGTTTGCTTCTGATGTGTTTCCTAACTTGACTTCAGAGGGAGTAAGGATATTCTCAGCTTGTTTATTATGGGCATATGGATTGGGATTTATGACAGCATTTATACCCAAATCAAGTGTTGATAATATTGCAGTATAATTCCAGGAGATTAATAATTTCATACCTATAGGTAAAGGCGTTAAGCTAGAATAGTCTTAGCGCCTTTGCATCACATCATTATGGTAAACCTCTGGACTTCCGCAGACCACGCTTTGGGGTATCTGGCTTCATCTGACGGTATTCCCCACCGGACTGAGGGTGAAGCAGTGCTATTAGAATATGTGCCTAAGAATATAAAGCGTGTACTAGATTTGGGAACCGGTGACGGTCGTTTACTTGCACTTTTGAAAATTGACCGTCCGCAAGTAAAAAGTGTTGCATTGGATTTTTCCCCAACGATGCTAGATGCGGTAAAAAAACGCTTTGCGGAAGATGCAACGGTAAAAATTATTGCACATAATTTAGACGAAACTTTACCCAATCTAAGTAAATTTGATGCGGTGGTTTCTAGTTTTGCTATCCATCACCTTACTCATGAACGGAAGCGATCGCTTTATGCAGAAATTTTTGATTTACTAGAACCTGGTGGTGTATTTTGCAACTTAGAACATATTGCTTCACCAACACAAAAATTACACGAGAACTTTTTACAAGCAATTGGGGTCAACTTAGAAAAAGACGATCCATCCAATCAACTTTTGGATGTGGAAACACAACTTGGTTGGTTGCGAGAAATTGGCTTTATTGACGTAGATTGTTACTGGAAATGGCTAGAACTTGCATTGCTAATTGGGCTAAAAGAAGGAAGCTGTTAGTGGTTAGTAGCTAAGAAACAACCAACAACCAACAACTAACAACCAACAATTAACAACTAACAACTAACAATTCCAGTATGAATTTAATTTGGCTGTTGTTGCGGGCTTCCTGGTTGCAGGTGGCGATCGCTATTTTGACAGGTTTAATCAGCGGTGGAACGACAGCGAGATTGATTGCGCTGATTAACACTGTTGTTGCTGGTACTTTCACTGAGAATATTGAGTTATATTTTGCAGCACTGACATTTATAGTTCTTATTAACAGCATCATCTCCCAAGTTTTATTAATCAATCTCTCGCAAGATGCTGTTTATCGTCTGAGGTTGCGGTTATCACAAGGGATTTTATCTTCACCATTGCGACATTTGGAAGAATTGGGTGCAAGTCGTTTGTTAGCAACCCTTACGGAGGATGTCGCAACGTTATCCACTACGGTTTATGCTATTCCCTTCATTTGTGTTGACATTGCGGTGATTGGTGGGTGCTTGCTGTATCTCGGCTCGCTATCTACTACCGTTTTTATCTTCACAGTCGGCTTTATTATGGTGGGGATTGGTAGCGTTCAACTGCTGATTAATCGAGCCGCAAGTTTCCTCAATCTAGCACGAGAAGAACAAGACCGTTTATTTCAACACTTTCGTGCGATTACTGATGGTATCAAAGAACTGAAACTTCATGCTGCACGTCGTCAGGATTTTTTCACTGAAGAATTGCAAGTTAGTGCGGCTAAATCTCGGGACAATAATTCAGCAGCACTATTAACATTCTCGATTTCTACAGGTTGGGGAAATCTGTTATTTTTTGCCCTTGTTGGTGTATTGTTATTTGCCTTGCCTAGGTTAGTAGAAATTCCTCTGGGGGTACTATCTGGATATGTCCTGACGCTGACTTATTTGATGCTGCCCATGCAGAGTATTTTAGATAAATTACAAGCCTTATCGAGAGCGAGTGTAGCATTACAAAAAATCGAGAAAATGGGGTTAGCACTAGCAACTCAAAAAGAGGATATGCTGGTTCCAATCCAAAAAGATGCAGCAAATTTTTCAAAACTAGAATTACAACAAGTCACCCATGCTTATCCTGGGGAAGTGGAAGACAGTAAGTTCACTTTAGGCCCTGTGGACTTAAAATTTGAAGCGGGTGAGGTGATATTTATTGTGGGTGGGAATGGTAGTGGTAAATCCACCCTTGCTAAATTAATCACAGGTTTGTATATACCCGAAACAGGACAAATTAAGCTAGATAATAAAGTAATTATTGATGATATTCGGGAAGCTTATCGGCAGAATTTTTCTGTCGTTTTTTCGGATTTTTATTTATTTGATAGGCTTTTGGGTGTCGGTGATGCCAATTTAGATACTCAAGCAAAGGAATATTTAACTCAATTACATTTAGAGAAGAAAGTTAAGATAGAAAATGGTAAGTTATCAACAACAGCATTATCCCAAGGACAGCGGAAACGGCTTGCTTTGTTAACAGCTTATTTAGAAAATCGCCCAATTTATTTATTTGATGAATGGGCATCAGATCAAGACCCCGTTTTTCGCGAGATTTTTTACAAACAAATATTAGCAAATCTGAAACAAAGAGGGAAAACAGTATTAGTTATTAGCCACGATGACCAATATTTTCCAATTGCAGATAGAATAATTAAATTAGATTATGGCAAAATTGTATATGATAATAATAATCAAGTAAATGGGAAAGAGCCTTCCACAAGCCCTGTAAGAGTAGTCCCTCCAAATTAACGATATGGATTGCCGAGTTGTTGCAACGCTGAGTGAAAATCAGATTTTGGAACTTGTTGACTTATATAAAAATGAATTCTGGAGTCAGAAACGCACACATCAAGATGTTGTTAAGATGTTAGCGGGGTCTGATATTATTGTTGCTTTGGTTGATGAAAAGGAAAATATAATTGCTTTTACTCGTGTTCTTACAGATTTCGTATATCGGGCAATGATTTTTGATGTTATTGTTAAGCCAAGCCATAGAAATATGGGGCTTGGTGCTAAGTTAATGAATGAAGTTATGAATCATCCCCAGTTAAAATCAGTTGAGCAGTTTGCTGTTTACTGTTTGCCTGAGATGATACCTTTTTATGAGCGCTGGGGTTTTACTTCTGATGTGGGTGAAATTCGTTTGATGTATACGAAAAATCCAATTTTATAAACGTGCTCTTTTGAATTTTTATGCGTTTCATCTTTTTTCAATTCACAACCTTCGCTAGTCGCTGAACTCCCTCCTGAATTTGCTGCTCGTTAAGTTCGGAATAACCCAAAACAAACTCACCACCAGGGCTATTTTT
This sequence comes from Cyanomargarita calcarea GSE-NOS-MK-12-04C, assembly GCA_019359595.1. Lineage (GTDB taxonomy): Bacteria > Cyanobacteriota > Cyanobacteriia > Cyanobacteriales > Nostocaceae > Cyanomargarita > Cyanomargarita calcarea. The sequence continues at coordinate 22,268 of JAHHGZ010000056.1, forward strand.
TAAGTAATAGAGATTTGCAGCACCAACACCCAAACCCAAAAGCGCTGCACGTTGGACTATTTCCTCATCGCTCAATGCCGTATCTATTTTTATCATTAAATGCATCCCGGCATTCTCACCAATAATTTTGACTCTCTCACCAAGATGAGATAATGACTGTACCAGCGATCGCCTGCGTTGGTCGTAGAGTGATCGCATCCGGCGGATATGACGTTCTAGGTGTCCTTCGTTGATAAAATCTGTAAGGGCATACTGCTCCAATAAAGCTGATTGCCTATCGCAGAGCCATTTCGCACGGCTAAATACTTGTGTTAAATTGTGAGGCACTACCAAATAACCCAGACGCAAAGCTGGGAAAAGTACCTTTGAGAATGTTCCAACATAGATGACTGAGTTGCCTTGGTCTAGTCCTTGCAATGCCGGAATGGGTCTTTCCCCATAACGATACTCGCTGTCATAGTCGTCCTCAATAATCATCGCACCTGATTTCTGCGCCCAAGCAAGTAGCTCTAACCTGCGTTTCAGGGACAATAACGCTCCTGTGGGAAATTGGTGAGATGGGGTAACGTAGACGAGTTTAATGTTGGGAATTATACCTGTTGTTAGGTGGCTGACCATTGCCCCGGAAGAATCGACGGGTACTGGGAATAGACAGGCTCCAGCAGCCAAGAAAGCCCGTCTTGCCCCTAAATATCCAGGGTCTTCGATAGCAATCCAGTCACCTCTGTCAATCACCAAGCGGGTAATTAAGTCTAGTGCTTGCTGGGAACCGCCGACAATGATGATTTGGTCTGGACTGCACTGTACTGCCCTTGAGCGAGATATATAGGAAGCGATCGCCTCTCGTAGAGGTTGATATCCCATCGAGTCGGTGGTGTAGTTAAGCACATCTGGATTGAAGCGGCAGTGGCGAGACAAGAGCTTGCGCCATAAGTAAGAAGGAAATTTATCCAGCGCTGGTCGTCCGTAGCTGAAGTTTATTTCTGCTGTCACATCTGGCAGCCGAAACATTGCACTATCTGTAAGGCTTGCACCATAGGTTGATAGTGGTATTGATGAATTAGGTTTATGGGGTGTTGATTGGATGGGTATAGCGTTGTTGAGGTCATCAGGGAGTTGCTGACAGACAAAAGTACCCGATCCCAAAGTTGTATGAAGGTAACCTTCACTGAGGAGTTGCTCGTAACTTTGAGTAACAGTGCTGCGGGAAATACTGAGAAATTTGGAGAGCGATCGCGTGGAAGGTAACTTTTGTCCTGGTGTTAATTTTCCTGACAAAATACGCGATCGGAGTTCGTCATAAAGTTGGCGATATAGAGGTAAGGCTGCTTGGGGGTCAAGGTTGATTGCGAAATCCATGCTGGTTTGAACCGATAGCTGACACTTGTTGCACTTTCAGCCAAGGATTAAAATCCCTGTCTGATAGCTTAAGTCCACTTGAAGTGGACTGGGGATCGTATTTAGTCCACTTTCAGCCAAGGATTAAAATCCCTGTCTAATAGCTTAAGTCCACTGAAAGTGGACTGGGGATCGTATTTAGTCCACTTTCAGCCAAGGATTAAAATCCCTGTCTAATAGCTTAAGTCCACTGAAAGTGGACTGGGGATCGTATTTAGTCCACTTTCAGCCAAGGATTAAAATCCCTGTCTGATAGCTTAAGTCCACTGAAAGTGGACTGGGGATCGTATTTAGTCCACTTTCAGCCAAGGATTAAAATCCCTGTCTAATAGCTTAAGTCCACTGAAAGTGGACTGGGGATCGTATTTAGTCCACTTTCAGTGGACTTTCGCTATTAGCCCAGCACTTAAGTGCTGGGTGGACTGGTGTTTTCTTCTCAAAGTGGCACTTGTCTAGCTCCACTTTTCTTACTAATCTAGCGGTGCAGAGTTAAAAATCTCAAGCAATGCAACCAGAAAATAATTTTACTCCCAGCCAGAGAAGTACTATCAAGCGTGTACCCAAGCGGGGAGACTATGAACGTAACACCATCTATCGAATTCTGGATGAAGGTTTAGTCTGTCATGTAGGCTTTGTGGCTAATGGACAGCCGTTTGTTATTCCCACAGCTTATGGAAGAGTTGACGATAAACTATACATTCACGGGTCACCTGCCAGTCGGATGCTGAAAACGCTGCAATCGGGGATTGAAGTATGCGTCACTGTGACTTTGCTGGATGGATTAGTACTGGCGCGATCGGCTTTCCATCATTCTATGAACTATCGGTCTGTAGTCGTATTTGGGACTGCAACGACTGTAGAAACTGCTGAAGAAAAACTAGAGGCCCTAAATGCTTTTGTTGAGCATGTCATTCCCCAGCGATCGCAGGAAGTACGTCCACCCAATCGCAACGAGTTGACGGGAACTTTAGTGCTATCTTTACCTCTGGATGAAGCCTCTGCTAAGGTTCGCACAGGTGGCCCTATTGATGATGAAGCTGACTATGAATTACCTGTGTGGGCAGGAGAAATACCACTAAATTTGAGTGCTGCGGAACCTGTAAATGATTCACGTTTACCTTCATCGATTGAAGTACCTACCTATGCCACTCAATATATGAGATAACAGTGAATCATTAGGTGAGAATATTAAGAATGGCTAAACTTTTCGACTGTATCACTGAGCAACTGCAAGACTTTATTGCCACTCAGCACCTTTTCTTTGTTGCGAGCGCACCTCTGAGTCCTACGGGTCACGTTAATATGTCTCCCAAAGGATTGGATAGTTTTCGCATCCTCTCCCCAAACCGGGTGGCTTACATCGATTTGACCGGTAGTGGCAATGAAACCTCAGCCCATCTCCAGGAAAATGGACGGATAACCTTTATGTTTTGCGCTTTTCAGGATAGCCCATCTATTCTGCGTCTCTACGGTAATGGATACACAATTCTACCGAACCATTCAGACTGGAATTCTCTTTACTCTCTGTTTCCCGAAATTCCTGGAACCCGTCAAATTATCGTAGCTGATATTGAGCGGGTGCAAACTTCCTGTGGTTTAGGCATACCACTGTATGAACATCAAAGCCAGCGACAGTCTTTAATAGAGTGGGCAGATAAAAAAGGTCAACAAGGAGTTCGAGACTATCAGCAGCAAAAAAATCTCGTTAGCATTGACGGTTTATCGACTCCACTGAGCAAGTTACTATAAAAAATTAGATTCTAGCTGGAGATGTTTCTAAAGGATGGCGATCGCATTTAAGTAGGGCAAAAACGGCAAATCAGTTACACCTGGATCGTATCCTAACTGACTGAGGAGGGCTGTCAGTTGTCCACGATGGTGGGTTTCGTGGTTAAACATATGTGTCACCAAAACCCACGCTGGTAAAATTCGTGTTTTTCCGTCTACCCCACTAGTGTATTGGAAAGGTTGGTTTAACCACTCAGGTGAAATATTTTTCGACCACTCTATAATTTGGGTATCCGTGAGTTCTTGCTGTTGGCGGAGTTCATCAAAATTTGTATATAACTCCTGTCCGATTTTAGCTACAAAAGGCTCTTTGATAAAACGTCCCATCCAGACTCTATCTCCAAAAAGCAGATGGTTCAAAGTCCCATGAATTGACTTAAAAAATGCTCCTACATCTTCCCTCCTTTTTTCATCTGGAATTAATGCACAAATGCCATAAAGCTTTTGATTCATCCAATGGTTATACTCTGCCATTGTTTCGTAATAACTAGAGTTGTACATGATTTACCCCTACGTTCTGGTGCGGTTGATTTAAAAATTTTAGGTCTTTTGAGAGTTTAAATAGTAAGTCTCCTTTTCTCCTAAAACATTACCTTTATAACTCATACTTCGAGATGATTTCTTCCTCAACCTCAGCCGCTTTTAACCATTGTTGCAATGCAGTTAATGCCATTAGAGCATCAACATAATTCCTGGCAATATTATCTAACTGCACACCATAGGTAACAAACCGCAAAGCAACTGGGGCAAACATAGCATCGGCAATTGTAAATTTACCAAATAACATATCGCCATCAGAACCAAATTTTTGCCGACATTCTCGCCAAATTGAGGCAATGCTATCAATGTCTTCTTGCACTCCGATTGCCATCCCTTTTCCAGATAATCTAGCACGGCAATTCATCGTCATATGTTCCCGTAAATTTTGAAAGCCGGAGTGCATTTGGGCACTAATACAACGAGCTAATGTCCTTGGAGCTTTATCGTTTGGCCACCAATGTATATCAGGGAATTCCTCAGCTAAATATTCGCAAATAGCAAGAGAATCCCATACTGTTTGATTTCCGTGTAATAGCACTGGGACTTTTCCTGAAGGAGAGTATTGACGAATTTTTGCTGAAGTTTCTGGTTGCCATAAAGGAATGCGAATTTCGTGGAATTCTAAACCAAATTGCTTCATTGCCAGCCAAGGACGAAGTGACCAAGATGAATAATTTTTGTTGCCAATTACAAGGGTTAATTTTGACATGAAATTGTTGTATCCTTGCGATTCTTCAATAACCCGCTCAACTCAGTTAAAACTGACTAAAATACAGACGATATTTATCAAGTTTTCACCAATTGTAAAACTTTTACAGGTTAGACTACCTATATTTGTAAAGATATTCAATCCATGCCAGCACATCACTTTCAGAACCTGAACAAAAAGATTTGCCACTTGCAGGGTCGTAAACTTGCCAATAAGTATTACCTTGGCGATCGCTTTTTTGTACAACTTCTATTTCTTCAGGATTTGCGAATACCAGATTGACAAGTTTTGACCAAAGATTCTGAATTTTTTGCAAAAAGTTTAGCTTATCTTTTGAACTAGCAGTTGTTACAGTCTCTTCTGATTTAAGATATCTAACTTCATTTCTCATACAACACTTCCTGAGACTTAATCAGTAACTAAGACTTTAACAAAGCCTGAATAATTAATCAAAAAATGCCGTGTATAGTATCTATAAATGCGATTTATGGATATAAAGAATAACTGATGCAAGCTTTCTGCAATAATCAAATCAACATTTATCTGTTAAACACTCAGACATCTACTCAGCACTTAGTATGAAAATTTTCCAATTGAGAGCCGTAGTTGCAATAGCAGATTGTGGTAATTTTAGTGAAGCGGCTTTAAAGTTAGAACTTTCTCAGCCAGCAATTAGCCATGCGATCGCGACTCTAGAAGAAGAACTTGGTGTACCATTATTTGCTAGAGGTCGTCATGGTGCTGTACTGACACCAGCAGGAGAGCGGATCTTATATCATGCTCATCAAGCATTACAACATCTAGAGATGATGCAACGAGAGGCAAACCAGCATAAAGGGTTGCATGGTGGTCATGTAAGAATTGCGTGTTTTCGCAGTGTCGCTACTCATTTATTACCAAAAGCGATCGCGCAATTTCACTTTTCATTTCCAGAAGTTGCTGTCACAATCATAGAATGTCCCGCATTTCTGGATGTAGAAGATGTTTTGCGTGCAGGACGTGCTGATATTGGCATTACTTGTTTACAAGGTGGTGATGAAGGTGATGAGTTTGACACTTGGGAAATCCTACGGGATGAATATGTTGCGTTGTTACCACCAAACGCCAAAATAAGCGATAGGGAAATTACTTGGGAAGACATAGATAAGTATTCACCAGTGATGATACCTTCCACACCCTGCGGAGCTATTCTTCACAATCACCTGAAAATCGTCGCACCTCTGATGAATACTACCACCGACATTCAGGAAGACTCAACCATTGTCAGTATGGTAAATCAAGGATTAAGAGCAGCTATTCTTCCTCGTTTAGCTGCAGTACCAATTCCTCAAAAAATGCAGGTTTGTAGTTTACCAATTCCTTTAGAAAGAGTGATTGGAATAGCAATATTATCTAGCGCTCTTCATGTCCAAGCAGTATTTAAATTTCTGGAAATCTTGCAAAAATTCGATTTTAAAACTTTAGCTGAATGTAGTCGTTAACCTAATTTTGTATTTTTGATTGAGTCCATAGCATTAATCTTTTTCATCTGCGTCTATCTGCGGTTAATTAATTTTTGTTTTGTTTGGTATTTTTGCAATAACTCTAATTACTATCAACAAAAATACATCTTCATAAATTAGGAGATTTTTAATCGTGATTATCGACCCCCAAAATGTACCAAGTCGCACAACTTCCAATTACCCCGAGCAATTTAAACATCTCATAGCAGGGCGAATAAAACAAGCCTTAGGAAATGCCGCAGGATTAAAAAATTTTGGTGTAAACTTAGTTACCCTTGCACCGGGAAGTTGTTCTGCTCTCAGACACTGGCATACTCGACAAGATGAATTTATTTATGTACTAGAAGGTGAAGTCACACTAATTACAAATGCAGGTTCTCAAATTCTCCAACCTGGAATGATCGTAGGTTTTCCAGCGAGTGAAGAGGATGGACATCAATTAGTAAATAAATCCCAACGTCCAGTGGTTTATTTAGAAGTTGGTGATAGAACTGTTGATGATGAAGTCAACTATCCAGATAATGATTTAATCGCTAAAGCAAGTCCATATGGTTGGATTTTTACGCATAAAGATGGCACTTTATACGAGAGATAGGAAATAAAATGATAAACACAAATATTTCAATTAAAGATGCAGAGGACAGAGATATTTCTAGCATTATGAAATTAATCCATTTAAAAGCTGAGTTCGATGGTTGTCCGGAATTAGTGCAAGCAACACCAGAGAAACTAAAACAGGATTTATTTGGAGAGAAACCTCTTGGATTTGTTCTTTTAGCCGAAATTGCTGGGAATGCCATTGGCTTTGCTAGTTATCACTTTATTTATTCAACGTTTTTGGCAAAGCCTGGTATTTGGTTGGATGATTTATATGTCAAAGCTGAATATCGGAGTCATGGAATTGGTGAAGCTCTGATCCAAAAATTATGCAAGATAGCAGAGGAAAAAGGCTGTGCTAGAATTGATTGGACTGTAGCAGTATCTAATGAACGTGGCATCAAATTCTATGAAAGAATAGGTGCAAAAGTTAGACAAAAGACTAGGCTATGTCGCTTAGATGAAAAAGCTATTGCTAATAAAATATCTGACTGTAAAATTATGTCAAATAACAGCATTCAAAATATTTATAACTTCCTGCAAATATCAGATTCAATTGCAACTTCTGGACAACCAACTATAGACCAATTTACGACAATTAAAGAAGCTGGATATCAAATAGTCGTGAATCTGGCACTACCAGAATCACCAAATGCTTTACTAAATGAAAAGCAAATTGTCGAAGTTAAAAATATGCAATATATCAACATTCCAGTAATTTGGGAAAATCCCACCATTGAGAATATTACAGAATTTTTCGATGTCCTAGAGACAAACCACGACAAAAAAATATTTGTCCATTGTGCAGCAAACAAAAGAGTTTCAGCATTTATTTATCTTTATCGACTGATTCATCAAAGTATAAGTGAGGAAGAAGCCCGGAATGATTTACATAAACTTTGGGTTCCTAATGAAATCTGGCAAAAATTTATTCAGCAGGTAATTACCAATAATTAATGAGTTTAAAACCGCAGATAAATGCAGATAGACGCAGATAAATTTAAACTTATATTTTTTTTATGTATAACTAGTTATCATTTGATTGCTAGTCAGTACGAAAAATTAAATATAAAGCCGCTTGGAAAATTAATTGACGTGGGTGGTCATAAATTACATTTTTATTGTGCTGGTGAAGGAAATACCACCGTAATTGTAGACCATAGTCTCGGGGGGATAGAGGGGTATTTACTAGTAGAAGAATTAGCTCTTATTACAAAAGTTTGTATATACGATCGCGCAGGTTATGGTTGGAGTCAATCAAGCTTAAAACCACGTACGAGCGAACAAATTGTCCAAGAATTACATATTGTTTTGAAAAAGGCAGAAATTGAGCCACCATACATATTATTGGGTAACTCCTTTGGCAGTTACAATATGCGTCTCTATGCTCACCATTTCCCTAAAGAAGTTGTCGGAATGGTATTAACAGATGGATTGCATGAAAGCTTGATGTTAAAGATGCCTATCAGCTTGCAAATATTGAAATTATTTTTCACAATTTCTTTTGGAATTGCCTCTATAGGTGCTGCATTAGGAATTGTCCGTTTTTTAGGTATGCTAGGTACATTTGAATTTCTAAAAAAAGAACTTAGAAAGTTTTCCCCGGCATCTTTGAAAGCAGTGAAACAGTCTTTTTATGGTGCAAAACACTGGCTGACAATGTTTCGAGAAATGTGGAATTTAAATCTTAGCGGCAAGCAAGTCCAAAAAGCTAATGATTTTGGCAATCTTCCAGTTATTAATATCAAAGCTGCTAACTTTCTCAAGCCTAAATTTGGAATTATTGAATTTTCCATCCCACCTGCCGATAAACTTAGAGATAAAATGCAGTCTGAATTACTCATGCTTTCAACTGACTGTCAAAAAAAATCTGCTCAAAAAAGCGGTCACTTTGTTTGGGTAGACCAGCCAGAAATTATTGCACAAGCAGTTAAAGAACTTTTAGACAAACTTAAATAAATGATGATGTTAGGATTAAACGCATTTAGCTGTCGTCACTGATATCATGACCATTGCGTCCTATATTGCGGGACTATGATGGTTCAATATTTTTACTATGTCATCACACACAATCAAAAGTATATACACCGATGGTGCTTGCACGGGCAACCCTGGTCCTGGTGGTTGGGGTACGGTCGTCTACTTCGATGATGGTTCAGTTCACGAAATGGGCTCTAGCTCAACTCAGACCACAAATAATAGAATGGAGATGCAAGCCGCGATCGCTGCTCTCCAATTCCTAGAATCATCGGGACAAACTCAACCCATCACCCTCTACACTGATAGCGAATATCTGATTAACTGTGCCACCAAATGGGTAAAAGGCTGGAAAAAGAAAGGCTGGAAAAAGTCAGATGGTAATCCCGTTCAAAACCAAGACCTTCTGGAAATCCTTGATGAACTCAACACCCGCAAAGTTACATGGCAACACGTCAAAGGACATGCTGGTAATATAGGTAACGAACGCTGCGATGCGATCGCTCGTGCCTTTGCACAGGGCAAAAATCCATCACTGCAAGAATTCGACTCCTCTAACTCCCAGGAATCTTTATTGCCAACAAAGCAGTTAAATGTAGCGAAAGTATCTGATTCTCATTCCATCTCTAGAATAATGAACAAAGAGACACAGGAAGTTAGTACTCTTGAACCAGATACCACCATTATGGAACCATCTACCTCGACTCCCACCAATATAGAAGAAATACCTCCTGAGATGAGGGTGATACAACTCCGTAACTTAGTTGAGACCTTGCATATTGCTGACGAAATTGCCGAAAAAGGCTATCTAATTACCAGTTCCGAACTCGCAGATTTAATGGATGTCCATGCTAGTGCTGTCACCAGTCGTGGGGATCAATGGCGTTGGCGAAACTGGATCGTATCACGAGTCCGCCGAGAAGGAAATCAAATTCTTTGGGAATTGGAACGGGGTGACGAGGTTAAGGAAGAGAATGAAGAGTGAGGAGTTAAGAGTTAGGAATATAGTGGCAATTTCTGTCTCTTCCCCAGCCAAAATAAATACCTCTTTTGTGCGTTCGTCAACCCTTATCAAGTATATCGGTACATACATTTTAGTTAATCTACAACTGAGAATGAAACAGGCTTGGATTTGTTTTTGCGTTGGTATTTCCTAACTCCCAAATCTTAACTATATTTTCTTCCCCGCCATTGTTTGGGAGTGTGAAATGCAGATAAGAAAATTCGCACCACGGCTAGGGGATCGGCTAAGGGGGAAAGCCAGAATAACCAGCCACCGTTAGCTTGAGTGCGATCGTAGGAGGGTGCGATCGCGAAAAGCATGGCGAAGCGAATTGTCAACAGGAATATATTAAGTCCCAGGAGGAGAGGAATAGGAGAGGGGGACACAGGGAGAGGGGGGGAAAGAAGCAGGTAGGTTACTACTAAAAGGGGTAGACCTTGAACTGAGGAGAGTACCCATAAATCTGCCCAAATTTGACTGGGTGACGATGCGTCTTTGAGGTCGAGACTGCGCCCCCATTCTTTCCAAGTCTCCATCGCTCCTTCATACATCCGCACTTTCAATACTTTCGCCCCATCCAAAAAACCCACCTTAAAACCTTTTGCGGCGATATTCCTAGCTAAGGTGACATCATCACAAAAAGAACCTTTAGCACTGGTATAACCAGTTACGGCAGACAATACAGAACGCCTGCACAAAAAGCACTGTCCGTTTGCCATTACTCGTTGTGGCTGCTCCGTATTTACACCAGCGGGGTCAAATCTATAAAGTAGTGTCATTAACAAAGCTGGTTGCAGCCAGCACTCCCCTGGATACTTGAGGATGAATTGGGGTGAAAGGGAAACTAAGTCATAATTACCAGTTACGGCTGTCTTCACCAAACCAGCAACTAAACCAGGGGATGGTTCTGTATCCGCGTCCATCCCGAGAAACCACTCGCTTGCCTCGGAACTATCCAAAAAGCCGTTATGCAACGCCCAAGGCCGCCCTACCCAACCAGGGGGTAAAGGATCGTCTGTCATCACGCGGAAGCGGGGGTCTTTTTGTTGTGCAGCTTTTACCAAGTCGGGGGTTCCGTCACTAGACTTGCTATCTACAACAATAACTTCTCGCACTTCGTAACTTTGGCGACTTAAACCAGAAAGCAAGGGACTAATGCGCAGAGCCTCGTTGAGGGTGGGAATGATAACGCTAACACTGCCCAAAAGTTCTGGTGTTGGTTGTTGGGGTTGAATAGGGGGATGACGTCCTGGTCCTTTTAGCAAGCGCGATAACAGTATCGCCATTGCTGGTATTTGGATGAGTAGCAATAGGAGCGATATAGCGCTTTCTACTATTAAGGCATTGTTCACCGTGATAATACTTAGATAATATTGTTGCAACTATGTAAGGAGTTAGGAGTTGGGAATGGGGAGTCTTTGTGTTAAAAATTCATAACTCCTAACTCATAACTCCTAACTTTTCTCGATGCCTCTACTTAACACCCACTTCCACAGGAGCCACTGAAACTTCTGCTAATTCTGCTTCGGCAGGAACTTGCAAGGATGCAGCTTGAGCTTTCCACCAAAGCAGCACAGCCGGAACAACACCAGCGACAAAACCCAGCAACACTGGGATCGTAAACCCAAAACCCAAGCTGAGTCCAGCAGCAAAGGCAAAGTTACTTAAATAAATTATTAAAGGAAAATTGAGTTGCGATCGCTTTAATGTAATCGGTGTGTTCCCCCACAATAATGCCGCTACACTCATAAACAGGGCGCTAGTGCCAAACCAACCAGCATAGTTTTGGTAAGGTGTGCCAAAAAATGCTCCCGGTTGTTCCCAATACCAAAAGGGAAGAGAAGTTTGGCTCATCGCTGGCTCAAGGGCAAAATCCCAGCAGGTGAAGAGCAATGCACCCAAGGCTAAAGCACCAATATGACGGGCAAAAGTCGGTTTAAGAGTTACATTCAAGCCTGCACGAGCAATTAGATAAGCAGACAAGCCCACATAAAACCAAGATAAGGGTATTGTAAACGGTACTAGCCCCGCAACTTTATAGCCCAAGCCATTCAGGTAACTGTAGTCCCCAAAAGGAAAGCCTGTACTAGTTCCCAGTAATTCACTACCTATCGATATTGATACTGCTGGAATAGTAAACGCTAGCCAAATGCGCCATCCCAGGGTTCGACAGGCAAAAATTGAGACTGCTATTGTCCCCAAAATAATATCTACCACACCGCCATTGGCCAGACTCAGCTGCATGGCGTTTTCTCCAACATTGCCTAGGTTCAAAATTAAATCGGCATGAGGTAAAACCAGTAGAATGCCTACCAGTCCAAAAGCCTTTGCCAAGATATGACCAATGAGGCATACACGTTCAGCGATAACAAGTCGTCTCATGATAAATCCTTAACAAGATGTGACACCGGGCTACTCTGCTGTTTTGCTAAGTTCCGAGCTAAGGAATCCGGCACCCGGACTTCGCGCTGTTAATAGTTTACAAATGTTTAAGAACATATTTAACAGTTATTAGTTATCAGTTGTCAGCTTTAATACGAAGATGAAATAACATACCTTGATTTAACCACTTTCTAGGTGAAGAACACAGGCTAGCTTGTTAGTTAGGGTGGGGACAGCATAACAGCCTATTGATTCAAGGCAGAACAAATACGATGATAGTGTTATAGTCTAAGCCATAGAGGTAAAAATATATCCAATTTAATCCTGAATGCATCTAACTTTCTTATTGTTTTTCATATTTTAGATAAGTTATCAATCGTCTTACTGGACATTAGAACTAGATAAAGGCGATAAAAAGTTTGTTTGACCCGCTAAATACTTATGAAATAATACTGTTCTGTGGTATTGGGAAACCAACCCATGTCAATTTTGAAAACACTTCCTTGGATTACTCTAACGCTAGTAATGGTTACCTATACTACCTTGGGCTGGGTGATATCGAAAGCACCTGTCCCTTGGTTTGCGTGGTTGCTGGTGGCGATCGCTGTTTTATTTCTAACGGGAGTAGTTACCACTCCTTGGAAAAGTTTTGCAGATTATTCTGATGCCTTAGTTAAATCAAACACTAGGTCTTTTGGGGTTGCCATTTTAGCCGCTTTCTTATTTTTTCTGATGCTTGCTTGGTTCAAAGTATTTCTTCAAGGCTTGTTAATCACTTCGGCGGCTACTTTGGCAAGGATAGACTTTCAAGTTGCTGGATTTAGAGAAATACAAGCTTTTTGGATTACCTCTATTTTTTCCTTGGTCGGTTTAGCCTTGGGTGCTGTCGGTGGAAAGTTTCTTTAAAAGTCCAAAAATCCTGAGTCTTTTGTCGAAAAGCCAAAACTTGACGGGGATTTATTCCCAAAATACTCGCCACCCCAACTTAGCCCTCCAGTGTTAACAGGTGAGGGAAAATTATTCTAACTTCTGAGACTCAGGACTTTTGAACTTTTATTAACTTGCTACAGATTCAACTACATCTGCAACTACTGGTGCGTAAACGCTTACCTTTTTGCGGGTTTTGCCCTTTCTTTCAAAAGTGACAACACCATCAATTAAGGCAAACAAAGTATCATCGCTGCCAATACCGACGTTGTTACCGGGGTGGAATTTAGTACCACGCTGACGCACGAGAATGTTACCAGCAATGACTTTTTGACCGCCGAAACGCTTCACACCCAGACGTTGGGCATTAGAATCGCGTCCGTTACGTGTACTACCTGTACCTTTCTTATGAGCCATAATTACCTTCTTTGCTTATCTACTTCTCTTTATTATTCTGCGGCTGCTTCCGCTGGTGCTTCCACTGGTGCTTCAGCCCCAGTTGCAGTTTCTTCAAAAACCAGCACTGTACCGTTAAGGTTGATGGAGTTAATCAGCAGTCTGGTGATTTCCTGACGGTGACCCCGTTTTTTGCGGGTTTTCTTCTTGGGCTTCATTTTGTAGACTATGACTTTGCGACCTCTGAGGTTTCGCATCACCGTACCTTCTACTGTAGCCCCTGCCACTAACGGCTGCCCGATGGTGACTTCGCCGTCGTGCTGCACCAGTAAGACTGATTCTATAGTAACTTTCTCGTTTTCTTCGAGGGGAAGCAGTTCAATGTCGTAAAAGCGACCAGCTTCAACTTTTAGCTGTTTGCCGCCAGTTTCAATAATTGCGTAGGTCATGGAATTGTCCTTGAGTTTGCCGTACAGGTAGCTGGCTTGTTAAATGTCTGTGCCAGCGTTTGCGCCCAAAGCTACCTGATCCGAGCAGTAATAAGAATTTAGACAGACAATTTTCAATTATATTTTATTGACAGGAGTTAAGTCAACTAACTGGTTATTCTACACATGAATAGATTCGTCAGCGACTTGACATCGACGGAATATTTCTGTCCCCAAGCATTAGATTCAATCAAATATCTTTACGAGGCGATATCCTCGAGTATACAGCGGAACCGGATCGCCTGTTTTTTGCCAATTCGCCTGCTTAACACTTTCATCAAACACAATTAGGGTGTCTTTACCAACTTTCAACCACTCGTTATAGTTGACGCTCATATCTTCTTCAACACCGCCAACACTTGGTAATACCATTGCCCTGTAGGCTTCGTTGAATTTTCTGCGGAACCGGAAATCTACTGAAATTCTCAGACCTTCAGTTTTGCGTCTGACTGTTTGGTGCAATCCACGCGCATCATTGAAGTACATTGTACCGTGTTGTAGTTGCGCTTCTGTATAGGAAACAACCATTGGAATATCGCAACCTTCATCAAAGTCCGACATCACCCGCATAGCCTGTAATTCCATTTCGCTCGGCATTTCACCTGCTTCAATGGTTATATTATCGATGTCGCCAAACAGTGGCAGAACCACTACAGTTGCATCAGCGGGAACACCTGCCCAGACATCGCTATGTCGCTTTGAGCTAGCAAACGGCAAACTCGTCTTCTCGGCATCCGTCTTGCCATAGACCATGCGAAGATTTACAGGTAAATCCACTGCATCAATTAGGTCATTCGCTCCAATTTGGCAGAAAGCCTCAGCAACACTCTTTTGAAACAGGTTAAAAGCCAGAGTGTGTTCCCGCTTGGGCATCAACAACCCCGTGCCAGTGTAATTTTGCAAAGTATTTCTACCTTCCAGCAGTCGATTAAGCATTTCATCTTCTGAAAGGATTATGGGGCTATTCAGACATTCACAAATGTAACCTGCTGCGGCAACTTGGATCTGCTGGAATAACTCAGGCTTTAATGTGTGTTCAAACAGCAGTCGATACTGCCTTTTTGTAGCAATCTTCTGTGCAAGCTGATCAAATAGTTGATCGCCAAGCCGAGAGAATGCGATATTGCTCCGCAACGCTGGCGCGATCGCGTGTTCATATTCCAACTGCTCGGATACTGGCGAGCCTGCTAACAGTTCTTCCATCATAATTCTTCCCAAACTTATTCTAAAAATAAAGAAGTTTTACTATGGGTAGAGCCATCCTGATTCCTAACTGAAAAAATTCACAGGTTGTCTAGTTAAATCATTCAACCTGCTACAAATAATTAACCAAATAACTCATCAGTCAAAGTTAGTTCGCTTTGATAACGAATACCTGTACTAAAAAAATAACAATATTATTCTGTTTATACTTCGTTGAATTTACTGTTATTTTAATTTTTTATTTTTTGGGGTTACGCAGATTAACTTAAATTAAGCTCAAATAAATATAAACCTTAAATTTTAAAATGAACTAATTAATGTGTAAAAATATTCTAAATTTTTCATGAGATTCATCCATATAAAGAGTTCTGCGAGAATTGACGAGAGAACTTTATAAACAAACCAGATTTGTGAAAATCCTGCATATGTATCTTGATTTTTTGAATTTTAAAATATGCAATTTCATCATCATTTACTTGAAAACTACACATTCTAGCTAGCCGTCAAACAAGTAAGCCAAAAAAAATCAGTGTAATCAACATTACTAACAAAAAAAATGAATGTTAAAACATAAAAATCCAGTATTTAAAGCTTTATTAAGACCAATTAAACAAAAATGTCAACCTTAAATAGCAACAACTCAACTAGAAACCTATATAATCACACGGCATCACAGTGGATTCGAGGAGAACCTAGTTCGCTCTCAGACTTTACGGCACGCCCTTTTGTGCTGGAGATGTGTGAGCCTGTTGGTAAATTGCAAGTAGTTGATTTGGGTTGTGGTGAAGGTTACTGTAGTCGAGAGTTATGCCGACGTGGTGCTGCACAAGTGTATGGAATTGACCTTTCCCAAGGCATGATTGAAGCAGCACGGATGCAAGAAGTAGAAGACACACTAGGCATTGATTACGAAGTGGGGTGCGCTACCAACCTCAAGCAGTTTGACGATGGCGAAATTGACTTAGTTGTTGCAGTTTTCTTATTTAACTACTTAACAATTGCTCAGACTCAGCAATGTATGGCTGAAGTCGCACGCATTCTCCGTCCTGGGGGTCGATTTGTTTTTAGCGTTCCCCATCCATCCTTTCCATATATGCGAGAGGCAGCATATCCATTCTATTTTGAAGTTGATAAGACGGGCTACTTCAGCAAGAGAGATCAACAGTTTCCTGGTCGTATTTGGAAAAGAGATGGTTCCTGGCTAAATGTCCAATTGGTTCACAAAACCCTTGAGGATTATTTTGATGCTCTAAAAAGTGCTGACTTCAATACAATGCCAACCCTGCGGGAATTACGGGTTACTCCAGAACATATCGTCTTGGATGAGCCATTCTTCGGTCCTTTATTTGATATGCCACTTCATTTAGCTATACAGGTATCACGATGAAAAATAATTCTTCTTTTTTTAGGAATTCCTTACGTGAAATCACGGTTAATCACCCACTCTGGAGCCATGAGTTCCTAAAACGCTGTCGTACAGGTAATTTGTCCTTGCAAGAGGTACAAGTACTAGCCGTTCAAATGTACAAATTCTCCAAAGAATTTAATCGTATTCTGGCTAGCATCTTGTCTTGCTGCCAAGATGAAAGCGCTCAGTTAGTCGTCTTAGAAAACCTGTTTGACGAAATGGGACGGGGAGATGCTAGTCAGTGCCATCCAGAGTTATTTCGTCGATTTACCCGCGAACTTGGCATCGACGACAACACTTTAGCAGCACTACCCACTGCGCCTGAAACTAACGCTCTAATTGAAACGTACTTGAGGATACCGCATCAGTACGGCTATCTAGCTGCACTGGGTGCGGTTTGTTATGCTTCAGAAGGGATTGTTAGTTCGCTGTACACTCAACTCTACACAGGAATTGTTGGCGCTGCTCCCTTGCCCAAAGAGTCCCTGATATTTTTTGAAGTCCATATTGATGTGGATGATAGCCACGCAGCAAAGCTAGCAGCAGTGATTGAACCCCGGATCACCATTAATGAGGAGGAGATCAAGGTAAAGCTCGCTATTGTTGAAGCAATGAATGCCCGTGTTCAGTTCTTTAGCGGGATTCAGCGCCAAATCTCCGAGCCTAGGTTATCTCCTAATTCATTCGTCCTTAAGCCCTTAAGTAGGTCGGCATAAATATTTATTGCCATCGACAAGGCACAGGGAAGAGGGTTCCAGTTAACTTGACTTTTCGTTACATTATAGCTGTTTATTTGCGTCTTTCTAGTTATTAATACATAGCTGTAGGTAAAGCGAAATGTTAGAAATACGGATGCAATTATCCTAGTTTGAAGCATTAGAATGGCAGCAAGTTTGCCTTTCTAAACCTATTGATAACAAAAAAGTTTGAATTTCCAAGAACCACTATAGGCATACTTCACAAAGAAAATTGGCTGCATTAAGAGGAGACGCTCATGTATGGATTAGTCAATAAAGCGATTCAAGATATGGTGTGCAGTCGCTTTGGCGAAAATATTTGGAAAGAAATTAAGCAAAAAGCAGAGGTGGAAGCAGATATTTTTATAAGTATGGAAGGTTATCCTGATGACACCACACACAAGCTGGTAAAAGCTGCTAGTGTTGTCCTGGGTTTATCTTCCTCAGAGATTATGCAAGCCTTTGGAGAATTCTGGGTTCAGTACACAGCCCAAGAAGGCTATGGTGAAATGATGGATATGAGTGGGGATACACTGCCTGAGTTTCTAGAAAATCTTGACAATCTTCATGCTCGTGTGGGAATTAGTTTTCCGAAGCTCAAACCTCCATCATTTGAGTGTACAGAAATGGAGGAAGACTCTCTGAGTTTACACTATCGCTCCACTAGAGAGGGACTTACTCCAATGATTATTGGTTTAGTCAAAGGATTAGGAACAAGGTTTGATACAGAAGTTGAGATTACTCAAACCCAGAGTCGGGATGATGGTGCTGAACATGATGAATTTTTTGTAAATTATAAATCAAACTGAGGAATATATGCATGGTTCCTCCTCACCTAAGTCTTTCGCCAGAATTGTTTGCGAAAGCTTTTCCATTTCACTTTGTATTTAACCGGAACCTAGAAATTCTACAGGCTGGTGGTGTTTTAGAGCGTGTCAGTTCTGAATCACTAATTAGTAGTCAGATGGAGCGGCATTTCCAGATAAATCGTCCCAACATTTTGCTTGAGTTTGATGCTATTAAACAGCAGCCTCGCTCTCTTTTCATATTGGAGTTTCTCCACAATGGAATGCAGATTAAAGGTCAAATGATGTATCAAGAAGAGCAGGATGTCATATTTTTTCTAGGATCTCCTTGGATTACTGATACAGCTAGCCTCGCTCCTCTTAGCATTAAACTTAAAGACTTTGCGATTCACGACCCGATTGCTGATTTCCTTTTTTTATTGCAAGCCAAGAATACTGCTTTAGTTGATGCCCAGAAGTTAACAGCAGAACTGACTCACCAACGTGCAGAATTACGTAATGCCCTGCAAATTAAGGATACTCTAACTGAAATTGCTCAAGCACAGGCTAAAAAATTAGAGCTATCTCTCAAGGAATTACAGCAAACCCAAGCTCAATTAATCCAAGCAGAGAAAATGTCCAGCTTGGGGCAACTCGTTGCGGGAGTGGCTCATGAGATTAACAACCCAGTCAACTTTATTTACGGCAACTTAGAATATGTTAATGATTATACTAATGACTTGCTGAAGCTCGTGCATCTTTACGAGCAGTTTTATAGCAATCCTGTCCCAGCAGTTAAAGAGTACATCCAAAGAATTGAGTTAGATTTCTTAACCGATGATTTGCCAAAAATCCTACATTCAATGAAAGTAGGAGCCGAACGCATCTGCGAAATTGTGTTATCTCTCCGGAACTTTTCTCGTCTTGATGAAGCGGAGATGAAAAGAGTTGATATTCACGAAGGGCTTGATAGCACTTTGCTGATCTTACAGAATCGGTTCAAAAAAAGAGTTGAACATGCGGCAATCGAACTAGTTAAAAATTATGGGAATGTGCCTTTGGTAGATTGCTATGCGGGACAACTTAATCAAGTATTCATGAATGTTATTAGTAATGCGATCGATGCGCTAGACAGCTATAATTGCGAACGCTCTATCTCAGAAATCCAGGCTAATCCTGCTACAATTACAATTACTACAGAAGTTTTAGAAACAAACTATGTGGCTATCCGAATTGCTGACAATGGTCCGGGAATAACGGAGGCGGTTAAGGAGCGATTGTTTGATCCATTTTTCACAACTAAGCCTGTAGGCAAAGGTACAGGACTAGGTTTATCAATCAGCTATCAAATTGTAGTTGAAAAACACAAGGGAAAACTTAGATGTGTCTTACAGCCTGGTCAAGGAACTGAATTCTGGATTGAAATTCCTTTATCGATAGATAGCCAATCAGTGAATTACGTTGAATCGCTGAGTTATGCTACATAATTATCGAGTCATCATGCTATTTTGGAAAAATTCTACGAGTTCGTAAAAATTGATCAAGTCTAGCTAAAGTTGAAAATTAAAATAGATACTAAAAAAAGATAGAAAATAATATTCATTTCCTATCCCCATTACGCTTTATCTGAAGAAGGCTGCCCTGAGTTTTCCATTCCCTAATTCATTATATGAAACGCATCGAAGTTGAACAAAGAACAATTTTTATTGGTTTAGCGGGTAGTCACGGTTATGGATTAAGCCGTCCGGAATCAGACTATGATTATCGCGGGGTATTTATCGCACCGAAGAAGTATTATTTAGGATTTGACCGCATTGAACAAAAAGATGCTGGTTGGGATGAACCTGGGATATTTCCGTTTATAGATGGGAACAAAGATACTGTTATCTATGAGTTAAGAAAAATTATCCAGTTATTATCAGGTGCAAATCCCAATGTTTTAGAGTTGTTGTGGTTGAATCAATATCCTATTTTAACCCCTGTTGGACAGCATTTAATTGACCACAGAAAGCTCTTTTTGAGCAAGAAAGTCAAACATACATATTCTGGTTATGCTTTTGCTCAAATCAAAAAAATGGAAAGTCATCGCAAGTGGTTGCTAAATCCCCCGCAAAAAAAACCATTACCAGGTGATTTTGGTTTACAAGACGATGAAGCACCATTAAGCAAAGATGAGTTAAATGCTTTTTTGGAGTATCTATATCTATTAATTAGAGGAAGAATTGAATTTTTAGAAGAATCAGAAAAATTACATGAATTATTAACGGCGGATATTGATTTTAAAGGTGTTTTAAAACAATATACTTTACCGGATGAGACTCTAAAGTATACACAGAGTTTAACAAATAGCCGTAAAGACTTTATTCGCTTACTTCAGAAAAGCCAAGGTTATCAAACGGCTTTAAGAGAATGGAAGGCTTATTTATCATGGCAGGAAAATCGGAATCCGGCTAGGGCCGAAATGGAGAGAAAATCCGGGTTTGACCTAAAACATGGGATGCACTGTATTAGATTGCTACGCAGTGGTTTGGAAATATTACGTAACGGAGAAATAATTGTAGATAGAAGGAAGGCAGGAGATATAAGTGATTTGAAAGCAATTCGTGATGGGGATTATTCTTATAGTGATGTGATGAAAATGGCAGAAGATTTGGTAGCAGAAATGGATCTTGTTTACCAAGAATCCACTTTACCTCATAGCCCCGATTTGGCTCAAATTAACGATTTGTGTATGGAATTAGTGGAAATGCAAGGATGGTAAGTCACAAAGTTAGGAGAGTTAGGAGTTTGACATAAAAATTGTTGAGTGTGTTAGTTAATATCTTGCATATGTAAGTAGAAAACACTAATTAAATTTAATTCTGTTTGAAAAAAATGATAACTTAAAAAGTAAAAATCCCGACTTCTATTAAAAAAATTGGGGTTTTTATTTATGCTACTATAAGCACTCATACAAGTTTTTTAGAGCGTATAGTCAAGCATTTTTGACCAACCTAAAAAGGTGCCATAATAAATTACAGAACTCACATTTTATTACCATGACACAATTATCCCAACCACGGCGTACTAACTTACCCCGTAAACCAACATCACCCGAAGAACTAGCTCGACGGCAACAATTGCGTGACGACCTTGCGGCACGGTGTCGTATTATATTTGAATGTGTGCGTCCCAGCTTAATAGAAGCTCACCCCAACTGGTATATTGCCATAGATCCCGACACCGAACAGTATCTTATTGACCCAACCTTTGATGGAATAACAAAAAAAGTTGTAGATGCATATGGTTACAGCAACCAGCCAAAGCTAACAATGTTTCGGCTCAATGCTACAGGTTCTTGTGGAAAAATATGATGAATGTACGATTTGGCGACAATAAAGAATTGTTTTTTGAAATTCAGCTTGTTGCCGCCAATAATATTGATGACATAGAAGTTATAGTCCCTGTCCACGTTGGTGATAACCTTCTTGAAACTATTATTGGTTCCTTCTGGCTGGATATTATGCGCTTGGTTGCCGATAAGCCAAATGGGATACTGACACTTGAAATTGGCACATAAAGAAAAGTACTTAGTAAAACTTACATTTCAAATACACCGATAACTCAACTGCGGGGTAGCCCCTGCTTTTAAGCATGGGGGCTAGCAGTTGGCGATTTTATAAGCCCTGCGGGCACGCTACGCGAACGCCGGGAATTGTTAGGTTTCTTTTTGATTTTG
>JAHHGZ010000058.1 GCA_019359595.1 Cyanomargarita calcarea GSE-NOS-MK-12-04C
GCTTGGGTACGCTTACAAACTTCAACAAGTAAGGCCTCGGGCGCTCCAGTTTATACATCCAAACGTATAGACTTGTCGATATATAAACATTCTTGTCTATATCTTTGTCAACTTAGGATTGCTCTTAAAACTCCTGCGTCGTCGCAATAGTTTTTTGGGGTTGGGAGAAAGGATTGTGCGATAATCGGTAGTGTGAGCGTCTCGCTCAGGTGTGGGATGCCCACACTACCAAAAATCCCTCACAACACGTCAAATCCAGAAGCTGCAGATGGATGCACCGAAATTTGGGTTATCTTATAGCTAAAGTTATCTTGGTTCTTAATTATGGTCAGCCTTAGCCTTAAAGAACTAATCGACGAACGTGAGTTAAGTCATAATGATGACCCAGAAGAAAGATTTATCAGTAGTGATGTAAGTTGGGAAAACTACGAAGCACTACTGATTAAGCTTATAGATAAC
The DNA here is from genome assembly GCA_019359595.1 of Cyanomargarita calcarea GSE-NOS-MK-12-04C. GTDB lineage: Bacteria > Cyanobacteriota > Cyanobacteriia > Cyanobacteriales > Nostocaceae > Cyanomargarita > Cyanomargarita calcarea. Next base: position 460 of record JAHHGZ010000058.1, read on the forward strand.
TCACATTACCGCGTCACTTACTTAGATGGGGTGTTAGAAATTTTGTCACCATCAATTAGGCATGAAAGAGTAAAAACTAATTTAGGTACGCTACTAGAGCGCTTCTTCTACAAAAAGCGCATTTCCTATGTGCCAATGGGAAGCACTACTTTTAAAAACAAAGCTAAAAAAGCTGGGGCTGAACCAGACGAATGTTACTGCATAGGTGAACAGAAAGCCGTACCAGATTTAGCTATAGAAATAGTTCTCACCAGTGGCAATTCAAGCAAACTGGAAATCTACCGAAGATTAGGGGTTGGAGAAGTTTGGTTTTGGGAAAGAAACCACTTGAAATTATACAAATTACGAGATAAAGATAACTCAAATCTCGAACAAGCTGCTGTTTATCCCGATACATATGGGTACGAGCTATTGACAAGAAGCGAATTACTACCGCAATTAGATATTTTTCTATTGGAACAATGCCTCTCTATTTCGGATTCGATTTTAGCAATAGACGAGTTTGAAAAAGGATTAATAATTTAAGTCCACCTCGATTACTGTTACTATAACTAAAAACTACATCTGGGCTGTAAAGTCCAGAAGGAACTGAAAGCATCGTGTTGGTTTTAAATAAATGCCAGGAATATCTAGAATATTTAAAAAATACTGGTGAAATAGACTACAATCCAGTCCCACCCAAACGCTCGGAGCGCTACTACCCAACCCCAAACGGGCTATCGTTGAAATGGATAAAATAGCGGATTACTGTATCAATCCATAACATCCGCAGGGAAAATACAAACTATGGGCATTGAAGAATTACTATTACCTTTACGAGAAGAAATATTAAAAATTGCTGCTAAACATGGCGCTTATAATGTACGGGTATTTGGTTCGGTGGCAAGAGGTGAAGCGAAGGATGATAGCGATGTTGATTTTTTAGTAGAAATGGAAACAGGAAGAAATTTATTAGACAGGATTGGTTTAAAACAGGATTTGGAAGAATTATTAAAGCGGGAAGTTGATGTTGCAAAACCGAGTAATCTACATCAGTTAATCAGAGATAAAGTTTTGCGGGAAGCTGTCGTGTTATGAGAGAGGAAAAACGTTATTTGTTGGATATTGCCGAATGTATTGAAAGAATAGAAGAATATACTAGCTCAGGGAAAGAAGCATTTGCTAACACTAGAATGATTCAGGATGCGGTAGTTAGGAATTTTGAGATTATTGGTGAAGCAACTAAAAGAATTTCTCAGGAATTACGACAAAAGTATCCTGATGTCAAATGGAAGCAGATAGCAGGATTTAGAGATGTGTTAATTCATGACTATTTGCGGGTTGATTATAATGATGTTTGGGGAATTGTTGAGCGCGATCTACCTAGTTTAAAAGCAAATATTCAAATAATTTTACAAGATTTAGGCGAGTAAACTATAAATTTACTCTACAACAGTAAAATATATATCTTGAGGTGCTATCACCGTCGATCTGGGAGGAAAGCAGATGACGGAGTGGTTAGATTTGGCTGCGGCTAGGGTGGTTGGTTTTGTGAATGCGATCGCTATTGACCACAAAGCTCACACATATGAAGAAAAAGTGCAAGCCTTTGCAGAATCTCCTACTGGGGCAATTGGTTTAGAGTTAGCATTGCCTTTGTTGTGACAGCATTTGGTAGAAAGCGGGGAATCTACAGCATTAGAATTGTGGCAAGCCTTGAGTAGTCGTCCTGCCTTGTGTTTAAAATAGCAATTTTCCTGTGATATATCTATATCACCAATCCCCAAAAAATAAGTCAAAATTATTTTAATTGGAATACTCTATAAATCAGTAACTGTAGGACTTCAGCAACTTTGCCATCTCTTTGGAACTCACCAAACTATTCGCACACAAAATCCCCGATGCTGCCACCGCAGGCACGCCAATTCCCGGCATTGTGCTATCACCCACACGATATAATCCAGGAATCGGCGTATGAGTGCTGGGAAACATCCCTTTACCTGCTGGAATTGCTGGCCCATAGGTTCCTTGATATCTTCGTAAATAATGAGCATGAGTCAGGGGTGTGCCGATAAGCTCCAACACTAGGCGATCGCGAATATCGGGAATAATCCGTTCTAATGCCCGATATAAAGATTGCGCTTTCTGTTTCTTCTTCTCTTCATACTCGTTATTCCGTTGCCACCCCGCACAAGGTTCCAAGGTGTAAGCGTGAACCACATGGTGTCCTTCGGGTGCGAGAGTTGCATCCCAGACAGTGGGAATCGATATCATACAAGTATTTCCTGGTACAGTGATATCCTGATCCCCATCGTGAACCACTACATGATGTCCTGTCAAATTCTCCAACCCCGAAGCTTTTATACCCAGATGTAAATGGATAAAACTATCAACTGCCTTAGTATTTAAAGCAGCTTGACGGTAAGATGCGGGTAAATCTTCGGGTCGGAGTAGCTTAGTGTAGGTATCCCAAATCGTCGCATTAGAAATTACTATCGGCGCTTTCAGAATATCTCCCGATCTCAAACGCACACCCACAACTTTTCTTTGTTCCAGCAAAATCTGCTCAACATGGCATCCTAAGAGCAATTTACCACCCCAACGTACTAAACCCTGCACCAAAGCATTGATAATTGCCGCACTGCCACCCACAGGATATTCAACACCAGCACGGGAACGTTCACCTAACATAAAAGCTACCTCTGGGGCTATAGTGCCATGTGCCTTCAAACCAGACAGCAGAAAGCATTCCAAGTCAATCAACCGCCGCACCCAAGAATCCTGTATTGTCGCATCCATCACATCACCCACAGAACCTTGGACAATCGGCAAATGAGGTATCATTTTCCACACAGAAGGCAAATACCGCCCCAGTAAAACGGGAATTAATTGCCAATCCGAGCGTAAAGCAATAGTGGGAATTGCTTTCATAGCCTCATATAGAGCCAACAACCGTTTTTCAAACTGTTGGAATTCCCTTCCACCTTGAGGGGTAATTTTCAGCACTTCATGGCGATAACGTTCCGGATTGCTATAAACAGGAAAACTAGCTTCCGGAAAATGGTAATGTCCTAGAGGGTCATAGCGTACAGCTTCGAGAGATTCACCTAAAATATCTAAAACTTGTTTCACAGGATTCAAACTCTCTTGCTCAGTCAGACCACAATAGAATGAAGGACCAGAATCAAATTCAAATCCTCTTCGTCTGAAACTATGAGCCGCACCACCTGCAATTGTATGACTTTCTAGACACATTACCCGCTTACCGTAACGCGCAAGCAACCCAGCAGCAGTTAACCCACCGATACCACTACCAATGACGATAACATCACAATCTTGCATTTTGTTAGCTGTTAGTTGTTAGTTGTTAATTGTTAGTTCTTTACTACTATCCACTATCCACTAACGAATGACTAATGAATGAACCATTAATTCAACTCAAAGGCATTTCTAAGTCCTTTGGTAATAATAAAGTTTTAGATAATGTCGATTTAACGATTTACCGGGGAGAAGCGCTGGCAATTATCGGCCCTAGCGGTACAGGCAAATCAACTGTTTTACGAATAATTGCAGGGTTAACTCCAGCCGATGAAGGGGAAATATATATACAAGGGGTACGACGAGAGGGATTGATTGAAGATGGAGCCGATGCAGTTGGAATTGGGATGGTATTCCAGCAAGCAGCGTTATTTGATTCCTTAACGGTGGAGGAAAATGTCGGCTTTTTGCTTTACCAATACTCAAAATTGCCTAAAAGACGCATTCGGGAACTGGTTCATGAAAAATTAGACATGGTAGGCTTGCCGGGAATTGCCTCCCGCTATCCTTCGGAACTCTCTGGAGGGATGCGAAAACGAGTCAGTTTTGCCCGTGCGATAATGTCTAACCCCGAAAATCCCAAAGACGGAGCAGAAGTTTTACTATACGATGAACCTACCGCCGGACTCGATCCAATTGCTTCAACTGTAATAGAAGATTTAATCCGGCAGTTGCAATCGACTCAAGGAGTTTGTAGTACCTATGCCATCGTTACTCACCAAGATAGCACCATCCGTCGCACTGCCGATCAAATAGTGTTTCTCTACCAAGGTAAAGTGCAGTGGCAAGGTACAGCTAATGAAATTCATCAAACAGAACATCCATTGATTAAACAATTTATTAGTGGAAGTGTCGAAGGTCCTATTCAAGTGGCGGGATAGAAAGTTAGGAGTTAGGAGTTGGGAGTTAGGAGTCTTTGTGTTAACTCATAATTCATAACTAAATTGTAGGGGAGAGGATAAAAATGCGATCTCGAACATTTAGAGAAGGTTCTGTTGGATTGTTGTTACTTGCCGGACTGGGAGTCTTTGGAATTATATTTTTATGGTTGAATAGATTAACTGTTGGTCAAACTTCATACAAAGCTATTGTGGACTTTACCAATGCCGGAGGGATGCAAAAAGGTACGAATGTTCGTTATCGTGGCGTTAAAGTCGGTCGAATTTCTAATGTTCGCCCAGGTTCAAATGGTGTGGAGGTAGAAATCGAAATTACTCAACCTAACCTGATAATTCCCCGTGATGTGCTAGTTGAGGCAAATCAGAGTGGACTGATCAGCGAAAGTATGATCGACATTACACCACAAGCAAACTTAGTAAGTGGCATTAACCCTGGCAAACCTTTAGATCCAAATTGCGATAAAAATTTAATCATCTGTAATGGTTCTCGTTTAAAAGGTAACATCGGTATCAGTGTTGATGAACTGATTCGCACTAGTAGCAAGTTAGCTACCGTTTATACCGACCCTAAATTCTATGGCAACGTAAATGATGCATTAAAAAATACAGCAGAAGCCGCAGCACAAATAGCCCGCCTTAGCCGCGATTTTTCCGGTTTGGCAAGAAGTTCGCAACAACAATTGGGCAGCTTTTCCAATGCAGCCAATTCCGTATCTAGAGCCGCAGATAAAATCAGTGCATCTACGAGTCAAACGGTAGATAAGTTGGGCACAACTACCAATCAGTTTAACGCCACAGCAACTCAATTTGGTACAACCGCAAAAGACCTTAGTTCAACAGCAAAACAAGCAAGTCGGCTGTTAACAAATCTAGATAGTCTGGTGACCACAAATCGTTCTTCCTTGGTGGCAGTGTTAAATAATATCACCAAAACCAGCGAAAAATTAAGCACCACAGTTAACAGCTTATCACCCACTGTGGATCGCTTCACCAAAGGGGAATTATTACAAAATTTAGAAACTCTCTCCGCTAACGCAGCCCAAGCATCAGCTAATTTACGTGATGCTAGCAAAACACTAAATGACCCAAATAATGTGCTGGTATTGCAACAAACATTAGATTCAGCAAGGGTGACATTTGAAAATACTCAAAAAATTACATCTGATTTAGACGAATTGACAGGCGACCCCAAATTTAGAGAAAATGTTAAACGATTGGTCAATGGTTTAAGTAGCTTAGTATCTTCCACGAATCAGATAGAAGAAAAGGTAAAAGTTGCGGCAACTTTAGAATCAGTAAGAGCTAATGCAAATAACCCAGATAAAACGTTTCCAACTCCAGGCATCCAAATTCCAGATGTAGAAATTAATACATTTTCGGCTCCTTTTAAAAGTGCAAGCGATCGCTTGACGAACATCTCATCTCAAGAAACTCTATTACGAGAATTGCGGCAATATAAACAGCAACGGGAACAAGAGAAAGAGAATAAGACAGCGGAGGCACAGGTAGAATTTAGTTTGACTGGGGACTGAGCAATATTCATGAAAGCCTACAGTATACTTATAAGTATAATTGCTCAACATCACTCTTCAGTTAAGCTATATTGCGATTTAGTGCCAAAATACAATCTCCCATGCAAGAGAGATATTTTCCGTGTTAAGGTCATGATGATTGAGTATTATTTTCGGTTATATGACTCGTTTTACAGACATTTCTCCGAATCTAAACCTCTACAACTTTTGATTCTGGAGATATTTTATGTCGATTTATGTAGGTAATCTATCTTATGAGGTTGTTCAAGATGACCTCAAAAAGGTTTTTCTAGAATACGGAACCGTGAAAAGCGTTCAATTGCCTGTAGACCGTGAAACAGGTAGAGTCAGAGGTTTTGCCTTTGTAGAAATGGGAACAGACGCTGAAGAACTAGCAGCGATTGAAGCTCTTGATGGTGCTGAATGGATGGGTCGTAACTTAAAGGTTAATAAAGCTAAACCTAAGTCTGATTCTGGTTCATTCGGCGGTGACAGACGTGGTGGCGGTGCTGGTGGCGGTGGCGGTGGCGGTGGATACTCTCGCCGCTACTAAGCTTTAAGGTAAATTTTCCCCCCTGCCCCCAATACTGTTCGAGAATAAAATTCAAAGTCCCCCTGAATTGGGGAGCCAATGCGTTGGGCGGCTCTGCCGACTTGTAGTATGTGGCGTGGATTCAGGGGGCTTTTTTTACAACTACGTAACCCAATCATAATAAGTCCGTAATCGAGAATAACCTCTGCTTGTCTAACTCTTGCAACCACTGTTTTTCCGCATAAAAAGCCTGATAATAGGATTGGTATAATTCCGGCTCAGTTTCTGGATCTGTTTGCTCCCAAAGTTCTCGGAAGTGCCGATAACGTCTTTCTCGCAGCGCCTTTTCTATACAAGCGGTTGTAACTTGAATCACCTGCGGCGTACGTAAAATTTCTTTCTGCATTTTCTCGCTGAGATAAAATAGATGGGATAGCCCCGATTCTTCAGGAAACTCGATTAATCTATCTTGCAGAGTTGGGATTAAATCTACAACGCTCCCAGATGCGCTTATTCCTAAAATTTCTTGCCACAAAAAGCGGTGATGGGAAAGGCTAAATTGCAAATCTCGCTCGTCTAAAGCTTCGGTAATCGCTTTTCGCTGTTCGGGACAATGCAGATAGATTCGCAGTAATAAAGCTTCTGCTAATTCTAAAAGACTGCGATCTTTATTTTGGAGTGGATCGGGATAATTTTTACTTTTGGATTCCCTATTCCCCTTGGATGAGACTGGCTTACTGTAACTGCTAGCAGGAGCAATTTGAGTTAAGAGATTTTCTACTCGTAGAGGTTTAAGTCTGTCATCTCCAAAACTGAGTATTTCCGCACAACGGTCTATATAATAATCGCGAGTATCAATATTATTAATATTTTTTAGTAATTTGACGATTTGTTGCGAGACATACTGAAAATCTGTAGCCTGCTTTAAATCCCGATTTTTGGTAATTTGCTGAATTTGCCAATCAAGCCACAACGGAGCTTTGACTAATAATTGCCGATAATCTTCTGGTGTGTGACTGTGCAAGTATTCATCAGCGTCTTTCCCTGACGGGATATTGAGGATTTTTAGCTGTACTTCCCCTGTATAAGCCAGTTGAGCAATTTCCCCGATCGCTCTTTCGGCTGCATTTGTCCCGGCTTTATCAGCGTCAAAGTTGAGTACTAGCTGTTTTGATTCGCTGTAGCGCAATATCAACTTTACTTGGTCTAAACTCAGTGCCGTACCCAGAGAAGCGATCGCGTTATTAATTCCAACAGCATGGAGAGCGATCGCATCAAAATATCCCTCGACCACCACAGCTTGATCCTGTTGTGAAATACCTGTTTTTGCTTTATCCAGAGCAAATAAAGTTTTACCTTTATTAAATAATTCCGTTTCGGGAGAATTTAGATACTTCGGCTGCTCATCAGTTAAGGTTCTCCCACCAAAAGCGATCGTGCGCCCCATGCTATCGTGGATGGGAATCATCAATCTTGAGCGAAATACGTCATAATAACCGCTTCCTTCCTTACGCTGTTTAATTAACCCTGCTTTTTCTACTAATTGCACTGGATAGCGTTTATCTTCTACTAGATAACGGTAAACAGTTTCCCAACCAGCAGGGGCATAACCTAAAGCAAATTGCTGAATTGTTTCTTCCCCCAGCTTGCGGTTAGACTGGAGATATTCAAGAGCAGGGTGTCCTTGGGGCTGTCTGAGAGCGTGTTGATAAAACTGGGCGCAAGAAGCGAGAACCTCATATAATTGCTCGCGTAAAGATAATTGGCGTTGTAATTCTTGCCTTTGTTCGGGTTCTAGGGTTTGTACGGATATTTGGTAACGCCGTGCTAAATCTACTACGACTTCCGTGAAGGAGCGTTTCTGTAGGTTCTTCAAGAATGTGATGGCATTTCCCGCAGCTTGGCAGCCAAAGCAAAAGTATATTTGCTTGCCGGGGCTGACTGTAAAACTGGGACTTTTTTCATCATGAAAGGGGCACAAGCCAACAAAATCTTTGCCTCGTTTGCGTAAAACTACGTATTCCGAGACGACATCTACAATATCAGCCCGATTTCGGATTTCTTCAATTGTATCTGGATGCAAGCGAGGAATTTGCATATTTAGTTAGGAGTTAGGAGTTAGGAGTTAGGAGTTAGGGGTTAGGAGTTAGTGGTTAGTGGTTAGCAACTAACAAATAACAACCAACAACTAACAACCAACAATTAACCTCAGATCGCTATTATATTGTTGTTGCTGAGTTGAAGATGCTATATAGATTTTTTCAAAATTAATTATATTAGAGGAAATACTGAGAATGGGACGTATTTTTATTTCAGCGGCTCACGGAGGTAAAGAAGGTGGAAGAATCGACCCAGGTGCTATAGCTGGGGGGACAACGGAAGCAAGGGAAATGATTCTGCTGCGCGATTTGGTTGTTACAGAAATGCGATCGCGGAATTTGGAAATTTTTGCAGTTCCCGATGATTTGAGTGCAGCACAAACTATCGAGTGGATAAATTCTCGCGGTCGTCGTGTTGATGTGGCGCTAGAAATTGGTACAGATTCTGCTAGCAACCCAGATGTGAGAGGGGCGAGTGTATTTTACATCAGCAACAATAATGAGCGCAGAAAGAATGCTGAATTGTTGTTGCTGGGGCTGTTGGGGCGCGTTCCCCAATTGCCAAATCGCGGACTGAAGCCAGATAAAGATTCTGGTCTGGGTAGTTTAATTTTTTGCCGTCAGACAGCGATTCCTTCTTTATTAATGCAAGTTTGTTTTCTTAGCAACCCAGAAGATAGGTCTTTGCTACAAAATCGCCGCCGTGACTTTGCCCTAGGAATTGCTGACGGGTTGGTATCTTGGAGTCGTGTAATTGACCCGACCTCAAACAATCCTACCCAACCGAATTATCCAGTTATTAATATTAATATTAATCGACAAAGCTATCCAGAAAAAGGGGTGTTAATAAATGGTAATGCTTACATCCCTATTGATTTAGTAGATCGATTGCGGGTTGATTTGTCTTCTTCGCCGAATATCAGCCGCGTTACCTATCGTCAAATTGTCTATGTCAAAGCCATTGAGCTCCGACAGTTTAATGTTTCTATCAGTTGGGATGGTGCAAGCCGGACTATCACCTTACGTTCAAGTTTGGTAATTGACCCCGGTAAAATTGACCAACTTATTTCTCCTGGTAATACTTCAGAAGCAGAATTACAGTTATTTTTAAGAAATAATAATCAAAATGCTTCGGTACAGTTTCCTGACTTGCCGAAACTCTATCGAGAAGAAGCTACTATTGAAAAAGTAAATTATGATATCGCTTTCTGTCAAATGTGTGTAGAAACAGGATTTTTACGCTTTGGTGGCGATATCAAACCAGAACAAAATAACTTTGCAGGGTTAGGGACTATTGGTAGTGGTACGGAAGCGGCGACCTTTGAAAGTGCCAGAATTGGTGTCAGGGCGCACATTCAACACTTGAAAGCTTACGCCAGTACCGATGCTCTGGTTCAAGAAGTTGTAGATCCGAGGTTTCGTTTTGTGCCTCGTGGTGTTGCACCATTAATCGACCAGTTATCTGGGCGTTGGTCGGCGGATTTGCAGTATGGTGACAAGATTAAAGCACTGCTGAAACAGTTGTATCAGTCGGCGGGGTTATCAGCTTGATCCTCGCTGTTCTTTTTAATATCCCGACCTAATCAAGGTCGCCCGTTTTGAGTTGGGGTTCTGTATCCACATATATAAACCTCCTTCTTCCTTCTTCCTTCTTCCTTCATCCTTCATCCTTCATTCATCGTTACTAATATGCTTGAGTAATCCTTCACAAGCATCGACCAGTAAATCTATGACTTGATTAAAGCCCTCAGTACCACCATAATATGGGTCTGGAACTTCTTTTATTGAGTGTCGAGTGCAAAAGTCACACATCAAGCGGACTTTATGGTGATATTGTCCTGTGGGATCGAGAGAAATAATATCTTGATAATTATCTCTATCCATCGCCAATATCAGTGAGAAGTCTTGAAAATCTGACCTTTTAAATTGACGAGCATGACCTTGTAGCTCAGTCCCAAACTTGTTACTAAAAGCAGCACTCATGCGTCGGTCTGGTGGACTACCAATATGGTAGCTAGACGTGCCAGCAGAGTCACAGATAATGCGATTATCGCTCTTTCTCGCTGACTCCACCAGATGATTCATAATATTTTCTGCCGAAGGCGATCGGCAGATGTTACCCAAACAGACAAATAGTAGCTTGTAAGGCATAAATATTCGCTTTGAAGAACTTTGTTAGTTGTTAGTTGTTAGTTGTTAGTTGTTGGTTGCTAGTTGCTACTTGTTTACTCCTAACTCCTAACTCCTAACTCCTAACTCCTAACTCCTAACCACTAACAAGAAATTAAAACCCCGGAAGTTCTAAACCACTGGTCAAATCTTCCATGCGTTCGCGCATTGTGGCAGTGGACTTGTTGTAAGCGTCTTTCATCGCTGCTGTCACCAAGTCGGAAAGTACGTCTGGTCCTTCGTTGAGAGCATTTTGGGAAATTTCCACCCGTTTGGGTTCTTGGTTCCCACTGACAATTACCTTAACCAAACCCCCACCAGATTCACCCTGAATTTCCATTTGCTCCAATTCTTCTTGGAGTCTCTTTGCGCCTTCTTGAACTTGCTGCGCTTTTTTAAAAGCTTCAGCCAGTTCTTTCATTTTTCCCAAGCCGAAGCCAAATCCCTGTCCTTTACCTGTCATAATCTATTGTCCGCGTGTGCTTTCAATAACAAACCAAATTCAATTATAGATGCGGTAGGTAATTTGCCTGTTTTTTATTCAGAGGCTTAGTAGTTGATTGCTAGTGGTTGGTGCTTAATAGAACAGCAAACCACCAACCACTAGCTTTTTTAACAAGCAGCTTGAAACTCTCCAATCATTTTAACTTCTGGCTCTAACAAGATTGACCAATGTTCTTGTACATGGTGCTGAATGTGACTAATTAAGTTGAAAATGTCGCAAGCCCTTGCTCCACCCGCATTGAGAATGAAATTGGCATGGCGTTCTGCGACTTGGGCCCCACCAATTTTGTACCCTTTTAGACCAGATTGTTCAATTAACCAGCCTGCTTTGTAAGGGCTGGGATTGCGGAAGACGCTGCCACAACTAGGTTTGTCGTAGGGTTGAGTTGATAACCGATGCTGTTTGTGCTGTTTGGTAACTGCCAAAATTTCTGCGGGGTCGCCTCCTGGTGTTAGTTGCAGGGTAGCTTGAGTGACTATGCTATTGCTTCCTTGGAGTAATGAGGTGCGATAGGTATAACCCAATTCCTCTAGGCTAAGAGTCTGTAGTGTGCCATTAGGTAAAAGTACCTCGGCACTAACAAACATATCTGCAATACAGGCATTGTGGGCACCAGCGTTCATGACTACAGCACCGCCAACGGTTCCAGGTATCCCTACAGCCCATTCTAATCCGGACCAACCCAATTCTGCTGCTGCCCACGCCAATGCTGGAATGGATTCGCCAGCCGCAACAGTTAATCTACCAGAAGAAGGGTCGAAGTGGCTGTGGCGCAAATGTTTGGTAACGATAACTAAACCGGGAATCCCGCGATCGCTCACTAATAAGTTAGAACCGGCTCCCAATACTGTTATTGGTAGTTCTTGTTCTTGACCGTACTCTACACTTGCTTGCAATGTTTCAATATTACGAGGAGCAACACACCATTGGGCTGGGCCCCCGACTCGGTATGAAGTATAGCTTGCCAGGGAAACTTGCGACTTAATCGCACAATCAGTTCCTGGTAACTTAATTATTTTACTCTCAACAGAATTAGCTGGTGGTTGGTTACAATTAATACCAGAAACTGTGCAGAGATGTGCAGCTGCCTGGAAGGTTGTCATATTTGCTAAAATTATTTGGATTTTGACATTTATCCGCCGGAAACATCCGGCAACACAGTGAAGCAATTTTTGGATATTGCTTTCCCCAATCGGAACTGGCAGAAATACAAAAGCCAGCTTCCACCCTATAAGCTTTCCAGTCTTGGTTTTTCCCTCAGGATGTAGCTATCTCGGGTTGGCGAAGTGATGTGATGACTTCAGGAATTGCCTGATTTAAGTTACCAGCTCCCAAAAACAGCGCTAAGTCTCCAGGACGTAACGTTGAGAGCAAGTACTCACACACTAGAGCCATTGTTGGTTGATAAGTCACTTGGGGATGGCGCTTGGCAACTTCTTGTGCCAGTTTTTCACCACTCACTAGCCCTAAATCTGGTTCACCTGCACTATAAATGTCAGTTAGCACAACCATGTCGGCATGAGCAAAGCATTCAGCAAATTCGTCTAAAAATGCTAAGGTGCGGCTGTAACGATGGGGTTGGAAGATCGCAACCACTCTTTGTCCTGGTCTTGCTTGCAAACGTGCAGCGGCAAGGGTAACGCGAATCTCGCTGGGGTGGTGGGCATAGTCATCGATAAATGTAATCCCATCGACTTCTCCCCGGAATTCAAATCGGCGTCTGGCACCTTCAAATGTGGCGAGTCCTTTGGCTATTTCACCAAAATCTAACCCAAGTAGGCGACCAACAGCAACAGCTGCTAGGGAATTGCTGAGATTGTGTTTCGAGAGCAACCGCAAGTTTAACACTCCCAAAGCTTTGCCCCGTTCCCATACCAGAGCAGTGGTGCCATCAGCTCGATAGTCAATATTGGTGACGTAATAGTCAGCACCGTTATCGGCAATTAGGCTATAGGTGAGGTTGGGTTTCAGGCGATCGCGTACTGTCTCACAATCAATACTACCTACTAAAATTTTGCAATTTTTGGCAAATATTTGGAAGATGTCAATTACTTCTTCTAACGTGTCGTAATGGTCGGGATGGTCTAACTCAATATTGGTGATGATGCCAATTTCTGGTGAGTGTTTGATTAAGGAACCGTCCGACTCATCTGCTTCTGCTACTAGATAGGGACTTTCACCCAATCTGGCATTGCCATTAAAAGCATTAACTTCGCCGCCAACCAAAATTGTCGGGTCGAGACCAGCTTCCAATAGCATATAGCCAATCATGCTGCTAGTGGTGGTTTTGCCGTGGGTTCCTGCCACTGCAATACTCCGATATTCAGCAATTAAAGCTGCCAATACATCAGAACGGTGGAAAATTGGGCAACCTAGTTCCAATGCCGCCTTATATTCCAAATTACTAGTATTTATCGCTGTCGAACAAATAACCTGGGGTAGATGTGCAAATTCACCAGTTGTTATTTGTTCCTCGGTGTTTAATACTACGACCTTAGCTTCAGCATTAGCGCGAAACAATTCCAGATTGCTCGCTTGTTGTTTATCAAAAATATGAGTTCCAATTTCTTCCAATCGTCGAGTCATGTGATTGGGACGAAGGTCTGAACCTGACACTGGCAAATGACGCTTTGCAAGTACATATGCTAGGGCAGACATACCTATACCACCGACACCAATAAAGTGAAATGGTCTACCGCTAAAGTCTACAGAATTTATCATTTATTACTCCTCTAACACCACACCACACCATAACTGCAATCGACACCGATATCATAACAGGAATTTGTTTTCTACCGATACTACCCATGTATAACTGTCATATCTTGCGATGATTTAATTCTCCTGCTATGGACTGAATTGTTCGCAATTATTTTACCGTTATTCGCGGTTTTTTCTCTTGCCGAACTTCTACTATGTTTCTTCATTAAATTTCCCCTTAATCTGGACAGAAATGGCTGTAATTTCAAACACATATTTTTCTTTCACTTGCTGGTATTGCCTACAATAGTAAATTGGTTGTAAAACTGCTTTTTTATTGCTAAAAGTTTAGCAGTTAATGGGTGTAAAAAATAGCTATCTTTGGCGACATATTCGCTCCAGTTTGTTGGGAACATTTACTTTTATCGATAGGTAGTTTTGCATTCAGTAGCTCTAAAACAACTAATTTGGGTGCGCTCGTTAAGCCCTCCTCACAAGTAAACAACCGAATCCGCAATAATGCGTATAAAGAGTAAAACAAGCAACAGTAGATAGTAGTGCATTTACTATGTTGTTAGTTGAGAAAGTTCCAATAGTAAATTACTACGACATCAACACTTTAAATTAACTTTTCTACTTTATGTCCCAATCTCACGTTTTACTAAATTGTTGGTTTTGATACTTTTTTACATCTGACAGCTTTAGTCCCGCAGTCAGGAATCAGCCTGATTGTGTAACTGGTTAATCGCACCCTGATTTCCAGGTGGTGAGAATATAGCTCAAAGTCAGCCAATCTGCAAGCAAGTGAAACAACAGATGATAAGCAGTCAGATAACATACATTCGTACTTATTGCATATACCTTTAGTTGGAGTTACGTCAAGTCCTATTGGTAACTGATGGTGGCATCCTCAGTCAATCGGTTACTTAGTTTCGGAAGCTGCTAGAGATTACATAGAGCTTCGGAATTCTACATTGCCCTATACCGCAAGAGCTATGGGTCAGGGGACTTCAGTTCTCAAAGGAAAACTTTGAGCAACATCCTTTGCGATCGCAATAATATTTATTTTTTTTTCAGAATCTAACACTTTATAGTTATAAATACTCCCCTTTGCGATATGATCGGGGTCATCAATAGCATTTTTTTAGGCATTAATACAGAGGGCAAGACGCTGTGATTAGAGTTGCAATCAACGGGTTTGGACGCATCGGACGTAACTTCATGCGCTGCTGGGTCGGTAGGGAGAATAGCAAAATCGAACTTGTTGCTATTAACGACACTTCAGACCCTAGAACCAACGCTCACCTGCTAAGGTATGACACGATGCTAGGGAAGTTAAAGGGTGTTGACATTACAGCCGATGATAACTCGATCGTCGTTAACGGCAAGACCGTTAAGTGTGTATCCGATCGCAATCCTGAAAACTTGCCCTGGAAAGATTGGGGAATTGACCTAATCATCGAAGCAACAGGAGTCTTTACCAGCAAAGAAGGCGCAATGAGGCACGTCAATGCTGGTGCGAAGAAGGTTCTAATTACCGCTCCTGGCAAAAACGAAGATGGGACTTTCGTAATGGGTGTAAATCACCACGATTACGACCACAACCAACACCACATCATCAGCAACGCAAGCTGTACTACCAACTGTTTAGCTCCCATTGCCAAGGTGTTGCATGAAAAATTCAACATCATCAAAGGCACGATGACCACCACCCACAGCTATACCGGCGACCAGCGGCTATTAGACGCTTCTCACCGGGATTTGCGACGGGCACGGGCAGCAGCAATGAACATTGTACCCACCTCCACGGGTGCGGCAAAAGCAGTGGCTTTGGTATTACCAGACCTAAAAGGCAAATTGAATGGTGTGGCATTGCGCGTACCCACCCCCAACGTTTCTATGGTGGATTTCATCGTCCAAGTCCAAAAACAGACCTTTACCGAAGAAGTAAACGCAGCCCTCAAGGAAGCCTCTGAAGGTCAACTGAAGGGCATTTTAGACTATAGCGATTTACTCTTGGTATCATCCGATTATCAAGGTACTGATGCTTCTTCCATTATTGATGCCAACTTGACAATGGTCATGGGTGGCGACATGGTGAAAGTTATGGCTTGGTATGACAATGAGTGGGGCTACAGCCAACGAGTTCTCGATTTGGCTGAATTAGTCGCCGAAAAATGGAATTAAGTCAAAACTTAGGGGTTACCAATGAGGAGTTAGGAATGAGAATGAGAATAAGGAGTTAAGAGTTAGGAATGAAGAATAAATATTTTCTCAGTTCATAACTCTTAACTCCTAACTCCTAACTCCTAACTCTCAACTCCTAACTTTTGAAGTGCTGAAATCCCCGATTGAGACTCAAAACTTGGTCGGGCATTTCTTTATTTTTGTAAAGCAAAATTACTTGTGAGCCATCTGTAATCGTTCCGATAATAGACGCACCTTCACCAAGCAGTTGTACTAATTCATAAGCTGGCTCAATAGGCAAGCACAAAACTAATTCAAAATCTTCACCACCGTATAGAGCATATTCCATTGCTTGCTCTTTAGTTAGCCAGCGTTCAAAAGCTCTTGGTAAGGGGATTTGAGCGTATTCCAGTACAGCCCCGACGCCACTTGCGCGGCAGATTTGCAGCACAGCATCTGCTAACCCGTCGCTGCTATCCATTCCTGAGAGGGGGAGTGGGATGTCTGGGAAATCGAGAATTTTCCAGAGGATTGGCAGTACATCAAGGCGGGGTTGAGGACGCTGGTGAGCGCGGATTAAAGCCTGTTTGTCCCCTTGAATGAGGATTTGCCCCAATGATGGATTTAACAGCATCTCTAAGCCCGCACGGGAGGCTCCATGAACGCCTGTGACGACAATTGCATCCCCCACAGCAGCATTATTGCGGCGGATAATTCGATTGGGGTGTACTTGACCGAAAGCTGTGATCGATATACTTATTACAGGCGATCGCACAATATCACCGCCGACAATACTGGTATTATATTTTTGCAGGCATTCTGTTATTCCCTGGTACAATCGCTCCACCCAACTTACGGCAACATCACCAGGAAGTCCTAATCCGACGGTAATTCCTAGAGGTGAAGCACCCATTGCCGCTAAATCTGATAAATTTGCAGCCGCTGCCCGCCAACCAGCATCTTCGGGAGAAGTGGTGATTTCACTGAAATGAACTCTATCAACTAACACGTCGGTTGTCACTACCAAAGATTGCTCTGGTTGAGTTGTTAGGACTGCCCCATCATCTCCGATAATTTCCGGCGGGCAGAAGCTTTGTAACCTTTCTAAAAGACCTTGTTCGCCAATATCTTGAACTTTTAAATAAGACATTTTTTTATTTTATTACTCACGCAAAGGCGCACAAGACGCAAAGTTTTTTCTTAGCATCTTTACGTTTTTGCGTGAGATTAAAAAAATTAAGTTGGCTCGACTAAGTTTTCTATCCCTTGGACTACTTTTGCTGATTCAATTTTGTCACCAGCTTTTAGTTGATCCAAGACTTCTTTGCCGTCAGTCAGATAGCCAAAAATTGAATAGCGTCCATCCAATAAATTGCGTCCGGCTGGGGTAAGTTCTGGTTCAAACAAGAAGAAGAAAAATTGCGAAGAACCCCCATTCGCTTCATTTTCAGGACGGGCCATTGCTAAGGCACCAAAGGCAGAAAAAGGTAGTACAGGCATATCGGTGTAACGACCGGCTTGTTCTAAAGTGATGCCGTAGGTAGGTTCTTTATCACCAGCCGCAAGAATTTCTAAAGGAACAGCGCGGTATTGTTTGGTTTTTGGGTCAATAAAACCAACTTCTTTGCCTGCTGGATCTCCTGTTTGCAGGACGTAAGATTCTTCCGAACGGGTAAATTCTAAACCATTATAAAAACCCCGTTGAACCAAATCAACAAAGTTTCCACCAGTCACAGGAGCGCTGTAACCATCCACAACTAAAGTTAAGTCGCCTTTGGTGGTTTTCATCGACACTGTGGCACGACCTTTTAGTTGGGGCAAATTGCTGTATTTTGCTGGGACTTCAAAGGGAAATCCCGTTACCATTAATTGCTCTAAATCGCCTACAAGATTCAGGGTTTGAGCGCGTTGTTCCCAAACTTTTTCTTTATCTTTCAAGTCAGCAACTTCTCGCAAAGAATTAACCCCAGATTTTAACTCTGTAATTAAAGCCTGGGCTTGAGGTTGCCGTTCTTCGGGGACACTCGCTAAGATTTTTTCCGGCTTATCGAGAATTCGGGATGCACTTTTGAGATCATTGGAGATAGCACCCCAGCGCTTATTGGCACGCAGTTGGTTGGCAATATCTTCTAGACTCTTTTGTAGTTGCCGTACAGGTTTATTATCAATTGGGAGTGAGTAGCGCAGCAATGCTTTACCGTCGGTGATCGCATTGCCGGCTGGTAGTGCAGCGTAACTGGAGTCAGTCCAGGCAGTTGTACTTATCCCTAAAAATAGCGTTGCCAGCAGCAGCGCTATGAGGCTGTTCTTCAACCAAGATTTTAGTAACTTGAACATGAGATAGCTCAAATGCAGCATCAATTTTTTGACCAGAAGTAACCCATCAATAATCTTCCCACAGTACAGGAAGCACTATTAGTCACAGTTGTTCTGGATCGATTCCTCTTTCTTGCAACCGTGCTAATAAATCTTGATAGCGCTGTCGTTCCTCTTTTAGTTGCAGGAGTGCAGCTTCTTTTTGTTGACGTTCTTCCTCAGCACGTTGACGTTCTTGTTCTCGTAGTTGATCCAGTTCTACTGAGGTGAGAAACTTTCTCCCATCAGGACGATAAATTTCTAGAGTACCTACCTTCACCTCAAACCCTATACCCAATTGTGGACTAACCCACCCATTTATTTCTTCAATAACCTCTAAGTCATCTCCAGAGCGCAACCAACCATTTAAGTCCACTTTCTCTGGATCGTAGATGTAATATTCCTCCACTCCATAACGTTCATAAAAGCTGAATTTTTTTGCCATTTCTTTCAGCCTATTACCAGGAGACAAAATTTCAAATACTATCTGAGGGGGAATGTTTTCTTCTTGCCATTGCCTGTAGGAACCGCGTTTTCCTTTTGGTCTACCAAATGCGACCATCACATCCGGGGCTTGACGAATCTTATTATCGCCTTGAAGGGGATACCACAATAAATCACCAGCGATAAATACATCAGCTTGTGATGCGAACAAGATTTCTAAATTTTCTTTAATAGTAACAATCCAATAGAACTGTTCTGTGTTATCTGACATTGGTTGACCGTCGCTGTCAGGGTAGATGATATCTAAGGCGCTCTCAGGCTGTAGTTGTTGTACCATAAAATGTTCTCCATATCTAAAGTCGTGGGGCTGTGGGTAAACTAATTTCACTCTACCCATCAAACACTTACACGATAAAAAACTAGAACATTAAGTCACATTTATAATAAAGGACAAAACCTCATAGCAATACCCGTGCAGCTTATGAACACCATCACTCTGAATATCCCCAATTTGAGTGCAAAGGGGTTTGTTGAACTTTGCGAAGCTAACCAAAACTTGCAGCTAGAACGTGCTGCGACTGGAGAAGTCATCCTTATGCCCCCAACCTATCCTTGGACTGGCAAGAAAAATTCTGGTTTGAATGCTCAACTGTGGAATTGGAACGATCGCACAAATTTGGGCATTGTTTTTGACTCCTCAACTGGCTTCACTCTCCCCAATGGTGCTGTCAAGTCCCCGGATGTTTCGTGGGTAAGCAATCAGCAATGGGATGCTTTAACCCAAATTCAGCAACAGCAGGAGTTTTCCCCCGTAGCTCCTGATTTTGTGGTCGAGCTACGTTCAGAAAGTGACTCCCTCAAAAAACTCAAAGAAAAAATGCAGGAATATATTGACAATGGTGTTCGTTTAGGCTGGTTGATTGACCCGAAAACCAAAACGGTAGAAATCTATCGTCAGGGATGCGATGTAGAAGTGTTGCAATCTCCTTATTCTTTATCTGGAGAGGATGTATTGCCAGGATTTGAGTTGAATTTGAATAAGATTTGGTAAGCATTGATCGGACAAAAAACTAGAACATTAACCGTGCAGCTTATGAACACCATCACTCTAAACATCCCCAATTTGAGTGCAAAGGGGTTTGTTGAACTTTGCGAAGCTAACCAAAACTTGCAGCTAGAACGTGCTGCGACTGGAGAAGTTATCGTTATGCCCCCAACCTATCCTTGGACAGGTAAGAAAAACTTTAGTTTAATCGGGCAACTTGACGCTTGGAATGAACGGACAGGACTAGGTATCGGTTTTGACTCCTCAACTGGCTTCACTCTCTCCAATGGTGCTGTCAAGTCCCCGGATGTTTCGTGGGTAAGCAATCAGCAGTGGGACGCTTTGACCCAAACTCAGCAACAGCAGGAGTTTTCCCCCGTAGCTCCTGATTTTGTGGTCGAGTTACGTTCAGAAAGTGACTCCCTCAAAAAACTTCAAGAAAAAATGCAGGAATATATTGACAATGGTGTTCGTTTAGGATGGTTGATTGACCCGAAAACCAAAACGGTAGAAATCTATCGTCAGGGATGCGATGTAGAGGTGTTGCAATCTCCTTATTCTTTATCTGGAGAGGATGTATTGCCAGGGTTTGAGTTGAATTTGAATAAGATTTGGTAATACCAATTCTGTATGAAGATGCACATAATCAAGACCCCCCTGTAGTCCCCCCTTGGCAAGGGGGGACGGCGTAGCCGGGGGGTAATATATGCAGCTTCACAAAGAAACGGTATAAGTAATAACCATTAATTCAAAAACAACCGCTCGTGCATTCCGTTAACTTCCTTCGCACGCATAACCAACTGTTTCCATATCTGTTGTTGTTGAACCCGATTTTCCATTTCTTTGAATTCGGGCCAAACTTCTGAGGAAACTTTGCGTAAGAAAATGCGCCATTCTAATTGTACGCCTTTGGCACGCAAGATGCGATCCACAAATTCTTCAACCATAAAATATGCATCTAAGCTTGGTTCACAAAGGATTTTCTGCAAAGATTGCTCTGATTTATCAGCCGCTTCTTTATGTAGTTTTTTCAGTGCTGTCAAGATTAACTCTTCTTGGGTTGGAAGTTTCGCATCAAGTTTTAATTCATCCATTGCCACATCAGAAAAAGGCACAGGATTCGCATCTGGTCGCAGTTTTTCCAAGTTTTCTCTAACTTGTCGCTGTATTTTTCCTGCCCAAGAAACGTTAAAATCGGAAATGCTTTGAAAGCCGAGTTTCAGGATATTGGCATTTTCTGGTAGTCTGGCTGTAATTGCTTTGAGAAATTCCGAACCTTCCCCGTCTCCTAGTTCTCCCAAACGGATTTTTAAAGCTTTTGCTACTAAAGTTTTTCGGCTTTCTAATGACATTTGCATTCCGCTATCCAAAGACAAGAAATGCTTTAAGAAATGGGTGCGGATTTCATGCAAGAATTCATTATATGCCGTGTTATATGAACCAAAAAGATTGCGACGTTCGGCAATATCTTTCACATTAGCAGGAATTCCTGTATCCTCCCGACAGTCTGCGATCGCCTCTTTCACCCGTCCCTCAAATTCGCTATCCTTATCGTGGCGGCGATCGCTAAAATGCGTCAGTAGATTTTCTAAATCATTTGTTAATTCTTGCCAAAATTTCTCAAATAATTGTTCAAATAGTAAGTCACCGTCGCCATAATGTGCTAGTGCTTTGTCTGCCTTTTCCAACTCTATGGTAATTTGGCGTTGGATTTGCTCTAAGTGTTTTTGGCAAGCACGGGCATATTCGCTATCGATATCCTCGATTTTCTCAACCAGATAATTAAGAATTGGTTCCAAGATTTGGGTGTTTGCTTCTTGGGGATCGGAACAGTCGGCGATCGCGCAACGTTCAACTTGAATCGGTGTTTCCTTAAGTTCTGCCTGTAGTTTTTCGCACCGATAATTATTATCGCCGCCTTCGGTACCTTCTTTTGTTCTGTTGAGAACCATAAAAGAACAGCGAGATAAGGGCAAATCTCCTAAAGCTTCTCGTGCCGTTTGATACAGCTTGATGTGTGCTTCTCCCCAGACAGCATTAGCTTCCGGTCTGCGGACAAACAGCACGAAATCCGCTTCCTGCTTGAGAGTTGAAATCAGTCGCTCTGCGTCGATCAGATTAGTATCGCCCAATCCAGGTAAATCTATTAACATAATCTTGCCGATATCCTCCGAAGGAAAAGAGCAAGATATCTCAACAGCTTTAACTGCTAAATAATTAGCAATTTTGTCACCGCTACCATCCTTAGTATCTTGAGTTACATACTCTCGAATTTCCTGCTCGCCAATCTCAATTGATGGTTTGCCTAGTAATTGGCGATATTTCTGCAAGTTGGAAAAATAATCTTTACGCAAATGTCCGTATCTTGCCTTGTCAATTTCGCTATCACGCTTTTCAGTGGGTAAAGCTGGTGGTGGAGTTTGAGCGAACTCATCAACAGTTATGGGCAAAGAAGGCAAATCAAGATTTTGATAGTAGGGACCCAGGACATCATCGCGGAAATTATGCCAAGAATAGAAGTCCACCTTTCCTCTGGCTTCTTCTAGCCCATCTTCATGGCGAATTTTGCTGAGAGTGCCAGTACAGTATCCCTCTCCACCATCGGGAATTATAGTGCTATTAAGTCCGGTGAGACTGCGTAGCAAGCGGCTTTTACCTTGTCGGGCATAGCCAACGACGGCGATATTTAGAGTATCACGAGTACAGCGATCGCACAGTTGTTGCATCGACACCAACAAAGCGTCAATTTTGTCCAACATGGTAAAATCAATATCGCCCAAACGTTTGGCAGATATAGAGTCTATACCACGGGCCAGAAGCTCTTCGCGGTGTTTTTTCAGATTCACAAAAGCCAATTTACGAGTTTCCAAAGAAGCCTTGTCACGTTGAATTTTGGCACTGAAAACTTTACGTTGTTTAATAATCTGATCTATACGCTGCGTTCTAGTAGGGTTTATTTGAGTGATATTCATCTTGTTGCGGTATCTTTTGCTGCTAGGAAAATAGAACGGGTAGATACTGAATATGCTTGTCAAAACTAGGCTTCTGTAATGTTAGCCGATAACATTCTTGGCTGTGTATAGTGATGGACAGTTGAAATAAGGGGAGATGGGGAAGTAGTGTTATTAGGTTACATATTCAGCACGTCAATTATCTTATCCGACGACGTATTGGCTGACGGTGTTACGCTGCACATCTCGCTTTCAAATAGAGCGTGCGCAATAGCAATTCCCTCTTCACGAATGTCAAGAGAAAAGGAGCCATCCCTCAAAGCTTGATCGCTTTTGGTTCATGGCTGACTCGGGAGCCAGTTCGCTCTGGACTATAATCCACGCGATATACTGAGTTCAGCCACCAGGAGAACCTGCACTTTAAACGCCCAATGACTAAAGACCTGCAACGCGAGTTTCACAACCGCGAAGAATTGGTAGCCTACCTCCGCGAACAATTTCCGAAAGCTGCCGAACGCGACAACCACATCAGCGAAATTGTCGGTGGACGCAAAGCTGCAAAAAAAGCACTACAAAAAGTAGACCCCGCACGCTACACAAAATCACGGAACTTCCTCACAGGTGCTGTAACTAGACTTTCACCTTACATTCGTTATGGCGTTCTTAGCTTGCGAGAAATTCGAGATTATACCCTCGATAAAGTCACTCACAAAGACGACGCAACTAAACTCATCAACGAATTAGGGTGGCGCGACTATTGGCAAAGATTATATGCCAAACTCAAAGATGATATTTGGAAAGACCAGGAAGAATATAAAACAGGCTATATCGTTGCGGAATACGCGCCAGAATTACCTGAAGAAATTCAAGAAGGTAGCACTGGATTAGTTTGCATCGACAGTTTCAGCCGTCAATTAGTAGAAACTGGCTACCTCCACAACCATATGCGAATGTGGATGGCAGCTTATATAGTGCATTGGCGGCTCATTCGCTGGCAAGCCGGTGCAAAATGGTTTCTCGAACATCTTCTTGATGGTGACCCAGCTAGTAATAATATGTCATGGCAGTGGGTAGCTAGCACTTTTAGCCACAAACCGTATTTTTTTAACCGTGAAAATTTAGAAAGATACACAGAAGGCGTTTATTGTAAAAAGTGTCCTCTCAAAGGTAAATGTGACTTTGAGGGAAGTTATGAAGAATTGGAGCCGAAGCTTTTTCCGGAAGCTCAGTTTAGTAAACAGGCTAATAGTCAAAGTTGGCAGAAGGGGAAGAGAAGATGACAAAACCAATTATTTGGATACACGGTGACTGTTTGAGTCCCAACAACCCTGCACTTCTAGAATATCCTGATGCCCCCGCCATCTGGGTGTGGGATGATGCTCTGATAGAAGAATGGCAACTAAGTTTGAAACGCATCACTTTTATTTATGAATGCTTGTTAGAGTTACCTGTGGTGATTCGTCGTGGTGATGTAGCTTCGTGTGTTGTAGATTTTGCGAAGGAACACAACAGCAATCAAGTGGTGACGGCAGATAGTGTTAGCCCTCGATTTGATGCTATCTGCGATGAAATTGAAAAAACTCTAGATTTGGAAATATTTGAAGTAGAACCATTTTTTGAGCATGACGGTTTTATTGACTTGAAGCGGTTCTCACGTTACTGGAAAGTTGCTGAAAAGTATGTGTTTGAGTAGTCCCAACTAGACAATTTCATAAGTTCGTAGCGAAATATTCAACAAAGACTCCGCGTGACTCTGCGCTTACCTTAGCGTCCCTCTGCGTTTTAAATAGCAGAAAGTAATTGAAAGCAAACAAGCGGCAACAACTAATATCTGTGGGAGTTGAAATTCCATGATTATTTCAGAACAACGCTACTACTCACCGGAAGAATACTTAGAGCTAGAGGTAAATTCTGAAGAACGTCACGAATATATTGATGGTCAAATTATCCCGATGACAGGAGGAACACCCAATCACAACCAAATTGCTGGTAACTTTTATGCCGCGCTCAATTTTGCCCTCAAACGTCAACCTTACCGCGTTTTTGTCACAGACCAACGATTATGGATTCCAAATAAACGAATTCATACCTATCCTGATGTTGTGGTAGTCGCAACTCCACTGCAATTGCAAGAAGGAAGAAAAGATACTATTACCAATCCCTTGATGATAGTTGAGGTACTTTCAAAATCTACCCAAAATTACGACCGGGCTGAAAAATTTGCGGCTTATCGCACCATTTCTAGTTTTCAGGAATATCTGCTGATTGACCAGTACACAACGCACGTTGAACAATATAGTAAAGCAGATAATAATAAATGGATTTTTTCAGAATATGAAAATTTAGATATCACAATATCTTTAGCCTCTATTCAATTTCAAATAATATTAGAGGATATTTACGGTAAAGTAGATTTTGATGCCGATGAGTAGTTCAAATTAAACTAATGATATCTAGTGTTTTAAAAGTGAAAGATAATTTAAAATTTCGTTAGGTATAAGCATTGAGGCTGTGAACCCTAAGCTAAATTACGTGGGGGAGAGTTGGCAGCCCTCGTACACATGAGTCCTCATTACTTTTCCCTGTTGTTTAAACAATCTACAGGGATGACTCCACATAAATATGTGATTCGCACTCGTGTAGAACGTGCTAAAGAATTACTTTTAAAAAGCGAAATGGCGATATCAGAAATTGCCCAAAGTGTTGGTTTTGCCAGCCAAAGTCATCTGAATTTTCACACGAAACGACTGTTGGGTGTAACTCCCAAGAGTATTCAGCAAATATGAGATGACTTAGGCAATCAGACAAATCTGCAAAAAATCGGACTAATTTGAAAGACACCAGCCCTTAAAATCCCTACACTAAATGCGTCTGGTTAATAGATAAATATTAGGGTCTTTTTTATGGGCAGAATTGAAACTAAAACCGAACCAATGGTGATTAACTTTGGTCCCCATCATCCCTCCATGCATGGGTGCTTTCGGATTATTGCCACCTTGGATGGAGAGGATGTTGTTGACTGCGAACCTGTCATCGGTTATCTGCACCGGGGGATGGAAAAGATTGCGGAAAATCGGACAAATATTATGTATGTACCCTACGTTAGTCGCTGGGATTACTACGGAGGAATGTTTAATGAAGCAGTTACGGTGAATGCTGTTGAGAAACTAGCGAATATTCAAATACCCAAACGTGCCAGCTACATTCGGGTAATCATGCTGGAGCTAACTCGAATTGTCAATCATCTGCTGTGGTTAGGGCCATTTATTGGAGATATTGGCGCACAGACTCCAATATTTTACACCTTACGCGATCGCGAGTTCATTCTTGACTTATTTGAAGCTGTGACGGGCTACCGCATGGTCAATAACAATTATTTTCGCATTTCTGGGGTTGCTGCTGATTTACCCTACGGTTGGGTGGATAAATGTGAAGATTTTTGCGATTACTTTTTACCAAAGATTGATGAGTACGAGAAGTTGATTACTAATAACCCCATTTTTCGTCGTCGAGTTGAGGGAGTAGGAGTCCTCAGTCGAGAAGAAGCGATTAATTGGGGCATTTCTGGCCCAATGTTACGGGCTTCTGGGGTGAAGTGGGATTTACGAAAGGTTGACCACTACGAATGCTATGACGATTTTGATTGGAAAGTAATTTGGGATACAGCGGGAGATTGCTTTGCTCGGTATTTGGTGCGAATTGGGGAGATGCGAGAGTCGATTAAGATTCTTAATCAGGCACTGAAAAGTTTACCTGGCGGGGCTTATGAAAATTTGAATGCTAAACGGATGGCAGATGGTGCTAAATCTGAGTGGAATGAATTTGATTATCAGTATATGGGTAAAAAAGTTGCACCTACCTTCAAAATCCCCAAAGGGGAACATTATGTACGGATTGAATCGGGGAGAGGAGAATTGGGAATTTATATTATCGGAGATGATAATATCTTCCCTTGGCGTTGGAAAATTCGCCCAGCAGATTTCAATAATTTACAAGTTCTTCCTCAATTAATCCGAGGTACAAAAGTAGCAGATATTTTTGTCATTCTGGGTAGTATTGATGTTGTGATGGGTTCAGTAGATCGTTAATCAGAAAAATTGACATCCTCCCCACCCTCTACGAATTAGAGAGTGGGGATTACAATCCTCGCTTAAACTCCTCACAGTTCTATCGCTATGTCTAATCTAAGAGAGATTGAATTTCAAAGCCTAGATCACTAGAAATTCCTAAATCAAGAATGAACAATCCCCGCAAGGTAGCTATTGTCATTTTTTACAGTTGCTTACTGATTTTAATTGTATTTATTAGCTTTTCTTTATAGTCTTTGTGAACACTACTTTTGTTACATAAAGATTTTTGAATATTTTTTAACTCCTTTTTTATTTGAGTTTTGGATTCACAGCAGGAATAGATAGCATCTGACAGTTTCACCACTTCGTTAGGCTTGCTTTCAATTAGCTCTAGTAACTCTTTTCTGAATTCATCTGTAAACAAATTTGATTTATTTTCTAATAGCTTTAGGAAGGCATCAAGTTTCTTTGTCGCGGCGTTGTAGTCCCTACGGTGGCTAGAGGATTGGATATAAGGGCTGAATTTCCACCAAGCTCCGCCAGCCAAACAACCGAAACAAATTCCCACTGCAAGAGAAAGAAAGAAATCTGTCCAAGCACTATCTTTAAAGGGAGGTCGGGTAGGATACTTACCTGGGCTTTGGGCGATTAGGTAACGAGAATTACTAGTAACCATTGAGGTTGTAATTAGACCAAAACTCAATGCACCAACGCTTTTATTCAGGTGGCGATCGCGTTCCTTTGCTGCTGTTTCATTGTCGCGCAGGAGTTGTTGTATTTGGTAATCGCTCTCGGCTTGTTGTATTTCTACAAGACCTCGAATCGTGTTCACAATCTCTCCAAATAATTCTTGACCAGGTGAAAGATATTTAATATCGATTTGGATTTGTTTAAAGATTTTTTGACAGTCTTTATCAAGAAAATCTTGCCAAAATAGGGAACTATCAACACCATCAATAGCTACAATTTTATCCGAGCAAGTTTTGTAATTAGCAATATTTGTATCTATGGTAATTAGATGTGTTTGTAAATCTTGTAAACATCTGGTGTAATCAAGTTTTTTTGTCGGAAGTTCTATTAGTAATTTCTTGAGTTCGGATAATGATGTTGAAGTTCTGAGAAGATTATTAAATATTTGGATTTTGTTTTGTAAATAGCTGTATATTACTTTTGCTTCTTGGTAACGTTGACGTGCTTGATGATAGGTATAAAGTATTTTCTTGTAAGAACAAAGTAAATTGAGTAACCAGTCATAAGCGTCACTCGCAAGCTTTATTTTTTGAGATTGGCTATTATTAATAAGTATAAAAAGATGTACGAATGCTGAAACTGTTTGCTGATAGCTCTCACAATTCCTAAATCTTGGTCGTATGGTTCATACAAATCTGGTGTGGGGTTTTGAATTGCAAAGAAATGTTGAAATTCTTGACGTTGTTGTTGCTGTACCTGTTGTAGAATTTGGCAACTAGGAGCATACTTGACACCACGAGGGAATAAGTCAAACAGATAATTTCCTGCATTTTGGGAAATCGGCAAACCATGAAGTGGTAAAATATGCAAGTAGAGGTGAGGAACGAGAATTAACTGGTCTATATTTGGGGAAATATTTGATAAATTTTCTAGAATTTGATTGATGTGTAAAATCTCAGCTAGCTGCTGAAGACGAGATTTTATGCTATTTTCCCACTGTTTTTGTAATTTTTCTTGTTCTGTTTCAGTTTTTGCGTTCCTTGGTGCATAGTATGCTGCCAGATAATCATCACGCCATTTGTGCAAATTCTTTAAATCTTCATTAGAGGATTGCCAAATGATAGGTTCGGGACGGTGATGGGTGATGATGAAAGTGCGGAAACAATCTCCAAAGATATACCATTGGATAATTGCTGTACCGTCATCTATAAGATTTTGGATTTGCTCAAACTGAATATGTTCAAGTGGATAAAGTTCGTTATATCGCTGACGCAGTTGATTGATATGGCCATAATCTGGTTGTTTATCAACTGCAAGACGGCGTTTTTCTATATCAATTTCTAACCGCAATTTTTGCAGTTCTTTTCGCACTGCTTCTGGTAATTTTCCTTCCGCGAAGAGTTGACGGGTAGCAAGAAGTTCAGATAAGATATGGGTTTTGTTGCGCTCAATGTATTCGATAGCATCTGTTTCCTTACTCAAACTCAAGCACACTTCTACCATCTGTAAATAGAGTTGATTCCATTCCTCAGCTAATTTCTGCTTTGCCTCATCCCCTGAAATTATTTCCCCACGTAGGTAATCTACAGTGTCAATAGCATCTTTAAAGGTATTGTAAGCTTCTTGGAGTCTTTTTGCATTTCGGTAAGTCAAACCTAAGTTGTATAACGTTAATTAGGGGTTGCTGAAAAAACAAGAAAAGCCTATCTGATATCTTGCACCTCAAAAATAGAATGTCAAAATAATCATAGCTATTACCCAGGTAAATCGATTCATGTCCCTACCCGTCAGGGACTATAAGTCCCTGTCTAATAGCGTAAGTCCATTTTAATGGACTAAAAATCAACTTTGTTGTTATCGGATGTTTCGTAACTTACAAAATTATAAATCTATGGTTTATACGCAAGCTGCAAGATATCAGCTATGTTCTCTAGATTTTCATACCAAAGAAGTATATTCAGGTGCAAGACAAGAAGGTAATATAGTCCAAAATCCTTGCATCTACGTGACTAGCACACAAGAGTGGGCCTTAGTAGCTATGTACCGAAAACAGGGGCAGGCAATAACCTCACCAGAAAACTTTGAACTTCCGTTTTCAGGGAAGTTATCATCGGATAATCGTTGGGTGATTCTAGCAAATTTAATACCTTGGGCAGAATTTGAAGAGGAGTATTCTTCTTCATAGGTAATGCATTTGACGAACTGAAGATGAAATCTGAGGTCGAGAGAAATTACTCTTACAAAGGTTACGTAACCGTTCACACTCTCCCCTACCTGTCAAGTAAAAATCAAGGGTTTCTACGATTTTCCTGGGCGGAGTGAATAATTACCTTATTGTTTGGTAATACTTTGCTATTAGACTTGTCCCAAAACTTGTACAGACGCTCATGCTATGATTTACTTTTCTTGCGCTTTGGCTTGCTCCCGGACTTTGTTATATCACCTGTCTTCTTGCGCTTTTGTGCAGAAACTTCCTGGTGACGAGAATTTGTGGCAATATCCAAGTCAAATTCTGTTGGATTGAGTTCTGGTAATAAGGAAGACAGCCTTTTTGTTTCAAATACAAGTTGAGAAACATTATTGGCATTACAAACATCCATAAATGCTTTTATGCCTTCCTCTGTTGTCATATCAAATCCAGCATTTTGCCCCATTGTTATAAAAGACTTTGCCATCCCAAATCTGGATGAATCGTTGATAATGCCGCTGTATTTTGACTGTATTTTGTTTAGATAAGCTAAAATTTCATCTGTATCCCTTACTAAATGAAATTGACGCTTGAGAAATTGCCAAAAAGCTATTAATTCTGGAATTGCATAATCAATATCTTCAGGAGATAATAGCGATATTTTTCGAGGGAACAGTTCTTCTATAACTAATTGAACATCATTTTTTGTCATTTGTGATAAAGTCAAACCCTCATGACAATATCCATAGTTAATTAATTGTGCAATCCAAAAACCCGTTTGAGTTGGATTGCTTTGTAAATATATCCATCCTTCAGGAGAATTTGTAAATAGATTGATTAAGGCATCCTGGTAATCATCCAAAATCGGCTCTACATCCTTGTAGTCCACACCATCAATTTGATGGATATCAAATCTTGTGTTATCCATATTTTCAGCATCCTAAATGCCTGGGAAAACAAAAAAAGTGCATAATACTAACTAGACTACAACTAATTTGATCCCCAAGGATGATTTGCATACAAAATTTGACTAAATAAAAAAACTATGGTATCCAATAGTATTCAGTATTTGGTTGCCCGTTAATTTCGTTTATGGATAGCTTCCTCGCTTGAAAGCCTTGTTTTTCATAGAAAACACAAGCTATCCTATTTTGCTGCAATGTATGCAAACTTAAGCCTTGAGGACAAATTTCTTTGGCTTTATTCAGTAGTGCTAAACTAACGCCTCGTTTTTGATACATCGGGTCTACAAAAATTTGGTTTAATTCCAGTTCCTCTTTCATCACTATATCAAGCCAACAATTTGATTTTCAAGTTGTGGCAGCAATTATACGCTTATACCTTGGCTTGTAGAAAATCATCGGACACTAGGTCTTGTTATACCAATTCTGTATGAGGTTGCGCTTTATTCACCCACACCCTAGAAGGGTGGGCGCCAGGTGCTTCAAGTCGGCGGAGCCGCCCAACGCACTGGCTCGGCTATACGTTGCTTGCTTCCCCGGAGGGGTACAAAGCCCACCTGCGTGGGCTAATTAGGCGCATCTTCATAAAGAAATGGTATTAAAGCTATCCGCAGGTGCCAGTAATGCCCAAAGGTCACTTGACATATGGGCATCAGCCTTAACTTGACGGCAATGACGATACTCCTACCCTGCGGGATGCGCAATGTCTTGCTTTTCCTACAGGTTAATTTTGGATTAGGGATAATTTATTTTCTGGTGTTCCCTTATTCAGATTCATTAACGTCACATTCTGCAAGTAATTCATCCAGGTTTTCAGGAAAATCGCCATTTTTCACTTTTTCAGTAAAAACTTGGTAGCAATCATTTTTATCTCCTTCTTTACGAGGAAATCCCAACCAAAAAATTATAATAGCTTTTTGTTCTTTAAATGCTCGAAAAAATAAACGGTAACGGGATGGTAATCCCATTTTCTTAAGACGACTATATTTTTGTAAGGGCTTTTGTAAACTAAAATACGACAAGTTCGATACCAAAGTTCAACGGTTGCTTTTAAATCTTTTGGTTCATAGAGTCTAATAATCACAGAAATCTAATTCTTCAAAATAATAATTCCCCTCCCGTCCAAGCGGGGAGGGAGTTAGGGGTTATTCTTGATCCAAACGCAGTACTGCCATAAAAGCTTCTTGTGGTACATCCACGGTACCGACAGATTTCATCCGCTTTTTACCTTTTGCCTGCTTCTGCAAGAGTTTCTTCTTCCGGCTGATGTCACCACCGTAGCACTTGGCAAGCACGTCCTTTCGCAGTGCAGGAATATTTTCGCTGGCAATAACTTTACTACCAATAGTTGCTTGAATTGGTACCTTAAATTGATGGCGGGGAATCAGTTCTTTTAGCTTCTCAGCCATCGAACGTCCAACATTATAAGCCTTATCGCGGTGGACAATCATTGCCAAGGAGTCAACTGGATCGCCGTTAATCATAATATCCAGCTTGACTAAAGGATTTTCGCGGTAGCCGATGAGGTTATATTCCATACTGGCGTAACCGCGCGATCGCGATTTCATTTGGTCAAAGAAATCAGTTACAACTTCTGCCAAGGGTAACTCGTATGTAAGTGTGGTGCGCCCTTGGGTAAGGTACTTCATATCCTTGAAGACACCGCGTCGATTTTGCGATAATTCCATCAGCGACCCTACGTAGATTTCCGGAGTAATCATTTCGACTTTGACATAAGGCTCTTCGATTTTTTGCCGATCGTTAGAATCTGGTAAGCGGCTGGGATTATCGATATAGAGTTCCTCACCCTTAACTGTTGTCACCCGGTAAACTACTGAAGGTGCTGTAATAATCAAATCCAGATTATACTCGCGTTCCAGACGTTCCTGAACAATTTCCATGTGCAGCAACCCGAGGAACCCGCAACGGAAGCCAAACCCCATCGCGCTAGAGGTTTCTGGTTCGTAATGCAGGGCAGCATCATTGAGAGTCAGCTTTTCTAAGGCTTCGCGTAAGTCTTCAAATTTATCGGCATCAATGGGGAACATCCCACAGAAGACCATTGGATTAGCTTCGGTGTAACCCGGCAATGCCTCAGACGCTTTCTTTGCCGATAGAGTAATTGTATCGCCTACCCGGGCATCAGCCACGGCTCTAATTGACGCTGCAAAGTATCCTACCTCACCAGCATGGAGTTCCTCAACTGGCTTCTGAGTGGGAGATAGGACACCAATTTCGTCAATGACGTATTCTTTTTCTGAGGCCATCAGGTAGACTTTATCTCCCTTCTTGAGGCTGCCATCCATCACCCGGAAGTAAACAATTACACCCCGGTAACTGTCATAATAGCTATCAAAAATCAATGCCCGTAAGGGTTTATCGATGGTGTTCTGTGGTGGTGGAACTTTCTCCACAATCATTTCTAAAATCTCGGAGATGCCAATTCCTTCTTTGGCAGAAGCGAGAATTGCGCCGCTACAATCTAAACCAATGATTTCCTCAATTTCACCAGCTACCCGGTCTGGTTCCGCCCCAGGAAGGTCAATTTTGTTCAAAACTGGGATAATTTCGAGATTATGCTCTAATGCTAAATAGACATTTGCCAGGGTTTGAGCCTCCACACCCTGAGAAGCGTCTACCACCAAAAGTGCGCCTTCACAAGCGGCAAGACTACGGGACACCTCATAAGAGAAATCCACATGCCCTGGAGTATCAATCAAGTTGAGGACGTACTCTTGACCATCAGGAGCTTTGTAGTTCATTCGGGCAGCTTGCAGCTTAATCGTAATGCCGCGCTCCCGTTCCAAGTCCATATTATCGAGAAATTGTTCCTTCATCTGCCGATCTCCCACCGTGCCTGTGACTTGCAGGAGGCGATCGGCAAGGGTAGATTTCCCGTGGTCTATATGAGCAATAATACAAAAATTGCGAATGCGAACTGCGGGAACGTCAGTCATATACTTGCTTTTAGCAACGAAGGTTAAAAAAGCTATTTACTTAACGTATTTTAATGCTTTCTGGGCTAGGACGCTGCATAAGAGGAATAGCATCCACGTTATAAGATAAAATAGTTCATTCATAGTATATGAAAAAATTGCGGCTACACCACCAATAGGGATGTGGCAACCGTACAAGTAATGCCTCTTCCTAGAGTTAAGGTGCTCTGGTGGTGGGCAAAGCGGTAGCATTGCTTATAAGTTAAAAATCCCGTGACTTCAAGTCAGAGGAGTGTCAAAAATCTCTAAAAAGGGGATAATTATTGACACTCCTCCCCTGGACAAAGTATGTTTGCTTACGAAAATTGTTTTTAGGCGGGTGTTTTGTTGCAAGTCCGTAGAAATGTCAAAGAGTCGAGGAGCAAAATCCACTCCTCGAAGAAATGTAGTAGTGACCTGTGGAGGGAGTATTCAAAACTCATGCCGAAGGACTGATGTAATTTCAAGGATATGATGAAGCTAATTTTATAGCATCTGGCATTACTTGACCGGGAGATTAGAATAAGCATGAAGAACTGGATGAAAGCAGACTTCATTGTTCCTCGCCACCCGCGTAATAAATCCGAAGTGTGAATAAAGCTGTTTACAAAGTCTTTCTTGAAAACAAATAAGCGAGCATATCAAACTATGAATATGAAAGATAAGGCTACCGATGCAGAGCAAAGAGAACTAGATAAGGAAGAAATCGCTATCCGTATCGACTCAGAGTTAATCGAACAAATCAAGCATTTAACCAACGACCCCAGCAAAGTGATTGAGGTGGCAATTCGCCAGTGGTTGAGAGGCGAGATCCCAAGAGATGATGAACTGACGCGCAACCGCCATCTGACACCTGTACCACCTCGCGGTGAATGGAACGATTAAGCAAAATTTTACTGCCTGTATAGCCGAAAAAATGTAAAATTTGACATACTAGACTCCACGACAATCAGAAGTACCCAGGCAATTATGCAATCATTGTAAAAATTTATGCCAAACTTTATGCAGCGATTCGCGAAACTTCCCTGGGTTGCCGTTTGTCTATTCAACTCGAGTCATGAGTATTACTGTCAATTCTCAACTGCTGAATATATTGTCTCAGAATCTGGAATCCGTTCCCACTAACACCGATGGTTCATTAGCACAACTGGGTCCCGAATTGGTTTACACCCAAGATGGGGCAGCACGCTATCTAACTTTTTATTGGCAAAAAACCAATCCTTCAGAAGCACAAGCTACTGGATGCCAACTTGAGCAAATTGTTAATACTACTACTAAAGCAAACCACCCGAATCGTGAATGTAATGGCAATGAAGCCCTCACTCCGGTTGATCGGGCTGCTTATTTGGAAAGATTGCAACGAATTTTAACAAGTTTGATGCCTGAAAGGTGTCAGTGTTGGTTTAGCTATTACGAGCAGTTGTTGGAGTTGGATCTAACAATCAGTCCGATTATGCCGACACTGGGTAGCACCGCCACATCTGTCTTGGTGATGGGACGAGTATTGCAAACTACAGTTAATAAACAAGAAATTAACGTATTATCAAAACCGCCAACCCAGTTAGAGTTGGCTCTACGTTCCCAAAAACATCAAAAGCTGGTAACCCAAATTACTAGAAATATTCGGCGGACGCTGGATTTGAATATTATTTGGCAGCAAACAGTAGACTCTTTGGGGCAGGCATTGCGCTTAGAGCGTTGTATAATTTTTCCGTATCAGCCTAAAAACCAAAAAGTAGTAGCGATCGCGGAGTACCATTCAAGAGAAGTTAGCTCAATGCGGGGTATAGAAATAGATATAGCAACAGAACCTGCATTTGCTCAAGCTTTGGCAACTTTAGAGCCGATTCTAGTGCAAGAACCCCAGCACCCGCAATTTCAACACCAAAAGATTTTAGTGGTTGCAACTTGCCATCAAGATCAGCCGAATGGATTGATTGCGATCGCAGTCAACACTGATTGTTTAGGGTTGACGAACGATGAACTAGAACTAGCCAAAGAGGGAGCAGACCAGTTAGGAACCGCGATCGCTCATGCCACTTTATACAAAGAATTAGAAGCTGCCCGTCAACAAGCCGAAGAAGCATCTCGTCTCAAAAGCGAGTTTCTTGCCAACGTTTCCCATGAAATTCGCACTCCACTTAATGGCATGATTGGCTTTCTGAAGCTGATCCTTGATGGCATGGCAGACGATCCAGAAGAACAACAAAACTTTCTCGAAGAGGCCCACAAATCCTCCATCCACCTGCTCGATATCATGAACGATATCTTAGATTTCCACAAAATCGAAGCAGGCAAAATGGAATTAGACCTCGGTCCAGTCAAGTTGGATGATTTATTCAGCGATGTTGATAATTTCATGCGCTTGCAAGCCTCGCAGAAAGACCTCGGTTTTTTGATGCAAATGCCCGAAACTTCTGATGAAATTCTTGTCTACAGCGACTATCAGCGTCTCAAGCAAGTAATGCTCAATCTTGTTAATAATGCGATTAAATTTACCCATGAAGGCGGTATAACTATTAGTACTGATGTAATTCGCAAAAAAGTCATCTGTCAAGACCAGGAATTCCCTGGTATGGTGCGAGTCCGTGTTGCAGACACTGGTATTGGTGTTTCTCTGGACAAACAGGACAAACTATTTCAATTGTTTTCGCAAGTTGATAGTTCCCGCACTCGTCAGTATGGCGGTACTGGTTTAGGACTGGCAATATCCCAAAAGCTAGTAGAAGCAATGAGTGGAGAAGTGCATTTTTACAGCCTGGGTGAAGGACTTGGTTCAACAGTCACCTTTACAGTGCCTTTGTATCAACAACCAGTAATGGTAACAGCTGTTGAAATTAATACACAAAATTAGCTAAAAGTCAACGAGTCGGGCGATATTAGATAAAGTCGGCGTTCTTTTGTCCTCGTTCTGAGTGTTGGTAGAGGAAACGCCGTCCACCCACTTGGGGAATAATAAATTTAAATTTCTATCGTATCCGTATAATTATCTGGCTTTTTGTGATGAAGATGTAATTCGTCACCATTTAACAAGGACTGTTCCTTATTCTTTCGCGAAAATTGGAAGAAAACATAAAATAAAATCAGGCAAAATCAAAAAGCCTCCTCTTTATTAAAAGAGAAGGCTTTTTGATTTAAAATTAATCCTGGCACCGAGCTATTTTGGCGTAGGGCTACCCCTAAACTATCGTCGCCGCAGCAGCGTTTCACCTCTGAGTTCGGGATGGTTCAGTGTGGTTCCA
>JAHHGZ010000060.1 GCA_019359595.1 Cyanomargarita calcarea GSE-NOS-MK-12-04C
GCTTGGATGACTTTCAGACGGAGGTCGTAACTGTAGGGTTTGGGCATCGAAATAAATGCGATCGCACGTAAGGAGCATTTGGGATTACTTCCAGTTTATACCATAACCGCCTTGGCGGTTGCTATAAATCTGCTTCTGGTTCTGCGTATTTACCTTTATACCCTTGATTAGTACGGAAATGCCGCCACATATTAGTAGCATAGAGTACTACCAAGCGGATATCACCATAAGTGACTGCATAATAAGTTTTTCCACCTTCTTGACTTTGCGGTAAGGTGAAAATGTGTTCGTAGGTATCAGTGTTAAAAGACTTTTCTTTTAGAGATTTCTCGTCAGATTCGCCATATAACTCTTTTGCAACTGCACGGGGAATCGTATCATCAAATTCATCGTTGATACTGCCGCAAGCAACCCGACCCATAACTTCATGATTGCCAATGCAGGTGTACATGGGAGCAGATTGCAGAATTTCGCCACCAGTGTAGATTGTTTTAACGCCATTCTTTTCCATTTCATATTTAGCACGACCTTGCAGACAAGGAAAGAAGGCACCACCGCGATTATCATCAAACCATTCACTAGCGCGATCGCTGACATTGACTAAATCTCCAGCGAACAAAACTAAATCGATTTTACCAACTGTTTCCACCGCCTTTTGCAAGTTTGCCGCCACCATTGGCTTTAGCTGATGATCTGAAGTGAGGAGAATTTTTAACGGAGTAGCAGGAGGTGGGTTGGGTATCAAAGTAAAAATTCGGCTGCTGACACTCTCGCCATCTTCTCGCACACTCGTTACCAGATAACAAATGGGGGTGCCAGGAGTCAGCCCAGTAAGTTCCACCTCGTGTCGCCAAATATGACGCATAACGGGTTCTTTATATACTTCACCGTCCACGGTTTGATTTCCTACTCGGGATTGCGGGTCTTCGCGGATACCAGGGAGTTTGGTCGTTCTGGCAAAGACAGTTGTCAGAAGGTTTTCACCGTATGCGACCAGATGACCATCACCAGGAAATTCAGTAAACCAAACTATTCCTACTGAAGTTTCAGTTGGTAGTTGCAAAAACGGCTCGGTTAGCAACTTTGGTGCCGATGTCATAAATCTTCACTCACAGGAAAATACTCTTATCAGATTAAAACATTTACGTTCTTATTTTGGTGTATCCATTGGTGAATTTCGGAAAAATTATATGCGTTGAGTCGCAAAGCGACACGCACAAGGGACTGCAACCAGTGGCAAACGTGCGGTTTAACAGCTCAGGGCATTTATTTCTTGGCAGTATGCTAAAACTGAGGATTAATGCTTATTAGCAAAACTTATCAATGGAGGATTTTTAGACCTCCATTGATGTTAAATCAAGGAAAGTTGCTGTGGTGTGCGATCGCCCAGCTTTGCTTTAGTTTTAGCTTCGGCTTGTGTTTTGGCGGTCAACCTTGCTTCAATTAATGCATCAGGCAATAGATTAAAGTTGATGATGTCTGTGTTTTTTCAACTTGTATACACGGTAGCT
This sequence comes from Cyanomargarita calcarea GSE-NOS-MK-12-04C, assembly GCA_019359595.1. Classification (GTDB taxonomy): domain Bacteria; phylum Cyanobacteriota; class Cyanobacteriia; order Cyanobacteriales; family Nostocaceae; genus Cyanomargarita; species Cyanomargarita calcarea. Next base: position 1,512 of record JAHHGZ010000060.1, read on the forward strand.
TACCGTAAGCGGTATTACCGTTGACTGACTTTTGGTTGGTCTAGATAGCCATACACCAAACGGGAAACTTGATTGATAAAATCTCTTGCCCCTGCATCACCAAAAGGTCTTCTTACCATAATTCCTGCCAAATAACGCTTTCCTGTTGACATTTGTACAATCCCAGCATCTCCAAGTATTACTCCCAGGGTCCCTGTTTTATGGGCAATTACGGCACCTTTACCCAAACCTGCTGTTAACAAGCTTTTGTTTTGGCAACGACGCATGATATCCAAAACTTGGGATTGGCTTTTACTGCTCAGTAATTTGTTATTAGAAATCAACGCAGACAGTCGCACCAAATCTTTAGCACTGGTTGTATTAGTTCCTTTAAAATCACCTAGCAGATTGCGAATGACAGTATTTTGTAATCCCCAACTGCGAAATCTGGGATTCAACTTAGACTTTCCGCCCAATCTATCAATAATCATATTTGTAGCGGTATTATCGCTGATAGTCATCATTTTGGTGGCGGTTTCCAATAGACTAAATTTACTTCCAGCAGGCTTGTATTGCATCGTTCCAGACCCTTCTGTAACCAAGTCACGTCGCATAACCAAAGTTTCATTTAACTTGATTCTACCTGCATCTATTTCTTGGAATAAAGCAATAACAATCGGAAATTTAATCGTACTTGCGGCGGGAAATATTTTTTCTCCATTGATATCTAAATACTCACCTGTTTGTAAATCGACGAAAAACATTCCTGGTGAGAGAGAACTGTAGCGAGACATCAATCTTTTTACTTGAGAACTGAGTTGGAATATTTCTTTGCTTAAAGGAACAACCCCAGCAAATGTTGAATTATTGCCTATTTGGACGGGAATCTTTTCTTCACTAGATGATGTTGTAATGGCACCTTTTTCAATTGAAGAGAATTTTACTATCCAGTGAGAAGATGAATCTCCTTTAATTAGTAATTTCTCAGGAGAAACAGTGTACCCTGGAGCTAATTCAACTACCAGTCTAGCGGTATTATCATCAACCTTTCCAATCCGAATTTCTTGAACTGCGGAACCAAACCGTTCCCGGACTGTATTACCATCAAGATTTGTTCCTGGTAAATCAATAACAAGTCTTGTTGGGTTGTTAATCAAAAAAGCTCTTGGTTGAATCCCAGAATCAGTCGTAATGTTTAGTTGATTTTGAGCAGCATCAAAATTCCAAGATTCCAAGCGAGCAGCTTTAGTTGGAGAAGATAGCAGCATAATGCTGATGACGCTGAGGAGGAAAAAGCGTAATCTCATGCGTGTGATTTTATGAGCGACAATGGATTTTCTCTGGACAAGTTTTCCAAGTTTTTACGGTCTTTTCCGGAAGAAAATCTAATAAGTATCTAATCTTTGTTTGAGTTGCTTGACTGCATCAAGACGTTGGCTTTCCTAAAATAGTTCCACTGCAAGATAGGCTTTTTTTTAGTAATTAGGAAATAACTAAAGAAAGCATATGTTGTACAAACAAAAAGTATAAGTAATACCATTACTCTTAATTCCTAACTCCTAACTCCTAAATCCTCCCAGCTTCAAACACAAAAACAGATTCTTCTGCAACATATGGGTATTCCAGCCATAGAGATAAATTTACATTAATTTTACATACATTAAAAATACATAAATGTAACCAGCCCTTACTATACAAAGCTTTTATCTTTTTTTTTGAGTAATGAATAAAAAATATTCCATTAAGTTTGTGTAAATTAGAGTCAGTAATATACGTACACATACTTGTGTGGGATATTGTAGGTATCAAAGCAATTCCAAAAAAACATTGCTAGAACCTCAAAGACAAAAACACGGTTAAACGTTTAAGTTGCTTTTCTTTTATACATTCTTTTTGTTTGTTGTAGGCTTACTGATTGCCTGTGACATTCTTTGTGATGTGCAATGCAATTAATTGCTTTGAGGGAATAACTAAAATTTCACTCCTGGGTTACATCTACCACCAACCTTTATTTGTTGAACAGGAGTTAATTCAATGACTAGATTTGAAGTCTTAGATAAAGTATTGAAGGCTTGTACAAAGTTTCAGTACATTAGTTTTTTAGGCCTGGTATCAGCGCTGTCAGTTTCTAGCCTAGCTTTTCAAGCAACAGCAAGCGCTGCAGGCATTAAAAGAATTGACCAATCTGCCTTCACACCAGATTCCGGAAAAATCACTTTTAGCGAATTTTCAGTTAATACAGTTAATCCCACTTATACACCATCTAACTACGGTGGTGATGCTAATGGGCCAACTGTAAGATTTGGTGGCATTTTCCAAGGTCAGACCGTAGGTGTAGCACCTTTTCCCTCTGGTGCTGCGCCTAGTGGAGTAGTCAATGGTACTCCTACTGCTTCACTAGCTTTAGATCCAACCTCACCTACCACATTTATTACAGGGGATGGTTCTAACCCAACCAGTCCAGTTTTGTCAGGCTCACCTAGATTTAACGGTGCTATTAGTATTTTGTTTGATAAGGATATAGCTGGGGTAGGATTGGATGGCGGCTTTTTTGATGCTATTGGTGGAACTGCGATTAAAGCATTCGCTAGGAACGGTTCACTCATAGGCTCAGTATTCAATGAAAAAAGAGGGATTGAGTTTCTTGGCTTAGTGACTGATGATGGTCTTGATGGAATCGCTGGCTTGCAATTCAGCTTGGTCGGTGCAGAGCCAGCAGGTTTTGCAATTGACAACTTGCGCTTTGGACGTGCTGGTCAAGTAATAGTCCCCGACGCTACTCCAGTTCCTGAGCCTTTGACTATTTTGGGTACAGTAACAGCCGGTGCTTTTGGTGTAGCTATGCGCCGCAAGCAAAAGCAACAACAAGAAGATACTATCAAAGCTTAGATTCATAATCTCAACTAAGAGGTAGATTTCTTCAAAAGTTATGAGTTTTGGTTATTGAATCAAAACTCATAACTTAAATAGTAAATTTAGTACTGCCATCACAATTCCAGAGCAATTGGATAATCTTGGTTTTGCTGTATCCTTTTTTAGAGAAAAATTTTCAGCACTATCATTTTGAGCGATCGCTGCTCAAGCCAAGCCCTGATTTGTCACTTCGCAACCTGATAATTACCTGATTTTTGACTCACGTATAGACGCTTGGTTTCAAAAGTCTGTACAACTAGAGATTTTCATTTAATACATCCATAATGAAAGCCACTAACTTCACCACCATCCAACAGTTAAAAAGTTCTCAATTTTGGTTATTAGGTATAGCAGCTAGCTTAATTGCGATTCACCTAACACTTACTTTGAGAGCTAATAATTCTAATTTGTTAGGAAGCAGTTTTCTATTTTGGGGTGTTATATCTAGTTTGATTTGGGAAGAACGTCATAAGTTAAATTTGTCAAGTGGAATTTTCTCTAGTTTGTTAGGTATATCAATCATTGCAATAGTACTTTTAAAAACTGCCTCTTTAATAAGTTTTGGCGGCTTTTTATATTTATTACCTTTTATTTTTGCTATTGCTCTTGCTTTACTAGCTTCTGGCTTTCAAGGATTAAGACAATATCAGGCACAATTACTGACACTATTTTTCCTGGGTGTCCCTAAATTATTACCTCCTTCTCTGACTGATATATCTATTTTTACTGCTAAGTTCTCCAGCTTTGTCCTTTGGTACTCTGGCTTTAATGTTGTGCGTAATGATGTGAATATTCATCTGCCGACAGGAAGTGTAGAAGTATATTCTGCCTGTTCTGGAACAGAAGCTGTTTTTCAATTACTGGGTTTAGCAATACTTTTTTTGTTAATGTTTCCCCAGAACTTGATACGAAAAATATTTATTCCAGTAGTAGCTATTATTTTGGCATTCATCGTTAATGGATTACGTGTTGCCTTGCTAGCGATTTTAGTAGCTAACGGTCAGCAAAAAGCATTTCAATACTGGCATCATGGTGATGGTTCATTAATTTTTTCTTTGATTGCAGTATTATTATTTGGATTATTTTGCTGGTTATTAATGCGTATGAATGCACCAGATAAAAACTAAGGAAGTCCTAAAGAACAATGAATATCTGGAAACAACTTCGCATTCCGCTTCTAGCTCTCACTTTTGGTACTGTTATTTTTAATTTAAGTAAAGAAATTATATTTCCTTCGTCAGATAAATATACATTTACTGCCTTTATTTTTCCAGAAAAAGTACCATTGCCGCAATGGCAATTCAGTAGCAGTAATTCAGGAGTCAAACTACCTGAAAAAAATCCTGAACTGATAGCTCAAAAACATTATCAATACATTCAAAATAATGTATATTTAAATATTAAAATGCATTATTCTACAATTTATGATGTCAAGAAACTCATCGGAAATTATATTTCAAACTCATCCCCTCCAACTATGCGATATCGTGAGAATATTGGCTTTTATAGTGTTGGAATTCACCAGCAACAAGCCTATCTCAGTGCTTGTATCAATCCAAAGGGCAAAAGTACTTTTACCGATGCACAGTATAAGCAAAATCGCTATATATACGATTTGCAACCAAAACGTTTAATGTCTTGGTTAGTCAGTCAAGAGCCGCTTTTTGATAAGCGTTGTCTATGGACACATTTATCGATTCCATTAAACAATTCTTCAGAAGAAGTTGCTTATAAAACTTTAGAAAATGCCTGGTTATCCTGGTATAAATACTGGCAACCTCGCTTTCCCAAATCTTAGTTTTTTATTATATATTGTAAAAACATGACTAAATCGAACAACGACAGATTAATCCCCTTAGTACAGGAGCTAAAGAGTTTTGCTTTCAGCCAGCAAGCCTCAATCGGTATTATGCGAACTCTAGGCTACGGTTTGTTAGCATTAGCATTATTCGATGTAATTGAAATTTTCTTTCCACCTCAATTTATGAATCCCGCTTGGGAATTTCAAACTTTAGGGGCATTAGTTGAACGAGTACCTGTACCTTTTATTGGGTTTGTACTAGTATTTTTTGGAGAATTGCATTCACGCAGTAAATGGGAATTACTTCTTTTAAAGCTGTTTTCTTGGTTATGTTTATTGTGTGCAATATTCTTTATGCTATCAATTCCTCTAGGAGTTATGAACACAGTTCGGCTTAATAACCAAAATATCACTCAAACTCAAACTTTATCCAAACAGCAATTTGCACGGGCAAAACAAGTAGAACAGCAACTGAGCCAAGCTACTCCTGAACAAATAAATAATTTCCTTAAGAGCCAAGGTAACTCGCTAGCTGCTAAAAAACCTGAAGAATTAAAAACTGAACTTTTATCACAAGTCACAAAAGCTAAGGAACAAATTAAGACTCAATCTGAAGTTGCTCAGTCTTCTCGTGGTTTAAGCTTGCTTAAGTCTTCTGTTAAATGGAATCTTGGGGCAATGGTTGCTGCGACTTTATTTTTTAGTATCTGGAAGAGTACTAGTTGGGCAAGAATGAACTAGCAGGAGTCAAGTCTTGGACTAGAAATTGCCTTGATACAGCAAATTTCAACTTTGTGAGGTACAGAAATACCCCTCCCCAACCCTCCCCTTGCCAAGGGGAGGGGGTGTACTTCATTTACTTGCAAAGTGCTGTATTACTTCAATACATCTGTTTAACCCCAACCAGGTAGAGACGTTATATGTAACCTTTCTACCGGAATGGGCAACTAACCGGACATGATATGACTTTAACTTTTAACTAAAATTAGCTGTTTCCCTTCATCCTTAAATTAACAACTTGACGGATTAAACTTTCACCCATAACCGATAAAAATTAATGCCATCATCCACCTAATTTGATGCTGGCGTATTCAAACTACTGCGACTTTCTAACAACTTCGTAGTCGCATCCATCACAATCTGTGCCGCTCCATTGAAAAATTTGCGGTCTATTCCCATCGGTTTATCGCCCAGTTGATGATAGTTAATATTACGTAGGTTAGCCGTATCTGTAACCAACACAGCACCCACACCCTGGAGCCAAAATGGTGCATGATCGCTGCGTAATGTATCCGGTGTCAGCAACCCTTTAACCGGTACTGGAAGTCTGAGTACCCTTGGTAGGCTAGATTCCCCACCCTGTACAAAAAAAGCACCCAGTAACGGCAAATGTTCAGCATCACCCACTACCGCCAAAAAATCACCTTTATCGCTAGGTGGGGCTATGGGTAAACCTGCTGGGTATTTCTGACAACCAGGGGTATGGCAAGCATAACCCACCATATCCATAACAATGGCACCGCCCAAATTTTCCAAATGGGCTGAAGAAGCTACAAAAGCTTTACTACCCAAAAGTCCGACTTCTTCCTGATCAAAAAAAGCTAACTGCAAAGTCCGAGGTGTTGCACGGGAACCGAGGAGACGGGCAACTTCCAGCACCACAGCCACACCACTAGCGTTATCATCAGCACCACTCGATATGGCAACGGTGTCATAATGTGCAGCAACGAGAATTGCACCAGCGTTTTTATCAGTTCCCCCACGTTCGGCAAAAATATTGACACCCTCGGCAAAGCTTTCTAGCTCAGGTTTCCATCCGTTTTTTTTCAGTTCCGATGAAATGTAATTTCGGGTGCGTACTCGCTCTTTTTCAGCAAACCGCTTAAAATTCAATTGCTGAATGTGGGCAAAAAGCTTAGAAGGTGAAACTTGCGGGTATTTTATCTGCTGTTGTGGTGTTTCAATACTCGCTTTCACAATCGGTGACTCCTGAGGTGGCATAAAAAATCCACCAATACCCATCACAGCGATCGCTCCTAATACCAACAACAACAACCAAATCCATCTCTTCATAGATTTTACCGCGTCTTTTTGATTTAGAATAACGCGATATCGCTGGTGCGTTGAAATTTAAACCTTACTTACTTTGACAACTTGTCTTTTGACAAAAGGCAAAGTATCACTAAAACTACACTATGAAATTGACTTTATACCAAAATGTTAAAAAAAATATTCTTAGTATCAAGTACAATTCTTTGCCTCAGTTTACTAGGTAAAAATCTCGTAATTTCTGCCGTAGAAGCACAATACAATCATAATGCCAAACATCAACATAAAATGATGGAAATTTCCTCAGGTCAACCGATTCCATCAATCAAGTTAGTTATTCATAAAGACTCAATGAAAGGATGGAATTTAGAAGCTAAAATTACTAATTTTAAATTTGCACCCGAACCCGGAGAAGGGCACGCTCATTTATATATAAATAGTTCTTGGTATTATCTAGGAAATCTCAAACTCGGTAAAAATGAAATCACCGTTAGCCTGAATACCAACAATCATCAAGCATTAGCTCATAATGGAAAGATGATTCAAGATACTGCAATTGTCCAAGTCCTTGCTTCCAGGGAGAATAGGGAATAGGCAGTAGTGAATAGGGATAAAAAAATTGTTTTGAAGAAACTTGTCCTTAATTATTCCATTTCCCATTGCCCCATTACCTTTTTCTCATTCCCAATATGCTAGATTTTTTTCTCATTATCGCCTTAGGTTTCTTGGGGAGTTTTGGCCATTGTTTTGGGATGTGTGGACCCTTGAGTGTGGCATTTTCACTTTCTCACAAACAGGAAAATTCCAACTGGCAACAGCAATTAAAATTTCATCTATTGCTTAACCTAGGGCGGATGCTGAGTTATGCCCTCGTTGGTGCTGGGATTGGGACAATCGGTTCAGTTTTACTCAGTAGCGGACAATGGGCGGGTATTGGTAGCGAATTACGTCAGTGGATGGCAATCATCACTGGAATAATGCTGATTTGGTTTGGTTTAGGGCAAATCAAACCTGACTTTTTGCCCCGGATTCCCGTATTGCACCCATTATTACAGGGCAGTTTACACTCTAGCCTGAGTGCGGGGATGATGAAATTATCCCTAAAAACCAGATGGTGGACACCCGCACTTTTGGGTATGACTTGGGGTTTAATGCCTTGTGGTTTTTTGTATGCAGCCCAAATTAAAGCCGCTGAAACAGGAAATTTGTGGAGAGGTGGGGCCATAATGCTGGCTTTTGGATTGGGAACCCTACCAACTATGTTGGGTGTAGGCGTATCTACATCTTTGGTAAGTAAAGACAAGCGCAGTCAATTATTTCGCTTGGGTGGTTGGGTAACGCTCGCCATTGGCGTGTTAACTTTGCTGCGGACTGGCGACACAATGGTAGATTACACCGGACACGCGGCACTGACTTGTTTGATAATGACTTTAATCGCTCGTCCCATCAGCAAACTGTATTCTGCACCTCTACGCTATCGTCGAGCTTTGGGAGTAGGCGCTTTTGTGCTGTCTGTTGCTCACACCGCTCACATGATGCAACACTCCCTAGAATGGAATTTCGCTGCGTTCTTCTTTTTGCCACCAGAGTTTCAATTAGGCATGGCTGCAGGTGCGGTCGCATTGGTATTGATGATTCCCCCTGCATTCACCAGTTTTGACTCCTTGCAGAAGTCATTAGGCAAGCATTGGCGACAAATTCATTTACTCTCTGTCCCAGCTTTAATCATCGCCGCAATTCATGCCGTCCTGATTGGTTCTCATTACCTGGGTTCTCTACAATTAAATAGGGGGAATCAATCTAGTGCGATCGCCTTGGGAATAGTTACCCTTGGTGTGGTATTGATACGTTCCAAATTGTTTTGGTCAATGTTATCCATAGAAAAGTTTTATGTTCCCCCAACAAAGTCACGGTGAACCCATTAGACGCTCCTTCCTCGGCTCCAGCATATTACTGGCCCTAATAGTTTCATCAATTACGATAAATCAGTCTGCCGAAGCCCACAAAGTAAAAACAACGGAAGATGTCGGTGCGACTATCCACATCGAACCAAACGATAATCCCCGTGCTGGGGAAGCTTCCAAAGCCTGGTTTGCCCTTACCCGCAAAGGGGGTAAAGTTATTCCCTTATCAGAATGTAAATGCCAGTTAGCTATTTATGCCGAACCCCATGCAGTCAAAGAACCAGCACTGCTAGAGCCAGCTTTGCAACCCATGACTGTAGAACGGTATAAAGGCATACCGGGCGCAGAGGTTACATTCCCCAGACCAGGAGTGTATCAATTACAACTGAGGGGGAAACCAGCATCTGGGGAAAGTTTCAAGCCCTTTGAGCTAAAGTTTGAAGTCACCGTTGCAGCGGGTTCAGCGACTGCAGCTAAGACAAAGCAAGATGCCGCAAATTTGAATAGTGCTGGGGTGGAAAATCAAAATCAGACATCTCCAATTTGGGCGATCGCTTTTCCAGCGTTAGGTGTGATGGGTATTATTTTTTTCCTAATGCAACGGATGAAGAAGAGTGGGGAGTAGGGAGGAGCGGAGTTAGGAGTTAAGAATTAAGAGTTAGGAATTAGTAATCTTATATCCCTACCCTATCAAGATGTCTAATGATACAGACCAATCCTGTACTGGCTACGAAACTATCGCTTTGCATAGCTCACACAGTTAGTCTTTGTATGTATAGCGACACTCTTCTAAGGTGTTACGGCTTGGTGCAAGATGTAAGTAATGAAAATTTTGTTTCCAAACCCAGGACTCAACACTCCTAACTCCTAACTCCTCCCTCCTAACTTTTATTTATGCCTTTTCTGATGCCACTCCCAGGCATGGCTAACGATATCTTTCAGGGATGGGTACTGCGGTTGCCAACCCAAGATTTTTGTTGCTTTTTCGCCGCTACCAGTGAGTGCTGGTGGATCTCCAGCACGGCGATCGCATTCTTTAATCGGAATTTCACACCCCGTAACCTCCTTGGCGGCTTCAATTACCTCTCTGACTGAGAAACCGCTACCATTGCCCAAATTGAATACTTCGCTGTCACCACCTTTTAATAAATATTCCAATCCCAAAACGTGGGCTGCGGCTAAATCATTTACATGAATATAGTCTCTAATACAAGTACCGTCAGGGGTGGGGTAATCTGTGCCAAAAATCGAGATCGAGTCCCGGTTGCCTAATGCAGTTTGTAATACCAAGGGAATCAAATGAGTTTCTGGATTGTGGTCTTCCCCTAACAAACCGTTGGGGTCGGCTCCTGCGGCATTAAAATAGCGGAAACGAACTGATTTCAAATTGTATGCAACATCAAAATCTGAAAGAATCCGCTCTACCATCAACTTGGTGGCACCATAAGGATTAATCGGATTTTGCGGGTGGTCTTCGGGAATTGGCACTACGTTTGGCACGCCATATGTTGCACAAGTTGAGGAAAATACAAATTTATTTACACTTGCACAGAGCATCGCTTCTAATAGGGTTAGAGTGCCCACTACGTTATTGCGGTAGTATTTGGCAGGGTCGGTGACTGACTCTCCCACGTAAGCATATGCTGAAAAATGCATCACAGCGGCAATTTCGCGGCTTTGAAATAAATTATCTAGCATTGGGCGATCGCCAGTATCACCCACTATCAGTTCTACCTGTAAAATATTTTCGACTAAATCGCGATGCCCATAGACCAGATTATCGAGTATTACCACGTCATAACCAGCATTCTTGAGAGCAAGCACTGTATGGGAACCGATATATCCAGCCCCTCCCGTCACCAAAACGGTGGATTTTGCAGGTGACATAGTTTTTCCTTTTGATTTGACAACTACTCAATTAATTTAATTTACTAATGCCCAAACACGGATGTAGAAAATTACAATTGATCGACATACTTTGGAGAAATTGCTCTAAAATCACTACGACGGTAGTTTGTGTGTGTGGGGTGTGAGGAGTTTGAAGTCAAGTAACAGTGCGATTACAATTTGACTGTAAAATAAATCGACCGCCCAAGACCTATAGGCTAACCGCGCAGTAAGATTTGAGAGTGAATCTATGTTTCAATTGTTAAGCCGGGTATTACTATGGCTGCTACTTGGTACTATCGTATACTCATTGTTCCAGAGGTTCTACCCAAATAGTAATTATTTGGGTCGAGTCATAGTAATTTTTCTGTTGGCTGTTCTAGCCTTGTCTTTGTTTAACCCCACTGAACCTGCAGTAGCTTCGTTATTGCGGGTAATTACCTTTCCCCTTAAACCTTTGGGTGCATCAATTTTACTGCTGATTTTTGCGGCACAAAGAATGAACGGTGGAGGTATAGACAAACCTGGGGGACAATTGGTTGGCTGGGCATTGGCGATTTTGTTGATAGCAAGTACACCAGCGGTTGCTTATTTGTTGGAAAGGGCACCTATTGCTTCAAATCCGACTGTAAGAACATCTGGGACACTCGTAGCTATTTTGCCAAAACCACCAGGACAAATTGCGGATATGGTGAGCAATCCCATCCTTTCAGATGGAGATTTGGGTAAAGTAACTGTGGCTTTCAATTCTTTGGATTTGCAAGCACCCTTACTTTTGCAAACTCCACAAGAAGTTCTCAATCGGGGATTGCGAATTGAAGACTTTTTCCCCAATGCTGAAGCACTCCAAGCCACAACTAGAGTCTGGGAGAGCTATCTCAACCAAGTTTTGGGTTTCCTCCGTCCTCCTCGATAGTCCTAGCCTTGGGACAATTAATTATTTCTCTCGGTCGCCACAAAGCCTCAACTTTGTGGCTGGCCTTATTTAAACTATTATTTCTTTCTATACATACAGGAACACCGAATTTCGGCTTACTCTAAGATAAAAACTTTTAACGCTCTTCAGAAGGAAGAAGTCTTCTGTTTTCTTCCCAAACGGGTTCAAGTCCCCCACCAAATCGTAGATTAGTGGTGGGTTTAAATCGCCCACGAACTCCTTCTTCCTTCTTCCTTCTTCCTTCTTCCTTCATTATGGCAAAATCACGGCTCGCAAAACTCGGTGCATACTTGCGTCCCCATTGGCGGGATGCGACGTTAGGAATTCTCGCTTTGTTGACTGTGAATGGGCTGGGAGTTTATATTCCCTTATTGATTCGTTCTGCTGTTGACAAACTCTCCACAAAGTTTACCCTTAACCAAATAATTTATGACGCAGTACTGATAATAATACTTACATCAGCGATGTGGCTGATTCGCATGGCTTCGCGGATTTGGCTGTTTGGTGTCGGACGCAACGTCGAATTTGACCTGAAACAACGGATTTTTGAACACTTACTCACGTTAGAGCCTGCCTATTTTGCTATTAATACTACAGGTGATTTGATTAGTCGAGCTACCAGCGATTTGGACAATATTCGGCGGTTGTTGGGTTTTGCTGTACTTAGTTTGGCGAATACGGTATTTGCTTACGCCCTGACGTTACCAATAATGCTGTCAATAAGTGTGGATTTGACATTAGCTTCACTGGCTGTCTATCCTGTATTGTTTTTTTTGGTGCATCTGTTTAGCGATCGCCTGCGTAACGAACAAAGTAAAGTCCAAAACAACATTTCTGACATCAGCGAACTAATCCAAGAAGATATCAGCGGGATAGCCTTAATAAAAATTTACGCCCAAGAAGAAAACGAGCGTCGAGCCTTTAGCAAAAGAAATAATAACTTATTGAAGGCAAACGTCAAGCTAGCGAAAAGCCGAAATACCCTGTTTCCTCTGATTGGCGGACTAGCTAATATCAGTACGTTAGTGATAATTTGGCTGGGAGCGTCGCGCATCGCATCTGGTAATCTGGCGATCGGAGATTTTCTCGCACTGCTGATTTATGTAGAGCGTTTGGTTTTCCCCACAGCCTTGCTAGGATTCACGATTACCGCATACCAACGGGGTGAAGTCAGTATTGACCGCGTTGAGGCGATTTTTACAGCCACACCCAATATAAAAGATAATTCTGATTCAATTCACCTCCCAAGAGAGCAACTTAAAGGGGAAGTGTCAGCGAAAAACTTTAGCTATACTTACCCCGGTTCCACTACTCACACTTTACAAGATGTAACCTTTACCATCGCTCCGGGAGAAACGATCGCTATTGTTGGGACAATTGGTGCGGGAAAATCTACTTTGGCAAATTCTCTACCACGGTTATTAGATATCGAACCGGGACAAATATTTTTAGATGGAGTGGATATTACCAAAATTGCCTTAGCCGATTTAAGGAGTGCGATCGCCTACGTTCCTCAAGAAAGTTTTCTGTTCAGCACCACTATCAAAAATAATATCCGTTACGGCGATCCGGTCAGCGAACAACAAGAGGTGGAATCTGCCGCAATGCTGGCACAAATTCACCCCGAAATTATGAATTTCCCCCAACAATATGAAACCATTGTCGGCGAACGTGGAATCACTCTTTCTGGCGGACAAAGGCAACGTACAGCCCTCTCTAGAGCAATGTTAGTTGATGCCCCAGTGTTAATTTTGGATGATGCCCTCTCCAGCGTCGATAATCAAACAGCTACACAAATTTTAAAAAATCTTTCTGGTGGAACCCAACGCAAAACTGTGATTTTTATAACGCACCAACTTTCTGCAGCCGCTGCCGCTGACCGAATTTTTGTGATGGATAAGGGTCAAATTGTCCAAATTGGCACGCAGGTAGAACTTTTGCAACAATCAGGACTTTACAGAACCTTGTGGAGTCAACATCAGGTAGAGGAATTATTACACTAAGTGGAGAATCCTCTCAAAAAACCTCTGCGAACCTCTGCGCTTACCTTCTTTGTCCTACCCTACGGGAAGGCGAAGCGCCTACTGCGTTTAAAAAGGCTTGATTTTATTTTGCCGACTTACTTAAGTCCAAATCCCCGGCTTCGTAAAAGTTGTCGGGGATCTAAAAGGCTTGTGTGCGCTTTTGAACAGTTAGAAAGCGCCGACTCGTCCGAAAATAACGATGAATGTTTTCGCGATTAATAATAAGTCATACAGTGGATGCCAATTTTTTTGGTATCGCAAGTCTAAATCGACTACCTGCTCAAAATCTTTGACGTGAGAACGACCACTAACTTGCCATTCACCGGTTAAACCCGGCTTTACATTTAAACGCAGCCAATGACGCTGACTGTAATTAATCACTTCATCCGCAGTCGGGGGACGTGTACCGACCAAACTCATTTCCCCTACAAATACATTCCAAAACTGGGGTAGTTCATCTAAACTGGTACTTCTTAAGAAGCGTCCCACCTTTGTGACGCGGAAATCATTCTTGCTTTTAAAGAATTGCCCGTCAGCTTCATTTTTTACTAAAGACTTTAATTCCTCAGCCTCAGAAACCATTGAGCGGAATTTTCGGATGCGAAATGGGCGACCCTGCAGTCCATAACGTTCTTGTACAAAGAAAATTGAACCTGGACTATTAAATTTGATCGCGACAGCACAGGGCACGAATACAATTGCTAATATTAATAGTCCGATTAAACTACCAACAATATCCAAACAACGTTTAAATTTAGACAACGCTGATGGGTGAGGTTTAAGTTCTGATTTCCAAGAAGAAGTTGCACCTTCAAAAACGGTTGATAATGGTGTTTGATACATTGCCAATCCGAGTGTAGAGCTAAAAACGTATAATTACATATGTTTAATTAGACTATAGACTTAGCTTTATTTTGGAAATCAAATTCAACCGTATATTTACTGAATCTTCATCTAGATCGATAGGAACATCATTATTTATAAACTTTAGGTAAACCTAATTAAATATATCTTATGAAGGATGAAAAATCATTTGAGGTGTGGATATGAAGTACAGTTGTGTTAGAATTTCCTACCAATTGAGTGCGTACGTTAGTGACCTAAACTAACAACTGATACATATGCAAATGGCACAAAAAAGACATCTCCAAAATATTCCGAAATACTTAGTTTATTTTGTTGCGTGTCAAGTACCACTGATTGCAGGATATAGGTAGCAGATGTAAATTATAGCAAGTACGCTATTTGCTCCCATCTAGCTGGGGGGCAAAAAGACCTCCAAGTTGTGGACATAAGCATTATTCTTGGATGCTTGGTTCCATGCAAGTGTCTTTAATCAAATCGGAAATACTATTTCTTGGGGCACCAGCTGACTGTAGCTGATATTAAATATTTCAGATTAAACAGTAAATTTACGTAAATATGCTATTTCAAATTGAGGTGCTAAAAAAATGATTGTTGCAGGAGTCGAAGTTAAAATTAATCGCTTAGAGTCGATTGTTGAACAAATTGGGGAAGCAGTACTTGCTACCACAGAAACAATTGAGCGTCTTGGCGAGCGAGTAGATACTCTCAGTATCCAAGTTGAAGAACAGGGGAAGCAGGTGCAGCAGCAAGGATACCAAATTTTGGCATTATGTGATGCCGTGCAAACCCTTGCTGAAACTCAAGATTATTCACTGCAGAAACTAACCAAACTTACGCAAACTATAGATCGTTTGATGACGTTGCTAGAAGGATCAAATGAAGATTGAAGGCTGATTCTTAAACTTTTAACTGAGTAACGGCAATATTGCCATTAAAACAGACATCAACATCACTCCCGACAGTGCGAGACCGCTGTTGATAATTCCCTACATAATAAAATTCTGAACCCTCAAGGCGATAGTTGACGGGCAATGGTTTGGTGCAGGCTTGGCAAAACACTACTTCTGGTTCCCCTTCTTCCGGTAGCAGGTGCGGCAAATTCACATTCCAAAAGCTTCCCGGTTCTAGAGGACGAGTTAATAAATCATCTATAACTGAGGCTGTCCACCGTGCCGCAGCTTGCCAATTGTATTCTTGCTTACCTTTACGATAGTGAGAAATCGCAATACCGGGAATGCCGTGCATTGCTGCTTCCCTTACTGCCGCTACGGTACCAGAAATATAAGCATCCACTCCCAGATTGCCACCAGCGTTAATCCCTGAAATAACACACTTGATATTTTCACTAATATGTGATATCGCGATTCTGGTACAATCGGCAGGAGTCCCGGCGATCGCATACTCGCGATCGGAACGCTTCTCAACGAGAATGGGACCAGTGGTAGTAACTTGATGTCCGCACCCTGATTGATGATCCCGAGGAGCGGCGATAATTAATTCTCGACCATTGACGGCATGTAATAGGGCCTTGATTCCAGGAGCATCAATGCCATCATCGTTAGTTAAAATCAAAGTCATATTTTTTTCTTGCCAAACGGTTAACAGACCCGGATTCTAAACTATCAGCAATTCAGACAAATTCAGAAGCCAGCCTCAAATCATAAACCGATAAACCTTAAGAAAATATAACGAACAGCTAAAAATTGTATTCTTCCTGAGAATAATTATTTGTATGAATTAAGTTAAAGAATCCAATATATAATTCACGAAGAAAGAAGGAAGAAGGAAGAAGAAAGAAGGAAGAAGTACCCACATGAGCACTCATGTGGGAAGGGTTTTCGCTCTTACAAAATAGGAAAACGCCGGGGAGTGTAGGATCTTAAAATTTAGACGACATTTTTTGTTGACGGCGTTTTCCTATTTTGTCAAGGTTTGGTGCAGCGGATTGAAACAAGGACACTGTTTTTCTTCTCTGCGAGACACTACGTGAACGCGCTACAAAGGACTCGAAAAACATCTTTTTTTTTACTGAAGCTCTAAACTCAGAACGCGCATTTTTATTAGCTATTTCTTCTTCCAACTTCGGTCCTTACTTCAACATCATTTGTAAATACGTTGTAACAAATCTTAATAATCAACCCCTAGTTTAGGGGTTGGCTTTTATATTAGAAACCTTTAGAATAGAATCTAAAGAAATAGTTAATTTTTTAAGAATTATGAACCGACGTGAAGTGAGTATCTTAGACTCATCAATACTGCGCCAAATATGGGCTGTCATTGAAGAAACACAAACCAGCGTTCTTCTTAAACTGAGCGATCCAGATTTAGTCAATCAATTACTTAGGCAATTCAATGGTACAAAAGCACTCAGTAGCGAAGAAGTCTCTTCGGTAAGTGCCTACCTTTACTCTAAAACTACTTTGATTCGCGACCTAGCCTTAGGGCGTTAGTATTCCAACCAAAAGTCATAATGAAGGCTAAGGGTTAGTCACTATAAATATTTTGTTGGATAACCATTGACATTTGCCATTATTTCTGCACTTAGGAACGATTGAGATGTAGAACATTTTTTGCAGTGGCTATTGAATTAGGTATTTCCACCAAGATGTTTAGGACTTTGGGCAGACTCAGGGAAGATTAAATTAGAGCGATCGCTACGAGACAAAGAAGATTTTTTCTAGCAGATATTAAGCGCATCATTGCTTTGAAATTTAAATCAACTAGTACACAACGGCGTTAATAAACCTACGACATAAAATGGCTGAAAAGCCCATAAAATATTATTTCTTTATCAGTGCCTTGTTGTACTAGTAGTTGCTGGTGCTGACTCACAAAGATAGATTGCTGAGAGTCGTAACGCAGCATGAATTTAGGGCTACGAATTTAGAGAAAAACTTTACTTAGCTTAGATGTAGTTACTAAGACAACATTACATCGTGCTGCATTTCATGAAGGAAAATCACCCTTCAAAAGTACGGTTGTTACTCCAGCACGTTCCGTAGGATATTGTTACATTTAAGAAATGTTAAGGGGAAACTATCAAAATACACGGAACTTATACCATTTTAAATTTTAGATTCATTGGGCGGTGAGTCAAACAAAGCGATGTCGCTTCGCTGTCCATAGATAAGCATTCTCGACGAATTGCGAGACTGTTTGAGCAATCTTAGGACTTACGCAGAAATTGCCAGAAACCTTGATTTATAGAACCGCACTGTTACCCTCTCGTCGCAAGCGTCTCGTCAGGATACGCCTTCCATCGGTACGGTTTCCCTTTGATAGGATGAATAATCTATTTGTTGCATTTTTTCTGAAATTAGTATTACACAAAAAAGGTTTAAAAGTTAAGAAGGCAAAAAGAGGAATCTTCACTTTTATTTACCTTGTCAGTTTTAATTGCATCTAAATTTGACCTTGGATAAGCGCTCTTTCGTTTCAGACGGAAAAGAGTTATTGATTACGCATGAAAAAGCAAATTATTCTTCCACTAGTACTGTTGGTATTATCTTTTATTATGGTTGTATTCGCACCTTCAATACAGAGTTCTAATAATATTAATGGACTCTATGTCTTTGGTGATAGTCTGTCAGATGTCGGTAACATATATAAAGCGACAAAAGGAGCCTATCCTCCTAGCCCTCCGTACTTCCAAGGACGTTATTCTAATGGATTAATATGGGTAGAATATCTTGCCTCTAAACTGGCACTAAAAGCCGAACAAATTACTAACTTTGCTTGTGGTGGTGCGATTACCGGAAGCGATGGAATAAATGGAGTAACAGGCTTATTAGGACAAGTTGATAATTTTACAAAAGCTCATACAGAAGTTAATCCGAATGGACTTTACGTCCTGTGGGGTGGTGCCAATGATTATCTTTATGGTGCTGAAGCAACAACAAGGCCAATTCAAAATTTATCGATGGCAATTCAGTCTCTCTCGAAAGCAGGTGCTAAAAAAATCATGGTTGCTAACTTACCAGATTTAGGAAAGATTCCAGCTACACGCAATAGTGCAAATTCTAATAGCTTAAATTTATTGACAACCACCCATAATGTTGGTTTGGCAAAATCTTTAGATGAGCTTAAGCAGACAATAGATTTTGAGACTCAGATTATCAAAGTTGATGTCAATGACTTATACAAACAAGCCATTGCCAATCCAGAAAAATTTGGTTTCACAAATGTTATCAGCGCTTGTCTAAATGATTTGCATAGGTGTGAAAATCCAGACAATTTTTTATTTTGGGATGGGATTCACCCAACAACTGCGACTCATAAAATTTTGGCAAACGCAGCTTTAACAGCCCTAAATAATGGAGCTTTGTTGAAATCACAAAGCCCGAAAGTGGTAGATTATGGGGCATCTGCTGAATTTAATTAAGAAAATGTCAAAGACAAAAGTCAGAAGTTTTTAGGATTTGAAGTCCTCAGTCGTCGTAGGGTGTCGGCAGGCTAGATAGGTATGAACGGGTTAATTGTCATATTTTTTGAGTCGTAACGCACCAAACATAATGGTGCGTTACGACTGAATCACATTTTTTCTTAGAATCATATACTGTCGTCGGTCTAACGCACCCTACATTAATTTTATCTTTATTTTATAAACATCCTCTTAAGTCCCTGACTGTACTCATGTTTTTAGGCTTGCTTGAAATAAAATCTAATCTTTTGGTAGAACAATAGTTATGCCTATGGTAGGAGATGAGGAAAAAGACTAGCAGTTATTCTACTAATGAGTGTAAACAAAGATTAAGCTCAATCAGTTATTTAGAGATGCGAGTTTTACAGGAGTTAAGAATAGCGAATAGATAGAGCGGGAAAGACCGGGAAAACATTTTTTAATTTAGGATTCCAAAATACCTAAGTTAATAATAGTTATTAAATAAAATTTTCCATTTATTTCAAAAGCTAGAACTTTTCTACTGAATTATGAATGGAAGTTTCATCTGCATGAATTAGTAACAAGACTTAAGAGCAGTAAACAGTGCCACTCATTTACAATCATTAATGGGAATCTAAATTATGAAGCCTTCAGATTTGTCCAAAACGATTTGCAGTAGTGTCTTTGCTATTAGTTTAGCTACTTTGTCTTTAAGTGTACCGGTTTCCGCCCAAAGTGGGTCTTCTGGGGGAGGTAGCACTGGAAGCACAAGTACAGGTACAACAGGTACAACTGGCACGACAGGTACTAGTAGCACAGGTACAACAGGTACAACTGGGACTACAGGTACTGATAGCACAGGTACTAGTGGTATAGGCAGAACTGGGACTACAGGTACTGATAGCACAGGTACTAGTGGTATAGGCAGAACTGGGACTACAGGTACTGATAGCACGGGTACTAGTGGTATAGGCAGAACTGGGACTACAGGTACTGATAGCACAGGTACTAGTGGTATAGGCAGAACTGGGACTACAGGTACTGATAGCACAGGTACAACAGGTACAACTGGCACTACAGGTACTGGTAGCACGGGTACTAGTGGTTTGGGCACAACTGGCACTACAGGTACTGATAGCACAGGTACTAGTGGTGTGGGCACAACTGGCACTACAGGTACCACAAATACAGATACAACTACCACTTACCAAAGAAGCACTGGAGTAAGAGAAAATCGCGGTTCTAGTTGGGGTTGGTTAGGGTTGTTGGGTCTGGCTGGTTTAGGAGGTCTGTTTGCTCGCAATCGTGAAGAACCTCAAGCTTATCGCGATCCGAATGAAGCAACTCGTTCTAGCTCTAGATAATTGACATCCTCCCACGGCTAAAGCCTGTGGGATTCCTTGAATCACTTCTTAGACTTTCTGCTTCCACGAGTCGGCTTACTTGGAGAAGTTTCCCCACCCAAGCTCTTGTCGGTCTCATCCACAGACGTTGACGTTCCCGTGTGCCCCACGCCCCACGTTACGGAGTCCTATCTCAAGGATGTTCAGGGCGGCATTACGATCGCGGTCTAGAACAGTTCCACAATGAGTCCTGGTTGACAATGTTTTCTGAACTTTCTTGCCACAGTTAGAACAATTTTGAGAAGTATTATGCGGCGGTACAGCAACAGTTGCTACACCAAAAACTTTCCCAAAATACTCAACCCATTGACGAAACAATGACCACGATGCGTCTGAAATTGACTTAGCTAGGTGGTGGTTCTTCACCATATTCTTGACTTTCAAATCCTCGTACGCCACGACATCGTTAGATATCACTACGTATCTTGCCTGTTTTATGGCAAAATCCTTACGCTGACGCTAAACCTAAAATAAAATTATGTTGATAGGGCGGTTTGCAAGCCCATCCCACAAGAGTTTTATCTATATTGTGGGATGGGCATCCGAACCGCCTATTTTGTATTTAATTATGCCTTTTCTACTTATTCAAACATATACGCGAAGCTGACCTACTCTCCACCAAAGTGTCAGCATTTTAAGCCGATCTGCCAACTGGGTGAGAAAACATTCATCCTATCGGGTGACCTAAGTGTGCGAGGTTAAAGCTGGTAAAAAAAGAGATTCTAGTAATAGAAAACAAGGATTAAACACAACTCCAGTAAGGATAAAATTATGAAACTTGCAAAACTCGCAGCCTCTGCATTTGCTGTTGCTTCTGTTGTCTTAAGCGCTGGAATTGCTTCTGCTCAAACTACAGAAAATATTCAACCAAAGGGTCTGACTGGTAGCTATATTGGTGCTGGTGTTGCTGCTGGCGTTACTAATGGTGGACGACAAAATGATGCAGCGACATTCGGCGGTAATGTCCAAGGACGCTATGCTATTCCCAATGCGCCGGCTTCTGTTCGCGGTTCTGTTTTGTTTGGCGGTGATTCAACAGCAATCATGCCGATGCTGACTTATGATGCACCTATTGCCAAAAACACTAATGTATACCTGGGCGGTGGTTACTCTTTTCAAACTGATGAAGGTCAAGCTAGCCAATTGGGAAACAAGAACGCACCTGTAGTTACCCTTGGTGCTGAATCTGAAGTTGCTAAAAACGTCGTTCTTTATGGCGATGCGAAGTGGGGCATTAACGCCTACAAAGGTAGTGATGCTGATGCACTAAGCTTCCAAACCGGTTTAGGCTACCGCTTCTAACTCTTGCAAAAAGGTAATTAGCTTAGTACAAATAGGCTGAATATAAGGCGGGTGAGGTGCCCATTCCACAAGAAAACATTTTATGTTGTGGGGTGGGCATTCTCTTTGCCCTTTTTCTGTATTTTTGTGCCCTATACCTATATTTTAGTTGTATTTAGTTGCCTCTTAAAAATTAGTAGCTCAAAATTAACTTTCGCTCCAATCAGCACCCTTAGCCATAGATAGCGATCGCAACAACGAACAGTCTCAAGATGGTTATGCTTATAAATATGCCTGCTAGTACTTGCTGGTACTCAAGAAATTCTCTGTTTATTGTTATAAGATTTTGACGCAAGAGTGACGATCGCCTCTTCTGGATCTGATCAAGAAGCTATACTCAAAGATTATCAGCCAGATTTAATATTGAGTAATATCGCGATGCTTAGTATCTATGGCTACAATAGAATGCGGAAAATTCGAGCAATGCCACTACAAGATGGTGGTACAATCTTGACGATCGCTTTAACTGCTTATGCCCATTAGGAATATAGCGACCAAGCAACTGCTGCGGGTTTTCAAAATTATATATCCAAACCTCTAGATCCCACGGAGTTACTGTTGATGATTGCTCGTTTTCTTCAAAAAAAGTAATTAAATATACATTTTTTTGATTTATGATGGCACAACACCGCACGGTTTTAATCGTTGATAGTTGCTCACAAGACCGAGCAACTTATCATCGATATCTTCTTGAAGATCCAGATTTTGCTTACACCGTTTTGGAAGAAGGCTCTGCTGCAGCTGGGTTGGCGTTGTGTCAAAGGCAAATTATTGACGGGATTTTATTGGAGTTTCGGCTACCAGATATTGATGGTTTGCAGTTTTTAGTTGAACTCAAACAGCAGATAGGCGCTCAGTGTCCACCTGTAGTTATGCTTACAGGGCACGGAAATGAAGCTGTGGCGGTGAAAGCGATTAAAAGTGGCGCAGATGATTATTTAGTCAAAAAAGAGATTACTGCTCTTGATTTGCGCTCTTCTCTAGGGAGTGCGATTGAAAATAGATTCCGGAAGCAACTGCAAACAAGTGTGGCACGTCTTCCCTCGGAGTATCCCCCTGTCCCCAAGATATTTGAGTTTTTTGGGTTGTTGAGATGTGATGGTACGCTCTTAGAAGCCAACCAAAGCGCCCTTGATTATGTTGAAATAACGGCTCTTGATGTGTTGGGACGTCCTTTTTGGGAAGCGAGATGGTGGACATCCCAAGAAACACAGGTGCAATTACAACAAGCGATCGCTTCTTCTGCTGCAGGTGAGTTTGTTCGTTATGAAGTCGATGTTCTAGGTGTAGACAACACAATCTCAACCATCGATTTTTCCCTCAAACCTGTAAAAAATGAAGTGGGAGATGTGGTGCTGCTGATTTTTGAAGGACGAGATATTACCCTGCATCAGCAAACCCAGAAGCAGTTGCAGGAAAGTCAGCGTTTTATCGAGGAAATTGCCAACACTACCCCTGGGATATTTTACCTTTACGACTTAATCGCCGACCGCAATATCTACACAAATCGTCAGGTCGCCGAATTGCTGGGTTACACAACAGAAGAAATTCAGGGAATGGGAAGTGAGCTTTTGCCCAGACTCATCCATCCAGAGGATTTCGCCAATGTTCCAGCAGAAATTGAGCGATTTTATTTGGCACAAGAAGGCGATATTTTTGAGAAAGAATATCGAATGCAACACCGTAACGGAGAATGGCGGTGGTTCTTTGGACGAGAAGTTGTTTTTAGCAGAACCCCCAACGGGTTGCCCCATCAAATTTTGGGTATTTGTCAAGACATTACAGACCGGAAATTAACTGAGATCAAACTTTCTCGTGCCAACGAGCTATTTGAACTAGCGGCAGGGGCGGTGAATTGCCTCATTTATGATTGGGATATTGAAAATGATACTGTTGACAGAACTCACGGGTTAACCAGGCTTCTGGGTTATACATTAGAAGAATCTCAGCCGACTTTGGAATGGTGGCGCGATCGCATTCATCCAGAAGATTTATCACAAAGTCGATTAAAAATGCCGGATATGTCAACAGTAGACCGCTATTGTTTAGAGTATCGAGTGCTTCACAATGATGGTCATTATCTCTGGGTGCAAGACATGGGAATTGTCGTGCATTCAAAAGAAGGTCAGGCAATCCGAGTGGTTGGTAGCACCAGGGATATTACGAAAGGCAAGCAAGCAGAAGAGAAACTGCGTCGCAACGAAGAGCGGTTGCAAAGCATGGTGGAAACTTCTCAGATAGGTATCGCCTTCGCCAACTCAAGAGGAGAAATCATCGAAACCAATAAGGCATTTTTGGTGATGCTGGGTTACACACGCTGGCAGTTTTGCGAGTCGGGAATTAACTGGAGAACGATTACTCCCACGGAGTATGCTCAAATGGATGGGCAAGAAATGGCACAGTTGCAAGCAATAGGGAGAACTGAACCCACAGAAAAAGAATTGATTCGCCAAGATAAAACCCGCATCCCGATTTTGGTGAGTTTCGCTCGGGTACAAGGACAAGAAGATGAATATGTGGCTTTTGTTGTCGATATTACAGAGCGCAAACGAACAGAAGCAGCCTTGCAAGAGCAGGAAGTGATATTGCGATCGCTGGGAGACAATTTACCCAACGGCGTATTATATCAAGTAGTTAGGGAATTAGATGGTCGCCCTCGTTTATCTTATATCAGCGCCGGGATTGAGGATATGACTGGACTCAAGCCCGACGCTCTCATGGAGGATTTGAATCTGCTTGAAGAGCAATTTTTACCAGTAGATAGGGAACGAGTCAACCAGGCGATCGCCCAATCAATAGAAAATTTTTCAATTATCGATCTTCAAGTGCAAAGACGCACAACTCGGGGTGAAATTCGCTGGACGCAACTGCGTTCCGCACCTCGTCTTTTAGAAGATGGGAGGATTGTTTGGGATGGTGTGGAAATCGATATTACCGAACGCAAACATACAGAAGAAGCCCTTCGTGAAAGTGAAGAACGCCACCGTTATCTAACAGAAGCCATACCCCATATCGTATGGACAGCAAGCAGTCTTGGTAAAATTGATTATGTCAATCAGCGTGGGCTGGAATATACTGGACTGACTCTAGAAGAAGTAATGGGATTAGGTTGGTTAAAAGCAACACATTCAAACGATTCACAAGAAGCTCAACAACGGTGGTTTCAGGCTTGGCAAAAAGGACAGAATTTTGAGATAGAATATCGCTTGCGTCGGGGTTCTGATGGAATGTATCGTTGGCATTTAGTCCGAGTCTTACCGATAAAAGACAACCTGGGACAGATTGTCAAATGGTTTGGTACCTGTACAGACATTCACGAGCAAAAACAACTAGAGGCCGAACGTGCCCAACTTTTAGAACGGGAACAGACGGCACGTCAGCAAGCAGAATTAGCCAATCACAGCAAAGACGAGTTTCTGGCTATAGTTTCCCACGAATTGCGATCGCCTCTCAATTCGATTCTCGGTTGGGCGAAACTCCTGCGAACTCGCAAATTTGACGAAGCCAACACCAACCGGGCCTTAGAAACCATCGAGCGCAACGCCAAAGCTCAATCTCAATTGATAGAAGACTTACTTGATGTCTCGCGGATGATTCGTGGGAACCTGCGTCTCAACCTTATACCAGTTAATCTCAAAGGCATCATTGAGACAACAATCAATGTCATCAGCCCAACGGCTCTTGCCAAAGAAATTCAGATTGAATCCAAACTTGATATTAATAAGAGCCAAGTTTCCGGAGATTTCAACCGTTTACAACAAATTATCGGCAACCTCCTATCCAATGCCATCAAATTCACTCCCCCTGGTGGAAGGGTGGAAGTGTCGTTAAGCTCCTCTTCATTCCCCACTCAGCAGCACCCTCCTCACCACATTGAGTCCTCAGCAGTCATTAAAATAAGCGATACAGGTAAAGGCATCAGTTCAGACTTTTTGCCTTATGTATTTGACCGCTTTCGTCAAGCTGATAACACAACAACAAGAGGTAAAGATGGGTTGGGACTGGGTTTAGCAATTGTCAGTCACTTAGTAGAATTACATGGTGGAACCGTTTGTGCCGATAGTCCAGGAGTTGGGCAAGGTGCTACTTTCACTGTTACCCTACCTCTGATTAAAAGTCCCGAGCCAAAGTTATTGAGTGTTGATAGTTCCTCAGAAAACATCCAGAACTCAGCCCTCTCTAACTTGCGGATATTAGTAGTTGATGACGAGGCTGATACCCGCGAATTTATGAATTTTGCACTCAGTGAGTATGGAGCGGTTGTAACGACGGTTTCATCTGCTGCTGAAGCATTTGCCGTACTTAAAGACTTTCAACCAGATGTTTTAATCAGCGATATTTCCATGCCTGACATGGATGGGTATAATTTTTTACGACAACTTCGCTCACAACAAGCACAGGTAGGAGCAAAACAAATTCCGGCGATCGCTTTGACAGCCAATGCCCGACAACAAGACAGCGACAAAGCAATTGATGCAGGTTTTCAGCGTCATATGACTAAGCCTGTAGAACCAGCAGATTTAGTTACAGCTATTGTCGGTCTAATTACGGAGCGGATGAAACAATAAATTATAGCGATTCCCTCAACCAGTGAGGTACGCAGAAGAAAGAATTAACCGCTTCAAGAAGAGGTCTGTAATAATCCTTTGCTACATATTTAAAATCTGCTACCGCAAATAGATTCAACGACTGCAGCAGGTTGATTTTGATTATTTTCTCGACAAACCAAAATTTGAGCAAGACGTTGTTGAGAATAAAAACGATGAGCAAACCAACCGATTGGTGTACCAGCAATAGCACCTAGAATTAGGCCAGTAATTAAGCTGGAAACTAGATGCTTTCTCTTAATAGTATTTTCTCTAGGAATTTGTCCTTGGTTTAACATTTTTTTTGCTTTAGTCGTCGGAAATAATGTTATTTTTTTAATCCGTTTCAGGGGAACAACTAAATCATCAGTATTTGGCGATCACAATGATTTTAAGACATCTGTTATTTGTTCAGAAGTCTTAAAATCACTGTGAATGCGCTTCACCCGTATTGAACTGATAACTATTAGTTGATAGATAATTGTTAGCTATTTTTAACAAATACCCACGGACGTTAACCTATTTTTTAAATCTCAGCACCACCTTTTGCTTCAGCACCCATTGGTGATACATAATCACGGAAAAGAGTGATTTGTTGCTCAAAAGGAATTCCTTTAATTTTGTTCAACAGTTCATCTGCTTGAGAGGAAAGCTGATAGTTAGCAGGCATAGGGATGATAGTTGCATTTTCCATACCTTGAGCTAGAAGATACCAAAATAGTAGTTTGGTGGTATCACCTAAAGAACCGTATTCACGGGTAAGTTGATTGTCTGCACCTGTAATTAAATCTCTCTGGAGTTGTAATTGTTCCTCGTGAGACAAACTTTTCACTTGGTTAAACAAGCCTTCCGCAATTTGAGGAGAAACAGTGCTAGCACCTGGTGCTGCTGGGGTAATTGATTTACCCATTTCTTTGTAAATAAACCAAAACAAAGCTAGTTGGTCATCTACATCTAAACCTTGAAAAGCTTGTACGTGTTCGCGAATAGTTGGATCGCCAGTTTGAGTAAAGGTCATAATTAACTCCGATTGCTATTAATTGATTTCAGTAGCAACCTTAACAAAATAATATGCAGTCTTTAACCCTACTGAAGACAGATGTATCTAAACCATAGAGAAGAATAATTAAGGAGAGAATTGTTATACCATTTCTACCTAATGGTGAAGCTCTAATCTAACCCACTTAAATGGGCTTGTTTTGCTAGCTAACGTATCATTACAGAAAATGAAGTAAAGAGTTAGGAGTTAGGAGTCAAGAATAATCCTGATCCCAACTCCTAACTCCGAACTCCCAATTTGTTAATCCTTCCGTTGCTGATAATCTTCACTTGACGTCGGGTCTAATTCCCAACGGCGATCGTCACGCTCCTCTAAAATATCGTTAGTACGGAGAAACGCTTTATCGTCCATTTCCAGCCCAACAGCCTTTTCTAAATCTTCAGTCACATTTTGATCGGGAGTGGCAGTACTACCACCAACAGCTTCATCCCCAACAGCATCTGCATCTTGCCAATAAGCATCGACATCACCACCCGTCAGTTCGGGGCTGGTTTCTGTGTATTCAGCCATTTCATCACGCATTGAGCGTCCACCGATGTTATTTCCCGGTTGTTCTTTGACACCAGTACCGTAGGATTCAGTAATTTCCTGCGGTAAATCATCTGATTGATTCTCGAATTTTTTTTGTTTGACCATATTAACACCAAGAACGAAAAACAGAACTGAAACGAACGCAGGGTAAGGGTTTTAGAATGAAAATCTATGCTACTTTCACAAAACCGTTTTGCATTTAATACCGCTTTGTATAGCTAATCTCAAATCTAAAATGCTTTAACCCTAATATGCCTCCTCACGATAACCTTTTCTTTGAAATGGATTGTCTGTCAGTGGATGTATAACTTTAGAAGTAAAAAAATCTATCCCTTTGGAACGAAGAGAACTTAGCAATTGATGCATACTCTGGTATGTATGACTTCATGGTAAAGCCACTGGACAATAAAATGTTATGAGTTGTGAATTAGGAGTTTTGAGCAAATTACTTCTAACTATTAGAAACATGGCTCATAACTATTTTTTTTAATTGGCTGATATCTAGAAATTTAAAGCTACTGAGTCATAATCAGTTATTTTTCAAATATTTTGCCAACCGGAGGAAAAAAATGAAGTACGATGAATTTATTAAGCACGTACAAAGCCTTGCTCAAGTAGACTCCAAAGAAGAGGCAGAACGTGCAACCTACGCCACCTTAGAAGTGATTAGGGATCGGATGGTTGGCGATGAGGGCAAAGATTTGGCTTCACAATTACCAAAGGAATTAGGCGAATATTTGCGGGGACGTGAAGGAGAAAACGGTCAATTCTTTCGTATGGAAGAATTTATTAAGCGTGTAAGTGAAAAGGAAAATGTAGAGCCAAACATTGCCAAGCTTCATGCACAGGCTGTGTTTACGGTATTGCAAAATGCAGTTAGTCCTGGGGAGTTTGCCGATGTTCGGGCAAATTTCTCCGAAGATTATGCAGAATTGTTTGACACAGTATCTACAAGTAAAGCAACTGCTTAAGTAATTCCAAATTAAAATTTATTAGGGAACTCTCATGGCGTTAAATAACAATCATTTTAGTAACAAAAAAGTCGCTATCCTCATCGAAAATGGGGTAGAGGATGCAGAATTTCAAGTTCCTTATAAAGGAATAAAGCAAGCGGGATTTGAGGTAGTTGTTCTCGGTTCCCGCATGAACGAAACTTATAAGGGTAAACAAGGGAAAGTTTCTCAACAACCAGATGCTACCACGACAGAGGCGATCGCTTCTCAATTTGATGCGGTGGTAATTCCCGGTGGTATGGCTCCTGATAAAATGCGGATGAACCCAAACACTGTCCGCTTTGTTCAAGAGGCAATGCAGCAAGGTAAATTGATAGCTGCGGTTTGTCATGGTCCCCAAGTTTTGATTGAAGGGGATTTACTCAAAGGCAAGCAAGCAACAGGCTTCATAGCTATCCGTAAAGATATGGAGAATGCAGGAGCTAAATACGTAGATGAGCCTTTGGTCGTTGATGGGAATTTGATTACATCCCGTCAGCCAGGAGATTTGGCAATTTTTACTACTGCTATCTTGAGTCGTTTGGGTTACGGTGGCAAAGATGCCGCATTGCCTGATGAAAATGACAGCAGTGCAGAATGGTGGAAAGTGGCTGATGCTTGGGGTGGTTCAACCAAGGGTGATATTGTCAAGGGTTTGAATACAGCCCTTGCTGGTGAGCGTTATTCTTTGGAAGCGTTGGAGAAGTATGCTGAAAAAGAATCTGATGTTCAAGCAAAATCTCTCTTTGGGGAGATGATTGGCAATAAACAACGCCATATCGATATGGTGGAGAGTTATCTTAATAAATTGGGTGAAAAACCTTCCTTAGCTGCAAATATCGCCAACCAGTATGCGAAGGTGAAAACAGCGATGACTGGTAGTGACGATATCTATCAAATTCGCTCTGCGTTGGGGGATGTGCAGACGGGTATTGGTGATATCGGCAATTTGTGTGCGATGTTCACCGATCCGGTAGCAACTGCAATTTTCACTGAGATTCATAAGGATTTATTGACGTTTGAACAACGTCTAGTTGAGGTTTATCGGATGCATATGGGGTCGGAGGTCAAGCCTGGGAAGCCGACAACAGGCGCATCTGTGAGTATGTAGTATTTGTAACCGCAGAGGTGCGTTGGCGTTTACTTGGAGGGAAGCCATTACGTGTCTATGGCGGTTCATTTATAAATATAAGGAGATAAAATAATGAGTTCGACATCGGGAGAGAGCCTGAGTAAAAATCAGGCTGAAGCAAGTGATACTGAGCGCTGGGCATCACTCATTGGCGGTGGTGCTATGGTGCTGATGGGTTTAAAGCAAGGTTCGTTGCGGGGAGCCTTGACTGCACTCGCTGGTGGTGGTTTGCTTTATCAAGGTGTGACCAAACAAAGTACGATCCAAAAAGCCCAGGAAGCTATTGGGATTAATCAAGCTATCAAGGTAGAAAAGACGGTAACTATTAATAAGCCTGCAGACGAGCTTTATCGTTTTTGGCACGATTTTGAGAATTTTCCCAAGTTTATGAAGCACCTGAAGAATGTGAAGGTGTCTGACAACAAAAGGTCACATTGGATAGCGAATGCACCTTTGGGAAGTAGTGTGGAATGGGATGCAGATATTTTGGAAGACCGAGAAAATGAGTTTATTTCTTGGGCTTCTGTGGAGGGTGCGGATGTAGATAACTCAGGTTTTGTTCGCTTCTCGAAAGCACCAGGCGATCGCGGGACTGAAGTGAAAGTTGTTCTTGAATATAACCCGCCCGGTGGAGTCTTAGCATCTGCTATTGCCAAACTTTTCGGTGAAGAACCAGAACAGCAAATTGGTGATGATTTACGTCGCTTCAAAATGCTGATGGAAGCTGGAGAAATTGCCACCACAGAAGGACAACCGAAAGGGGGATAAAAACTTAAGAGTTAGGAGTTGTGAGTTAGGAGTTATGAATTAAGAATTAAGAATTTATATTTAACTCCTCCCTCCTAACTCCTCACTTTTAACTCCTCCCTCCTCAACCCTCCCTCCTAACTCCTAACTCCTAACTCCTAACTCCTCCCTCCTCACCCCTCACTCTGAAAAATATTATGAAAGCTGTTTGTTGGCACGGTGCTAATGATGTGCGGGTGGAAACGGTTCCTGACCCGAAAATTATAAATCCTCGTGATGCTGTGATTCGGATTACTTCCACAGCGATTTGCGGTTCAGATTTACATATATATGGTGGCTACATTCCCACAGTCCAAAAAGGTGATATTATTGGTCACGAATTTATGGGGGAAGTAGTCGAAGTTGGTAGTGGAGTTGATAATTTAAAAATAGGCGATCGCGTAGTTGTACCATCGATGATTGGTTGCGGTCGTTGCTATTATTGCGAACAAGATTTATGGTCGCTTTGCGATAATTCCAACCACAAAGGCTGGATGGAAGAAAAGCTTTTCGGCAGTATCACTTCCGCAATTTACGGTTATTCTCATACTTTCGGGGGTTACGCAGGGGCACAAGCTGAATATGTGCGGGTACCTTTTGCTGATGTTGGTGTTGTAAAAGTTCCCAAGGATTTGTCAGATGAGATGCTATTGTTCATCTCTGATGCTATCCCCACTGGTTATATGGGAGCGGAATTATGCGATATTCAACCGGGGGATACTGTCGCAGTTTGGGGTTGTGGTGCTGTTGGTCAATTTGCAATGATTACTGCCTACATGATGGGTGCAGAAAAAGTAATCGGAATTGACCGCTTCCCCGAACGCTTGGAAATGGCAAAAAAATACGCTAAAGCTGAAGTTATTAACTATGAAGAAGTTGATGCTGGTGAAGCGTTAAAAGAGATGACCGGCGGACGGGGACCCGATGCTTGTATTGATGCAGTGGGTTTGGAAGCGCACGGCATCGGTTTTGAAGACTTTTACGACCAGACAAAACAAAAGCTGAAATTAGAAAGCGATCGTCCTCACGTTCTGCGACAAATGATGCTTGCTTGTCGTAAAGGTGGCACCCTTTCAATTATGGGTGTTTATGGTGGGTTTGTGGACAAAATGCCTTTTGGTGCAGCTTTCAATAAAGGTTTAACCTTTAGAATGGGACAAATGCATGGACAAAAATATATGCATAAATTATTGCAACTGATTGTAGATGGAAAACTCGATCCATCTTTTGTTGTTACCCATCAACTGCCCCTACAAGAAGCACCACACGCTTACCACATTTTTCAACAAAAACAAGACAACTGTATCAAAGTTGTACTTAAACCGTAAATCAAGTTAGGAGTTATAAGTTATGAATTAAATATCATTAACTCTTAACTTATCACTCTTAACTCCCCACTTATAAATTTGGAGCTTTTTTTTATGAACCGCGTATTTTCTTGGTTGCAAAATCACTTCTTGGGTCAAATTTTCACAGTTTTGTTGGTGGGATTTGTCTTTTTTACAGCCCAGGCTTTTAGTTCCGGTAATGCTTTAGCTGAAGAAACTGTTAAATCGCCATACGGCTATTATTATAAAGGTACTCCCGATGCCGCTCAAACAGGTAGTACCAGAGACGGTAACAAGTTGGTAGAAAGTGCAAAAAATAATTTGAAAGATGCTGCTGGTAATGTTAGAGAAGGAGCAAAAAACTTACTAACTCCCAGTGAGCAGCCACATGAACGTGCGTCAGCAACAAGAAATGAAATTGAGCAAGCGCAAGGTGAAACGGTAAAATCTCCTTACGGTTATTATTACAAAGGCACCCCTGAGGAAGGAAAAGTAGAAAATCACGCTAATAATATCAAAAGCGCAAATCCCCTCAAAGAAATCGCTGATAATGTCCGCGAAAAATTGAACCTTGATGAACCCCTACCTGAAAGTACAAAAGAGTTTTTGAATTCCACTGAGAAAAGCGTTGAAAAAGCAGTTGAACCAATAACTGGAATTAAAGAAGGTTATTACCAAACACCTTAATTACGAAAATATACTTAGGAAAATATAGTTAGGAGTTAAGAATTAAGAGTTATGAATTTATAGTTCCCAACTCCTAACTCCTCATTCCTAACTCCTAACTTCTCACTCCTCACTCCTAACTTTTGAAATATGAAAGCAGTTTGCTGGCATGGTGCCAATGATGTGCGGGTGGATAATGTACCAGATCCAAAAATTCTGAACCCCCGTGATGCAATTGTTAAAATTACTTCTACAGCTATTTGTGGTTCCGATTTGCATCTTTTCAACGGCTATATCCCCTCAATGGAAAAAGGGGATATTATGGGTCACGAATTTATGGGGGAAGTCGTTGAACTTGGGAGTGCCGTTACCAATGTTAAAATAGGCGATCGCGTGGTTGTTCCTTTCACCATTGCCTGTGGTAATTGCTTCTTCTGCACTAGCGATTTATGGTCTTTGTGCGATAACTCCAACCCTAACGGTTGGTTGGCAGAAAAAATCATGGGTCATTCCCCATCCGGTCTATTTGGATACTCCCATATATTCGGTGGTTATGCCGGCGGTCAGGCCGAATATGCTAGGGTACCCTTTGCAGATGTAGGGTTGTTCAAAATTCCCGATGGATTAACGGATGAACAGGTATTATTTTTAACGGATATTTTTCCGACAGGTTATATGGCAGCGGAAAACTGCAATATCAAACCTGGTAACATCGTTGCTGTTTGGGGTTGCGGTCCTGTGGGCCAATTCGCCATCAGAAGTGCATTTATGTTAGGTGCCGAACGGGTTATTGCCATAGACCGAGTTCCCGAACGCTTGCAGATGGCAAAAGAATACGGCAAGGCTGAAGTATTGAATTACGAAGAAATTGAGGTCGGTGAAGCCCTTAAAGAAATGACCGGTGGTCGAGGGCCTGATGCTGTCATTGATGCGGTGGGAATGG
The DNA here is from genome assembly GCA_019359595.1 of Cyanomargarita calcarea GSE-NOS-MK-12-04C. Lineage (GTDB taxonomy): Bacteria > Cyanobacteriota > Cyanobacteriia > Cyanobacteriales > Nostocaceae > Cyanomargarita > Cyanomargarita calcarea. The sequence continues at coordinate 35,022 of JAHHGZ010000060.1, forward strand.
AAGCACACGGAACTGATTTTATGGGATTTTACGATCGCGTAAAACAAGAGTTACGTTTGGAATCAGACCGACCCACAGCGTTACGTAATGCCATTGTTGCCTGCGGTAAAGCTGGTCACGTCTCAGTCGCTGGTGCTTACGGTGGTTTCCTCGACAAACTACCAATGGGTGCAGCCATGAACAAAGCCTTAACTTTCAAGATGGGACAGACCCACGTTCACAAGTACTTGAAACCCTTACTTGAACACATCCAAAACGGCGACATTGACCCAACATTCATTATCACTCATCGTCTGCCTCTAGAACAAGCACCCTACGCCTACGAAATTTTCAAGCACAAAAAAGACAATTGCATCAAAGTTGTTCTTACTCCATAGAGTTTAGTTGTTGCTTACGAACTATTAGCGGCTAACTATGGTAGAGACAATTCATAAATTCTCTTTACGCTCATCTCTTAGTTAATTCATAATTCCTGGATATTCCTACATCTAATAACTAAAAGGAGAAAATGATGCCTGATACCAGTGTTAAAAAAGTAGATTCCGCTTATTCTCCAAAAGGTCAACTCGGCCAGAAATATCTCGCATCTGGTAAAAGCGTTTCTATGCGTCTGTGGGAAAATGAAGAACCAGCAGAAGCCAAAGAAGCAACAACACGGGAATATGAAACCGTTGGTTATGTCATTAATGGTCGAGCAGAGTTACATATAGAAGGGCAAATTCTGCTACTAGAATCAGGGAATTCCTGGGTCGTACCTAAAGGAGCATCCCACACCTATAAAATTCTAGAACCATTTACAGCAGTTGAAGCAACGAGCCCCCCAGCCCAAGTTCACGGACGGGATGAAAATTGAGTTTTCAATTACAGCACAACCTCGACTTATTTTAATGAGGAATTGGTTAAAGATACACCTGACTAACTAGTAAGTGCTGATATAGCAATCCTCATAACAGTTGTACCTAGATTCCCGACTTTTTAAAGAAGCCGGGAATTTTATTTTCACTTGACTAACTGGCAAGTAGTGTTAGTAAGTAGGTAGACATAAATAAACATCAAATGCTATTTTTTGGTTCGGGCGGGCTAGAAGCCCACCCCACAAGATTGACAAAACTCTTGTGGGGGAGCCAGTGCGTTGCTTATTTTCCCCCCGTTGTAGCACCTGGCGTTGGGCTTTTAGCCCGCACATCTTATATTTAATAATGCCTGTCTGTGCATCTAATCTCATTATTTAGTAGTAAATAGTAGTCCAACGTAGCTTTAACGGCCATAGCTATAGCCATCATTGCGATGAAGCTTAATCACATCTTTCATAGTTGAAAAACATACCCTAAATCCGTTAATAACCACCTCGCATCCTTTAGCTGTAGGGGTTTTAACTCTCCCTGTATAAATACCAGAAGGGATATTCTTTCTGTCCTTAGTTAATTCGACTTTTACTAAATCTCCAGTCTTTACATGTTTGAATGTTTGTTTCGGGGCGGTACAAGGGAACCCGAACTTATTAAGGCGGCAATATCTTCTACAGCCGTGTCCTGTAGATTCTACTCTCAGGATATTAATAGTCAACACTTTTAGAGTATTAACATCCCCGACACAAGCAGCATCAATCCAGTGAGTTTTGGGTAGTTCTAATCGAGTTCGATTAAACTTAGTTT
>JAHHGZ010000062.1 GCA_019359595.1 Cyanomargarita calcarea GSE-NOS-MK-12-04C
GTTGAGCAAACACCATGCTTTTAATATAGTGTTTTTAGTTACCTTGAAATTTGCCCACACTCGGTACTAACATTAAATGTGTTTGCCCTGGCTATTTAGATATTTCTGCCAAAACTGGATGCTCCCAACAAAGCGAACGCCGTTTTACTCTGACATTTTATAACACTACGGTGCAAAAAGACATTTTTCGGATGAGTGAAGACCCAATAATTTCTGGCATAGATTGGCAGCAGGTGACGGCTGGACGGGTAAAATACACTTTTCACCTGAAAAGTGTCCAACAGTGGGGCTATCAACTGAGATATGAAGGTACCAACTTAATAGTGTCTTTCCGTCATCCGCCTCATACTCGTTCTTTAACGACGGGGATGATAGAACAACCTTTATCTGGAATTAAAATTTTACTCGATCCTGGACATGGGGGGATTGATACTGGTGCCCAAACTCCTAGCGGGTATCGGGAAAAAGATGTCAATTTGATTGTGGCACGACTGCTGGAAGCGGAATTGACGAATAGAGGTGCTACAGTTTATCTGACCCGCTCTGATGATAAATATCTTTCTTTAAACGATCGCGTGGCAATTATTGACCGCATAGAACCAGTGATCGCTTTATCCATACATTACAACTACATACCTGAGGGTGCAGATGCCCAACGAAATCAAGGAGTAGAAATTTTTTGGTATCATCACCAATCTCGTGGATTAGCTTCATCTTTACATGACTATATAGTTAACCAGATGAGAAGACCATCCAAAGGTGTAGATTGGAAAAATTTAGCGCTGGCACGTCCGACAATTGCACCATCAGTATTGTTGGAATTGGGCTTTATGAGTCATCCCGAGGAATTAAATTGGATAATCGACCCCTCTCAACAGCAGAGGTTAAGTGTAACCCTAGCTGACGGAATTGCTGAATGGTTTAGAAGCGTTCAGTAGTTTTTTGGTAATTCAGTCTTAGGTATTAGGGTTAACTTCTTAATTCACGTCTTTTGCCGGATTGCATCTATTATTTTCTACCCATTTACACTTAGCTACTTTCAAAGATTAGAGGATTAATTTTTATACGAAGAAACAAGCATAAACCCAGATTTTTCCGGGTTTATACGGAGAATGTCTAATTTTTATCAATCAATTTATACTTTTTATCCTGGTTTGGACATCATAACTTTACAGGTATTCATTGACGCTGGGTGATTTGACGGTTATATTTTATAGTATTCAGTAGTTCCACTAGGCAGTCTTGACATACAATAATTAAACAACCTTTTGAGTAGTTTTTTTAATGGATTAGTCTGCTTAAAAGCTTGTATTAGGTGATTGTTTGAGATTTGAAGCTTTTTGACTCAATACCTCGCAATTTCCCCTTAGTACGTGCAATCTTTTTTAGTACGTTCCTTTGCCGGTACTGATTCGGCTAGTGTCTTAAAATACATCTAACGCATCAAATCCGCTTCTTTCAGAGTAGATATGAGAATAGTAGAATTACTGAATCTAGGTATTCATAACGTCACCATGCAAGAGTTATTAGAAAACCTCAAAAATGGCGGTATTGTCTTTACCCCGAACGTAGATCACGTGATGAAAATGCAGAGGAATCGAGACTTTTATCGCATCTACCAAGAGGCAGACTACAAAGTTTGCGATAGTAAGATTTTGATGTATGTATGTAAATTTTTGGGTGCAAACATCCGCGAGAAGATTTCTGGGTCAGATTTGTTTCCAGCGTTTTACAATTACTACAAGCACGATGACAGCATCAAAATCTTTTTGTTAGGAGGGCAAGAAGGGGTAGCTCAAACCGCTAGGCAAAATATTAATGCTCATGTTGGTCGGAATATGGTGATTGCGGCTCATTCTCCCTCATTTGGCTTCGAGAAGAATGAGGAGGAGTGCCAAAAAATTGTTGATTATATTAACGCTTCTGGTGCTACAGTACTGGCTATTGGGGTTGGTGCTCCCAAACAGGAATTTTGGATCGCGAAGTACAAAGACAAATTAATAAATGTCAAAATATTCCTGGCAATTGGTGCAACCATTGATTTTGAAGCAGGAAATCTCAAGCGATCGCCAAAGTGGATGAGTGAGATTGGTTTGGAGTGGCTTTACAGACTGTTATCTGAACCAAAGCGTTTGTGGAAAAGATATTTGCTTGATGCTATTCCATTTTTGTACTTAGTCTTAAAGCAACGCTTCCATCTTTATGAGAATCCTTGCTTACCAGGCAAGCAATATGAAGTCTAGAAAATCGAAACTGATTTAAACTAAACTTTTTCCCAACCGTTATTTGCAGCTAAATCTATATTGTTAGGGTTGTGTAAAATTGGCATCGTGAACAATCCCCATGCCAAACCCGTAATCAAGCCAAGGGGTGTAACTACATAATTATTAAAACTCCATAGGCCCAGGACTTGTGCTGATAATTCCAATGGATAAGCCATCATCAGCACACTAGAAAATGCGACACCACTCCAGCCATATTGAGTTAACCAATAAAAGCCTCTACCACCAGTAGCAAAATAAAGCAAGCGTGTAATCAGCAACCCCGTCACAGTCCCATAACACCGCATACACACAGCCATAATAAATGGCGGTGCTAAATCTATGCCCATATGTGGTTGCGGACATACGTGACTACCCATGAAATAGATAATATTCGCAATCCCAGGAAGCAAGAAAAAGCCAGATGCAGCTAGGAAAGGTGCTGCGGGTGGTCCGACTACCATACCCGCCAACATAATGTCTGCAATTATACTAACCCAAGGAATTTGTAACTGTCTTGCAAAAATCTTTTTCATCTGCGTCGAGGCTGCGTTCATCTGCGGTTAATTAATCATTTTTTGGGCAAGATACGTTAATCTATGATGGAAGCAAACAAAAATTACAAATCTCACGCCAAGTAGCAAAGGCGTAAAGAAAAATTTGCGCCTTTGCGTGAGACTTATCTTAACCTACAACAGCATGATAGGGACTCGTCAACTTATCCAACTGCTGGATTAACAGACTGAGGAACAACCCGACATCAGTCACGACACCAACAGATTCAATTGAACCTCTGTCGCTTAACTTTGTCACCACAGCCGGATTAATATCCACACAGACCATCTTCACTCCAGATGGAGTCATATTCCCCACGCCAATTGAGTGCAACATCGAAGATAACATCAAAATCATGTCCGTACCTTTAAGCTGTTGAGCATACTCCTCCTGTGCTTTGATTAAATCCATTTGGGTATCAGGCAAAGGTCCATCATCGCGAATGGAACCGGCAAGGACAAATGGCACATTATTGGTTACACATTCATACATAATGCCATTCTTAACTACCCCAGCTTCCACAGCCTTGGCAATACTACCGTAACGGCGAATAGTGTTAATAATCTTCAAGTGATGGCGGTGTCCTCCACGAACTGCCACACCCCGCTTCATATCCATACCGAGGGAAGTTCCCATAATTGACTGTTCCATGTCGTGAACAGCGATCGCATTTCCAGCCAACAAAGATTGTACATAGCCTTCGCGAATCAATCTTGCTAAATGTTCACCACCACCTGTATGAATCACCACAGGCCCAGCAGTGACAACAACTTTACCACCTGCATCCCGAATTTTACGTAACTCCCAAGCCACCTGTTCGACAACTATTTCTACTCGACGTTCGCTGGAAACCCCTGAGGACATAAAGCTGAATTCTTGGGAATTGCGTAATTCCCGTGATTCAGTTTTGCGGATGGTGCGAATACCCAGCACATCGGTTATGACCTGTTCCCCGACTAATAAATCCCGTAGGATTTTGCACTCAGCTTTCTGGCCCTTGGGAGTTTGGGTAATGGCGATCGCCCCATCCATCCGCTGATTATCTACACGAACCCATTCACCATGAATTCTGACTTCGGTGGGATAAATCGTGCTGACGTAGAAATCATCTGGTGCTACGCCATCTTGCAGTACAGGTTCGAGTATGGCATCCCGTTCATCTTGGGGTAAATCTACCGCACCCAAGTCAATCAACAGCGACAAAATTCCTTCCATCACTTCATGAGAAGGTGCTGATACCTTCACTTCTGCAGCAGAAGTACTTTGACGCTGTTCTCCCAAATTAAAATTTAACACCTGGAAACTACCACCGGTGTCTATAATCAAATCCAAGGCGCGGTTAATCAAACCAGAGTCGAGTAAATGTCCTTCCAAACGAATAATCCGACTTTCCACGGAGACATTTGCGTGTACTTCTTCCCGTACAGGTTCAGTTACCCGTAGCGTCAAGCATTTAGCTGCACCGCCGGCTTTCAGAAATTCGTTTAGGGGTGTTTCTATGACTTGGAAACCAGCATCGCGAAGACGGGCTTTGAGTGCATCGCTGGCTTGATTCATGACCACAATGTCTTCCACATTCACCGCATTGCAAGCAAAATTCACCGCATCAGCTTCGGCGATCGCAATCCGTTTTTCTGGTGCCACCCGCATTTCAATCATGCGGTTGGAGTAGGAATCAAAAGCAGCAGGGTAGTAAAGCAAATACCCATTAGCCAGAGGGCAAAAACAGGTATCCAGGTGATAGAAGCGCTCATCTATCAATCGCAAAGACACCACCTCAATATCTAACCACTTAGCAAGATAAGGGTGAGAATCCAACTCAGAGCGGAAACCGTATCCAGCCCACAACCAACGACCTTCTCTGTCTAGTAAAGCATCTCCCGCACCTTCAAAAGGTAAATCTTTAGGTAATTCGTTAACTGTGTAACCGTTTTCTTCAAACCACTGCTTGAAATAAGGTTCTTCACCTTGACGTTCTTTGTGTAAAAAGCGACTGAGAACCACTTGCTGACCCAACACCAAACCCGCATTGGCAGTGAAGACCATATCAGGTATACCTTTTTGGGGTGCTACCAAATCGACAGTTGCGTGTTCCTTGAGGACGAAGTGTAGTTTTTGCCACTGTTCAACCGCGCGATCGGGTGATGATTTATGAATATTTCCCTCCATCCAGGGATTAATCACGTAGTCTACGTCGTAGTGGTCAGGCGCACACATCAAAAAGCGAATCCGGGGACTCATAGAAAACATCACAAGCGTATAGTTGCTTTAAGCGTATCTTGATATACTAAATTTTGCCGAGCAAATTCCTTTAAGTTTTTGATAGTTGAGCTTATTTCAACCACATTCACAAAACCTCGCTTCCATTCCTCTATCCTGCTTATGTTCGGCTTTTATTTCCCCCTTCCCATAAACTTCTATCCATTACTCGGATATGAGTCAACATTTGCTTTGAGTATTCACTCATGCTTTTTCTAACCCTTATTCGTTCGTCGTTAATTCTCAATAAAAGCCTAATTTTACCGAGAATATTAAGAGCAACTTGTCAGGTATGCCTGACACCTCAGTGGCCAAGATACTTACAAATCAAGGGTTATAACATTGTAAAGAAAGATATGATTACTTAGAGGCAGATAGGTCTTTTAGTGGTCTAATCGAAGCGAAAATCGCTGTAAGCTTTATTTTATTACTTAGTGGTGATGACGGCTAGATGAGTAATAGGATCGCAATTGAGGATAATCCTTCAGCACAGGATGTGCGTGCTGTTATCAGCAATCTGGTTGATTTTAACGAAACTCGGGTACTGAAGAAGGATACATACGAACCTCTGGCTATTTTTATCCGAGACGCTAACAATGAAATTGTCGGTGGTTTAGTTGCTGAAACTTACTGGGGATGGATGTTTATTTCTCATCTGTGGGTGAAAGAAGCACTGCGAGGTCAAGGATATGGGCGAAAATTGATGGTTCTTGCAGAAGAAGAAGCAAAAAAACGCGGTTATTTCAATATTTTTCTTGATACCTTTAGTTTTCAAGCCGTTGGATTTTATCAGAAACTCGGTTATGAAATATTTGGCACTCTGGAAGACTTTCCACAGGGACACCAACGCTATTTTTTACAGAAACGAAATTTATTGTGAAAACGCCGCAATCTTAACGCCTTCATGCTCCAGCAACCAACGCTTGCGCTCCAAACCTCCGGCATATCCCGTAAGTCCAGCATTCGCACCAATCACGCGATGACATGGCAGTACGATCGCCACTGGATTCAAAGAATTTGCCATCCCCACAGCCCGCGATGCTGTCGGTTTACCAATTTTTGCTGCCAATTGACCATAAGAAATCGCCGTCCCACAAGGGATATTTCGCAACGCCAACCAAACTTGCTGCTGAAAGGCTGTACCTCCCACACTCACGGCAATATCGTCTAAACTTGTAAAATCTCCTTTCAAATAAGCTTCCAGGCGATTGCTCAACCCCAGTGGATTTTTCGTTTTTTTTAAAGAGAAACTTTTGTAACGCTTCTGTAGGAGTCTAATTGTCCGTAGCTCGTAATCGGCGAAGTCAAGTGCGCATAATTTCTCGCCGTCAGATACTACCAAGATAGTTCCGATTTCAGAACTGATTTTGTCTATTAGAAGTTCCATTCAAACCGACCTCTAAAAAAAGTTATACGTCCCCTGAGCCTGAAGTAGGCACTCATCATGATTTCATGACATTTCAATTTTGTCAATCCAGGATGACGCAAATTCGTAGAACTAATGATAATAATTCCTAAAAACTTTACATAACTTCATCGGTTTGTAAAATTTTATTATTTACATTTCTTAACACTTGGAGGGAAATATATAGCCCTTTTCATGATTTATTACAAATGATGTTGAAGTAAGGACCGAAGTTGGAAGAAGGAATAGCTAATAAAAATGCGCGTTCGTAAGTTTAGAGCTTCAGTAAAAAAAAAGATGTTTTTCGAGTCCTTTGTAGCGCGTTCACGTAGTGTCTCGCAGAGAAGAAAAACAGTGTCCTTGTTTCGACGACTCTGACAGAGAAATCCGGGTTATGCAACTCTTGACACGTAGTGGACGTGTAGAATATTCGGCACGAAGAGCGCTGTGTATAAAAATTGGAATTGAACCAAATCAACTTGGATTTTTAAGTCAAGCTACTAACGCTGACTTTGCCTTAGAGCTAATTAGCTATTTGCATAGTATAGATAACAAACAAGCTCTTTGGAAAATCTGCAAGGAACTTGAAATTGTCTTTAAGAGCGGAAAGTACTTAGTTGCTTTGGAAAATATTAAATCCAAACTGAACTGTAAGTAGTGTAATAGTTTTAAGGTGATTTCTAAGAAAGAATTTACCGATGCAGGTAAAATACAGTCTTGATGACTCAGGAGACAAGAGCAAGGTTTTGGATATATTAGTCTTTTGCAGCCTGAAGAAAATCGTTAGCATCGCAAGTCGAAGACCTTCAACTGGCAGTATCCAAAATGCATGAAGTAGGACGTCGAGGAAAAACCAGAGGGGACAATCAAGCTAGGGATCATGATATGGGATGTACGGAAACATATATTCCCAGCGGGATTGTAGACTTATGTAGTGGACAATAAATCCACTTTTATCCAAATAGGATATTTTGATTCAATTTATATAGGAGAGCAAGATACAGAACCAGGTACTAAATTCCAAATTAGGGCTTTCGTTGAGCCTTACGATCAACTTGAAGATGGAAAAGAACTTACTGAATGGCCAACCGGCAGGGAACTGGAAAGGGGTAGGAAGATGTAAGTAGAAAGGGCATAGCATTGTATTACCTAACCACAATTTGTTGCATACCAATAAATTCTGTCTCAAAATACTGGATGCTCAAAGTTACAAAAGCAAGTTAAAATACTTATTGCAGGTTTCTTCAAATTGCGACTAATTTAAGCAGGTAAAGTATACCGTTCTTCAATCGCGGCTTTAATTGCAGTCCGACTTTCATCAACTGAGACATGACCTTGCTCAATTTCTTTGACTTCTTCAGCCAAGCCTTCATCTTTAATAGCTTCGTGGAACCAACGGGAATAATCACCTCGTTGTAGGTGATATAACCAAGTCTCGTCGTCAACACCCTCAGCGATTTGATTGAATAAAATTAAGTTTTGTGCCCGGAGATTTAGCTTGTTTTTTGACCCTGTAAAATAGAAACTCTTATCTTTACCCAATTCACCTTCAGCATATTTGCGGATATGGCGACGGCGTTCGGTATGTCCAGGAACGATACGGAAGCGGAAAGGTTGTGCATCTTGATTTACAAACCAAGCGATAGCTTCTCCTGGTTCGAGAGTTTGGGGTTGAAGATTCGGCGGACAATAGCCGATAATTTGACAAAATTGGTGGATATTTTCTTCTGGTGAATTACCGACACTGAGGATAGTATCCATTAAAGATAAAGCAGAAGAAGAAACTTGCTTGGGATGCACGGTAATTAGCATCAAACCTTTGAGTTTTTGCGGTATGGTCGCAGAGACCAGATGCCAAGATCCAGGCATTAAGTGATGTGCCTCATCGGCAACTATCCAGTGGGGACGGCCAGTACGCGATCGCATTTCAGTTAATGCGGCTAAAAGTTCGGCAAAAAACGTTGGACGGTCGGCTAAACCAATACCTAATAAGTTTACAATTACATTTTGATGGGGTTGCTTAAGTAAATTTAATACTTCACTTACTTTCGGCGATCGCTGGGCATCACCCAAAACAAATGCACCCTCAAAATTTTCATAATCGCCTTCTGGGTCAATAATACAAAATTGATATTCTTGCTCGGCAATCCGTTCCAATACACTCGTAGCTAAGGTAGATTTGCCACCGCCAGAGGTACCAGCTAAGAGTATGCTATGACCATAAGCGGGGATATTTATCTGAGTCTCGTCTTCCCCAATACCCAGCAGAATTTTCTGTCGTTGCAGTTGTGGGTCAACTGACAAATCTGAAGCAATTAACCTGTCGATTAATTCTACAACCCCAGCACCACGACTGCCATTGGTGACAAAATCGGCACGCTCTTTTACCATTGGCAACGCATTGGCAACCGCGACAGAAAATTCACATAAATTCAAAAAAGCATGGTCATTTTCTGCATCGCCAACACCAACCACATTATGTGGTGATAATTGCATCTCATCCAACGCTGCAGTTAGTCCAGCCGCTTTATTTATACCACTGGGCAGCACCATCACAGCACCTTTGTTGAAGATGACTTGCAATTCTAATCCTAATTCGCGGATGGTTTGCAGGACAGTATTTTCATGGGGTGACCAAGTGGCGACAATTACCTTACCCACTGAAAGGGGGTCAACATCATGTGCTTGTAGTGCTGCGATAAATTCTGTTGGTGGTTGGGTACCTAATAATTTTTCCTGACGGGTAGCAGGTGTGTAAAGCAAAGCACCGTTTTCGGCAACTACACAATCAAATAAATCAATTTTGGGGAAAACAAGAAGCAAATCATCCAATTGACGACCGGTGACTAAGATTATTTTTCTACCGGAGGTTCGCAAACGTTCGAGTGCAGCTATGGTGTCGTCATTCACACGACCATCTGTAGCCAAGGTGCCATCGTAATCTGTAGCCAATACTAAGTAGCGCATGGGAGTGTATTTATCATCGCACTTTTTTAAGGATGGCTTGAAAAGGTCACTTTGTTTATCCAGCTAAAGATATAAAATTTTCCACTGAAAGAGGGAGTGAAAATAGAGTTATGAATTATCAATGGTGAGTTTTTAGTTAAAACAGACAAATTGATAACTCAGAATTTTTTTCTATTCCCTAACCCCCAATCAGATTTAAGATACAAAAAAGATACTAATAAAATGTTAAGTATAGTAGCAATAACTTACTTGCACTTCCCTCAATGCCTTACCTGACAGAGAAGAGCGAAATCCTTGCCATTATCGCTAAATATACTCAAGCGAAGACTTTGTGGATGGATACAGAAGTTGCTGACTATAAAAGTCGCACACCCAGGCTATCGCTAATTCAGGTATTAGACGATCCTAGTGATTGGATTGGCGATTCTATTTATCTTTTGGATGTGCTAGACCAACCGGATGTGGTGGCTGAGTTCGTCAATCAAATCATGGTGAATCCGGCTGTTGAAAAGGTATTTCATAATGCAAGTTATGATTTGAGATATTTGGGAGGCAAGAAGGCGAAAAATGTCACTTGTACTTTGAATATGGCAAAAAAAATTCCTTATCATATTTTGCCATTGCCCAACTACCAATTGAAAACACTGGCCACAAAACTTTGTAATTTTCATGATATCGACAAGCAAGAGCAAGGTAGCGATTGGGGACGACGACCTTTAAGCCCAGAACAAATTGAGTATGCTTACCTAGACTGTATTTATCTGGCTCAAGTGCATTTACGTTTGTTAGAATTGCAAAAACAAAATAGCTCGAATCCCATTGTGGAAGATTTAACAACGCTCGCTGTTAGATATACTCAAGTAGAGCAACAGTGGAAATTGTTGAACTCAGAATACGAGCATCTCCAAGAGCGAATTAAACAAGCAATGCAGGCACAAAATTTGTCTGAAACTCCTTATTTTAAATTAGATGCCACGGAACGGACAACAGTAAAAGTACCTTTTACAGAATTGGTAAATTTAGTACAAAAAGAAGGCATTAATTTAGACTTTGCCATCACGTTGACGAAAGAATTGCAAAAAAATTTAGGGCAAGATATCGAACAACTGCCTATTGAGATGTCAAAAAGCACTTCTTTACGATTAACTTGCAAAAATGAAGAAGGTGATGTTGAGTAGGAGTATATAGCTTTCAAATTTGGATTATATACTCAAAGACTAACCGCCAAGGTCGCCAAGGTCGCCAAGAATAAAAGAGGGGATCGATAAGAGTTGAAAAGATTAAAAAAAGAAGCTGTTTAGAAGATAATTTATCGCAATTGGTGGAATATTAGGCAAATGAATCAAACAATTTTGGATTTTGCAAAAAACTAGGCTGTGAGTCAACTTTCCTCAGTGTGGGTTTTCCTACTCAGGTGACTACGCTGGCTCTATCAGGAGGGAAAATCTCAGTACCCGACTGACGACTCAGAACCTAAAATCTAAAATTTGTGTGCTAGTTGAGTTTCCATATCCACCAAAAATTAGTATGATGCTGAAATTTGGTAGTAGTTTCATCAAGACGTATTCAAGATTATGGTAAATTATGAGACTGCGGTTATTTGAGAAAAAGTTGAGAAAGAGGGCTGCCGGCATTGTTGTGCTGACTGCATTTCTTGCAACTGCAATCGTTTCCTGCGGTCAGAACAAAGATCTATTAGTAACAGAGATTGGAGTTCGTCCTCCAACTCGTCGTCCAGCAGCCAACCCAACCCAAGCCGGTGACTTTTACGTTCAAGGACAGGATAAACAAGTTAAAGGAGATTTACAGGGGGCGATCGCGGCATATACTAGAGCGATTAGCCTGAATCCTAATTCGAGTACGGCGTATAATAGTCGGGGACTAGCCCACTTTGACTTGGGAGACAAACAGCAGGCGATCGCTGATTATAATGAAGCGTTACGCATCAATCCCAATGATGCCCAAGCCTATAATAACCGGGGGAATGCTCGCGCTTCTCAAGGAGACAACAACGGTGCGATCGGCGATTATAATGAAGCGATTCGCCTTTCTCCCAGCTATGCTGAAGCGTATAATAATCGGGGAAATGCTCGCGCTGCAAGGTCAGATAGAAACGGGGCTATTAACGATTATAACGAAGCAATTCGCCTCAATCCCAGGTATGCTGTTGCTTACAACAACCGGGGAAATGCTCGTTCAGCCCAAGGAGACAATAACGCCGCTGTTGGGGATTACAATCAAGCTATTCGCCTCAATCCCAACTTTGGCGCTGCTTACAACAACCGAGGGAATGCCCGTGCAGCCCAAGGAGACAACAGAGGAGCGAGAACCGATTTGCAGCGAGCTGCGGACATTTTTCAGAAACAAGGTAACAAAGATATGTACCAACAGGTGGTAAATAATCTTAAAGAACTGCGGTAATCAAGATTTTAAACCCAGAGGAGGGCTGAGTAATTTCCTCAGCCCTCCTCTGTATTCATCTGCGGTTAATTTTTTATTTTTTGACCATAAAGCAGGTACAGGTAAGAGTTTAAAAACCGCAGATAAATGCAGATAAACTGTAGTATTTAGTCTTGGCATACACGCTAATGATGCTTTCACCCACTTCAAAAAATGTCCCTTCTTGTTCATCCTTAGAAAACTTTAAATTGGGATATTTACAAGCAATTTCCTCAAAGTTCATCGCTTTAGCTTCCATTTCATCTGGCAAAAGTCCAGTGGAACCGATGTAGAAAACCAAGGGAGAAATTTTATCTTGGTAAATTTTTTCTGCATACTGTTCTAGCTTTCTATTTGCTGTCGAGAGTGCAGCAACTATTTCTTCTTTGCTAACAGATTTGTGTAATAACTGCGCTAAAGTATCAGCACCAACTTTGGTAAGAATTTTGGCAACAATGCCGCTATCTTCCAACCCAAGGAAATCATCAAAAATCGGTTTCATTAAGTCATCAACTTTGGTGATTTTAGTCCGTGATGACAATTGCTTGTGTCGGAAAGTGATATTTTCATTGAAAGCCATATCAAAGGTTGGCTTAGTGAAAATTTCTCCAGTCTCTTTGTCGTATACCTGATACATCCTGTCAAGGAATTTATTGGCAGAATGTAATTTACTCAAATTGAGAATATCTTTGCTGCCAATGTCTATTTTGTAACTGACTCGTGAGTCAATAGTGCCATTAACCACAGCTTCTTGGATATCAATGTATTCGTTAGTGGTGGGAAAGTTGAGGTAAAGATTTTTAGATAGGTAATGTTTTTTCAAATCATCCAATTGTTCTGCGATAAATACATCTGATTCTTTCTTAAGATGCGCAGAAATTATGCTAGAAAGTACTTTGATTTCCGTTAGTTCCGAGAATAAACCATCAATATTGCTGTAGATTCCACCTAAAGGAACAAGGGGTAAATTATCTAATTTCATGGTGTATTCACTACGGAAATCAAATGCAATAGCTGCAATCATACCTGCGGCTTTGAGTACATCGAAGGCTTTTTTACTGCTAATTTTGACCTTCAATTCTTTAATATTTACTTCTCCATCGCTGACAATTGTGTAATTATTAAAGGTGTTTAAGTCATTAACCAACAAACCTGCAACCTCAATAATTGGCGTTTTGTCCTCAGTTTTGACTAACTTAGTTTTGCGAGTAACGAGCATATTGACGGTGGCAGTATTCCGATTAATTTCAAAGGAACCCATGCCAACATATTCCCCATTATCTATATATTCTCTTTTCAACCAAGGCTTGACAAGGTTACCATTTGCATCCCTCACACCTTTAACCCGCTTGATGCCTTTTCTTTGGTAATTATCTTGCAAATGCTTGATATTGACAATAATGCTGCTGCGATTCTCCTCAAATATTTTGATGAGTTCTAACAGAGAAATTTTATCGTTTGCTTTCAATCCATCCAAGATTTCATGCTCTTGCAAAATATTAGGATAAAAGAGTGCAATATCAATATCTTGAGCAAAATTGGCAATTTCTTGATTTGTCAAAGCTTTAGCGTGTCTTTCAGTTAAAGTCGCATTAAAAGTACTAGCGATCGCATATTTTGCCGTGTTCAAATTTCCCTGAGCTAAATTTGCTTTAGCAAAGGCATATACTGACTCATGATTCTGCATCACAGGCACATCTTGAAGTTGTTTGTAAACCTCCTTCGTAATTTGCTTGTATTTATAAATAATTGCCTCATCCTCTACCTGAAGTCCACAGATTTTTAGCGTTCCAGATGTCCCATTAATTTTCTTTGCACTTCGAGACAACAAAACTTGGTAGTTATAATCAGCGGCTAAACTTTCTTCCATCACTGGTACAACTTTTCCACCCAACAGTTTAGATGTGCTGTAAATCGTATCATAAACTTCTTTGACATTGCCAGCTTTTATGCATGAGCCTGATACAGAGTTCGCAATTTTTGAAAGCAATTTAAAGTCAGAAGCATTGGAATAAGCAATAGTGTTAACAAAAACATCCATGCTTTTAAGCTCTTCGCAAACCACTTCTAAAGCTTTGGCTTCAACACTCGGACTACTATCATTAGCATAGCCGTCACTGTGCAAGGTTATGGCAGTCAATTCTCCCTCACGAATAAGAGATTTAGCTAACTGCATCGATTGAGATATGCAAGTTAAATAAGTCGCACGAATCCTTCTAATTTCTTCCAAATATGATGAATTTTGTTTCATCACTTCCTGAATCGGAACTCTCTGAAAATGACAAGTTACATCTTCTTTGGAAGAATAAGATACCAAACTGATGACTAACTGATAATTAATATATTCATCCAGGGTCAACAGTTTTATCAATGTCTCTTTCAATCCCTGAATATCATCAGACATTGAACCGGAACGGTCGATAATAATAATACTATGCGCTACTGATTTTTTGGATATATTACCCTGCAATATTTCCAAATTTAGCCTATCTACCAAGTAGTAAGCTTTCTCCTCCCCAGCCAAATTATAAATTGTAAATTTTAGTCGGGAATTATTGGTAGCTTTGTTATTGATATTGTGCATCGCTTTCTTCGCCATATTTTCACCTTCCCTGGTAAAATATTTCATTGTCAATTTAATCTTTTCAAGTATTATCCTCAATCAATAATTAAGGATAAAATCCCAAAAATAGTAGACGATAACGCAAAAGTCTTTTTCATCTGCGTCTATCTAATGCACCATTCTCAACAAGACCTAAAAACCCGATGCATCTTACGAAAAATAAAGGGTTCCAAGTTTCATTATTCGTAAAAAACAGATGTGAGAAAAGGTAAGTCTGCTTATTATGTATTCGGTAATGATATTTGCATAAACGCACGCCTTCTGTACGCAAAATATAACGAACTAGTGGCAATATCAGCAGGGATGGCTTCCTTACACTCTTAATAACGTTTTCGACCACATCTTGCGTAAGCTTTATGATTCTTGAGCGTTCATATTTATATAGTACATCAGTACTATTAAAATGTCAAGATGGTACTAAAACACCCCCACCCAAGCCTGATTGGGGGTATCACGGCAAAATAGGCAAGAGAGCGAACTCAAGGAACTTCAGCCTTGATTTGTGGCGATTCAAGCTAAATAATGGGAAACTGAGCTAATAATTGCTCACCATCATTTATTCAGAGCGATCGCTATGTCACAAGAACAGGGTGAATTTGTCTTTGTTATGCTGAAACCAGCCGCTGCAAAGGATACAGCGCTATCTAAATTTATTGAAAATAAACTCAAGGATTACGGTGATATTAAACACGTAAGAACAAATATTTTAGTTAGTAAAGAAAAAATATTAAAACATTACAAATCTTCAAATCTTTCATTTTGGTATCCGATAATAACTAATTATTTATCAAATAAATCAGTCGAATATTTTGTACTAGAAAAAAACTTTATTTATGATGGCAGTGATTACCGTTCTTTTGGAGAATTTCTGAAAACTCAAGTCATCGGTTCGGCGAATATTTTCAAAACCAAGAAAAATCATTTGAGAAGGCTGGCATTGAAGAAAGCGACCTTTTTATTTGATAATTTAATTCATTGTTCGGATGATACGAAAGAAGCACTGGGGGAAATACGTATTTGGTATGACGATGAACCAATGGTAATTGCAGAGTTTGAAAGCAAGGGAAGCGCTTAGTGGTCTTTACCCCGACAATGAAGCCCCCCTGCTCCCAATTCAAAGGGGAGAATAAATTTAATTCAAAGTCCCCTGAGGGGGATTTAGGGGGCTTATCTTTACCCCGCAGAACAAAATGTTGCACCGCTCGCTGCCCATTTGTCTAGGATGAATACTCCCCATATTTCCGATGTCATAGATAAGGGACTTGCGACACGATATGAACATCTAGGAAATGCGGAGAAAATTGATGTCTTCATTATTAGCTATTTCCAACAATTTAGCGGAAATTGTAGAGCAAGCAGGTTCTGCCGTGGTGGCTGTAAACGCCGGTCGGCGGATTTCTTCTAGCGGTATTCATTGGCAGGATGGTATTATTGTTACCTCTGATGAGTCGCTGCAACGGGATGAAGAAATTACTGTTACTCTCTCAAATGCACGTACAGTAAACGCTACAGTCATCGGACGCGATGCCAGCACGGATGTCGCTATTTTACAAATTAAAAATGTAGAACTTCCTGTAACCAAAATTGGCGATTCTACGGCCCTGAAAGTCGGTCATTTAGTGTTAGGACTGGGAAGGAGTAGCGAAGGCGATTTACGTGGCGCAATGGGTGTTGTGAGCGTTGTGAGCGGCTCGTGGCAAAGTATGAGTGGTGGCAATATTGACCAGTTCATTCGTCCAGATATCACCCTCTACCCCGGTATGAGTGGGGGTTCGCTCGTTGATGTCGCAGGTAATGTGGTAGGCATGAATACATCTGGTCGGCGGGGTACTGCTTTGACTATTCCGACAACTACAGTCAATCGAGTTATTGAACAGCTGCTTGTCTTAGGACGGATTCCACGGGGTTATTTAGGTGTTGGGATGCAACCGGTGCGTTTGCCAGAAAATTTGAAAACAGCGCTGAATTTAACTTCATCTGGTGGAGTAATTGTGGTGAATGTAGAACTAAATGGACCTGCTGACAATGGTGGGGTGATGTTGGGGGATGTATTAGTGAGATTTGATGGTGTTTCTGTAAATGATACAGCAGATGTGCTGGCATTGCTAAACTTTGGCGATCGCGTTGGGAAGACTGTGACCCTGCAAATTGTCAGGGGTGGGGCATTAGTTGAGTTAGCGATCGCAGTGGGTGAAAAATAGTAGCTTTTTCAAAATCATGAATATCACAACATTTAGACACCTAACTGAGGAATTGGCAGATATTGCGGCTAAATTACGCAATAGCACTGTTAAAGTCCGTACTAGTTGTTCGGGAGGTGGTTCCGGGGTTATCTGGCAATCTGACGGCTTAATCATTACCAATGCCCATGTTGCGACTAGCAAGCAAGCGATTGTGGAACTGGCTGATGGACAGGTATTTAATACTGTGCGTACGCAGTTTGACCCGACACGAGATTTAGCTGTTTTGAAAATTGCTGCGACTGAATTACCAGTTGCCACTATTGGCAATCTAGATGCGCTGCGAGTTGGTGAATTAGTCATCGCAGTCGGCAATCCTTTTGGTGACCACGGTGCTGTCACAACCGGAATTATTCATACCAAGAATCAAAATGCCGTGATGGCTGATATTCGCCTGTTTCCTGGTAATTCCGGAGGTCCACTTGCCGACTGTTTCGGACGGGTTATCGGCATTAACACGATGATTGTCAACGGTTTAGCTGTAGCAATTCCAACTGCCGCTGTCGAACGTTTTCTGCATGGCGAACAAAAACAGTGTTTTTCTCCCCCTGGGGAGGTAAAATGATTCGCGTGCTTGTAATTGCCTCGAATCCCTTGGTGCGTGCGGGTTTATCCGCTTTAGTTTCAACCAATCCCAATCTGATGGTAATTGCTAGTGTATCCAATTGGGATGGACTGACAAAGGAAGTTGAGCAATTACAACCTGATGTAGTGCTGGTCGATTTGGGTAACAATGTTCAAGAATTCGTATGGGAGCAACAATACCCAGCGGCAATTTTAGTAATTGTTGACGAACTCGACAGCATCAATATACAGGGAATGTTACGTGGTGGTGTCAGGGGTATATTACTGCAAAGCACTACAGAATCAGAAATTATCGCTGCTGTGGAGGCTGTAGCTTTGGGCTTAGTTGTACTGCATCCAGATGCAATCGAGAACTTGCCCCTGAAAGCGAGTATCTCAGAAACAGCCGTACAAGCTTTGACCCCAAGGGAGATAGAGGTTTTAAAAATGCTTGGTTCTGGATTGGGTAACAAAGCGATCGCTAAAAGTTTGCAAATTTCCGAACACACTGTGAAATTTCACGTCTCATCCATCTTCCAAAAACTTAGCGTCTCCACCCGTACTGAAGCTGTTACTGTTGGCGTGCGATTGGGGTTAATTTTGCTGTGATTGCGATTATTCTGTATGAAGCCCCTCACCCTAAAAGGGTGGGGCTATACAAACCAAGCCCACCTGTGTGGGCTAATTAATTGCATCTTCATACTATTTGGTATACAGCCGTGGTGGTAATTCATGTGGCTTGCCTCCCTGCCGATATTACCACTACATCAGAACTTTTTTGCATAAGGCCTCAAGTAAAAATAAGTAGTGCGTTCGCGTAGCGTGTCCGTAGGACAAACATCTTGCTTTTGCGGGCAAGATGCCGCACTACAAATATCAAATTGTTCAAACGACTTCTAAGTCCTGATTCTGTGACTTCACATTACAAATCAGAAGGTGGGAGGGACGGGGATGTCCCTCGGGTTCATCTGGGAGTAAGGGGTTTAATACCCCGACTTTGAAACAGGTCTTTTCGTTTTGAGTTGGAGTCCCAATCCACATATATAAACCTCTTCCTTCTTCCTTCTTCCTTCTTCCTTCTTCCTTCTTTAATTAAAAGTTGTAACCAACTCCCAGCAACAGCCCTACATCTGTGCTATTCAAAAAAGCGGCGTTAACAGCACCTGTTAATGTAAATCGACTTCCTAAAGGTACATCAACACCACCAGTTAACAGCAACCCCAAATCGACATCATTTCTAGTGTCAATAGCTACGCCAGCACCTATGTAAGGAGATATCGAAAAAGTTTCACCAACAGCGTTTGTCGCTCTTGGTGACAAGTCGTAGGTAAGGGGAACCAAAACAATAGTATCGTCTCCAAAAACTGCTGATGGTCGCACTGATATATTTCGGGTTAATCCCAGTTTGCTAATAACTGTAAAGTTAGTGTCGCTTAAAGCAGTATCACCACTCAAACCAATGTTGCCAGCGACCCCAACGTAACTTCTGCCACCACGAGTTGCTCTCCCAGGGTCAATATCACCAGTCTGCGCTTGTGATTGTCCCCCAGCAAAAGAGAGGTTGGGTGGTATGAGAACTTGGTTAATAGCGTGGATAACGCCATTGCTAGCTTGGATGTTGGGCTGAATAACTTGAGCATTATTTACCGCAATTTGGTTTCCATCCGTATTAACTTTTACATTTACTGGTCTGCCTTCTGCAGTGTTCAGATCACCAGCCCTTAATTGATTAGCTGTTAACTGTCCTGGAACTACGTGATATGTCAAAACCCTAATCAGAGCTTCTTTATTTTCCGGTTGCTGCAAGCGTTGTAAAGTTTCTGGTGGTAAAGCTGCAAACGCTTGGTCTGTGGGAGCAAAAATTGTATAGGGTCCAGCCTGTTGCAAAGTATCTGCTAAACCTGCTGTTCTGAGTAAAGAAGTTAGGGTTGTAAAAGAATTACTTGCTGTTGCAACAGAAACAATGTCACCACCTGTTTGAGTTCCACCTGCGGTTCTACCGACAATATAATTAGCAGCAGGTAAATTGCTAGCTAAAGGTTGCAGTTGTCCTTGTCTTACCAAGGCTTGATACAAATGTGCAGCAGCTTCCGCACGAGTCAAAGGTGCTTCAGAATTGAGAACTTTCACGTCTGGGTAGTTGACGACAAGATTGGCTTGTGTTGCTGCTGCGACTTTATCAACAGCGTAGCTGGGAATGGTGTTCGCGTCTGTGTAATAGCTACTCAGAGTTGCAGTATCCCCAGGACTCAAAGCCAAACCATTTGTTAAAGCCACTACCGCTTGTACCTTGGAAATTCGTTGATTTGGCTGGAATGAATTCCCTGGAAAGCCTGACATAAATCCGGATTCGTAGGCTGTAGTAATTGCAGAAGCAGCCCAATAGTTAGAAGAAACATCTCTAAATCCGCCTTGAGGCAATTGTCTAACCGGATTTGGATTGAAAGCTTTTTGAATCATTGCCGCAAATTCAGCACGGCTAACAGGCTGTTCTGGCTTAAAAGAACCGTCAGGAAAACCAGTAATTACATTTCTTTGTGCTAGGGCTTGAATAAACGGACTTGCCCAGAAATCTTGCCCGACATCAGGAAAGTTGGTTGTAGTAGTTGGAGATGGAGTGGTAGTAGGAGCGGGGACTTGAGCCTCGACTGGTGCAGGAATTATTATGGGACTAACTGCACCGAGCGTTATTCCAATAGCAAGTAAAGTAGCGTGTACTCTTGACCAGTAAAAAAATTTCAACATCGAAGTTTGCTCCTCAAACACTAAAATATACTCATTAATCGTTTTTATGCCTTGACATAATTTTTTTGATTTCCACCAAAAATAGTAAAATCCTATCAAAGGAGAGAAAATGTCAACTTATAGCTTTTTAATAGCTTTTTTTGAGCTTCCATTGCATCTATCTATAAGGTTTTTTATGAACTAATTATTTTATATCTTCAGGTGGATAGATTGAATTTGGATTTATGGTAATTAAAAAATAAAGTTTTTAACTGTCTTTTGATTAGTTATATATTTCTTAAATTGTCTTTGACGATGCATCATATGATGTCCAACCCTCACCCCTAGGGAGAGGGGTTTATGATAAGTGATTAACCGGACATGATATCTCACCCTTTGCCTGATATCCACCATCAACCCAGATCAAGATGAGCCGACTGAACCACATATAGAATGTGCAGGGTAGGGGTGTATGTTCTTGTAGCCTTGGGTGACCGTGGTTAAGACTTGGCGGGTGCTACAAGTACGGCTACAGCTTGTCGCAAGCAAGCAAACTGCATTGTAAAACTTGCCATTCCAGAAGTGAGCGATCGCAAGTCTGTGGAATATCCAAACATCTGTACTAAAGGTACTTCAGCCCGGATAACCGTGTAACCTTGCATCGTTTCGGAACCCAACAGCAACCCTCTTCGAGAGGAGAGATTACCCTGAATCCTACCCAGAAAATCATTCGGGGTTTCCACCTCCACAAGCATAATAGGTTCTAAGATGTGTGGCTTTGCTTGATTAAATGCTTGCTCAAAAGCATGTTTTGCAGCCGAGCGGAAGGCAAATTCTGAGGAATCTATCGGGTGATAGGAACCTCCATCAATCGTTACTTTCACCCCAGTTACGGGATAACCTTCCAACATTCCAGAGGTGATCGCTTCTCGAAAGCCTTTCTCGCTGCCTATTGTGAGAGAATTTAGGCAACTAGTTTGACCGAGTAAAATGAAGTTAGAAACTTACAATATATTGCTCAATGCCTATACACAGTTAGAACAAATCACATCGCAGCTATACAATGCGGCAGATAATGCTGTGCAGAGTGGTGATTTTGATGATGCTAGTTTGCTCCAAACTAGAGCCGATATACTATATGAACAACTAGAAAATCTCGATATTGTAATTTCAGAATTAGAGGAATAGTATGGAACTGCAAAGCAAAATTAGAGAGTTAAGCAGTCAAGCTGCGTCCCTAAGCCGTCAAGCTTTAGAAGCTTCTAAAGTGAACCGCAAACGAGGGCTTGACTTAATGCGCCAAGCTAGAGATGCTAGCAAGAATTGTCAGGTATTAATACAACAGTTTAAAGAAACAGAAGTTAAAAGCTAGTGTTATTAATTTGTCACAGAAGTTAGAACGGTAAGGCTGAAAAGTGGTGTTACTGTTCTAATTTCTTGGATTTTTGAGCAAACAATTAATTAGTGCAATGAATCAATTTAAACTCTGTTATGCTTCTGGATAATTTCACTACTTGCTCATTCCGGAAAGTGACAGAAGAGGGGTATATCAAAAATTTTAACATCTTGAATTCTCAGTTTAAGATATAATTGTTTACTATCAAGCAGGGATTTACTTATGAGCAAACTAGAAAAAGCCCAAGCTGAATACCAAACTTTTACCGAACAGATTCAAAGCGCAATTATCAGCACAGTTAGCAGTCAAGGAATACCAAATGCTAGCTATGCGCCTTTTGTGATGGATGAGTCAAAGAATATTTATATATATGTCAGTGGTCTTTCTACTCACACGCAAAATTTATATACTAAATCTTATGCCAGTGTTTTATTTATTGAAGATGAAGCTCAAACCAAACAAATTTTTGCTCGTCGTCGTTTGACTTTTGAATGCACAGCAAGTTTAATTGAGCGAGAAACTGATAAGTGGAATCAAATTATAGAAAAATTCCAAGCTCGTTTTGGTGAAATTATTGAGCTTTTTATCAGTTTACCTGACTTCCGTATTTTCCAACTGACTCCCCAAGAAGGACGTTTTGTGATTGGGTTTGGTGCAGCTTACGCGATCGCTAGCGATAATCTCAACGAATTAAAGCATATTACAGCCGATGCTCAAAATTAAACCAAAATCTAAAATTACCGAATAAGGCAAAAGTAAAAAGTAAAAAGCCATTCATAAACAAGAAATGAATAAAAGAGTTTAGAGCAACTAAATTTAATTATGGGGATTATCTTTTTACTTTTTACTTTTTACTCAAGTTTCCATTTGGCTTTGTGGTGGGAAACCATGCTGCATTCTCCCTTCGTCTGCATCAAACTTTTTGGAGGATTTGAAGAGTTCAAAACCCTCTTTCTTCGCCTGAGTGAGGGCTTCAATCGCTCCATTCGCACGGAAAATCATTTCGGGGTCGTTATAGTAAACCACTTCGTGGATTTGCCACAAATCGAGGTAGTCTGTTTTGAGCCGACGTAGAGATTCCTCAAGTTGCTGCATTGCCACCTTGCGGTCCCGTCCGTGGGTGCAAACTTTACTCATCAAAAAAACCTGATCTCGCCTTCCTTGCAATGCTTCACCCATCCACTCTTCACTACGATGCTTGTTATATTCCCAAGCGTTATCCATGAAAGTGATGCCGTTGTCAATAGCTTCATGGGTGATGCGAATTGCTTCTTCCCGACTAGAAGCTTCCCCCAAAGTTGCACCACCTAGCCCAATCGCCGATACTTCAACTCCTGTTTTTCCCAACGGACGACGGGGAATTTCACCACTGGTTGTACGGCTGGGATTCACTTGTGCCGTTGGGGCTTCTTTTGCTTCCACCAATGAAGTGGAATCAACGATATGGTCAGCCAAAATTGCCCCTACGCCTCCTGCACCGATGAAGCCTATCCCTTTTAAAAACTGTCGCCGCTTTAGCTCCAAAAGTAGATTTTTTTGGGCAACTTCTTCCGGCCCGTATTGACCTGACATTGACTTTTCATGATAATGACTGCCTTTTAAGAATCAGATTTTGATTATACAAAAACACCCATCTGAAGGTAGGTTGCCAATAGCTACGAGTCTTCCAATATATAGAGTTACAAGGGGGAGAGGTGATTTTATTCTGAGCAATTTTACGGCTTATAAATCATAATAATATGCAAAAATTATACTTACTTTTGTTAATTACTGAGTTAGTCTGGGTAAGCTAATCATATGGGAAAGTTAGGAGGACACTACATGAAAAGCGCTTGCAAGCTATGGATAACGATAATCCCCATGCTGATATTTTTGGTATATCCCCATCGGACGACGGCTCAAAATGTAGAAGCTTGTTTCATGGTAACTTCCTCTGGTAAAACTATTAACTTAGGGACACTTTGCGGTATAACACCCACAAATAGTGGAGTGTTTCGCATTCCGATCAAACGTCGCATTGCCAAGACTCCGGTAATTGATGTCACCTTTAACGGCAATAAAACCTTTGAGATGATTTTAGATACAGGCGCTACCAGTGTTGTGATTACGCAAGCAATGGTAGAAGCCTTGAAAATAACGCCAACTGGCACAATGCAAGCTAGTATTGCCGATGGAAGCGAAGTCCAATTTAATACAAGTAATATTCAGGCGATCGCAGTTGGTGGGGCTGTAGTCAACAATGTTCAAGTCGCGATCGCCCCAAAGGCAGATATAGGATTGTTAGGGCACGATTTCTTTGACAATTACGATGTGAAAATTTTGCAGAAAGAAGTGGAATTTCACCGTCGTTAAAAAAACCGTAGAGTCGGCAGTACCTGAGAGAATCTCCCCACTGATAAAAAATAGCTATATCGTTGGTAACATTTCAACTTTCCTAGGTGACTATTATAGATTAATCTATACTCTGATAACTATGTGAGAATTTTTATGCTAAAGAAGCTACAGCCATTTTTTGCTTTAATCGCACGAAACGAAACGAAACAAAGCGAACGTGAAGCATCTATTGATTTAATGATTATGACTATGTATATCGATAAGTCATTGAAGATTGCAGAAGATGAAACCATTAATGAGTATGCGAAGAATCTTTTATGGGAATCACCAATCTCTCTTGAAAAATATTTAGGGGTGGCAACTGCAAAGGTGAGAAATGTTTTGGGAGACGCAGAGAAGACAAATGCCTTTCTTGAAGATGTAAAGAGCCGAATTAGCACTCAAGAGATGAAAAAAGAAGTTTTTGAAGCTTGTAAGAACTTAGCGCATGCTGATGGGGAACTTTCAAAAGAAGAACAAGAGTTTTTAGATATAGTTGCGACACTTCTGCTTTAAAATTTTTTAAATCTCTTACCCTTTGTGAGCCGATAAAGTTAGAACCCTCTCCCCTTATCCCTAAAGTGCCGTTACAGAGAATCGGTATAATGGATAAAGGGGAGTGGTTTCAAGACTATGAGAAGTACAATTCACGAAGAAAGAAGGAAGAAGAAAGAAGGAAGAAGTACCCACATGAGTACTCATGTGGGAAGGGTTTTCGCTCTTACAAAATAGGAAAACGCCGGGGAGTGTAGGATCTTAAAATTTAGACGACATTTTTTGTTGACGGCGTTTTCCTATTTTGTCAAGGTTTGGTGCAGCGGATTGAAACAAGGACACTGTTTTTCTTCTCTGCGAGACACTACGTGAACGCGCTACAAAGGACTCGAAAAACATTTTTTTTTACTGAAGCTTTCAACTTACGAACGCGCATTTTTATTAGCTATTCCTTCTTCCAACTTCGGTCCTTACTTCAACATCATTTGTAATTAACGTTCACCCAAAAAATCTGACAAATCTGGTACATCTACCCAACTAGATGTATTGTTAGACTCATGCGCTAAATCCATCAACAATTGGGAATAAACACCTTCCCGTAAAGATGGAACTATTGCTTCACCCTTATCAATACCTTCTACCCATCGATCCACAACTCGAATAAAGGCTGAAATGCGCCCATCTGCGTAATTTTTGGGAAATATTAATCTGTTGGGAATTTCTATCTCACTCAAGGGTTTACCTATCTCTGAGCCGGAAACACTGAAACCATGAATGTAATCTTTTTGATTTTTGCTGCCTAATACCAAAGTCGCGCGATCGCCGTATACTTCTAACCAATGGGTACGCTCTGCATGCACCACGGAACTGATGCAAACTTGGCACGGTGTCCCATCTGCCAACTCTAGCATTAACATACAAGTATCATCTGTTTCTACTTGCCTTGTCTTCCCTGTTGTCGGGTCAATTCTGGTGGGAATTGCGGTGGTAAAATGGGCGTTAAGGGTACGGACTGAACCAAACAGCCAAGTTATATAATCAAAGGCGTGGGAACCTAATGAACCTAATGCACCACCACCTTGGTCTTTACGAGAATACCAGTTCCAAGGGCGAGATGCATCAGCCCGAGAAGAACCCAACCAATCTATTTTAATTAAGCGTTTTTCTCCCACATATCCTTGTGATAATAATTCGGAAAATAACAACCATCCAGGGACAAAACGAAATTCAAAATCTAGGGTAGCAATTACGCCTTTTTGTTGTGCTAGTTGGTAAAGTTCTTTTGCTTCATCTGCGTTTAGAGTTGTAGGTTTTTCTAATAGCAAATGTTTTCCAGCTTCTAATACTGTCTTTGCCATTTCATAGTGTAAAAATGGCGGTGTGGAAATGCTGACTGCTTGCACGTCTTTTAAGTTCACTATATCTATAATACTCTTGCAGGCATGGGGAATATTATAAGTTTCTGCTATTGCTTTGGCTTTATCTATATCTCGGTGATAAACTGCTACTATCTCAGTTTGAGGATGAGCTTTAAACCCTGGAATATGGACTTTTTGACCAAAACCTGTACCAACAACTGCTACGCCAATCACTGCTTAATTTATCCTTGGTGAATACATAGGTTTATCGTATCACTTCCAATTTACCGGAAAATATTTTAAACGCAGAATGTTTATTTGTGGAACAGCTTATCATCTGAAAAAGCGAATTGTAAACGGGTAACGATAATGCTGACCCTTATAAGCTTTGATTGCAGAAAAGCTAACTACAAATAATTGCAGTAAAAGCATTATTACAATCAAAGAGAAGAATATCATTACTAAACTGTCCAAAACGGTCTTCACTTGATTGCCTGTCAAATTAGAAATTAGTGCCATTCCAAAGGTCGTGAGGACGAAAAATAAAGATATAGTTATTACAACCAAAGCATACATTGTAAGAGATATTTGAAAGTTCAAGGATTCTTTGCCTTGAAAATCAATCCAAGGATGTTGTGCTTTTTTCAGTCGCCAAACAATCAGTGGTGCCAAAATATTCAAAGGCATATATAAAGGGATGCCGATAAATATTAAAAAAACTAACAGCATCCAGGCCGTAAGCGCTGAGAAATGACACAACGTCGCCCATATACGCACTTGTTGTTGAGTTTTTTCTCTCATCGCTTTTTAATTTTGGGTGGATTTATTCAATGATTCTCCACCTTACTATATGTATATTAGCTAAACAATACCTGAAAGTTTAAGGATTCCTCGGTTGTAGTTTTACCGGTTAGGTTCTATTTCCCAGACTATCCCTCAAATTCAGGAATTACGCAAAAAATCCTCCAAACTCTATGAACTTACCGTTGGGGGTATGGGTTCCGTATCAGCGGTATGGACAGGTGGGACGGCTATCCTAGAATATTTTGGGATATTTTTTTAATTGGAATACTCTAATCTGAAAAATCTACCGATGAGAGAAGAAAGGGGAGTTAATTACCAGAAGCCAGATTATCCACTAATTGCAAAGCTTTTTCCAACTCCATGCGCTGTTCGACATTACGCAAAAAGTAACCATCTACCATAGCAGCACCCAAAATCATTCCCAGTTCATCCCGGCTTGTAGTGATGATTTCCTCAGGGTTACCATATAATAAGCTACCCAAAATTGCAGCAACTGAACGGATAATTACTTCAGGCATCTCCTGTGAAGCAGGCTTAGATAATTTGGCAACAGTTTGTGGATTCATGGATTGCACGTATTCCCACAAATTATTATTAATTACTTTGTTGTACTCAGAATCGTTTGGGGAAAGATGACTCATAGTAATATATCGCAATTGCTTGGTAGAACTTTTTTTACCTATACCAATAAATTTATCAGATTTTGTCTCAAAGCAAAGTCAGTGGAACCGAACTTAAAAATGACGGTTTATGCGCTCTCATGCCCTTTGCTTTTATTGAGTTTTTTATCATCTTGTATTAGAGCGTCTTTGTTGACGATTTTTTTGTAATTCTTGTTTAATGTCATCAACTTCAAAAAGTCCAAGCATTTGACCGACTTTGAGAGATAATTCCTTGCGTCGCTTGGAAATTGTGCCTTGATTCAAATTCAACTCACCTGCCAATTGAGATTGATTCTTACCCTGTTTTAGTCCCTCCCACAGTTGGAGATACCCACGTTCGGGATAAAGTAAATCTAGTTGCTCAATTACTTGTATTGTTTTTAGTAACAAATCTTTATACTCTATAGCCTCCGGTAAATCAAACTTATCTGCCACAGTATCCACTAGCGACACATTGGTACCTGGGATATTCTGGTCTAAACTTTGCCATTTTTGATGTTTTTCTTTACGTACAAGGTCAATAATTGCATTCTTAGCAACCTTTGCAGCCCAGTGGTAAAATTCTTTCACCTGATCTTCTGTGTATCTACCAGTTTGTATAGCCTGCCAGACTTTTGTATAAGCTGTCTGTATCGCATCTTCCCAAGAAATTGTCGTATTGATTGTATGCGATCGCGCAATTTTTTCTACTATCTGCCGATATTCTTTTGTTAATACTAATATTTTACAAAATTCTGATGTTTCTTCTAACATAAACTTTATTAAAGGGTAAATTTAACTGAAAATTTAGATTTCTATTTAAAAAATTTCGTCTCACGTTCTTGCCACGGTTGTTTACAATAAGTACAACAAAACTTTGTAATTGATTTTCGGAATATTTCTCACTTCTCTTACTTTGGTTGAACAACCCAGCAAATGTTGTACTACAATAATACAAAAGTATGACATTGACCCATGATTTATATTGATGGGGCAAAAGGTGTGGCCGCAGGGGCGGGTTTTTTCCTTACTGCTGAGTATGAAAATACTTTGGCTGGGTTTGCTGGGTTAGGGCGTTTGCGGTTGGCTGCGGAGAAAGTCGCCGAAATCGCTTGTGAGGAATTTCTCAAGTTTCATCACAAATCGGCACCAGTGGATGAACATTTGGCAGATCAGTTATTGTTGCCGACTGTTTTGGCTTCGGGGGAAAGTCAGTATCGGGTCGCAAAAGTAAGTTTGCATCTAAGGACGAATGCTGCGGTAGTTGAGCAATTTGGGGTGGCGCGGGTGACGGTGGATGAGGGTGAGAAGATGGTGACAGTGGTGCCTTTGAGAGATTAAGCTCACGTCGCAAAGTTTTTGTGAGTTTCAATATAGTTCAAATATGCTTTAACTGAACGGGCTAAAGCTTTTCCCAAAAGTGGAGGGACGGCATTTCCAATTTGATTAAACTGATTACTTTCAGAGCCTTGAAATTGAAACCAATCAGGGAAACTTTGCAAACGTGCCCCTTCCATAACTGTTAACCTTCTCCTGCGTCCATCGGGTAAGCGTATCCTCAACATATCTCCCGTTGCACCACATAAGTTTCTACAGGTTACTGTCCTAGAAGGGGTATTTAGATGAATATCTCTAGGATTAATACATTTGGATGCTATCTCGTATTTTTTTACATATTCATCCATACTTGGAGTGAGAAATTTTGAGTTAGCTGGTGCAAATAAAGCTAATTCTCCCAATGCATCACCTGCTGTGTATGGTGAATGAAAATGTGTTTTTTCGGGCCACTTCCAATCACCTTTATGTGCAACACAAAAAAGGCGTTCCCTTTTCTGAGGAACACCATAATGGGTAGCGTTTAAAATTTGCCATTCAACAATATAGCCAAGTTGCTGCAAAGAGTTGACAATTTCTTCAAAATATGTTTTGTTACGAAAAAGCATTCCCCGCACATTTTCAAATAAAGCTATTTTTGGACAATAGCGCTCAACTGCAGAAATAAAAGCCGGGAAGCCATCACGACTATCTTTTAAGCCCAGTTGATAGCCACCGACACTGAATGGCTGACAAGGAGGGCCGCCAATTATAACAGTTGCCCCATCAACTAAATCAGATAATGGTGTTAAATTTACCTGATTACAGTTACTTGGTAGATTGTGTCTGTAAGTCGCACAAGCATCTTCTAAAATTTCATAACCAATAGTTTTAAAACCAGCGGCTTCAAAACCTAGAGCAAAACCACCACAACCCGCAAATAAATCAATAACTAAATGTTGCTGATTATTGCTTGCGGGTAGTTGTAGCTCTGTTTCAATAAAATCAAGGTAGTCCGGTTTGTACTCCAATCAATAGCTCAAAACTCAACTATCCAAACAATACCTTTTTAATTAACCGCCATAGGCGCTGAACGCCTTCTTGAAGGGTAGTACGCCATAGACAAAGGAGCGGCTTCCGTTTCGGTAGTACGCCAAGGTTAGAGGTTAAAGAGATTAGAGGTAATTTGAGACTGGAAAGCGAGTAGATAATAATCACACATCATTTCGTTGACCCCACCCTCCAACAAAGGCAGCAATACCCGCAGCTAATGCCACAGCACCCCACTTGGCTGGCGGATTTCTATCAAACCAATCTAAGAAAGTTGGTACTGTCAACTTACTAAAATCGCCCTCAATTTTATCGTGTTCGGGAACTGGTGCATATAGATTATCCGGTGCGTCTTCTGATTTTAGTTCATTGGTTCGCTGTCCGGGAATACCGATCGCCGCCAATATTGTATCCAGTAACTCAGGCGAAAGTCGTTGTAGCACATCTAACACTCTACCCACATCCCCAGCGATAAAATCACGGGTGGGGTGTTCGGCAGCGTAGAGAATGGCATCAGCAACAATACTCGGTTGATAGTATGGTGGTATACCTGTTGGTTTGACACCTAACTTGGTACGAACGTTGTTGTAAAAAGGCGTGTTAATTACTGAAGGCAATATTGAAGTGACGCTGATTGGTAATTTATCGTGTTGCAATTCTACGCGCAGCGCTTCTAGAAAACCTTCCAAACCATGCTTTGCAGAAGAGTACGGACTTTGTAGCGGTAAACTGCGCCGACCTTCCATCGAGGAGACACAAATTATTGCCCCACGACCCTGATTTTTAAGATAGGGTAGTGCTGCCATCACGCCATACACTTGCCCCATCAGGGTAACATCAATCACTCGCTTAAATTCTTCGGGTGTAATTTGGTCGAACTTGGCGAGGACACCTGTTGCAGCAGCATTCACCCAAGTATCGAGTCTGCCGTATTCTGCCACAGTTTTATCTGCGATCGCCTTGACTTGTTCAAAGTCACTCACATCTGCGACAATATATGTAGCCTCACCACCAAAGTTATGAATTTCTTGCACCAAGGACTTTAAGCCTGATTCGCTGCGTGCTGCAACCACCACTTTTGCCCCATATGAAGCGAACCTTAAGGCTGTCAACCGCCCAATACCGCCGGAAGCTCCAGCGATCGCTACCACCTGCTGATTTATTGGCTTTAATTGCATTGTTTATTACCCTTACCCACTCCTCCTCTAAGTTAAGTTTTATTAAGCTTGAGTACATCCTTCACACGGATGAGAGCAGGTAATACTAAGGGAAGACAAAGGGCAATCCCAGTTGAGCTATGGCAGGTGGTAAGGTCAAAAAACCTTCAAATCCTGTATCTACAACACACTTAATTTCTATGTTTGAACTTTCCTCCAGACACAGAATGACACCTATTAGAACTTGAAACTTAACTACAGTTGTATTTATCACTGTGCCGTCCTAAGCAATATACCACCAACCGCATAGGCGGCATTAAACCTTATTCTTTCTGCCCAAAGTGCCGCATCTGCTTGTTTCGCTCGTAGCCGAAGATTCGTTACAAGTAAATCATCACCTATCTCATATTCGCCTGTCTCAACATTAATTGAGATGATTTTGCCGATGTTTTCTGATGTTTCTACTTGAAGACGAATACTATTTTTATAGAGTTCTTTGCCACGTTGGGTAATTTCCTCGTCACTAAGTTTGGGTTAGGACATACAGGCAATATCCCCTCTTGAAATTTCGTAGGTTTCCATTCTGATTGTAAAACAGAAGCTAGAATCCGTTAAATTCCTCTAGCTCCACCACATTAATTTCGTTCTTGCTGCAAGATCAGATTTTAAAGAGAAAGTTAAATTTGTTACTGCTGACGGCTGG
Source organism: Cyanomargarita calcarea GSE-NOS-MK-12-04C (assembly GCA_019359595.1). Lineage (GTDB taxonomy): Bacteria > Cyanobacteriota > Cyanobacteriia > Cyanobacteriales > Nostocaceae > Cyanomargarita > Cyanomargarita calcarea. Next base: position 31,329 of record JAHHGZ010000062.1, read on the forward strand.
CAAGGTAAATATCTTAGAGTAGATAGATTTTTTTTGGTTTTTGAACTGAATAAAGTAACCAACAGCTTGGCTTACAATGGCACTTTTGAATTTATACCATGATTTATGGACTATTATTTGCTTTAAATAGCGAATTATTCGCTTAAACTTCATCTATTTTGATACTTTGGCATAACCAATTAACGAAGACATAACGAAAATAACCCTTAAAACTGGGTTGATATCATGTCCGGGAAATCACTTACGATTAAACCCCGATTTGAATCCACCAATGAAAACCAGTTAACCCTTGAATAAAATCTTGCATTTTTAGCAAAGATTGGCATCTCTGAAATAAAACTTCCTCC
>JAHHGZ010000065.1 GCA_019359595.1 Cyanomargarita calcarea GSE-NOS-MK-12-04C
GTTTGTATAGAATTAGTAAATGAATTAATGAGACTAAATCGCAATAAAAGAAAGTATTATCAAGAAGGTCTAAGGGCTATGAAACTTATAGAGTCTACGTTTTAGCTCGTTTCGTCGCCCCCTCAGGTAAGCACCTGCATTGAAATTTACCGTACAGCGAAAGCAAAACTCGGCGAATATTTACAAGAATTACCTATTAAACCGTTAATTTACCACAGTCGTTTCCGTTATAAAGATAGACTGAAAAAGCATAAATCTGTCATTGAAGCTTTTAAAAAAGATGGATCTGTCTTAGCTATCACTACCCAAGTTTGTGAAATGTCATTGGATTTAAGTGCTGATTTACTAATATCTGCAATGGCTCCGGCAGCGTCTTTAATTCAGCGTTTGGGAAGGCTGAACCGCAGAATGATGAAACCAGAGGAAGCTTCAAAACAGGCAATTATTTATCCTTGGGATAATAAGGGAGACAAGCGGCCCTATGATTTAGCAGAGCTTGCGGCAGGAGAGCGACTAATTCAAGAATTTTCCGGTAAAACAGGTATTTCTCAACGAGATTTAGCTGAAATAGCTGCTCGTCTTCACTCAGAGGAAGTCCAGCAAGTTGAATCAAGTTGGCTAGAGGGAAACTGGTGCAATGTTCCAGATTTCCTGCGTGAAGGGGGATATACCATAACTGTTTTATTGGGTGAAGATGAAACGGAGATTTGGAGCATTGCAGCACAAAAAGAACAAGAATTGCTGAAATTAGAGAAGAAAGAATCTCGGATGAAATTGTTCAAACAAGAAGCACAAGCTTGGTCAGTTCCTATCCGAATTGAGACAGACTATTATCAATGGAAACGTAAGGGGTTTTATCCTGTAACTCCCATTGGCAAAATTATCTACAGCGAAGAGGTGGGAGCAGAGCAGTGAAACTAGAGTTTGATTTAGGTAATCCTAGCTTTACTTTATTGCATTGTGCTGGTTTAGCTGGGTTGTGGATGACTTTAAAGCAATTAGAAACAGAAAAGATTCAAGTTCCACAAAATTTAAATTGGCAACTTACTAATAGAAAACTCATATTAAATTGGGAAGGCAACGATAAAACAGTTTTGGCATGGTTATTAGAAGAATCATTTCAAATAAATGACGGAATAATTGCCCTTCGTGGTTTAGATTCGCAAACCATGCGTAAAGATGCTCAAGTCATTATACATCAGGGAATTTTGGGGACTTTTCTACAACATAACAGCACCCACAAAACAACTGGAACAAAAACCGAATCTTTATCTTTAGGTGAGGCAGAAAAAGAAATTCAGGTGACATATAAGGCTTTAGAAAGCTATGCATATCAAGATTTTGCTAGTGATATTTGCGATAAAAACGGGCAATTTTTGACGAAATCAATTAGCGTTGCCGGGTGGTTAAATCCGGGTGCTGTGGTGCGTCATGTTGCCTTCAGTTCTGATACAAGTTTTGAAGAGTCTCCAGCAAATGCATTTCTCTTATTATTTGCTCCAGTCGCTTGTTATTACTATATTCTCCGATCCAAGTTGCGAGATAAACGTGCTCAGTATGCCTTGGTAATCCCGGAAATTACAGATTTACAAAAGTACGCCAATTACCGCCAAAATAAGCAATTGAGAAATGCCACTTACAAGGATTTTCATGCTTCAGGTTTAGGTGATGCAGGGTTGAAGTTTTTGACTTTGAAAACAACAAGGGATATTACGGTTACCAAAAATTTAGGTGTATCACGTTGTCAAGTTTTAACTTTAGGAACTGTCGCATGGGCAACTCAACAAAAAACTCGGACTGATATGTATATGGTGGAAGCCAGTGACCAGATTTGTCATAACTATCAAGTTTGTGATGATTGGTTACAAGATAAACCAATTCAAGGTAAAGATGGTGGATTTGTTGTTACTAGTTTCGCTAAAGAATTAATTGCTGAAAATTTAGCTAGAAACAAACCTTGGTATTTTGGTATTTCCGACAAAGTAAACAGTAATGAACTCTTTAAAAAACTAGCTTACGAAAGAGGAGGGATATATCAAGTGATTCAGAAAATGCAGTCAGATGAACGAGAAAAATTATTTGTGAAAGCTTGCCATGAAGCAATAAATTATACTTATGGTCAGGTTGCAGATAAAACTAAACCTGGTGAAATTCCTAATTTTGAACGTGTCACTGTAAAAATTAGAACCGGATTAGGACGGTGTAAAAATGCAGAAATATTTCGAGAATTTATTACTGATTTTTGGTCAAGAGCGGGAAAAATTCCCACTTTGCAACAACATTGGGAAGAGTTAATGGAGTTTGTAATGTTAGAGAAAAATTGGAAAAAGTCGAGAGATTTAGCTTTGCTGGCATTAGCTAGTTATAAACGGAAGGAAGATTCTAATAAAGATGAAAGTGAAAATGATAATTCCGATGAGGATAATCAAATTGATATATTTAGTTAGTAGTTGCCCTCAAATACAACTACAAGCCCTTTGTTTTTTAGGAGATTAAAAAAGTGTCATTTCATCTATTTGGGAACATCTTAACTGGATACGGGACGGCTGCTAATAACCGTGGAGAAAATGAAGGGAATATAACTACCCTGCAAAAAATTCTGTGGAAGGGAGAAGTCCATAGCACCGTTTCAGCGGAAGCTATTCGTTGGGCATTACGTTATTATTGGCAAACTTGCGGTGATAACTATCAAGTAAATCGTCGTTGGAATGACGATACTAACGATAACATTTGGCAAAATGAAAATTTTGATGATACCAATTTTATTGATGATGATGTCTTAGGTTTTATGCGTGCGGAGGGTGCAAAAGTTGACGCTTCTGACGAGCCAAAAGCAAAAGGAAAAAAAGCAGCCAAAGGTACAACAACTGCAAAACGAGGTGTTTTAGAAGTTACTCGTGCTGTTTCCATAACACCTTTTAGTGGTGATTTAACTTTCAATGCAGCAAGCGGTAAAAAAGGACGTACTTCACTTTATGGAACTGAAGTTCATGCAACTTCCTATCAATATGGATTTGCATTAACCCCAGAACGTTTAAAAGATAAGTCTCGCATCATTGCTGTTCTGGATGGCTTGAGTTCTCTGGGAGAAGTTGCAGGTAATCATTCCCGATTTCTCTATGATTTTTCTCCTGAAAGCTTAGTTTTACGATGGACGCATGATTTTTCTCCTCGTATTCTTTATTCTTTTGCAGAAAACGAGGGAGAGATATCAATTGGGGAATTAATCAGAAAAGTCAAAAATCATGATATCGAACCCCAAGAATTGTGGCTAGCAGGAGCAATTACAGAATCTCAGGAAGTGACAGAATTAAAAGAATTAGGAGTAAATGTCTTCCCAGGTGTTAAATTAGCTATGGAAAGCGTCAAACAAGTCATTGCTAGAGATTTACAATTACCACAACTAGAGTTAACCCGATGACGGCAATAACTGAGAAAATGGTGGTGTTAGAAATAGAAGTCCCCATTGCTTGCTTTCGTCAATCTCGTGCTCGTGAGTATGCAGAGACTTACCCAGTACCTCCACCATCAACCGTTTATGGAATGTTATTATCCCTTGTAGGAGAAATGGACAGGTACAAACATTGTGGAACTCGTTTAGCGATAGCTATGCTGACCTCTGGTAACGCACTTCTTTCCCAGCCCCAAAAATCCACAGTTATCCGTACATTTCGACGCTTTAAAAAGAAAGATATCCATGACCCCAGCAATGCTAGACCGGATTATCAGGAATTACTAACTGATGTTCGATTTATTACTTGGGTTGATTCTGGTGTGGATAATTCACAACCAACGCTATCGGAACGTTTGCAGATGGCATTTGCCAACCCTTCTTCTATCAACCGTTTTGGTGGTTTGTGTTTGGGAGAAAGCCGGGATTTAGTCAATTCAGTAACTTTGTTGCCACATAACTATCAAAGTGAATCATTACAATGGCTGGTACAGGATGAAAATGGCTTGTTGACTTTACCCTATTGGGTAGATCATGTTGGTTCACAAGGTACCCGTTGGCAAAGATACTTAATACTTGAGCCGAATAAGTTGTCTCATCCTCCTGAGTCAGCTTGGACAATAATTCAAGAAAGCTAGATAAAATTTATCTTAGATGCCAATTCTCTATGAGGTTGCGCTTTATTCACCCACAGGCTGAAGCCTGGGGCTATACAAACAAAGCCCACCTGCGTGGGCTAATTAGGCGCATCTTTATAAAGAAACAGTATTAGATGCCAATAGGCGTTGAACATATGGTCTTACCAACTATAGCGTTCCTAAATCCGAAGTGAAAAATTAGATTCCCTACTAATTTAAGAAGTAGGGAATCTAGGTATACACGATTTTCAAAAATCATTTATAATTACTATAATAAACTAATTGCTGATAATTTAACCCAATATTCGCACGTGCTAGATTAGTTCGCTAAAAATTCCATTTCCTCTGATGTCGTAAGGCGTATAACCCTCAAAACCTACCTTACAGACATATATGCAAACGCTCGAACATCTGGAAATTTCTGCAAAAATTGAAACTATCCGCGTTTCTGCCCTCCACGCTCTAGCCTATTGTCCCCGTCTCTTCTATCTCGAAGAAGTTGAAGAACTTTACACCCAAGATGCAGCAGTATTCGCAGGTCGCAGGCTACACACAGAACTGGAGAAACAAGAGGATGAAGAGTGGGACGAATTATTTCTCACTAGCGAAGAATTAGGATTGCGTGGCAGAGTAGACGCACTACGTACCCGTGACGGACAAACCATCCCCTACGAACACAAGCGTGGCCGATGTCACCGTGACAAAAATAAGCAACCGCAAGCATGGGAAAGCGACAAGTTACAAATCTTAGCTTATGCCTGCCTCCTGGAATCAGCCCTTGGCATCTCCATCAAGGAAGGTCGTATCCGATACCATGCTGATAACGTGTTAATACATATAGCCCTTGATGACGCTGGAAGGGAACTGGTACGGGATGCAATCCAAAAAGCACGCATACTCAGACAATCTATGCACCGACCGCCAGTAACAGAGAATGAACGGCTTTGTGCCAGGTGTTCGCTGGCACCCGTCTGTTTGCCCGAAGAAGCACGACTGGCACACGATTGCGAGTGGCAACCGATTCGTCTTTTCCCTGAAGATGACAACCGCCAAATTATCCATATTTTAGAACCTGGTACTGCTGTCGGCAGAACCGGAGAACAAATAAAAATTACCCGTCGCAATCAACCCGTAGAAATTTTTCCCGCTCGCAATGTGGGGCAATTAGTGCTGCATAGTTTTTCACAAATTTCTACCCAAGCATTACACTTTTGTACTGACCAAAATATCGGTGTGCATTTTATTTCTGGTGGCGGTCGTTACATTGGTAGTTTTGATAATAGGCAGGGGAGCATTCAGCGTCGGATTCGCCAGTATGCAGCCTTGAGTAATACGGATACCTGCTTAGAATTGGCACGTAAATTAGTAGTTTGTCGCGCACAGGGACAGCGGAAATTTTTGATGCGGGCCACAAGGGGTAAAACTCAACTTAGCGATCGCCTAACCAAGGGAATCGCCCAAATGAAAGCCGTCCTCAAACAAGTTCCCCAAGCAAAGTCCTTAGATTCGCTGTTAGGGTTTGAGGGGAATTTGGCAGCTCTCTATTTTGGGGCTTTACCTGAGTTGATCGCTGCCGATGTCGCCAATGAGTTGAAGTTTGACGGACGTAACAAGCGCCCTCCCAAGGACAGGTTTAATGCTTTGTTGGGGTTTGGCTATGCAATGTTACTCAAAGATATTATGAATTCCATCTTGACAGTTGGGCTAGAACCTGCATTAGGCTTTTACCATCAGCCACGAACCCAAGCTCCACCTTTGGCTTTGGATTTAATTGAAATTTTCCGAGTTCCTCTAGTGGATATGGTCGTGATGGGTTCAATAAATCGTGGTCAGTGGGATGTAAAAGCTGATTTTGAGATTCGTGGCAAGCAGGTTTGGTTGAGTGAAGTTGGCAGACGGAAGTTTGTGGAGATATACGAAAAGCGCAAGCAAGAAAGCTGGAAGCATCCAGTAACCGGTTATTCGCTTACTTACCGTCGTTTGATGGAATTGGAAGTGCGGCTGTTAGAAAAAGAGTGGATGGGTGAGGGTGGTTTGTTTGGTCAGTTAATTGTCCGGTGAGGTCCCAATGGCAGAAGCAAAAAATTGTTACGTGATTTGCTACGACATTCGCTGTCAAAAACGCTGGCGTAAAGCTTATAAGTTATTGAAGGGCTATGGGGACAGGGTACAATATTCGATTTTTCGCTGCTGCTTAAATCAGCGAGATCGCGAAAAGTTGCGTTGGGAGTTGGAAAAAATATTAGCGAAGGAAGACAGCATTCTGTTTGTGCGTTTGAGCGATCGCTGTTTGCAGGACATACCCAAGTACAATCGACCGGGTACCTGGGAAAATACTGATAAGCCTTTTTTGATTGTTTAAGGGCGGCGTATTTGATTCAAGTGAGAACCGCTATAATGCAAGCACCTGGGCTTGTTGAGGTGAGGAAAGCTTCGGTAATCTTTTAAGCCTAGGTGGGTATTATGTTTGAGGCACCCTTGACTGGTTATAGGTGCTTGCATAATTGTCAAATCCTTTGTCGGTAAGCGTTTTGAGTGATGAAGTGAGGCTTAATTTGTGGAAAATTTGGAAAGTTTTGTTTTTTTGTTGGCTTTTGTGGGAGGTGCTTGTAAAATCTATCTGGGAAGGAGATTTATTAAGGCTTTCAGCCGTCGCTCTGTTTTAACCTTTGATGCCGTAAGGCGTTGAGCACGAAAATATTAACAGACAATTAGTATTTTCTGCTGGTCTGTTTTAACCTTTGATGCCGTAAGGCGTTGAGCACATAAAATCTACCAACCCATTTCTGCCCCCTCTACCCACTGTTTTAACCTTTGATGCCGTAAGGCGTTGAGCACTGCCCGTTGCTCCCTCCCCAGCACCTAGAATTGAACCTGTTTTAACCTTTGATGCCGTAAGGCGTTGAGCACTTTCCTCACATTGCAACGTTGCGTGAGGGTGATTCTGTTTTAACCTTTGATGCCGTAAGGCGTTGAGCACAAATTGGTTTAGTCCTGGGCGCTCAGTTGGATGCTCTGTTTTAACCTTTGATGCCGTAAGGCGTTGAGCACTAGTGACTCTGATCAAAAACCACAATTATTGCTTCTGTTTTAACCTTTGATGCCGTAAGGCGTTGAGCACAGTATTGGCAGTGGTTGGGATACTCAAGAAAAGATACTGTTTTAACCTTTGATGCCGTAAGGCGTTGAGCACTAAGTAGAGCTAAAAGCTTGTCACTAGCTTTATTCATCTGTTTTAACCTTTGATGCCGTAAGGCGTTGAGCACTTTAGAGTATTTGATGTCTTCTGAGTGCTTTAAATCCTGTTTTAACCTTTGATGCCGTAAGGCGTTGAGCACATACTTCAAGAGTGATTATGCGTCTCAGTTTAGAACCTGTTTTAACCTTTGATGCCGTAAGGCGTTGAGCACTGGTTGCTAACAGCGAGAACGGCAACCACTACGTCGCTGTTTTAACCTTTGATGCCGTAAGGCGTTGAGCACTGAAGTCTTTTTTAAGTTTGTGAAGTGTCAGTTCAACTGTTTTAACCTTTGATGCCGTAAGGCGTTGAGCACTCGCCTAAACCATTGCCAGCCCAAACCCTCAAACCGCTGTTTTAACCTTTGATTTGGTAAGGCGTCGAACAGTAGCGATCGCCTCTCGGTTGTTTGTCTACTTATATACTTCAATGAAAATAAAAAAGCGCTTTTTCCTCAATACAATCACTGAAAAAGCATAATTTAGGTATTTTTCAACACTATTAGATTGCCATCTCGCCTATCATACAGAATAATTTATTTTTTGGCATTTCCCCAACTCATTATCAGCCGTAGTTTGATAAACTTGTATGCAGTTACGACCTTTGTTTTTCGCCGCGTAGCAAGCCGCGTCAGCAGCACTTAATACACTATTTAGACTTTGACTGTTGGCGTTGATAACAACCAACCCAATACTGACAGTAATACTAAAAGTTGTATCCTGCCATACAAAACGAAACTCTTGGATATTCTGCAAGAGCGTGTTGGCAATATGAAATGCTGGTTCTAGAGGGCAAACTTCAAACAGTATGGCAAATTCATCTCCGCCCAGACGTGCTAAAGTATCGCAGGAGCGAACCTGGCTTTGAAAGAGTGTAGTAACTTGGCACAGTAGTTCATCACCAGCAATATGACCGCAGGTATCGTTGACAATCTTGAATCGATCTAAATCTAGACAACACAGAATATGTTGTTGACCTTGCGTCTTAGCACTGATCAATGCTTTTTGCAGACGATGCTCAAATTCCCGTCGGTTGAATAGTCCGGTTAAGGTATCGTGAGTTGCCTGCCAAGATAATTGCCTTGCGATGTCGCGTTTATGGGTAATATCTTGAAACACCATTACCGCACCAACAATTTTGCCGTCCTTGGCGCGAATGGGTGCCGCAGAGTTGTCAATGGCAATCTCACTACCGTTGCGAGTAATCAAGACACTATCATTGCTAAGACCGACGACAGAGGCAGAACGTAAGGCTTTTTTTACCGGATTTTTTACAGCTAAACGGGTGGTTTCGTTTACAACCTTAAATACCTCAGTTAACGGCTTTCCTTGTGCATCCTGTAAACTCCAGCCAGTTAAGTCTTCTGCAACCGGGTTGAGGTATATTATCTGACTAGAGGCATCGGTTGTGATTACAGCATCTCCGATAGATTCTAACGTCACTTGAGCCAGTTCTTTTTCTTCAAATAGCGCTTGTTCTAAGAGTTTACGCTCGGTGATGTCAACTGCCACCCCTCCGACTAATCGCTTCTGACCGTCTTTAAAAGGAAACTTGAAGACTAACCAGTAATGGAGACATCCATCTGGTGTAGGAACAGTTTCAATTACCTCTAAAGGTTTACTTGTCGTGAGAACATATAGGTCATTTTCATATACCTCTTTTGCCGTCTGTTCTGGCAGCCAATCGAAATCCGTTTTAAAAAGCAAATCATCATGTTTGACGTTGAACAAATGCTCAAACTGCTTGTTGGTGTAAACATAACGGCCCTCAGAGTCCTTCATAAAAGCTACAGCGGGACTGTTATTCATAAAAGCTTGGAAGCGCTCTTCGCTCTCCCGTAAAGCCGCTTCTGCTTCAAAGCGCAAGATAAATTGACCAATCTGGCTACCGATAACGGTCATCATCGTTAGCAAATCCGATTCAGGTTCTTGAATCTTGTGGCTGAAGAAGGTCATAACCCCTTTGATTTCGCTGCCACACTTGATGGGAAAACCAAAAGCTCCATGCAGATTGTCTATTTTCGCGCTTTCCCTGCGGAGGAAGTTTTGCTCAAAAACAACATCATTAATCCAGACAGGTTGACCGCTTGCCCAGACTCGACCGGGCAGTCCGACACCTGTGGAAAAGGTCATCTGGTGGGACAACTCAAACTTAGGAAAATTCAGACTCGGCATATGCCAGGTTGAGCCTAATAGCAGCACCTTAGCTTGTCGATCTACGCTCCAAAATTCGCCCAGTTCCCATCCTAAGTTAGAGCAGATAATAGATAAGATTTCCGTCGTACCGTCTAAAAGCGTTGCTGAGTTCGCCAATATCCGCGTCGTAGTATGCTCGACATCCTGAAGCTGTTCGGTTCGCTTGCGCTGTGTGATATCCCGACCAGTATAAACAAAATTTTGTAAGCCCTTTATTTCAGTCTCAATTACAGAAAAAGAAAAGGCAACAGTAAGCTTTTTTTTAGATTTTGTCTGGCAAACTACCTCGCAATCCTTCAAAAAATCACTTTGATCTAGGGTATTTTGCCCAGTAGTTGGCAGTAATAAACTCTCGTCAGCAATAATCGTTGAAATTCGCTGATTGATTAATTCTTCCTGGCTATACTCAAACAAATCAATTGCCGCTTGATTTACCCTGATTATATTTCCAGACTGGGTTGTTACTAACAATACATCTCTTATCGACCTAATAATTTTATCAATATAATTGTGAGAGGTAGATAATGCACTCAATAAAAGGTTTGTTTCATGATTTGTTTGGACTAGTTTTTGCTCCAAAACCATCCTTTTTGTTGCATCTTCTAATAAAACAATCAACCACCCTTCAAAACCTGTGATGTACAAATCAATATATAAAGGAGAATTTGGCTCGTTAAACCGGGCAATCCCTTTCAATTCAAAACTCTTCTGCCGTCCTTCAAGGATGTCGATTAGGTAACTTTCAGATCCTACCAATTCCGGAAAACCGAGTCGGATATCTTTTCCTGGAATCACTTCGTTGGGACAGTCGGCAAAGCGTTGAGCACCTGAAGAAACTTCTCCTATGACTAGATCGTGAGCTATTGCCAAGTATTCTACGTAGTGTGGGACTAAGATTTTTCCTACAATTGTATTCATTAAGAGTAAACCTAAGGATATCGTAATTGTTAACAGCTAAAGGTTAATCCGCTGGTTCACGATATCATTTGATAAGCTAATGTTGAAAAAATTTATTTTTGCTCCTACTTGTTAGGTAATATTTTATAGACCTTACCAAAGATTTATTGGAATTTCTTCAGTATAAACCCTTAAAATATTTTTCTAAAATATTAAATGAAACAGGTAATATACTTATTGACAAAATAGACAATATGCAATATCAGTGCATCGTTAGCTTCTTCCTAGCTGACTTGTCATCTCCTGCGATGGCCGACAGAAGCGCAGTCGAGAAATCTGTGAATACTTAGTTATTTTTAATTTTTAGATTCTAGCAGCTGCATTCCGATCAGTTTACACGCTACTAGCCTGATGGCGATTTCAATTCAGTTTGTGTTAACTGTTATACAATGAGCTATACTTTTTCAATTTTAAAAGTGCTTCAGTAAACGTCAAAAAGATTTTTTACCCCACCAATGAAAATTCTGCTTGTAGATGACGATGAACTGTTTTCTAACCTGCTCAAAGCAAGTCTAACAGAGCAGCGTTACACTGTTGATACTGCGGTAAACGGGCAGGATGGCTGGGATTTTGTCGAAGCACAGAACTATGATTTGATTGTTTTGGATGTAATGTTGCCGAAGTTAGACGGAATTAGCTTCTGCCGTCGGCTGCGTGCCAACAGAAATCAGACGCTGGTAATGCTTTTAACTGCTAGAGCTACCAGCGATGAAAAAGTTATGGGTCTTGATGCAGGAGCAGATGACTATGTTGTAAAGCCAATACCGTTACCAGAACTAGAAGCTCGAATTCGAGCCTTGCTTCGTCGGGAACAGGCAACTGTATCTCCTGTATTAGAGTGGGGAAAACTGCAGTTAGATCCCAGCCAGTGTGAGGTGACATATAATGGTGTTTCTTTAAATCTCACAGCCAAGGAATATGCGCTATTAGAGCTATTCATGCGAAATAGCCAAAAAATACACGGAGCCAGCAGCATTCTCAATCAGCTGTGGTCTTTTGAGGATGAGCCGCCAACGCCAGATACTGTGAGAGCATTAATTAAAAGACTGCGGCAGAAACTCAAGGCAGTCGGAGCTGATGATTTAGTGGAAACCGTATATGGATTGGGCTATCGTCTTAATCCTGCTTTGCCTCATGTACAAGAAAAAGAGTTTGTATCTAACACCGAACATCGGCGATCGCTTTCTAAGGCTACAAATTGGGAAGAAACTAAATCTTCTGTGCTAGAGCAGATTGCACTTTTAGAACAAGCAACTGGGGAACTATCGGATATTTCTCAAAAAAAAGCGAGAGATGAATCTCATAAGTTAATCGGTTCTTTGGGAATATTAGGTTTACCTCAAGGTTGTGAGATTGCGAGGCAAATTGAGACGCTTCTGGAACCGCAAGTATCGTTAGAGGGACAGCAGGAATTGAACTTGAGCGTCCAAAAATTACGTCTGCTCGTTGAGAATGCTCCTCCCCTTCATCAAGAGAAACAAGCAACCAAACAACCCCAAATTGAGACACAGACTCGTTTGTTAATCGTAGATGAGGATCGAGAATTTATCGATCGCTTGGTGGTGAAAGCCACATCTGGAGGAATGCAAACAGCGATCGCCTCGAACCCCAAATTAGCTCTCGAAGCAATTAATCGGGTTCGTCCAGATATTGTCCTGCTGGATATGTCTCATCCCGATCGCAGAGAAGATGGATTGATGCTGCTTGATGAACTCTCTAAGCACACACCTCCCATACCTGTACTAGTATTTACTAGCTATAATCAAGCGACAGACCGGGTAGCAGTTGCTCGTCGTAAAGTTCGAGGCTTTTTGGAAAAACCGATCGTACCTAGCCAGGTGTTAGAAGTAATTACCCAAATACTAAAACCATCTAGGACAACAGAAGCCAGGGTTTTAGTAGTGGATGATGACCGGATGACCCTACGTTTTGTCCAAACCTTATTAGAACCTTGGGGATTGCAAGTTACCACCTTGAGCAACCCCTTGGAATTTTGGGACGAACTAGAAGCTGTAACACCAGACTTAGTTGTACTCGATATCCAAATGCCAGATATTGATGGCATAGAACTGTGCCAAATGTTACGCAATGATTCCCGTTGGGCATGGTTGCCAATTGTATTTCTCACCGGACAACGAGATGCTGAAACTATCCAAAAAGTCTTTGCCGCTGGTGCTGACGATTATGTAAGCAAACCAATTGTGGCTCCGGAGTTAATTACCCGCATTTTCAACCGTTTAGAACGAACTCGCTTGCTGCGTGAATATGCGGAAATTGAACCGCTCACAGGCTTGCCAAATCGTCACCGTTCCAGCGAGGATTTGAGTAAATTTTTACAAATAGCAAAACAATACCAACAGCCCTTCTGCCTAGCTGTAATCACATTAGACAATTTAACTCAGATTAACCGCAAATTTGGACATCAATTAGGTGACCAAATGCTGCGACGGTTAGCCCATCTGTTGCGACAGGAACTGCGGAATGAAGATATTGTTGCCCGTTGGGATGGAGCGGAGTTTATTGTTGGGATGTATGGAATGAACCGTAGTGACGGTGTGGAATGGTTAGCAGAAGTCTTAGAACTGCTGCGGCAGATAAAGTTAGAATCTGATGCCCAATTGATTCAGATGAGCTTCAGTTCTGGGGTAACCCAATATCCTCTTGATGGTTCTGATATCCAAACCCTTTATCAAGTGGCTGGAGAAGTTCTGGAAAAAGCCCGAAAATTTGGAAGCGATCGCATTCTACCTGCTAATTGGCAACCCGTTGAGTCAAATAAAACAGACATAATTTTACTACATCAGGACTCATTCTTTGCAACCTCAATCTTGCGAGCTATGGAAACACGTGGTTACCACACACAATGGTTCCAAGATGGCAAAACAGCTTTAGACGCTTTGGCCGTAAATAACCCAATCCACAGTCGAGTCATTTTAGTTGAGGATAATTTACCATTACGGGATGGGTTGGATGTACTCAAGCAATTTAAACGAGATAAAATTACCCAACGTTCGAGAGTTGTTTGGCTATCGAGTAATTTGAGCGAAGTAGAAAAAGCCAAAAGTTTGGGATGTTTTGATTACATTAATCTGCCGTGTAATGTTTCAGCATTTATGAATCGTCTTCGTCAAGCGTTGGAGAGTTAGGAGTATCGCTTGGCAGATTAATCTAACAGAATTTTTTACTCGATTTATTCAAGAGTTGAAAATATTGAGTGCAGAATTTCACAAATTCGTAGCGAATCCTCTTAAAAAAACTTTGCGTACCTCTGCGCTTTCCAGCCTGCGGCAAGCCGCAAAAGCGTCTACAGCGATCCTCTGCGTTTAACAACATTTTGTGCGTCACTCAAGGCTTTATGCACCCAAAAAACTTGTCAATTTAAATACTTTTTCCGCTCATTTTGCAAAGCAATTTCAACCTGTTGATATTCTGCTTCAATCTGATAAATTTGCTCCGCTGCTCCGATAAATTCTTCATTAACCATCATAATTTCTAATTCTGTACACAATTTTGCTAAATTAACCGCACCGACTGTAGCACTAGTAGAAGAAAGTGTATGAGTAGCTCGTCGCAATGCTTTATAATTAGCTTGGTCTAAATAAATATGAATATCTAGCAAAACTCTAGGAGTTTCTTCGAGATAATAATCAATAATTTCAAATAGAAATTCCAATGCATCAACCGATGGATTGAAGCTTGCCATCTGTAAAATTTCATATAAAGCAGCAGAGTGAATCGGATTTGGAATTTTTTCCTGTTTATCTAGTTCTTGCATTTACTTCTCCTTTATTTTTTATGAAAATTATCCGTTTCCTTGTGGGGGTTTAATACCCCGACCGTGAAACAGGTCACCCGTTTTGATTTGGGGTTCCAATCCCCATATATAAACTTCTTCCTTCTTCCTTCTTCCTTCTTCAATCGTAATAATTGGCTGGCACTTTTTTAGTACCTGCACTAGTTCTTGAACGCGGATTGGTTTCGTGAGATAATCATCCATCCCAGATGCGAAACAGCGATCGCGTTCCCCCCACATTGCACTTGCGGTTAATGCAATAATCCGAGGACGGGTATCCAATGTCCACTCCTGACAGATATGCTCGCTTGCTGTCAAACCATCCATCTCTGGCATTTGCACATCCATTAGCACCACATCATAAGGTTGATGACGCAGTGCCAACAGTGCCTCTAAGCCATTACTCGCAACATTTGCTTCATAGCCCATTCCCTGTAACATCAACTGGATCATCTTTTGATTGATCAGATGGTCTTCTACTAAAAGTATTTTCAAAGGATGTTGTTCAGCTATACGAGCATCAATCGCAGTATCTTTTGTTACGTCGATTGTTTCCTTCCCTACTCCCTCTCTAATAACAGAAGCAGTAATTGTAAAGTAAAATATACTACCAACATTTGGTTCGCTTTCTACCCAAATTCTGCCACCCATCAAATCGCAAAGTTGCTTGCAAATGGCAAGACCTAAACCTGTACCCCCATACTGTCGGGTGATGGAAGCATTTACTTGAGTGAAAGCTTTGAATAAACGGTCAAGGCGATGCCCTTGGCAGCCTTCGGTATCGCGTGGAATGCCAATACCCGTATCTTTAACAGCAAACTGAATTTCGTTGTTCCTATCTATACTCTTGGGAATTGTAACCGAAACTTCAACGCTTCCAGTATGGGTAAATTTAATCGCATTACTGAGTAGATTCACCAAAACTTGGCACAGTCGGGTTATATCTCCTAGAACTATGGTACTCACAGGAGGATCTACAAACGTGAGTTTTAATCCTTTCTCTTTTGCTTTGGACGCAACTATATCAAAAGCCTGATAAACACAATTTTGCAGATTGAAAGGTTGCTCCTCTAATTCTAGTTTACCGGCTTCAATTTTGGAGAAGTCTAGGAAGTCATTAACAATTCGCAGTAAGGCATTTCCACTAGTGTCAATGATTTGGACAAAATCTTGCTGAATATCAGTTAAATCAGTATCTAGCAACAAATTAGCCATACCAGTTATTGATGTAATTGGTGTCCTGACTTCATGGCTGATCATGGCTAAAAATTCTTGTTTGGCTAGCTCTGCTTGCTTGCGTTCTGTCATGTCTCGGAGAATGTAAACATAACCTTGAAAATGTTCAACTTCTGTCTGAACAATCGAACAAGAAAAGGCAACAGGTATTATTTTTCCACTCTTAGTTTGACAATCAGTTTCTACTTCTTTTTCACCTGTTTCTGACTTCCAGCTATCAACTCCTCTAATGATTGTAGATATAGGCTCACCTCGAAGTTCCACTTCGTTATATTCCAACAAAGCTTGTGCGGCTGGATTCATTCTTTTTATTTGGCCTGACAAGGTTGTTACCAACAACGCATCTGCCATTGATGTCACGATTTGGTCAATATATTGCTTAGAGGCTGTTAATGTACGTAATAAAAGATTTGCCTCATTTGCACCCTGTACAAAAGATTGTTCCAGCACCATTCTTTCTGTGACATCTTCTACCAAAATCATTAGTCGATTGCTTGAACAAGCATCTTCTATATTTTGGGTAATACAAATATCAATATATATTGGAGAGGAATCTTCTGGATAGCGAACAATTCCCTTTAAGTCAAAATTATTTTGTTCTCCTTGTCGAATTGCCTCAAAAATCTCTTCCATACCAAATAATTCTGGAAAACCAAGTCTAACATCTTGTTCTATTGTCAAATGATCAGGAATTTCTGAAAGATGATGTACTCGTGTAGATAGCTCTACAATCTTAAAATCTTCGTCAACAATCAAATGTTCCAGACAACGCAAGGACAAAATTTTTGTTATTAAGGAGTTCATTTCATTAAATTAAAGAATGGGCTAAAACTTGAAATATTTCATCAACATTATTGCCAGTCTTTGCTGAAGTTAAATAATTAGCTAGTACGCATTTTTGGTCGCTAATCTGATAAAGGTGTTGGACTTTTTCTAAATACTCCGCTTCAATTAAGTCTGATTTATTTAGCGCAATAACGATGCAACTTTTAGGATTAACAGCTAAAAAACTTTGAATATGATCTAAGATATGGTGGAGAGTTTCTTCTCTTGTCAGATCGGCAACTATGATGGCTCCTTTTGCTCCTTGGAAATAACTGGGAGCAATCGCTTTAAACTTATTACTACCTTCTATGTCCCAAATTATAAGTTGTATTTCTTGCGCTTTTTGGGGCTCAGTTTCAGATAATTCAATTAATTTGCGAGAAATTTTAACTCCGACTGTAGAAAGATATTTATCGTTAAATTGCTTATCTACAAATCGGCGAATTAGGCTGGTTTTACCCACACCAAAATCACCAACTAGACAAATCTTTTTCGAGATAGTGGACATAATTTAGGGAATGGGGATAAGGGAAGGGGTTTGGGGAAAATTTCAATAGACAAGAGTACAAAATTTTTTTTTCATCTGCGTCCATCCGTGTACCCTACGGGAAGCCACTCCGTGTCTACATTTGCGGTTAATTAATTCTTCATTTTTTGGCAGTTATTACAAGAACTCTCTTCAATCCGTCGAGGATGCGTTAGACGAGACGGAAACCGACACAACTAAAGCAAAACCCAAAATCCAAAATTATTGGTCTGTTACTTCTAAAGTGACACAACGCTTTAGCCATTCGGATTGAGTGATATCAATTCCTGGTGGTAAATTTGTTCTGATAACAATCTGTAGACGAGATGGTTCAATGCCTTGATTAATCAATGCTTGTTGTACAGCTTTTGCCCGTGCAAGTGCTAATTTTTGAGCTTCAATGGCATTAGTATTGGAATAACTATAACCAAATATTTTCAAATGCTTCATCGGACGGTTGACTAGAAATAACTTGACTTGCTGAACCTTATTCTCTAAATCTTTGGGTACTAAAGTTGCTGAATCTGCTTCAAAGTAAAACCGAACTTCAATCCGCAGGGGTTGGATTCGTAGTGCACTAGATATCGAGTTAACACCTGGAATTTGCTCAAATGCATTTTGGACAGTTTGAACATCTGCAATCCGGTTCACAGTACCCTCGACAGAAACTTTCCCAGCGATGTATTGAGAGGAAATTTGCGTACCGTCCATTTGATTTAAAACTTCAGTAACTCGTTGAACTTCCGCTTCTGATAACACTGGGTCTGCTGGTACTTCTACTGAGATAATTTGGTTTTCAACCGACCATTTAGGGGCGATCGCTTTAGTAATTTGTTCGGCTTTAGCACGAAGAATTTGATTCGGTACTCTTCCAGTTAGTTTTAGTTTACCTTTATTGACTTCCGCACTCAAGCGGTAAACAGATAATTCTGGAGCAGAAGCTAGTGCGATCGCGGTTTTATTCTCGATAGAACGAATGGCTCCATTATGGTACTGCCAAATACCCCAAGGAATGAAAATTGCACTTATAATTGTAAAGCTTAATAGCAGTAAAGGTGAAGGCTGATTTTTTTTCTTTTTCCCTTGACTATCCTCATCTATAAGAGCTTTTAAAGTTGTATCAAACTGACTGGGAATTGTGGTTGGATCGCCATCAAATTGTTCAATTAATTGACCGTTATCTTTAACAAGTATGCCGAAGTTTTTTCGCATTTCCTGAATGAACTCTTTGGATGGTTCTCCTTGAACTACGATTGCTAAGTAACAGTATCCTGCTACTTCCAAAATAATCTTGGACGTACCATAGTCAATCGCATCTAATTCTGAAACATTTCCTGACTGAGTAATGCAATCATTAGCAAAGCTGCGAATTGCCGTTAACATTCCTGCTACCATCTCAGACTCTAGCCGTTGTGCATCAGAGCGTTGAATTTCACTGATGACTAAACCAGATGCTTTATGAATCAAAAAAATGGCTTGAACAACGAATGGAAGCGCTTCTTTGAGAATTAACTCAGCTTCAGAAACTCCCTGTAATTTAGCACGAAATTTCCGTGTAATTCCTTTAACGCTAAGGGTATCCTCAACTTGTTGGTTAATAGCGCGGATTGTCTCAGCCATATACTTGGATATGGTACTGCCAATTATAGGATAAAGTGCATCTACAACCGTATCTTTTTCGATTTCAATTTGTTTCTTAATAGCTCGTCCCATAGTAGGAGCAAATGCTTCAGAAATTTCTTCTGGAGCGACACGAATCTGTTCGGTAATAGCTATGGGAACGGCTGAAGCTAGTGCTGTACCCATGCTAGTTTTGTCCTCCTCAATGCGACTGAGAATCGCTCGATCGAGAATCGGAGCAATTACCTGGGCAATTTCTTCTTTGGACTCGACAATCTTCAATCTTAAGAGTTCAGAAATTGAAGGTAGCAGCAAGTTTATTAACTCTTGGGGGTCATAAATTTGATGTTCCAACTTACAGAAATTCTCCTGAATATTGGCGACCACATTATTTAACTCTGCTAGTTCTGGCCCAACTAACATTTCCTGTAATTTTTGGAATGCAGCGAAACTATCCTCTGAGTTATCTGAATGAGGTTTATCTAAAATTTCCTCGACGCTTGCATTTACTTCCGAAAAAATTTCTAATTCTTCATAGGTTTCAAATGAAGTAGATATAGGTTGAGAATACACCCACTTTGATTCTAAATAAGCTTTTAATTGAATGGGTTCTAGTGACGGTAATTCAGTTGATTGTGTAAGACAATCCGCTTTTTGGTCGTTTTTGGATGGGTCGATTATTTTGAGATCGACAAGCACATTTATTAAATTTTCAATCTGTATTGCTTCTTCCTGATTTAGCTCAACAGATTGGGAAATCGAATTTTCCACCTGAGTCATGTTGCTATGTCTTATTTTACGTTTAATTTAGTCCCCCACCTACCTAGAAGGGTGGGGCTATACGGGCCAAGCCCACCTACGTGGGCTAGAAAGATTTAGCCCACGTAGGTGGGCTTTGTATGTATAGCGACACCCTTCTAGGGTGTTGTAGTGCAAGATGTAAGCTCTTGGGGATAAAAGGGAAGTAGCGCTATAGGAGCCAAGCCCACCTTACTGTGGGCTAGAAAGATTTAGCCCACGTAGGTGGGCTTTGTATGTATAGCGACACCCTTCT
Organism: Cyanomargarita calcarea GSE-NOS-MK-12-04C; assembly: GCA_019359595.1. Taxonomy (GTDB): domain Bacteria; phylum Cyanobacteriota; class Cyanobacteriia; order Cyanobacteriales; family Nostocaceae; genus Cyanomargarita; species Cyanomargarita calcarea. The sequence goes on from JAHHGZ010000065.1 coordinate 19,534, forward strand.
AGGGTGTTGTAGTGCAAGATGTAAGCTCTTGGAGATAAAGGGGAAGACCGTCCATATGCAGTCTACGAAAAAGCCTCCCTTACAAACTAGGAATGTATCTCAACAGAACCGTTGACATGAGTTAACACCTTTGATAACTTTGTAGTTTCCAGGAGTGGTAAAGAACCGTACTCGCGGTTTTCATCTGCCGCTTCCCGCAGTTGAGGAATGAATTCAGCTTCTTTGATTCGCATTCCCAAAGCAAACAAAGTTTCAGCCATATCGTCTTTAGAAACTTTGCTTTCTCTCAACTCTGAGAAACGTTTATCTAATTCTTCTAAAATCAATTCTCGCAACCCTGTGATATCTTCTTGGAGTTTAACTTTTGTTTGAAAAACTTCATCTCTAATCGAGGTGGTTTGAGTATCTAAAGTCTCATCCAGGGATTGGACTGAATTTGAGAATTTCCGATTTAAACGATCGACTTGTTGCCGCAAATCAACAGCATCTTCTTGGCTGGTAAGGCTAACTGACTTTAGCTTTTTATCTAATACTTCCACTGCCGATTTTAGTTCTGTAGAAAAATTTGCTTTGAGTTGCTCGACGTGCGATCGCATTTCTTGGTGCAACAGTGACATATCCGATTCGAGCTTGCTAAATCGATTTTCGTACTCCCTTAACTGCGTGCCAAAAATAACGTCACGAATCTGATCGATATTACCAAGCCGTTCACGCACATCTTCTCTACTCATTTGATTCATCGGGAATACCTCATTGTTGGTAGAACACATGACGATAGGAGTGGAGACGTTCAGGTGCCCAGAAGATGAAGACTTCTGGTATTCCACCCTGCAACTTGTCCAATACTACCCTTTATACACCGACCTTATTATTCCCAGTTGTCCAAAGGTTCTATCAGTCGGTACTGCAATTTACCTATTCTCCACTCCGGTAAACAAGAAAACTGATTTTGTCACAAGTTTGTCACGCTCATTTGCTTAAACTTAGTGGTATAGCCAATTGCACTAATACCGTTTCTTTGTGAAGCTGCATATATTACCCCCCGGCTACGCCGTCCCCCCTTGGCAAGGGGGGACTACAGGGGGGTCTTGATTATGTGCATCTTCATACAGAATTGGTATAAGTTAGATACTGCTATGTCCTTATGACACGCTTCGCTCTAGCTTGCTTTTCCATTGGGGGTACGCAGAAACAAGCTAAATGCGTCGTATTATTTGGTGCTGACATTCCTTTGCGTATTGCACGAGTATGTATGTACTACATTGGCTAGCCTGGATTTTGAGTCGCATTACGCAACATACATATCAAATTGCAGGCATCAACGGCTTATATAGGGTAGAAAGAGAGAATAAATTATGGTGTATCCCGACTTATCGCTTCCCAATAATGTGTTCGATGAATTCCAAGCTTGTAATCGGCTACAATATAGTGGTAAATTAGACCTCCAGTCTTCCAAAGGACATAAATGGAGTTTCTACTATCGTTTAGGAAGGATAGTTTGGGCAACAGGAGGAAATCATCCTTTCCGGCGTTGGCGCAGACAGATGATTCAACATTGTCCTAATATTAATATTGATAAGATGCAGTTATTCCCAAGTGAGTTGGAAATTGATTATTGGGATTACCAACTGCTAGAAGTTTTATATAAAGAACAGAAAATCCAACGCCAAGAAATAAATACTATTGTAGACAGCACAATAGCAGAACTATTATTTGACTTAGCCCAGCAGGGAAATTTTAGTTTGATAAGTTGCGATCGCAATCAACAAGTTATCTTAGAAGCACCAATGAGCCTTTCTAGTACATATGTATCTCTCAAATATATGTCTGAATCATGGCAAAATTGGTCTGAAGCTGGCTTGGCAAATTTTTCTCCTGACTTGGCACTCATACTGCGGCAACCAGAACAGTTACGAAATAAGGTAAGTTCAGCGGCTTATAACAACTTTGTGAAGTTAATGAATGGCAAATATACTCTGCGAGATTTAGCCCTCAAAATGAAGCAAAATGTATTATCTGTTACCCGTTCTTTGCGACCTTATATTCTCACAGGAATCCTTGAATTAGTAGAAGTACCTGACTTTGAGTTTCCAGTCAGTAAAGTTAAAAATAATATTACTTCAATACAAGCATATCGATCCGATGCTCCATTAATTGCCTGTGTTGATGATAGTCCTCAAGTTTGTCAGATGCTAGAAAAGATGATTACCTTACATGGTATGAGGTTTGTTGCTATTCAAGACCCTGTAAAAATTCTATCAACACTGATTGAGCAAAAACCAGACCTGATTTTATTGGATTTAGTTATGCCAGTTGCTAGCGGTTATGAAATTTGCTCTCAATTGCGACGAGTTTCTGGATTCATTAATACACCAATAATTATCTTAACGGGCAGTGAAGCTCTTTTTGACAGAGTTCGCGCCAAAGTTGTTGGTTCTACGGATTTTATCACCAAACCTGTAGTGGCTGATAAGGTCATGGCTGTGGTGCAGAAGCATTTAAAGACTGCAAAGACCGCCAAAAGTACATATGTACCCAGTTTGTCATTAGCTTGTTAACTCAGTTCATTCAGAACAAACTTGGGGGGGTAGGGAGGCAGGGCAGAGCTGTTTCATTTTACAAGGGATAACAGTTTGTCACTCACGCAACCGAGTCAAAAATCTGTTGCGCAGTCAAGCTTAATTGTGGAAATGTAGGCGATACGATACGGTCAGTTCCCCTAAACGGAGTCATTTGATATTCACCATCAACAAGTTCACAGACGAATATAGTAGGAACTTTGGGATTACCTATGAACTTACGACCTCCTAACGCTGCATAGTCCACAATCCAGTATTCTGGAATACCCATTTTTTCATACTCCCCAAACTTGTCATAGTAATCATCCTGCCAGTTTGTTGAAACGACTTCTACTACTAATGGAAGTGACTCGGGTAAACATAAAGTTGACTCTTTATCCCACAATGGTTCATTTACAATATTGTCATGATCTTGAACCAAGATATCAGGGGAATAAGCAGATTTATTACCAGGTGTTTTTACGAACGCTGTTTTGGGAATACGGTAGGGTAATCCCATCTGCAAAAGTTGAAATGCAATTTGTATCGTTAAAAATCCAACAATACTTTCATGTTTACCTGTTGGTGGGGGCACTTCGATTATTACTCCTTTGTGCAGCTCATATCGCTTACCGTCGTTGGGATACCATTCAATGAATTCATCAAAGCTAAATAACTTTTGTATGGGTAAGGTTTGGGTCATCATTTTAAATTACTCATCACTATCACCATCATCTATCTTCCATTCTATTTATAATAAATTGCTTAAATTTTTAAGCATTTTTTTTAGTTCAAGCGTACTATAAAATCGCAGTTCAAGTTTTGGGTGGGTCTACCTCAATTAGATATTGGTCAGATAACTGAAAAAAAGCGGGCGATGGGACTCGAACCCACGACGGTCTGCATGGGAAGCAGAAATTCTACCACTGAATTACACCCGCAAATAGCCAATAATTACTATAGCACCATATTAATCCAATTCATCATCAAGACACAGATTTTTCATCTATCGGCGGTGACAGAGTGATTACCTCGTGGTCATTCTTCAGCTTCCGACGCGGTTTTTTACCAAAGCCATAACGCATGGTATCGGTAATCCAATTCTGAAAGTTGTCAATATAGGTGAACAACACTGGCACAACCAACAAGGTCAGCAGGGTGGAAGTTGTGAAACCACCCAAAATTGCAATCCCCATTGATTGCCGGACTTCCGCACCGGCACCAATTCCCAATGCTAGGGGAATGGTACCGGCGATGGTTGCCAAAGATGTCATCATAATTGGACGCAGACGGGATTCCCCAGCTTCTAGAATGGCTTCCCGTAGGGGTTTGCCTTCCTGGAGGTTGATCAGTGCATAGTCTACTAACAGGATTGAGTTTTTAGTAACGATACCCAGCAACAACACAATACCAATTAGGGCGTAAATCCCTAAAGCTTTTTGTGCCACCAACAATCCCACCAATGCACCACCCAAACAGAAGGGTAGGGCTGCCATAATTGCAATTGGATAAAGGAAATTATTGTACAGCAGGACGAGAATCGCGTAGATTGCCATAACTGCCAGTCCCAATGCAGCACCAAAGCGACCGAAGATATCACCCATAATCTTGGCATCACCCGATTCCCGCCGTCTGACTCCTGCAGGTAAGTTTTGCATTGCAGGTAGCTGATTCACTGCTTGCACTGCTAGGCAATGGCAATTCCCATTGTTGTCAACCGATGGCGCAATGACCACTGAAGAAGAGATTTATAAGGTTTGAAGCGACGCTGTTTGAGAGTCCTGAATGGGGAGTCTTTTTCGGGTTTAGATTTTGGAGTGCAGAATTTTGGGAGTGTAAATTTGAAACCAAGGAACTTGATTACTTTCCTCGGCCGTTGTGCCCCTCTGTTTTCATGAATTTCCTCTCGATCTTTCAACAAGTACGCCGCCATCATTGGTGTCACCATCCGCGCTACCATTGTGGAGAAAATTGTGGAAACGGCTACAGTAACGCCAAAGGGTTGGAAGAATTGACCGGGAACGCCGCCCATGAATGCTACGGGCAAAAATACGGCAACAATTGTGGCAGCAGATGCGACCACCGCCAAGCCGACTTCATCGGAGGAGTCAATCGCTGCTTGTAAGGGCTTTTTACCCATCATCATATGCCGTTCAGTGTTTTCAATTTCCACGACGGCATCATCCACTAAATTACCCACTGCCAGCGCCAACCCTAACAATGTCATATTGTTGAGGGTATATCCCAACGTCTGCTGGACAAAGAAGGTGGGAATCATCGACAAGGGCAAGGCTAAGGCTGTAATTAATGTTGCTCGCCAGTCCCGTAAAAACAACATGATGACAATAACTGCCAGGACGGAAGCCTGGATTAATTCATCAATGGTGCCGTCATAGGATTGGCGGACGAATATAGCTCTGGTAAAAATTAATTCCAGTTTGACATCTTGAGGAAGGGTTTTTTGCAGTTCCTTAACCGCATTTGTAACTCCTTCTTCAACGGTGACAACGACACTACCAGTACTCCGCAACACCTGGAATGCCACTACTGGCTTGTTGTTTAAACGGGCATTTTGCCGCACATCTCCAAAGCTATCATCTACTGTTCCCAAACTCGATAAGGGAACGGAACCGCCGTTAGGTAAGACAATTTCGTAATTCGATAGAGATTTTACAGTCTGGGCACTGCCAATAGTCCGAATGCTTTGTTCACTACCACCAATTTCAGCCCGTCCACCAGGAAGGTTAATATTAAAAGCACGGATTTGGTCGTTTACTTGGGTAGCGGTAATACCTAAAGATGAGCAGTTTCCACTCTTGCGAGAGTAACTGTCATCGAAGCGGCAACGGTTTTCTCCGGTTTATTTGCTGCTGTAATTTGTTGAGTTGGGGGACGATTGCTTAAAACATGCATTCCCCCCAATGCGATCGCTACCCCCAAACCTGTACCCAGTAAAAGGGGCATCAACCAAGGGTTAAATCGCTTCTCAACTGGTTTTATTGGCAGGCGATGGATGCCCTTGGGAACCTTCGGTATCGCGTTCAAATTCTGCTGGCTCATCCACTTCCAGCTTTGAAAAATTTTCATCACTCACAGTATTTATACCTCCGCTTCCTGCCCAAGCATGATTACGCAGTTTTGCTTAAGAAAGTTTGAATTTAATTACTTTATATTAACTATGACTTATACTATGCGCTTTTGGCTGTATTTGCACCCAAAATTTACTCATGACAATAGTCATGAGTTTTAAGCAAAATAACAATGAGAGCAAGGGAAAGGGGTGGTTATAGTTAAAGCACGAATGTCTGCTATCTCAGTCTCCAATTTGCCAGATATGCTTTGATACCATTTCGCTTAAATTGCCGCAAACCAAATCAAAAATCTTAAATCTCAAATCGAAGATGCATTTGTGAGTCAGCATAAAGGTTTTTTTTGGGAATACTAAAAGAAGATACCTTTTTCTTGCTGTGTGCATTTCACCGAATCTGTTGAAATCCTTCTACAGAACTCAAAACATCGCATGGGACTTTACTTTCCCATCGGAAAGCATAGCCTACGCTGTGTAATATTTCGGATTTGTTGCACCCAAGTTTATATCCATCAAACGAAGGAGAAAACTGTTTTGTCCTAAATCTGATTCAGCAAGATTTCACTTCTCCAACTTTGAGAGCAACAAAAAATAAGTAATTGTTATCCAGATGAGTAGATAGTTATGTTCAATGCTACTGAAATTTTAATAGATGCTTTTGTAAATCGAATTCGGGAAGGTTACCGCCGTACATACGGCTGCTTAAAAACTGATTATCAAGATATCATAGCTTGGGCAGGCAATATGGCTTTGGAAAATATTGCCAATAGTGATGCTCTTTATCACAATGTCGAACACTCGGTCTTAGTCACCCTTGTCGGACAAGAAATTCTCCGTGGCAAACACATCCGCGAGGGGGGGGTTTCCAGCGAAGATTGGTTACACTTTATCATTTCTTTGGTATGTCATGATATCGGCTATGTCAAAGGAGTTTGCCGACAAGACATAGAGACAGAAAGCTTGTATGCCACAGGAACAAATGGGAAGATGATTTCTCTACCAGCAGGAGCTTCTGATGCGAGTCTGACACCATATCACGTCGATCGGGCAAAGCTATTTACTGATGAGCGCTTTGGCGGTCACAAGCTGATAGATGCTGAGGTGATTAAGACTAATATTGAATTAACTCGCTTTCCTGTCCCTGTGGCTGAAGACCATCAAGACACCAGTAGTTTTGCTGGCTTGGTGCGTGCGGCAGACTTGATTGGGCAATTAAGTGACCCGCGTTACTTAAAGAAAATTACTTCTTTATATTACGAGTTTGAAGAGACAGGAATGAATCAAATTCTAGGATATAAAACCCCTGCCGATTTACGTAAGAACTACGCTAAATTTTACTGGCATGGCGTTTATCCATATATCCAAGATGGATTGCATTATTTGTCGCTAACTCAACAGGGAAAACAGATTATTGCCAATCTCTATTCTAACGTGTTTGTCGTCGAACACGAAAGACAGCAGGAAGAACAGCGTTTAGTTCAGAAAGTACACGCTTAAGTTCAAGTTAGGAGTTGGGAGTTGGGAGTTAGGAGTTCAAGAAGCTGAATATTGGCAAATGATTCGGGCTGCATTGGATATAATGCTAAATTTTGAGTAAAAAAGCCAGGATTGCGTTCTTGAATTCCCGAAAATTTACTTTGCATCCAGATGCTGGACTCAGGGTAGTGTACAACAATTGTTACTTTAAAAACTACTAGTCAGCAACTCATAACTCCAAAATCTGATATAACTAACAACTAACTCTCAACTTCTAACTCGTAACGAACTATGAATTGGTGGCAACGACTGAAAAAAAATCCTTTGGCGCGATTTGGGGCAATTTTGCTGATAGTCTTTTATGTGGCGGTAATTGCAGCTGATTTTGTTGCTCCTTATGACCCTTACGCTCAACAGCCCAATGGTTCGCTGTTGCCACCGACTCAGATTTATTGGTCTACACCTTCAGGGCAATTTATCGGCCCTCATATTTATCCGACGACTCAGGGAGATACTAACCTGGAAACAGGCGATCGCGAATTATTGGTAGATTTCAAAAAGCCTTCTCGTCTACGTCTTTTTGTCTCTGGTTCGCAGTATCGACTGTTCCAGTTTTCAGCACCGTTACCACCCAAGTGGGATGAGGTGGATATCATTCCCGGTATACCCTTGAATTTCCATCTGTTTGGTACCGCTAATGATTCTAAATTGAATATTTTAGGTACAGATGACCAAGGTCGTGACCAATTCAGCCGTTTGCTGCATGGCGGTCGAATCAGTATGTTTATCGGTATTCTGGGTGTTGGGGTCTCATTTCCCTTAGGAATGCTCATCGGGGGGATTTCTGGCTATTTCGGTGGTTGGACGGATAGCATCATTATGCGCTTTGCTGAAGTGATGATGACTTTTCCCAGTCTTTATCTTTTGATAACTTTAAGCGCAGTGTTACCCCCTGGTTTGAGTAACGCTCAACGGTTTATGCTAATAGTGTTTATTACAGCATTCATTAGCTGGGCTGGTTTGGCTAGGGTTATTCGCGGACAGGTTCTTTCCATTAAGGAAAGAGAATTTGTCCAAGCAGCAAAGGCTATGGGTGCCAACCCGCTTTACATCATAATCCGCCACGTTTTGCCGCAAACGGCGACTTATGTAATCATCACTGCAACTCTGGCAATTCCCGGCTTCATTGGTGCAGAAGCGGTATTAAGCCTCATCGGTTTGGGGATTCAACAACCAGACCCTTCTTGGGGTAATATGTTATCTCTGGCAAACAACGCTTCGATTTTAGTACTCCAACCTTGGTTAATTTGGCCCCCAGCAGTGTTAATTATTTTGACGGTTCTGGCTTTTAACTTATTGGGTGATGGATTGCGAGATGCTCTTGACCCTCGTAGTTTGAGAAGATAAAACTCTTGTAGGGTGAGCCTCTAGAGCCTCACCCATTTTATATTTAATTACGCCTTTTCTACTTACTTAGGATCAGATAAATAATTTTGTAAATCTTGTGTGCGTTGTTTTGTAAGTCTTTCTAGACATCCGTTGCGGAAGATTTCATAACCTGTTCCACCACGGGAGCGATAAACTTCAAAATCACAATTGTTATCGCGAAACTTAATCCATGACTGTTGTCCAGTAGTTAATAACCGCTTCGGCTCCCCTGTTAAACTCGCTTGGACTTGTTTGTAAACCTGATTCAACTGTTTATCTGCTGCTACATAGGACTGTTGAGAGCAGAACTTCACCTCAGGTGTTGACGTTGCCTTAGAGCAATCTATTTTAGGTTTTTGAGCATTAGCATAACTACCAGCAGATGTCAGAGCCGCAGCTAGCATCAACGCACTCATTAATGTTTTATACATTGGTTTGATTACTCAGAAGAAAGTCTTTTTTGTCACCTTGAATTATAAATGGTTTCTCAATAAATAGCTAAAACTTAAAGTAAAAAATATTACTAGTTAATTTAAGGTATAAAAATATACATATTTCTCTTGCCAGTTGAAAAGCGGTTGCACTTCATTAAGCCAACCGCAACATAATCAACCTCAATTTCCACCTGTAACATTCAAATCCTTTGATACGATACCGAGAGCAGCCAGACCTCCGGAAGTAACATACTTGCATACCTGAACGAGGGGAGCTTGTTCTCCACCGAAGGTGCTGGGTGAAAATGCTACGAATCCAGTAAAGGAGAGCATTACACCTATACTTGTCGTCTTCCAGTTTTTAATAATTGAGTTTTTGCTAGGTAAAATGCTTGAATTTGTTGGAGTTTCTTGTGGTGTTGGGTTTGGGGATTCTGGTGAATCTGACATCATAAAATTTCCTCTTGTCTTTAAGTATGGTTATTATTTAAATCAACACTTCTTACCCGCATTCCGTAAATCAGAAAAATTTTGGGAAGAATATGTAAATAATCAATATTAATTTCTACCTGTACTATTAAAATCCTTCCCTACTATACCGAGAGCGGCAAGCCCTCCCGAAGTAACATATTTACATACCTGAACTAAGGGTGCTTGCTCTCCACCGAAGGTGCTAGGCGAAAATGCTACAAACCCACTACAGGAAAGCATTAGACCTATACTTGTGGTCTTCCAATTTTTAATAATTGACTTTTTGACGGCTAAAACAGTTGAATTTGTTGTAGATTCTTGTGGCTCGAAGTTTAGAGATTCTGTTGATTGTGACATAACAAATTTCCTCTTGTGCTTAGGTGTCGTTGTTATTTACATCAACAGTTACTACCAATATTCCGCATATCGTTAAAAAATTTTGTCAACACGGGTTAATTCACGTCAAGACAAAAAAGGAAACTCCATTTTCACGTTCCACCGCTTGCCATCGTGCAGCAGTAGCGTTAAGTTCTCAGCAGTAAACTCAAAATCTAACTGACGTTTCTCAAACTCTTGCCAAGCAATTTTAAAATTCTGTTTGCTTAAGTCTCGAAATGCAACCGTCATGTGGGGGGTAAATGCCCGAGTCTGGGAAACTGGATCAACGATTCCCAGATTACTTTCCACATTCGCCATCAAATCAGTCTGTAAAGCCGTTAATTTTGGCGAACTGACAACATCTATATAAATTACACGGGGGACAAATGCCGCAAACCCTCTGAGTGTGACTGTTACAGACTCTCGACCCAGAGCAAATTCTCTCAAGAATTCTTCTAATAACGTTACATTATCATCTGACCACTCAAAAGGCGGCTGCAAAGTAATGTGAGGGGGAGATTTTTGTGCGTCACTGCTGGCATAATTATCTTTGAACTGAACTCACCCCACGGATAAATCCGGGGGGTTCCAACTCACTGCGTGAGTTTCGTTTACCCTTTCAGGTTCCGACTCCTCACGGGCTATTGGATTACTGGACATCTGCTCTGTCCCACAACCAAC
>JAHHGZ010000066.1 GCA_019359595.1 Cyanomargarita calcarea GSE-NOS-MK-12-04C
GTAAGTGAATACCATGCTTTTAATGTAGTGTTTTTAGTTACGTTAGAATTTGTCCACAATCGATACTAAAATTAAATCGGTTTTACCTGGTCGTTTGGGTATTTCTGCCAAAACTGGATGCTCCCTAATCGCGTGATGGAGGATCTTTATAAATATCTTGTCAATATTCCTTAAACCTATACTTAGTGAGCATCGCAATCCCTCGTAGGTTGGGTGAGACTTTGCGGAAACCAACAAAAATAACAGAGAAAACTAATAAATTTTCAACTACCATAAATAACTTACTAATTATCAGCGATCTGTTTCAGGGAAAGGGATTTAACGTGCGATACCTTACGATAAGCTCCGAAGAACGAACGAACTGTAGCAAAATTGGCGGTGAGAACATTTCAAGTCCTATTGAGCTATAATAATTCAAAAGCAATGCAAGCTGGTGTGATTATGCAAGCTATTTTTTGGACTATAGAAGAAGTCGCCCAAAGAGCTAAACAATTTTACGAGCAGGGAATCCGCCAAGAAGTCGAGCATGGGGATAATATTGGCAAGATGATTGTTATTGATGCTGAGACTGGCGAGTATGTAATTGATGAAAGTGGTGTGGAATCAACATTAGCGTTAAAGCAAAAGAATCCAAACGCCAGATTATTTATGATGCGAATAGGTTATAATGCTGCGTTTGGCTTTGGTGGAACTATGGAGCGTACAGTTGAATGATTTACGGACGATTAATAGGTGGTAAGGCAACAGTTCCAGTAATTTTTCGTTTACCTGAGCAACCAGATTTTTCATTGGATTTTGTCGTCGATACTGGATTCAACGGCTATCTTACCTTACCACCACAAGCAGTTAATGCAATGAATCTTCCTCCACGTGCCAATACACCTGCAACTTTAGCTGACGGTAGCCAAGTTTTATTCTCTATACATTTAGCAACAATTGTTTGGGATAATGTAGAAAAAATAGTGCCGATTTTAGCCTCTGGAAATAAGCCTTTACTGGGAACCGCAATGATGAAAGGATATCATCTAGAGATAGATTTTGAGGACAATGGTTTGGTTACGTTAGAAAAAATACCATCTTCCATATCATCTTAATGTTTTTACAACAATATAGCGTTTCTCAGTCAGTTGAGGTACAGTCATTTTACATCAAGGTAGGGGCGCAAGGCCTTGCGCCCCTATATATGTACCTCACGCTTATTAAGAATTGCTATAACGAGCGAAACCCAACGAGAGCATAACTAACGCTCTGAACTGATAAACCTTTAATCACCATAAATACTTACTGGCGCTCGTTAGCATGACTGTGCGATCGCCACTATGGTAATGAATTTAAATTTTAATCTTACCATCTTGCATAGGTATAGTTATTCAGTATATTTTTATCTTTGCTCAGTAACATATTGTTATTTACCTGAGCATTTGCTGCAATAATCCGGTCAAAAGGATCGCGAGTCCAATTAATCGTTAAAGTAATGCTAATAATCTCATTAAAGTTTTTATTACATATCTTTAAATCAATCTGCAAGAGACAGATCGTTAATAATCACATCTGGTTCATCTGTAATACGTTTTATCTCATATAAATACTGTAACTCTAATCGAATAATTGCCGATATATAAACTTTATTTTCATTAATTAGACTTTTAGTAAGTGTACTTAACTTATCTGCCAAACCCGAATAGAGCCACACTACTACATGAGTATCAAGGTAAATCAATATTAATCTCGTGTTCCCAACTTATATTAACTAAATCATCGGGATTTCCTTGAATAACATCTGGTCTAAAAGTCAAATTTTCAAGTTTATCCTTTTTTTCTACAGGAACAATTTTGAATAACTTACCATTTTTGTTAATTTCTATTGGGATACCTGTTTCTATTACCTCATCGAGTAGACGCTCAATATTATTACTCAATTCCGTTAGTGTAACCTTTTTTATTACATTCCCTAAAGTTTCACATTGTTTTATGAGTTTAGATATCATAGCAAAAATTCTTGTCTTGGCCGAAAGATTGTTAGGGAATGTAGCAACAATGTTTAAAAATCGGCATTCCATAAACTACTTACTAATTGTCAGCGATCGGCGGCTCCTACGGAGTATCGCTGCTCAACCCTGCCAACCAAGCATCTAAATCAGCCATACCCTGAAAATCAAGCAACGCTTCACCCAGGTTTTCTAACTGTTCCAGCGAGAGAGATTGAATATGCTGACGTACTTCTTGCGGTAATTCCCCCACCCGTCGAGTTAATTGACGGAGGATAAGCTTACACTGCCTAAAAAAGTCTATCTGCCAAAAGCGGATGCTCCGATTTGATGTTACAAATACAAATTTATATTTTTTTCACTACAAATGAAAAATACAACACACTAATACAACAGAGATGAGTGTTAGCTTATTGAGAATATTTAGCTTTATGCTTTATTCTTGCAGTAAAAATAATTAGCTGCAAACTGTTTATTGGATTTTTTGAACAATATTTTTAAGGATAAGTCATGCTAGCTATACTTTTTATCTGCACTTGGGTTGTGATGATGTTTGGATTTGCCTATAGTGTCTTCTTAGCTTTTAAAGAAGGTAAATCTCAGATGCAGAAGCTGCATCGAATTCCCTGCTACAATTGCGATTTTTTCACCAATAATCACCGACTAAAATGTACAGTACACCCAACAATAGCTTGTACTGAGGAAGCATTAGGGTGTGGTGACTTTGAACTTAAAAACCCTAATCACAACATTTATTCTCAAGGCAAACTATTCAGATAAGTAGGTGAACATAATTAATTACATTAGTAGAGACGCGATTAATTACGTTTGGAAGGAGGAAATAGAAAGACTTAATAATGCTGAATATTTGGTAACTTATATCTTGCATCTATACGTATAAGCCCTTGAAATTAGGTTAAAAATTAACTAATTTGATATCAAATAATAACACGAGAATAGTCCTCGATACTTGCCATTACGGGGTAGACGCGAGCGCTTATTCATAAATTTACCATCATCAGTAGTGATGGCAACAAGAAATGTTTTAGCTTTGTCTAGGAATAATTATGATACACTTGCATTAATAACGGAACGCAAGCAGAGTTTAAAATGGGACTCCGAGATCACTTCCGTCCTCCCTTAAGTACCAGACGCCACTGGCACAGTTTTCACAATGCTTGGTCAACGTATCTTGCAGACGACCTGAACCAATCTCTCCCAGAGGGCTACTTTGCAGAACCAAACGCCCAATTTGGTATTGAAATTGATGTAGCAGCTTTTAGTGAACGAATACCGGTCAATTCGGAGCGCAAAACCGCAGAACTGCTGGAATGGATGCCAAGCTCGCCTACCGCAACCCTACCGTTCCAACTTACTACAGATGTCGTTGAAATACAAATTTTCAATACTCAAGCAGGACCGACGCTTGTTGGTGCCATTGAGTTAATTAGTCCTAGTAATAAAGATCGCCCAACACAGCGCTCCGCATTTACTTCTAAATGTCAAACCTATCTTCAACAAGGGATTGGGCTAATCATAGTCGATATCGTTACAACAATGAATGCGAATTTGCACAACGAGTTGATGAATCGCTTGAATTTGCCAATCGACCCACTAGACGCACGATTGTATGCTGTTGCATATCAAATTGCTCAAAACAAGGAAATCCCTTACCTCAATTTATGGCAAGAAGCGTTTACGGTTGGAGATGAACTTCCTATTTTACCCCTCTTTTTAAAAGGCGGATTTTATTTACCGATAAATCTTGAGCAGACCTACCATTACACTTGTGTTCGGCAACGCATTCCTGAATTTTCTTAATGAAGGTTTTTAGCGTTGATTAATAAGAAATTTAAGAGCAGAAAAAGAAGTTTCACAAGGACTTATTGCGTGAGGGAAGCAAGTCTGCCAAGTTTTCTACTAATAACTTCCACAAAATCAACCATGCGATACTCCTGAAGAAAGCGGCGATCGCTTCGGGTGCCTTCAAGGGAGCGTCTCGTTAGTGCAGCGTCCTGCGATCGCACTTATTTACTCTTCATAGTATTATTGAAATTTATTATCATTAAATCAACAATATTTCATCATCTCTAGCTATGAGCATTACCCTGACAGACAAAGAATGGGACGAAATCTGGGACGAAGCGATACAAGGTAGCGAGTATAACCCAACGTCGGAGTCGGTTGAGGAATTGTATGAAGTTCCAAAGCAACTAGGTAAAGGTTATCGCCAACACATTGAAGTATATCCGGGACTCTGGCTTTTGTTGTCAGACTATGAATTTCAGGATGATGTGTTATTAAAAATTCCCATCAACGAACATGCGCTGCATTTTGAGGTTTTGCTTTCAGGAAAAATTATAGATAATAACGGACAATTTGGGGAAGGTCATACGCTTATCTGCGGTGGTGGAATTCAAAATAAAACCATTGTAGAAATAAAAAAAGATCAACGTCTTATTCAAGTTAGTGTTTTCATGCCACATCACCTACTAGCAACTTTTTTCCCAGGAAAAGATGGGGAAACCCTACCACAGTTGCAACAGTTGGTAAAGGATAACGACTGGCAAACAGTGCTGTTCCCAAAAAGCACTCCAGCGATACAAGGGGTAGCACAGCAAATTATTAACTGTCCTTTTCAAGGGGTGACAAAAAAAATATATTTGCAGGGAAAAATATTAGAATTAATGGCGTTGCAGCTAGCTCCCATTTTAGAGAACGAGGGTAAAAAGCAGACATCACCGCGATTGAAGCCGGATACCGTTGCTCGAATTCATCATGCTAGGGAAATTTTACGCTGCCGTCTGGAAAATCCCCCATCGTTATTAGAATTGGGGCAAATTGTGGGAGTAAGTGACAGAACCCTCACACGTGGGTTTCGAGAATTATTTGACACAACTGTATTTGGCTACCTGACACAAAGACGCATGGAAAAAGCTGAGAAACTTCTACGAGAGGGGAATCGTAGTGTGGCAGAAGTGGCAAATCTTGTGGGTTATTCCCATTTAGGTTTATTTGCAGGTGTGTTTAAACGTCAATATGGCATTTGTCCCAGGGAATGTTTAATGGGGAAAAAGTTTGTATCGTGATGCAAGTTTATAGCAGTTTTCGGGTAAATAGACCACATGTAGGGGAGGCAGTTGCGTGCGGTGAGTCCAGTTGGCGGTGTCGGTTTCCGTCCCGCCAAACTGGCGAACCCGAAGGGGGGTTCCTCCCGTTGAGTAACCTGCCATGCACGGCACAGCCCTTACGAACAGAGTTCGGTTCAATAAATATCTATTGTATTGGTATCCGTCCCAGAAAATACTTAGTGGAAAAGTCCGTATTGTGATCGAGATGCCGGATGTAGATAGATTTATTGCCAGACTATTTTCTATACTTATTTTCACTAAAGTTAGTAATTATTGGCAACAAGCTTGATTTTCTCGGAAGTCCACCCGTCCCGCTGGCAAGCAGGATTGTGGAGGGGTTTTCGTTGGTGATTTGGGTTTGAAACTTGAGCAGGGATTGGTGTGTGAGGAGTTATTTTTAGGAGTAATTATGAAGCCTTGGCTTTTATCTGGTAATTTTAATTTACGATTGGTTATTGTTTTATCGGGATGTTTGAGTATTATTGCGGTTCAACCAGGATGGGCTGAGAAAAAATCTAACCGCCAAGATATAGAAACGAGATATATCACGTCTCCAACCGCAAAGCAGGCTGACAATGCACAAATTCCCCAACTGAGCGAGGTCAAACTTCCTGCTACTAGCGCTCAAATGTTGGTACAGGCACCAACACCAACCAACCTACCCGCGACCCCAGCAGAAGTTATACCAATTAGTGGTGTGAAAGCAAATCCCACTCCCCAAGGTGTGGAGGTGATTTTAGAGACAACCCAAGGGGATAAACTGCAAGTTGCAAATCGCAGTGCTGGTAACAATTTTATTGCTGATATAACGGGTGGGCAGTTGCGGTTATCTAACGGCGATGCTTTCACATTTCGTTCCGAGAAACCGCTTGCGGGAATTACTGAGATAACAGTTACGAATGTTGACGCCAATACTGTGCGGGTGACGGTGGTAGGTGAGAAGGCTTTGCCCACAGTTGAGTTATTTGATGATAATGCAGGGCTGGTTTTTGCTGTAGCATCTACAGAAACAGCAACCCAGCCACCCCAAACACCGCCAGCAGAAGAAAAGCCAGTAACTGAGACACCGCAGGAGAAACCCGCAGCACAGCAGGATGATCCGATTGAGTTGGTGGTGACGGGTGAACAGGATGGATATCGCGTTCCCAATGCCTCAACTGCCACAAGAACCGACACACCGTTGCGTGATATTCCCCAGTCGATTCAGGTCATACCGCAACAGGTCATTAAAGACCAGCAAGCAACTCGCCTAACAGACGTGTTAAAAAATGCGCCCGGTGTCGTGGTAGGCGATCGCAGCCCTCGCGATCCTCTCAATATCTTCAGAATTCGGGGCTTTGCGGCTAGTTTTGATACTCTACTCAATGGGGTACAAGACCGTTCAATTGGGAATGTCGGGTTTGGCTCAAATATTGATCGGGTTGAAATCCTCAAAGGACCCGCTTCGGTTCTGTTCGGTCAAGGTGGACTTGGCGGCAGGGTCAACTTAGTAACAAAACAGCCATTGAGCGATCCGTTCTACTCCGTGGAAGCCTCTGCTGGCAGCTACAATTCCTATAGCGGTGCAATTGATTTATCCGGTCCGTTGAATGACAGTAAAACGGTGTTGTATCGCCTGAATGCTTCTGCTGGAACGAACGAAAGCTTTATTGATTTCTATGAGCAACAGCAATATCTCATTGCACCTACTTTAACTTTCCAAATTAGTGATAGAACAAAGCTGACTCTAGAAGCAAGCTATTCCCTTGTAGAGGGTCCCTTTGATTTTGGGATACCCGCACGGGGAAGCATCCTGCCTAACCCCAATGGCAAAATTCCTCGTAATCGTTTTGTGAGTGAGCCTAATTTGAATGATACCTCTAATGGTGTATTTCGGGTTGGCTATAATTTTGAACATCGCTTTAGCGATAACTGGCAAGCGCGGAGCGTTTTTCAGACTTCTTTGTTTCGCCTCAGACGAGATCTTGTGGCTCCTTTAGGATTGCGAAATGATTTGCGTACCTTGAATAGAGTCGTTGAGGATTTCGACTACGATGAAAATTTTTATAATCTAGACAATTATGTGGTCGGCAAGTTTGCAACAGGCAGCATCAAGCATGAGCTAGTCGCTGGCTTTAACCTGAGCAGAACAAACACTTATATTAAAAGTCTTCTCAATAGCACTACTCCTCTTGATGTTTTCAATCCTGTGTATGGAACTGCTAGAGCAGCAACTACTCCAGATACTGATAGCAGAAATACGGCGCAACAATTAGGTTTTTACCTTCAAGATCAAATTACCCTAGCAGAAAACTTGAAAGTACTTTTGGGTGGACGCTTTGATATTGCCAATCAAGAGGCTAAGGATTTATTTGAACAAACAAACGACTTTAGGCAGACAGAAGCTTTTAGTCCTCGTGTTGGCATTGTCTACCAGCCGATTAAACCGATTTCACTCTACGCCAGCTATAGTAATTCATTCAACCAGGCGGTATCTACATTCAGTGCCGCCCTACCGGAACCGGAGCGAGGAACGCAGTATGAAATCGGGGTGAAAGCAGATTTGACTGACCGATTAGCTGCAACTTTGGCATTTTATGATTTGACTCGCACCAATCTCTCAACCACAGATCCAAATAATCCACAACGAACTATTCAAGTTGGGGAACAGCGCAGTCGTGGGATTGAGTTTGATATTTCTGGCGAAATCTTACCAGGGTGGAACATCATTGCTGGCTATGCCTACACTGATGCAGAAATCACAAGAGACAATACATTGACAGTAGGTAATCAACTGAATAATGTGCCGAGACACGCGGTCAATCTATGGACAACTTACGAAATTCAATCCGGCAGTTTAAAAGGATTAGGCTTCGGTTTAGGAGCTTTTTACTACGGAGACCGACAAGCCGACTTAGCCAACACTGCTGTTTTACCCAGTTATATACGCACAGATGCAGCTATCTATTATAAGCGGGACAATTACCGGGCTGCTATCAATATCAAGAATTTGTTCAACGTTGATTATTTTGTCTCTGCACAAAACCTGAATCGGATTATACCTGGTGAACCCCTGACAATACAGGGCACAATTTCCTGGCAGTTTTGAGTAGTTAGATACCCATGAGAATCTCTTTACGTTGCCTTACTTATCTATTGCTCTTGGTAGCATTGACTTTGACTTTTGTTTCGGCTTGTAGCATAAGTATTGAGCAACGTGTTGTGACCACCAAACAGTCGGTGGAAGATTGCCGAGTCGTGCAACATACAATGGGTAAAACGTGCATTCCTCGCAATCCTCAACGAGTAGTAACTCTGTGGACAGGTACTTTGGCTAATAGCGTAGCATTGGGTATCAAACCTGTTGCATCTGTATACATCATAGGTCAACCTCTCCAAGAATATCTTCGAGGTAAAGTAGATGGAGTTGAACCTGTTGGAAGCCTAGCTGAACCAAACTTAGAAAAGATTTTGTTACTTAAACCTGATTTAATTCTATCGAACACTCGGTTGCAAAATATCTATAAGCAGCTATCTTACATTGCGCCCACTCTTGTGTTGAGCCTTCCTTCCCCGCCATTTCCTTGGAAGCAAAATTTGGAAGACCTTGCTAAAGTGCTAGATAAGGAAGAGGCTAATCAGCAATTGATTGACCAATATTGGGGGCGGATTGAAAAACTAAAACTTGCCTTGGGCGACCGCTTGAGCCAAATTCGGGTGTCAGTTGCCACTGTATCTGAAAATGATACGATATATGCTTATGGAGAAAAACATCCTGTTGGTAGTGTTCTCAATGATATTGGACTGCAACGCCCACTTGCCCAAAGAGGAGATTTCTACTATATAAATGATATTTCCGAGGAGCGGTTGTCTGATATTGATGGGGATGTAATCTTCTTTTTATATTGGGCAGGTAAAGATGCCAAGAAAGTGTTAGAGAAACTCCAACAAAAACTTTTGTGGCAACAACTCAAAGCAGTTCAACAAAATCATGTCTATTTTGTAGATGCAGCGCACTGGCACGGTCAGGATATCTTAGCAATGAATGCAATAATTGACGACTTGTTTAAATACTTAGTCAACACACCTTAATTACCATGCAGCGCTAGGTCAATTTCTTAACTACCGTCTCGCTTTTCAGTCAAAAACTGGCGTTGTTTTCGGAGATGTCTATTTGAGCGTTTGAGGGACATAGCTGTTTATGCTGCCTAAGAGCTATACGGATTGATTGTTCATTGTTAGTAATGGCTCAACGCTTAGGGGTTTGTGAGGTCGTTTCGTTCGATCGGCATATTCGGCAAATGGAAGGATTCGGAATTGTTTGTGTGCCTTGAAAATGTGCAACATTGCTGGTTGTAAGCCAACACTTTTCATCTTACCCCCGACTGCACTTGCCACAAATTAGTATAAATCCCATTCTTGCCTAACAATTCTTCATGGGTTCCCGACTCAACTAATTCCCCATATTCCATCACATAAATGCAATCGGCATTACGGATAGTGGAAAGACGATGCGCGATCGCAATGGTCGTTCGATTCACAGTAATCCGTTCCAAAGAACGCTGAATAGCGGCTTCTGTCTCATTATCCACCGCAGATGTGGCTTCATCTAAAATTAGGATGGGTGGATTTTTCATCACTGCACGGGCGATCGCAATTCGTTGTCTCTGTCCTCCAGATAGTTTTTGTCCACGCTCCCCAACTATTGTTTCATATTTTTGGGGAAGCCGCATAATAAAATCGTGTGCTTCTGCAATTTTTGCAGCATTAATAATTGCTTCATCCATCGCGTCAAATGTACCATAGGCGATATTCTCGGCAACCGTACCATGAAATAAAAATACATCCTGACTGACTAAGCCAATGCTGCGGCGTAAATCACCTAAATTCAATCTTTGAATATCAACTCCATCAATAGTAATTTTCCCCGAACCAATTTCATAAAATCGCAATAATAATTTAACTAAAGTGCTTTTACCCGAACCTGTAGAACCAACAATTGCGATTGTCTTTCCCGCAGGAATATGTAAGGATAAATTTTGAATAATATTAAAACTTACCCCACTTTCAGATGTAACTCTCTCATTATTAGGGAGAAGGGAAGGAGTAAACTCAAGATTTTGATAAGCAAAACTCACATTCTCAAACTCAATCTTTCCGCGTATTTTCTCCCCGGCTAAAGCTACATCACCTGTAATAATATTAATCTTAGTATCCAATAAATCCATAACTCGGTTACACGAAGCCATTGCCCTTTGGTATTCATCAAAAGTTTCACCTAAAGACACAAACGGCCATAATAAACGCTGGACTAAAACCAGTAAAACGCTGTAATTACCAATCGATATTTTTCCTGAATATGCTGCCATTCCTCCTAAAAATAGTAAAGCGGTAAACCCGACTAAAACTAACATTCTAATTAAGGGAATAAATGCAGATGAAAGTTTAATTGCTTTATTATTGCTTTTTCTGTAAGCTTCACTTTCTGCGGCTAATCTCCCACTTTCGTACTTTTCAGCAGTGAAACTTTTAATTGTCGTGATACCGCTAATATTATTTGCCAAGCGAGAATTAAGAATACTCACCTTTTCTCTGACATCAGCATAACGAGGTTCCAAACGTTTTTGATATGCCAAAGAACCCCAAAGGATGAATGGCATGGGCAACATTGCTGCTAGAGTAATGATGGGAGGCAAAATTAATATCGCACCACCAATTAAAATAACCATTGAAGTAGTAACTTGAATAATTTCATTTGCTCCCCGATTCAAAAAATCTTCTAGTTGATTAATATCATCGTTGAGGATGGACAGTAAACCACCTGTACTATTATCTTCAAAGTAAGCGAGTTCTAATTCTTGTAAATGGTTGTATGCATCTAAACGTAAGTTATGTTGAATATTTTGAGATAATTGTCGCCAAAAATTATCGTATAAATATTGAGTAAGCGATTCAAAAACCCAGATAATAATGGTTAATAACGAAAGTAAAGCAAATTGTAACACTACGTCTTTGATTCCGAAGTTGCCGAATAGTGAATCTTCTTTTTTGACTAAAATATCTACGGCTACACCAACTAACCAGGGTGGTGCTAGGTCTAAAACAGTGTTGAGGATGGAAAATATTGTTGCTAGATAGATTTTTTGGCGGTATCGGTGGGTATAACTAAGGAGACGCTGGAAGGGGGAGGGTTTGTTGAAATTTTGGTTGGGTGTTGATGCCATTTTCAAAGGATATATTTGCTTAAATAAACAAGTAATTTGATGTCTGATATTAATTCACGAAGGAAGAAGGAAGAAGTACCCACCCTTAAAAGAGTGGGATTAAAAGGTGGACATTTTATACCGCACTTCGTGCCGCTACGCTATAGCTTGCTTCCCCAAAGGGTTACGCTGCAAGCAGTCTCGGTATAATTATTTATTTTTACTGAAGCTCTAAACTCAGAACTAAAGTTTTTATTTATACTTTTTACTTTTTACTTCTTCCTCCTAACTTCTTCCTTATTTGTAATTTTAATCACAGTTCGGCTGACCAAAGAAAGTATAATATTTTTCTGCGATTCGAGTCTATCCAAAAATGGCAAATTTTTATCCCAAAAAGTCCAATTAAACCTTGTCCATTTTGAAACATTGTACAAGAAATATTAACAACTTTTAGGATTTGAATTGCTATATGAGTTAAGGGAGTGTCTATCACCATCGCTTCTGTGGTTTACGATGCCAAGAATTGCTGTTTTCTCAGTTTTGTTAGAAAATATTAGCAATAAACAAAAAATCAGTAAAATTTTTTCATGCACCGAGATTCTATATTTTACAAACTATTTCAACAATCCCCGACTTTACTGTTTGAGCTATTGATAAATCCCCCGGTTAATGCAGATGCTTATCGGTTTGATTCGGTAGCTGTCAAAGAACCAAAGTTTGAAATTGACGGGGTATTTCTACCACCGGAAAATGAAAGTCCGGGTGTTGTATATTTTTGTGTTGGCGTAGCCTGCCGGAGGCATGGTACAGTTCCAGAAGGATGAACAACTTTATGAAAGAGTATTTGCGGAATCTTCATTATATTTTTATCGCAACAGTACCAGATTTAGCGATTGGCAAGCAGTGATAATTTATCCATCCCGTAGTCTTGAGCAAAGTAAAATTTATCCCCATCGAAATCAACTGGCGGGAGACCAAGTACATCGGATATATTTGGATGAGTTGGGGGATATTCGTCAATTACCTTTATGGGTAGCGTTAATGGTATTAACTACCCTGGATGAAGAACAAGCACCACAGGAAGCCAGGTATTTGTTAGCAAGGAGTCAACAAGAAACCGTATCACCGTCAAATCAAGCCATAATGGAGTTAGTGACGACGATAATGGTGTACAAGTTTGAACAATTAAGCCGCATGGAGGTAGAAGAAATGTTAGGAATTACACTTCAACAAACGCGAGTTTATCGGGAAATTAAGGAAGAAGGACTGCTAGAAGGAGAACAACGAGGAGTACAAAGAGAAAAATCGCTCATCCTCCGTCAACTAACTCGACGGGTAGGGGAATTATCCCAAGAGGTGCGATCGCGCATTGAATCTCTACCTTTGGAACAATTGGAAAATCTCGGTGAAGCATTGTTAGATTTTCAGGGAATGGCTGATTTAGAAGCTTGGATTAATCAACAAAGCTTTTAGTTTGGGGTTGATATTTGCTGATTAATCTACTTTTGTGTGGGTAAAGGCGGAATTTGTGCGAAAATTGTGGGCTGTAACAGTTTGGGAAACTTTTTCCAAGCGATATTGCCTTTGCGACTCCTGATATACAATTGCATAAGTTCTAGTAAAACTGTTGCTGGGCTTCTTACTATTCAAGCTAAATAAATCTGGATCTAAACGTCATCTATGTAGCAAAAATTAAGTTTTTGCTATTGAAGTCGGTAATTTTTGCCGTATTTCATTGAGGAATATTTCTGCACCGATAGGACCAGGTAATCCTAGACATAAGTAAGTAGGTACAAAGTAAACGTGACCTTTTTTGGTAGCCTTCAGAGATTGTGCTAGAGCGCTTTTTTGCCACTGTTGTTTGAGTTTTTCTAGTTGGTTGCTTTCCAAGCCTTTTGCCTGTGATAATTGAGCAAATGCGCTGATATTATGTGCTTGAATAATAATCAAATCAGCATCAAGTTTTGGTAATATTTCTATAGAAATTGCCTGATTTATTGACTGCTGTTTTACGTTGCTGATTGATACCAACTGAAATCCTAAATCCTCAATTATACCGCCACAAAAATCAGTGCTGTTTACTATTCGCAGATTCTGTTTCAGTTGTTCAGAAGACAACATCAATACTTTCGGATAAGTAGCAGCAACAGGTGCTAATAATTTACGAGTATAGGTTAACTGTTTTTGATAATTTTCAATAACTTTTTGTGCTTTTTGTGTACGTCCAAATATTTTGGCGATATCCTTAATAATGTCTTGCCATTTATCATCATCTGCACCTACATAACTGAATAAAAGAGTGGGGGCAATTTGGGAAAGTATTTTATAATCTTCATTATTTCCTCTCGCATCCCCTAAAATCAAATCTGGCTTAAGCTTGACAATGCTCTCCAGTGAAGGTTGAGAACTAGTACCAAGGTTAGTTGGTTGTATGCTAACTCGACTACCTAAATAAGGAATCTGTTGCCTGGGGTTATCATAATTACCTTTGTGAATTGCAAATGCATCTGCAAAACCGATTGGTTGTATATCTATTGACAGCAGAATATCTAACATCTTAGGATTGAGCGCGACAACTTTTTGAGATTCATTGCAAATTTGTGTTTTTCCTAACTTGTGTTGAATGGATTGACATTTGTTTTGCGATGTGGGGCTAATTGAGTTCGCTTTGTTAATGTTGCTAGTTTTATTTAAAGCTGTTTGACCACCACAACCAGCCAATAAAATACTAGTTATAATTCCCGTACATAATATTTTAAATCTACAATTTATGAGGTGGTATTGTAAATTCATTTTTGGTTACTTTCCTTGTTGAATGAACAGATGATAATTGAATTTGCACGCTTTAAAATGTGACTGAAATTGAACCAATCATCGTAAAAGGTTCACCAACTGTTACCGAAGTCCGACCAAAAGGTGTGCCGGGGTAGTAATTAATATCGAATAGATTCTTGAAATTAAGAGCTAGTTTCCAATTATCCCGACGGTAAAAAATTGCCGCATCAGTGAGGAAATAGCTATCTAATTTAAAACTATTATCTAAATCTCCTTCTCTTTCCCCGATATAGTTTATTCCTATCCCCAAACCTAAACCTTGTAAATTACCTTTTTGAAATTCATAAGTTGTCCACAAACTCGCGCTATGTCTGGGAATACCTACCAATTTGTTTCCAATTACATATACATTGTCTTTAGTAATTTCCGCATCTGTATAAGCATAGGAAGCAATAATATTCCATCCTGGTGAAATCTGCCCGGAAACATCAAGTTCGACTCCCCGACTGCGCTGTTCACCTGCGGCAATGACAAAACCAAGTCCAGGAAAATTTGGGTCTGGTGTCGCTACATTCTGTTTGGTAACATCAAAATATGCTAAAGTAGCAGATAGTTTCTCATTGAGTAATTCAGTTTTAACCCCTACTTCATATCCTTCCCCGCGTTCGGGTTTAAGAGGTTCACCATTAGATGAAATTGAACCAGAATCGTTAGGATTAAATGACTTTGAATAACTAGCGTAGAGTGAAACTGGTTTAATTGGTTGGTAAACAATACCAAAACGCGGAGTCCAAGCGCTATCATCTTGGGTAATATCATTACCATCTGGAGTAAAGATAACAGGCTCGTTTAAAGTTGTTTGTTTTACCGTATCGTATCGCAATCCTGCTAGTAGTTTTAAACTATCAGATAAAGCGATTTGGTCTTGTAAATAAACACCAATTCTATCAGCTTGTGCTTTTCGATCGAAGATAACTAGTGCATCTCGAATATTACCTCTGGGAACAGTTCTGTAAACAGGGTCGAAGACATTTATCTCTGATGGTGTAAAGAAAGTCGCTGTTGCAAAACTGTCGGCGTTGCTGTGATTATAATCTACTCCAAATAACAATGTATGTTGAATTGAGCCTGTAGCAAATTTTCCAACAACATTCGTTTGCAGCGAATAATCTTCAGCATCAAAATCATCAAATGCGTAGACTCTACTTAATAAACCTGTTGCTTCATCAAAGAAAGTTGGAATAGTTAGTTTTTCGCTATATATACCTGACTTTCTATATCTAAAAGCGTTGTTAATTTTCCAATTATTGTTAAAACGATGCTCCAGGGTGTATCCAATATTAAAAAAATCGCGCTGAATCGAATCATCAGGTTCCCCGATAATACGATTTCGGGGAATATTTATTACTCTATTACCGATAGCAAGAGTACCGGAGTCATATGGCTGTTCGCTGTTAGAGTATTGTAAATCTAGGGTTAGGTCGGTATTATCGCCAATTTTCGCAGTTAAAACAGGTGCAATAAACACACGCTCAATATTCTCGTCAAAATTGCGAAAACTATTACTATTTTGGTACAGTGCATTCAGGCGATAAAGCACTTTACCATCTGTAGTTAAAGGTCCAGAAAAATCAATTCTTGGTCGGAGAAAACCATTATTTCCAGCTTGAAACTCAACTTCGTAAAATGGTTTTGATAGGGGCTTTTTAGTCACCGTATTAATTACACCACCCGGTTGAATTTCTCCATAGAGAATAGATGCAGGACCTTTAAGGACTTCCACCCGTTCTAAATTAGCTACTTCTGGAACTCCTGGGTAGGTATACTGCCTAAAACCATCTATCAAAATAGGAGCATTATCGAAACCGCGAATGCTAAATCTAGTTTCGGTAGCTGTATCAGTTCCACCATAAATTACACCACTAACATTAGTTAGCGCTTCTTCTAATCTTACTACCTGCTGGTCGCGAATAATTTGTTGAGGAATTACTTGGATAGATTGGGGAATATCTCGCACGGGTGTATCAGTTCGCGTTCCTGTCGTTGCCTCTTGTACACGGTATCCATCTTGTTCCCCCGTCACCACTAACTCGATGGCATCGTCCTCCTGTGCTGTGGGTTTCTCTTGGGGTGTTTCTTCTCCCCTTTCTGTTTGCGGGGATGGGTTGGGGGTAGGGTTCTGCGTCGCTGTTGTCGTAGATGGTATCGCAAAAATCAATCCGACACTATCATCAAATAACTCAACCGCAGGTAAAACCTTCTCACCTACCACCGTCACCCGCACAGTATTTGCATTAAAATTCGTAACTACTATCTCCGTAATTCCCGCAAGGGGTTTCTCGGAACGAAATGTAAAAGCATCACCGTTAGGTAAACGCAACTGCCCACCAGCTATATCTGCAATAAAATTATTACCTGCACTGCGGTTTGTAACTTGCAGTCTATCCCCAAGGGCAGTCTCTAAAATCACCTCCACACCTTGGGGAGTGGAATTTGCCTTCACGGACGTTATTTGCACCGGAGATTGAGCGTCAGGAGTTGGTGATTGAGAAAGTAAATTATTGACGCTAATAGATGGATCGGTTTCGCTTAGAGACTTCCAAGTAAAAAAACACTCAAAATTTTCTTGTGGGATGGGCAGGATGCCCATCCCACAAGATGGAGAATTTAATTTTTGGAAGTCCCTTAGTTTTTTAATTCTTGTTGTGCTGCTATATGCTCCGGTGGCATCTGTTTTTTGCTCCTTTTCTAATTCAAATGCCCGTACAGGTTGAACAAATATACCACTGATTATCCCTAGTACACTCACTACCAACCAAGGATAAATATCGAGCCAACGCGCAAAGCAGCTAGAAGCAGAACGCCAACTTTTCATACCACTCCTCATATAGTTAACAATAGTACTTATTGCGTATATTTCTTAATTGCAATAAACCAGAGTGTAGAGGAGTACAGGTAATCAAGTCTATCCCGAAACAGTCTCATAGTCCCGAAACAAGCTTTTTGCCCAAAAAACATTCCCGTGGTGTCATCCCAAACTTGCGCTTAAAGGCAGCAGCAAAGTGTCCTAAATGAGCGTAACCTACAGTATTAGCGACTTCGGCAACTGTCAAATTATTATCGCGTAATAGATGATGTGCTTGCTCCATACGCTTTTGAGTCAAATATCCAAACACCGTTGTTCCAAATAGTGTCTGAAAACCCCTTTGGAGCGTACTCTCGCTGACACCTACCTGTTGCGCCAACTCTGATAATAACGGTGGATGCTCCAAACGTACTTGTAAAATTTCCTTAGCATGATAAATCTTTGCAATAGTATCTTTTTTTAATCGCGCTGGTATTTGCGATACCGAAGGTGACACTTCAGCGTATCGCTTAGCGTCTCCTCTGGAGTGTCGTGCTAGCATTGACTCGTCAGTTTGCTCATTATCTGCCAAAAAAGGAGCTAACTGCAACGCCATCAATTCTATTACCTTACCCTGCAAATACATCCGCTTTGCTGTTCCCTGGTAAGGACAGTTAATAATTTGCTGCGCTACACCCTGTATTGCTGGATTCGTTTTGGGAAAAAGTAATGTCTGCCAGTCATTCTCTTTCGCCAAAAATTTCAACTGAGGCAGTATTTTTCCATCCCTTCCTGGGAAAAAACTTGTCAGCAACTCCGGTGGCATTTCTATGTCAATACCCAGAATCCTTTGAGACTGGTGATAAAATGCATTAAATTTGTGTTGAACCCCACCACCGGAAATAAACGTATGTCCTTCCCCAACCTGCCCGTAAGTATCTGCATACTTCCCTAAAACTAAAGCACCAAACTGGAGAGGATGGTTATTAACAGGTACTTGAAATAACATATCGTGATGATATTCTTTATCGAAAATACTCAGCCAAAGCTGGGGATAGACTTCAATTTTTCGATAGTAACCTAACCCCAGTTTTTTGGGTGTTTCATAAAAATATTCAAATGGTTCTATGGCTGGGTTGCACGTACTGTTTGCTGTGCCTTCCTCCCACAGTTCATCATAGTCTTTGCTCGTTAAGGTTATTGTCATCGTTGGCAATGGTAAAATTTATAGAATCTAATGATAATTAATTGCAATAATTTTACCATGAAGTTGAAGGATGGCAATGTTTGGGAGAGAAAACAAGTGTATTTTTAGATTGACTTCACTCTTGTACCCTAAGAAGTGCTTGAGCGTGTTGGATCTCTCGAACTCGAACAGTTGGAGAAGTTGGAGAATCTTGGTGTAAACGCGCTTTGCGCGACTTTTCGCAGAGTAGCGTTGGCGCGATTTTCAGGGAATTGCTGATTTAAATACCTGGTTGGAAACACTTGGGGGTTAAGATAATCGATGACAGGTCTTTGAGTATTGCCCCGAATTAGGCAAATTTTCATGCGTCGTGATTCAATTTTCTATAAACTATTTCAACAATCCCCAGCTTTACTATTTGAGTTATTGACAAATCCGCCAGCCAATGTAGATGAATATCGATTTGATTCGGTAGCTGTCAAAGAGCCTAAATTTGAGATTGACGGGGTATTTCTCCCACCAGAAAATCAAAATCCTGGGGTCGTCTATTTTGCAGAAGTGCAGTTCCAAAAAGACGAAAGACTCTATGAACGTGTATTTGCCGAATCTTATTTATATTTCTATCGTAATCGGGATAGATTTAGCGATTTGCAAGTAGTGATAATTTACCCATCTCGTAGCATCGAACAAGGTGATATTCGTCCTTACTATAGTCAACTTAACAGCCCACAGGTAAATCGAATATATTTGGATGAGTTGGGAGATATTCGCCAATTACCTCTGTGGGTGGCACTGATGGTGTTAACTACAGTAGATGATGAGCAAGCTACTGAGGAAGCTAGGTATTTGCTTGCAAGAAGTCAGCAGGAAACTCCTCAATTATCAAATCGCGCCATAATAGATATGGTGACGACAATAATGGTGTACAAATTTGAAGATAAGAGCCGCATAGAGGTAGAACAGATGTTAGGAATTACACTCAAGGAAACACGAGTTTACAGGGAAATTAAGGAAGAAGGACGAGAAGAAGGACGAGAAGAAGGACGGGAAGAGGGACGAGAAGCGGAAGCGTGTAAGCTTATTATCCGTCTACTAACACGACGTGTAGGAGAATTACCGCAAGAAGTACGTCAGCATGTTGAATCTCTCGAACTCGAACAATTGGAAAATCTCGGCGAAGCATTGTTAGATTTTCAGGGGATGGCTGATTTAGATGCTTGGTTTGATCGACAAAGCTTTTAGTTTGAGGTTGATATTTTTGATTAATCTACTTTTGCGAACCTACAGGCGGAATTTGCGCGAAAATCTTGGATTGTAAGAGTTCGGGAAGTTTTTCCCAAACTACAGCCCCTTTACGGCTCTTGATATACAACTGCATAAATTCTAGTAACGCTGCTGATGGCTCTTCTTCTGGGGTAAGATTGACAAACAGATAGGTGGGCTTATCGTGGCTTGATACAGATACAACACAGCCTTGACTGCAAGCCCATAAACATTCAACTGGTTTAATTTCCAGTTCGTCAGCATGGAATTGTTCGCCACATAAAGTATTGAGTTGGTCAAGTAAAATATTGCCATCTAAAGGTGCATTTTCTGGTCTTTCTTCAGATGAACGGTGGCATGATTTGCAGACAAATAGCGTGTGTTTAGTCATGGGTTAAGGTGTGTTGACGAGGTATTTGTAGAGGTCATCGATTACTGCATTGGCAGCAAGCAAATTTGACTCTCTCCAGGTTGATAAGTTTACTAAGTAAACATGATTTTCTTGAACGGCTTTTAGCGTCTTCCAGAGTGGTTTTTGTTGGAGTTTTTTAAAAAATTTTTCATCATCATCTCCATAAAATCCTATAAATATAATATCACCGTCTATCTTCGATAGTTCTTCTTCAGGAATAAAAAGATATCCGTTTGGAATCAGAACATCTTGTACTTTTGTGCGTTGCAGTCCAGCATCATTCAGTATTGAGCCAGCAAATATATTTTTAAGTTCACTAATAAATATAGGGTGATTACTAGCTTGAAGATAGACATAAGAGAATTTTTGATTTTGATAGCGATTGCCCAACGCCGCTTTAAGTTGTTGAATTCGCTGATAATAATAATTCCATGCCTGCTGATAAGCATCTTCTCTGCCTAACACTTTAGCGACAAAGCTAAAATGTTCCTTCCATTGACGGGGACCTTCCCAACCAGTTTGTACAGTTGGGGCAATTTTTGATAGTAGAGGATAAATACTTTTATCGTCACTCAAATTTATAATTAAATCAGGTTTGAGTTGCAATATTTTCTCTAGATTGGGTTGAGTGACATCTCCCACCGATTCGACCCCATCTATCTTGTTTTCAAGATATTTAGGAAACTCACTTTTCTGATATTCATTTATAGTTCCAATTGGTTTAACACCAAGAGCAAGTAAGTTGCCCAAAGTAGCTGGATGCAAGGTGATAATTCGCTGAGGATTTTGAGGAACGCAAGTTTCTCCCACTAGATGTGGAATCATCCGACAGTCAATGGGGTGAGATAATTCACCTACATTAGCTGCATTTTCAGTTAATTTTTGATTGCAAGCAGAAAAAAGAAAAGTTGTTAGGCTAGCAAGTAGAAATATGATTATTGCATGACTTACTTTCTTTCTCACAGGCATACTCGCAAAAATTATAAACGAATAGGGTATGTTTGGTAATAATTTAGAGTGTGTTGACCAGGTATTTAAAGAGATCGTCAATTACTGCATCAGTTCCAAGCATATTGGTCGCAGCCCATGCCATAAAATCAACATAATAAACGTGATTTTCTTGAACAGCCTTAAGTGTCTTCCAAAGTGGCTCTTGTTGTTTTTTTTCTAGAAATTTTTTGCCAGTTATCGAAAAAGTCGTCACAAATAAAATATCGCCGTCTGCTTTTTCTAATTCCTCTAAGGAAATCGGAAAAGAACCATAGGTTGAATCGAGATTTTGTGCGGCTGGACGCTGCAAAAGTACATCACTGATAATTGCGCCAGGAAATGAGTTTTTGGAATCAATGTATATCTGATCGCGCCCAAGAGTTATGAAGGATATTTTTTTGCCTTGATAGCGAGTTCCTAATGCTAGTTTTAGCTTTTCTATTCGCTGATAGTAACGTTCCCAAAGTGCTTTTTCAACTTCTTGCTTCCCCAGTGATTCAGCTACAAAACTCAGGTGTCTTTGCCAGCTTATGTAATCAATTTCACCTAATACCGTAGGGGCAATTTTAGATAGTAAAGGATAAATTGGCTTGAACCAATCTGCACCAATAATTAAATCTGGTTTGAGTAGTAATGTTGCTTCTAAATTTGGTTGTGAAAGTCCAAGTAGTTTTATTCCCTCCGTTTCACCATTAATTGATGTCAGAGATTCACCCCCGACGTAAACTTCGTTAGTTGTGCCGATGGGTTTAACCCCAAGTGCTAGGACATTGCCTAAAGTGCATGAAGATAAGGTGACAACACGCTGGGGGTTAATGGGGACACAGGTTTCCCCCATAGTGTGTTTAACCATGCGACATTTTGCGGTTGGTTGTTTAGGTAAAGAGGATGTATTTTGAGGTGTGTGATAATTGCAAGCTGTAACTAGAGTAAATCCGAAAATGCCTAATATTAGCCAAGAGAGAAAATGTCGCATGGTTGTCTCAATGATTAAAACTGCAAGGAAACTGTTCCTTGAACTGTAAAGGGCTGTCCATAGCCAACACGACCGCCAAAATACCCAATTTCAGAATACTCTCTGTCAAATAAGTTCTTGAAATTGAGTCCGACTTGAAATCTGTCTCTTTTATAGAAAATAGATGCATCAGTCCTCAGATAACTTGGAATATCGTAAGTATTTTGTAGATTTCCTGGGCGATCGCCCACAAAAAACAAACCTAACCCAAATCCTAAACCCTTCAAATCTCCTTTTTGAATTTCATAGGTTGTCCATACATTGAAAGAATGATCTGGGACACTTTCTAATCGGCTGCCAACGTCAAAAGTAGTATCCTTAGTAATACGGGCATCCGTATAGGCATAGCCTGCCGAAATATTCCATCCTGGCAAAATTTCGCCCGCCAAACTCAGTTCAACCCCTCGGCTGTTCTGCTCACCCGTTTGGATTTGAAAATCTTCATTATTAGGGTCAGTTACCAAAACATTGGTACGGGTCAAATCATACAAAGCCAACGTTGCCGAAAGTCGATCGTTTAAATCTGCCTTTACCCCAACCTCAAACTGCCGACCTCGTTCTGGTTCAAAAAGAGTATCCAAATTAGCGCCAAAAAGAAATGTACCTCTTGCTGGAGTAAATGAACTGATATAGCTAGCATAAAGCGAAACAGGGGGGATGGGTTGATAGACAATGCCAAACCGAGGACTTAAAGCGCTGTCTGACTGGCTGCTTTCTGTATTAGCAATAAAGTCTTGAGAATTTTGCCTAAACCCATCAAACCGCGCACCCAACAGAACTTTCAGTTTTTCTGTGAGAGCGATTTGATCTTGAAGATAAATGCCGAATGAGTCTGTTGCTGCTTTATTGCTTGCTTCAAATGTAAATGGACCGCTTGGTTGACCATAAATAGGGTTGAATATATCAATGGGGGCAGCATCACCAGACGCATATCTTGGCACTGCACCTATAGACCGATTTAAATCAACCCCAAATAGAAGCTGGTGCTTAATTGAACCTGTAGAAAACTTGCCCACAACATTTGTTGTTAGGGTATAGCTTGTGAACTTATTATCATAGATTGAGAAAGAACGACTTATTGTTCGGTTATCTGCATCCAAACTGTCAGGTCTCGTTTCTGTAGAATAATAACTACGGGAACCATACCGAAACGCATTGGTTAAAGACCAATTGTCATTAAATTTATGTTCTAGTTCATACCCAGCCCTTACCGTTGTTCCATCTACGTTATCAGTCGGTTCAGTCAAGTTGCGATTACGGGGAATTTTACCGTTAGGGTTGGGAAATATCGTGCCCACGGTCGGCACACCAAATCCTTTGCCAGAGTCTCTAGTCTCGATGTAGTCTACACCTAAAGTTAGCTTGGTTCTCTCACCAATCGCTAGGCTGACTACGGGGGATAAACTCAAGCTTTCACTATTAGAGAAATCGATAAAACTACCTGAATTTCTATAGGCGGCATTGAAACGATACAGGGCGGTTTTTGACTCATTTAACGGCCCAGAAAAATCAATCGCACCTCTGTAAAAACTGTAGCTGCCAATCGATGCATCAACCTCATAAAAAGGTTCGCTCAAGGGACGTTTCGTGACGATGTTGATGCTTCCCCCAGGACTGCCCAAGCCGAAAAGCACAGATGCAGGGCCTTTGAGGACTTCGATTCGCTCTACGTTGGCAAGCTCAACTGAATCTCCAACACCAGGATCGGGCAATCCGTCTCTGAGCAAGCTATTATCCGCTACGCCAAAACCTCGAATTTTATAGTAAACGGCTGGACCAGCATTAAATTCTGCGATGACACCTGCAACATTTCTGAGGGCATCGTCTAAGCGAGTCACCTGTTGGTCGCGCAGTACTTCCTGGGGCACGATTTGAATCGATTGAGGAATATCCCGCAAAGGTGTATCGGTTCTTGTCCCCGTTGTCGTATTTGGTACGCGATACCCCGAAAGCTCCCCAGTCACTACCAACTCAATTGGGTCATCCGGTTGCGCTGTAGGTGTTTCCTGCGGTGTCTGGGTTGCTGGCTTTTCAGAGGCTGGCGGTTTTTGGGGTGGTTGCGTCGCTACTTCGGTAGATGCTACTGCAAAAATCAGCCCTGCATTATCATCAAATAACTCAACCGCAGGCAAAGCCTTCTCGCCTACCACCGTTACCCGCACGGTATTCGCATCACTATTCGTAACGGTTATCTCAGTAATTCCCACGAGGGGTTTCTCGGAACGAAATGTAAAAGCCTCACCCGAAGCTAACCGCAACTGCCCACCCGTGATATCAGCAACAAAATTATTACCTGTACTACGGTTTGCAACTTGCAGTTTATCCCCAAGGGTAGTCTCTAAAATTATTTCCACACCTTTTTCGCTAGGATTCGCTTTCACCGACGTAATTGCGATCGCCTCACCTGTGTTAGGGGAGTTAGTTGGTGTTTGTACCAACATTTTAGCAGTTGTTGCGGGAAGTTTTAGCTCATTGAGATTGGCAATCTCACCAGTTACTATTTGGGAATGTAAATCCTCTCTTTCCCTCCCAGAGGGAGTGGCTGCCGCGATCGCCGCATTCATTACTATAATCCAAGTCGAACCGGAAACAAACAATATTTGTAGTAATTTTTGCAGCTTCATTTATAACTCCCACACCTATATTTTCTTTTAGACCTCTCCCTAGTTGGGGGATTTAGGACTATTTACAGAGAAAACTTATCAATTAGAATCTATG
The DNA here is from genome assembly GCA_019359595.1 of Cyanomargarita calcarea GSE-NOS-MK-12-04C. Classification (GTDB taxonomy): domain Bacteria; phylum Cyanobacteriota; class Cyanobacteriia; order Cyanobacteriales; family Nostocaceae; genus Cyanomargarita; species Cyanomargarita calcarea. Next base: position 24,506 of record JAHHGZ010000066.1, read on the forward strand.
CTGAGTTTAGAATTTTCTCAGGGTGCGAGTCTATCTAAAAATGGCGGTTATTTATCCCAAAAAGAAGCTTTTAATCCAAAAATGTACTTTTGATAACTTTATGTCTATTATTTTGTCACGGATGAAGTCGTAACGGACACACTCTTAGGGTTGTTAGATTCCCGACAACTTTTACGAAGTCGGGAATCTGGGCAAGAGCGAAGGGGTCAAAATTAATGACATAAACCAGTAGGTTAGGTGTCTCACCTGACCTAAAACTCATCAGAACTAAGCATCTGTCCGATATTGCCAAGATATTCAATTTAATTTAACTTAGTTACTTGTGATACCTTACCCCTAAATAAAAACAGGCTTTTTCCTCAATGAAAATACGTAATTATGATAATTTCGGTAAAAAAAATTCCATAAAAAATCAGAAGTCTATTACACCTTTCCCCTGATACAATCACGAGGACTAATCCCAAACATCCGTTTAAAAGCTACCGAAAATTGCCCCAAGTGCGAATAACCAACACAGTTTGCCACATCAGCCACACGCATATTACCCTCATATAGCAAAAGTCGTGCTTTTTCCATGCGATATTGATGCAAATATTGAAAAGCACTTTTACCAAAAACTTTCCGAAAACCCTGTTTAAATTGGTAAAGGCTAAGTCCGACATTTTCTGCTAACTCAATCAAAGACGGTGGATTTTCCAAACGACTTTCTAAAATCTCTTTAGCTTGATAAATCCCCTCAACTACAGTCCGTTTTGGTTTATCTGCATGACATTGAATAACTTCCCTCGTCATATCCTGTTGCAGTCGCAAAGCCATTAATTCCAGAACTTTAGCTTCTAAATAAACCTTTTTGACTAAACCTTGAAAGGGACATTGCCAAATTTGCTGCAATGCAACCTGCATTTGCGTGGTAATTGTCCCAACACGGACAGAATATTCTTCATCGGGTTGACGAAACAGGTGTTGAAACTGTGGGGGAATCGCATCATCCTGAATCCCGAATAATCTCTTAAATACTTCCGGTTCGATGTGAATATCAATCTCTTGATTTGGTTCTAGGAAACCATACAACATCTCTGGAGACATCCCACAACCGCACAAAGCCACTTCACCAGTCTTGAGTACAGCGTATTCAATGTTACTAATAGTTTCACCTTTGAGCTTAAAACAAAATTGTAAAGGATGTTCGTGTTCCAGAGAATTTTCAGTCATACAATTATCATGATTTTGATAATCTCTAATTTCCAGCAAAAACCCCTGACGCAGTTCAATACCTTGAATCAAACCCCGACCTAATTCTTGGGGATACTCCATGACAACTTCCGAAAAATCATTCGGTCTATTGATAATTTGACTTTTTTCTACTGCTGGAAATAGATTTGAGTAATCTGACTGTAAAATTTGGCTTGTCATGGGAATTTAGCAAAACAAAAGTTACAAATGTTTCGCAAAGCAAATAAAAATTATTTGCAGTAAGTATACATGATTTCCCAGTTACTCTCAATAGGTAAATGTATTTTAACAAACATATCTGCTTAATGTTATCGAAATACAGCATCATGAGGGCGCAATGCCTTGCGCCCCTACAAAGGCTTTCGGGCAACGCATAATTAATTTCTGGAGATGTCTTATGTCTACTATGAATCTGTAATACCTATAGTTTTTATACTTTATAAAAGCCCCTGGTAAGGGTAAGTTTTAAGAAGCTGTTTTCTATTTAAGTTTTATATAGAGATGAGGTGAGAGAAAGCCTGTTCCATAAGGTTGTGTTTATATACGGTTAGCACTACAAAAGTTGGACGGTGTGTTTTCACAACAGAATGGATGGTTATCTACACCAGATTTTTTAAAATATATCTGTCAATATTAATTTATGAGGCAGAGGACAAGTTAAAGAACGCATTGCTCAAGATTTAGCACAAGTCAAAGAAACAGGTGGTGCTAGAACTAAAAAAATTCGTGAGATTGTTCAAGTTGCAGTTACCGAGGCTGTCAATGAAATCAAAGATGGTTCTGGATAAATTCGTAATATTGCGAAGGATGCCGTTACAACAGTTATAGAGAATTTTAAGACCAAGGGTCAACAGGCTAAAGATGAAGCGATCGCAGCAATGGAAGGTGCCATTGCGGGGGTGAAAGATAGCAATACTAAACAGGATACTACAAGCGCACAGAATATCGGCGAACAACAAATTTTGTCAGCAGTTGACGGTGCCCTTGTTGCAGTCCAAAGCACTCAACAAAAAGCACCTCGCAATCGTGTTATGTCTTTACTCTTGACACTTTTCAATGAACTGCACACTAACGCTCATCAAGAATTATCACCCAACCCTGACAACCAAGCATCTAAATCAGCCATGCTGGTGAAATCAAGCAACGCTTCCCCCAGATTTTCTAGCTGTTCTAAGGGGAGAGATTCGATACGCAATCGCACCTCCTGCGGTAACTCTCCTACACGACGATTCAATTGACGTAAAACGAGCGATTTTTCTCCTTCCTCACGTCCTTCCTCACGTCCTCGTTGTTCTCCTTCTGCCAATATTTCTCTATAAACCCGTGTTTCTTTGAGTGTAATTCCTAACATTTCCTCTACCTCCCGTTGACTTTTACCTTCAAACTTGTACACCATTATCGTCGTCAATAAATCTATGATGGCACGATTTTCTAATTGAGGCGCTTCCTGCTGACTCCTAGCCAGTAAATACCTTGCTTCTTCGGTTGCACGATTTTCTTCCAGGGTAGTCAAAACCATCAACGCTACCCACACAGGTAAGGAGCGAATATCCCCCAATTCATTTAAATATATCCGATGTACTTGGTCTCCATTCAGTTGGTTTCGGTGGGGATAAATGTCTGATTGCTCGATATTACGTGATGGGTAAATGATTACAGCTTGCCAGTCACTAAATCGATCTCGGTTACGATAAAAATATAATGAAGATTCTGCAAATACCCGTTCGTAAAGCCTTTTATCTTGCTGAAATTGTACCATGCCTCCGGCAGGCTACGCCAACACAGAAGTAAACAACCCCAGGATTTTGATTTTGTGGTGGTAGAAATACCCCATCAATCTCAAATTTGGGTTCTTTAACAGCTACCGAATCAAATCTATATTCATTTGCATTTTCTGGCGGATTTGTCAATAGTTCAAATAACAAAGTTGGGGACTGTTGAAATAATTTATAAAATATCGAATCTCGACGCATGGAAGTATTGCTTGCAGATTACACCTACTTGATTTTACGGGAAAAAGCCCATCCCATTAGACATCTTTGGTGCAGGAACTATGCGTTACCTACAATCCTTGTAGAGACACGTACCCCGGAGGGGTACGCGTCTCTACATTCTTTTTCGGAGATGTCTAATGTAAAGGTTATCTGGAAATAAGCGAAGCTTGCGCGACGTAGTCCGGGTTATGAGCAACGACGGGTGAACGTTGATTTTCCCCTATGGATAATTGAAGCACTTGACCGGGAAGCAGCACGGATTGGTGTAACCCGACAGTCAATCATAAAAGTATGGATTGCCGAGCGTCGAACAGCGTAGTTGAAATTTTATGCAATACTCCCAACGGGAGTAGCTGCTGCGATCGCACACTCTAGATATCCACGAGAAGCAGCTTTAGGTGCGATCAAAGAATCTTACTTGTCATTTTGAAAATCTTAACCTACTTTTGGATTGCGATCGCGCTAAGGCAAGACGTGTAAGTTTTTGGCAAATACTTCAAAATATCGTCTAGCAAAAATATCATCTAGCATCCTATTCAATCCTAAAATTCCACCGGGATGCCACTTATATGTTTCGACGAAGTAAGCTCGATTATTTTTGACGGCATTTAGCGAAGCTATCAAGGGATTTTGAAGGAAAAAGGATTTTGGTTTTCCATCATAGTCCATAATAAATAAAATATCTGCATCATATTTATTTACAACTTCAATGCTAATTTGACGATTGCCAGTATCTGAAATGTTGTCGATTAAGCCTATGTCAGAAAAAATTTCGTGGGAAGCATTACCAGACGTGGGAATTAAAAAACTACCATCGTAGAGTATAAGTACGGTAACTTCTATTTCTTGTGGCTACAATAATGTCTTAAAATAGGGGTCTTGTTTGCCTTCTAGCAGATATTTAGAAAGGTCGTCAACTAAAAGATTCATCCCTATCGGTCCATAAAAACTCCATATATTAGGATCAACGATGTAAGCTCGTCCATTTTTGACGGCTTTTAGAGACAGTATCAAAGGTTCTTGAGACAAATATGATGCTGATGTATTGGGGTTATCAACAATAAACAAAATGTCGGCATCATATTGATTTATGACTTCAACGCTAAACGTAAACAATTCATTTTTTTTCAAAAACACAGGCTTGATTGGTAAACCAATATCCTTTAATACTTGAAAATAAGATATGTAAATTGGTGCAAACCAAAAACTACCCCCATAGTGACTAATGACAGAAACTTCTAATCCTTCTAGTTGAACGCCCAAAAGCTTATGAAATTCTTCAATGCGCTTCTGGTATTGATTGAGAACTTCTTCTGCCTTTTCTTCCTGTCCTACGAGTTGAGAAATATATCGAAAAGTTTCTTTTATGGGAATGAGTGCTTTGTCTTTCCAAGGATCTATTAGTACGGTAGGTGCTATCGCTGATAATTGCTTATAATATTGTGTACCATAATCGGGCAACAAAATTAAATCTGGTTTGAGCATTAGGATTTTTTCTAGAGAAGGGGTTCCTTCTGCGCCAACTGACTCAATCCCTATAACCTTTTCAGGCAAGACAGCAGGAAAGTACCTTCCTCCTCCCCAATTATCGACTACCATACCTACAGGTTTAATGCCGAGAGCTAGCAAAGAGTCCAGTATTACTGGGCTGAGGGGGCGACGAAACGAGCTAAAACGTAGACTCTATAAGTTTCATAGCCCTTAGACCTTCTTGATAATACTTTCTTTTATTGCGATTTAGTCTCATTAATTCATTTACTAATTCTATACAAAC
>JAHHGZ010000067.1 GCA_019359595.1 Cyanomargarita calcarea GSE-NOS-MK-12-04C
TTACTCCGGGTACTAGAGGTCCAAAATTCAGTTGGGCTGCGCGTCGTCCAACACCTGTGAACAGAATTCACGTCAACCAACATATAATTCGGAATAATACGAAAACAGGCGAACGTGAACCTGTAATCACTGTAAAACGATATGACATTCACGAAGAAAGAAGGAAGAAGAAAGAAGGAAGAAGTACCCACATGAGTACTCATGTGGGATTGAAACAAGGACACTGTTTTTCTTCTCTGCGAGACACTACGTGAACGCGCTACAAAGGACTCGAAAAACATCTTTTTTTTACTGAAGCTTTCAACTTACGAACGCGCATTTTTATTAGCTATTCCTTCTTCCAACTTCGGTCCTTACTTCAACATCATTTGTAATAGTTACGGTCATGAGGCGGTGATTAACGGTTCGTGTCGTGTTGTTTATGAACTAGATAAGGGTTTGCCCTCTTGTCCTGGAGCGAAGGTTTGGATTGAAACTTATTCCAAACGCCCCTGGCAAGCTGAAATGCTTATTATTCCGTTGCTATACTCTGTGAGCGATCGCACTTCCATTCAAAGCCAGTAGTTTGTGAAAGTGGCGAGACAGAAGCGATCGCAGTATGCTATTGCATCGTGGCTAAAATAACTACCCAGTTTGAAACAGATAACGCTACTCTGTCAGTAGAAAAAATGCGACAGCCGTTAACTGAGCGTAGAAGTTGCTGTTGAACAATTGGATAGAAAAGAAGGTATTGACAGGGAAGTAGTAGTTGAGCAACTGCGGGAGAAACTGGGTAAAGCTAAAGAAAATCAAGGATGAAACAACACATTATCTCCCCAGAGGCAAATCAGGATTTAGAAGAAATTATTGATTATTTGACAAGTCGTAAATATTGATGCCGGAGAGCGTTTTGTTGATGAGTTTAATAAAAAATGTAGATATCTTGCAAATTTCCCCAACATGGGATCGAGTTATGCGGATATTAAGGGTTATTTGCGGGGTGTACCAATAGAAAGTTACATCATTCTTTACCGAGTTACAAATAGCGGAATTGAAATTTTACGTCTAGTTAGCGGTTACAGGGATTTAGAATCTTTATTTGCAGAATCAGGTAACGATTAAGTACAGACGGTGATGCCATCTATCGATACTTGAGTTTGATTTTCCCCATCCGACGCTCCAGTCTGCAATCGTGAAAATGCGCCAGTCCTAGTTTCTCCTTCAAGGGATGACGAAATGCCCACACTCAAGGGCGATCGCACGAAGTCAGAAAAATTTCGGTGTGAAACATAAAGTAAATTACATCGCACAGAAGGGAATACTAAATCCGAAAGCCTCAAGGATTCAGTAGTAGGGTCAGCATTTTGGAATGCACTCTGATGGCGAAAAATGCCGAAGACCGCTATCAGAGTGCATTAGGAATAAAATATGATTTAGAAATTTGTTTGCATCAACTAAAGGAAACTGGGAAGATAGAAAGTTTTGAAATTAGACAGAGGGATTTACGCGATCGCTTTATTATCCCGGAAAAACTCTACGGTCGGGAAACTGAAGTTAAAACACTCCTAGAAGCGTTTGACCGGGTAGCTGGCAACTCCAGCTTAACGGACTGTTATATTATTCATCGCATGAAACAGCCGGATTTAGGAGGTAGGGGGGTGAGATTTTAGAACTTTCTCATTTATATATAGAGAAATTTGCTGATTAATCGCAGTCACATCAAAACGCTGACTGGCACTAATTTGGGCATTATTCGCAAGATTCGCTATATTTTCTGGCTCTTTCAAACAAGTATTAATCACAATAGCCAATTCCTCCACTTTCCCCGGTGTCACTAGAAAACCATTCACACCTGCTTCTACTAATTCCATTGCACCCCCAGAAGCAGTCGCAACTACAGGTGTTCCGCATAGCATTGCTTCTACAATCACTCTCCCAAAAGGTTCTGCTGCAGTTGAAGTATGGGCCACCAAATCGCAAGCTGACATTAGTCTGGGAATATCGGAACGAAATCCTAAAAATTTCACCCGGTCTTCTAATCCCAATTCCACAACTTGTTTGTGTAAACTTTCAACGTAATCTTCTTCCCCAAACAGGGCATCCCCAACTAAAATTACCTCCACATTTTTCGGACATTTTGTCAAGGCTTCGATTAAAATATGTTGTCCCTTCCAAGGTGCCAGACGGCTGAAATGTCCGACGATAAATTTATCTTCTAATTTTAATCCTTGCCGCAATCCCTGAATATCTAATTCGCTAGTTTGATGATTTTTAACATCAAACCCGTTGTAAACAACTTCAGTTATCTCTGCACGTCCCCCCGCTTCGATAAACGCTAATTTACTCGCTTGAGAATTGGCAATTACTAATGATGCGAAACGATTTGCACTAATTACGGCGATACGGCGGTTGGTTGAACTGAAATGTTCTGGTGAAAGAATATCATGTAAATGATAGACCAAAGGACGACCACTAAAAAAGCTAGCGATCGCCCCCACAACTAATGCTTTTTGGGTATTTGCATAGATTAGGTCGTAATGAAAAGCAGTTTTTGTGACTTTGACAATCAACGGAATTAATTGCCCCAAACTCCCCAACCCTTGCAACAAGCCGCTTTCTTTTCTAACTTGGATGGCGCTAGTTGTCAAAACTTCTACCGGAATGTCGTTCTGTTCGAGTAAAATTCTAAAAGTACCATCGGCAAACAAACCGACCTTAGAGCTAGAGCGGTAGGGTTTGGCAATATCTATCAAGCATAATTCTGCACCCCCCGGTTTACCGCTTTGGTCTAAGAAGAAAATTTTCATAAATTCTTTATTGCAACAGAACTTGACGTACTTCTTGAGCTATCTTATGCCAATCGTAGTTTGTGGTGGTGTACTGGCGACATTCTTCAGAAGAAGGTGTTGCTATTTTCCCCAATAATACTCCCTCTAATTTTTCTGCAATCGCTGAAGCATCGGTAGAGGTAGTAATTAAATCTGGGGAGAATCGTTCTAAAATTTCTGGCATCCCACCCACAGGAGTGCATAGTACTGGAGTACCACAGGCGAGAGATTCTACTAATGCGAGTCCAAACCCTTCAAAAGACTGACTCGGCATGACACTTATATCTGCTGCTTGGTAAGCTACAGGCAATTGTTCATCAGGGAGAAATCCTAAAAATTTGACCCGATCGCTAAGTCCCAAAGAATCAGCTTGCTGTTGTAGGGATGCAAGCATGGGACCACGACCGGCGATCGCTAACATCACATCAGGGACTCTGGGTTTAATTATCGCCAGCGCTTCCAACAATTTATCAAGTCCGACTCGATTTACTAAACGTCGAGAGGTGAAAATAATTTGGCGATCGCTTGGCCATCCCAATTGTGTGCGAGCTAAATTAGGTGATAAATTTGGTTGAAAGCGCTCGATATCAACTCCACCAGGAATTACGTGAATTTTCTCCCAAGGTATTTGAAATTCTTGATGTAAAATTTTTCCAAAAGCTTTGCTCAGAACAATAAAGCGATCGCAATGTTTATAAGTTCTTTTTTCTATTAACCAGCGTTTCATAAAAACACTGAGTTTGCCAACTCCTTCCTGCCTACTCTCAGATGCCCACGGACCATGAAAGGTAAAGGTAATTGGTACTTCTTTTGGTAAAATATCCAATACTGGAAAGCTGTACAGTGCAAAATGTAAATTAATTGCGTCCGGTTTACCTATTCTTGTTTTTAAGAAGTTAGTGCGAATAGACCATAATCTTTGCCACATTGGACTATCTGGGGAAGCCAAGTTTGTCAGCTTCATCGGCAAATTTGATTGTCCTTCTGGTAACCCAACTCCACATAATTCAACAGAGTCTTGTACTGCTAGTTTCTGAGTTAGTTCATAAATATACCGTTCCAGGCCACCAGGGGTTTTGGGAAACCAGCCCAATCCAAGGCAGAGAATGGATGCAGATGCTGAAACCGAATTGCCTGTATTATTTTTCACTTTAGTACCTAATTGCATATACGGTTGTAATTTTATTAGTTTCTACACTTCAATCCTAATACTCTATTTAATCCCACACCAAATTAATTTAGCTTTTCATTCCTATATTGCCATTATATACATCTTAAATACTTTGTAAGTCTTACTCCTGTTATATAACAAGTAACACGGTCAATTTTGCAAAAGTGACGATTTTGACATATCTATATATTCATGTCATTTGATTAAGCAGTCAAATAGACAGATAACTATGGAAGTAAGCATTTGTGTTTTTAGTAACTTGAGCCCAAGGAAGAACAAAGCCGGGTTTTTGAAAAAATAAATCTTTAGAACGATGTATACGTGTAAGTCCTATCCACATCTAAGGATCAGTTATTATTTGTTGCAAATTAATAACTAAATAACTAAAAGTCATAGATAAAAGTTACGGGTAATGATAGAAAAATTTCTATTCAGAATAGTCTGTTTTACTATTAGAAATTTTTTAATACCACTACAATCTAAAGTATTTTGTCTAAAACTTTTGGGAATTAAAGTAAAAAAATGATGTAACTTTCATAAAGTTTTCATGAAAACGATATTTTCAGGGTAAATTATTCGATATTTTATGTATGAATCCGGCAATTAGAAATTAGGACTGATTTATGAATTACTCCTAAACCTTTAGTGCAATAAGAGCAGAAGTAACTAACCAGTTGCAACTTTCTGACTGGTCAGTTAAAAATTTCATCATCAAAACGTATATTTATGACAAATAATTATACGGAGATTACTGATACTTTTTAATGAATTAATTTCCAGTGTTTTTTTCGTACAGGCATTTATGAAAAACAATAAGAAGCAAAAACTCTTTACCAAACGGTATAAAAAACTTTTTTTTGCTTTAATGAGTTTGGTTGCAGGAGCGATCGCCACTATTGTCATTGGAACATACTTGAGTGCTAAAGTCGCGCCACCAGAAATCAGCTACAAAACATCATACTTGAGTGCTAAAGTCGCGCCAACAGGAATCAAATACAAAACAACTTGGATTGGTAACACATTTGGCAATGGTGACAAGTGGGTGCAAATCCGGGTGAGCGGAATGTATGTTGCACCTGACGGTACAGTATATACAAATAGCGGCTGGGATGAAGCAGGTTCTGAGGCAGGAATTTACAAAAACGGCTCAATGATAGGCAAAGCGGAAGACTCACACGGCTGGGGAAGATTTGGTGGAAGTGCGGTTACAGCCGATAAAAAATATATTTATGTAGCAATGTTACAGGGTCTTGAAGGAAATCCGCAGGGAGATTATCCACCAAAAGACACCGTTTGGTATTGCGTCAGACGCTACGACTTATCTGGAAAACCTGCGCCCTTTACTGGTGGTCGTGGCTGGGATAAGAGTATGTTAATAGTCAGCACCAAAAGTGCAGTCACAGGGTTAGCAATAGCAGGGGGCGAGTTATATGTAAGTGACCCGAATAGCAACCGCATTAGAGTATACAATACCGAGATGGAGGAACTACGCAGCTTTGCCGTTGCCAATCCTGGAAAAATCGCCATTGACAAACAAAAAAATCTCTGGATAATCCAGCAAAAAAAGAACGAAAAAAAGGGTAAGGTTCTCCATTATTCCGCATTAGGTAAGCAATTACCACAGACGGTGCCAGATGTTGTTGAACCGACAGCGATCGCCATTGATAATCAAAACAGACTTTTAGTTGCAGAAAACAACAAACGTCAGCAAATCCTGATTTATAACATTACCAACAAACCCGTAAAAGTTGGGACATTTGGTACTGAAGGTGGCATTTACTCAGGTATACCAGGTGAAGTAGGAAATTTAAAATTCTACGGGATTACTGGAGTCGGTACAGATGCAAAGGGAAACATCTATATAAGTAACAACGGTTTTAACGATTCTGGAGTTGATTTGCGGTCGTATTCTCAAAAAGCCCAATTGCAGTGGCGGTTGCTGGGTTTGGAATTTATCGACAATGCAGATGCGGACCCCGCAGGTGATGGAGTACACTTATTCACCAAGCAGGAACACTTCATCATGGATTATAGCAAGCCTCCTGGGAAAGATTCGACTTATAAAGGCTACACTTTGAATGCTTTCAAATATCCTCAAGATCCACGACTGCATACAGATGTAGATGCAACATTTTTCCGACGCATTCAAGGCAAGCCTTTTCTATTCCTCACCGATATGTATGGCGGCTTATTAGAAATCTTTCGTTTCGACAAAGCTACCGATGGGGAAATTGCCATCCCTTCGGGGATGTTTGTTGGCACTAGCGCGTCGGGCAAACCATCGTTCAATGGTAATTGGCCTCCAAATCAACCAACTACAGGAGAATGGATTTGGCGTGATGGTAACGGAAACGGCAGATTTGAAGCAAACGAATACGATCGCAACAAGGATTATCCTTATATTGGCGGCTGGTGGATAGACGAAGTAGGGGATATTTGGAAAACCCTGCGGACTCAAGATGGCATCCGGCATTATCCCCTACTCGGGTTAGATAAAAAAGGTAACCCCATCTACAGCTATGCTCGTATGGAGAAACAAACCACTCCCAGAATGTTTGATGATTTGCGGCGGATTGAGTATTTTCCCAAAACAGATACGATGTATTTATCAGGTTTTACCTCATTACATCCCGCAATTGGTAGCGATTATAGCAAATCTGCTGGTTCTGAGATTGCCCGGTTTGACAATTGGAGTAAAGGCAACCGCAAAGAACGTTGGCGGATTGTATTGCCAATAGATACTAGTAAACCTCCTGAAGCGATTCCACCGCAAGCTATCAGCGTCGCTGGGGATTATGTGTTTGCTGTAACAGTGAAGACTTCAGAGGTTTATATGTACAATGCCGCAACCGGAGCCTTTGTCTTCAAGTTAAAGCCCAACCCAATTGCCGATCAGAGTGGCTGGGTTGATATCGCTTATGGAGTCCGTGCCTTTCAAAGAAAAAATGGCGAGTACTTGGTGTTTGTTGAAGAAGATTTAAAAGGTAAGGTTGTTATACATCGTTTCAAAATATGAGCATGAGGCTACATATGAATTCGTGAAAGCTGCGATCGCTTTATCAGGGATTGAGGTGGAAATACTAGAATATCCAATTTGGTTGTTTTGGAACGCTATGGAGTCAAACATTTTCTCCTTATCAATCTAACAACCCATTAGATATTATTCAAGCACCTTGTCGTTATCAGGCGATCGCTACAGGAAACAAAAGAACTGGAGCAGCCAAAACCAAAGCAAAACAAATAACCTGACCTGCGGTATTGCTCCAGAGAAAGATTTCTCTATTCCTTCTCAAGCTACTTCCCAGCCAGTATCAAATGGGGTTATAAAAGTTTGAGACAACCGTCGAGACGTTGATATACGCTTTGGATTCGCGTTGAGAGTCCAATCAAGTTCCAGCATAAACTTACGCGCTTGGGTTGACAAGCTCGTACAGGCGATAGCACCTGAAACACCTTGAAGACGGTATCTATACTAGGGGAAACGGTTACAAAGGATATTTATCTGAAAAATAGACAGAAAATAGGTGATTTATGAAACAATGTAACTAAATTGACCCCAAATTTAAGAAATACGAAGTATAAGAGAGCAAGAAATAATCATTAATTTTCTTTCCTTAGTTAATAGCAAAATATTTACTCTAGAAAAATAACTCGCCGCTTACAAACAAGAAAACGGGGATTAATGCAACAACTATTAACAGGTAAAAAACGAGTTAAATTAGATGAACCACAGATGCAAAAAGTATAATAAAATTATCCTCCACTTAACCCCCCATCATGGTTATCCCAGAACTTGAAAAACAACTGCTTCAACTTTCCCACAACGATAAACTGTATATTATCCAACTTCTTGCCCAAAGCCTGACTACGCACAACACCCACCCAGAAGAACCCACCACACTTGTAGAGTTTTTCCGTCAATCCCCCCTAGTTGGAATCGCCGAAGAACTGGACTTTAGCCGCGATCGCAGCCTACCTCGCGATGACTTCAACCCATGAGCTACCTGCTTGATACTTGCCTGATTTCCGAACTAGTTGCCAAACAACCAAATCAACAAGTTTTAGATTGGTTCAATGCCCAAGTGCCAGAAACACTTTACCTTAGCACGATCACAATTGGCGAAATTGCTAAAGGCATCAGCAAAATGACCGCATCTAAGCGGAAAGAATCTCTAACAAATTGGCTGAATGAAGCTTTACCCAATCTCTTTGAACAAAGAATCTTAAGTATAGATTTCTCAACAATGGTGTTATGGGGAAATTTAGTCGGACAGTTAGAACTTTGGGGGCGACCTTTGCCTGCTATGGATTCTCTCATTGCAGCCATCGCACTTCAAAATTCTCTATCACTTGTTACTCGTAACGAAAATGATTTTGCTGGGACAGGGGTTGTGATTGTTAATCCTTGGTCTATTTAACTTTTTCTTCATACCAAGTGCTGATAATTACAGTCCACCAACCATGAACCAAAACCCCTCAGATTGGCTACTTTTCCCCCCATAAATCCGAGATGAATGCGGTTGCACCTAAGTAGCACACTGTTGTAAAATTGCTTCAATCTCATTTTTGACTTTCTCAATTTCTTGACGTTTTTCAGATATCCAAGCCTTCTTAGTTTGTTGTTCTTCTACAGTTTCTTTGTGCGCTTGTTCGTGCTGTTCGATGAGATTTTCATAAAGCGCGATCGCTTGAGCAATTATTCGACTTGCTGATTCAACCTTGGTATCAAAAACTGCAGTAGTAATTTCGTGTAATTTGTCAGAAACTTTATCCATTGATTCATCAAACTTTTGAAATCCTATTTCAATAATTTTTATTTTTATCTGGTTATGCAATCCATCGACATCAAACATTCCCAAACCAAACGAACCAGCAATTGTTGCTGCTAAACTGGCAATAATTATTGCAATAAAGCCAATTCCCGTAAATACTATTAATCCAGCAGCTAAAGCACCACCTATCCCTAAACCGCCACCAAATCCTCCTAAACCCATAAAATCATCAGTTATGCCATTTATAGACAATCGAATATGTTCACTAAAATTGGCTTTTACTTGTTGCTCAATGTTTTTAAATTCCGATTGAATTGCATCTAGCTCATACTCAACATTTGCATCTAAAATTTTCAAGTTCTTTTGCAATATGATATCTTTAAGTTGTTTGTTTCCCCATTCATCTATCTCTTTGGATAAATCTCTCACAAAGTTATTAGTATAATCTTTGATTAATTTATCTTGACTCCAGACAGGACTGTGTTCCGAATACCAATGTTGACTTTTTTGAACCATGCGATCGCCTAATTTTTCGCGCCACTCATCCCAAGATTCAGCCGCTTCCTCAATCACTTGCTCTATTAATTGAGAAGCTACCAAACGGATTTTTACATCACGTCCGCTTGCTTCACCAATTTGCTCAAATATTTTCACTTTTCTAAACAAGTTAGCCTCGAAGCAATAAAACTTCTATCAATCCACAGTTATGCAATTTCAATTTTCTCCTTTAATAGACGCTGGTATTCAAGCTGGCAAATATATTCCAGTTTTTAGTAATGGTGTACCAATCAGTATGGCTAGAGATGCTTTCACAGGACAGATTGTTAGTCATGCTATCGGTGCTACTGTCGGTAACAGTCCTCTATCTCCACTGCTAGCTGCTTCTCAATTTATTACTAGTGGGGTGCAAATGTACCAAACGCAGCGAGGCTTTGCGGATGTAATGAATGGTTTGCAAAGCATACAAGCTAGTTTGGGAGTGCTGCAAGGAACTACAGCTTTGATTGGTGTGGGAACAGTTGCGGGTGTTGCATTGACAGCGATAAACTTACATCAAACACTAAAACTGAAAAAAGAAGTTGAGCAAATGCGGCTAGAGGTCAAAAATGGATTTATTGACCTCAAGCAAGCCTTAAAAGACCAAGGAGCAGAAATTAGGCAAATAATTGAGGAGGTCTCTCAAGATATAAAATTTGAACAACACCGGATAATTTTAGTACGTGCGTATGGGTTATTTATCCAAGCAATGAACCGCTTTCGTTCAGCAATGCAATTACAAGATGTAAGTCGTAGAAATGCCGAAATTGACGGTGCGAGGGGAATGTTATTTGAAGCTTTGGCAGATTACACAAATCCTCATTTACTAGAAGAAACCTGCGCTGCTGGGCAACTACGAAGGCTCGAATGTGCTTGGATAATAGAACAGGGAATCATTACAACTTATCAAGTACAGGATGAAATGTCAGCCGTAAGCGACAGAATATCTCAGTTACAGGATAAAGTTTGTAAAGATGCTGTTGGTATTATTAATAGTTGTGAATCCTATGATGAACTTAATTTTATCTTTCCCGAAATTACCCGTATTTACAACCATGATTTACAAGTCTTTAACTCATGGCAAAATCATATTGATTGGATGCGTTCACGAAGTGACTCCGAAGGAGTATCGCTTCCTTCTTCAGAATTAAAACTTTTAACTACTGCTGATTTTAATAACTCCGATTTGATAACTACTCAAGATACAAATTTCACAGCACCACCAGAACAATTAACATACGAAGGATTAGCAGAAAAGTCTCATTTCTACTCTCTACGAGACCAGCTATTGTATTTGTTCGATTATAAACTACGTCAACAGTCGGAACTTTATATTAATCAGCAAGCTGCTAACGCTGGTTACAAAACTTTAGTTCCATCGAATTTGGAACAAGCATCAGATTTGGCTATTGCTAATCTTTACCACTATTTTAAAATCAGAGACGAATCTGAAGAAATACTAGAACTACCATCAAACATATCATTAGTAGGCTATGAAAAATTGCAAGAATTATTAACTGCTGGCAAATGGGAAGAAGCTAATGAAGAAACTAGGCTAGTTATGTTGAAAATAGCTGGTCGAAATCAACAAGGTTACTTTGAGGTAAAAGATATTGAACAATTTCCATCTCAAGACCTTTACACTATTGATCAACTTTGGCTAACTTCCAGTAATGGTAAATTTGGCTTTGGCATACAGAAAGACATTTGGCAGAGTGTAAAGCAAGACTGGCACAAGTTTGGTATTCGTGTCAAATGGGCAGAGGATGAAAATGAATACCAGGTTTTCAAGTGGATATCTATGCATAATTTAATCTTTAGTTTGAAAGCACCCCAAGGACACCTTCCTGCTGTATTCCCATGTATAAGCCAATCTACTGGATTTTCTGCTAATGTTGTTTGGTCGCTTCTTTCACGTCAAGGTTTCTAATTTATCCAAAATATTTTGGATATAAAGCACAATTAATAATAATTTTACCCCGTCTTTACGCAGGGTAAGCGCATCTAATTTTGTAGCCAAAGTTACAGATTTTTTGCATGATTGTAGATTTTGAAAGACGATTCAAGTATTAGAGGCGTTCAGTAGTACGCTAATAATCAAAGCATCTATCTTGCATTAGGGATTCTCATGGCATCAGGTTTAAAACCTCCAAAACAAACGATTAAAAGCTCAAAAAAATTGAGTATGGCGAATGCGATTTAAGATGCGCTTAAGTAGGTGGGTGGAAATAAACCAATCTTAGTTTGTTGCTGTTAAGAGCGCTATACGCGCAACTACGAGCCAATCTCAGAGGTTTTACATTTCGTTACATAGTTATAAATTTTCCTGCTCACCTACTTACCCTGATCCCCTTGATGCCAGCGCAAAATATCTATGTGCGGTATGTGCAAGTGTCGAACCCTATGAACTGCCTGATTATTTAATTTTGTAACATACATCTTCACGATGTGCGATTGCGTTCATCCGCTCGTCTAAAATCCGCAACTGTTTAGTAATTTATATGACTCTAATAAAGC
This sequence comes from Cyanomargarita calcarea GSE-NOS-MK-12-04C, assembly GCA_019359595.1. Taxonomy (GTDB): domain Bacteria; phylum Cyanobacteriota; class Cyanobacteriia; order Cyanobacteriales; family Nostocaceae; genus Cyanomargarita; species Cyanomargarita calcarea. Next base: position 11,805 of record JAHHGZ010000067.1, read on the forward strand.
AAAAATAGTATTTATATTGAGAAAAAGCGGGTTTTTATTTACCTACAAAGCATAGAAAGATACTTTGATTGTTTCCCAGAAATGCGATCGCAGAAATTTCAAGTTCTTCTTCTTAAAAAAAATATCCGCAAATCAAGTGTAACTAACGGTTAGTCCGACAGTGGGTTAAAAAACTCTAAGACCGCAAATAACTGGCACCATTCACATCCACAATCCCACCCGTGAGAAACTCCGACCCCGAGGATGCCAAAAATAAAATTGTATGTGCCACTTCCAGAGGCCAAGCCACCCGATTTAACGGACTTTGCTGCCGAATCGCTTCTCCCGCTGGACTATCTAAAACTACACGGGACATATCAGTTTCCACGTACCCCGGAGCCACAGCCATCACAAAAATATTATGGGGTGCCAGATGCTGTGCCAGAGATTGACTGAAGGCATTAAGAGCCGCTTTACTCGCAGAATAAGCCGTTGCTGTCGGCTCTCCCCGAAAAGCACCACGGGAAGTCACATTAATAATGCGTCCGCTCCTCCGTTCTATCATATGCCGAGCAACACAATAAGATACATTTACAGCACCGAGTAAATTGATATTTATAGTCTGCTGCCAAACAGTCTGCCAGTCTTGGTAACTCGTTTCATTCAGGGGATGCTCTTGATAAATCCCAGCGTTATTCACCAAGATATCTATGTGTCCCAATTGAGCTAGAGCCTGCAATACCATTTTCTCCACAGCCACAGGATTCGCCAAGTCGGCTTGAACTACAATGTGTCCCGTCCCTGCCAAAGAGTCTCGCAGGTTTTTTGCACGTTCGCTTTGGGTATGGTAATGAATAGCAACACGGGCACCAGCAGAAGCGAAGGCAGTTGCGATCGCTTGTCCGATGCCCCGTGAAGCACCCGTAACCAGTACAATTTTTCCTTCAAAATCGAAATTTAGCAGAATTACACCAACCTGTAATAAATCTTAAAATTTCAAACCAACACCACCCTGTAGGGAGAGAGCAGTACCACCACCATTCCGATAAGCGTCAAAGGCAATAATCGCGTTACCAAAAATAACAGTGTTACTATTGGGTATCACATAATCAATTCCTGGCTGCAAGGCAAAGCTGATTTTATTGCCAACAGGGGAAGGTGAATCACCACCAGCGAAAACCAATCCAGCACCCAAGTAGGCATCAGTTTGCCAATTGAGGGGAAAATCGTAGGAAACCGTAGGTACAAGCGCTGTACTCTGACCAACGAAAGCTTGGGCACGAAAAGAAATTGGTGATTCCAAAAGTTTATAACGAGCGGCAATTACACCACCAATTTGGGCACCATCGGAAAGACCAACCGCTGGACCAACACCAACATAGCTACCATATGCGACTTGAGCTATGGAAGGTTTACTGCTCAGAGCAAGACCCAAAACTGAAGCCGCCACAACAGATAATACACACTTAAAATAATTCATTTTCGTACTCCTCACACCATTTTATTATTGGTTATTATCCGCTTCCTTGTGGGGATTTAATACCCTCGACCGTTCCTTCTGCCTCCTGCCTTCTTACTTACGAATTCAATGAGCATTGGAAAAGATATTCTTACCCTTAGTATATTAAGGACAACGAGGGTGGTTACCTCCCTGAGTACAAATATAGGCTAAGTGGTTGGGATCTAAATTTTTTACTTGCCCAAAATCAACACCTTTGATGACAGCTGATTCTGAACCGATTTGTGGAGTTTGCACAAATTGATCGTTTAAATCTTGTTTCGCTGAAGAAAGAATAACTCCCTGAAAATCGGCACCAGCTAAGTTTGCTCCCCGTAAATCTGCGAGACTCAAGTCGGCATTGCGCAAATTGGCGTTTTGCAAGTTGGCAGAGCGTAAATTGGCAGTACTCAGACGGGTTTCGCTCAGATTGGCATTGCTGAGATTGGCACGATCCAAATCGGCTCCTGATAAATCTGCTCCTTGCCAATCAGTTTTGGTTAAATTGGCATCGGATAATTGAGTGCCGATAGCGATCGCCCGACCCAAACGCGCACCATATAAATCGGCTTCGTTTAATTTTGCATCGCCTAAATCAGCCCCTGTCAAGCTGACATTTTCCAAGACTGCACCCCGCAAATCGGCTCCTACTAGCTGGGTACTGCTGAGGTTGGCACCAACTAAACGGGCACTAGATAAATTGGCTCGGTTGAGGGTGGAACGACTCAAATCAGTTTTAACCATCAAGACACGACTGAGATTAGCGTCGGTAAAATTGGCTTGTTTAATAGATGCACCGCTCAAATCGGCTGTCCAGTCGTCGTAAGTATCCCAGCGACCATCTTCACCTGGTCCTCGGAAGCGGCTACCTTTAAAGCTGGCTTGGTTGAGATTGGCGAATTTGAAATTGATTCCCCACAAATCAATTTTGTCTAGTACTAAGTTGAAGTAAGATTTTTCTCCAGAGCCGCTTTGACCCAATTGGACACGGTTGAGATCCAAACCGTTAGTTTGACCGTTGTAGACAGCTAAAATCTTGTTGATTGCCTTCTGGTTGATATGCAAGCGTCCTTGTCGTACTTCTTGCTCTTGGGGATTGTTCTGCGCTGAGTCCAAATCCCCATAAAGAAACTGATTCATCCGTTTCAAATCGGGGATGGCTTGCAATCCAGCGCTTGCCAGAGCTTGCTGAGTGGTATCAACTAGCACAGGGTCAGTTTCTTTCACCAACACATCCGCAAGATATTGAATTGCTTGGGGGCTGTTGATAGTACCCAGAGCTAAGATGGCATTGCGACGCTCGAATTGACTGCTGGTGGCATTGGGCTTTAATTTTTCTACAAGTGCGAGAAATTGTTGTTTATTGCCCCGATTGGACTCCCTGTAATTTTGCTGGGTTTGGATATAAACTTGAGTTGCGACTAAAGTTCCCAATACGGAAACCATACTCAAAAGCGCCACGGCGAATAAAGTCAGACTGGGATTTTGTCGCATCCGCCGCCACAGGTTGCTACTATGTTCAGATTCTGGTGTAATTACAATTGATGCGATCGCAGCTTCTTCATCCCCATCAACCCACTCTTGTTGACCGCGCCTGTTATTGCTATCTGTTGGGGGTGAAAAGGGTTTATTAGCATCGATTGTGTATGTACCTGCAATCGTATCATGCAGCGATCGCCGCCGTTTTTGCCCCTTGAAACCCATCGCTTCTCCCAACATGACTAAAGCTGTCAACGCCGTAAAAATTCCTAGATTGGGAAAAGCAAAGCTGTTACGCCACAAAATATAGGCAATGGATACAGGGAGAGTCCAACGACCAATTCCTTCTCGAACTAAAACAGCAGCTAAACCAGGGGGCGTGCCTCGGTCGGATACAACTCGAACACCAAACCAACGTTTGGGAGTGGTACTGCCAGTTTTAGCTAGTAAATATAACTGCCAGCCTGAAAGTGTCAAGGGCGCTAACAAAGCTAATGTCCACAAAAAATTCGTTGTCCATGCCACATTCCGGGTGCCGTAGCTTACAGGCAAAGCTAAAGGGCGGGCAATCGTTCTTTCTGTTGCGATTAGCACCGGGTTGAGGGGGACTCGGTTCAGTTCGCTTCTTGTATTCGTATAAGCGCCAATTCCAAAAGGCACCAATCCACTAGTGACAACTAGGCTGATTTCTGCGAGCCAAGCCACTAAGCGTCTAGTTCCTAGAGGTTGCGAGTTAGACCTTCTGGGTTCTTTTGACTGGCTGGTCTGATTAGTACTTCTCCTCACAATTGGGGTCGTCATCGCACAATTCCCTTTAAATTTATTTCTACGTCACATCCGGTACGGTTAAACTAAAAATATTGCTTATGTTTTTAGCTACCAGACACAACAAATTTGTATCCCAGGTATACTAGCACTGCCAATAGTGTCAAGCTAATAGCTCCAGCAATCAATTTCAATGCCGCTTGTAGCATAGCAAACCCGAAGAGAACCGCTACACCCAAAACCACCAGTTTTGCCACCCGAGACAGACTTGCGAACCAGTTCAAAAATCGACTGAAGCTTTTATTCCCATTGGACAAGCTCAGACCGGATATTTTAATTATTTCAAGGGAAGGAAACACAACAGACGAGGAATTAATTTCTCCATCTAGCTTTTGAAGGCTATGCTGGAAGTCTTCTTCAGGTTGACGATTCATCTATATTTTTTACCTAAGCAACAACATTTATTACACAATAGACAAACTTAATCCGATTCTTAATATGTTTGTGAAAAATCAATGTGATGTTGCCGCTCGTCTACCACAGGGGATAGCGATACTTTTGGCAACCACTTTGTGATATCACCTGCAAATTTATTTAGATTCTATTTTCTGATTTAATAGATGAAATTTTATACTACGTTTAGTAGGAACTAAGAGAAGTTACCATCGTCCATTAAATCAGGCTTGACGTATGAATATCGTTATAAAAATAATCCGGAGCATATATTAATATGAAGACGCGAAGGCTGCTTGCACTTGTTCCCGTAGCGTTGGCAATAAGTTTGGTTCTGGGCGATGCTCTAGCTGCACAACCACCAATTGTGCCAATTAAACCAAACTTACAGCCCGATCCACTAATTATTAATGGCAAGTCTGGGGGAGGCAACAAAAGTAACTGCGGTAATATAGCCAGCGCACCAAATCAAGTTATCCAAGTTACAGAATCACTTCCTTACTTGCGATTAACAGTTGCAGGTACTGGAAAGCCAACATTGTTAATTGATGGCCCTGGGGGTCGCTTTTGTGTGTTAGCAGATAGTTACTCTGGGGGCAAGCCAGAAATTTCTGGTTATTGGCAGGCGGGAAATTACTCGCTGCATATAGGCGAATTATCTCAAGGACAGTATACATACACCCTCTCAATTTCGCAACAAAAGAAGTAACAAATTAGTGCCTTCTTATTTGTAAGACCAATGACTAATCTTCAAGTGATTTTGATGGCACTTCGATAGCTTTGATATCAATTGTGCCTTCTGGTGTGATGCGATGAAAATGACCCTGCTGTACCAACAACGGCTCCCCGCAATTAGGACATTGCAACTGGGTGTTGTTTAAACCTGTAAATTCATATTCGCAGACGGGACAGCGATCGCCAACCAAATTGTGTTGCAGCCACCAGCGAAACCCGAAAAACACGACAACGGGTGCCAGCAACAGCAACCCTATAATAATTACTAAGGAATTAACCAACCAGCCCAAGCCCAATGACCCCAGCAACCAAATAATTGCTAATAGGGTGAGCCAAGGGCGGAGATTAGCCAAATTTAACTGCAAGGTTTTAAGGCTCATTTTTTAAATTTAGTGCTGCTCTCCCTCTAGGATAGCGAGTCTCACCTGAAGAGTGATGAGTGATCAGTTAGGAGGAGCGGAGTTAGGAGTAAAAAAATTATAATTCTTACACTAGTTTGCAAGTAGATGAGGTCGCAACTTAAAAGCTCAAAGTCTTGTATGATGGGTATCCTTGCCCGTCCAATTGTACTTCACAAAACAAAGATGAAATATGCTCCTAACTGCCAAGCCCCAACCACCAACTCCTAACCACTAACCACTAACTCTGTTTTCAGCCGTTGTTGCAAGGCATTGAGATCAAAATTGGCGATCGCTTGTTCTCTCAACCATTCTCTATTACAACGGGGGTCGTCACCTTTGAGTATTTCAATGCAAGCAGCCGCTACAGCATCTGGGTCACGATGTGGTACTCGCCATCCTAGTTTACCATCACACAAGGGGTCGGCAGAACCATCAGCATCACCAGACAATACTGGTACACCACAAGCCATTGCCTCTAAATAAACAATGCCAAAGCCTTCTTGGGAGGGCATTACGTAAGCATCGGCAAGACGGTAGTGTTCTATGAGTTCTTCGGTAGATACGAAACCAGCAAAAACCACTTTGTCGCTAACACCTAAATTTTGGGCTAACTCTGCCAATCGTGGTTGGTCGTCACCCCGACCAATTACCAAGTATTTTACCTCAGGGAAAACCGATTGTATTTGGGGTAATGCCCGAATTGTCACATCCACACCTTTATAAATATCCCCTGACCACAAACGGGCTACAGTCATTAATACTTTTGCACCAGCTAGACCATATTTCTCGACTAATTCTGGTTGCTTATCACCGGGCGTAAATTTCTCTGGATCGATTGCACATGGTAACATTTTTACCATACTGTTTTTTATCCCATTAGCCGCAGATGCGCGATCGCGGCTATAGCGACTAATTGTCCAAATCCCAGATGCTGATGTTAAAGCCCGTCGCTGTTGGGTGCCAAGCGGCTCCCAGACTTCTTTACCGTAAGTCAGGACAGTGTAGGGAATCCCTAGTGGCTGGCAGAGGGTTTGGATCAATGGAGCCAATTTGATGTGGCCGCAGTAAACGTGTTGGGGGTGTTGTTGTAGTAGACACTTGAGCAATGCTACAGCCATCTTGGCTCTCCCCAACTGGGAGGACTGGTTTTGGAAGTAATGAAATTTTAAATGTTCGGACTCAAAAGAATTTGTACACTCAGAACTATCCCGCAGTAGAAAGACTTCCCCAGTATATGCTTCGCTCAATCCGATATAGGCTCGAAAAATATCTTTTACATATGATTGAATACCACCTTCACGTTCAAAAATTTCTAAGAACACGAAAACATGGTTGGTACGTGCGGTCAATTTCTGACCCAATTTTATATCTTTTTCCAGTTTAGTCTTTAGCATTTTCGTTTATATTCGCTGAAAAAAAGCAAGTACTGACTACAAGCAAGCACACCAAGTCTGTTTTCAGGTTTTATCTAAAAGTTCTTCAAAACCGATTCGAGGCTAGGAAAAGAGGCTATATTTGGCTTTACTAGAATTGTTAGCTATCAGAAGTTCTTTTAGCTACATCAACTTTATGACTATGACTATGATTACACAGTCATTCCAATCCATCCCCCAAAGTGAAAGCCTCTAATAAGTTAGGTTGCAAAATCTTAGCAAATAAGCAACTAAAACTCGAATGCTGTCTTTACTGGATTATGTCTATTTTTTTATACCAAAAGAAATTAGCCCACAATTGGCTCATTTGTAGGGGTAATACTGATTTTATGTAAACGAAAGCTAAAGATTATACAAAAAATACATTCAAATTGTCTGAAATAATTGTGGGGTATGCATCTTAGCCGCCTAATTCATACTTTGTTAAATGCACGACAACTTACTACTTGAGTACAAGCATTTCATCCTGATTTCATTTCGATCTGCAAAACTAAGTAGTAGATGCAGTGGTCGGACTGCGTTTCGCCAATAACCAAAGCAAAACGCAAATCATCTCAAAAGTTCACTATCCAGCCGACTAGAGAGTTCCAAATTGAATTAAGAAAACTATTATCTGAAACTTATGCAACTTCTATCTTTGAAAAATGGCTTTTTAGGTTTGACCTTTGTTGCGATCGCTTCGATCGGCAGCTTACTCACAGCTTGTTCTCCAGCCTCTTTTAGCCAAAACGAAGTATCAAGCGCCGCAGCTAATACTGTTTCTACTACCACAACCAATACTGGTGAGAAGCAGATGAATCATAGTGGTATGAACCACGGTGGGATGAATCACAACATGGATTTAGGACCAGCCGATGCGAATTATGATTTGCGGTTCATTGATGGGATGATTCCTCACCATGAGGGTGCAGTTGTGATGGCGAAGGAAGCCCTGCAAAAGTCCAAGCGTCCCGAAATTAAAAAGCTAGCAAACGAAATTATTAAGGCTCAAGAGAAAGAAATTGCTGAATTAAAACAGTGGCGCAAGGCATGGTATCCAAAAGCTCAGAACGAACCCCAAGCTTGGCATGCCGAAATGAAACATATGATGGGGATGACTCCTGAACAAACTAGAGCGATGCGGATGGATATGGATTTAGGAGCAGCCGATGGAGAATTTGATTTGCGGTTTATTAATGCGATGATTCCGCACCATGAGGGGGCTGTTGTCATGGCGAAGGATGCTGCAAGTAAGTCTAAGCGTCCAGAAGTCAAAAAACTTGCTTTATCTATTATATCGAGCCAAGAAGCAGAAATCAATCAAATGAAGCAGTGGCGACAAGGTTGGTACAAAAAGTAAACTAACTGATATCTTGCTCGTCGAAAAAATAATGTCAAAATAATCACTCTGATTACCTGAGTTAATCGATTAACGACCTACTCGCCAGGGACTATAAGTCCCTGTCTAATAACATAAGTCCATTAAAATGGGCTAGAAATAATGCTTTGATTCTGCCGTGATTCTTGTTACCTCTTAAACTACGAATTCGTAGTTTATACGCAAGACGTAAGGTGTAGTCCTATGAGCGAGGACTTTGGCTATTAGAGAGGGACTTTAAGGAGAATGGCGGACAGGAACGCTTAGTTTTTTATGTTTTAGATTCTAGCAGGTGCATTCTGGTCAGCCTAGTAGCGAGCGCGGCGAACGCGGAGCGTAAAATATGAAAAAAACACATTTTTTTGTAACCCTTACTATATATGGATTGCTGAATGTGCTAGTTAGAAGATGCTGAATACTGTAACAAATTTTACATTTTTTTGCTTGTATATATTGATTACCATGCTTAAATCCTACCGCTGCAAACAATCTACAGCAATTCGTTATATTTCTGGCACAGTCCTGAGCCTGTCTTTCCTCACATTACCCGCAGCAGTTTTGGCACATGGTGGACACGGCAACGAATTTCAAAGCGGAGGGGAAGCCCAAACTACAGGCTCAATTCAAGTTGATGCAGAAACAGCGAACCGATTGGGCATTAAAGTTGAATCGGCAAAAAAGCGGCGGTTGGATGTAGGGATAAAAACTACAGGACAAATTGAGACTTTACCTGACCAAAAAGTTGAAGTGACTGCACCACTGACAAGTAAAGTAGTTGAACTGTTGGTAAAACCAGGCAGTAAAGTTAAAAAAGGTCAACCTGTGGGGGTAGTCTCTTCTTTAGAGTTGGTAGAACTGCGTGTAGGTTCCCAAGAAAAACAAGCGGACGCACAAGCCCAATTGCAGAAAGGACAAGCTGATTTAAAATTAGCCCAAGAAAATCTTGACCGTCAGCAAAAAATATCTGATGCAGAAATAGCACAAACGCGGAGCCAACTAGCTGCAGCGATCGCACAATATAATCACGACTTGGCTTTGGTGAATCAGCGTGGAGTTTTGAAAGTAGCGCAAGAAAACCTCAAACGCCAGCAGCAAATAGCGGATGCAAATATAACACAAGCGACCACAGAGGTCGCAGTTGCTCAAGAACAGTACGATCGCGATCGAGAATTAGTCCAAAAGGGAGCATTGCCAAGACGACAGATGCTACAATCGCAGGCTAAATTGTCCAAGGCAAAAGCAGAACTGGCGAGAGCAAAAAGCCTTCCAGAAGTTGTTCAAGCCGAATCTGAAGTCCAAAAGGCTGAAGTTGACTTGCCATTGCGGGAATTACGGGATTCTCAATCTCGCGTTGCAGAAGTCCAAACTCAACTCAAAAGAGCAGAAAGCCGTCGGGATGTATTGGAAGCAGAAGCACAATTAAAACGTGCTCAGTCTGATGTTGAAGTAGCACAATCTCGAATTAGACTCAGTAATAGTACTTACAGTACAAGGCTACAACAATTGGGAACCGCTGCCAATGGGAAAGGATTGGTGACGATAACTGCTCCCATATCTGGCACTGTTGTAGACCGCGAAGTTAATATTGGTCAATCGCTACAAGATGCTGGTGGCAAATTGATGACGATTATTAATGACGATCGGGTTTTTGCCACGGCGAATATTTATGAAAAAGATTTAGACAAAGTAAAAACTAGTCAACGGGTGAGAGTAAGAGTTGCTTCCCAAACTAATAGCACTTTTGAAGGCAAGATTTTCCGAATTGGTTCGGTAGTGGAAGGAGAAACGCGAGTTGTAGCCGTACAAGCTGAGATAAATAATACTAGCGGGCAACTGAAGCCGGGAATGTTTGCCGAATTGGAGGTAATTACAGACAAAACTGAGGCAGATATTTTGGCAATTCCTAATTCTGCGATTGTTGATGTTAATGGAAAGAAAATAGTTTATATCCAAAACGGAAATGCCTTCCAACCTACAGAAGTAACTTTAGGACAAACAAGTGGGGATGTAGTTGAGGTGAAGAGTGGTTTGTTCGACGGTGATATGATTGTTACTCAGCGTGCCCCGCAGCTTTATGCACAGTCATTGCGGGGTGGCAAAGCAACAGAAAAAGAACATTCTCACGCACAACAGACTCAAGTGAAAACTAACAACTTACCAATACCCTTTTGGTTATTAGGAGTTGGGGGAATAGGAGCAGTTGGCACCGCTTTTGCTGCGGGTAGTTTTTGGTCGAGTCGTAAGCGTAACGTTTTAGTACCAACAGGTAATGGAAATTATGACGGGTTAAGTTACGAGACTGAGGTTTATTTAGGCGATCGCAAACAACCGACTTTATCGGGTGCATCTCATGTGGAAGTTAAAAGGCATGATGATGAAGGGTTGGGTTAAAGCGTTGAAAATCGTTAACTATATAGTGGCGAAAAACCACATCCATGCGTAAAATAAAATCAGGGTTTATTTCTACAAATATGCAATCATCGGGAGCAAAATCATTCAGATTGCATAAATTTGATTTAACACAACCGAGGACAAAGCGATGACCATTATCACAATAGATGATGAACTAATTAATGAAATTATCGCAGTCAGTCACTATGAAAATCCACAGGAAGCAGTCATTAAAATATTATCCAATTACTTGCAGCAACAAAAAAAAGAACTGCCTTTATTTGAGCGACTACGTTTTATAGACGACGAATCTGCCGAAGATGATATTGCCTCGTTGTTTGAACGTGATAGAGACACAGGCAGGAATTTTGAACTATGATTTATCTAATTGACACCTGTGTAATGTCTGAGTTTGTTAAAAAAGCTCCCAATCCCCAAGTTAGTCAATGGTTTAATCAGCAATCAATTGAACAACTATTTTTAAGTAGTATTACTATCGCTGAAATAAAAAAAGGGATTTATAAGATCCAAGACTCACAACCTGAACGATATCAAAAACTTAAAATATGGCTGCAAAAAGTAGAAATTGAATTTTCTTCTCATATTTTACCGATAAACGATGATATTTTAGATAACTGGGCGAAATTTTCTGCTTCTTCAGAATTGAAAGGTAAAAAATTAGCTGTAATGGATAGTCTGATTGCCGCAACAGCACATCATCATAAATTAACTTTAGTTACCCGCAATGTTGATGATTTTAAACTGACACCAGTTAAAATTATGAACCCTTACAGTCTTATGTGAATTATGACCACTCCAAACTTGTCTTTATCAAGCTTTAAACGTAACACTGTGGAATTTATTGAACAAATGAAGGAAACAGGAAAACCCGTAGTGTTGACAGTTAATGGTAAAGCCGAACTTGTCGTTCAGGATGCCCAGTCCTACCAAAAGCTGCTGGATACGTTGGAAAAATTGCAAGCTGTCGCTGGAATTAAGCAAGGACTGGAGGATGTAGAAGGTGGTAGAACTACTACTCTAAGCGAATTTGAGGAAGAAATGCGGGAAAAGTATGGGATTTCAAGTTAGAGTTGCTCAGACAGCAAAAGCTGAGATTGATGCTGCTTATTCTTGGTTGAGAGAGCGGAACCCAGTTTATGCTGATAAATGGTTTCGAGAATGATGGATACTATCGCCACTTTGCAAGAAAAGCCTAAACGTTGCCCTCTAGCTCCAGAAAATGACTCGCTCACAGAGGAAATCCGTCAACTAATTTACGGTAAATCGAGAAATAAGTACCGAATTTTGTTCGTGATTAGGAAAGATATGGTGTTTGTACTTCATACACGTCATAGTTCACAAGCTCCACTGACGGAAGAGGAAGTTGACGAGGGAAACGAATTTTAAAGGTGGGTTATGGTGTTAACGCACGTTCGCGATCGCTAACTCACAGGTTGCCACTGTAGGCGATCGCAACACCAAACCCACGAACATCCACAAATTGCAGATATATTACCGAACTTCCCTTACATTCTTAAGTACTAGTAATTTGAGGTCTAATTCGTCACAATAGTAATTTCAGCTATCGTTTTCTATAAAGATGACAGAAGTTACGCCACATTCAGAGTGCCCATTTCAACCTAAAACTTTTGAACTGCTTGAAAAATTTACAAATAGTTCAAATAAAGATTTTTATTTAGAGCATAAAGAAAAATTTCAGGAATATATAGAAAAGCCTCTTCATAAAATTTATAAATATGTAGTGGCTCAATTAGAAGGTGAAATTATAAAAAAACTTAGTATAAAAACTAATGAAGTACCTAAGACCACAAAAAATGGATGCGAGTACGAACTGTATCATCAATCAAGTAGTAATAGGATTGATGCACGTTTATTTATAAACATTGCACCTACAGAATTTAGATTTGGTTTATTTATTCCTAAAAATAGTCATGATAAACCCAGATTTATCAAAAATACTCAAAATAGCAAGGTAAAAGAAATTATTCTTCAGAATACTCATATTATCAATGATTGTACGTTTCATTATTCCTCAATTACAACAATTAAAAAAATAAATTTCTTGGCTGATTGGTTAAGGCTTTTAGCTCGTCAGAATAGTGCAACTAAAAACATCCAAGTAAGTATGCATATAAAGCAAAATGAAATATTTTATTTCTCAATGGAAGAGATAGTTATTAAGATAAAAAAAGTCTTAGAATCTGTTTACATATTATTTCTTGCTGCCACCTGTGATGACCTGAATTGTGGGAGTTAGCAGATTGCTAATTTGTTGTGGTGTTAAACCGATCAATGTAGCATGGTAGGGACTTCTACCAGAAGTACGAATTACATCACCACCTATAGCCCGGATTTCTCTCATTGTCATTACGCCTACTTGCCCATGAGGAATTTTGGCTGCTAACTCTCCTATAGATAATCCTATCGCGCTTTCTACAGAGATTCCAGTCACGCCAATGGGGTGAGTTCCAATAGCACGTTCAATATCTTCTGGACAGTTGCGTCCACCTCGAACAACTAATGCTTCGTCTGGTATCTTCTCTAAGGTCACAAGTAGTTGTCAGCGTGCTTAACCTGGAACAGCATATCAGCATAGCTACCCTGTAAAACCCATCAAATCAAAATTTCATTCTAATTTCATCACCACCTGAAAAACTAGGAATAGATGCCGAAGTCATTTTCTGGTGGTTTTGCAAATTACTAAAATCCATTCACATGCTTAGTAACATTGTCAGGTGGGTAATTGACCGACGCTGGCTCGTCGTATTGGCTACAGTGATTGTTTCATTGTGGACATTCTACGTCATACCCCAAATGCCGTTAGATGTGCTACCACCCTTTGCACCACCGCAAGTAGAAATTCAAACCGAAGCACCTGGACTTGCACCAGAAGAAGTTGAATCTTTAGTAACTTTACCAATCGAGAGTGCAATTAATGGTACACCGGGAGTAACCGCAGTCCGTTCGTCTTCGGCCGCAGGTATATCTGCCGTGAGGGTAGTATTTAATTGGGGTACAGAAATTTATCAAGCACGTCAGTTAGTAACCGAACGACTGCAACAAGCCACAAGCAAACTACCACCAGGAGTGGAAACACCCCAAATTTCTCCCACTACTTCACCTGTGGGTTTAGTTGTTCAATATGCTTTTACTGTTGAAGACGGGAATAGCGGATATAATAATTCTACAGTGCCCAGTTTAATGGAAGTTAAGCGAATTGTTGATTGGCAAATCACCAACCGTCTTTTAGCAGTTCCAGGTGTCAGTCAGGTATTAGTTTTTGGCGGTAATACTCGTCAATATCAAGTTTTAGTTGACCCGAATAAATTAGCAGCTTTTAATGTCACTTTAGAGCAAGTTACTAATGCTGTGAAAGCCGCCAATGTGAATGCACCCGGTGGTTTTTTAATTACCCCAGATACAGAAAGATTAATTCGAGGAATTGGAAGAATTGAATCGATAGAAGATTTGAAAAAATCAACTATTACTTCACGTAATGGAGTTCCCGTCAAACTGCAAGATGTCGCCGACGTACAAATTGGAGGTGCAATTAAACGCGGTGATGGAAGTTTTAACGGCAAACCAGCCATTATTTTAATGGTCAATAAACAGCCGCTTGTTGATACTCCCACTGTTTCAGATGCGATAGAAACAGCGATGAAAGAAGTAAAAGCTGGTTTACCCAAAGGAGTTACAGTTACTACTACATTTCGTCAAGATAGTTATATTGAGTCTTCAGTTGACAACGTTCGTTCATCGCTAGTTCAAGGTAGCATTATTGCGGCGATAATTCTGATTCCTTTTTTAATGAATTGGCGGACACTTGCAGTATGTTTATTAGATTTTTTCCTCACATTACTGTTTGGAATGTTCGCACTTTCTTGGTTAGGAATCGGACTCAATACAATGACTTTAGGGGGGTTGGCAGTAGCGATTGGCACAGCGATTGATGATGCGATTGTTTATGGTGAAAATACCTATAGACGATTGCGAGAAAATAAAACTTCTTCTAACCCTTTACCTCCACTACAAATTATTTTTGAAGGTTCTCAGGAAGTACGCGATTCACTGATTGGTGCAACTATTATTGGGATTATTGTTTTCTCGCCAATTTTTACTTTACCAGGTATCGAAGGGCGAATTTTTACACCAATGGGTATTTCTTATTTGGTGATAGTTGTCATTTCTAGTTTAGAATCGCTGTTAGTTTCCCCGGCTTTATGCGCAATTTTATTACCTAATGTTAAGGTGGCAAAGCGAGAACCTTGGTTGGCAAGGCTATGCAAAATAATTTATACTTCATGTTTAAATTTTGCGACTCAAAACTCAATTTTAGTTATTAGTATTTCTTTAGTTTTAACAATAGCTTCCATTGCAATTATTCCTTCTTTTGGAAGGGCTTTTTTACCAGAGTTTCAAGAACAAACGATGGTAAACACGTTCACTTTATATCCTGGTGTATCTCTAGAAGCAACAACAAAAGCTGGTTATGTAGTAGAAGAAGCATTGAAAAATGACCGTAGATTTAAGTTTATTCAAACACGTTCGGGACGGGCTGCGGGAGATGCAGATGCAGCTGGTGTTAACGTTGCACACGTCGATATCGAACTTAGTCAGGAGGGGATGAAAAACCGAGAAAAAACTTTAGAAAAACTGCGCTCTGAGTTTGGGAAAGTACCGGGAGCAGCGCCAAATATTGGCGGATTTATCTCCCATCGGATGGATGAAGTTTTGTCTGGAGTACGAAGCGCGATCGCAGTCAAAATTTTTGGTTCCGATTTAGCAGAGCTTCGGAAGATTGGGGAACAAGTAGAAGCACAGATGAAAACTGTTGATGGGGTTGTAGATTTACTACTAGAACCTCAAATTCCCGTACCTCAAATTCAAATAAAATTTGATAGAGACGCTGCTAGTCGCTATGGTCATACAGCGGGAGATATTTCTAGCATCATTCAAACTGCACTCAACGGACAAGTTGTTTCTCAAGTTCTAGAAAATCAACAATCCTTTGACCTTTTAGTATGGTTAAAGCCGGAAGCACGACAAAATTTAGAAACAATTCGTAATTTATTAATCGATGCTCCCAATGGACAGAAAATTCCTTTAGGTAATGTTGCAATGGTTAACGACGGTACTGGACCAAATACAATCAATCGTGAAAATGTTTCCCGTTTGATTGTAGTTGCAGCAAATGCTAAAGGCCGAGATTTACGCTCAATTGTCAATGATATTGAAGCCAAAGTTCAAAGTAATGTGCAAGTCCCTGCTGGCTATTTTATCCAATATGCAGGTCAATTTGAAGCTGAAGAACGTGCAACTAAAAATATTCTGGTTTTCAGTTTAATTGCATTTATCGCAATCACAGTATTAATGTATCTTTCGGTAAAATCTATTCCTTCTACCATTATGATTATGATTAACTTACCAATTGGTTTGGTAGGAGGTGTAATTGCAGTCGCTTTAACTGGAGGGGTTATTTCGGTTGCGTCTTTGGTTGGATTTGTTTCTCTTTTTGGGGTAGCAACACGAAATGGGTTGTTACTAGTGGACAATTATAATAGTAAATTTGCTGAGGGAATGCCGTTGAAAGAAATTATTGTCAAAGGGTCAATGGAACGATTAAATGCAATTTTGATGACGGCTTTAACTTCGGCCTTGGGTTTAGCACCGATGGTATTTCAAGGTGGGCCAGGACAAGAACTTTTACAACCATTGTCAGTAGTTGTTTTTGGTGGGTTGTTTACTTCGACAGCGATAACTTTGCTGGTTTTACCTGCTTTGTATGCGAAGTTTGGTAAACATTTGTTTGGGAAGAAAGAGACGGAAGTTAAAGATGAGCAGTTTTTTATGCATATGTAGGATGTCGAGTGAGGGTGTTGAATAATTAATACTCATGCCCTCTGCGTACAATTATCGGAATTTCATCTAATTAACAATTGATCGGGAGAAAATCAATGCGATGCTATACCCACCACCGAAAAGTTTAGATGACCCCGAAGTGGAAATAGCACTCCGCGAACATTTGGAGCAACAGCGCAATCAAGGGTGAATAGCTCAAATAAAAGGATAACTTATACGTCCTTCAATTCTTGGGGCAAATTTGTAAGTTTCCGCTCCTCATTAATCAGATTTTGCCACAAACCAAAGGGAGAAACAGCGGCATATCCACTCTCTTGAGCATCATTGCATTCGATTACAATCCACTTCCCAGTTATTGTTTGTGCAACGTCAATTTACCACAAACGGTAGATTGAGCCGCAATGCTGCTTCTCTTGCTTTCGCTAATGCTACTTTTTCCTCTTCTTGGTTCCAATTATAAGAGGTTGGCCAGTATTGCCCCGCACCAAGATAATGCCCTTGCCACCAAAACGTGCGGAACTCGAATCATGGGGGAATTTTTTCAGTAGGTTCTGATGGAACTGCGCTTCTGAACCGCTAGCGCCAAATCAAGCAACCATCAATTGCAAAACCCCACACCTTTATCCCCTCGTCGCATATGGGGTGGGGTTGAGTGACTCCAGACATTTATAACTGATTAACCAAACACAATCCAACCAATCAAACTTTTTCAATGATAGGACAAATTGTATCTTCCGAGTTTTCAGTTACGGCTTCCCAACCGGAGATAAGTTCTTCTAACTCCTGCTTGAAAATTATCAGTTCTCGAATTTGCTTATCAATAACAGCCACTTTATCTTGTAATATCATGTCCGGCAAATCACTTACGATTAAACCCCGATTTGAATCCACCAATGAAAACCAGTTAACCCTTGAATAAAATCTTGCATTTTTAGCAAAGATTGGCATCTCTGAAATAAAACTTCCT
>JAHHGZ010000068.1 GCA_019359595.1 Cyanomargarita calcarea GSE-NOS-MK-12-04C
GTTTGTATAGAATTAGTAAATGAATTAATGAGACTAAATCGCAATAAAAGAAAGTATTATCAAGAAGGTCTAAGGGCTATGAAACTTATAGAGTCTACGTTTTAGCTCGTTTCGTCGCCCCCTCAGCTAATAGCAACTGTTCGCGTTGTTCTAGATATTCAAGGTCTTTTAGCAGCTTTTGTTTATTAGCGCGAACATTAGCTAGATGACGATGGTAATAGTTTTTATCGAGAAATCTTTCAACATGAAGTTCTTGTTCGGACTCTGACATCACACCCGCAAAGGCATATTTATCAAGTTCGTCGCGTTTTGCCCAACGTGCTTGTTGTACGTCATTAGGTTGATGAATTTCTGATGACATTTTTAATTTCCTTTTTTAATCAAATGGTTTTGATAATGTACGTTGCTCTTGGTCTAGTATGAACATAGTTGCTGCGTTAGATGTAAGAATCATCTCGCCTGACCCACGACAATACTTAATTTTGTGAGCGCAAGGCTAAACCAACAAAATCAAACCGGATTCCTATACTTATAATTGTTTAGTGGTATCCTTAAAGAAGTCGGAAATATAGTAGTATCCAACCTTGCAGGTTATTAAAACCATATTTATAACCGATAATTATGCGTATTGAAAAGTTACACATCCAAAACTTTCGAGGATTTCAAGACGTAACACTCAACTTTCCTAAATCTAACGTAGCTGTATTAATTGGCATAAATGGCGCAGGAAAATCATCAATTCTAGATTGTATAGCAATAATGTTAGCTCAATTTGGCGCTAAACTTCGTGATAAAGAAGTAGCAGATATTGAGCTATCAGAAAATGACATCAAGCTAAATTCTTATTCCAATGTAAATACAATAACTATTTCGATAGGAGACGCAGAACAAATATCCTGGAGAATGATTGAAGAAAGTTCATCTGGGCAAAATCATAGTAACTACGACGAAATTGAAAATTATATTCAACATCTCCAAGAAAATTTAAAGTCTAATCTCGATTTAAACTTACCTGTGATGGTTTACGATCAAACTCATCGCATGGTTTTAAAAAATCCATATACGTTCAGCCTCAAAAAAAGTAAGCAAGAACAATATTATCAATTTCATGCTTATCACAAAGCTTTCTCTAGCGAAATTAATAACTTTCAAGATTTTTTTGATTGGTTTAAAGAAGAAGAAGATTACGAAAATGAAATTCGATTAAGGGAAAATCCTGATTATAGAAATCCAAAATTGGAGATTATCAGGAGAGCTATTACCAATTTATTAAATAAATTTTCCCATCATAGTTTTTCTAACCTACGGGTAGTTAGATCAATATCGCAAAGATTTATTAGAAACTCAGGTAAACCTTCATTGACCATCACTAAAAATAATCAAGATTTCAAAATCGAGCAACTATCTGACGGTGAGAAAATGCTACTAATGCTAGTCACCGACTTAGCCAGAAGGTTAGCGATCGCAAATCCCAACTCCCAGGATGCACTACTAGGTGAAGGAATAGTTTTAATTGACGAAATTGACCTACATTTACATCCTCAATGGCAAAGAAGTGTCATTCCGAGTTTGACACAAACGTTTCCCAACTGTCAATTTATCGTCACGACTCACTCACCACAAGTCTTAAGCCAAGTTAAAAAAGAAAATGTATTTATTTTAGAAAATTATCAAATAGTCGAAAATACACCTTATACTTATGGGAAAGATAGTAACTCGATTTTATATGAATTAATGGATGTGAAAGAAAGACCAGAAACAGTAAAAAATCAAATAAATAATTGCTTGAAACTCATAGATGACGGTCAGATAGAACGAGCAAAGTTAGCTTTAGATGAATTATCTAATTTGCTGGGAGAAAATGATTCTGAAGTAGTTAGAGCTAATACACTTATTGATTTTTTAGAAGAATGAAGTCAGTCTAAATTAATCAGATGAAGCGAATTATCAAAAACTACGAACCCAAATCATTACTCGAACATCGCTTACAACCTTTTGCCGATTATGATAACTATCCCCAAAAAAACGAATTAAGAGCATCGCTAACCTACGCAGTATTGGGGACACTTGGGTATCGTGCCTCTACAATACCGTCAGATAACGAAAATTGGTTGCTGTAAAATTACAAACGAGCATTAAAAATTTGACTTGCAGTGAGATTGAAAGTATGAAATGTTGGAGAAATAATTTGGTCGTTATTTCTAAATTGAGTAATTTGATATTCCCCATTAATAAGTTGATAAACTGAGATAATTGGTTGTTTATGGTCACCAATAAAACGCTTACCACCTAAAGCCTCATGGTCAATTATCCAATATTCTTGAATCCCCATCTCTTCATAGTCGGCAGATTTTTTAGAGTAATCATCTCGCCAATTTGTACTGACAACCTCAACAATTAATTTTACCGAATCAGCTATTTCAATAATGGACTCACTTTCCCATCTTGTTTCGTTAACGAGAGCTTCTTCATCTAAAATAATAATATCCGGTTCGTATCCCGATTTCCCTTGTGAAGTTTTGACTATTGATTCTCTGGGGATAAACCACATATCCTCTTTACTTAAGTTTTTAATAGCTATATTGAGATGGTTAATTGTAAAACCAGTTACTCTCGAATGCTTACCTCTAGGTTTTGCGATCTCAACAATTACCCCATCATGTAATTCGTAATTTACCTCAGAATTTTCTGGATACCATTCAATAAATTCATCAAATGTTATTGGTTTGGTTAAAGCTTGACTCATATGTTTTTAGGAGAAGAAATACAATAGTTATTACAATTGCCTCACCCTACAATACTTGAATAAGAGTTTAAAATGAGCAAGGTTAACCAAACAAACACTATATGACCGAACTAGGGATAATCACCAACGTCCTAGAAATGGAGGTAAAAGAAAAACTGCGTCAACATGGGATTGTTGTCTGGTTAGATAAAGATGCTTATTACAGCGCATACGTAGACACACTTATTGAACGTCACGCTAAAAATGATTTTTTTGTTCCAGTAATTGCCTTTCGGGGTAGCTATCTAGAAATGCTATTTGCCTTAGAATCTTACTGCAACGGGCTTGATAAGGATAGGTTGTTGATACATATGCCCGGTCATACAGAAGAAACCATTCGTAAAACTCCAATTCTAGAACTTTACCACGCTGGATTCCGTTTTCGCAAAGCCCTTGATACCCTCATCCGTGAAGCTGCAACTGGGAAAATTAGCCCCGACCTGATTGAAAATTATCTCTCTCAAGGTGTTACCGAGTTAGCAGCAGCGGAAACTTGGTTGCAAAATAACTTATCTCAACCCCAAGATGGACATTTACTGGGTTATTTAGGGAATTTTGGTTTGGAGTCGCTTTTGGAGGGGTTACTCGATTTAGATGGCATAATTAACACAGAAAAAAAATTATCTGTAAAAATTAATACTGGAAATGACCTGGCAATCCTTGCAGAACACCTTTACCGCTACACGGGGATAAATCAGGAATTTTTAAACTTTTACTTAAATCAAGAAACTCTATCCTTTATTAGTTTAGGTGAAGCCTTTACCGCTTGGTTAATGTGTGTAGAATATGTTCACGATTTAACCCACCTACCACATCTTGACGCACTCAAACCCTTACTGCAAATTTCTATACCTTTGCGAAAAACCTGCGAACAATTAATCAAATATTTACGACAAAGACATCCAG
Organism: Cyanomargarita calcarea GSE-NOS-MK-12-04C; assembly: GCA_019359595.1. Classification (GTDB taxonomy): domain Bacteria; phylum Cyanobacteriota; class Cyanobacteriia; order Cyanobacteriales; family Nostocaceae; genus Cyanomargarita; species Cyanomargarita calcarea. Next base: position 3,692 of record JAHHGZ010000068.1, read on the forward strand.
AAACATATGCAGCTAAAGCATTAATTACCGAAACTCATCTCGAACAAGAATTTTTACGTATTAGTCCGGAAGATTTAGGACAAATTGATACTTTCCAACGGGAAGAAACAGCAGTTTTAGATGCTGCACTCCAAGCACTATTAACAAATCAATTCGACAAGGCACTACAATGGTCAAAATCGCGGATTGAATCAGATTCATTTTGGTTGGGTAGAGATCGAAATCGCCGTCAAGAATGGTCGCTAATTCAAGATGCAGCAACATTGGGTTGTAAAATCCAAACAAGCGATACCATCAAAATCCACAGTCTCCGCGAAGCATTAGAATACTATACCCAATCTGGCTATCAAGTCGATATAGCCCATCGTCACTTTGAACAACAGAGATTTAAACTCCTCGAATCGACCTTACCTCACTTTGCCCAACTTCTGGAAGTCGCAAACCAACTTCGTCAAAAATATCGAACTTGGGCAGATAACCTTGCCCAAGATTTTACCGCAATTTGTACCGCAGAAGGGTTTTTACCCGAAGAAGACCTCCAACAGCGTACTCTCTACGAACAAGTCGTTCATCCCCTCACCCAAACCAATAAAAAAGTAGCTTACTTTATCATCGATGCTTTTCGCTACGAAATGGCAACCGAACTCCTCCAGGAAATCGAAAATACCACAACAGTTACATTAAAAGCCAGATATGCGGAACTACCAACTATTACCTCCGTGGGAATGAATGCGATCGCGCCCGTCAACCAAGGTGGTAAGCTAGTACTGGCAGGCAAAGATGGGTTTAAAGGCTTTAAAACAGGTGAATACACCGTCCGCACCCCTGAAGAACGAGTTCGGGCAATGAGGGACAAAAGTACCGATAATATAAGTAAAGGACGCAAAGGTACAGGCTTACTAAAGCTTACCGATGTTTGTAATTATTCCACTAGCAAATTAAAACAAAGCTGTAATAACGTCAACCTGATTGTCGTCCATAGTAAAGAAATTGACGATGCAGGGGAAGCTAATGTGGGTTTAGCAACCTTTGAAACTTGGTTAACTCAAATCAAAGCAGCATGGAACCACTTAAAAAATATTGGTATAACTGAATTTGTTTTCACCGCTGACCACGGCTTTCTTTTGCAAGACCAAACAACCCAAGAGAAACCTTATGGTAGTAAACGCGACCCCAATCGAAGATATATTTTAGCTACAGAGCCTCGAATCGAAGCCGGGATGACGGCAGTCTCCTTAAATTCTTTGAATTACGAGGGTCAAGAAGGATACTTATTATTACGTAAAGATACGGCTGTTTTTGCTACGGGAAATCCAGGGGCAACATTTGTACATGGTGGTAACAGTTTACAAGAACGGATTATCCCCGTATTAGTCATATCCCAGCGTTCAAGTGGCCCCTCAGCACTGGTTAAATATTTAATTGAGGCACAACCAGAACGAGAAATGCTCAGTTACAGTCGTTTAAAGGTACGTGTCAAACCTGCTCCAGTACCTCAAGGTGTTTTGAGTTTCGCAAGAGCGAGAACAATTAATTTAGCCCTGCGGATACCAGAACGAACGGACGTACAAATAACCATTAAAGACGCTCCCGGCGCAGAAATCAACAATCAACAAATTGAGGTTCCCGTAGAATCCGATTGGATCGAAATATTATTTGACCTGAAAGGAGAACGGGATGAGCGGGTTCGTGTAGAGGTTTTTCATCCAGATGGGATTGAAGATGTGGAAGCAACAATTCCCCTAGAGTATTTTAATGTATCTGGATTGCTAAAAACTGAAAAAAATGAAACCCCTATTCCAGAACCATCAACCACCACCGACTGGCAAGATAGTTTTGCAGATGAAGGTATTAAGCGGGTATTTCTCCACCTGCAACAACATGACTCGATTACCGAAATGGAACTAACTCAAATACTTGGGAATGCCAGAAAAGTACGGCGTTTTTCTCTAGAATTTGAAGAATACTTGAAGAAAGTCCCCTTCTCAGTCAGGATTGAAACCAATAGTAACGGCAAACGGTATGTTAGGGAAAAATAGGGAGTTAGGAGTGAGGAGTTAGGAGTGAGGAGTGAGGAGTTAGGAGTGAGGAGTGAGGAGTTAGGAGTTAGGAGTTAGGAGTTAGGAGTGAAGCAACAATATAGCATTTCCCAATCACATGAGGTACATCATAGCCCCCTCATCGCTTGCGCTCTAGGGGTTGGGGGTGGGGTTATTTTACGTCACTGAGTCGAGAATCACTATAAACCAGTAACAACCAACAATTAACAACTAACCACTAACAAATAACAACCAACAACTAACAACTAACAACTAACAAAATTATATGTCTATAAAAGATATTGAACATATTTTTGAGCGACTACGTTCCGGTGTTGTTCCCGAACGAGGATTAGAAACGTTTGCAGTGGGAATAGATAAACAGCGAACAGAAATTAATCGTCAACTCCAACTAGCCGCAGACGGGGAAGGTGTGTTTAAATTTTTACGTGGTGGTTACGGCTGCGGCAAAACATTTATGTCACGTTTAGCAATTCTTGATGCTCAAGCAAAAGGTTTCGCTACTAGTTTTGTAGTAGTTTCCGATAACGACTTACATTTTTATAAATTCGATGATGTTTATCGTAAAGTCGTCCAAGAACTGGGTACAAATTCCTGCCCCAGAGGTGCATTAAGCGATATTATTGACCGTTGGATAGCCCGTGTCGAAGCTGCCTTAATCGCTGGTGGTGCAGACGAAAATAGCGAAGAATTTGATAATTTAGTTCAACAGCGTATTGAAGAAGAACTTGCTTCCCTAACTGGGGGTAAAGCACCAGAAGATATGACACGAGTTCTGCGAACGATTTTTACCCTTAAACAAAAAGGAGAAATAACCGAAGCTAGCGCTTTACTATCTTGGCTTTCAGGTAGCGAAAATGTTGCAGCTAGTGCCAAAAAAATCGCAGGTATTAAAGGAGATATTGCCAGCAGGGAAGCCTTAGACTATTTACATGGCATCCTCGAAATTGTCAAAGCAGCAGGGTACAAAGGATTAGTAATAGTCATCGACGAAGTAGAAACCGTTTTACGAATGCGTCACGATAGCCGGGGAAAATCTTTAAATGGTATTCGTCAGATTTGCGATGCTGCCGACCGTTATAGAGGTTTGCTATGGATTTTCACAGGAACCCCGGAATTTTATGATACCAAACGCGGTGTAGCAGGCTTAGAACCATTGAGCGATCGCATTCAATTTTTAAACCCTGGTAGTTTTGCTAGTCCCCGTCAACCACAACTAGAATTAAAACCTTTCGATAGTCGTAGATTAAAAGAAGTTGCTCTAAAATTACGGGAAAAATACCCCACCGTAGATAAAACAGCTTTAACTACCAAAGTTACCTCTGAATTTATCGAGAAGCTAGTTGCGAAAGTAACTACAGGTTTTAAGGGAGATGTGGGGGTGGTTCCCCGGCAATTTCTCCGTCAGTTTGTCAACGTTCTTGACTTAGCATCGGAAAATGACGACTATGACCCGATGACGGCTGAAGGTTTTGAACCCAGCGATTTAAACGAAAACGAACAGCGAATTAGTCAAGGTCTTCCCTACTTTGACCCGGAACCAGAAGATATTCAAGACTATACACCCGTAGAATTTTAACCCAAAATCTGAAATCCAAAAATGCCCTCCGCTTTTGCTCGTTTTCCTCCCCGTCTCCAAGAAACCATAGTCTCCCGTTTGGGTTGGACATCTTTACGTCCAGTCCAGGAACTAGCTGGACATGCATTACTTGACGGCAAAAACGTGATTATCCTTGCTCCCACTGCTGGAGGTAAAACAGAAGCGGCTATTTTTCCTCTACTTGCCGCACTGATGCAAAACGAACCAGAGGGAGTTGGAGTCATCTACATTGCACCCATTAAAGCCTTATTAAACAACCAAGCCGAACGCTTGGGAAACTACACGGAAATGGTCGGTTTGCGACGCTTTCTCTGGCATGGTGACATCAAAGAATCGCAAAAACGCGCTTTCATTAAAGAACCAACCGCACTTTTAATGACTACCCCCGAATCATTGGAGGTGATGCTTTTATCAGCTAAAGTACCCCACAGCAAACTATTCGGTGATTTACGTGTTGTAGTTATTGACGAAATTCATGCCTTAGCAGGTACGGACAGAGGTACTCATTTAATCTCGGTAATTGAAAGATTAGCACGTTACACCAATAACGATATTCAACGTGCTGGTCTAAGTGCAACTGTGGGAAACCCAGTACATATTTTACATTGGCTTCAAGGTACATCCAAGCGAGAAAGTTGTGTAGTAGACCCGGACAAAATCCCTTCTCAAAAAGATTTGCGCGTCCATCTGCGGGAAACCCTGGGTGGAATTGCCCAAGAAGCGAGCCAAATTGCTCAAGGTAAAAAAAGTCTCTTTTTTTGTGAGAGCCGCTCTCTAGCTGAAGATATAGCCGAGCGAATGCGTAATCGCGGTACAGATGTATTCGTTCATCATAGCTCTGTTTCCTTAGAAGAACGCACCGCAGCCGAAGAACGTTTTCAACACGGTAGCAATACTAGTATTATTTGTACCTCAACTCTCGAATTGGGTATTGATGTCGGTGATTTAGATTTGGTATTTCAGGCAAACGCTCCATCTACAGTATCATCATTTTTGCAGCGTTTAGGACGTACCGGACGACGAGCAAATCAACGAGCTAACACCACATTTTTTTGTGAAAATATCGAGACAGCTTTACAAGCGATCGCCATTATTGAACTAGCCAAAAAAGGCTGGGTCGAATCAGTTCCCACCCAAACACGAGCATGGGCAGTACTTGTCCATCAATTACTAGCCTTAACTCTACAATTTGGGGCTATCAGTCCCGAACGTTGCTGGGAGCAATTAGCAATTGTACCCGACTTTTCTGGTATTGCAGACACTGAATTTGAAATACTCATTAAACACATGATTCGGGAGGATTTTCTGTTTCATGCAGGTGGTTTATTATCGATGGGAGACAAAGCCGAACGGGTATTCGGACGGAAAAATTTTATGGAACTTTACGCCGTTTTTAGTAGCCCTCAACTATACAAAGTACAGACGAGAACTGGTTATACAATTGGTTCTCTAGAACAATTATTTGTCGATAAGTTAGTTGTTGAAGTTAGCTCCTTTCTCCTAAGTGGCAAAGCTTGGACAGTAACATATATTAACCATCAGGAACGAACAGTTTTAGTAAATCCTGCTCCTCGTGGTAAAAAACCTAGTTGGGGTGGCTTTGCTCCACAGATAATCAGCTTGGAATTGTGCCAACAAATAGCTAAAATTATCGAATCCGAAGCTAGTATTCCTTATATTGATACTAAAACCCAAACTATACTAAATGAATATCGCTCCGAACTCAAATCATTAACTAGCAATCCCATAAATATCCAAATAGATAGTGAAAAAGCATTATGGTGGACATTTGCCGGAGGACAAATTAATCACACCCTAAAATATGGTTTACAGTTTCATCATGACTGGAAAATTGTCTCCGATAACTTTAAACTGAAAATTGAAGGAGATAGTGTTGGTGTAGCGACCTTGGATTTAGCGCTCGCTCGGACAAGGGATAGAAATTTCTGGGACAATTCAGACACTCAAAATTTTATTTTTTCCCAGTTACCAGAATATCGTTTAAGCAAGTTTCAAAGAGCGTTACCTGATGTTTATTCAATGGAGATAATTCATAACTATCTGCTAGATACATTAGGAACAATTCAATTTTTAGAATCGCAAAATATTTAATAAAATAGGGTCGTGATACCAATTTGCTGTGAAGCTGCATATAATTTTTACCCCTCCAAACCTCCCCTTGTAAAGGGGAGGTGCCGCAGGCGGTGGGGTTTTTGTATGCATCTTCATATAAAAATGGTACGATCTTAAAAAAAGTTATGAAAAAGCAATGTTTAGTTGGGATTATGCTGTTTGCCTTGGTTTTGCCCTGTTCGATAGGTGAAACTGTAGAAGCTAAAGATAGTTTGATTGCGGCAACAACAGAAACTAATCTTGCTCAAAAACCGACGAGACGACGGCTAAATTTCAAAAATTGGTTCAAGCGCTCAAAGAACCGACAAACTACAAAAAAGCGTGGTTTGGCAAGGTTAAATCTTGGACGGATGATTCCACAAAAATTTAAAGTTAGACGTGTGAAACCGGGACAAACTGTAAAAAAGCGTGGTTTGTCAAGGTTTAATGTTGGACGGATGATTCCACAAAAATTTAAACTCAGAAGGGTAAAAAAACAGCAGATTGGGCAGAAGAATGGTTAATATTTTTTATAGCGTTTCTTCATCTGCTGAAGTATAAATTTTACCCTCCAAGAAGGCGAAGCGCCTACTGCGTGCATCTGTGTTCATCCTCTTCTATCTGCGGTTAATTCTTTCTTTTGTGTAGCTGTTAGCCATAAAATTAGTGAATAAATAAAAAAAAGACAAGATAAAAAGTAATTTAATATACTTCTTATCTTGTAATTTTTTGAAAAATGTTCTATGCAGCAGCGCTGACTGTTTCTAACTTAGTTAAGCGTTCTGCCAGTAGTTTCTCTAGGGATTCTAAAGCCTTAGTGAAACCTTCGATACCTTCTTGGAGTTTGTCATTTGCCATGCGATCGCTAGCGTGCATTTTGTCGAAGGTGGCTTTGTCAATTGAAATTTTTTCAATCGTCATTCCAGCGGCTTTGCTCGGGTCGAGTTTGCGGGGCAATTCGCCAATGGTTTCTTTCAATTGAGCCAAAAGTGCAGGGGAAATTGTCAACAAGTCACTACCAGCTAATTCTGTGATTTCGCCAATGTTACGGAAGCTGGCTCCCATAACTTCGGTTTTGTAACCAAATTTCTTGTAGTAATTGTAGATTGTGGTGACAGACAATACACCAGGGTCTTCCGCACTTGGGTAGCTATCGCGTCCGGTTTCTTTTTTGTACCAGTCGAGAATGCGTCCGACGAAGGGAGATATTAGAGTGATCCCCGCTTCCGCACAGGCGATCGCTTGGTGCAGACCAAACAATAAAGTGAGGTTACAGTGAATACCTTCTTTCTCCAGAATTTCCCCAGCCTTAATTCCTTCCCAAGTTGAGGCAATTTTGATTAAAACGCGATCGGGAGTAATTCCCGCTGCTGCATATTGGGCAATCAAATCCCGTGCTTTAGCAACGGTAGCTTCTGTATCGTAGGACAAACGGGCATCTACTTCTGTAGACACGCGACCGGGAATGATTTGTAAAATCTTCAATCCAAAAGAGACTGCCAAACGGTCAAAGGCTAGAGAAACCACTTGATTTGGGGTTGCGCTAGCACCAGCGTCTTTTTTTGCTTGGAGTAAAGTTTGATCCACAATTTCCTGATACTCTGGCATTTGTGCCGCTGCAGTAATCAAGGAAGGGTTGGTGGTTGCATCTCGTGGCGTGAATTGTTCAATCGCCTGGATGTCTCCCGTATCTGCAACCACAACGGTCATTTTCCGCAATTGTTCCAGTAAATTCAAAGACATAACTTACTCCTTGAATGTGATGTGTCCAGGATTGTTGGTTGTTGGTTGTTGGTTGTTGGTTGTACCCTGCACAGAAGCCGCACATACCACTCCAACCGCTTGGTGTAGGTAGCGTCTCTGGTTGTTGGTTGCGATTTACACTAACCACTAACCACTAACCATTCCCCAGCAAGTCCTGTTTTATTAGGTTACTGCCCTATTCTATGCAGTGGAATCAGAAATTTACTGTTCAATAGTATCCTGTGCAATCAAATTTATGGTTCTTTAATCACGGACAGGCACACACATATATTATATTTTGCATAATTTAATAATTATGGATTTCCCTTGAATATTTAAAGGAACACTGCTGCAATCATGCCCTGTTACTGGCTTTTGGCCATGATTGTTTTTGAATTTATGTCTTGGGAGTGATGACTAAATAGAAAGAAAAACTTAAAAATTACTAATTTGGGAGTTTTTTTTGCTTGAGATTTTTTGTTTTTTTTAATTATTCACGATCGCGATTCTAAAATAATTCCCTCTTTGAATAGAATGCATCGTTTGCGAATTAAGGATAACACCCCTCACAGAATCATTTTTCGTTGCCCCAGCAGATGTAGAGACGTTACATATAACGGAGCCAGAAGCGGGTTAAGAACGTTGTCCGATGTGGAGTTCTCGAAAAACCAATGGATGGTCAAATGAGGGGTGTTTGTGGCTTGCGGGGTAAAGAAGAGGTTAAGAGAAAGCGATCGCTAATTGTTTCAAGATGCCTTCCTTCTGTGCCATCGATAACATCAAGTCAATTACGCGATTTGAGTAGCCCCATTCGTTGTCATACCAAGAGATAACCTTGAAGAAGTGGGAATTAAGTTCCATCCCAGCACCTGCGTCGAAAATACTGGAGTGGCGATCGCCTTGAAAATCTGTGGAAACTACTTCATCTTCAGTGTAACCCAAAATACCTGCAAGCTCACCAGACGCAGCCTGTTTCATGGCGGCGCAAATTTCTTTGTAACTCGTGGAAGAAGCTGTTTTAAAGGTTAAATCCACCACTGAGACATCGGGAGTCGGAACGCGGAATGCCATCCCAGTCAGCTTACCTTTCAATTCTGGCAACACCAACGCCACAGCTTTGGCTGCACCTGTAGAGGAGGGAATAATATTTTGAGCCGCACCTCTACCACCGCGCCAATCCTTCTTAGAAGGACCATCTACCGTTGGCTGAGTAGCTGTCATGGCGTGGACTGTGGTCATCAAACCTTCAGTCAAACCAAAATTATCGTTAATTACCTTGGCTATAGGGGCCAGACAGTTGGTTGTACAACTGGCATTGGAGACTACGAAATCTTTGGCGGGGTCAAACAAATCATGGTTTACGCCCATGAGTAAGGTATGCACTCGTTCTGGTTCTTTGGTTGGGGCAGAAATGACAACTCTTTTTGCCCCTGCACTCAAGTGTTTTGCTGCTCCTTGATAGTCTGTAAAAAGTCCTGTAGATTCAACTACATAATCTGCACCTAATTTTCCCCAAGGTAATTCCTCCGGGTTGCGAACACAAAGGCAAGGAATAAAGACTCCATCAACGACTATGCCATCTTCCCTAGCTTCAATCGTGCCGTGATAGGTACCGTGGGTTGAGTCGTACTTTAAGAGATAAGCGAGGTTATCTGGCGGTACTAGGTCGTTAATGCCGACAAACTCGATATTTGGATTATTCATACCAGCGCGAAACACCAAACGCCCGATACGACCAAATCCGTTGATGCCAACTTTCAGCTTAGTCAAGATCAAATCTCCTGTTGTTGCTTTGCTGGGACTTTATTTCCGATCCTGACAGTCCGGTGCCAAATAAAGCATATTTGCTTGGCTTGTTTTAAGGTTTATCAGCGCTATTCTTTTTAATATCCCGACTCCGATCGGGGAGTCCGTTTTGAGTTGGGGTTCATATATCCTCCTTCCTTCTTCCTTCTTCCTTCTTCCTTCTTCCTTCTTCCTTTTACAAGTCGCGCTTTGTACGTTTTGGCGTGCAAGGGTCAAAGACGGTGCCCAAGGATCTTGATCTCTTTGCTCTTTGCTTCACTGGTCATGGTATTTCCTTTTTCTTTTGCTATGCCTGCCCAACTCATGAGAGTGCTACTCACTAATCCAAAACTCAGGAATACCCATCCCGACCCTTCGAGATGGGCTTCGCCAAATATAATCCGCAAACTTTTTAACCTCGTTTTATATACTTTTGAATGCAATGTACAGCACCTAGCCCACTAGCTAGAATATGACAGTTTGGCAGCATTATCACTTCAAAACCCAGACCTTCCCAAATTTCTTGGTTTTTTCTTTCCTTGTCATCTGCGCCATACGCAAGCGCCTTCATCCGGGCGATCGCGTCTATGGTGTGTTTGTCATCGGCACCTTGACTGACAACGCAGTTTTGAGAAGCCGGACAATCTGTAAGATGACCGTTACTAATTCTCACGGCTCAAGTAGCAGGCATATTGCATAAACCAACAGTTAGGATAAATTCTAGCCACGTAGAGACTGACAGCCATCAGGATAATTTCGTATATATATATTGTCTGAGAAAGCTGGGGTAGCAATTTAATTAGTGATGGTGATCCGATCGCCCAGATAGTATCAATTATTAATGCCCTGTCTTCACAATTACTGGTTTCAGTGGGATACGATACTCGCTTGACTTAGTTACGTAAATACGTTGGCGACAGTCACTGCAATAAAGGAGTATTGCTTTCAATACTTAATGGTCTTTCTACAGGAACTTTTCAAAATGGTAATTATATGATAAAAGTACGGAGTGCAGCCCGAATGCGTTCAATAATTAGACATAAATTTGATGCAATTATACTGTTTGAGCATAATTGCTTATTGACAAATACGATAGTACAATCTGTTATCTTACTGAGAAGTCACCAATGGCTAATGCAATAGTAAAGAACATCTTCACCAAAATTTCTACAACCGTAGCGACTGGTGCAGCAATTTCTATCGGGATTTCATTTAATGCTATCAAAGTAGAGGCTGCTTTAATACAACAAGGTTTATTCTTTGGACGCGACATTCCGGGTGGTGGGGAGGTTTCGGAAATAGATTTTCAAACATTTTTAAATAATGTTATTACCCCGCGCTTTCCAGATGGGTTAACGGTTTTCGATGCCAATGGACAGTTTCTAGATAGCACAGACACAACAATTAAGGAAAAGTCAAAGTACGTAAGTATCTTTGTTGAAGATAACTCAATAAACAACGCTTCTATCTACGACATTGGTCAAGCATATATCAAACAGTTTAATCAAGAAAGCGTTCTCCAAGTTGAAAATAAAAATATCAAAGTTAGCTTCGGTGTAGGCGATTTATTTAGTAATCCTCCCACTAATAAATTTATCAAAACAGATTTATTTTTTGGACGCGATATTCCGGGCGATGGGGAAGTTTCGGAAACCGATTTCCAGACATTTTTAAATAATGTTGTTACTCCTAGCTTCCCAGATGGATTAACGGTTTTCGATGCCAATGGACAATTTTTAGATAGCACAGGCACGATTATCAAAGAAAAGTCCAAGAACGTTAGCCTCTTTTTTGACGATACACCAAAAAATCAAGCTTCCATCTACAATACTGTTAATAAATACACCAATCAATTTAATCAAGAAAGCGTTCTGCAAGTCGCGGATGAAGATGTTAAGGTTAGTTTCGGTGTAGGCGATTTATTTAATAATCCACCTACTAACAAGTTTATCAAAACAGATTTATTTTTTGGCCGCGACATTCCGGGTGGTGGAGAAGTTTCGGAAACCGATTTCCAAACATTTTTAAATAATGTTGTTACTCCTAGCTTCCCAGATGGATTAACGGTTTTCGATGCCAATGGACAGTTTTTGGATAGCACAGGCACGATTATCAAAGAAAAGTCCAAGAACGCCAGCCTCTTTTTTGACGATACACCAAAAAATCAAGCCTCCATTTACGATATTGTTAATAAATACACCCAACAATTCAATCAAGAAAGTGTTTTGCAAGTTCTTGACGAAAGTTTAAATGTTACTTTTATCACTGAACCGAAACCAATTTCGGTTCCCGAACCAGCCTTGATGTGGGGTTTAATAACATTAGGTGTTTACGGTGTTGGCTCAATGATGAAGAAAAAGGTAATAGGAGCTAAACATCAACGCAAGTATGTCAGCGTTGCAGAATGGATGTTGAAGACGTTCGAGAAAGTATAATTGCTTGTTCTTTGTGAAGTACGATACTTGCTCTGCGCCGTGTAGGTAAACGCGATGTCCGCAGGTAAGCATCTTCGTAGTCCTCTGAGAAAACGCTAATTAGCGCTTCCCCCCGGAGGAGAATATCTTCAAAGGTGCAAAAAGCATTACCCCCGAACAAATCAAAAAAGCCAAAAATTGGCAGTCCGCTTGCTACGACCGAGCTTTCCGCAAACAATGTTAAAAGAAAGTACCATCATCTATAAATGTCTCGATTGCTGCTAAACAAACTTGAGTAACTAGCAGCATAAATATTGGTGAAACTGCATAGATTACAATCAAAAATTGAAGTGCTGTTTCAAATGCAACGATAGGGGTCATTGTTTTATCCTTATAAAAATCTTGATTTACTTTCTTATAGGGATTATTAGAATCAACTTATGCACGCTTTTTCTTCGTAGATCGCATCGGTTGTAGGGGGTATCGCACTCATTATTTATTGTGACGTTCGTTAATACCATGAGTTAATACAGGTTTTAGCGCCTTCAGAAGCCAATGACCTACGATGCACCTGCACCTGAGGAAGCAAGTCAGATAGGTGGTAGCAGTAATTTGGGTTAAGAATCTTAGATGTTATGAGGATTGCTATGCCAGGTTAAAATCATATTCTCTTTGTTCGACAGAGAAATTTTTAGAAAGTAGAGCTTCAGCCTAATAACCGTTGTACTAAAACCTTAATTTCCGGAAACGCAATAGGACTAATTTCCCCCTCACTAAGCGTCACTTCATCACTATAATTTTCCTCAATTGGGCTGCGAAAAACTTTGACGAGGCGATTCTTCAAATCTACAACCCAATATTCTCGAATTCCAGCATCAGCGTAAGTTTTTCGTTTTGCATCCAAATCTTTGCTTAAACTGCTGTTTGAATATTCAATTACTAAAAAAATATTTTCTGGGTACGGGTGACGAGTGCGATAAAGTGCCCTTAATGGTTGAACAATTGCCAAATCAGGTTCAGGCTCCGAACTGGTTTCAGGTATTGTAATCGGCTTTGCATCGCGGACAAGTGCTTTCTCACCAAGCAGGGATCTCAGATAGTCCGCAGCATCCGTACTAAGCTGTGCATGTTCAGGACTTTCCGGGGGCATTTCAATGATTTCTCCGTTTAATAGTTCAACCTGACGACCAGAAAGAAGACCGACTTCAATCATTTGGTGATAATCGTCAAGCGTCCATTTGGCTGTGGTTACAGTCATCTTTAATGTCAGCCTTGAAGGCTTAGGAGCTTTATTTATATTTTATGCTTTAGGTGCTTGTTTTGATGAAAGCGTATTTAGATAAGTTGTTGATACAAAGGAACTAGGGGTAAAACCGAATTAAAGGGAGAATTTAAGCAAAGCGGGAGCAAAAGGCATGACCTTACTAGATTATGTAGTGACATCACAATATGAAATCACTAACTCCATAAGCGTCAAAATGCCACAATAAAGTATAAACGTACCTCTATACAACACGATGACAGACCAACCCATCCATAATCTAGATATGACAGACACAGAGTATGCTGCTCTGGTTTCTAAAGGCTACGACCCTACCTTTGAACGCGGTCTGCTAGAAGTATTTGGAGAAGACTCAGCAAAAGCCAGGAAGATAACACGATTTATAGGACTGCTCAAAACGGTGTCACCAGAAACAGACCAAGAGTGGAAAAATGCTATGGGAGCTTGGGATGATGTTTGCTCGCAGTATGATTCCAACGATTCTAAATAAAAGTACGATGAGCATGTAAGTAGATAAACCTAAAATAAAATTTTGTTGATAGGGTGGGCATTTGAGCTTACCCCCACAAGAGTTTTATGTATATTGTGGGATGTCCGTCCCTTCAGGTGTAGTTATAGGAATGCAAGTTATTGGCACAACTTGGTTGAAACACGTTTATTTTTTGTAAACTCAATCAGGCACACCATTCACGTTTTCAGTAGGGAACAAGACCCGTGGAAAGTAAAGAAGTTTTCGTTAAAGCTCACACTCGCGTCATGAAGCAGCGAGTTTACAGATTCGTCTGCAAAGAATGCGCGGCTGTGGTAGAGCGCACCTGCTACCCGTCACAACCTCTATACTGCCTGGAATGTCGCCCGCCAAAGGCCAAGACTTCGAACTCCAGCAAGAAAACAGTCGCTAAGTCTAAGAAAAAATTCACTGCCGAACAACCAGTTGCAGAAGATTTTATTGTAGAAACCAAAGCAACAAGCAAGACTCGCACTCCGAATGCTGGGAAGCGACGATAGTTTATTTCATGGGATGACTATTGCGAACTAACTCCTTGTCCACGTATCGCAAATCGGAACCCTGATTTTCGACACCCATCCGTGCAAAACTTTGTAAAAGCAATCGTCAATTTTTCTTGGAATCCTTGGACTGGTAACAATGACAATCAGGCTTCTCAATCAACGAGCCAACCAAGGCATTCAATGCCGTTGCGGCAAACAACCCACCTCCGAAAGTACCTTCAATAGTGATAAAAGGTATAGATGATTGCATCAGTCTGCGCTTGGCTGCAGGAGCATGGCTAAAGCCGATAGGCATCCCAATCGTCAACGCAGGCTGAATTTTCTCTTGTTCTATCGCTTCGCAAGCTTTCAAAAGTACTGAAGGAGCATAGCCAACCACCAGGATGCAACCCTTGGGAACTTGGTATAATTTTTCTCGCCATCCCTGAGAAAGCCAAAATGCTTGTTCTGCTTCCTGTACAGTGGTGATGTGGGGGTTATCAATTAAGGTTTCTACCTGACAGCCCAAGTACACTAAGCGGGTATTATCTAGAGAAGCAGCCACAGTGGGAATATCAGCAATAATTTTACAGCCTGATTTGAGAGCTTGGCGAGAAGAAGCGATCGCTCCCGAACCGACCTTAATAAATGGCACTAAGCTGACATCTCCACAAGCCAAAACCAACTGAGAAATTAAATCAACTTCAATTTCCGAACGTTCATGCATATTGGGCAATAAGCTTTGTAAAGCAAAATGAAAATCTTCTGGATGGGCATGAACTTCAGCATCCAAACCACTCCAAAGTTGTTGGAGTCCCCCCATCGAGGCTTGGGTTTCTACGGACAATAACTTGAGTTGAGAAAGAACTTCCGCTTGCATAATTTGACAATCCTTATCCCGTCCCAAAAGCCCTTCTAACGCCGATGCAGTCTGCCTTAAGTGTACTATTTGCTGCATCACGGCTCTGTATTGTCGCTGTAATTGGGCCATCATCATGGTAGTCGGATCTGAAGAAGGTTCCACTTCGAGAATTTGGTGGATATGATTTAGCTGAAAGCCTTGCTGCTTTAAAGCTACAATCCGTTGTAAACGGAGGACATCTTTGTCTGTATAGAGACGGTAATTGCTCTTGCTGCGCACTGGTTGTGGTAATAAGCCCAATTGATGATAATGTCGCACCATTCGTGGTGTGATACCGCCACCAACTGCATCCGTGAGTTCTTTAATAGTTAAGCAACCAGCATTCATTTATCACCTCAAAATGCGGAACGTTTCTATAATTATGCAACGCTAGAATTTTTATTATACTGCTGCAAATCCTTCAACAAACAGGAGAAAGAACCCAGGCGATCGCAATCAGAAGTGTGTTGTATCTGATTGCTCAAATCGTGTTTGTAGATTTATGTCATTGACAAAGCTGCGGTTGCGGCACTAATCAATCGACCATCCTCAAAAAATCCCATCGCTACACCAAAAGTAAAAATAAAAGCAATTGGGCTTTCTTTTTTGAGTACATCTTCTAAATTTTTCTTCTTTCCCTCGGACTTGGCATACTACCGAAACGGAAGCCGCTCCTTTGTCTATGGCGTCTACCGAGACGGAAGGCGTATCCCTGACGGGACGCTTGCGACGAGAGCGCTCATGGTGCGGTTCATTCTCCAACCCACCATAGCGAATGAGATGGAGTACTAGTAGCTTGACGTACTGAAACAGGTAACATCTGCAATTTACCTTGAAGCTAAACAATTTTAAGTTTATCCATATCGGTATAAAAAGCCTCTCTCCTGCAAGCAGAGAGATTTAGAGAGATGTGTCGAGTTGTTTGCAGAAATGTATTGGAAAAAGATGAGTTGACAGATGCCAAAGTGAGGCAGAATAACAGACAAACACAAAGGCAACCTAAGATTTGCCATTGGGAAGCAATGCATTTATGTTCTGCCCAGTTCCAAAACAGCTATGATAACATAACATTTAAGGTAGAAGCTGACTTTTTGGAGGTTAAATCAAATGGCTTTTAGCAGTTACAAAACTATTAGCGAAGTTCTTAAAGAATTTCAAGTCACCTATACTGAATCAAATTTTATGGGTGAAGCTGCATTTCAAATTTCTAATTACTTCCGAGATGACTTAGAATTGGTTATGCGGGAGGGAGTTGTTTATAACTCAGAGTTTGCTATTTGTGAAAATTTGATATACCCAGTTTTAAAAGAAGTTTGGAAACTCTATACTAGTAAGTTTACTTTATGGAGCCATGAATCTCTTAACTATGATGAAAAATTATCTGGTTTTCCTGAGTATATTCTTGCTCGAAGGTCGTCATTAGGAAAAGTAGTGTTTGACAAGCCATATTTTATATTAGTGGAAGCTAAACAAGATAATTTTGAAGCTGGATGGGCACAATGTTTAGCAGAAATGATTGCGGCTGGGAGGCTAAATGAAGAATTTAAGATAGTTATCTTTGGTATCGTTTCTAATGGTAAGCATTGGCAGTTTGGTAAACTGGAATCAGAACTTTTCAGTATAAACACTATATATTATTCTATTCAAGAGCTAGATAAACTCTTTGCTGCTGTTAATTATATATTTCAACAGTGTGAATTACAACTTAATAATCTGGTAGCTGCTTAATAGTCATGATTGAACTTACCAATTCAACGATTGCACTAAAAAAGACGGTACGTTAAGGCTAAAAATAGATTTTTATGATTCCAAATACCTATTGTAACTTAACATTAGTTCTTTCAAAATTGAAAGTAGTCCTCACAGTACCAATAATGGCATCGCTATTGTCAGCATTTTGACCGGGAGCCGTTATCCAAATAATACCGGGTGTGATACTAATATTATCTGTTAGCTGATACTTGTAAAAGCCTTCAATATGCAAAGACAAATCGTTTGCAGGTGGGGAATTATCGCTACGGTAAGGTTCTGCACCAACTATAATACCGCCAAGATTACCTTTTTTACCTAAATCGCAGAAAGCCATCCCTAAAGCATAGTACCAAATATCTGCGCTGTCGTTTCCTGTCAAATATTTGGCGTTGGTGTAGCCAAAGTAACCATTGACTGCAAATTGAGGACTGAATTGGTAAAAAGCTTCTATTCCGTAAGAGTTGCTAATTATTTTACTGAAAGGATAGTTGGCAGGAACAGTCCCAACAAAAGCAAAACTACTACCAAGGTCAAATATTGCTCCCCAATTTTTTTGGTAAGCATTAACATAGGTCAAACCAATGCCAGATTGACTATTGGGGTTCCATGTTAACTGAGCGATCGCGCTATATTGACCTTGAAAGAAGCCACTTTCTAACTCAGGATTAGCATTACTACCAGCTAAATAACCCAAACTTAACACAAAATGCTGTGTTGTTATACGCACCGACAGTTGAAATTACCAAGCGATCGCCACGCTCTAGGGGAGGGAGTGAAATTTTTTCATCGATAACATCGATATTCATGCATAAATTGTGCGATCGCGATTGACGTTTTCCTGCTAGTCCCAATATGTGGAGTTGCTGAAAAAAGTCTGCAATATCTCGCTCTGCTATATTGCGTCCAATGAATACTGGGGATGGGTGGAATTTTTCAGGTTAATAATTTCACAGTAAAAGCAACTAAAAAAAAGAACATTCACCCACAATAGATACAAACTAATACTTTGAGTAAATACCGCGAAAAATGCCTTATTAGTGGCAAGCCTTGCGTTACCCAAAGAGATAGGATATACATTGTATATCTAGAGGTAGTGCTTATGAAAACCCAAATTGGACGCTGGGGTAACTCTCTTGCCATTAGAATTCCCAAATACATCGTTGACGAATTAGCTCTGACAGTAAATGGTGAAGTGGATTGCCGTCTTGAAAATGGTTTACTGATTATCCAACCAATACACCAATTAGGTAAATATTCACTCCAGCAATTAATCAGCCAAGAACTACAAGACGAAAAAGAGATTGACTGGGGAGAACCAATGGGAGAGGAAGAATGGTAGATTATGTCCCTTCACGAGGTGATTTTATCTGGCTGAACTTCGACCCCCAATCAGGGTTCGAGCAAATGGGTACTCGTCCAGCTTTGGTTATTAGTCACACAGAATTCAATCAATATCGTGGTTTTGTCTTTGTCTGTCCAGTCAGCAATACGAAACGCCGAAACCCTTTTTATGTAAGCATTCCTGACAATTTACCTATAACGGGTGTAATCATGACCGATCAACTGCGTTCATTAGACTATCGTTCCAGACAAGGAGCAGTAATTTCAACCTGCCCAGAAGATTTATTAATGGAAGTACTCAATCATATTTACCCAATCATGTTTTAAATCAATTGGGCGAAAGGTTGGACGACTGGGAGTAGCAGAGGTTTTGATTATCGCTAGTATTACTCCCTTCAGAAGTGCATTGCAAGCATAGTTAACAGAAAAAATGCGTTGGCCCTGCCACTCCGTAGGAGTATCGCACTCAAGCCGCAGTTTTTGAATGATGGGAATTTAAGTTAATGCGTGTTTTCTTGATAAATGTTATGAAACGAACCAAGAAGGTGACAGTATATATAGGCGCACTCATAAAACCGAGTCAAAAACCTGTTGCGCGGTAAGTTTCAGGTTGGGAAAGGTGGGGGAAATGATTAATTCGTTGCCTGTAAACTTAGTAACTTGGTACTCATCCCCTACAAGCTGACATACCAAAAAAGTAGGTTGTTTGGGGTCTCCAATGAATTTTTTACCCCCCAATGCCGCATAATCTGCAATCCAGTACTCAGGGATGCCCATCTCCTCATAGTCAGCAAATTTAAAATGATAATCGTCACGCCAGTTGGTTGAAACTACTTCGATAACTAAGGGTATTGACGCACCGTCACTGACAGTAGCTTCTTTTTTCCAGCGTTTTTCATTGGATAAATTCGGACGGTTTAATAAAAGTACATCAGGAAAATACCCCGACTCTTTCTCAGGAGGCTTCACTATAGCTTGATTGGGAATAAAGTACGGAAGATTTAATCGGTCAAATTCTACGCTTACTTTTCGAGCTAAGAATCCTTTTACTTCCTCATGTTCCCCTGTAGGCTGTGACATTTCAATAAGATTTCGATTGTGTAGCTCGTAACGTGCGCTTAGATTTTCTGGTAGCCATTCGATGAATTCATCAAAGGTGTATATTTTTGCTTGTGTTTGGGCTTGGGTTTGGGTCATAAGTTACCACCTCCACATATATTTGACTTTACCACCTGGCTATTGCACTATGTACACTCAATTTTCCCAACGATGGACGCGACAACCTGCCACCATAACTATGTAGACTGTATTTTTAAAGCCTAGATTCGTTATGTTCTCCGTAAGTCATAAATGATAACTGTTAATTTCACCTAGAGGTTCTCCCAACGCAGAACAATGATTTTTCATTTCCAGGAGGGTTGACATTAACATCAATGTCAAGGTTTAGGGTGAGATAGTCGGACGTGGCTATCGCAATGCTCTACCAGAATCGTTTCACTCAATTTACAAAAGAACATTCAGATGTCATCGCTGCCGTTGTTTGTGGAGTATTGTTGCTTTTAGGCGCATTAGCTTTACATCTCGGTTGGTTGGGGTTAGCACTACTTCTGTTACCTGCGGCCTATGTCATTGGCGGCTTTGAAAGCGCTCGTGAGGGGCTGACGACGCTGTGGGAAGAAAAAGAACTAGATGTAGATTTGTTGATGATTGTGGCGGCTCTAGGGGCTGCTTGTCTTGGTTTCTGGCGCAGGGAATATCATTTAATTATTGATGGGGCAGTTTTGATTCTCATTTTTGCGGTGAGTGGAGCGTTGGAAGGTTATGCAATGCGACGCACTGAACGCAGTATTAAGAGTTTGATGAGTCTGACATCAGATACAGCCAGGTTATTCCGTCAGGGAAGGGAGGAAGAAGTTTCTATCTCTGAGCTAAAACTGGGGGATGAAATCATCGTCAAACCAGGGGAGTTAATTCCAACTGATGCTGTGGTTGTCGAAGGTTACAGTACCCTAAATCAAGCTGCTATTACGGGAGAGTCTTTACCTGTAGAGAAGACAGTGGGTTCCGAAGTGTTTGCCGGTACCCTTAACGGTTATGGGGCATTAAAATTAAAAGTGCATCAACCACCAGAAAGTAGTTTAATTCAGCGCGTGATTCGTCTGGTAGAACAAGCGCAAACAGAAGAACCACCTTCGCAACAATTTATCGAACGCTTTGAGAGAAAATATGCTTTGATAATTGTCGTTGCTGGATTGTTGTTAGCAACTTTACCACCATTTATTTGGGGTTGGAGTTGGGAAACCACGATTTATCGAGCTCTCACCTTCCTGGTAGTAGCCTCTCCCTGTGCGTTGATGGCAGCAATTATGCCGGGATTACTTTCGGGAATTGCGAATGGTGCCAGACAAGGGATTTTATTTAAAAATGGTGCCCAATTAGAGATGATTGGCAAAATTAAGGCGATCGCTTTCGATAAAACTGGGACTCTGACTACAGGAGAATTGCAGGTATGTAAGGTAATTTCTAGTAGTGAATATTCGCAGTCTGATATATTAAAAATAGCGGCAACTGTGGAATCATCTTCAGAGCATCCCATCGGTAAAGCGATTATCCAAGCGGCTCATGAGTTGGATTGGGTTAAAGCTACCGATGTGCAAGCTTATCCAGGGCTGGGAATTGTCGGTGTTATTGGTGAGAATAAAGTGATTGTCGGGAAGGTCGCTTTTATGCGAGAGTATGGGGCTGATTTACCTTTATATTTGCAGGAATCAGCCCAGCAGTTGGAACGGCAAGGTAAAACTGTTGTGTGGGTAGCTCTGAACTCCACTCCACCACTCCTTGCAACTCGTGAGGGTGTAGCTTGGTGTGTTATCGGCATAATCGCGATCGCCGATCGAGTCAGACCCGAAGCTGCTGCAACTATAACGAGATTGAAAAAATTGGGAATTCAACAGGTTGTCATGCTAACTGGAGATAATCGGCAAACTGCAGAAACTCTAGCGCTAGAGTTAGGGGTGGATGCAGTTTACGCAGAGTTGCTGCCAGAAGACAAATTGCATATCATCCGCAAACTACAGCAAAAATATCGTCATGTGGCAATGGTAGGTGATGGTATTAATGATGCACCCGCACTGGCTCAAGCATCTGTAGGGATTGCAATGGGTATCGCCGGAAGTGATGTAGCATTAGAAACCGCAGATATCATTTTGATGGCAGATCGTTTAGAGAAAATTGCAGCAGCGATCGCATTGGGTAGAAGAGCAAATAGAATTGTCAAACAAAATATAGCGATCGCTCTTTTCTCGATTGTCGTGCTTCTAATTGCCAACTCCCTGGGCAATATTAACCTCCCCATTGGTGTCGTTGGACATGAAGGTTCCACGGTGTTAGTTACCTTGAGTGGTTTGAGATTGTTGAAAAAATGAGTCGTTGCTTCTCGCTAGGGTACGGGAGAGGCTTTGATTTACCTCTTCCCTGGTTTTTATTGTGGTATCTAAATCCTGGACACAGATGTAGTCCCTTTGACAACGCGATACCCGTATGTTTACGGCTAAAGCCGTATCGCACTGCTTTCACCAACATAACCTAAAAGCCTTTACTATGGAATCAGTCTAAGTACACAATTTCATAAATTCGTAGCGAATCCTCTTAAAAAAACTCTGCGTACCTCTGCGCTTTCTTCAGCGACCCTCTGCGTTTAAAAACGCTACGAATTAATGCAAAACTGTACTAACCTAAAAGTAGGTAGAGTACGCGTACATATCAAACATTGTGGTGACAATTGCCCTTCTGTCTTCAAGGCACTTGCGATGTAGTTGCGGCTTGATTTTCGCATAACTCACCACACCACCCTTCCCCGTTGCACTAGTTCTCACTAGAATCGGGTTGAGGTATATATTTTTCTCTTGAAAATACCCGTAGAGCAGTTCCCTAACGAACGTTTCCTCGGTTTGCCCCTCAACAAAAACATTGACTCGAATCATCGTGAAGGCCTCCCACCCAGGACGTTCTTCTTCCACAACTCGCCCAGGCTATAGTCCTCAAGCCATCCCTCCAACTCCTGCTCATTCAATCTGCGAAGCGAAGAACGCCCCTCCAATCGGTCAACAACAATGATATCCGCAGCATCAAACTCATTAAGCAATTCCACGGACTGGGTTGAAACAATTACCTGTTTGGAAGCAGTACGTATCAACGAAGCCAGGACAGTGATGGCATAGGGATGGAGACCCAATTCCGGCTCATCAACCAGAATTGTCTCCGGCTGAAGCTCTTCGGGTTGTAAAAAAACCGTTGCCAGACACATAAAACGTAGGGTGCCATCGGAAAGCACATGCGCTTTAAAGGGAATATCCTGCCCCCGCTCGAACCATTCGAGTTCGATAACCTCCTTGTTTTGTGGGGAAGGACGTAGGTAAAAATCCCCAAAGAACGGGGCAACAAGGCGGATGGTTTTGACGATTTTCTGATAGGATGTTGGGTAGCTATCACGCAACAGATAGAGGAAGGCTGCAAGATTACGCGCATCGGGACGCAGGTATGCATTATCATTGATACCGTGCGGCTGCTTTACATACGCGCTATCACTGGTGTCATGAAAATGGTAAACCCGCCATTGTTTCATGACAGGCACCACGTAACTATCAATTTTTGTCCCAGTACCGCTTAGAGCCAGCGTCTCAAGATGCCCCTTCCCTATTTCACGCTCACCATTCATATTCCACCAGAAGGATTCCCTCGCAAACATTAAGCGGTTATCCTGGGTTGGTTCTAGGGTCGCAAAATACCCGTTATGACCGAAATATAACTGAAACTCCAATTGTTCCGTGGTTTTCCGCCCAAAGTACAACAGGGCATCGGGACTACCCTCACGGCTGACAAACACTTGCAGATTCAGGTCGAGTAACTGTTGCACCATGCGAAAAAAGCCGATAAAATTGGATTTACCCGCCCGCTACACTTTACCTTGACAAACGTGGACAGCCGTCAACGAAAAAAGTCGTCTAAATTTTTGGATCTCCAAAATACGGCTGTCCACGTTTGTCTACGGAGAACCCTCCCCATTCGCGCCAATCAACACATTCAGTTTGGAGAGTTCGAGGTCGCAGGTCGCAATAGACTTGAAACCTTTTAGGACTATTTTCGACAGTTGTTTATCAGCAATATTCCCCGTCATCGAACAGTCTCCCAATATCCAGGCTTGTTATCTCAGGGCTTCATTATTATCGCAAAAGGTAAACGCTACGGCGCATTATGCCGCTTGGAACTGGATAATCCAACGAGAAAAAGGCAATCGGACGAAAAAGCCAGTTTTCAAAAAGACCAATATCTGTTAACTTTGGTAAAATTAAAATTCACTTTTTATTTGTTGACCGGGTTTTAGATTTTCTTGTTGGGGCACAGGGGGAAGGGCAAGTATGACTCAAAGTGGCGAAAGCAGGCTAGACCAGATTGAAAATATTTTGTTATCGACGGCAACCCGGTTAGACCAGGTATCGCAACAACAGCAAGTTAACACAAATGCCATAAGCGAATTACGCTCATCACAACAAGCTAACGCTGAGGCTATAAGCGAATTACGCTCATCACAACAAGCTAACGCTGATGCCATAAGCGAATTACGCTCATCACAACAAGCTAACGCTGATGCCATAATCCAACTTACTACTCAGATGGAGCAAGGTTTTGCCGAATCCAGCCGACAACTACAGGAAAGCGCTAGCTATTTGGTTGGTGTAATTGGTGATTTTGTTGAAGAATTGCAACAGGACAGGACACAAGCTGAGCAAGACAGAGCAATTATTCGAGAGATGCAAGCCGAAGTTCGAGGACTGCAAACCGAAAATCAAAGAATACTACAATATTTGTTTGGACAACAACAGGGGGGAGGGGGTGCTCTTAGTTAGGACTTACGTAACTTGCATATTAATAACCTTCAGGTGTGTGACGCAAAGGATAAATACTGCAAAGGTTTATTAAGGTTTGTTTGTAGCGTCTCTTCCCTTCGATGATTTGTGACAATATCGTAAGTCCTGTCACTCAACGACCATCGCTTTTATGTTGTCACGTTGTAGTATTGTAGCGTTGTGTAGTTGGACGCATAATTAAGTCGGAAATGTTAGTTTGACTTGCTCCCTCCTCCTCAAGTAAATACAATGTTGACCCGTATTGAAATAGATGGTTTTAAAACTTTTGAGGAATTTGCTCTAGATTTGGGAAGTTTGCAGGTAATTTTGGGACTGAATGCTTCTGGCAAGTCTAACCTATTTGATGTGATTCGATTAATGGCAAATTTAGCTGTCCATGACCTGCGTTCTGCTGTTAGAGGTTTGCGTGGTGAACCTGTGGAGTTATTTCGCTTACTAGCTGACGGTTCAAGAAGCAGCCGGATGACTTTTGCTGTTGAATTACTTTTAGCTCCCGAAGTACGCGACCCTTGGGAGGAGACGGTGAAAATTTCTCACTCTCGCGTGCGTTACGAGGTAGAAATTCAATTGCAGCAAGATTATCTTGGCATAGAAAGGCTGGTTGTAGTTAAGGAAGCAGCACTACCAATATCAGAAGAAAGGGATTTATGGTTACAAGGAAGAGAAACATCACCGCAATTTAGGCAAGCTTTTCTGAAATATGGACAACATAAAGCTTGGCTAACCACAACGGAGACAGGTGGAAAACGTACCTTTGATATTATGCCAGATGGAAAGGCGGTTGGTCGCACGATAAAAACGACTAATGCTGAAGCCACAGTACTTTCCAGTATCACTAGTGTCGAATATCCTCATCTTTATGCCATTCGGGAGGAAATGCGATCGTGGCATTTTCTCCAACTTGACCCTGCTTCTCTACGTCGTCCCAGTCCCACTACTGCTGCATTGGAATTGGAACCAGATGGAGCAAATCTGGCTACTGTGTTATCGAGAATACAAGCTGAAACAGCAACTGTAAACCAACCCAAAGGAGCGATCGCTGAGATTGCGGCTGCGTTGACTTCTTTAGTTCCGGGGGTGGTTGATTTAGATATTTCCTTAGACAAGAAAAATAAAGAGTATCAAATTGAAATTGGTTATCGAGATGGTGTAACCTTTAGCTCTCGTGTTGTCTCTGATGGGACTTTGCGCTTAGTAGCGCTCTTAGTTCTTTTGTATGACCCAAAACATCGTGGTTTAATATGTTTTGAGGAACCAGAAAATGGAGTTCACCCCGGACGTTTAAAGACACTGATAGAAAAATTAAGGGAAGGGGTAACTGATATTATAGCAACCGCCAAGGCGGTTATGGTATAAACTGGAAGTAATCCCAAATGCTCCTTACGTGCGATCGCATTTATTTCGATGCCCAAACCCTACAGTTACGACCTCCGTCTGAAAGTCATCCAAGC
>JAHHGZ010000069.1 GCA_019359595.1 Cyanomargarita calcarea GSE-NOS-MK-12-04C
ATTGTGAGACTTTCAAAGGCTAAGTTATTACGAATACCTGATGTTTGAGTATCACCTGCGTTAACCGTACCGCTATTGTTAGTGTCTTGTACTACAGGGAGAAACTTCTTAGGTACAGGTAAAGAGCCAATTTCCTGTCCTGTGGTCAGGGAAAACTCTTTAATGAAGGGATTGGTGACACGGGTCGAACCTAAATCAGGTCTAACTTCACCCTCAGAGGAGACGAAAATAGTACCATTCTTGGTTAAAGCAATGCCTTCTGGGTCTAAGCTGTTGGCTACGAAAGAATTACCACTAGCATCTTTGAGGCCAGTAGCATTTGTGAACGTTACACCAGCAGTCGAGATGGTAGCAGGGTTAACCGTAAATGTATAGAAGCGGGCATTTGAAGAACGGTCATCGGAAATCGCATAGTAGCGGTTATTGGTGGCATCATAAGTCACACCAGATAATCCTCCCAACGGCACCGATGTCCCATTCACAGTCCCAGCTGCATTAGTGGGGGTGAAGCCAGTCGCAAAAGTCGTTTGTCCTAAAAAACCAGTATTAGAAATGGTTTTAGCTGCTTCCGTTGCACCCACCTGCACATCTGCATACACTAAACGATGGTCGGAACTAGGGAAACCACCAGGAAGAGTGGCATTAAAAGTACCAACTAAGGGAAAAGTTGGGTCAGTATTGACAGGCCAAAATACCTTAGAATCAGTAATTTGCAGGTCAGTGGAGGGTAATACATAATCAGTCCGCAAGTTACCCGGAGGATTATCGCTAAAATCAGCAGTATCAAAAGCCGGATTACCTTTATGGTTGGGATTCTGACCACCCTGCAAACCAGCTTGTTGAGGTCCACCTGCACTGGTAGGGGTGGAATTAGTATTGATGTTAGGGTTTTGTAACAGTTGCAGAATAGCGTTGTTAAAACTATCACCATCAGATGGGTCTGCATTCTGGTCGCCCATAATTACAAAGCTTGAGCCGCCTGCAACACCGCCTTTATTACCCTTATCGTCGTAAATATAATTACCTTTACCGGGTGTAATATAATCTGCCCAGAAGCGAATTTCATCCGAGTTGCGCTTACCATTACGGTCTTCTGTACCATCAAAAGTTGGTGGTGTGGGATGGCTAACTAAAACATGAACCGTCTCACCATTTATCTTGACTGGAACATCCCAATGGCTTTTGGAGGAAAGACGCAATACTGCTTGTTCTTCCGGTGAATACCAAGGAGTCGAGGAACCAGGAGTTGCAACAGTAGATAACAGCGAATCTGGCATATCCTTCCAAAGAAAATTCTGGAAGGTGCGGACATTTGCCGTGTCGATGGGATATTTCGACAGTAACAGCATCCCAAATTGGCCGGGAAAATTTCCGAAGCCAAAAGAATCATCACCGTATCCAGCAGCACCGGGAGTCGTTACGGTTACACCGTTGTTATTTAAGTCAAATCCCGAAGCAATCCCTGTGTTGGAAGGAGCAATATAAACGTGGGGATAATTAACGGGTGTTGCACCGTTCTGACTGACCGAAAGATAATTTTGTTGGAATAACTGTACGGGTTGCTGGGGGTTCGACTGTACGTAGTCAAACTCATTGATCAGCAGTACATCAGGGTTGGAGCGTTGGATGATTTCTGCTACAGCTTTTGCCTGAGCATTATTAGGTGTAGATAAATCAGTAACTAGCTGACCTTCAGCGTTGCGATTCAGCGATGCATTGAACTGAGAAAAGCGAATCGTACTGGTAGATACCATATATTATTCCAAAATTCCATTAAAAAGATTGGGAAATTAGCAACAAATTTTATGGTCAGCTTAATAGACGGTTAATAACCGCAATTAAGTTGACTAATGGGACGCGATCGCAAAGTTACTCCGTTGCGAAACGCTTCCCTCAGGGTAGGAATATCGCTCACTTTTAAACTGCAACAATACTAGTATCGATATGGTTTTAACTATACCAATTTCTGATTCAAAAATATCAGCAAATAACCTAATTAAGCAAGTGATTTAGCCTACGTCTTAACTTTTCCAATTTCACGAATTATTTATTAGACAGGTAGAGGCTTTAGTGGTTCAAAGTCACTAATTCTCATGAGTCGTGAAGGTTAGAAAATCGGCTTCTAACCTTTATATTTTGAAAAAAATTATCATTAATTACTAAAAATTTATTATTGAAAATATTTTCAAAATCGTCTATATTTATTTACCCCGACAATGCGGTTCCTGGTGTCTAATTAGAATCTGATTGAGCATTGATTGTTGTGAATTATATATTTGCTATGTTCTATGTGTGATTTATGCCTCTTGAGATTAAAAACCTAATAGTAAGAAATATCATAATTTTGCAAATATTTGCTATGGTTTTGCAAGTCTAATGCGATACAAATAAATTTACTTACAGGTTGTTACATAGAGCTTCTAAAAAATCATCAAAACGTTAGATAACAATATATCTAAAGGAGGATGTACGAACAAAAACGCGCTGACGTTTCTGGATGAACCTGTTATTAATTTTGACATATCGCAGAGGTTAGAATCCGGGTTTCGTAAAAGTTACCCGGATTCTGGGTTCTACGACTTGTCAAAATTAATGAAACAGACTAGAAATCCTCCACCACATTAACTTAACTTCAAGGGGTTAAACCGATCATTTGCGCCGAATATGCTGTAGGGGCAGGATATATCGTGGGATAACGAAAAATAGTTACCCTGCTATAATATTTCGCAAATATTAAGCAATGCTCAAATTCACCCTCACCGTGACATCGTTGTAATCGAAGTCACCACCACCAGCTAAATCTTCAAAGCCAAAGATGTTATTCCCTAATAGACGAATATGGTCAGCTTTATCAGAGTTAGCTCCTAAATACGCAAAGTAAACTTGATTATTTTGCCCATTGAGGACTTGATCTACTGTCCCGTTGCTAATCAAGAAGGGAGCAAAAATACTTCCTCCTGTTAGCTGTTTATCATTAAAGTTGGCTGTACCTTGGTTGCTAACAGCCAAGTCAATTCCCGCAACACGTCCTCTAACAGCGGCTTGGGTATAACCAGCTTGTCCGGGAGTCAAATCTGCTTTACCGTCACCGTTGGTATCGATACCACCACTTTCATCAGCAACTTTGTAGAAACCGACAAAGTTGTTGAACCCTGCTTCTCTGTTTAATACAAAATCAGCTTTCACCTGTTGGGTAAGACCACGCAAATCAATCACTTCTGCTTGTGACTTTCCTTGCAAACCTATGCCCAGAGGTAATGGTTGATTGCTAGGTTGAATTTTCACTACCAAATCTTGGAAGTCAGCAGCACCAGTACCATCTTCCAAAGCGAGCGTAAAGTTACTGTTACCTAAGTCGGTAACTTTTTGGCTAGTAGCTGAGGAGAAGACAACATTGGATAGAGGAGTTTGACCAGCACGTACTGCATCGGTGCTACTGTTTTTGACTAAATAGAACCGCAACCTATCCCCGTTGTTAAATTCTAATGACCGTGATGGATCGCTGATAAATCCATTGGGGACATTTGCTAGTGGTGATAAAACTACTTGCGATCGCGCTAAAGCGGCTTCGGTGTAACCTGCTGCACCAGGAGCAATGCCATTGATTCTACCTTGGGCATCGTCAACTGCAAATACTCCCAGTTCGTTCACAGAAGTTGAACTCTTTCCTGTCAAAGAAATTGAGAGTTTTGGTTTGCCGCTACCCCCAGAGATGGTAAAAATATTATCAGTACTATTAGTCAGGGCTGTTGGAATTGGAGTTGGAGTTGGAGTTGGGGTTGGGGTTGGAGTTGGAGTTGGGGTTGGAGTTGCTAAATTAAACCGGGCTACACTAGGGTCGTGGTCACTGTCTTGGTCGGCAAACTCGGAATTGATATGAACTACATCATACCCGTCAAGTTTGCTCAACAAATTGTTACTAACTAGAATGTGGTCTAGGGTTTGAGCATTACCTTGAAAGTTGTAGGTGTAGCGCTCGTTTTGGGGTAGGGTTTCGATTAGGGTATTGAGTCCAGCGCTTTCTAAGGTTGTAAGGGGATTAGAAAACTCAAAATCATTCAAGTCACCTGCGACAACAACATTAGCGCTAGGGTTAATCGCTAAAATACTTTGAACGAAGTTTTTAAGTATCGTTGCTTGTTGGTTGCGCTGCGTCTCGCTGGTAAGGGTTGGTGGTTGGTTCGGTCCGAATAAGGGTTGGTCGCCACCTTTAGAATTAAAGTGGTTGCTGACTACATATACAGTTTGACCATTGAAGGTAAATTCACCAACCAACGGTTTGCGACTGCTATTGAAAGCCGGATTTGTGGGGTCGATTCGACCGGGACTAGCAGAAATTTGGGGAACACCGTTGACGTTGGTGACAGTGGTGTTAGATATGGAAGTACCCCCAGCACGGTCTACAAATTGGACTCGGTTGGGATTAAATAGGAAGCCAACACGGATATTACCACCCGGTTCGCCACCGTCTTGGTCGTCAACAGGGTTAATTTGCCGGAATTGGTAAGTGGGACCACCAGCAGCGACAATGGCATTAATTAATGTCTGGTAAGTTGTCGTTGCATCAACTACGGTGTCATTGGTTGCACCGTTATTATCCTGAATTTCTTCTAAAGAGATAATATCAGGTGCTTTGAGGTTCGTAACTATCCGACTCGCTAGATTAGTGAACTTAGTAGGAGCTTCTCCAGCGTCGAGGTTTTCGACGTTGAAGGTTGCAACCGTAAGTTGGTTGGCTGCGGGAGCTAAATTAGTCACTTCGCGCTGCAACCCAGCAGAGGTGACGCTAGGCAGGGCTTGAGTATTGAACAGCTTGAAGTTGCTGAAGCTGTAATCGATTACACCAACAATCGCATCGTTAAACTTATCACCCACATTTACTTTGGGAGGATTGGCGATAAGTGTGTCATCAACAAAGATGCGTTCGGGGTTAAAGTCTCCAGGCTGGATGACAATACCACCCCTAGCTGTCCGAGTGCCGCCATTTGCCCCATTATCTGCGAGTACCGGAATTTCACCAAAATTATTTGTGGGGCCTACTGCTACAGCATTATTGACCTGTACCCGCATCCCTTCCAAACTTTCGTAGAAGTCGATACCATCTTGTGCTGGGTCGAATATCGTGGCAGTATTTTCGACATTGCCACTAGCAGCAGCAGCATCATTGCTAATTACCTGGTTGGGAATTGCTCGACCACCATTACCAATAACTGTGGCAGTTGGCAATGCATTGCCACTCGAAAGCTTGGTAATCGTTGGGCTACCAATCTGGGTTGTAGTGAGGTTATTAGTACCCCCAGTACCACCAGGACGAAACTCGCTTACCGTACCGCTAACTTGGATGGAGTCCCCAACAGCTACCGTAGGGGCAGAAGAAGTGAAGACAAAAATAGCTTCCGAGGTGGCATCGTTTGTATCGGGATTGGGGTCTTGCAAATAGAACCCGTTGGAACGGACAACAGTAACGATTCCCGGCACGTTAGTTACTTGTTGACCGACCAAGGGAGAACGATGTGCGGCACCTTGAATATCACTAATTCGAGTCGGCAGATTGACCTCATAGGTGGTGACGGTTCTGCTTACCTCGTTGGATAAAACCAGCAAATTTTTACCGTTGGGGCTGTCGCTGGCAGGAACAAAAACTATTCCTTCGGGGGCTACGTCACCTACTTGAGGTGGGGAATACTCGATAAATTGGGGTTTTGCTGGGTTAGTAACGTCATAGACCATCACTCCACCAACCCGTTCTAAACCGATGAACGCATAGGTGCGGTTATTGAGAACACCGATTGTGACTCCTTCGGGTTCGGGTCCTTTATTATCGCTACGACCATCAAAGCTTGCGGCAGTACCATCGGAATTGAAAATATTGGGGACTTGTTGGGCAGTAATTTTCTCAAAGTCGGCACCACTGTTGTAAACTAATTTCCCTTGGTCGTCAAAAATTGAGAAGGAGCGAGTACCGTAGGCAAATAATTTGTCATAATCGCCATCATTATCGATATCACCATCAATTTCGGAAACCGTTAGCCGACCCAGGTTAGCGTCTAATTTCAGTGTAGCTGCATTCGGGAACACGGTTGGGTCGAGGGTTAATTCGCTGACCCGTGCATCTTCACTACGGCTATCTCCTTCGTTAGCAGTCACGTAGTAGGTGCGATTATTTGCGGCAAAGGATGCGATCGCATCAGGCATAAACATCCCGAATACTGGGAAGTTCTTGATGTTGATACCACCATCACGGTCGCTTACATCTAGTTCATTCCCTGGCAAACTATGGTCAATCAGACCCAAGGGGACTATTTTGGTAACGGTAGCGGTGGCAACATCTACCACTGCAAGTGCATTATTTTCCTGTAGCGTTACCCAAGCTTGAGTACCATCTTGAGAAAAGGTGATATATTCGGGTTCCGCATCTTCGGAAATTTTCTTACCTGGGAAAATGCGAATACCTTGACTTCTTAAAGTGGCTTCTTGACCATCAAAGCTGGTAAAGTTAGCTGTCGCAACAGTAGCAGCCGCAACCCCTTGGGAAATGTCAATAATACTGACAGAACCAACTGGGTCGCTGGTGGTAGTGGGTTGTCCTTCATTAGCAGTGAGAACTTTCTTGCCATCGGGACTGAAGGTAATCATGTCGGGCAATACCCCAACGGTGACATCCTTAATAAAAGTGCCCGCAGTGTCGTAAAAAACCACCTTGCCGGGGTCATTGGGATTTGCAGCTTCGACGGCGATCGCTACTACACCGTTTTTGACTGCGACACTGTTTGCACTTATACCGTATGCCGTTAGATTAATCGCCGAAATTGGTGTGGGGTTGGTAGGGTCACTGAAATTGATGATTTGAATATTTGCCGTACCGTCCACGACAAAAAGCCGCTTGGAAACCGGATCGAAGGCAGTAATTTCCGCTCCCGCACCAGCGAAACTACTAATTTTTTTCAAGGAACCGAAATCGTTATCGGTGACATTGGCGTTAACTGTGGTAACAGTAATCCCGTTATAATTAGCGTCGCTACTGGTGACTGTGTTGGTAATAATACTGCTGTGAACACTACTCTCCACTTTTTTGTCATCGACTGCTGTCACTGTTACAGTTTGGGCGACATTCCAGTTAGCTGTAGTGAAGGTCAGGGCAGCAGCGCTAGTTGTTGTTTGGGAGTCAGGACCAATATTAACTGTGACATCTGCTGTTGGCTGCTTGCGTAATACTACTGTATATGCATCAGTCGCACCACCTTCGGTAACGTTGGTGCTGCCATCAGATTGAGTAATGGTGACACCAGCAGTTGGTACGGAACTGCTAACGTAACTACCTGGGTTGCCAATATCACCCCCAGTGGAAGTTCGAGAATTTTGAGCATCACCAGCGGTGGAAAGTACCCATTGGGCATTAATTTGAGTCGGTGCGAGATTCCCTGCTTCAGTCCAGCCGCTAGCGTTTTGGGTGCGAATAGTGCCTGGAATTACTGCATCTCCATAGGTGAGGCGATCGACAAGTTGGCTATTATTGTCAAATAGGTTAATCTCGTCGGCACGTCCTAAATTCGCTGTTAATCCACCGATGACCTTGACTGTACCAGGTAGTCCCCATGCTGTCCGAAATTCCGCTTCTGTAGCTTCCGCTAGAATAACCGATTCTCCAGGCTGGACAATACCAAAAGCACTTAGAGAAACTGTACCAGCGATGCGAGAATCGTCATCGAAACTCCAGCCCGTCATGTCTACTGCTGTGGTGCCAAGGTTAGTAAACTCGATTATTTCCCTGTTAGCACCATCGTACATGTACTCGGTGATTTGGACGTTGGGAGTGGTACTAGTCGGCGTATCATTATCGGTAATAGTAATTCCCTGGGAAGTTGTGCTGCCCAGTGTAATACCTGCGGAAGGACTATTAATAGTTAAAGTCGCAGTTTCTGTACTTTCCACTAGGGAATCATCAACTATAGTGAAAGTTGCCGTACCCGTAGTTTGTCCGCTAGGAATAGTGATCGTAGTGCTACTGAGAGTGTAATCACTAGGAGTAATATCAGTACCCGTTACCCCCAAACCAACTGTTTGGTTGCCGGAAACAGGGCTGGAAGTTGTTGCTGTAACAGTAATTGCAGTTGCACCAGCTTCGGTTCCCGTGTTGGGATTGACAGATAAATTGACGCTGGGAATAACAGTTGATTGGTTAAGAGTAATACCAGAAGTAGCTGTCGCTGAACTAGAACTCCAAGTACGAGGTGTAGTAAAAGTATTTGTGGTTGTATTAAATGTTCCAGAGGCAACAATTGCTTGATCTGTCACAGCATCTGGAGCTAAGAAGCTATTTGACTGCAGTTTTCCACCACTATATAAGTCGTTTACAGGTAATTCATAACCTGCTGCACCACTAGAGACTACCGCAGTACCTGCACCAGTACCAAAAAATATCGCGTCAACAGGAACAGTTGTATTAGTAACGCTGCTGATATTATTAGCAAATACTGCAACAGCATCAGCGTTACCACCACCATTACCAAGTACACCACCAGCATTGGCGTTACCGAAGCGATCGCCTGCTGTAGTCGCTGTATTGATGGTACGCAGTTTGATACCAGTTGGTGCCATTGAAGAACCACCAACAAAAACTACATCACCTGCATTGACAGTACCAGTGGTGATGTTAAAGCCATAAGTAATCGCACCACCAGCAATCCAACCGTTGGCAGTACCAGTACCATTATTGGCAAATACAACCGAATAAGGAGTAACCGAGAAATCAATAGCTTGAGTAGCTATTAATTCTACATACTCAAAAGGTGAGTCACTACCAGCAGGGTTAGTCAGTATTTCTGAAATTAGCAAACCGGGATTAGATGCCATAAGTACTTTTTGTTGTTTAATGATATTTACTACAACTAAAACAAAATCGAAAACCAAAAAGTCCTTAAACTCTTAAACACTCAAATGGAAATTGGGCACTTTTTTATTGCAAAAAGTGCTGATTTGAAATTACTTTTCTCTGAAAAAATTGATACTGGATGACTATCAATACTGCTCAGTTAAGATAATAAATTTGCTTAAACCATTATAAAAAGTTCCGGTAGAACGTCTATACAGCCTTAAGGAAACCATATTAGGATGACTGGATGTTGAGGAATAAAATAACATTAACGAGACTAGGCACTATCAACTTATACTAGCTAGATTAAAAGCTTACTATTGAAAGGTTAAGGAATACTTCTAAAAGTGTTGATTACTTGATTTAAAACATATCCCCGGCTTCTTTAAAGAAATTAGGGATATGAACGCATCATATGCAATAGTTATTCTTACTTAACTTTAGTGCGGAAGCGGACGAAGCCATAAGAACTTTTGGGTTCCCCAATATTAACAACAACAGCACCAAATCAAACAGCCCTACGTACTTGTGAAATAAATGAATGCAATTTTTTGAATATATATGCAGGCAGTAATCCAAATAGGAAAGAAATCGGTTGATGAGAATATAATTTTAGATTGTAATGTGGGCGTTTATCCATTTTCCAATTGTCGTACCAAGAAAAATCGCTAATTAGATTAATCTCCTCAACTTTATCCGCATAGGCTGACTTAACCACTTGTTCAAAAAGTATACTGCCAGGAGAAAATTTGGAATAGCTCTCATCGTAAGCCAGCTTCCAAATAATGGTTGAACGCTTCAACTTAATCGCTAAATTGATTGCAATGGTCTTACCTTCAGCTTCAATTAATTGCCATTCAAGCCAACCAGCTTCTGATAGTCGGCGTGTAAGATTTGTGTAAAATAAAATATCTGTTGGTGAACTTGCAATTATTTTTCCTGTAGTTCCTTTCCAACTTGCAGCTTCCACTTCGATTAATTGAGGTAAATGCTTTTCAGTGGCATCGCTTCCTTTGAGGAAAATAGTTTTCACTCCTTCTAGCTGATAAAGTTTCTTTCCCGACCTTTTGATAGTACTCCTCAAATTACCACTAAGGCTTTCTCGATATTCATCAAAACAGCCAGTTATTTTTAAGTTAGCTCCCATCATGCTATCAAGCTCTTTAATGAGGGTAATATCTGACATCCCTTCTAAAGCAGCGATAGTAGGTGAATTTTCCGGTACACGGTTAAATACCATTCCCAGATGATGGGGATGAAATTGTCTAGCAGCATCAATAAGGACTGGAATAACTATATTTTCAATTCCCAATGCGGCTACAATATCAAGCGAACATGATTGCGAAGACCGACGTGTAACTAATAACGGAAAATTGAATCCAAAGAATCGTTGTGTAGTTACAATTAGCGGCAGAACACCGACTAGATCCGAATCGTGATAAGCAAATACACAAAACCATGATTCGTCAACTTCTACATAGTGTTCAAAATATGATGATACCCACGCATAGGATGTCATTGGTAACTGTTGAGTAGCTTCAAAAGCAAGCTGATTCCAACTGTCTGCATGGAGTTTGAGTTCTTCAAGGTTTTGAACAATATGTACTTTTAATTTTTCTTTAGTTAAAAAATTTGTTTGTGTTAACGTTACCATAGTTATAAATCTCTAATTGCAAGGTTTTCCTGAGCAATATTGCACATTAAAATGCCTGCGATGAGAAAAATGTTAATCCATCACAGATACAAACATCAGCACTAATATTGCTACCGTATTTAAGGAAAAATATAACTTAAGAGTATTGATACTTAAGTAGAAACAACGAGGTACAACTGAAATCTTGATAAAAAAATAGACTTTTAAATTTCATTAACAAATCTTAATTAGCTTGAAACGCTATACTTTATAAGTGTTACAGAATTTGCAATATTAAAAATTATACTGTAAAAGTTTTGTGAAGATTTGTTGTTAAAGCATTTTACACCGCAATTTATGCATTAGCTATTGGAATACTACATAACCCCTATCCCGAAAGCGTTTTTAAATGATTTGTGAAGAATAAGATTCCCGACTTCTTCAATAAGTCGGGAATCTAAATATGCGCGATTTATGCCTTGGGCAGGCTATGCTAACACAACTCAATGTAAAAAATCCCCAATCATCTCTAGAGAAGGTTGGGGTGGGTTTAAACTTGTTTACTCCCGTCTTGCTGGAAGAATAGTTCCGTTTTACTTGAAGCTCCGTGACTAATCTCTTCGAGATATGGACATCGTGTGGTGGTGTAACAGTTGAGACGCTTAAAAAGGATGTCGAATCCCAAAACAAGCCTGAATAATTTGTCAAAAAGTAAACTGCCGCTGCATTTAACCTTGACAAACGTGGACAGCCGTATTTTAAGGATCTTAAAATTTAGACGACATTTTTCGTTGACGGCTGTCCACGTTTGTCCACGGAGAACCCTACCCTCAAAAATTGTTTCCGCTACGCAGAAAAACATTTTTACGTTTCCTTTTTGACTGCCTTATATCCCGACACCAACCGCAAGCGGTATGGTGCGGGGCTTACGGCAAATAGCTAAAGAATCTTTGCTAATAGGTAATTTTAGACTGGTTCAGGAGTAACAATTAGGGACGACGGAATTTACTAGGATTCAATAGAGTTCTAGTGGTGTTGGTGGTAGTATTTGCTTGAGGCTTGGTAGTCTGACGGCGAATTGCCACACCATTGCGCATTCCTCTACCTGTACCGCCATCCTTAGGATCGAGGAAAGCTTTCAGGTTGATACCTGATTTCGACGTACTGACACGATTATTACTACCGCCCAATAATGTGCGACCTAGATTGTATAATTCGCTTGTGTTGTTTCCTCTACTGCCATAGGTGTTGACGGCAGTGGTTTGTTGTCCGTTGTCTGCAGAAGCTAGGTTTTGGAAAACGCTATTGCGGACAACATTGGGATCTTTTCCAGGAGGTACTGTCAGAACAATTCGACAGAAGGGTTTAGCCTCGGTGGTGACGCAGACAATATTTTGTCTATTTTCTACCGCTGTTTGCAATTCTACTAAACCATCTGGACGATAAGATTCTAAGCGTTGGGCAATGGTATCACAGCGTTTTTGTGTATCCCAACCACCACCTAATGTTTGGGGAGATGCCCAAGGAAAGAATTGACCAGGTTGACTTTCTGGCTGATACATGACAACATATTGACCGTTATAGTACTGACAGGTAAAACGTCTCCCACTATCAATAGTAGATGAATTGGTTTGTGTTGATGTATTGCTGTAAGTGCCGTTACCTGTTTGTGTTGATGTATTGCCGTAAGTGCCGTTACCTGTTGTAGAGGAACTCGAACCTGTGGTGGGTACTACAACGCTATCGCCAGTTTGTGCCATTACTGGAGAATTCGTCAGTAATAGTGATAAACCAAGGCTGCTTAAAAGAAGTAACTTAAAGGCTTTTAATGACATAATCGCCCTCACACGGGAGTTAAAGTAGGGAGTTGATAGTTTCCCTGACGAAGAATTTATTTTTTTGATTCAGGATCTCGTTTCTTTTTTTCAGATTCTTCTTTTTTGTCTTTGAGTAGCTGTTTTACTTTTGCCTGAATTAAGCTATGACGGGCTATACCTTCATAGGTGTAACGGTTATACCGATTTTTGACAATCATCTCTTCTAAATAGCTGACTCGTTCGTTACCACCGGGGTGAGAAGCCAACCATTCTGGAGGTGCGTTTTTCTGTTGTTTTTCCAGCGTCATCATTAAGTTCCGCAAACCATCTGCTGCATAACCACCTGCAACTATTAACCGTGTCCCCAGTGTATCTGCTTGCCTTTCCATGTCGCGGCTATAACTAAGTGCAAACAGTTGTCCAATAGTGCCACCTAGTGGTAAATACTGGGTGACGTTGGAAATGAGGTTTCCCTCAGTAACTAATTGAAATCCGTGAGAAAGGACTACATGAGATAATTCATGACCAATTAACCCTGCTAATTCTGCCTCCGATTTGGCTTTAATAATCGCACCTGCGTTGATAAAAACTTTTCCCCCTGGTAGTGCAAAGGCATTGAGTTCTTCTTCTGGAATGATAAAAAACTCGTATTTAAACTCATCTCGTCCAGATACCTTCACCAGTTTCTGTCCAATTTCATTCACATACCCTTGAACAGCTTCATCTTTAATTAAATCCAGCTGCTTTTTCGCTTGGTTTGCTACCGACTCTCCAATCGCTTGTTCACCTTGGAGCAACATAATCGTAGAATCGAGGGCAGAAAAAGGACCCAGAAGACTACCTGTAACGGCATAACCCAAAGCACCAGTGATAATGTTCGCGATCGTATTCCCTCGAACCTGTGCCCGTGTATGAGATTTGTAACGCTCAAGGTTGTCGTTTGCGAGTTTGGTAAATTCAGCCGTTTGGAGATGGTTGGGATTGAGGATGGCAAATTGACGTGCTGCTAAAGATGCCTCCATCCATTTTTTTGCGTCTGCGAGGGCTGTAACTCTAGTTTTGGTTAAATCTGGTTGATTGGGATATAGGGTTGTAGCGGTTTCCAATACCTGTAATGATTTTTTCTCATCACCGTATTGTTTGAGAATTTCAGCATAGCTGATATGACCGGGGATAAATTCGGGAACCTGTTCAACCAATAATCCTAGTGCTACTAAAGTTTTGGTTTGCAGCTTACTGGCAATACCCGCTTGTGCCTCCCGCCAGTATACCTTACCTGCTGGGGATAGTTGCGTGGGGTCTACTATTGCTTCTTTGCGTTCTTCAGGTTTTAATTGGGTACTAAAAGGTACTTTAGCCGAGCGATACAATTTTTCTGCTTTCTCGATTTGTCCTTGTTTATAAAGGGTGTCCCCTTCCATCAATTTTTCACGGAGGACAACTTCTTGAGGAGTGGGTGCAGGTTCGGCAGCTTCTTCTGGTTTTTTATTATCGGGGTTTTTTAAATCTTCCGGCTTTTTCTGCTCTACAGCGCTTGGAACTACAGTTGGGGCAGGTTCTTGTGCAGTCGTTGGTGCAATCGGTTGCGTCAGAATAATAAAAATAGACGTACCGATTGACAGCAATGCCCAATTCAGGGATAACAGTAGTGACTTCCAGCGTCGCTTCATGGGATTTCCTCTCCAAAAGTCTCTTTTTTAAATGTATGAGGAAATACCCAATCCGGATAGAGCGATCGCTATACTTTTACATGATGAATTTTAATCAACCTTACTTACCCCTCCAAGACAGCATCCAATAACAACCCAGCCCCAAACCTGACAGCATCTGTACAGGGTAATCCAGTTTTCGCTTTTGTCTCGGCGATCGCTTCTTTTGCGGCACTTTCATCTAAGTGGCGGGTGTTAAGCGCTATACCCACAACTTTGGTCGGCGCAAAAGCACCCCCGGCATAGGCAACTGATTCATAAAGTTTTATTACTTCCGACAAAGGCGGAATTGTTACGGTATCAATGACGTGGGTTTGTCCGGCACGGTGAACCAGTATCATCTGTGTCGGTTGGGAACCTCGTATCAAAGGTAACGTTGCCGTTGAACCGGGATGCAACAGGGAACCTTGTCCCTCAATGTATAAAATGTCGTAATTTTTGCCATAGCGCATCACCATCTGCTCCACAGCACCGGCGGCATAATCTACCCGCACGGCATCCAGTGCCACGCCATCCCCTTCCAGCATCAAACCTGTTTGTCCGGTAGCCAGGAACTTAGAACGCATTGAGCGCAACCGTGATGCATGGTGCAATTCTAAACTTGTAGACATTTTGCCGACTGACATATCTGTGCCCACAGTCAATATTCGCCGACAGGGAAGAGTCCGCGCAGCACCAGTAGCAATACCGATATTAGCCGGCTCTTTTCTGACATCCCAAATTATTTGCCCCGGTTTCAACTGTGCTTTTAAGTCCGGCATATTTGCCAGTGGGGTGTGTAACCCGTTTACCAGAGACATTCCCGCAGCCACTGCATCCTTGAGCTCGTGCCAGTAATCATCTGGTAAAACTCCACCTTTTGGGGCAATACCAATTACCAAAACTTCCGGCTTGTATTGTAATGAGGCTACTACCGATGACACAATCGGTACGTTACGTTTGATACCAGTTAATTCCGTTAAGGATTGCCCCGCATTTTCTCGGTCAATAACTGCGACTATTTGAGCTTCGCTGTAGCGTAAAATTGCTAAACCAGTTTTACCATGAGTTCCTTTGATTTGCTCATGAAGCAGGATAGCTACTCGTTGATTAAGCGCTAGACGCACTACGTTGCACCCCCAAACCTGGTAAGTTATTCGGTAATATTTTTCCCTCTTGTAACCATGCACCCGTAAAGGGGTCATCGATTAAGTTGAGGTGACTGTCTAAATCTAAATAATCAGCTAAAGGCGCAAGCTGTATGGCGGCAGTGTTTGCTAAACTACTGTCAGAATAGCAACCAAACATCACTTGTAAAGAGTGCGATCGCGCTGTATGCACCATCCGCATTGCCTCAGATAAACCCCCTGATTTCATTAATTTGATATTAATGCCATCAACGCTGTTTGCCAATTGGGGTATATCAGCAGCACAGAAGCAACTTTCATCGACAAAGATAGGCAAAGGCGATTTTTCCTTAAGTTGTGCTAAATTTATTTCTTGTCCTCGTGGCAGTGGTTGCTCTACATACTTTACACCCAAATCTGCCAACCAATTGCACATCTCAATACTATCCTCCAAATTCCAACCCCCATTTGCATCAACGTACAATTCTGGGTGTGGTGCTTCTTCTCGCACCCCTATTAGCATTTTTCTATCTGCTTCCATACCATCCGGACTTCCCAGTTTTACCTTCAAAATCTTGACATCGGTAAATTCCAGCCAGTCTCGAACTCTTTTTTTGGCAGCTTCGGGGGAATTAATCCCAATTGTTACAGATATTGGTACTATGGCGTTGATGTTGAGTCCCCACATTTGCCACAACGGTAAACCCACACGCTTTCCCAACCAGTCATGCATCGCAATATCCAAAGCAGCCTGTGCGGCAGTAGGAAGTTTAGCTCTAATTAGTATTTGTTCAATTTCTTGCCGTTGTATGGGGCTGAATGTTTCTAAAAGCGGTGCGATTTCCAGTAAAGCAGCTTTTATTATATCTGTTGATTGGCGATGATTCCCTACACCAAATGGGGATGCTTCTCCCCATCCTTCGATACCATCTTGGAAAATTTTAACCCAGATATTTGTTGTTTGTGTTGTTGTGCCGCGACTGATTGTCAAGGGAAAGCGTTTGTTGACGGTGAATGTTTCTACTTTTATTCGCATGATTGCGTTTTTTATGTTGGCTCTAAGTGGTAATTTTTAAGTATAAAATAAAGTTTCAGGTAAAATTTAAAAATTAACCGCAAAGGTTAAGAAAAAAGAGAGAGATTTAGCAATTTATTGAGATAAAAGTATGACCAATTTACAAAAGTGGAAGATTTTGCAATCAAAAATGGTGTTAGACCATGAATGGTGTAGGGTGAGACGAGACGAAATCGAATTACCTAATGGCAAAGTTATAGATGATTTTTTTGTTTATATTAAACCAGATATAGCGCTAATGTTACCGATTACTAGCAACAAAGAAATTGTTTTTGTACGGCAATACAGGCACGGTGCTGGGGAATTTTTCTTGGAACTTCCGGCTGGCCGGTTTAATTCGCAAGAAGAGAATGCCCAATCGGCAGCTTTGAGAGAATTAGAAGAAGAAACTGGTTATGTTGCTACTGTAGTAAGAAAATTGGCAGTGCTGCATGATAATCCTAGTA
Source organism: Cyanomargarita calcarea GSE-NOS-MK-12-04C (assembly GCA_019359595.1). GTDB lineage: Bacteria > Cyanobacteriota > Cyanobacteriia > Cyanobacteriales > Nostocaceae > Cyanomargarita > Cyanomargarita calcarea. The sequence goes on from JAHHGZ010000069.1 coordinate 16,659, forward strand.
AAGAGACAAATAATATTTATTTATTTCTAGCAGAGAACGTGGTGAAAACTAGCAACCAAAAGTTAGATATTACAGAAGAGATTGAAGTTGTTCTAATTCCACAAGAATCTGTTTTAGAAAAAATCATCCAAGGTGAAATTTCTGTTGCTGGTACTGTTGCGGCACTTTTCTTGGGTTTAAGTTTAATTAAGTAGCCCTTATTGATTGAGAAATAGGACTAACAACTTTATTTACTTGGTTGTGTTAAGTAGGTCGGTACAAATAAATAAAGGTTTGTAGTTGCACGTATAGCGCCCTAGATATGAGCGCTATACGCGCAACTACGGACTTTTGCATAAATTCATATAGTTGGGTTTTTCTGTACCGCTCTACTTACTGTTATTCAAGTTGTTTACTCTTTGTTCGTTGTATTGGGTGAGGCATATAAAGAATACGAACTGTAGAAACATTATTTTTTTGATGCCGCTCGCATAGGATTTATGTAAATAAATTTATCAACCAATTGGTGAATCTGATTGCGACATCTGTTTGAGGACGAAGAGCTTGTCTTGTTATTGCTTTTCCCAAAGGATAGCCAGGTTCATTATGCCAAGCAAGATACGTATGAATAATTGCTTTACTAAGATGCACTTCTTTAAAAGTTGTTAGATTCTTTCTTTGTGCCTCTTCAACACATTCTCGTGCAAATGCTAGTGATGCTGGCTTTGCAAGTTCTGCACAAAAGTCTTCTAACATACCAGAGTCCTGATTATTTGGCATGAGCCAGAATCCAAGTAATGGTTCATATGCCAAACTCTGAACTATTGTCCCATCAGCATCAGGCTTTGTCGGAAACGCATAATTGTAATGCTTTAATTTACCTTTTATGCTCTCCCATCTGCTAGCAAGGGAATTATCTGCATCGAGCATAACACCTATTACTTGAGGAGGATTAGGGCGTACAATTAGGGCATTTAATCGCTTTAAAACCCCAACATCTGAACCACATTGGTACATACCAAAAGTTTCAGGGATTGTATGGGCAGCACATAAAGCCATTACAACATGGCAATCATTATCACCTTCAACAAGTAATATTTTATCTGTATCTTGCTTACAAACGCTACTCATATTAATTACCGCATTTCAACATCCATATCAATAGCGTCAGTAAGCGTCTCAGATGTATATTCTGTTGCTTTGATAAACTTATCCCTCATATCAAACCGAAAAAAAGCACCAAGAGCAGGGTATTTATTCCATGCACTTTCAAATCCTTCTATGCAATCACGGCTATGTGTTGTTGCAAAAACTTGAACATTAAGTCTCTCCGATAGCTGAAAAACAATATCCCAAACTTTAGGTTGCACACTCCAGTGCAATCCATTTTCAAATTCGTCAATTAAGAGAATCCCATTCCTAGCATTTACAAGAGCAACAATTATATGAAACAAACGGTTAATACCATCTCCCATACTTTTGAGAGGTAATGGTTCATCTATTCCTTCCATTTTTACTAGTGGAATACGATTGTCGCCGGAACGACCTCTACTAACATCTTCTACAAAAGCAACTCCAGAAACTCGATTATCAATCAAAGCAAGCGCTGAAATAACTTCTGATTCTAAATTAGTTAAGCTCGTTAAATCCCAAAGAGCAGCTAATTTTCGATTAGTCATATTTTCTGTCGAAACAATTTGCCATATGTATTTAAACTCAGATTCATGTCTCTCATAAAGAATTCTAGAGTTACGTCGAATGTCTTTGACATCCCGATCTAATCTAAAAATTCTTCTAGTTTTTTCACCTTCTTCTACTACCAGGAAAACTTCAACGTTAGATAAATCTTCATCGAATTCGAGATCAGAAACACGAATTTTCCTCAGTGTACCTTCGTTATCATTTTTATTCTGATACACAGCAGCACTAATATGGAGCTTTGTATGCGAGGAAATGTCCCCAAGAGAAATACCTTTTCCTCCGACTTTAGGCAATTGGTGCCCAAAGAAAAGATGTCGTACAGGATTACTCAGGAAATTTTGGGAATGCAGTTGTTGGGCTTCGCTAAACCAAGTCTCCTGTCTAGACTCTAGAAGGTCAAGAAGTACTAAGGAAGAAGCATTGCTAGCATAAAGTTCTACTGCTTCAAGAAACGTACTCTTTCCAGAATTATTTCTGCCAGCAGCTAGGTTGACACGGCTTAACCTTGAAAGTTCAAGGTGTTGAAAAAGCCTAAAGTTACTTATCTGAAACGACTTCAGCATACAAAATACGAGGCTAGGTTTAAAGAACTATAGTAGACTTGCTCTACTAATAATGCCTAAAGGCAAACACTAATTCAATATTGAATGCCCTGCTAATCGAATCCTTAAGAGGTTTTGAGACAATTTTGCGTCAGTCCTCACAGAATAATTAACCACTTAGCCGTTGAGCTTTCTCGGCAAGGCCTAGACGCAAAGAACGCTGAACACAAAATTGAACCCTTTGAAATGAGCATTTTAAAGGCACGGGTAAGTCCTATTTGTCTTGATTTCAAGACAGGAATTTGATTGCTGTTCATAACCCGGTTTGCGAAACTTAAAAAGACGGCTAAATTTGTGTAACCGTGTATTTTTGTAAAGTGACATAATTACAACCATAGACAGAACATAATATAAGTGAAGTCACTGCCATAGATAGAGTTTTATTCAGGTGTTGTTGAATTTATATAGAAGACAATTACGGCAGATAAAAGCCGATCAACCTGAGATTTTCTTAAAAATTGGCAACGAATAAAATGAGCTTTTTTGATTATTCAGTACCGCTTCTGCGTCGCAAACAGCCAATAGTGGACATTGACGAACTGGATGGACTTTGGTTCGTTAACTGGAAAATTGGCAAAAAAATACTTTACTCGACGTTTTACACCCGTATCGATCAAGCTTGCCTATTCTGGAGTTTGCTACTGATTCCCATGTTTTTTACGGCACAGTTCCTTTCTGTAGATTGGAGTTTGCAAGCTATTTTGTGGACAATACTCAGCTTTGTTGGTGTAGCTGTAATGGTTGCTTGGACTCGATATTGGGTAAATGTTAGAGAAGTCGGTTGGATACTCTATTGCTGGATAATATTGATGCTTTTTGGGTTAATATTAACTGATTTTGGGATTTTTTTCGGTTGGGATAAAATATTATTAAACTTATGTCCTCTGTGGTTGGGGCTGAGTGCCCTAGGCTATCTCTCTACTGCTTTTGCAGTGCGATCGCGTGCTGTATTTTTTATCGGTATACTTCACATATTGGGGATTTTGCTGTTGCCTTATATAAGTGAATGGCAATTTATCTCCACAGGTGCATTGATGGTTTTCTGCTTGCTACTTTTGGCTGAATTCCAGTGGGATGGATTGTAGTAATAGAAGTTAGGAGTTAGGAGTTGGGATATAATTAAATTTAAAAAGTGTGTTATCAAAAATTTGGTTTTTCCGAAATATTCTTTAGTCTTCGGTTAACACTAAAGGCTATAAAATTACTTTATTAAGGGTGAAATTATTGATACCAACATATTCCTAACTCCTAACTTTAAAAAAAGTCGGTGGATGAACAAAAACTGAATCCACCGAACTTTAATTTTAATTGACTCATCTGATAAACGACCATCTACCAACTTCCTGCTGCACCTTCTTTATAAACGTCACCAGTAAATGGTTGAACACCAACGAGCGGATAAGCATCATCACTAGGACCAAAAATTCGGATTACGGCTTCAGAGATATACTGGGTGATGCTGGCAATAATCCTGGTAATAATAGCCATAAAATTACACTGCCTTTTACTTAATTGCTATTGAATTGCTACATCTACACTTTAATTCTCAAATTTACGGCGATCTCATTTTTATAATATATTTACACCTTCCGACATATTTGTTTAAATACTCTTGCTTTAATTTTGTGAAAATCAAAAATCTGACTGTAATACAGCAATGGTAGAAATCTGCTTTTTTAACGAAAATATTGCGTTTGAGGTGAAAATTTTTGCTTTTTCCCCATTCCTCGGGGCTTGTCGAAACTTGATAATTCGTTTCTAACTGTAATATAGCTACTTAATCATCTGATTTGTCTGTTTGCGATCTTTCCCTAAATAGAAATCAACTATTAAGCAATGTTAATTATTTGATAATATTATCATTAAGGCAACCATATTATGGAGACTCTTGACCAGGCAGACTCAAATACTTGACGTTAATTATAGTAAATCTTACCATAATAAAAGAAGCATTCTTGGAAAGGCGCTTTGCATGAGTTTACCAAGGTTGGATTTTGGGGATACAGACGAAAGGTATCATCAGGGGCTGAATGTCTCTGAAGAAGATTGCAGTTTGCTGACAGACCTTTACCAGTTGACGATGGCGGCATGTTATACCGGGGAAGGTGTTGAACAACGACGGGCTAGTTTTGAGTTGTTTGTCAGGCGGTTGCCAGAAGGTTTTGGCTATCTAATTGCGATGGGTTTAGCGCAGGCGATCGCTTATCTAGAAAAATTCCGCTTTCGTGTTGAACATATCGAGGCTTTGCAGAGGACGGGAATTTTTGATGGGGCACCGGATCGTTTTTGGTCGTTACTGAGTGAGGGATGTTTCACCGGTGATGTTTGGGCGGTAGCAGAGGGTACAGCGGTATTTGCCAACGAACCATTATTGCGGGTGGAAGCACCTTTATGGCAGGCGCAGTTGGTGGAAACCTATCTGTTGAATACATTAAATTATCAGACTTTGATTGCTACGCGAGCGGCACGATTGCGTGATGTGGCGGGGGAGAAAGCAACGTTACTGGAATTTGGGACAAGAAGGGCGTTTAGTCCCCAAGGTGCTTTGTGGGCAGCGCGGGCGGCTTTGGCGGGTGGCTTAAATGCTACATCCAACGTGTTAGCAGCGTTACAGTTAGGAGAATTGCCAAGTGGTACGATGGCTCATGCCTTGGTAATGGCGCTGTCAGCAATGGAAGGCAGTGAAGACCAAGCATTTACGGCGTTTCATCAATATTTTCCTGGTGCGCCATTGCTAATTGATACATACGATACAGTTGCAGCTGCCCAGCGGTTGGCTGCAAAGGTAAATTCAGGAGAAATAGAATTAACTGGAGTCAGGTTGGACTCTGGGGATTTGCTGGCATTGTCAAAAGAAGTGCGATCGCTGCTTCCTAGTGTAGAAATTTTTGCTAGCGGTGATTTGGATGAGTGGGAAATTGCCAGATTAAAGTCAAACGGTGCCCAGATTGATGGTTATGGGTTAGGTACAAGACTGGTTACGGGTTCCCCTGTGAATGGGGTTTACAAGTTGGTGGAAGTTGATGGCATCCCGGTAATGAAGCAGTCCAGTGGAAAGATGACTTATCCCGGACGCAAGCAGATTTTTCGCAGTTTAGAACAAAAAAAAGATCGGTTGGGATTGATAACTGAAGAAGCGCTTCCAGGGGAGGAAGCTTTGTTGCAGTTGATGGTCAAAGAGGGGAAATTGATAAAATTACCTGAAAGTTTGACAGAAATTCGTCACCGAACTGCTACGACGGTTTCAAATTTGCCTGTGGAGGTGAGACGTTTGGATAATCCTGTTTCTTTGCAAGTGAAGATTTCTGCTGAGTTAGAAAAACTGACTCATCAAACGCAAAAACAAAGAACTAGCGAAGAGTTAATGGTTAGTGGTTAGTGGTTAGTGGCAAACAACCAACAACCAACAACCAACAACCAACAACTAACAATTAACAACTAACAAATGCTTAGAGTTGCTTTATTTGGTACGAGTGCAGACCCCCCGACTGCTGGGCATCAAGATATTTTAAGGTGGTTGTCGCAGCGTTACGATCGCGTAGCGGTTTGGGCAGCGGATAATCCTTTTAAGTTACATCAAGCAACTATAGAACATCGAGCGGCGATGTTAAGGTTGTTGATTGCGGATATTGATTCGCCGCGAGACAATATTAGTCTGGAGCAAGATTTGAGTAGCTTGCGAACGGTGGAAACTTTGGAGAAAGCGAAAATTCGTTGGGGTGAAGATGCAAAGTTTACTCTGGTAGTCGGTTCCGATTTGTTAACTCAGCTACCCCGTTGGTATCGGAGTGAAGAGTTGTTGCGGCAAGTGCAATTGCTTGTGGTGCCGCGTCCGGGGTATGTAATAGATAATGTTAGTTTGCAGGGATTGGAAAAGTTGGGAGCGCATATTGCGATCGCCGAGTTAACTGGTTTAGATGTTTCCTCGACTGCGTATCGTGAGAATGGAGACACCGACGTCCTCATACCTCCGGTAGTTGCTTATATTCATCAACAACATTTATACCAATGGCAGGACGCAACCAAAAAAAAATTGCAGATCCGCTAAATCAACAACCTTTGGCTGATTTTAAGGTTGGTGTGGATAATGTAATTTTTTCTGTAGATACCGCCCAAAATCGGCTGTTGGTTTTATTGGTAATGCGGCAGCAAGAACCATTTTCAAATTATTGGAGTTTGCCAGGTACTTTGGTGCGTCAAGGTGAATCTTTAGAAGACGCTGCCTATCGGATTATGGCGGAGAAAATTCGAGTAAATAATCTTTATTTAGAGCAACTATACACTTTTGGTGGTCCAAAACGCGATCCAAGGGAAGATATAAATAGTTTTGGGGTGCGCTATCTATCAGTTAGTTACTTTGCTCTAGTGCGGTTTGAAGAAGCAGAATTAATTGCGGATAAAGTCACTGGTATTGCTTGGTATCCAGTTAAAAAAGTGCCGCAATTAGCTTTTGACCATAATGAAGTTTTGGCTTATGGACATAGGCGTTTGCGAAATAAATTAGAATACAGTCCGGTGGCTTTTGATGTTTTGCCAGAAACATTTACTTTAAATGATTTATATCAGTTATACACAACTGTTTTAGGGGAAAATTTTTCTGATTATTCAAATTTTCGCGCACGTCTACTGAAATTAGGTTTTTTGTGCGATACCGGAATAAAAGTATCACGAGGAGCAGGTCGTCCAGCAAGTTTATATAAATTTAATGCCGAAGCTTTTGCACCCTTCAAAAATAAGCCTTTAGTCTTTATTTAATCCTCGATAGCACCAAATGGAAGTAGCAAATGAATGCGTGAATATTCAATAATTAAAACATTACACAAACCTCCTACAAAATTTATAAACCCTCTGCACCTCCTCATGAAAATCGCGATCGCTCAACTTAACCCCACAATTGGTGATATCCCTGGAAACGCCCAAAAAATTCTAGATGCGGCACAAAAAGCAGTCGCAGATGGAGCGCGTTTATTGCTAACTCCAGAACTTTCTTTATGTGGTTATCCTCCCAGGGATTTATTATTAAATCCTAGTTTTGTAGAAGCAATGAATATTTCTTTGGGGGAATTGGCCTGTTATTTACCTTCAAATTTAGCTGTGTTAGTAGGTACTGCTACAGAAAATTTACAGGCAAAAATTACAGGTGGAAAACCTTTATTTAATAGTATGGCTTTGTTAGAAAATGGCAAAGTTCAGCAAATTTTTCACAAGCGGTTATTACCTACTTACGATGTTTTTGATGAAAGACGCTATTTTGAACCGGGTTTACAAGCGAATTACTTCACTTTAGACAATCTCGATATTGGCGTTACGATTTGCGAAGATTTATGGAATGATGAGGAATTTTGGGGTAAAAGAACTTACGCCACAAATCCCATTGCTGACTTAGCGATTATCGGTGTAGACTTGATCGTGAATTTATCAGCCTCGCCCTACAGCGTCAGCAAGCAACGTTTCCGCGAAGAAATACTCAAACATAGTGCGGTACGTTTCCAACAACCGATGATTTATGCCAATCAAGTGGGGGGAAACGATGATTTAATTTTTGATGGTAACAGTTTTGCCATGAATCGTCAGGGTGAAATTATGTGTCGCGCCAATGCTTTTGATGCTGATTTGGTAGTATTAGAATTTGATGAAGAACAGCGAGATTTTCTGTTAAGTTCCATTGTCGCTGCATCAGAAACAGAAGACGAAGAAATTTGGCAGGCTTTGGTTTTAGGAGTGCGAGATTATGCTCGTAAATGTCGCTTTTCTAAAGTCGTCTTGGGATTGAGTGGTGGTATTGACTCTGCATTAGTAGCAGCGATCGCCTTATCTGCACTAGGTAAAGAAAATGTCTTCGCTGTCCTCATGCCTTCACCCTACAGTTCCGACCATTCCGTGATTGATGCTCTGGCATTAGGGGAAAATCTCGGTATAAAAACACAAATTTTACCCATCGGCGAGTTAATGCAAGGATTTGATAACACCTTAGTTGAGTTATTTGCAGGGACAGAATTTGGATTGGCAGAGGAGAACATTCAATCTCGGATTCGCGGTAATTTATTGATGGCGATCGCTAATAAATTTGGCTATCTTTTGCTTTCCACAGGCAACAAATCAGAAATGGCTGTGGGTTACTGCACCTTGTATGGCGATATGAACGGCGGTTTAGCGGTCATTGCCGACGTACCGAAAACTCGCGTTTATTCCCTATGTCGCTGGTTAAATTCCCACTCCCTATCCTCCACTTTGCACTCCCGAATTCCTGAGAATATTCTTAACAAAGCACCAAGCGCCGAACTCAAACCAGGTCAAGTGGACCAAGACTCTCTACCGCCTTACGATGAATTAGACGACATCTTGCAACGCCTGATTCACAATCACCAATCAGCAGCCCAAATCGTCGCAGCAGGACACGATGCAAAAGTTGTAGATAGAGTCATCCAAATGGTAGCCCGTGCCGAATTCAAGCGCAGACAAGCACCTCCCGGATTGAAAATTACCGATCGCGCGTTTGGTACAGGTTGGCGAATGCCGATCGCTAGTAATTGGGTAACTGTAAAAAATGCTTATCAAACAGATCCTAGTGCCAGTTTAAAGCGGTGGGATGGACAGGATGCCGATGTGAAGATTAAATAGGTGTGATGAGCTAGTCAGCCGCCCGGAAATCAATTTCACGGCTCCTTGCAAGCCATGATAACCAGCCCGGAAATAAATTTCACTGTTCATTACGGCTCATCACAACGTTCCAAAGCCTTAATTGCTTTCCCACCCGAATGATGAGCTTTCTGATTCATCACATAAACCTTATACCATTTCTTTATGAAGATGCGCCTAATTAGCCCACGCAGGTGGGCTTTGTACGTATAGTCCCAGGCTTCAGCCTGTGGGTGAATAAAGCGCAACCTCATACAGAATTGGTATTAGCCTCATCCAATTGCTTACTCCCCAACGTCAAAACCCCGTATCCATGTTGCCAGCTAAAGCCTAAAGCAGAAGTGGAAGGAGTATGGTTGAGATGATAAGCACTACTGCCTTTAATTTGCTTGACGAAATCAGATATCGATATTTTCGGAGGAATTGAAGCCACCAGATGAATATGATCCTCTATGCCACCAATGGCATGGATAATGCAACCAATAGCATATGCTTTGCCGATAATGTAACTATAAAGTTCCGATTCGCAAGCAGGGGTAATTAACGGTTGGCGTGAATCTGTTGCCCAAATTAGATGATAATAGGTGCGCCAAAATGCCATAAGTAGCCCAAAAAACTGACTCTTTCAAGCTAAAGCTACTTCAAAGTTCTTGCGTAGGGGAATTTTACTGATTTTGTGGAAAATTTATTGCCCCAGATTTAACGAAATTGAAAAGACCTAACTTATTAGGTAAGACGGTTTACATAACTCCTTTAAACTCACATAATAATTTTTTCAACCCGTTTTAACTGACCGGAATGCACCATTCGAGTGGAAGACCTAAATCCAGCCCTGAAATAAATTTCGGGCTAATAGCTTAAGTAAGCTTTTAGCTTACTGAGTAAAGTTTTTAACCCATTTTAATGGGTTTAAGCTTTAAGCCGAAATTTATTTCTGGGCTTCCTGACATTGGTGCATTCCGGTCAGTTTTAACGGGTTTAAGGTTCTCGCTGTGAAATTTATTTCCAGGTAATAATAAAGCAAGTTGGGGAAAGTTAGCAATATCTGTTTTCCCCACCTTGCGAGCAGCAAATATTTACCCAATGCTAGTTGGATTGATATCACGCCCCTAATTGTCGCAGCACGGCTTCTACTCTAGCCACACTGTCTGATTTCCCCTGACTTTGGTACAACTGACGGGCCTTTTGAAATATCGCGATCGCTTCTCTAGATTTACCCTGTTTCATCAAAAATGTTCCGCGCAGCTCAAAAACCTGGGGATTTCTAGCATCCAAGTTCATTGCTTGCTCAGTTGCCCACATCGCATTGGTTGTTTCTCCCAAACGCAGTAAAACTGTAGCCAATCCTAAATAGGCATTGACGTTATTGCGGTTGATTTGAATCGCCTTGCGGTAGGCATCTTTCGCGCTCTTATTGTCTCCCATATTGCCGCTGATAAAACCCAAGGCATATTGAAAATCGCCATTGTTGGGGCTTAGGGCAACAGCACGACGGTATGAGGCTAATGCTGCCGGAAAGTTTCCTTGTTGAGCATACAAATAGCCTATACCAGAATGAATCGTGCCATTTTTTGGTTCTAGGGCTGCGGCTTGTTGATAAACGGCGATCGCGCCATTTGCATCTCCTGCATCCACTAGCCTGCGACCTTCATCCAACAGTTGTTTTAACTGCGGATTTGTGCGTTGGGCTGTTGGAACCTGAACCTGAGCTACTGCCGGCATTGTTGTGGCAATGCTTCCCATCAAGAGAACACTTAGGAGGAATGATGTCTTATTCAACACTGTCGATTACCTGAAACTCTTGCAGCTTTTTCCACATTTTCCGTGATTGCATGTACATTAAAACAAAAATATTCAATTTTGAAAACACTATTTGGTTACTTTATGAAAGATTCATGATCAATTAATGTTGTTCCTTAAGGTAAATACCACTAGTGCCCTTAGTTTTTTTTACACCCGTAGGCTTTTCAAAACCCGGTAATACTTTACATTTTTACTTTTAACAAGAGTGAAAATCCCGGATAAAAGACCCACAATCGTTATAAGCGTTAATGATTTTGGGATCAGTCTATGATTATAACTACAACCGATGTGATTCAGGGAGCCGTTATCAGATCCTATTTAGGCATTGTGACGGCTGAAGTCGTCTACGGCAGCAATTTCCTTCGAGATTTTATGGCTAGCATTCGCGATTTTGTTGGCGGACGCACTGGCAGCTACGAGCGTCTTTTCGAGGAAGGACAACGAAAGGCACTAGCTGAATTAGAACAGCGAGCTATGCGTTTAGGAGCAGATGCTGTTATTGGCATTGAGATTGATACTGGCACCATCAACGTTGACTCCTCTGGTGTTCTGCTCTATAGAACTTAGACAACTATTGACATCGTTGTAATAGTTGTTGTCTACTTCCTGTTTCAACCAAGGGAGACGGCTCCTTCTTGTCCACAGGCGTTTTCCCCAATTAGAGGGCTTCAACTC
>JAHHGZ010000070.1 GCA_019359595.1 Cyanomargarita calcarea GSE-NOS-MK-12-04C
AATAAATTTTCTTGAGGTAGAGTATCAATCATGCCAGCTTTAAACTTTAACGAACAAACCCTGTCTGGAAATAACTTTAACGGTCAAAACCTGAATGGCTCAACTTTTTTCAAAGCCACTCTCACAGGTGTTCAATTCGTCCGTACACAACTCAGAGGTACTACCTTTGAGGAAGCAAAGCTGTTCAATGTAAATGCATCAAATGCCATCTTTGCCCCTAATACTACCTTTGCGACACCAGCTAATTTTTTCAAGGCAACATTGGAGAATGTAAATCTGAGTGGCGCAAACCTGACTGGGGCTAATCTGTCGCTGATCAATACGAAAGACATTAACCTGTCAAATGCTAACCTAACAGGTGCAAATTTGCAGGAAGCAAATCTAAGTGGGGAACAATCTGAACGACCTAACCTTACTGGGGTAAACTTCACAGGAGCTGATTTATTTAAGACGAAGTTAAAAGCTGCTGACTTGACAGGTGCTAATTTTACGAATGCCAAGTTTAATGAAACTGACCTTGAGGCAACTCTCTGGGTTGATGTTAATGCAACAGGTGCTGATTTCCAAGGCGCAAAACTCACAGATATTACCCTGCAAAACTCGATCTTTGACCTAGCTAATTTCAGTAATGCTGTTCTAAGTGATGCCCGACTCGAACCCGGTAAGATCGGTAATCTTAAGTTTCGCGGCGCTAATTTAAGTGGCTTTAAAGTCGATGATGCCGATTTGATTGGTGCTGATTTTAGTTCCTCTGGCAGCACAGTTACAAACCTGACAGGTGCTCTATTTGATGATACTAATTTGAGTGGAGCGAACTTCACCCAAGCTAATGCAGAAGGCATTATAATCAACGAGTCTGCTATAGGCGCAAATTTCACAAATACCCGTCTGGTCAACGCTGACTTATCGAAAGGTGACTTTACTAATGCCAACTTTACTACAGCGAACCTAAGTAGTGCTAAATTTACTGACGCGATCGCTGTTGGTGCAAATTTCACTAGTGCCAACCTGTCTAACGCTGATTTATCTAAAGTTGATTTCACTAATGCAACCTTTGTCGGAGCCGATCTCACGGGTGCGATCGTTGTTGATGTAATTGGTTTAACTGTTGGAGATGATGGAGGCAACACCCTAAATGGGACAGGTGGCAAAGATAACATCTTTGGTAATGCTGGCGATGACAACCTGACGGGTAATGATGATAATGATTATCTTGATGGCGGTACTGGTAATGATAGTCTGATTGGTGGGGCTGGGGCTGATAACCTCAATGGTGGGGCTGGGGCTGATAACCTCAATGGTGGGGCTGGGGCTGATAACCTCAATGGTGGGGCTGGCAATGATATCCTTAATGGTGGGGCTGGAAACGATACCTTTATCTTTACATCGGGCTTTGGTCGCGATCGCATTAACGCTTTCGCTAATGGTGCAGATAAAATTGACCTAAAAGCATTTAGTACCAGTTTCGGGTCTTTGACGGTTACTCAAAATGCTGCAAATACAGTGATTTCCAGCTCGCTTTTCAATACAAATACGATTACCCTGGCAAACTTTACTGCCACTAATGTTGATGCTACCGACTTTATCTTCTAACTTTGTGAACTAATACCAATTCTGTATGAAGATGCACATAATCAAGACCCCCCTGTAGTCCCCCCTTGGCAAGGGGGGACGGCGTAGCCGGGGGGTAATATATGCAGCTTCACAAAGAAACGGTATAAGTGGGTGGAAATAAATAAACGTAACTATATCATTGCGAATGAAGCGAAGCGGAATATTCAGCAATCGCAGGGGTTTGGGATTGCTGAACGCTTGACTTCGTTACGCTCCCAATGACAACAAATAATTTTTCTACCCACTTAGCTGCGAGATTCCCGATTTTTGGACTGAAGTCGGGAATCTGACCTCCACAGAATTACCTAGATCAAAATCTTGTAAGGTAAGCAGATGCGGATACTTTACGGTAGTTCAGTTATAAAATAACTAGCAATGGTCGCTTGGGTAATTTGCATGACTGCATTCCGTCTAAAACATAAAAAACTGGTATTCTTAACGCTGTCGGTTGTCTTATTAATATTTGGCTGCGTGTCAAATAACTTACAATCAACTCGCGGTAATGGCATCAATATTATATTAATGATTGGCGATGGCATGGGTTGGCAGATGGCTCGTGCTGGTGCAGTTGCCAACGGCGCACCGATGTATAAAGATGGCAAGGGACAGGGTTTAAACTTTCAAAAGCTTCAGGGTTATACCTTCGCGACTACTTATGGAACAATTATTCCAGGAAAAGATGGCAAGCTTTCCCCGGGTAGTTCTGCACTTGATGCCACTAATCCCATAACTGGGAAAAGTTCTGTTTCCCCTGGCTTTGTTTTCAATCCAGCGTTTAATATTGCAAGTTCTGCGAATGGGGACAATACAAACGGTGGTAATCTTATTGGTTATGACATTGCTCGCGGTGGTTCAAATCCTTGGACACCTGGTAATGATAAAGAATATATTAAACAGAATCCTCCTGACTCCGCAAATACAGCTACTGCCCTTTACACAGGTGTTAAAACTTATAACAATGCGATGGGAGTAGACATTTATGAAAAACGTCAAACCACAATTTTAGAACAAGCTGCACTCAAGGGCAAATCCACAGGTTTGGTCACCTCAGTACCAATTAACCATGCTACTCCAGGAGCGGCTGCATCCTTTGTGAATCGACGCAACAAGTACAATGCTCCTAGCCCCGATTTAGACAATATTCTCCAGCAAACCCTGAAAACTTTTAAACCTACCGTTTTGTTGGGTGGGGGTCATCCTCTTGATTTGGAAAACACGACCAATCAAGGAGGAGCCTACAACTGGACTTATATTGACAAGTTCACCTACTATGAACTGAAAACACAACCCAAATCTAATTCCTACGGTTACAGATTCCTAGAGCGATCGCCAAACGCTACTAAAACCTTGCAAGAAACTGCGACAAAATTAGACCCGAATAAAGGTGATAAATTGTTAGGATTATATGGCGCTCGCGGACAAAATGGCAACCTGCCCTATAGTACAGCTAACGGCGACTACAGCAACACTGGTTTTGATAACGGTTCTTTGTTCTCCACAGCTTCCAAAAACAATCAAATTCCTCAACCAGATAAAGTCCGTCCTTTATCTCCTAGTGAAACCGACACCCAATTTATCAAAAAAGAAATTAATGAAAACCCTACCCTGACAGATTTAACTCTAGCGGCTTTAACCGTTTTAGGTAAAGACCCGGATGGTTTCTGGTTGATGGTAGAAGGTGGTGATATTGACTGGGCTAGTCATGATGACAATATGGACAATCTGATTGGCACAGTTAAGGATTTTGACAAGGCTGTTGGGACTACGATTAATTGGATTAATAAAAATGGTGGCTGGAAGAAAAATTTACTGATTGTCACCTCAGACCACGACCACTACTTAACACTTAACCCCAACTTTCCGAAATTACTAGCTCGTTTTGGTGCAGAAAATTTGACCTACAACAAACACAAAGCAGAAGAAGCAGGTCACTTTTGGGGTTCAGATCCTAATATTAAATACGGCTGGGGTAGTCATAGCAACCATATGGTGCCAGTCTATTATCAAGGTGCTTCCGCAGACTTTAACAAATATATCGGAAAAAATCTGACATTCATCGATAATCCGCCAGGAGGTACATCCAAGACATATTCGATTCCTGGTGTCAAGGGTGCGATTGACCAAACGCATATTTATCAAGTGATGTTGGAAACGATTAATGCACCGTCGGTGAAAAATTAAGTCAAATTAGTCCCCTTAGGGCGTTGCTGAATCCGGGTATGAATTGCTAAATTTCCCCTCACCCTAGCCCTCTGTGCCAAGGGAGAGGGGACAAGAATTCTGACTCCCCTCTCCCCAAGGGAGAGGGGCTGGGGGTGAGGGCAATTCATACCTCAATTCAGCAACGCCCCCCTAGCCTCCGGCAGCACGGAACACTTACGAAAAAACGTACACAAGACCCCACACTCTATTTGTGTGAGGCCTTGTGTACACCACTCTACCTATATCGAAAGCAGAGCGAGCGCTCAATCCATAGCTCGATACCGATCAGGTTCCGCAGCGCTTCAAACGATAATACACAGTAGTTTGAACCTTCTGCGATTGGCTGTCAACGGTCAAAGCATTCTGTCCTGTCGGATTCCCCTGCAAACCAATCCGGGTCGTGACTGTCAAAGGAACTTCAAGCCCACACTGCGTCCAGGCAGTTGCAATGTTGTCATGTACAATGGTGTAATCGCGTTCTAAATTTTTCTTAAATATATAGTTGCGATTAGCATCAAAACCACCTGCACCGGGGATGTAATATCTCGCTCTTAACTGTCCCGTTGCTCCACCTTTAGTATTTGCATAACCTCGGTGTTCCACCCGGTAAAAGCTTGCTGTAAAACCCTGTGGCAATCTCAACTTCACCGACACCGAACAGCTAGCTTGTGGGGGAAACTGTGTCGGTTGTTGGGGTTTGGCTAGGTTAGCTTGAAACTTGTCAAATAACAGTTCTAACGTTTGGTTATCAGAAGAAATCAACGAACCCACCGAGTTAGATGGACAGCCACTACCTCCGTAGGCAAACCCCGATATTTTTACCTGGGGGATTTGAGGCTGTGCCTGTGCCGCACTACCGCCAATTAGACTTGCGCCAATAGCAATTGCTAAAAATACTTTTTTCATCATAGCTCCTCAATAATTCAAAACTAAACATCTAAGTAGAAGTCTTAGTCGCAAACGAACCAATAATCGGTTTAAGCCTGATGATATAAAGATTGTACGCCAGTAAACGTTAGTTATCTTTGATTATCCGGTACTACTTAACTCAAATGCAAGGATTATAAATAACAAAAAAAAGTGTTTTTATTGTGTAATTTTACTTATCTAATTTTCTGCTCTAGAGGCGAAAATGAAGCCCCCCCCTACCCTTAATTCTGCTACGGTGGTGTACACAAGTACTCGGATTGCCCGACGGTTCCTTGAATAACCCCACCCTAACCCTCCCCTTGTAAAGGGGAGGGAAGCAAATCTCCGATCTCCCCCCAATGCATCGGGGGGATTTAGCGGGCTGTCTTCACCCATCAAAGATATGAATTACTGAGCAATCAACGAGATTTGACATCATTCGCGATCGCCCCAATCAAATTCAACTTGCTCAAGATATTTGTAGTTTGAATCAGTTCCCCACGGGTTACCTTTCCCATGCGTCCGACTAAGGCGATCGCATTACATAGAGATGCCAAAATTCTTCCATCCACCAGACCGAGAATTGGCGGTGCATCTATCAATACCAGATCGTAACTTTCCTCAAAAGTAAGCAATAATTCTTTCATCTGTGGAGAACTCAGCAATTTCGCTGGATCGTCCGCATTTTCTCCTGCTGTCAACACATCAATCGCGGGGTGAATAGGTTGAATATAATCTCGAAAAGAGGTACTTCCAACATCATCGACTAATAAGAGAGATAATCCCCACTCATTAGAAAGTTCCAAGGTATTGTGCAAGCTGGGATGACGCAAATTTCCATCAATTAATAACACTCGTTGATGCATCCTCGCAGCACTCACCGCTAACCCCAATGCCAAAGTTGACTTACCCTCACCCGGTAGTGCGGAAGTCACCATCAATGATTTGAAAGCTAAAGGAAATTTGAAAATTTGCAGGCTCTGATAAACCATATCTAGCGTTTCATTGCTGTCTAAAGAAGCGATCGCATCTACCTTGGTATTCGCTTGATTCCGAGCGCTAAAAGGTATTAAAAGCCGTTTTTTGTGATTGCATTGTAATTTTGGCACCGTCCCCAACAAGTTTAACCCTGTCAGCTTCTGCAACTCTTGTGGAGTATAAATAGCATCATTAAACATCTCGCGAAACAGGGCAGCGGCAACACCCAAAAACGGTGCAATTGCCACTCCCCCAAGCAAAGTTAACAAATTGCCGTTGTTGGTATAAGGTTCTAGTCGGGGTTGTTCCAATACTTGCCAATCAAACCCGGACTGAACAATCTTCATTCCCTCATCCCGCTGGGTTTGCTGCATTTGCTCCAATATTTTGCGGTTAGTTTCCACATCCCGCAGCAAACGGTTGTATTCTGCGATTAAGCTTGGATATCTGCTTAATTCGGCTCGGAGTTGACTTTCTGAGGAAGCAAGACTTTTTTCGCTGTCAGTCAAGCCCTTATTTTTAAGCCGCAACTCATCTAATTGCATCAGCGTTGAATCGGATGAGGATGCCTGTGGTTTTATACCAGTACTATTCAAGGAACCCAATTCTTGCTGCAATAAGATTGCTTGACTTTGGCGCTGTTCTATGAGTTGTTGGACTGAGGGGGCATCATCAGTATAACGCTGGCGTTCTCGAGCTAAAGCTAGTTCCGTGTTTCTAATTGCGTTGAGTAGTTCTTGGTTGCTTTTAGACTGAATCGGACGAGTGGAGGATAATTTTTCTTGTAAACTATTGTAACGGCTTAGTGCGTCTTGCTGTTGGGCACGAGTCGCTTGCAGTTGTCTTTTTACATCAGCTAGAGATTCCAGCAGGATTTTGCCTTGTACTTCCGGATCGACTAAATTATTTTTCTTTTGAAACTGTTCTAATTTACGTTCAGCTTGAATTAAATCTTGTTGAATTTTAGCTAGGCGATCGCTAAGAAAAGCTAGTCCTTTAGACAGATGCTGCTTTTGTTGGTCTGTGTTGTAATCTTGATAAATCTGTTGTAAAACTCGCAAAACTTTTTTTGATTTAATTGGATCGTCTCCCTTAAAGGAAATCTTAAAGACCTGACTCTCAACTTTATTTGCTCCCGTGCCACTCTCTATTTGAGTTACGACCAGAGGGGCTTGTGTGAGATTATCTTTGATATCCTCGACTGTAATATCTGGATATTCATGACGTAGAATGTCTACAGCTTTTTCTATAAGTCTTGAACTCAGCATCAGCTTCAACTGAGTAGTATAATCAACCACTTGAGAATCGCCACTTTTGATGTTAGACGAAGGCATTGTGTCGTCAAAATTGGAACTCACCAGCATCTGCATAGAACTTTGGTAAGTTGGTTTGGCATTTAAATAGAGTAAAGTGGCAACTGACATCACCGTACAAGAAAGACCAAAAACTAATAGACGTTGGCGAAACAGAATTTGAAATAATTGTTTGATGTCAACCGTGCTTTTTATCGAGTTAGCAGCCAGTTGTCCTTGATTCAGACCAGTCTGTGCCACGATCAAAATCCTCTAATATTAAAATACTTTATCCGTAAGCTTGCAAACAAACTTTTTAAAGGCGAATATTGCTGAACTTATAGACGGAACAGCATCTAAAATGATTCCTCACTCAAAAAATAAACTTTTTGTACAAAAAAATACTCTTACCAATCAGAATTTACTGTTTTATTGGATGATTGAAGTAACAAAAAACACCAAAATATCAGGTATTTAAATCAGCAAATAGTTGCGAACAAGGGTTGACTCAAGGTTTACGATAATCGCACTGTATAGTTATTACACCAATGGCTGGAGGGACACGAGGTCACTTGTATTGAACTGGTAATGTGACTTCAAGGGGAATTATATGCAAGAATTTTTGTCCAATATGTTTTTTGCGAACTATTGTGAAAAATAAGATCCCCGACTTCTTAAAAAAGTCGGGGATCTAACCCTCACGAGTACCCGCATTTGAGATTGCAAATTTAATGCTGAACAGCTTACAAACTAATTTGTTTCAATACCCGTTGAAATTTGCGTTTAAATCTCAACTTAATATCTATATCAAACTGAGTTTGTTGTGTAAATTGGTCTGCTAATCGATCCCGAATGATAAAGGGTGGATGTTGCAGGGGAAATTCAATTGATTCAGTCGGATAATTAGCCAATGGATTGCAAGTATCTCTTGTATGGGAAGCATTTGGACTAAATCCAATATTTGAAACTAAATTGACATTTGGCAAAATAGATAAAGTATTTTGAATCCAAGAAGTAAAAGTCCAAGGTAAAGCCCAGGAATTAATACTTCCTTCATAACAACCTTGAAAAAGACTAGACCAGTATTTAACTGTTCTAGAATCATCAAGTATGTCGTGAAGCCAATTATGATTTCTCACAGAATCCCAATGCTTCATTTCAACATCATATTTTTGCCATGCTCGTCTCCAGGTTGCCCAACCCCAGATAAGAGTATAACGAGAAAAATAGTAGCTATACTCAGTCCGCTTGCGACCAAATTGGAAGTTATTTCCAGAAATGGTCATGATTCGGTCATCATTTTGATACTTTTTTAGCAACTCTTCGCAAAATGGAAAAAAGCTAAGTTCAGGTAAACAATCATCCTCCAAAATAATTGCTTCCTCAACAATATCAAATACCCAATTCAAACCACTAGATATCCGCAATTTAATACCGAGATTTGTGTCTGCGTAGTTCTTAAGTACTTCACAATCCCAATCAACTCGCTCAATAATTTTGCGAGTTGCAGCACAATCTTTTTCGTCGTCAGGACGATTCTGACGAGGAGCGTCTGCAATTACTAAAAGTTTGGAAGGCTGAACCTGACGAATAACATTGAATACTTTTTCAGTTACGTCTGGTCGATTGAAAATTATAAAAACAATTGGTGTTTGTGTTTTCATGGAGCGAGAATTTTTGTTAATATGAAGCCAAAAATTTTTAGTTTTAATAACTTTTTTCTTTGAAGAGAAATATTTTTCTTTGCTTAAATTAAAGCTAAAGTCAGAATACTTACATAGTCAACCCAAATAGTAAAACTTTACCATATCCTCATTATTAAATAATTTTTCTATTTTTAGCTATTTGATAAGTTTTTTATACAAAGCTTTGAGAAACTTATAGTTCTTGAATCGGTTATATTTTTATTGACTTAGATTAAGTATTTTATGAGATAAAATTAGATTACCGAAGTATAAAAAGGCTTTATTCTCGCGATGCA
Source organism: Cyanomargarita calcarea GSE-NOS-MK-12-04C (assembly GCA_019359595.1). Lineage (GTDB taxonomy): Bacteria > Cyanobacteriota > Cyanobacteriia > Cyanobacteriales > Nostocaceae > Cyanomargarita > Cyanomargarita calcarea. Next base: position 8,977 of record JAHHGZ010000070.1, read on the forward strand.
GTATACGATTTCAGACTGAGCGATACCGCGTCTGAATACATAATATTAGCAAGGTAAAATGCAGTTTTAGAGGCAAAATTATTTCCTGTCAGGTAACACTTGAATGTATTAGAATATTCTCAAATTAATCGCAAAACAATATATTTAAGTTTGTATTTTTAAGCACATTAAAAACATCTATAGGTACATAATGATACGCAATTTTTATGATGATGATTATGTATTCTTTAAGCAAAATTTAAGGAAAATAACGTAACCCGATAGCTACATTTCCGATAAATGAGTAAAGATTTTGTAAAGGTAACCGAAAGTCTCCGAATGGCTTGACGGTTAACTTGTAATCTCTGAAGATACGCATTTTTAAACCCTTATCCAGTAAGGATTTGATAATTTAGATGAAAATGTGTTTCTTCAGAGCGTTGCGGGAGCGAGAAATGTGCCCCTCGATCGCTCATATCTTGCATCTATACGTATAAATCACTAATTGCAAGTGTTCGAGTGTCCAATTTATCGACTTTCTCTAGGCTCTGGCCACCTTTAGCTCCGTCTCCCGTCGTCTGGGTACCTCATAAGCCATAAAATCATAAGCCATGTCAGTACTAGGGAAAATAGCACGGGCTTCTTGAAGTAAATCTTTTAATTCTACAGAATTACCGGGAGCATAACGGGGACTGAAATGTGTCATAATCAATCGACGTGCCCCAGCATTTAAAGCTGTTTGTGCTGCCATTGTGGTTGTGGAATGCAAGCGTTGAAAAGCCATTTCAGCATCTTGATGGGCAAAGGTTGCTTCGTGAATTAAGACATCGGCATCTTTTGCCAGTTCGACTGCATCGTCACAATAAACTGTGTCTGTACAATAGACCATTTTGCGTCCTATTTCTGTCGGCCCGCATAAATCTGCGCCATTAATGACTCGTCCATCATCAAGAGTCACTGTTTCCCCACGCTTGAGTTGTCCGTAAACTCTACCGGGAGGTATTTCTAATTCTTTGGCTTTTTCGATGTCAAAGCGTCCTGCACGGTCTTTTTCGGCTACACGGTAACCAAATGCGGTAATGCGATGATGCAAAGGACGGCAACTAACGGTGAACTCTTCGTCTTCGTAAATTACTCCCGGACGCACAGTGTGAACTTTCACCGGGTAAGAAAAATGTGTGTGGGAGTAACGCTGACAAGCTTGGAGATAGTCACTTAATCCCGCAGGCCCGTAGATGTCAACTCGTTGGACGTTTCCTGCTAAACCGCAACTAGCCAGAAGCCCCATTAAACCAAAAATATGGTCGCCGTGCATATGAGTGACAAAAATTCTAGAGAGTTGGCTGCTTTTTAAGTCACTCCGCAATAGTTGATGCTGAGTACCTTCACCACAATCGAATAACCACAGTTCCGCCCGTTGTGGTAATCTCAGGGCGACACTGGAAACATTGCGCGATCGCGTGGGTACACCGGAACTCGTCCCTAAGAATGTTATTTGCACAGCCTTTTTCTGCCTTCTTTTCGCTCTATTAACGCACTTCTCTATCTATAGTGGCACGGTTGACGAGCTATGGAACATTCACGGTCACGAAGGCGATTCCAGAATACACGAAAGCGAAGTTTCTCGGAGAAGTTGGTAAGCAAACGGAAGTATTTTTGCGCTTCTCGACTGTTGCCGGAGAAAAAGGGGCTGCAGACGGTGAGCGGGATGTGCGGGGCTTTGCCGTCAAGTTTTACACCGAAGAGGGAAACTGGGATTTGGTGGGCAACAACACCCCCGTCTTTTTCATTCACGATCCGTACAAGTTTGCCAACTTCATCCACACCCAAAAACGTCACCCTCAAACGAATTTGCGGGATGCAAATATGCAGTGGGATTTTTGGTCGCTCAATCCAGAATCGTTGCACCAAATTACCATTTTGTTTAGCGATCGCGGGTTGCCAGCTAGCTACCGGCATATGAATGGCTACGGCAGTCATACGCTCTCGTTTGTGAATGCTGAAGGTAAGCGCTTTTGGTGTAAATTTCATTTCAAGACCCGTCAGGTGTGAAGTGCCTCACAGGTGAAGAGTCGGCTAATCTGATTGGGGTCGATCGTGAGTCTCACCAGCGGGATCTATTTGAGGTGATCGCACCCGGAATAGGAGCCAGCCCAGACAAGTTATTACAGGCAAGGCTCATGTCCTATCCCGATGCTCAACGTTACCGCATTGGCTCCAACTACCAGCAGTTACCCGTCAATCAGCCACGCTGCCCAGTGATGCACTACCAGCGCGATGGGGCAATGTCTACAGGTTACGGAGGTAGCAGCCCCAACTACTATCCCAACAGTGATGATGCGGCTCCCAAAGAAGCCCATGAATACAAAGAACCTGGATTGACATTGGGAGATGTAGTTGCCGATCGCTATGATTCCCGCGATCAAGATGACTATACCCAAGCTGGTAATCTCTGGCGGGTTTTTGATGATGCCCAGAAAAACCGTACAGCTTGTGCGATCGCCGGAGCGCTGAGTGGTGCCCGACAAGATATCCAAATGCGGCAACTGTGCCACTTCTTCCGGGCTGACGCAGATTACGGTCAACGTGTTGCTCAGGCATTGAGTATTGAGATTGACCCCTCGTTAAGGTCAAAATCCCGCCCTGAAATAAATTTCACAGCTTAAAACTAAAGTAAGCGGTCATCTTACTAAATAACGTTTTTAACTCGTTTTAACTGATATCTTGCACCATACTCAATAAGCCCAAAATCATGCCCAGAAATAAATTTCACAGCTTAAAACTAAAGTAAGCGGTCATCTTACTGGGTAAAGTTTTTAACCCATTTTAATGGGTTTAAGCTCTAAGCCCGAAATTTATTTCTGGGCTGAATTCTGACCTTCCTGACATTGGTGCAAGATGTGAGTTTTAACGGGTTTAAGCTTTACGCTGTGAATTTTAATTCTGGGCGAAATTTTGGGCTTTATGATATTGCTGCATTCCGGTCAGCCTCCGACAGCTTTAAGTTTATCTCTGTCTAGGTTCAAAGGCGATCGCGGCTTATTGTTAACAGCATCCATACTCCGCATACCCATAGAAGGGAAATTACTTAGTTTGAAAGCACAGAAAAATGATATAGGTAAAAGTATCTACCATCATTCAAACCGATGTATAAGATGCAAAACTTATATCAAAAGTTATTAATATCCAGCCTTTTGATCCAGGCGATCGCACCAGCACAGGCACAAATCACACCCGATAGCACCCTGGGAGCAGAATCTTCACAACTCAATCAAAACGTTTTAATAAACAACGTACTTGGCGACAAAATCGACGGTGGTGCAACCCGAGGAAGCAATCTTTTTCATAGTTTCAGTCAATTTAATATCAACGATGCGCAAAGAGTATATTTTGCCAATCCCTCTGGGGTATTGAATATTCTCACACGGGTAACGGGTGGGAATGGGTCGAATATTTTCGGGACATTGGGTGTTGATGGTGGTGCGAATTTATTTTTAATCAATCCCAATGGGATTTTATTTGGTCAGAATGCCAGATTGGATGTTGGGGGTTCCTTTGTGGGGACAACAGCCAACAGGATTCAATTTGGGAACCAAGGATTTTTTAGTGCAACAAATCCGGAAGCACCAGCATTGTTGACGATTAACCCTTCGGCATTGGTGTTTAATCAAATTAATCCCAACGCATCAATTGAAAATAATTCAGTCGCTAATTTGGGACTAGACCCCTCAAATACTTTCACCGCAACAGGTTTGCGTGTACCAGATGGTAACAGCCTGCTGTTAGTGGGTGGTGACATCGAGATGAATAATGGAAGATTATATGCTTTTGGTGGTCGAGTGGAGTTGGGAGGATTAGCAGCACCAGGAACGGTTGGGTTGAGTGGAAGTGGTAGTAATCTGAGTTTAAGTTTTCCTGATGGAGTGACACGGAGTGATGTGTCAGTCAGCAATCTTGCTGGGGTTGGTGTTGCAGCTAGTAATGGTGGCAGTATTGGGATTAATGCCCGGAATTTAGAACTTGCAGGAGGAAGTTTTTTGTATGCGGGAATAGGTGATGGACTGGGAACAGTTGATAGTAAGGCAGGAAATATTGATATTAACGCTCAGGGAGCCATTGAAGTAAAAAATGGAGCGCAAATAAGTGTTTCTACTCGTGGTACAGGGGATGCAGGTAATGTGACAATTACTGCTCGTGACGCTGTTGTATTTGATGGTGTAGCTAGTAATGGAAATACTACTAGTGCTGCATCTAGCAACGTAGAAGCAGGAGCAGTGGGTAAAGCTGGTGATGTCAACATTAATGCTGGTTCCATTGAAGTAAAAAATGGAGCGCAAATACATGCCTTGACTCGTGGTACAGGGGATGCAGGTAATGTGACAATTACTGCTCGTGATGCTGTTGTATTTGATGGTATAGCTAGTAATGGAAATACTACTAGTGGTGCATTTAGTAGCGTAGAAGCAGGAGCAGTGGGTAAAGCTGGTGATGTCAACATTGATGCTGGTTCCATTGAAGTAAAAAATGGAGCGCAAATATATGCCTTGACTCGTGGTACAGGAGATGCAGGTAATGTGACAATTACTGCTCGTGATGCTGTCTCTTTTGATGGTGCAGCTAGCAATGGAAATACTACTAGTAGTGCATTTAGTAGCGTAGAAGCAGGAGCAGAGGGTAAAGGAGGCACTGTCAACATTGATGCTGGGTCGTTATCTCTAACCAATGGCGGACAACTGGCTGTAATTGTGCGTGAAGCCGACACCAGTCGTAACCTTGCAGGTGGACGGGGTATTGGTGGTAGTGTAAACGTCAAAGTTCGTGATGCAGTAACGATTTCTGGCGAAAGTGCAAACGGTACTCGAAGTGGTATCTTCAGCAGTCTTGGTTCTGGGGCAGAGGGTCGTGGAGGTAATATCAACATTGAAAAAGCTGGGTCGGTTTCCGTGACCAATGGTGGTCAACTCAGTGCTGAAACCTCCGGAAAAGGAGATGCGGGTAATATAACCATTAATTCTCAGGGTCTTGTTTTTTTGGATAATGGGATTAATAACTTCACTGGTGCATATAGCAACGTATATGGAGGAGCAGTGGGTAACGGAGGCACTGTTAATATTGATGCTGGTTCCATTGAAATAAGAAATGGAGCGCAAATAAATGCTGTGACTCGCAGTACAGGAGATGCAGGTAATGTGACAATTACTGCTCGTGATGCTGTTGTATTTGATGGTGCAGCTAGTAATGGAAATCCTAGTGCTGCATTTAGCAACGTAGAAGCAGGAGCAGTGGGTAACGGAGGCACCGTTAATATTGATGCTGGGTCGCTATCTCTAACCAATGGCGGACTACTGGGTGTATTTGTGCGCGAAGCCAACATCAGTAGTAACCTTGCAGGTGGACAGGGTGATGGTGGTAGTGTAAACCTAAAAGTTCGTGATGCAGTAACGATTTCTGGCGAAAGTGCAAACGGTACTCGAAGTGGAATCTACAGCAGTCTTTATTCTGGAGCCGTGGGTCGTGGAGGTAATATCACCATTGAAAAAGCTGGGTCGGTTGGAGTAACCAATGGTGGTCAACTCAGTGCTGAGACCTCTGGAACAGGTAATGCGGGTAATATAACCATTAATTCTCAGGGACTTGTTTTTTTCGATCAAGCAAGTAGCAATAAATTCACTGGGGCATTTAGCAACGTATATGCAGGAGCAGTGGGTAACGGAGGCACTATCAACATTGATGCTGGTTCTGTTGAAGTAAAAAATGGAGCGCAAATAAATGCTTTGACTCGCGGTACAGGAGATGCAGGTAATGTAACAATTACTGCTCGTGATGCTGTCTCTTTTGATGGTGTAGCTAGTAATGGATATCCTAGTGCTGTACTTAGCACTGTAGACGCAGGAGCAGTGGGTAACGGAGGCACCGTTAATATTGATGCTGGGTCGTTATCTCTAACCAATGGCGGAGGACTGGGTGTAAGTGTGCGTGAAGCCGACACCAGTAATAAACTTGCAGGTGGACGGGGTGATGGTGGTACTGTAAACGTAAAAGTTCTTGATGCACTAACGATTTCTGGCGAAACTGCAAATGGGACTCGAAGTGGTATATTCAGCAATCTTGGTTCTGGGGCAGAGGGTCGTGGAGGTAATATCAACATTCTTGGATCTGGGTCGGTTTCCGTGACCAATGGTGGTCAACTCAGTGCTGAGACATCTGGAAAAGGTGATGCGGGTAATATAACCATTAATTCTCAGGGTCTTGTTTTTTTCGATCAAGCAAGTAGTAATAACTCCACTGGTGCATTTAGCAACGTATATGCAGGAGCAGAAGGTAACGGAGGCACTGTCAAGATTGATGCTGGCGGAGTTTCTCTAAAAAATGGAACGCAAATAAATGCTTTGACTCGTGGTACAGGAGATGCGGGGAATGTAACAATTACTGCTCGTGATGCTGTCTCTTTTGATGGTGTAGCTAGCAATGGAAATAATACTAGTGCTGCATTTAGCAGCGTAGAAGCAGGAGCAGTGGGTAACGGAGGCACTGTTAATATTGATGCTAAGTCATTATCTCTAACCAATGGCGGAGGACTGGGTGTAATTGTGCGTGAAGCCGACACCAGTAATAAACTTGCAGGTGGACGGGGTGATGGTGGTACTGTAAACGTAAAAGTTCTTGATGCACTAACGATTTCTGGCGAAACTGCAAATGGTACTCTAAGTGGTATATTCAGCAGTCTTGGTTCTGGGGCAGAGGGTCGTGGAGGTAATATCAACATTCTTGGATCTGGGTCGGTTTCTGTGACCAATGGTGGTCAACTCAGTGCCTCGACCTCTGGAAAAGGAGATGCGGGTAATGTGACAATTACTGCTCGTGATGCTGTTGTATTTGATGGTGTAACTAGCAATGAAAATACTAGTGGTGTATTTAGCAACGTAGGAGCAGGAGCAGTGGGTAACGGAGGCACTGTCAACATTGATGCTGGCGCAGTTTCTGTAAAAAATGGAGCGCAAATAAATGCTTTTACTCGTGGTACAGGAGATGCGGGTGATGTGACAATTACTGCTCGTGATGCTGTCTCTTTTGATGGTGTAGCTAGTAATGGATATCCTAGTGCTGTACTTAGCACTGTAGACGCAGGAGCAGTGGGTAACGGAGGCACTGTTAATATTGATGCTCAGTCGTTATCTCTAACCAATGGCGGACAACTGGGTGTAATTGTGCGCCGAGCCGAAAGCAGTAGCAACCTTGCAGGTGGACAGGGTGATGGTGGTAGTGTAAACCTAAAAGTTCGTGATGCAGTAACGATTTCTGGCGAAAGTGCAAACGGTACTCTAAGTGGAATCTTCAGCAGTCTTGGTTTTGGGGCAGTGGGTAAAGGTGGCAACATCAACATTAATGATGCTGGGTCGTTATCTGTGACCGATGGCGCTCGACTAACTGCTAGTACCTTTGGAATAGGAGATGCAGGAGATATTACCATTAATGTTCTCGATGCTGTCTCCTTTGATGGTGCTGACAATACAGGTGTATTTAGCAACGCAAATGACACCGCAGTGGGTAATGGAGGCAACATCAAAATTGGGGCTAGAACGTTATCCATCACTAATGGTGCAGCAATACGGGCTAATTCTTCTGCCGACAGTGTAAAGAATCAAGGAACAGGGCGAGCAGGTAACATAGAAGTAAATGCTCGCTCTATTAAGCTAGATAACGAAGGAAATATCAGGGCTGAATCCACATCTGGTAATGGTGGAAATATTACTCTAGAAATTGGAGACTTGTTACTTTTACGGAATAATAGCCTCATATCCACATCTGCGAGTGGTGCTGGAGATGGTGGTAACATTACCATCAACGCCCCCAACGGCTTCCTCGTTGGTGTCCCCAATGAAAACAGTGATATCATAACCAATGCTGTCACAGGCAACGGGGGAAAAGTCAATATCAACGCTGCTGGCATCTATTTTCTAGCACCCCTGAGTCGCGAAGAACTTCAACGGTTGCGTCCTGATGATTTAAATCCCCGAAAACTGCAAACAAATGACATCACTGCAATTTCCCAAGAAAAGCCCGAGTTAAGCGGTCAGGTGAATATTAACACCCTCAATTCCGACCCCAATCGGGGATTATTTACTCTATCAACAGGTGTAGTTGAACCTTCTACTCTCATTGCTTCTGGTTGTGGTGCTTTCGGTGGGGGAGGTAGCGAGTTTACAGTCACCGGACGTGGTGGTTTACCTCCTAGTCCTGATGAACCTCTGACTGGTGATGCTGTCTGGACTGATGCGAGGTTGACAAATATAGTGGGTGGCCAGAAGCCCAAAGCGTCAGTCCCAACTCCATCTAAGGCAAATACTGTAGAGATTGTACCTGCAACAGGATGGGTGTTCAACGGTAAAGGTCAGGTAACGCTAATTTCTAACGTGTCTAATAGTAGTCCTCGTCAAATCGGGTCTAGTCCTACTTGTCAGCAACCTTAATATGAACCTCTCTCCATAGCTTGCTTCCCCGGAGGGGTACCTCTCTCCTAAGAGGAGAGAGGCTTTAATTACTCCCTTCCCTGGCTCTTAAGGGATACCGCTGGCGAATGGTAGGTCTAACCCCTCAATATTGATTCAAGCAGTTCTCTCGTATACCCAACAACCGCCCGCAGGCTAGAAGCCTGGGGCTATTGATACGAAGCCCACAGTAAGGTGGGCTAAATTTCTTTAGCCCACCTTACTGTGGGCTACCTGCGGAAGGCGAAGCGCCTATGTTCAATTAGCCGCACCATTATATGGTGACGGTGGGATTACGGGTTTCGGAGGGGTCTTACCCCTGATTCGCCAGCGGTATCCTTAAGGGGGTAGGGAGTTAGGTCTTTTGGTGGTGTATTCACTTAAAAATCGCTGTAATATCAAGTTTGACTAATTAATACCAATTCTGTATGAAGATGCACATAATCAAGACCCCCCTGTAGTCCCCCCTTGGCAAGGGGGGACGGCGTAGCCGGGGGGTAATATATGCAGCTTCACAAAGAAACGGTATAATACCATTTCTTTTGAGTATATTAACTGTCACCGAAAACGCGCTAGGCTAGAGGTTATAGCAAGTATTGATAGTATGACATTATCTGAAATTGCCGATACACTTACAGAATTATTTGGTGCAGATGCTGTTGCCGCGATCGCCCCTGGCTCGTGGCAAATACAAACTCCCAGTTTTCGGCTGTTGGTATTACTTAGCGATGATTTTGCTTGGCTGCGAGTTTTGCTGCCTATAGTACCACTCCAAGAAGCGCAACCCTTTTTAGAACAGTTTTTAGAAGCAAATTTTGATGAAACTCAAGAAGTGCGCTATGCCGTACATCAAGCCGTAGTATGGGCAGTATTTCAGCACAACTGCAATAGTTTAGTCCCAGAAGATTTGCGCTTGGCGATCACCCGACTAATTACGCTGTTTGATTTGGGTTTATCTGATGTCTTCAATAGCTTGATTGAAAGTCGCGTCCGTCAAATTATCATCGCAGCGAAACAACAAGGTCAATCACTGCAAGCAACTATGCAAAATCTAGACCGCTTTTATGCGGAAGGATTGATGGGTGAAATCGACTCCTCACCAGAAGCACGAGAACAAGTGCTAGCTACTTGGAGACGTCAACTAGAACGTTTATGGGATGAAGTGGAAATTTAATAATAAAGGTTAGGAGTGAGGAGTTAGGAGTTAGGAATTAGGAATTATAATTTTTCAGGACTTACGCAAAAAAGTTCTGAAGTAGTGATAATTCATGAATTACCGCTACGAGAAATCAGGTTTTTGAGACAATTTTGCATAAGTCCTATTTTTTTAACTCTTAACTCCTAACTCCTAACTCCTAACTCCTAACTCCTAACTTTTTATGGACATCATTGAAATCCTCAAAGAAGACTATCAAAGATTCCCTGAAAATCAAACTTATAGCATCTACGCTCAAGATGTTTATTTTCAAGACCCACTGAATAAATTTCGTGGTGTTGAGCGTTACAAGCTAATGATTAAATTTATCAAAACTTGCTTTTTAAACACCAAAATGGACGTTCATGATATTGAACAACAAGGAGACATCATTAAAACGGAGTGGACTTTAAGCTGGAATACACCCCTCCCCTGGAAACCACGTATTTCTATCCCAGGATGGAGTGAATTACGTCTTAATGACGATAATTTGATTGCTTCTCATGTTGATTATTGGAAATGTTCGCCCTTAGACGTGCTAAAACAGCATTTCTTCCCCTTAAACAGTTGATAATGTTAATAAATGTAAACAACTTGGCAAGACATAATCATTCATGCGTGTAATTTTAATGACAGGCAAGGGCGGTGTGGGCAAAACCTCAGTGGCTGCTGCAACTGGACTCCGTTGTGCGGAACTGGGCTATCGGACACTTGTTTTGAGTACAGATCCTGCACACTCCCTGGCAGATAGTTTTGACCTGGAAATGGGACATACAGCCCGTCAAATTCGCCCAAATTTGTGGGGTGCGGAACTGGATGCACTGCAAGAGTTAGAAGGCAACTGGGGTGCGGTGAAGCGCTATATCACCCAAGTTTTAAAGGCTCAGGGCTTGGATGGAGTGCAGGCAGAAGAGTTGGCAATTTTACCAGGGATGGATGAGATTTTTGGCTTGGTCAGGATGAAGCGCCACTATGATGAAGGGGAATATGATGTCTTAATTATCGATTCAGCCCCTACAGGTACAGCATTACGACTATTGAGTTTACCAGAAGTTGGTGGCTGGTATATGCGCCGTTTTTATAAGCCATTTCAAAATATTTCGGTAGCACTTAGACCTTTGGTGGAACCGATATTTAGACCGATTGCTGGTTTTTCGCTTCCGAATAAAGAAGTAATGGATGCCCCTTATGAGTTTTACGAACAAATTGAAGCTTTGGAAAAAGTTTTAACTGATAATACTAAAACTTCAGTGCGGTTGGTCACCAATCCAGAAAAGATGGTGATTAAAGAGTCTCTGCGTGCCCATGCTTATCTAAGTTTATATAATGTGGCAACAGATTTAATCATCGCCAATCGGATTATCCCACAAGAAGTCAAAGACCCATTTTTCCAACGCTGGAAAGAGAATCAGGAGCAATATCGTCAGGAAATTCATGAAAACTTTCACCCTTTGCCTGTGAAGGAAGTGCCACTGTTTTCTGAAGAAATGTGTGGTTTAGCTGCATTAGAACGATTGAAAGAAACACTTTACAAAGATGAAGACCCGGCTCAAGTTTATTACAAAGAAACAACTATTAGAGTTGTACAAGAGAACAACCAATACAGTTTGGAGTTATATCTACCTGGAATTCCCAAAAACCAGATTCAACTTAATAAAACTGGGGATGAGTTAAATATTACAATTGGCAACCACCGTCGTAACTTAGTACTACCCCAAGCCTTAGCTGCTCTGCAACCCGCAGGAGCAAAAATGGAAGGTGATTATCTCAAAATTCGCTTTGCTAATATTGTAAAAGCCTAATTATTCAGAGACTAAGTACAGATCCCCGACAACTTTCACGAAGTCGGGGATCTAAAAGGCTTCTGTGGGCTTCTAAACTGTGCTTAAACTTTCGCCATCATGTAAATTATTCACCTTTGCTGTTTTACCTTCTCTGGCATACCTCGGACGACAAGGACTACCCCAGCAAACCTGTCCCGCAGGCATCTGAGTCAAAACAGAACTCCGGGCACCAATCACCGCATTAGCCCCAATTTTGACCCCTGGTGCAATAAAACAATCTGTTGTCACCCATGCGCCATTACCAATGATGATACTCGCTGTCTTCAATCCAAAAGCTGGGTCTTTGATATCATGGCTACCCGTACACAAATAGCTCTTCTGTGAAATTACGCAGTGTTCGCCGATATCTATGATGTCAAGACTGTATAAAACTACATCATCACCAATCCAGCTAAAGTCGCCAATACTAACTTTCCAAGGATAAGTGAAACGGGCCGTGGGTCGAATTATTACACCTTTGCCAATCTTTGCACCAAACAACCGTAGTATCGCACAACGCAGACTATTTAAAGGATGAAGAGTGAGGGGAAAGGTTACAGCCTGCACAAACCACCACAATAAGATATACCAACCCGGTCGTCCTCGGTCAAACCATGATTGGTCATACTTGCGTAAATCTACGAAAGGTTTATCATTAGTCATTGGTCATATCCCTTTGGGGAAGCAAGCTATGTCATTGGTCAATGGTCAGTAGAGTTCAAGACTCATTGCCAAAAAATAATTAATTAACCGCAGATGGACGCTTCGGTAGGACGCAGATAAAAAAGACTTTTGCAATATGTCTAATAGTCAGGAGCAAGAAGTTAATAACTCCTAACTCCTAACTCTACGGCTGTTAAGGTGACTCAATTTGTAGTGCAAAATACTTGGTCTTGACTCTTACCTTTGCGTTCTTTGCGTCTTCGTGGTTAAAGTAAATATTTTTTTGAACCACGAAGTAACGAAGAAGCGAAGGAAAAACGATTTCATATTTTACACCTTAACAGTCATACTCCTAACTCGTAACTCCTAACTTTTTTTAAATTGCCGTCTGCCCAATTTTTTGAGTCAAAGATGGGGTTGATTTTGCTGGGCTTTTGGGTGTAGTATTTAGCTGACCGCCACAGCTACGTAATTCATAAAGTTTCACGCCAATTTGATATTCATATTGACTCAAAAGGCGACCGTAAATATATCCTGCCTTACCATCCAAAAAGCCCCGCTGGATAATGTAGAACAAAATGAATCGCAAAAATGGCTTAAATGGCAAGTGTACCCAAATTTTCTTTAAAAAGCGCTTGCGTTGGACTGCATCACCAAATAGATTAGCGCCGATAGTACCGTTATCATCTTTACCTGTGAGTGTGTTGAGATAAACCCGAGCTTCCCAATTGGAATAACGATTGTGTCGCTCTAACCAGTGGTATAAATCCTTGAAGTCCTCATGGAGCATATCATTTTTCAGGTATGCGACTTTCCCTGGGATGATGACGTGTTCGTGAACTTCATTGTCGCCTGTATTGCGAATTTCTTCAGTATTCAAGTTCTCGTAACGACCGACTTCATGCTTGAATAAACGCATATTCCAATCGGGATATTTACCACCGTGGCGAATCCATTTACCTAAGAAAAATACGCGCCGATTCAGGTAGTAACCGTCGAATTCATCGTTTTTAATAGCTAAAGCGATTTCGTCCCACAATTCTGGGGTGATGCGCTCATCGCAATCGACAATCAATACCCATTTGTTGCGAAAAGGTAGATTTTCTAAAGACCAATTTTTCTTTTTCGGCCAGCGCCCGTTGAAGTTAAATTGTACAACATTTGCGCCGTAGCTTTTGGCAATTTCTTCGCTTTTGTCGCTACTTTGAGAATCGACGACAAATACTTCATCGGCTCGGCTGACACTTGCGAGGCAAGCCGGCAAATTTGCTTCTTCGTTTTTCGCTGGAATGAGGACGGTAACTGGTATTTTTGAGGACATGATGTTAATGTTAGTGGTTAGTTGTTAGTGGTTAGTTATTAGTGGTTAGTTGTTAGTGGTTGGTTGTTATTTCTTGATTGTTTTTACAAATACCAACTAACAAATAACAAATAACAACTATCAACTAACAAAAATTATTTTTTATTTGACGTGGATAAAAGACCCTGTATAGCGGCGTTTAAATAACCAATCTGACCATATGCATACACAAATTTGTCAAAACGTTCTGCGGGGTCTGAGAAATATTGCAATGACTTATATAAACCACGCAAAAACCTTTCTATACCGCGCGATAGCTGACCGATACCTGCTTTACCGCTGAGTTGTTCGCGATAGCATTCGCTGATACCTTGCCACCAACCCCGATTTAAGAACCATGTGCGTTTTAGGCGTTCTGGAGCAACGTTGTGGGCGGCTAAGGCTTCGGGGAGATATGCGACTTGCCACCCATCTTCTAAGGCCAGTTCGGTCATTTGCAGTTCTTCGTTAGATAGTAAGTTTTTGCCCACTCGACCAAGATTGGGGTCAAAACCCCCTATTTTTTCCAAGAAGCTGCGCCGTATCGAGTAATTCAAACCTCTGGGGGTTAAACCCGGATTTTCGATATAAACTAAGCGATCGCCTAAATCGTATGCTCCTAAATTTGCGGCTAAACCGGGAGATAACCAAGTGGGTGGCTGTATATCTTGCTGCCATAAGAGAGTGACTTTCCCACCAGCGATCGCTAGTTTGGAATTGTCTTGATAAGCTGAATACAAAATTTGCAGCCAGCCTTGACTCGCCACGGCATCATCATCAAGATATGCTATAATTTCACCGCTTGATGCTTTTGCACCAGTATTACGGGCAACAGATAGACCGACGACAGCCTCGTAGATATACTTAAGGCGGGGGTTGGATAGCCTTTGTTCTACGACTTCTGATGTGCGATCGCTGGATGCATTATCCACGACTACCACTTCAAAATCACCAGCAAAATCCTGCGCCAATAGGCTATCTATGGCAGCACCTAAATAGGTATCTCGATTGTGAGTACAGATAATGGCAGAGATTTGCATGTCTGGGATAGGGGATTTTGGATTTGTGATTACCTGCAAAAGTCGCTGTAGCCCTATGGATTTTGGATTTTGTTAGTTGGAACGTTGTTGGTGAAAAAGCAAGCAGAATACGGGGTTTCTCCCATTTTCTTCTTACTGCCGAACCCCTACCCCGTTGAGTTGGGTTGTCGATTAAGCTGATGTATCCTTTGTTGTTGCATAAAGGACGGTTCAAGATGCCCATCCCACAAGAATGCTAGAATTTCTATTATGCAATTTTAAGGTTGTTCAGCTTATTACTCCTCCTCACTAACTACTAACCACTAACAAAATCCAAACTTCACCGACTCTTGAGCTAAATCTATACTAAAAATTTCTAACTTACCAACCGAGTATTTTCGGAAATAATCATTAAATCTTCACGCCCACGTCCGTACAATTTCACTAAGACTGGATGTGACTGTGCAATACCACGAGAGTTTCGGCTAATTGACTGAGTTTTGTTTCTAAGTATTGCTTGCGTCCGAGAAGTTGGCGCAACTTTTGATAACGAGCGATCGCCATACTCACGCTGGGAACCTGATCCGGTGGACAAGGACTTGACCAAACTTTACCGCTTGAATCTAAGGCACACAAACGGTAGCCGGCACGAAAAGCAGGAGTTGAGACTTGATCTTGAGTTGAGCAAAGTTCTTCTACATAGTCCATCAAGCGATCAACTTCCCCATGACGCAGGGTTGCAGTGCCGTCTTTTTCTGCTTTTCGCTCATGAGACTCTAACCAGCCGTTGACAATTGGCCCTTCTAAATAAATATCTTGAATGCGGCGGAGGATTTTTTGTAGTTCTGCTTGCCATTTGGCCACATCTGCTTGAATATCTTGCAGAAGGTTCATTGCTAGTGCGGGATTAGCTACGTTTCGATGGCTGGTAAAATAGTTCGTTTTAAATTTTGGTAGGTTAGGTGATTTGTCGCTGTTGTCTTTTGCGGGAAAGGTCTGTACGGAGATATGTTGGCGAAATAAATCTTGTTCTTCTGTTTGTTGCGGCTCTTCGCATGAAGTTTCATCGGAAGAAGCTGTACTTTCTTCTTGTGCCCCAACGCTAATCCGAAATGAGAAGGGACGCTTTGTGGAACCATTTGCTTCGGCAGCAGTCTCACGAGTCCCTAAGTCGTGTAGAGTCGCCTCAATCCGTTTTAAACCTGCTTTCATAAAATATAACCCGAACCTATCTTGTATTTTGTGCCGTTGAATGATGCAAAATTTTCTGATTGGGATTTTTAGCTACTGCCAGCCATTTTAAAGATGCTGGTGCTAATTTTATCTATTAAAAGTTATTTCGGTGCAAAAATTCTATCCGTGAAGTTAAAAAATGTAGTATACAATTGCAACCCTAATTAATTAAAGATACTAAGGAAACTGTTTTGAGTAAAGTGGTTTTAGTTACTGGACCATCGCGTTCTGGCAAAAGTGAATGGGCGGAAACTCTGGCTGCGCAGTCACACAAAGCGGTAGTTTATGTGGCAACAGCAATTATTGACCCAAAAGACTCTGAATGGCAACAACGCATCGAACAACATCAAAAACGCCGTCCTCCAAATTGGACGACGTTGGCTGTGCCAGAACAATTATCTGCCACCCTCGCTGACGCGAAACCAAATACCTGTCTGTTGGTAGATTCTTTAGGAACTTGGGTCGCCAATCTACTCCAACAGGAGGATGCAGACTGGGAAAATACTGTTAATGAGTTATTAGATACGGTAGATTTAGTGGCTGCCGAGATGATTTTTGTCGCGGAGGAAACTGGTTGGGGTGTGGTGCCGGCTTATCCTATTGGTCGAAAATTTCGCGATCGCCTGGGTTCTCTTGTCCGCCATTTGGGTGGTATTTCCCACACTGTATATTTAGTTACTGGCGGTCACGTTCTCAATCTCAGCCTTCTTGGTTCTCCTTTATCAGGTCGTAAGGGAGAGGGCGAGTGGGATGGGGAGTGGTGATGTGGAGATGGGGAGATGGAATGATAGGAATCTGTATTGAACCTTACCCTAGAAGGGCAGTAGGGCTATAGGAACATAGGCGCTGAACACGTTCCGGAGTTAGCCACGCATATGGGCAAACTTTGACGCATCTTCATAAGATTTTGATATAACAACTAACAACTAACATTCTTAACAAAAAATTCCAAATTACAAAGTCAACATTTTAAGTTTAAAATTGTGATATGGCATCAAAACAAGAAGTAAGACAATATCTAGCCTACTGGTTTCAGTTGGGCAAGAAAGTAGTGTTCGTGAATGGTGCGGCAACCTTGCAGCCCAAAGAAGTTATCCAAGGCAATCGCTACAGTCAGGAATTTGAAGACGCTTGGCAAAGGATTATTTCCCCGGATGCAGGTGACTGTTATTTAGAGGGTACCGAAGAAACTATTGGTGAATTGCTGACAAATGCGTGGGACATGAGTTCCTGCGCTCGTTGCACTATGCCTGTAATAATCAGAAATATTGGTATGCCAGCATTGTCGTGTCCGTGCAATGATTTAAAAAATTGGCCTAATGAAGAATTGCCACCGCCACGATCCCCAGTTAGCAGCCAAGAACAATTGAAAAATATACGCGATCGCCTTGTGGATAATCTCGCACCTTCATCAAGCAATTAACAGTATTGAATTTTATATTTTGTAGACACAATTCATCTGGCTTGACGGATGGAGGGTATTGTACATACGAAAAATTAGGGTATTTTAAATGAAATGCACGCCAAATTTTCAACGCTAGCGGATACTCGTGTCTTGTATCTTGCGTATATATAATTTTATAAATTATAAAAAATACAATAAAATCCAACATCACTTCTAGTCCATTTTAATGGACTTATGCTGTTAGACAGGGACTTATAGTCGAATGGCTGGTGGGTGGCCGACAGGTAGGAAAGGAACCTTAATCGATTTCCCTGAGTAATAGCAGTGATGATTTTGACATTAGTTTTGAAAAGTGGATTCCGGTCAGCCTCCGACTAGCGGCTAAAACACCGCAAGTGATTTATGGAAGATACACATTTTTTAGATTGCCTAAAAGCCTTGCTCTATAAAGGTTTATAAATGTGTATCAAAGGAGGATAAGGATTTGACGATATTACCGTTGCTGACAAGTAGGACTAGACCCGATTTGATGAGGACTACTATTAGACACGTTAGAAATTAGGGTTACCTGACCTTTACCGTTGAACACCCATCCTGTAGCAGGTACAATCTCTACAGTATTTACCTTAGATGGAGTTGGGACTGACGCTTTGGGCTTCTGGTCACCCACTATATTTGTCAACCTCGCATCAGTCCAGACAGCATCACCAGTGAGAAGTTCATTAGGACTGGGAGGTAAACCACTACGTCCGGTGACTGTAAACTCGCTACCTCCCCCACCGAAAGCACCACAGCCAGAAGCAATGAGAGTAGAAGGTTCAACTACACCTGTTGATAGGGTAAACAATCCCCGATTGGGGTCTGAATTGAGGGTGTTAATATTCACCTGACCACTTAACTCGGGCTTTTCTTGGGAAATTGCAGTTATGTCATTTGTTGGCAGTTTTCGGGGATCTGAATCATTAGGACGCAACCGTTTAAGTTCTTCGCTAGTCAAGGGTGCTAGAAAATAGATGCCAGCAGCGTCGATATTGATTTTTCCCCCGTTGCCTGTGAATCCATTGGCTGTAATGTCGCTATTTTCATTGGGGACACCAACGATGAAGGGTGTATTAATAGTGATTTTACCGGCATTGCCTCCCGCTTGGGCTGTACCTGCGGTAGTGGAAATCTGGCTACCATTGCGTAATAGTAAGTATTGGGAAAGATTGAAATTGATGTTCCCGCCATCGGTAGAGGCTGTTTGAGCAGTGATTTGACCGTTATTGAGGCGGGCAATGTTAGCAGTAATATTAATATCGCCCCCTGTACCTTTTCCATCGCTGTTACTGGTATAGCAACCGCCAAGGCGGTTATGGTATAAACTGGAAGTAATCCCAAATGCTCCTTACGTGCGATCGCATTTATTTCGATGCCCAAACCCTACAGTTACGACCTCCGTCTGAAAGTCATCCAAGC
>JAHHGZ010000071.1 GCA_019359595.1 Cyanomargarita calcarea GSE-NOS-MK-12-04C
ATGTAAGTGAATACCATGCTTTTAATGTAGTGTTTTTAGTTACGTTAGAATTTGTCCACAATCGATACTAAAATTAAATCGGTTTTACCTGGTCGTTTGGGTATTTCTGCCAAAACTGGATGCTCCCAATGGAATGCGAGACAAAGCCAAATTTTTCTTATTATCTATCCCCTCATTTCTCATTGGCAAGGGTATTATAGTTTTCTGCACTGTTTCGATATTTATCTATGGAGTGGTCTTTTGCTAAGGTTAAGTATTAGAGTTCTTACAACAGAGCGGAGAAATCAATGATTAATTAACCGCAGATAGACGCAGTAGCCGCTTCGGCTTCCCGTAGGGTAGGACGCAAATAAGAAATTATATTCCCGACAACTTTTACGAAGTCGGAAATCTATGTACACGCAATTTTTAAAAAAAGCAAGGGCAGGCATGAATATTAATGTTATCCTCGCTGTTCTTGTTCATACCCCGACTTATAGAGATCCCCGTTTTGAGTGCGTTACAATCCCCCTCTCAAAACTTCCTTCTTCCTTCTTCCTTCTTCCTTCTTCCTTCTTCCTTCATTCATTTTGCAGAACTATTATTTGTGTAGATGTCATGAGTATGGCGTAATGTTTCTCTAACTTCCATTAGAATTAGACCGAGCATATTTTTACCACTTCCATCTTTACCGCAACCCCAGTAATAATCTCCAGGTGCATTTTCGACGATTTCTTCATTACCTGTGGAAAGTAATATTTTCCGGATATCGTCATGGGTTTCAAATTTGCAAAAAACAGCTTTTCGCATAATTTCATCTTTAATTTGTTCCCAATCTGAGCGCAAGGGACGTTTTCTATCTCTTCCCATATTTGCTGCATCTTTTGGTGTTTTGGCAAGCCGAATTTCTTCCAAGTGAGGGGTTCCGGTAAATTTTTGGGCTTGAAAATAATGCTCGCTGGTGAACCAATATAATCCATCTAATTCAAAGCCGTGCTGGGAAAAATTAGAGAAGCAGCCGTATTGTTCAATGGTGTTGTAAAAGTAAATTGGCATAATAATTTTAGATTTGGGATTTTTAATTATGTTATGTGTAGTGTAAGAATAACCTTTATTTGGGTCGTGCATTTTGTAAAACGGTACAATGCGTCCACGATTTCAAGATTTTTATATACCCAATAATTGGGCGACGAGCGGTAAAATAAGAGCAGCGTTATCTTCGTTAAATTCGCCAAGATTGGCAGAATCTGATGTAAGTAGTGGGTTAAGTCCACGTTTGACTTTTTCACCCATTTGTCGTCTTTCTGGTGCTGGAAAAGTGCCAAAGGTACGACGTAATAAGGGTAACAATATAATAAATAATTCTTCAGGTAACCCTGTCACCCAATTGTCTAACACTTGCCAAAGCTTATCATCATGCAAAAGTAACAAACCGCTACCTCTTAAAAATCCTTCTACCCATGCTGCTGCTTGGGGTGGTTCATTTGCAACGGAAAGCGCTAAACCCATGCGAAGCGCTGACTGTGTAACATCATATACACCTGCATCCAGCAACAAACGACAGCAACGTCCTGCAATAATTCCGTGTAATGATTGATTATCTGATAACTGGATTAAGACTTGCTGCCAAGCCGTGATGTATTCTGGATTTTTGAGTAATGCGATCGCACTGTTTACCTTCATCAGACTCTCATATATTGCCGCTGCCGCATCATCATCCAAACAAGCACAAGCACCAGGTAGATTAATGCAAATCCGTGCTACCAAACCATCAATAACATGACTTACCATAGCCGTGTCAGTTTGGCGCACATTTCCATAACGCATCACATTGGCTAAAGGTGGTAAGGCTGCCATTAAATAAGTAACATCACTAGCTAATGCTGCTGCATTTTCCAACTGCGACATCAGGTAAACCACTGCATCAGGTAAATCAGAGAAAATTACCTGATTTAATAAATGTGTCAGAGTTGGTAAATCTTGGGCATTATCTGCTATGTCACAAGCTTTCGCCGTCGCCGCATCCTTAATTGTATTACCCCAAATACCAGCTTCAATCAAATTAACAGCAAATTCTGGATGCCACTGTAACTGCCAAAGTTCGTGAAATGTACCCTTTTTCCCCCCAGCTTGTTGGAATTGGCCCCAAGGAATATCAAGAAGATTGAGACGATGTAATAGATGCGATCGCGCTAAATCATTTTCTTTGCGTAAATCTAAATCTAGCGTTTTTTCTGCAATATCTGGTGGCATTCTCAGACGTTTCTGTTGCTTAATCAAGTCCTGCTGTAAAGGCACCATCGGCGTTTCATCCGGGACTTTCCCTAAGCGATCGCCAACAATCAGCTTATCGTGAATCAAACGCATCGGTAAATCGCTACCAAAGCAAAACACAGTTTGGGTAGCCTCATTTAATTCTGGCAGACCTGTTCGCGAGCTAGAGCGTAAAGCAGCCAAAGTTTCCGCCAACCGCACGGCCTCAATTACCGATGCAGAAGAAGCATCTAAATCTTGTTCTCGCAGTAACTGTGCAACCAGCGTCATCCAGCGAATGGTAACTAATGTGTTCTTCTGAGTTCCCCATTCCCAAAGATGATGATACCAGCCGGGGGATTCGACTCCTGCACCATAACCACTAGTATAAGATAAACGCCCGTATGTCCAAGGTACCCAGGTTGCTTCTACCTTTGTTTTAGGTAGCCCTTTGAGTATTGCAGTATCTTCTTTAGCAGATGGCATTGTGGAAAGTGCGGAACAGTGCCAAGCTCCACAAACAACGGCGATGCGTTGAAAACCAGCGTTTTCAGCTTCACGGATGGTTTTCCGCATATACGCTTCCCGTTGAGCTTCAATGGGGTCTTGTCGAGGTGGTATTTCTTGACGCACGGCAGTCATTAGTTCCAGGATGGCGGTAAATAAATTAACACTGTCGCCACGTTGTTCTACCATATGTTCCCACCAAATTTCGCGATCGCTGTATCCTGCAGTTTCGGCGATCGCGCTAAGGGGATCTTCGGAGATATTGGATTCTTCCGCTTCCGGTTCTAATGCTAACCGATGTGTCAATGGTAAGTCCATGAACCGCACGGGGATGTTATGAGTTAACCCGTAATGCAGTGCTTGCCATTCTGGAGAGAAGATGGCGAAGGGATAGTATACGCAGTTTTGCGGCTTGTCTGGTGTGTAAATTAGTAATGCAACTGGTGGCTGCATTGCGGGTGAGGTGAGCAATGGTAGGAGGGGTTCGGCGTCGGGTGGCCCTTCGATGAGGATGGTGTCTGGTTGGAGGGTTTGTAGGGCTTGCTGGAGGCTGCGGGCTGAACCTGGCCCGTGATGACGGATGCCGAAGATGTGGGTTGTCATGATTTATTAACCGCGTAAGCGAAGCGCTCCCGAAGGGTAGACGCGAAGAAGCGAAGGGAGGAGAATGAGGAGAGATTTCTAGGTTGGGTTGTTGCTGGGAAATGCAATATATACCAGGGCTATTGCATATAAAACTATAAAATCTTTGCGTTCTATTGCGCCTTGTTTGTGAGTTTATTATTCTTAACTCTTAACTCCTAACTCCTAACTCCTAACTCCTAACTTCCTTCCCGACAAGCACGATACAAATCCTTCCATCCATCCCGTTCTTTGACTACAGTTTCTAAATACTCCTTCCACACCACCTTATCCTGTACGGGGTCTTTAATCACCGCCCCAATTAACCCAGAAGCCACATCCGCAGCACTCAAAGTCCCATCGCCAAAATGTGCGGCGATCGCCATTCCACTATTCACCACAGAAATCGCTTCTGCAGTACTTAGCGTTGCAGTCGGGGATTTTATCTTGGTTTTCCCATCAACTGTGACTCCACTGCGCAACTCTCGAAAAATAGTCACAATTCGTCGCACTTCTTCCAAAGCTGGTGGTTCGGCTGGCAACTCTAAAGCTCGTCCCAAAGTTTCCACCCGTTGCCGGACTATTTCTACTTCCTCTTCCACCGTTTTTGGCAAGGGTAAAACCACCGTATTAAAACGACGCTTCAAAGCACTGGATAATTCGTTTACACCCTTATCGCGATCGTTCGCCGTTGCTATCACACTAAACCCTTTCGTCGCCTGCACTTCAGAATTCAATTCCGGAATCGGCAGTGTTTTCTCAGATAGGACTGTGATTAAACTATCCTGCACATCTGCTGGAATCCGCGTCAACTCCTCTACCCGTGCAATCTTCCCATCCTGCATTGCTCGCATCAACGGACTGAAAACCAAAGCCGCCATTGAAGGACCATCAGCCAACAATCTGGCATAATTCCAACCATAACGAATTGATTCCTCACTCGTCCCCGCAGTCCCTTGAATTAATAGCGTCGAGTCACCCGAAACCGCTGCCGCCAAATGTTCCGAAACCCAAGATTTCGCCGTACCCGGAACACCAATCAACAATAGCGCTCGATCCGTCGTGAGAGTCGCCACCGCAATTTCAATAATCCGCCTATCCCCAATATACTTCGGCGATACCTCAAAACCACTCTCCAACTTTCCACCCAACAAATACGTCACAACAGCCTGTGGCGACAACCTCCAATTTGGCGGACGCTGCTTCTTATCCAGCTTCCCCAACTCCTCCAACTCAGAAGCAAACTCCTGCTCCGCATGCTCCCTCAACAAACTCCCCCTCACCTCTTTTTCTTCATCCTTGGCGCTCTTGCCGTCTACCGGGACGGAAGCGTATCCCTCACGGGACGCTTGCGACTCAGCGCCTATGGCGGTTCCTTTCTCTTCACTCATTTCTCACCTCCTAAAGCCTGTATAAACTCAAACCTAAATTTCATAATCCCCAAAAACTCATCCACAAAATCCCGCCAAGAAGAACCCTCCACCAACACCCCAGTTAAACCCTCAACAGCCTCATCCAAGACCGAAAAATGCAGATAGCGAGCAAAATTTTTCCAAGCTACCCGCACCCCCCATTGCATTTGATTATTCGCTTCAATGTAGCCCCGTATACTTGATAACACAACATCACTCACAGCCACATCCCAACTTCTTCGACTGTGAACTAGCAGTAAAAATGCCGGATGTTGAGAATTGAGCGGTTGATTTGGCCACTGTAACAAAGTTTGTAAAATTAAAGCATTAGCTCTATTTTGTGGTATAAGCTTCAACAAATTCTCAATCAGTTGCCCACCATTAGCCAAAGAACTTTGAGAAAAGCGGTCGCATACAGTTAACAATATTTCTGCCCATGCAATATCTTCGCTTTTAACAGCAGCAGTCGCAAAACCCTCAAGGAGCATCTTTTCCCACTCACTACCCTCAACAGCTTGTATTATCTGCTGTGGTGTTGCATCCCAACTATTGCACCAAAAACTCGGTGGTACAAAAGAAAGCATCTGCAACAACAAACTAGCTTTCTCTCCAAGTGCAGAACTATATTTCGATTGGTCGATACCATCACGAATCATTTCCTGGGTACAATCGTTGGGTAAAGTTACTTCCACTCGGTCATTTTTAAATGCCAACAAAAGTTTGACTCGCTCTTTCATCCGCTGACACAATCTTGATGGCAATTTTGACAGTAAATTAGCAGCAATATCTCGTACTTGCTTGCGTTTGTCATCCAAAGCAGATTCTAGAAAAGGTTCATCATTCATGCTCAAACCTGTTTCTAATACCTGCAATAAACTCGCTCTTTCCTCCGCACGCTCTTTCTTCCAACTTTCCTGAAGCTTGGAGAGGGCTGCATTTGGATCTTCTTTGCGGAGTTTTTTTAAGAATATTTTTCGAGCATCTAAACTACCAGTTTCCCAAACTTTCTCAGTATTTTCACTACCAACATAACTCCATTCCGGATTCTGTGCAGCTAGCCAATATCCCCGCTTACCCAACACTGGTAAAATCGCTTCTCGTAAAGAAGATTTAAGAAGCCCCAATTTTAATAACTCAGGCAAATATTTTGATGGAACTCGTTTCCCACTTTCTGCTGCCAATGCCAACCATTCTGGTAAAAGTTCTGAATATTCCCCAGCCAACATTATGCCCAGATGTTGACCAGCCAAACGACTGCACTCAGGTAAATCATCAACATCGCAAGATTTTAGCGATCGCTGCTTATCGATGGGAATTAATTTGCCAGCTTGTTGATAGAGAGCGATCGCACCTGCAATAGAAAGCAAATTTCCCTCGACATCAGCAGTATCCAGACGGTTCAACAGTTCACCCAGTTGATTATCAAGGGGTTTGGGTCTCCAAGTTTGCCTTTGAGTACCAACTAAAGCGACTGCGACTAATTCTTCCCAAATAAGTAAAGCCATAAATAAATATATTAAGTAGGTAAGCGTAAATAAATATAATATGCCTGTCATTGCGAGGAACGAAGCAATCCCAGTCTTTGCGATTGCTACGTTCCTCCACCCTACGGGAAGCTACGCAACGCAATGACATCTTATATTTAATTACATCTACCTACTTATCTGCTTTATAAAATTTACCTAAACAAGGTATTTTTAGTGACAAGATTAAGAGGTATTTTGTCAAGTATGCTTAATACCTCAGTCTTTATGAATTACCCTCACCCCCAGCCCCTCTCCCTTGGGGAGAGGGGAGCTTTTAATTCTTGTCCCCTCTCCCCAAGGGAGAGGGCTAGGGTGAGGGCAAATTTAGCAATTCATACCCAGATTCAGCAACGCCTTTTTTTTATCTCTCAATTATTTCTTGACAGACTACTAGCCCACAGTAAGATGGGCTATTAATTGCATCTTCATACTATTTAGTATTAGATTGAAAACTGCTGTTTTAACCACAACTTACGCAAGAGATGCTCGAAAACCCCTATTCTTCCGTAGCGGTAATTCATGTGGCTTGCACTCCTGTAGGGTATTACCGCTAATAAACGTTATGTTTTGCGCAAGTCCTGTTAACGTTGTTGGCAAGTAGGACTAGACCCCGTTTGATGAGGACTACTACTAGATACGTTAGAAATTAGCGTTACCTGACCTTTACCGTTAAACACCCATCCTGTAGCAGGTACAATCTCTACAGTATTTACCTTAGACGGAGTTGGGACTGACGCTTTGGGCTTCTGGTCACCCACTATATTTGTCAACCTCGCATCAGTCCAGATAGCATCACCAGTGAGAAGATCATCAGGACTGCGAGGTAAACCACCACGTCCGGTGACTGTAAACTCGCTACCTCCCCCACCGAAAGCACCACACCCAGATGCAATGAGAGTAGAAGGTTCAACTACACCTGTTGATAGGGTAAAAAATGCCCGATTGGGGTCTGAATAGAGGGTATTAATATTCACCTGACCGCTTAACTCGGGCTTTTCTTGAGAAACTGCAGTGATGTCATTTGTTTGCAGTTTTCGGGGATCTGAATCATCAGGTCGCAACCGTTTAAGTTCTTGGCTAGTCAGGGGTGCTAGAGAATAGATGCCAGCAGCGTCGATATTGACATTTCCCCCGTTGCCTATACCAGCATTAGCTGTGATGTCGCTATTTTCATTGGAGACACCAACGACGAAGCCGTTGGGAGCATTTATTCTAATATTACCACCATCTCCAGCGCCACTCGCAGAGGCGGAGATGAGGCTATTATTACGTAAAAGTAACAAGTCTCCAATTTCTAGAGTAATATTTCCACTATTACCAAATGTGGCATAAGAAGTAGCTCGTATTACTGCACCATTAGCGATGGATAACGTTCTGGTTCCAATTTTGATCCTGCCTACATTACCCACTGCTCCTGCTTGTACAGTGCTAGTTGCACCACTAGGATTTCCATTGCTACCTACACCATCAAATAAAACTGCATCATAAGCATTAATTGTCACGTTACCTGCATCACCTATACCGCCAGTCAAGGCATTTATTTGCGCTCCATTTTTTACAGAAATGGAGCTGGCATTAATATTGACACCACCTCCGTTACCCACTGCTCCTGCTTGTACAGTGCTAGTTGCACCACTAGGATTTCCATTGCTATCTACACCATCAAATACAACAGCATCACGAGCAGTTATTGTCACATTACCTGCATCACCTATACCGCCAGTCAAGGCATTTATTTGCGCTCCATTTTTGACTTCAACGGAGCCAGCATCAATCTTGACAGTACCTCCGTTACCCACTGCTCCTGCTTGTACAGTGCTAGTTGCACCAGTAAAGTTATTACTACCTGCTTGATCGAAAAAAACAAGACCCTGAGAATTAATGGTTATATTACCCCCATCTCCTTTTCCAGAGGTTTCAGCACTGAGTTGACCACCATTGGTCACGGAAACCAATCCAGCATAAATGTTGATATTACCTCCACGGCCCTCTGCCCCAAAACCAAGACTGCTGAAGATTCCACTTTGAGTATCGTTTGCACTTTCACCAGATATTGTTAGTGCATCACGAACTTTCACGTTTACACTACCACCATCACCTCGTCCACCTGGCTTACTATTGGTGTCAGCTTGGCGCACAAATGCACTCAGTAGTCCGCCATTGGTTAGAGATAGCGACCCAGCATCAATATTAATAGTGCCTGCGTTACCGACTGCTCCTGGTTCTACGCTGCTCAATGCAGCACTAGGATATCCATCCCTATCTGCACCATCAAACACAACAGCATCACGAGCAGTAATTGTCACATTCCCTGCATCTCCTGTACCGCTAGTAAAAGCATTGATGCCGGCTCCATTTTTGACTTCAACGGAGCCGGCATCAATGTTGACACCACCAGCTTTACCTACCCCTGTAGTTTGCACGTTGCTGAATGCCCCAGTGGAGTTATTACTACTTGCTTTATCGAAAAAAACAAGACCTTGAGAATTAATGGTTATATTACCCGCATCACCTGTTCCAGATGTCTCAGCACTGAGTTGACCACCATTGGTCACAGAAACCGACCCAGATCCAAGAATGTTGATATTACCTCCACGACCCTCTGCCCCAGAACCAAGGTCACTGAAAATCCCGCTATCTGTTCCAGAAATCGTTACTGCATCACGAACTTTTACGTTTACAGTACCAGCATTACCCCGTCCACCCGGAAGTTTATTACTGCTGTCGCCACGGCGCACCAATGCACCCAATTGTCCGCCATTGGTTAGGGATAACAACGACCCAGCATCAATATTAACGGTGCCTCCGTTACCCACTGATCCTGCATTTACGCTGCTATATGCAGCACTAGGATTTCCATTGCTAGCTACACCATCAAATACAACACTATCACGAGCAGTTATTGTCACATTACCCGCATCTCCTGTACCGCGAGTAAAGGCATTTATTTGCGCTCCATTTTTGACATCAACAGAACCAGTATCAATCTTGACAGTACCTCCGTTACCCACTGCTCCTGCATATACGTTGCTGAATGCACCAGTAGAGTTATCACTACCTGCTTTATCGAAAAAAACAAGGCCCTGAGAATTAATGGTTATATTACCCGCATTTCCTTTTCCAGAGGTTTCAGCACTGAGTTGACCACCATTAGTCACCGAAACCGACCCAGAACCAAGAATGTTGATATCACCTCCACGACCCTCTGCCCCAGAACCAAGGTCACTGAAAATCCCGCTATCTGTTCCAGAAATCGTTACTGCATCACGAGCAGTTATTGTCACATTACCTGCATTTCCTCTACCGCGAGTCGAGGCATTTATTTGCGCTCCATTTTTGACATCAATGGTTCCCTGAGCGTTAATATCAATATTTCCTGCCTTACTGGCAACTGTTCCCAGTCCATCACCTATTCCCGCATACAGAAAACTTCCTTCTGCAAGTTCTAAATTCCGGGCATTAATCCCAATACTGCCACCATTACTAGCTGCAACACCAACCCCAGCAACATTGCTGATTGACACATCACCGAGTGTCACTCCATTAGGAAAACTTAAACTTAGATTACTACCACTGCCATTCAACCCAACTGTTCCTGGTGCTGCTAATCCTCCCAACTCCACTCGACCACCAAATGCATATAATCTTCCATTATTCATCTTGACGTCACCACCCACTAAAAGCAGGCTGTTACCATCTGGTACACGCAAACCTGTTGCGGTGAAAGTATTTGAGGGGTCTGGTCCCAAGTCAGCGACTGAATTATTTTGAATCGATGCGTTGGGATTAATTTGATTAAACACCAATGCTGAAGGGTTAATTGTCAATAATGGTGGTGCTTCTGGATTTGTGGCACTAAAAAACCCTTGATTGCCAAATTGAATTCTGTTGGCTGTTGTCCCGACAAAGGAACCCCCAACATCCAATTTGGCATTCTGACCAAATAAAATCCCATTGGGATTGATTAAAAATAAATTCGCACCACCATCAACACCCAATGTCCCGAAAATATTCGAGACATTCCCACCCGTTACTCGTGTGAGAATATTCAATACTCCAGAGGGATTGGCAAAATATACTCTTTGCGCATCGTTGATATTAAATTGGCTGAAACTATGAAAGAGATTGCTTCCTCGGGTTGCACCACCGTCGATTTTGTCGCCAAGGATGTTGTTAATTAAAACGTTTTGATTAAATTGTGAAGATTCTCCTCCCAGGGTGTTATCTGGTGTGATTTGTGCTTGTGCTGGTGCGATACCACAAGTGGTTGCTAAGGGCATCACCTGGATGAAAAAGCTTGATATCAATAACTTTTGATATAAGTTTGGCATCTTATACATTGGTTGTAATGATGGCAGATACTTTTACCTATATCATTATTTATGTGATTGAAAATTAATTCATTTCCGTTGGATGGGCATTTGTAGTATTGGATGTGACGTTGCTGAATTGAGGGTATGAATTGCCCTCACCCCCAGCCCCTCTCTCTAAGCAGGGCTGATTCATTCCCTAAAAGGTGTAAAATTGCAAGCATCAAGAGGATGAAAACAATGGGTGCAAATCTGATTGAACAATTGCGGCAAATAAAAGATTTTCGCTTTCTAGATGGACGAATGAGGGCATAGAAGCTTGGAACAATTACAGAAATATCTTGAGGTCGAAACTGCCCAGGTACGCGGGGCGATCGCCGCCCTTTCCATGCTTACCCCGGTTGCGAGTACAGGGACACACGATACCCATTCTCCCACCGCCAACCCCCTTAAAACGCCCTTCTAGATCGTGTTTTTGAGTATCCCGATCTAGGCTAAAATAGTCTACACACCCCCCGCGAGGGTCATGCTAAGAGCGCCCAAACGGTATCATCCGAAAATCCTGGCACGGTGAGGTATTTAGGTAAATTTGGCTACCCTCTGACAAATCCGTACAATTATCGCACGGTCGTGCGATCTGCTGGAAGTAGCAGCGCTTGGCTATCGCTTCCGATTCTCCCTCATAGAGAATAGCCATACAAAAAAGTACAAAAACAGGCATAGCAAGCGTTATTTTACTCACATTATATTGATGAAGCCTTGAAACCTTCCATAATAAAAGAGCGCATATGAATTCAGACACCTATGAAGGCAGCACCCAGGAAGCCCTGGTTTATCACCACCTACAAAGTTTGCGGGAACAACATCGGGACGAGTTAGAGAATATCGTTAGGGTATTGGCAAGTATCACCAATATTTCCCCGGAGCGGGTTAAACCGCATATGGATACCCTATTGCATCAACTGGTCAACCAACCGCAAGAACGTCCCTTCTATGAAACCGCAACAGCATCCGAGTGGGTAACGGCTTTCCGGGAATGGGCGGCAAGCCACCGCCATGATGGGCCCCCCCTTTCGGATTATGCGGTAAGCCGGGAAAGCATGTATGAGGACGAGAGGCTGTAGTGGCTTATTTGATCGATACCAATGTTCTGCTGCGGAGCGCAGACCCTAACCACGCCATGTACAACGATGCAACGTCGGCGATTTCCATATTGCGGAACCAAGGGGAAAGGCTCTGCATCATACCGCAAAATCTCATCGAGTTTTGGAACGTGTATACCCGTCCAGCAAACAAAAACGGGTTGGGGCATACTGCCGAAGAAGCCGGGGAAGAAATCAGACGGCTCAAGGCTTTTTTTACTGTTGTGGCAGATACCGCCAGCATTTATGACCAGTGGGAGCGGCTGGTTGTACAGTATCAGGTAAAAGGGGTCAATGTCCACGACGCACGGCTGACGGCGGCTATGCTGGTGCATGGGCTAACCCACATCCTCACTTTTAATATAGAAGATTTTAATCGTTATGCTGGGGAAATCACCTCCGTCCACCCTACGTCTGTCACCCCGTAATGAGGCAGGGCTGTTTCATCCCACAAAGGATAAGAGTTTGTCAACATCATTAGAGGTAAATCTTTGGGCTTCGGTGATGGAAGAATAACCATTTCGGCGCAAAATATTGAGTGTATGCCTTTGGCAACCACTTCGTGGTATCGTTCGCATTACCGAAAGATTTTCACTCTTCATTACCCATCCGTATGCGGGAATGGTCTAGCTCTTTCAGAGCCGCTTCGCGAACATCAAAAATCACATCTTTAACCCAATGAAGAGAATTCTCAATTCCCCAGTGCCCACGAATCCCCTGAGCAAAATCAGTAGCCGAACTGACTAAACTACTTATGTAGTAAGCAACTTGGTGATACGCTTTGCCTGCACGAGTACCGATTCTTTCAACCTTGATTTAGATACCGATAATTCGTTAATAATACTGAGTTTAATGTTTAAAGTAAAACTAAATTATTATCTCCCCACACAGAAAGAGCCGTTGCGCGATCGCCATTCCATTCTCCAAATACATCAACGGAATGCCCGCCACTTTCAGCCAATAACTGCCATACTTGACGAGAAGGGTCACCCATTGGCAGCAAATATCCATCAATATCGCGCAAATTACAAACGCTACCATCTTGATTGCAAATAGGAATTACAGATGAAAGCGATACAGGAAACTGTTCTATCCAGGGATTGGATGATAAAGCTTTGGCATAGGCTTGCATCATTTGAGGCACACCAGCGTAACCCGGCATTACATCCATGTGGACGGGTTCTGTATATCTAGTTTTCACTATTGCCCGTAAAGGATAAGCACTTTGAAAAAATACTAACTCTGCGTCTATAGTAGTTCCCGGAATCAAAGTAACATCAAGTGGCTGACTTCCATAGGCAAAATTCAGAATCAGTGCAGCTTGTTGCGTTTTTTGACCCCATAACCAAGTCCGAAGCGATCGCAGTTTTTCTTCTTCTTCCATCCGTTGACCCAATATCAGCCAATTATCCCGTACTCCTAATTTGGTTAATAATTCTTCTTGACTCTGCGTCCAACCAATTTGGGTGCGAATGTCTGCTTGTACGTCAGTAGGTAAAGTATCTAAACGCTTGAACCCTTCCACCAACAGATAAACACGTCCCAACTGCCCTAATAACCGATCTTGCCACCCCAAACCAGAATAGGCTATGCTCCCCATTTGTCGCACGAGACGAGCCACTCCTGGTGCTTGAGCATCAATTAACCGGGCTGCGACAGTATCCCAAAAGCTGTAAGGTTGTGCTTGTGCCACAACTAATCCTTGACTCACCACATCTTTTAGCCACAATTCTAAGTCTTGCATACCCGCTACAACCTTACTGTAGCGCTGTTCGGCACGTTTGCTTTGAGCGGTTGTATCCACTGGTTTTGGCGTTGTTTCTATCTTTTTGGTTTTCTCCTGACGTGCATTTAACCACTCACTCACCCAGACTGGTGCCGGACTTTCAGTAAAAGCAGCTTTTTCAGTAACAAATATCAGAAACAATCCCAATGCGTGTTTACACGGTAATTTTCGACTGGGACAAGTGCATTTAAATGCAGGTTCTGTTAAGTCAATCCGTGTTTGATAAGGAGTTTTCCCACTACCTTGACACTCACCCCAAATAGCTTGTTGGTTGCAACTCAAGGATAACCACTTATGCTGTATAGCCAAAGCTTTACCATTTTTAGCTGAACTTGCATCTGGTGCTAGGGCTAAAATTTTTTCCTGCGTCCAGGTTACAGACATTTATTTTGTTGGTTGTTAGTTGTTATTTGTTAGTTGTTATTTGTTGGTTGTTGGTTGTTGGTTGTTGGTTGTTTGCTTCTTGCTTATTTACTCCTAACCACTAACCACTAACCACTAACAACTAACCACTAACATTTTTCCCTAGACTTATAATAACGGCAAGCTTCACAAGGACCGGTCGGGTTGACAGCACAGCGAATGTGACCGGAACGAGCGTTATATTGGCAGCTGATATCACCGATAAGATAGCCGACCCCATCTAGATAATAGCGATCGCCTAACGAAGAAGAAGAAAAATCGCCAATCTGCGTCCTGGGATTCATTGCAGCCTGTCTCAAACGTAAGTGTGTCCGCAGTCGGTTTTTACGGATAACCCACAGCGAAAACAAGGACGGTAAAAAACCAACAGCAATAACCACAAGTGTCTTGAACACTTTAATGTACCTCTTGTGTGGATTCTAGTTTTTTCAGCGAGTACAACCCTTATGATATATTCCGCCTATTGCCTCACAAAGAGGTGTTGCGGACAGCAGCAGTTAGCTGTAAATGCTTACGTTACTACTTACAATCAGCATAGCTGTTACAGCCTCTGAGGTAAATTTCGGTTCGCATATAATCTGATTTTGGCGACACAACATTAATTGTGCATAAGTTGATTTTGCTTGCATCTATAATTTTATATGTATCAAAAAACTAGTTATGCCTTTAAGTATTTCCATTATCGGGGGTGGTATTGGCGGTCTCGCGACTGCTTTAGCCCTGCGAAAACATGGATTTAACGTACAAGTTTACGAGCGGGCACAGGCTTTGCGACCCATTGGTGCGGGTCTGAGCTTGACACCCAATGGATTGAATAGCCTAGACGCCATTCAACCGGGGATTGTTGAGTCGTTGAAACAGGCAGGCAGCCAAATGAATAGTCTCACTTTGAAGCGAAGCACTGGAGAGGAAATAGCGTCAAAGCCGATGACGATTATGGAGCAATATGGGCAGCCCGTCTTGAGCATTGAGTGGTCGCGTCTACAAGCAATCCTCGCATCAAAATTGCCACCCAATGTTATTCATCTCAATCATCGGTGTATCGGTTTTGAACAGTGTAGCAGCAGTGTTGAAGCTTATTTTGAAGATGGAAAAACAGTACACTCAGACTTGCTGATTGGGGCAGATGGAATCAATTCTGTCGTCAGGAAGAGGCTAATCGGTGATGGTTCTCCTATCTATGCCGGTCGTATGTCTTGGCGTGCTATCATCCAGTATCCCCACGAGCGATTATCTCCTAACTCATCGACCTTGATTATGGCACCCGATGGCAAAGTTTTTTTGCTGGTCGATGTGGGTGATGGTTACACTTTTTGGAGTGCAGGGGCACTATTGGCAGACGATTCTGTTTGTCAACGGGCAACAGATGCCAAGGCTCGTGTTCTGGAGATATTTGGAGAGTGGACAGAACCTGTGAAGGCGATCGTCGAGGCGACCCCGGAGGAAGACATTGTGGAGCGACCAATCTGTGACAGAACTCCGTTGCAGCGCTGGAGCCAAGGCAGAGTCACGCTCTTGGGTGATGCTGCTCATCCAGTCGTACCATCCTTGGGGCAAGGAGCGAACACGGCATTTGAGGATGCTTATGAACTTGCAGAGTGCCTTGCTCATGCGCCTAGTATTGAAACTGCCCTCTTTGCTTATGAGAGCCATCGCATCCCTCGCACAGAAGCGATCTATACTCGCAGTGCCAAGGAGGGGGACAGTTCTTACAAGCCAGACAGCGAGACAACATTGCGTGAAATGATGAAGCCATCTCAAATCAATCAGGATGAATTTCAAGCATGGCTCTACAACTACAAACCTGGTTCACACTTTACTGATGACCCCGGCTTCTAATTCGGGTGAATTTACTCAATTTTGAACATATATCATAGCAGATATAGCGGATATATTAAACAATAAAATTATCCGTTACATCCATTATAAAAAAATTCGATTTTTATAATTTATTTATGATAATTCCTCCGCCACTGTTCCAGATTCTCTATGGAAATTGATTTAGTTATGACATTTACATCATTTCCCCGCCAATCAACTTCTGGATCGGTTGTAAACACACCACACTCTAATTGTTCTAAATGAATATCCCAATATTGACTAAATCGACTTTTTAGAGTGATTACTTGCTCAAATACTTTATTTCTATGTTTATTTCTTCTTTTTCTTTCTGTTGCCCCTGTAGCTTCTGTATCAATGAATTTTGTTTCAATCAAAAATAAACTACCTTGAAAAGTTAAATAAACAAAATCGCACTTTCCCAAATCTGTATAATCTGCAATTGGGGATTTTTCAAATAATAATAATTCATAACAGCTTGGAAATAATCTTTGAATATTTAAAAATAAATAAGCTTGTAATAAAAGTTCTTTATCATAAGGAAAACCAACAACCCCCTCAAAAAATTTTTTAATATTTTCTTGAGTTTGAGGTTGAATTCTTTTGCAATATGCAACAAAATTATTCAGTTCATCTGCGGTCATCCAGTTTTTGTTCCTTAACATTGTTGCTGCATAAAACCTCATGGTATTAAAAAATATCACGACATCAAGGAAAGAATCATCCGCAGAAGTAACTAAAAAAATGATTGAACCACCCTCATAGTAGGGTAATTTACTGTTGACATCATAGTGAAGTCTATATCAACCACTAATTAGGGGTTGAAGATGAGCCAAAAATCTAGCGTTTTGCAATGCTTGAACGACGTTTCTGGAATCTTGAACCCAAAACTGCCTTCCAAAACGTACAAGTTGACGGGAATTACCAGATTGCACAATGCCAATCACTGGCACTTTAGCTTTTTCTTTATCTCCCAAGGAGTATTCTTTTAAAATCCCCCAAAGACGATTCTGTTCTTCCATAGTGGCTGCTTGTTCGGGATTTAGTTCCACCATTACCATTTGTACTTTTTCAACTGGTTCTGCATCATCGACAAGAAATTGATTTTGGTCGTCTCGTTTATCTACTTTACCCCAAAGAATTAAACGAGCATCAACTTCTAGTAGTGAACTAATGCGTTCATAAGTTTTACTAAAAACAACAGCTTCTGATTGAGTAGTTAAATCTTCTATTTGTAAAATTGCCATCGGGTCACCTTTTTTGGTCATCACTTTTTTGACGTTATTGAGCATGACAACCACACAAACTGCCGTTTCTTTCTTTTGTTCGTTGAGTTGTAAAAGGCTAATAGGAGCAAGAAAACGTGCTGATTGGCGGATAGCTTTTAGGGGATGGTCTGATACATAAAAACCCAACAATTCTTTTTCTCTACGCAGCTTTTCTTGTGGGGGAAAATCAGGAACTGGT
This sequence comes from Cyanomargarita calcarea GSE-NOS-MK-12-04C, assembly GCA_019359595.1. Lineage (GTDB taxonomy): Bacteria > Cyanobacteriota > Cyanobacteriia > Cyanobacteriales > Nostocaceae > Cyanomargarita > Cyanomargarita calcarea. Next base: position 17,266 of record JAHHGZ010000071.1, read on the forward strand.
GATGCTTTGGGAGCAGATTCAAAGCCTTTATTTGGAGTGGTATTAGTATTAGTAGAAAATCCGCCTCCTAATAAATCAAAGATATTTCCTTGACCCGTTGCTTTATCTTTGGCACGGGATTGTGCCCAATCGTATACTAAAGCCAGGTCTTTGATTAACTGATGGCGGTTGGATTCGATTTTGTCAAATGCTCCACAATAAATTAGTGATTCCAAAGTCCGTTTATTAACAGCACCCAAATCCACGCGATCGCAAAAATCTGCCAGCGATTTAAAAGCACTCCCGTCATTTCTCGCTGACAAAATCCAGGCGATCGCATTGTGTCCGACATTGCGCACTGCAGAGAATCCAAACAAAATCTTTCCAGCTGTTGGGGTAAAATCAACCCCAGAGCGATTAATATCCGGTGGGTCTATTTCAATACCCATACTTGGATTTGAACAAGTGGAAATATATTTTTGCACCTTGTCTGTATCCCCACTGTTCGCTGTCAACAGTGCCGCCATATACTCTAGGGGATAATTAGCTTTTAAATATGCGGTTTGATAAGTTACATAAGCATAGGCTGTGGAATGGGATTTGTTGAAACAATTAGAAGCGATCAAACCATTTTTTATAACAAAATTATGGTTCTGTTCCACTCCAATATCGTATACATTTTGCATCCCTAATGATTTACGGCTAACAATTTTGACCACAGATTTAACTCCGAAAAATTAATTACTAAGTAAGTGGGCGGAAGGGGAAGGGGAAAGGGGCTATAAAATAATAGGCTTGATATTATAGCGTTTCCTAGTCTGCTGAGGTACAAATTTATCTGTGTTCATAGCGGTACAGCGGCTACTGCGGTTAATTCAATATGGTGTACCTCACTTAGTTGGGAATCGCTATAACTATAAATTATTTCACCTCCCCCATCTCCCCACCTCCCCACTCGCCGTAATCCCAAATCTATATTAAAATCAATGACTTGAGTCATTAAGGGAGCAAGGCATGGCATCCATCCGCGAGTTGCACAAACAGCTAATTAGTAAAGAGCGTTCTGCTGTAGAAATTACCCAAGAGGCTTTAGACCGCATTCAAGAAGTAGAGCCGAAGTTACAGAGTTTCTTGCATGTCACGGCACAAAGGGCACATACGCAAGCGCTGGCTGTGGACGCCAAAATCGCTGCGGGGGAAGAAATTGGGCTGCTGGCTGGGATTCCCATCGGCATTAAGGACAATATGTGTACCAAGGGAATTCCTACTACTTGTGCTTCCCGGATGTTAGAAAATTTTATCCCACCTTATGAATCAACGGTGACGCAAAAACTGCTTGATGCTGGAGCGGTGATGGTGGGTAAAACAAATTTAGATGAATTTGCAATGGGGGGTTCCACTGAGAACTCTGCCTACCATCCTACTGCCAATCCTTGGGATTTGTCGCGGGTTCCGGGTGGTTCGTCTGGAGGTTCGGCTGCGGCAGTAGCTGCACAAGAATGCGTTGTATCAATTGGTTCTGATACTGGTGGTTCAATTCGTCAACCTGCTTCTTTTTGTGGTGTTGTGGGTATGAAACCGACTTATGGATTGGTTTCTCGTTACGGTTTAGTAGCGTTTGCTTCATCTTTGGATCAAATTGGACCATTTGGACGTTCAGTTGAAGATGCTGCGATATTATTACAAGCGATCGCCGGTCACGATCCGAAAGATTCCACCAGTCTCAAGGTTCAAATTCCCGACTACTCTGCCACTTTAAAACCAGACTTAAAACCCAGAGGACGGCTAAAAATTGGTGTCATAGAAGAAACTTTTGGTGAAGGGTTAGACTCAGAAGTTGAACAAGCAATTACCAAAGCTTTAGATCAACTCCAAAGTTTAGGTGCTGAAATTCATGTAATTTCCTGTCCTCGCTTCCGCTACGGTTTACCAAGCTATTACATCATCGCTCCATCTGAAGCGTCCGCAAACCTAGCTCGTTACGATGGCGTTAAGTATGGCTACCGCGCCCCAGATACTGATAATCTAATATCTATGTATAGTCGCACTCGTGCTAGCGGTTTTGGTACTGAAGTCAAACGTCGGATTATGATTGGGACTTATGCTCTTTCTGCTGGTTATTACGACGCTTATTATCTCCAAGCTCAAAAAGTCCGTACCTTAATTAAGGAAGATTTTGAAAAAGCTTTTGAAACCGTTGATATCCTAGCTTGTCCGACTGCACCCACGACAGCATTTAAGGCAGGGGAAAAAACTACTGACCCCCTTAGTATGTATTTAATTGACTTGATGACGATCCCCGTCAATCTTGCTGGTTTACCTGGCTTAAGTGTGCCCTGTGGTTTTGATAGTAAAGGTCTGCCTATTGGTTTACAACTAATTGGCAAAGTATTGCGTGAAGACCAACTGTTTCAGGTAGCTCATGCTTATGAACAATCTACTAATTGGCACTTACAAAAACCGCAGTTTTAACAGTTAGTGGTTAGTTGTTAGTGGTTAATGGTTATGAGTAAACAACTAACAACTAACAACTAACAACTAACTCTTAATTGTAAATGTTGCTTCCTTCACCTCATCCGGATTTCCAAAGGCTTTTGCTTCTTTTTGATTTGCAGAAACTAACACTGCACCTGCATTATCAGAGCGGACTGTTAATTCTTTTTTTGCTGTCCATGTTTTGCGTTCTCCCTTTTTGAGGTTTCCGGTAAATTCTGTTTTGCCATCGACTTTGATTCGCACCCAAGATTCATCTTTTAATTCCAAAGTCACTTGGACTTGATTTGCTTCTTCTTGCAAAGCTGGGGTGGATGCGATCGCAAATGAGTTAATATCTACAGCTGCGCTTTTTTGTTTTGAGCTTAATGATTCGGCTTTGGGCTGCAAATTAAGTATCTGGAATAGTCCGGAGCAGGCAGCAATTAATAATAAAAGGTAAGGTACAAATAAAGGAATATGTATATCTGGTTTTATTTCTACATTCTGATTAAGATTACTTGATTTTTCCGATAAAAAAATAGCTCCAAAATTGTCTGCGAATGCATTACCATCTAAATTCACTGCATCTGCATAACGACGGATGAATCCCTGAACATACACAGGTTCAGGCAATTGCTCAAATTGACCTTTTTCCAAAGCGTACAAGAAAGCCAATCGAATTAGTGTTTGATTTGCTATTTCTTCTATAGAGATGGATTTTTCTTCTCGTGCTTGCCGCAAACATCCAATTATTTCCTTTAGTTGCTCTTGTTGACCCTCTTTTAACACCTTCACCGTCTTCTCCTGCTGTCCACCAATTACTTAACATTCAATCGATTAAATACTGAAAATGATGTATATTTTTTGACTTATTTGTTAAATTAATTTAAAATTGTTTTTTGATAATAGATTCTTAAGTGTTAAATGTCTCACATTGACTAAGTAAAGATTATTGTATTTATAAATACTTGCATGATTAGAAAAAAGCTGCTACTTTCAATACAATTTTTATACAAACTTCTACCTTGGCTGGGTGTAGCCGCAGCGATCGCCTATATTGGGGTTTGTATATTTCTGTACGTTGGACAACCTCACTTCATCTTTTCTCCTACAACTGTCATCGAAAAGACACCTGCATATTTTAATCAAACATACGAAGAGGTTTGGCTACCCGTCAAGTCTGTGTCAGGCAAGGTTACGAGAATGCATGGTTGGTGGATTCCGAAGTCAAATCCGGAGAACAAAGTATTGCTGTATTTACACGGCAATGGTGAAAATATTGGGGCAAACACTGGTCATGCAGTTCGGCTTCAACAACTAGGGTTTTCAGTATTGTTGATTGATTATCGCGGTTATGGTCGCAGTGGGGGTGATTTTCCCAATGAAGCCCGAGTTTATCAGGATGCCGGTATTGCTTGGGATTATCTGGTGCAGGAACGACGCTTTTCACCGCAGCAAATTTATATTTACGGACATTCCCTCGGTGGTGCGATCGCTATTGATTTAGCTGTCAAACACCCGAATGCTGCTGGATTAATTGTGGAAAGTAGTTTTACCTCTATCCGGCAAGTAGTAGATTATAACAATAAGTTTTGGATGTTCCCTGTGGATTTACTGCTGACACAACGCTTTGAATCCATTAAAAAAGTGCCAAATCTTAAAATGCCGGTTTTATTCATTCATGGCACTGCTGATTCTACTGTTCCAGCTTTTATGAGTCAAAAGCTTTATCAAGCTACCAAGGAACCAAAAGCATTACTTCTCGTCAAAGGTTCTGGACATAACAATACAGCTTTATTTGCTACTGCCCAATACATACAAGCAGTACGCTCTTTTCTGCAACAAGTTTATCGTCAGTAGTTTTTCTGCAACTGAAGTAATATTTGATGCGAGGAAGATATTGCCGCAATGCATTGCGGTCAATCCTTTTATGTATTTTTACTAGAAAGTGAAATTATCTTTTTCCTTGCAAAATCAGATTTGATTATTGTTTAGCATTTATTTTAGAAGGCAGAAAATTGATACCTAACAGTCCGGAAATCTCGATCAACCATAGAATAAATTACACAGATAAAACTATTTGCCGGCTTCATACTTTTTGGAGAGGTAACATCATTCTTGTGCTTGTGCAGGCAGGATTTGGAGAGTTATCCCTTTGAAGCATTAAGCCATCAAACAATTTCTAAAAGAGACTTCAAATATGACTATGACACCTGTATACTCCTTAACAACCCCTGGGAATGCGACTATTGAAATTTCTCAAGAAGAATTGCGATCGCTCTTGGGTCAAATAGAAAGCGAACTACATCGGAGTAAAGTGTATCGCTGTGCTTTGGGCACGTTACAAAAAGTACTAGGTGATTCCGCAGACCATGCCAAAATTTTGTTCAAAGCTGTAGGCAGAGAAGCGATCGCTTTAGCATTTAAGCAATTTGCCCAACAGTCTCAAAAAGCTCCTCTTATTGAGCCGGAAACAAATAATACTAATATTTCTGCACCTGTTGAAGAAGAAAAATCACCAGATTTATCACAGTGTTTAAATACTGTGAAATTTCACCAAATACCTCCCATTGACTCTACTTTAGAAGATAAATCTGGAGTAGCAGATACAACCGATTTTGGCACAGCAGCCACAGAGAACAAAGCCGCAAAAAGAACACCCATGAAGTGGCTCAAGCGGAATAAAAAACCTTCGTCGAGAGAAATAGCCAACCAATTAGCAGTCGAACAACGTAAGATAAGTCTGCGTCAAATTGGTCAACAACTAAGAGAAGCACGGGAGCTAAGAAGCCTTTCTCTGAGCCAATTGAATGTTTATACTCACGTTCCCATTCATCAAATGGAAGCACTAGAACGTGGTAGCTGGGATGATTTACCAGAAGAAGTTTATGTTCGGGGCTTTATTCGGGTTATGGGGAATGCTTTGGGATTAAATGGTACAACTCTATCTGCTTCCCTACCTGCACCTGAATTGGTGAAATCAGTTTTACCCTCTTGGTATGAATCAAAGAAACATTCCGCTGGTGGATTGGAATTGGCCATTCGTCCCGTACATCTATATCTTGGATACACTGCTCTTGTTGCTGGTTCAATAGGGGGATTGTCATTGATGTCTCAGCAAGCAAATGCCGATAAACCATTTAATATGGATGCGGTTAAACCCTCTTCTTCCGGAGTCTCTGATTCACTCAAACACAAACAACCAGTCTCTGCTACACCCGGCTTAAAATCCAACCGATTCGGTGCATCTGTTGGGCCTGATATTGCTCCACCTGAGACGCTTTAACAGCCGTAGAGTTAGAAGTTAGGAGTTAGGAGTTAAAAATTTATAACTCATAACCCATAACTCATAACTCTTAACTCACTCTTCTGCCAAGATGCTGTAAATCTCCCTTTTGACTCGGCTTAAAATTTCTTGTACTCTGCTTATTTTGTCGGAATTACCACTGCGTGCAACCTGCATTACAGCTGCACCCACGTCAGCGATCGCATTTCCCAATTCCATCCACTGCTGGGGTTTGCTTCTTTTTTCCATCCAATCTAAAGGATCACCTCTTTGGGCAAGCAATTCCCGACCGCTATCGGTAATTGTATATACACGTTTGCCTTCTTGCTGTTCAGAGATCAGATACCCCCCTTCTTCCAGTAGCTGGAGTGTGGGATAAACTGAGCCTGGGCTGGGTTTCCATGAACCGCCATAACGCCCTTCTAATTCTTTAATCAACTCATACCCGTGCCTCGGTTGCTCCGCAAGTAATGCCATCAATATGTACTTAATGTCACCACGCGGTGTCCGCTGCTCATCTGACTTTTCTCGACCAAAGCGGGAACCGTCAAACCCTCCTCGCCCTGGACCGCATCTCTCACGTCGAGATGCAAAAAAGTGATGGTGAGGGTGAAGACCTAAAAACATAGTTTTCTCCAAATGCTTGTAATTTGATTATAGACATATCGCGATATATCGTTAAGTCAGTTTAACGGAATGCATGGTGTGGATACCGTAGGTTAAGGTAGGGAATTCCACACCTTAGATAAATGGTGGATTGCTACAAAACCTATCTAATGGCGGCTGTCGCATGGTTGTTAGGAAGCTATTGTGAGGAAAGAAGCAAGAAGGGAATAACTATGACTAACTTTGATCCACAGAATAGCGAAAATATCAAGAAACTCATCGAGATGATCAAAGACATCGACTTCGCCATGCTGACGACAGTTGATGAGGATGGCACACTACGGAGTCGGCCAATGTCAACTAATGGAGAAGTCGAATCTAACGGTGATGTCTGGTTTTTTACCTATGGTAGTTCCCACAAGGTAATTGAAATTAATCGCAATCATCAAGTGAATGTTAGCTACTCTGCACCAAACAAACAACGTTACGTTTCCTTGTCTGGTTCTGCAGAAATAGTACGCGATCGCCAAAAACTGGAACAACTATGGCAACCACAATTAAAAGCGTGGTTTCCTAAGGAATTAGACGAACCTGATATTGCTTTACTAAAGATGAATGTCCAGAAAGCAGAGTATTGGGATTCACCATCAAGCGTGGTAGCAAATGCCATCAGTTTCGTGAAAGCTGTTACTACTGGCGAACCTGCTGATGTTGGTGAACATGAAAAGATTTCTTTAAAGTAAACACGGAAGCGAGGTTTTTTGCTTATAGTCGCAGTTTAAAATCAAAGTAATTTCACTGGCAAAGGATACCTACCCACAATATACATAAAACTCTTGTGGAGTGGGCATCCGAACCGCCGATTTTATATTTAATTACGCCTTTTCTACTGTTGTCAAGTTTTGAACTGTTTTTCGTATAACAACAAAAAAAGACAGGCTTTTCGGCCTGTCCAACAGATAATAATTGAATTGTTGTTAGAAATTCATTTCTGCGGCTTGGACTTTTTCCACTTGCTTCTTCTTCAAGACCAACATAATTTGAGCTAACATCACCAAACAGATGAAAGCGACCAAGCCTTTAACTCTGCTGGAGTCTTGCAAGACGATTTCTACGTCTTTTTGACCAAATCCACCAACGTTGGGGTTGTTAGTCAAAGCTTCACCAACTTTTACAGCGCTTCCTTCGGATACAATGAATTCTGGACCAGCAGGAACAGTATCAGTTACAGTTTCGCCAGATTCTTTTTGGATGCTGACTGCATATTTGATGTTACCGTCTTCATCTTCCTGTTTGGCAATAAGAGTAATAGTACCAGATGCGGAAGCTTCGTAAACGTTATTGTTGCTCTTTTCACCAGTTGGGTAAACTTGTCCACGTCCGCGATTTGCACCTAGGTGAACGGGATATTTACCAAAATGGATGTTCTTGTCGTTTGCGGGATTGGGGGAAAGAATGGGAAAGACAATTTCTTGATATTGTTCACCCGGTAATGGTCCGACAAGGACGATATTTTCTTTAGTTTCGCTGTAGGGTTGGAAGTAAACCTCACCCACTTCTTCCTTCATTTCAGGAGTAATCCGGTCTTCCGGAGCGATTTTGAAGCCTTCGGGCAACATTAATACTGCACCGACTTGTAAACCGACTTTAGAACCATCGGCACCCACTTGCTGCAAGTTGGTATCGTAAGGAATTTTGACTACAGCTTTGAAAACTGTGTCAGGCAGCACTGATTGAGGAACTTCTACTTCCGAAGGCTTCGCCGCTAGGTGACAATTAGCACAAACAATTTTGCCTGTTGCTTCACGGGGAGTTTCAGGATAGCTTGCTTGTGCCCAAAATGGATAAGCAGCAGCGGATTGAGGGAGGGCTAAATCGCTAGTGAAGAAAAAAGTCACCGAAGCGATCGCGATTAGCAATGTTTTCAGCATTGCTCTGTTAGTGCGAGTAAATCTCGCTGTTGTAGAAGCGTTTCTCATCTCTTAAGGACTAGGGGCAACGATTAGTTATTTTTTTGATGAAGGGCAAATAAATTAAGTACTGAGTCGGTGAGAATGAAGTGATTTTAAACTCCTAACTCATAACTCCTAACTTTTTTTAGCTCCACCAAGGTTTTTCGTCAGTGCGGAAGTCGGTTTCAGTCCAAGCTGTCAGAACGATTTTGTCATCAGTAGTAGCAGCATGGCTCAAAGCTAATGATAGTGGTGCTGGACCGCGAACCACTTTACCTGTGGCATCATACTGGGAACCGTGGCAAGGACACTTGAATTTGTTCTCTGCTGCGTTCCAGGGAACCACACAACCCAAGTGGGTGCAGACGGCGTTAATGCCGTAATCACCGATCGCCTCTTTGCTTTCTACCACAATATAGGTCGGGTCGCCCTTGAGTCCTTGAACCAAAACGCGATCGCCTACATTATGGCTGTCTAAAAACTGGCTGATACTGACATCGTTGCCGAGTTCGTTCTTTGCCGTTGTTCCACCACTACCGCTGCCGCTAGCAGGTGGAATAAAATACTTGATGACGGGATACAATGCTCCCAGAGCAACTCCGGTTACAGTCCCAAAAGTGAGAAGATTCATGAACTGCCGACGCCCCATATCGGGAACGTCCATTGATTCTGATATTTGAGCCATAACCTACTTTGTTCTTTTTTTTTATTTCGTTAACAGTTTTGACGCTTTGTTTTAGTACAACAGAAACACCTCGTCACAAGTCGAGAAACTAAGGTTGACAAAAGTGCCAGAATTTTCTCTTCAAAGATATTTCTAGCGTCTTCCTTGCTAGGATTACATTTCTTTATATTCCTATCATACTTGAGTTACGGAACTTAACATCATTAACCAAATGTAAAATATAGTGAGAAAAGTTATGACAGGACAGGAATTACGTCAAATACTGCTTGACAAGTGGGGACGCTCTTATGATGTTCAATTACGTCGGACACAAGGTAAGATATTTTTGCAAGTGATGTGGAAATACTTAGAGCAAGCTTCTTTTCCCTTGAGTGAGGCGGATTACCAAGAGCATCTCAATACTATCGCCACTTATTTAAACGAATTCGGTGGCATCGGACAAGTTCAAACATTTATCCAAGATACGCGAGAACGCCCCCGCCTTGGCAAAGCTGTGAGCATACCCCTAAATTTAGGCGATCGTTCGAGTGAATGGTTAGTTTAGCTTCTTAAGAGTAGCCCCCTTCGCCGCTGCCTACCACCTGCAACGAACGACCAAAACATGGGTTTATTCCTTTCCCCGTCTTTCTTTTTGAGATATCCCAATCAAGGCTAGTCTAGCCAAAATAGCGCGAAATAAAAGTACATACAACACAGACACGAGATTAAACTAGCCGTGAAATAAATTATCTGCTTAAAGGTAAAACCCGTCAACTTAACTTATACAAAAGAAAAACTTACCCAAAACCGCGCCTGACCCTTGTATTTTTAATAATATTGTTGAATTCTTTACAAATAACTTCCACCTTGGAATAAGTTTCAATCCAAACCTTCGCTCCAGGACAAGAGGGCAAACCCTTATCTGGTTCATAAACAACGCGAC
>JAHHGZ010000072.1 GCA_019359595.1 Cyanomargarita calcarea GSE-NOS-MK-12-04C
CTTCCTTCTTCCTTCTTCCTTCTTCCTTCTTCCTTCTTCCTTCTTCCTTCTTCCTTCTTCCTTCTTCCTTCTTCCTTCTTCCTTCTTCCTTCTTCCTTCTTCCTTCTTCCTTCTTCCTTCTTCCTTCGTTAAATGTAATACATGATATCCAAATGCTTGCGTGAATTCCGTTTTTCACACAGGTCGGCAAGCGTACAATTTTGCAAAACTGAGTTTGCGGCCTGACGTGCTTCTTGCCAAATTTCTTCTATAACTTTACTGTCTAAGGCTTTGGGATCAACCTCGTCCTCACACGTCCGCACTTGATCTAATCCTTCTAAGCATCCCAAAATCTCGAAAATTGTGATTTTCCAAGGTTCTCGTGCCAACAAATAACCGCCTTTTGACCCGCGTTGGCTTTTGACTATACCACCACGTCTCAAGGTTGCCAGGAGTTGTTCCAAATAGCGATCGGGTATATTTTGTTTTGCGGCAATCTGGCGAATTTGTTGCGGTTCCCCGCTTTGGTAATCACTTGTCATCTCTAATAATGCCAAAATTGCGTATTCAGATTTACACGATAGTTCCACAAGCAGCAATGGGATAGTAGGGAAAGTTAAGAGTTAGGAGTTAGGAGTTAACAGTTAAATAAATGACCTTAGCCTAAGAATTTATTTTAGAACGAGATTGTCGGCCTTTTGAAAATCCTGCAACATTTGATTTTACCTACTTAGGAGTTTGGAATTCTTAACTCTTAACTCCTAACTTCTAGCTTTTTCTAGTATACTCCGGTTCTCCACTGGGGTTTGTTGTTTAGCACTACAAAACATAAAAAATCCGCTTTGAAACGGGGTAGAATTTAGCTTCGGGAGTACGAGAAAAATAATCACCCTGTAGGATACGCTTCCCGTCTGTCCGGACAGATAAAAAGGCCCCTAAATCCACTAAGTATGTTCAACTTTAAATTTTATTCTCCCCCAGAATTGGGGGCAGGGGGGCAAAAGCGTCCTAAACAGCCAGAACCCCGGCTTCTTTAAAGAATACGGGGTTCTGGAGGCGAGATTTTTAAACTCACCTACTTAGTTGCTAATTTATAACAATTAACAATTTAGAAGGTGAATGTTGTTCTCAAAGTACCAATCCATGCTTCGTTGTTACCGCCGCTTTGTTGACCAAGATTGGTCAGATAGATAACACCAGGGGTGATGGAGATGTTATCTGAGACGCGATATTTGTAGAAACCTTCAACATGGTAAGGCTGTTCGCTAGCACCTGCTCTTAAGGAGTAAGGTTCGGAACCACCGAAAATACCCAAGACGTTACCTTTCTTACCGAAGTCAGGTAAAGCTATACCAGCACCGTAGCTCCAAGCTTCAAAGTCATCATTGCTACCAAACCCTGTAACGTCATGGTAGGACACATAGCCGCTGACAGAGAGTTTGTCGCTGGGTCGGAAAGCTGCAGATAAACCGTAGGAATCGCTGGCAGATGCAACGTTGTTTGGAAGATTATTATTCCTATTAACACCTAAAGCGTTTGCCTGTGCAGTACCTACTACAGGAAGACCTATACTTCCTCTATATCCACCTTCATCAAACAAAGCACTACCAGCACCGTGGTAACCGTGAACGTAGGTTGCTGCTAAAGCTACGCGATCGCCTAAGCTAAAGTTTAATTGTCCTAGGGCTGCATAGTTTCCGTTGAATATACCTGTACCTAGACCAGGATTATTCGGTTCAGATCCCAAGTAACCAACAGTTATTGAACTTGGTTTGAGAATACCACCTGGTTTACCAAAAGGTATGTTCAGTGCTGCACCCGCGCCACCACCAATGTTATAGATGGGGTTGCGAGAAGCAAAGGTAGACAGGGCACCATTACCACCGTCATAGTCCTCAAAGTAAGGATTGTTGGTAGCAGCGTAATCGCTATGAGTACCGCCAGTAGCTGAAACGTAAAGTTGTGCAGGTCCGATGGGAACGTAATATGCCAACCAATCTAAATTGACGCTGTTTGTAGTAGTCCCATTGATGTTAAAGGTTTGAAGACCTTCACCACTAGGGATTCCACCAACTGTTGTCGAACCTAGGTCAAATTGGCTCGCATTACCAGCAGCAAGTCTGGTGTGCAGTACGTCTCTACCTGTGAAGCTGCTTTGCAAGTCTAAACGAACGCGGTTTTGGAAAACGGTGTTGTTTGCGTTGCCGGCTCGGTCACCAAATACGTCAGATAGAGCGAAAATCGCTTCCCCAACCAGTTTGGTGGTTGTAGAGAACTGATTTGATTCCAGTTCTGCTGTGCGTGCTTCCAAAGCATCTACACGACCGCGTAGAGTTGCTAATTCGGCAGAGAATTCTTCTTGCAACCGCTGCAATGTTGCCAAATCTTCTTTCTTCACCAAATCAGCAGTGGCTGTAGCAATCAATTCATTAACCCGATCCAAACAGGCGTTTAAACCTGCGGCAAATTCATAACGGGTCATTGCCCGATTACCACGGAAGGTGCCATTTGGATAACCAGCAATACAACCGTAACGCTCAACTAAGGACTGTAACGCTTGGAATGCCCAGTCGGTCGGTTGAACGTCCGAGAACTGAGAAACTGATGTTACTTGCCCTTGGGAATTGTTGTTCTTCCCTTCGTTACTGTATTGGTTAACTTGCTCTAAAACGTTGACTGGAGTCTGTTGCGCTTGCGCCAACGTTTGTGGAGCTTTTATTGTTTCAGTTGCGATTATGGTTGAAAATGTTGTCGCAGAAGCCTCTTGTGCTTTAGCTTGAGATACTTCTGTCTTTATAACAACGGGGGTGGTTGAGTTCCCAGATGCCAGCGCTGCGCCTGAAACTAGCAACGTCGCTCCTAAAACTGCCGGACTAACCACCAAAGATTTCCACAAAATATTTGACATTTTTCCTGTTCTCCTCACACCTTGCATATCTACTTTTTGCTGCACTTATTGTCTAGTATGAGACATTTTGCTCAAACTTATGGATTATTAGGCAATGAAAGCCATACCACAATTCTAGTTTTTGCCAAGCTAATAATCGATCAAGTACAGATTAAAAGTTGATGTAATTAACTTATGCAAAAACATAGCTCTATAATTTACCATTATAAAATAATTAAACCAGATGGCAAGATGTACGCGATCGCCTTGTAAAGTGTCACATACCCTTGACCGGATATCTAGATACCCGCCCAAAAATACCACCCCCTTTAACCTGTACTGCTTCTAAATCTCTAACTAAAATATCGCTCGGTAAAATCTAGAGAGATATTATATAATAGCGCTTAAACTCCATAATAGGTAATTATACCTGAAAAAATGCGCTAAAATCAACTAAATTTCTAGAAGTTTTATGGGTAACTGCTTATAATCTTTTCTTATCTCATCTATGCAGAGAAAGGCACTCACTACTCTGGTATTGACATCACAATTATTGTCTGCTTTATTCCTTAATGGCGTCTCTCTCAAGATATATGTTTCGCAGTTAACAGTTGTCATACCAATTCTGTATGAAGATGCACATAATTAAGACCCCCCTGTAGTCCCCCCTTGCCAAGGGGGGACGGCGTAGCCGGGGGGTAATATATGCAGCTTCACAAAGAAACGGTATCAGTATAAACAAGCTTGGATAGTCGTTACCAACAAAAAGTGGAGGGGTTGCTATTGGTGTGGACTAAATTTAATTAATTTGGGAAATTATTCCCGCCAAATCAAAATCCTTAGATGTCAACCCACCAGCATCATGCGTTGTAAGTGTTATCTTGACTTTGTTGTAAGAAATTTCTACATCGGGATGATGACCTGCGGACTCAGAGGGTTCAACCAGTTTATTGATAAATTCAATTGCCTGAATAAAATTTTTAAACTTACGGCTACACTGCAATTTGGAACCTTCGACTACCCAACCATCAAGAAGGTTTGCCCGTTGCTGAATTTCTGCCTCAGTTAGTAGTTGCATCATATTAAAATGTTTTTGTACTAATACCCACAAAAAACTATCCGCTCTGATTTAGATCGGATGACCTAATTCAGAGCGGTGTAGCGGGTCTTCAGGTTGTAACCAGACTGCCGGAAGGAACTCCGAACTAGCCTTGCTACTTGAGCTAACTTAGTATCTCAACGAAACTAAGGCTAACTTTTAGAGAACAGCCCCGGCACACAGCCGGCTAACTACAACCTGATGACCCAAGGATATACTACTTTCTATCATGGGCATCACCTCCTTGTTGCCTAAGCGGACTCATTTTCAAAAAGGCAGAGCTAAAATAAAAACTCTGGGTGGGCTTTCCACCTTCAACAACTGTAGCACATATTTCAGCAATTTCAGCTTTCTAGAAAAAAATCCCGCTATTTGGCGGGATTTTTTGAAATTAAGTTGAAATTGAGTCTACTATTACAGTGCGTTACCGCGAGGTAGAACTTCCTCAGGGAATACAAATTGTTCGTGAGGCTGATCTTGAGGTGCCATCCAAGCGCGGATACCCTCGTTCAACAAAACGTTTTTGGTATAGAAAGTTTCAAATTCGGGGTCTTCTGCCGCCCGCAATTCTTGCGAGGTGAAGTCATAAGCCCGTAGGTTGAGTGCCAACCCAACTACGCCAACGGCGCTCATCCACAACCCTGTTACTGGTACAAACAACATGAAGAAGTGCAACCAGCGTTTGTTGGAGAAAGCAATACCGAAAATCTGCGACCAGAAACGGTTTGCAGTCACCATTGAGTAGGTTTCTTCAGATTGGGTGGGGTTGAACGCACGGAAGGTGTTGGAAGCATCACCGTCTTCAAACAGTGTGTTTTCCACAGTTGCACCGTGAATCGCACATAGCAAAGCTCCACCTAGTACACCTGCAACACCCATCATGTGGAAGGGGTTGAGTGTCCAGTTGTGGAAACCTTGGAAGAACAACAGGAAGCGGAAGATAGCAGCGACGCCAAAGCTCGGTGCAAAGAACCAGCTTGATTGTCCCAAGGGGTACATCAGAAATACGCTGACGAACACGGCAATGGGAGCAGAAAAGGCGATCGCATTGTAAGGACGAATCCCTACTAGACGAGCGATTTCAAATTGGCGGAGCATGAAGCCGATTAAAGCAAATGCTCCGTGTAAAGCGATAAACGCCCACAATCCACCCAATTGAAACCAACGAGTCAAGTCACCTTGAGCTTCAGGTCCCCACAATAACAACAGGGAATGTCCCATGCTGTCGGCGGGGGTCGAGACTGCTACTGTCAGGAAGTTGGCTCCTTCAAGATAGCTAGATGCTAAACCGTGAGTATACCAAGAGGTCACGAAGGTGGTGCCGGTCAACCAGCCGCCGATTGAAAGAAAGGCGCAGGGAAATAGTAAAATTCCCGACCAACCTACGAATACGAATCTATCGCGCTTCAACCAGTCGTCGAGAGCGTCAAACAGCCCTCTTTCGCTAGGGGCACGTCCTACTGCAATAGTCATTACAGCAAATCTCCAAATTTTATAATTACAGGGTTTTTTCTGTATTATAGATTGCCATTTTTAGACTTTCCATAAACCAGAACATTAACTAGGTTGTCAATCTAGTTTACAATTTTTTACTGACTCTCATTATTCTAGGCGTAAATCCCTAATTTTTCTACATAATTTTTAATTTAACTTAATCTTTATGAGAAATTCAGGTAAATGTTAATGGTTAGTTGTTGGTTGTTGGTTGTTGGTCGTTGGGTGTTGGGTGTTGGTTGTTTTACGAACCACCAACCCCTAACCCCTAACTCCTAACCCCTAACCCCTAGCCACTAACCCTTAACCACCAACCACTAACCACTAACCACTAACCCCTAGCCATGACGCTAAAATGAGACATACAGTTAAATTTGATGAACGCGCTCATGTTTACTATTGACTTCACGATCAAAAATACAGCTTTTCCCATGTCAGTACAACGTAAAACTGCTGAAGATGCTGAGGGCGTATATCAGCAAATTTTGACAGCGATGCGCTCTGGCAGTTCTGAGATCATAGAACTAAAGTGCGAAGGCAAATCAGAGAAAAAAATTGCCGTCCGTGCTAGTGAAATTTCTGGGATGCAGGTAACTCAGAAAGAGGGCGCAACCGCTGGTGGTAACAGACCCCCAGGATTCTTTGCTCTAGCCGCTGAATAGCCAATTCATAGAGAAATGGCGGAACTGGGCATTGAGATAAGAGATGTAAATTTCAGTTGGCCAAATGGAGAGAAAGTTATCAACTCTTGCTCTCTAGAAGTGCCCAAGGGCGAATTTTGGATGCTTTTGGGTACAAATGGCAGTGGTAAATCAACCTTACTGAGGCTGCTGGCGGGTTTATTGACTCTCCAGTCTGGCTCCATTCGAGTTTCTCGCCCCCTTGGCTTCGTCTTCCAAAATCCAGATCATCAATTGGTAATGCCTACCGTTGGTGCAGATGTGGCATTTGGGCTGGTGGAAGAAAAATTGCTGAACGAGCAAATTAGAGCAAGGGTGAACGAAGCATTAGGGGCTGTGAATTTACTGTCCCTACAACGACGCCCTATTTATGCTTTAAGTGGTGGACAGAAGCAGCGAGTAGCGATCGCCGGTGCTTTAGCTCGTCAATGCGAAGTGTTACTTTTAGATGAACCGACTGCCCTACTGGATCCAGATAGCCAAATGGAATTAGTGGCTAGCGTCCGCCGTTTAGTTAAAAGTCGAGGGATTACCGCCCTGTGGGTCACACATCGCTTAGATGAATTGAATTACTGTGATGGTGCTTTTTTATTAGAAAAGGGCCAAATGGTAGACCGAGGTGAACCTCAACGTCTTAAAGAGCGGATGATGGCAGTAGAGGATATCGAATCTTAATTTCTTTTGTATAACTGTCGATATTAATTGGCACGCCCTTCAAAAGGCGTGCTTTCAACATTTTTGGGATATTTGCAAATATGACAGAGAAACAATTGTCTATTGTAACACAGTGTTACAAGGGATGTGTCAATTACTATAAAAGTTATGAATGAATTTTGTTAACTCTATATAATTGTGATTCAAAACCATGCCCCGTTCTTTACTCGAAGCCGTTCTGCTTGTGGACGGCTACAATATAATAGGTGCTTGGCACTGTCTAAAAAAAACTCGTGACAGTGCTGGATTAGAGGCGGCTCGCTACGAACTAATTGAAGCTTTAACTAATTACAGTGCATTTCAGGGCTATGACACTCAAATAGTCTTTGATGCCCAGTATCAAGACACAATCGGCAATAAAGAAATCATTACAGACAATTTATCGGTTCATTACACCGATTTTGGGCAGACTGCAGACACATATATTGAGAAAGCCTGTGCGAATGCGCGTTATTCATTAGCCCAATCTTTAATTTCTCGGATGATTGTTGCCACATCCGATCGCGCACAGCAGTTAATGGTGCAAGGGTATGGGGCTGAGTGGATGTCCGCATTACAGTTTTGTCACGAAGTAGAAGCGACTGTTTGTCGAGCAAAGCAAAAATATCAATCACGAAAGCAGTCTAAGAGTAGATTTTTAGCCAATTCCATTGACGATAAGGCTCGGCAGCGTTTAGCTCAATTGCGAATGGGACTTTAATAGATATTAGCATCTACTATTGCGTTCTAAGCCCGAAAGCCTTATGAATGATACGTTTTAGCGTCTACTCAAAAAAAATGAAAAAAAACTTTCTAAAAGTACTTGCCATTTCATTGAGAAGCCACTACTATTAGTAATCGTGATCCTCAGTAGCTCAGTGGTAGAGCGATCGACTGTTAATCGATTGGTCGCTGGTTCGAATCCGGCCTGGGGAGTTTAGGTAAAGTGGAGCAATTAAGGGTGAAATATGGAGGTTCAGATTTCAAGTTTTCAACTTGCTCCTTCATATTTCCAGAAGTATTGGTTGCTTGACCGAAATGTGACGTTTCTCAATCATGGGTCTTTTGGGGCTTGTCCCAGACCTGTGTTAGAAGTCCAAGCTAAATTGCGATCGCAGTTGGAAAATGAACCGCTGCGATTTTTTGGTCGAGAATGGGAAGGACTGCTGGATGATGCCAGGAGCAAATTAGCGGTGTTTGTCGGTGCGGATGTTGAGGATTTGGCATTTGTTCCGAATGCAACGACTGGTGTCAATTCTGTTTTGCGATCGCTCTCATTTTCACCCCCAGACGAGATACTCACCACCAACCACGAGTACAATGCATGTCGGAATGCCCTTGATTTCGTCTCTAGCCGCACGGGAGCTAGAGTGGTGGTAGCGAAGGTACCTTTCCCAATAAACTCGCCTAATCAGGTTGTAGAAGCGGTAATTCAGAAAGTTTCACCCAACACGCGATTGGTACTGTTAGATCATGTCACCAGTCAGACAGGGTTAATTTTTCCCATCCAGCAGTTGGTACAAGAGTTGGAACTGCGGGGTGTGGATACACTTATAGATGGTGCCCATGCGCTGGGAATGATTCCTTTAAACTTGCAAGAAATTGGTGCGACGTATTATACCGGAAATTGTCACAAATGGTTGTGTGCGCCCAAGGGTGCAGCGTTTTTGTATGTACGTCGGGATAAACAGCCATCAATTCGTCCGGTAACAATCAGTCACGGTGCAAACTCACCCCGTACAGATAAATCAAGGTTTCAGTTGGAATTTGACTGGATGGGGACAACCGATCCCACCGCTTATATGTGCGTTCCTCAAGCGATCGCATTTATGGGGTCGTTGTTATCTGATGGATGGAATGAGTTAAGGGTGCGAAATCATCAGCTAGTTTTACAGGGTAGAGAGGTACTTTGTGAAGCGTTGGGAATGCAGTCAGTGTGTCCATCCGAGATGATTGGTTCAATGGCAGTTATACCTGTGCCTGGAACGCTGAAAAACCGCAATTATATGTGTTTACACGATGAATTGTTTGATAAGTTTGGGATTGAGGTGCAAGTGGTTCCGTGGAGTGAAGAGCCAAGGTTATTGGTGAGGATTTCGGCACAGGTTTATAATTCTTTGGAGCAGTATGAGTATTTGGGGAAAGCTTTGCGGGAGTTACTGACCGATCGCGCATTTTAAAGGATTACTCGGATTTCACGGAAAGAATAGTTAGGCTTTATTGAACTTTTGCTGTGTATCTTTTACGAGTCACGATTGCCAACAACAATACAAAAAATGTGAGCGCTCCAGCTAAATATAAAGGATAGCCGTATGTAATCGGATGTGATTGGTGAATCATCATACCGGCGATCGCAGGCCCAATTCCATTAGAAATACTCAAATAACTGGAGTTCAAACCCATCGCTGTGCCTTGTTGTTCTGGTTGAGCGTTGAGAGAAATCAGCGTGTTTATCATGGGTTGAACTAGAGAATTGAAAAGTGAATAGACAATACTGACTGCCACAAAATAAACAACGTTTGGCAATATTGGCATTAAAATAAACGAAAGACTTCTGACAAATAAACCTAAAAATAAAATATTAATCAGATTAAATTTGCGGATGAGAATTGAGACTCCCCAAGTTTGCATGACTACACTTAACACTCCAAATAATAGAAACATCAGTGTCAAAGACTTGCTGTTTTGAGCCAAAACATTAATAAAGTAGGGTTGAAAAGCATAGGTAAAGATGGTGAAAGTGGTGCCAATGAAGAAATTTATTACTAAAAGGATGCCAATTTTAGGAATAAATAAACCTTTAATTAAATTCCCCAAACCTAAATCAAAGATATTATGCGCTTTATCCGCTCGATTTTGGATAGTTTCTGGTAATAAGAAGATTGTGAGCAAGACGGCAATGAATGCGAACGCAGCCGAAACTAAAAAAGCAGCACCTAACGAAATTTGCTGTGCTAGCAAACTTGTCGCTGGTCCCAATACAAAACCTAAACTAAATGCCGCACCATAAATCCCAAACGCTTTAGCGCGATTTCCCGGCGTGGTAACATCAGAAATAACGGCCTGAGCAACGGAAGCATTACCTCCCGTGATGCCATCCAAAAAACGGGCCACAAACAGAACAACTGCTGTTGTAGCAGTTCCAGCAATTAAATTAGCGATGACAGTCCCACCTAGACTAATAATCAGTAAAGGTTTTCTTCCAAAGCGATCGGAGAGTTTGCCAATTACCGGAGTTGCAAAAAACTGTGCTATGGAGTACGTAGAAAATAACAAACTGGTCTGGAAGTCGCTCAAGCCAAATTTCTTTCCATAAAGATAGATAATAGGAATTAAAATCGTCAAACTGAGGGAATTAACAAAGGCAATTAAAGCAACAATCCAAAAATTCCGATTCATAAACGAAAAACTGCACTTGAACTTTCAACAAACAATTTTAAACTCCGTTCGTACTAACCAACTATCGTTTTTTGGCTAGGGATAAATGAAATTTCCACTAAAGAAACCTTCAAAAAAACAACGACAACGTCGGATTCCAGGAGTTCATATCAAGGTTCAAGATGGAAGGTTCCATATTCTGGGGATGAATGCCTGGTATTCTTATTGGCGTGAACCGTATCATCTTTTACTAACTATTCCTTGGTTTGGCTTTCTAGCGCTGATTGCTTCTTCGTATATCGCAACCAATGCACTATTTGCCTTAGCTTACTTGGCAGGAGGAGATTGCATTGAGAACGCCAAACACGGCTCATTCCTAGATGCTTTTTTCTTCAGTGTTCAAACTTTAGCATCTATCGGCTACGGTGCAATGTATCCCAAAACAATTTATGCCAATATTATTGTCACCATTGAAGCAATGATGGGTTTGGTGGGAATTGCTGTGATGACCGGATTAGCCTTTGCTCGTTTCTCTCGACCATCTGCTCGTGTGGTGTTTAGCAGTGTGGCAACGATCGCACCTTATGAGGGAGTCCCTACCCTGATATTTCGCACGGCCAACCAGCGTCGCAATCAGATTCTAGAGGCGCAGATGCGGGTCTATTTGATACGGGATGAAGTTACACTAGAAGGACAGTTTATCCGTCGGATCTATGACCTGCAACTGTTGAGGAATCAATCACCTAGTTTCACTTTAACTTGGGTCGCGATGCATTCAATTGATGAGTCTAGTCCTCTGTATGGAATGACAGCAGAATCTATGATTCAAACAAATACTACGATCGTAATCTCATTAAGTGGCATTGATGAAACGGTTTCGCAGGTCGTTCATGCCCGTCATGATTATACTGCTGATGAAATTCTGTGGAACAACCGATTTGTAGATATTATCCACCACACATCCGAAGGACACCGATACATCGACTACAATCACTTCCACGATGTCTTGCCTTTAGATTAAGCGGGATCAATACCAAATCACTACAAACTCAGCCGTCAGTGTTGTTATCCTCAACTGAGTCTTGTAGCGGCTTTACAACAACGCGACCATTTTCAACTATAGTGCAACTCTTAGCCGAAGTCTTACACTCGTTAAGTGGAATATTCTGACACTCGTTTTTGTGGTGAAAGTAAGCCTCCTGTTGTTGGTTGAGGACAGCCACACAACAGGTGGATGATGCAAATGACATATGGGGTACTTTGAGCTTATACCTTAATTATCGCTCTACTGATATCGTTTAGCAAAAAACTTAATGATTTGTTGATTCTTGCGATCGGAGGCAGCTTAATCTTCCACTACACTATAGGCAAGCGTCACTGATTCCACAGAGCTCTTGCAACAGAGCCAAGAAATCAATATTAACCGCAGGGTACACAGATGGACGCAGATAGAAAAGTCTTTTACAATATGTCTAATATAATCTGCATTCATCTGTTGGGTATAAATATATTAGGAAATAACCCCTTCTTCTTGAAGTATTAGTTTTTTCCCTTGGAAAACTTGCAGTTTGCCGTCTGCTGTTACCCGATAAAGATATTTGTTATTGCGGAACTCGTAACCAAGAAATCGGCATGGGGTGACACCATCTGCACAGGTTGTATGAATTGTTTTGCCAGTGAGACGAATGGATGCACCTGTTTTCAAATTCTTTCCAGAATATGTAACGTTATTACAAGTTACATTGCCTTCTGCGCAGTTTCTTGTAATCTTAACGCTGAAATTTTTGGTCTTCAGAGTTTCGGCATTAGCTAAAGATGAAAATAGTGGCAGAGTAGCAATTGGCAATAAAACAAAGCTGAGAACGGATTTCTTGAAGTTAAGCATTTTATGTATTGCGTAGGTTAAGAACGGTAGCTATTTTATGGATACACCACAACTAACCTAATTCCGCAAATGCACAACCTATTTCAGGACTTATTATTTAGAAATGTAGAATTTTCGGCGATAGCGTACAGCGCTGACTTGTCAATTCGCAAGCAATGAGAAACCGAGTTTATGCAGAGGGAGAATTAACGACTTGAACGTGGGGTAAGTATTTCTGGAGTTTAGCTACAACTTCCTTCACTTTTGGTGTGACAATTCCACAGCCAAAATCACAGAGAATAACGGCATCACAGTTGGCGAAACATTGCTCAAGTTGCTCGATCAAGATTAGTTCCGTACCTGAATCAATATTATCGGTACTGCCAGAATCAAATCTTACTAGCGATTCGGACTCTGCCATTACGGTTTGTCTGGTAAGAGTTTGTCGATTCGGATGAGTCAGCAGATATTTTGTAATAATTCCGCATTCATCCAAGGTTTGCCAGATTAATTCTCCCTGCCAATCATCACCAACAACTGAGAAAAAAGTCACCACCTTAGCCCCAAGTCTTTTGAGTTTAACAGCTACATCTGTCGCACCACTAAGGGTCTGTTCACTATCAGTTAGGGTGACAATCGGTATATTTGATTCTGGAGAAACTCCATTGCTGTAACCGACAAGATAACAATCCAGCATTGCCTCGCCAATCACGATGATATCACGATCGGTCATGTCTTCTACTAGCATAGCGCTCCATTTGTCAAACTTTGGCAAATCCGGTTTCACCCACTTCCTCCATGCAAGACTGATAATTTCTTATTCTCTGCGACTATAGTTAGATCGGTTGGAGTATGGCAAGTTAGCGAGGATGCAATTTGCTGTGTTATTGGTTGCTATAGTATTTTTGGGCGCTGCGAATCAAGGGATGAATTTTGTAGAAGCAATACATGAATTGCTTTTTATGTATGAAAAACTACGGCTATTAAAGGCAACAACGCCAACATAAAACCATTCCAAGATTGAAAGTTCATCTCTGGAATTACTACCGGTTGAGATAAAAGACTTTCTATTCTCTGTTCTAACCGTTCTATGCCGGGAGAACCCAATGCCGCGCAGAACGTTTCAGACAATACAGGGGCTGTACTGACAACTAGTAGTAGTGATTCTGCTAAAAGCAAGCGATCTACTTGTGATGCTGCGTAAGCATCGGCGCGAAGTTCCCTTAAAATTAATAATTCTTCCCACAACGCTTTCGTATTTGGCAACCAGACGGTACAGGAACGCACCCAACCCAGCCAAAAGAACCAAAAGGTATCCCTATAATGGTAATGCCCTTGCTCGTGCGCGAAAACTGTTTCTAGATGCTCTGGGGAGAGGGTTTGCAGCAGTCCTTCGCTAATTACAAGTTCCGGTTGCCAAAAACCGATTTGACCAGCAAATAGCGCGTTCGTTGATAGCAATCTGACTTCTCTGCCTGCAATATTTATCACAGAACAGTTGCGAGCGGATTTTACAGACCCCCATCCCTGATATGCCAGTTTAATGCATAAAATACCAGAAAAAGCAAGACAACTGAGAGCTAGAATATAACTAAACCCGCCTGTATGAAAGTTACCCATTTTGCCTTGGGTTCCCATACATAAAAGAGCGATCGCTGTCATGCCTAGGAGCAATGGAGGGAAGAGAAACAAAAAGAGCGATCGCTGCCATCGTAAATTCCAATTACCAAGGGAACTCGTGAATGTGATTCTTAAGAAATAGGCAACGGTTAAAGCAGTCAAAATCATGAGTAGATGCATTATTGTTCCTCTCGCGCTTCTCGTGCAGCTTGAATGCGTTGGGCGATCGCTTGTATTTGCTCGCTGGCAGCTTCATCCAGACTATCGGCAAAGGCAGCAATGACATCAGGGTTGCCTACCGCCAAAAAGCGCTGTAGCTGCTCGTGTGCCTTAATAACTTGTGCTTGCTGTTTTGTTACTAACGGTCGCCAGTAAAATGCTCGTCCTTTTTTGTCGCACGCCAACCAACCTTTATCTGTGAGACGACGCAAGACGGTGGTTACAGAAGTATAAGCTAGTTCTCGGTTGGGGTCAGCCAGAATGCGATCGTGTATATCTTTTACTGTAGCCGAACCTAACTCCCAAGTGATATTCAAAATTTCTGCTTCTAATGGACCGAGAGACAGTTGCTTGGGACTGTAGTCTGGTAGAGGAGCCATAATAATTTTAGATTTTAGATTGAGGGATTGGGAATTATTTTATTACCATTGCTCAGTCGCCAGTACCATAGTGATTTTGGATTTTGCGGGAACCGACTAAGCGACAATGAGCGCAAAATCCATTTATTAGGTTGACACCTGCTGGTTAAAATGATATTTCGGCAGTAGTAATTTAGTCAGGTGTATCCAGCACGTGAAGCTATTCGTTTACCATACTCCGGAATTGACTCCAACAGATAAGATGCCAGATTGCGCGATCGCAGTAGATGTACTGCGAGCTACCAGCACGATGGCGACGGTTTTGGCATCGGGCGGCGAAGCTGTCCAAGTGTTCAGCGATTTAGATAAACTTATGGAAGTTAGCGAAAAATGGCCGCCTGATAAAAGGTTGCGAGCTGGAGAACGAGGTGGTGGAAAGGTTCCAGGTTTTGAGTTGGGGAATTCTCCTCTCGACTGTACCCCCGATCTCGTTCAAGGACGCCGTTTGTTCATCAGTACCACCAATGGAACTCGGGCTTTGCAATGCATACAAGATGCGCCAATTGTCCTAACGGGGGCATTTATCAACCGAGCCTCGGTGGTCAAATTTATTTTGGAAAAACAGCCTGAAACAGTTTGGATTGTCGGTTCGGGTTGGGAAGGTAGTTATTCTTTAGAGGATACAGCTTGTGCAGGGGCGATCGCTCATTCTATTGTCCAGCAAACTAGCTTGCCTTTAGAGCAACTAGCTGGTAATGATGAATTAATTGGGGCGCTCGCTCTTTATTCTCAATGGCAAGATAACTTACTAGGATTACTCCACCTTGCCAGTCACGGTCAACGACTTTTACGTTTGGAATGTCATGAAGACCTGAAATATTGTTCCCAGACTGATATTTTAGATGTTTTGCCCATTCAAGGAGAACCGGGAGTTTTGAAAAAGCATAAGTAAGTCAGCGTAAGTGTCCCAGATATAGTGACAATTCATCTAATTTACTAGTCCAGGATATTAATTTCGCTCTTGCTGCAAGATCCCCGACTTCGTGAAAGTTGTCGGGGATGTGACCTTCACAAGAGTACTACGCTTGTCCAAGCACGCAACGCAGAATTAATTGCCACTGCCTTGATATTAGTTATAATCTGATGCCTCCCAAGTATTTGGCACATTCACCCACCCAGCAAAATTCTTTTTCTGACTAGCATCCGGATTATCTACGGGAATTACCTGATACCTGCTAGGACGGGGAGAAGATAAAGTAACGTTTAAGGAGCGGAGTTCATCTTGGTGAAAAACTGTTACCAAGATGGTGTTGTTGGGCTGATAATCTCTGAGACGTTCTGCCAAACCACTTGCTGTCACCTTGATTCCATCAATTGCCAACAATTCATCACAAGCATCAATTCCTGCTATCTGTGCAGGTGAATCCATCTCAACAAACTTAATTATTTCCTTACCATTTTCAGAAGTTGCTCTCACTCCTAAATAAGGTTCTTGCGAACTATCAGTTACTAATTTTAAGCCAAAAGGCTCTAGATAATCATTGAAGGGTAAATCTTCAATTCCATCAACGTAGCATTTGAAAAAGTCAGATAAATCAATTCCTGCTATTGACTCAATCGCTTCCTGCAACTGGATGTTGGTATACCCAATTTCATCTTTGCCGAATTTTTCCCACATCAGCCGCATGACATCATCAAGCGATCGCTTATTTTTATGTCGCTCACGAATCAGCAAATCTAGTAATAGCGATATCATTTCGCCTTTCAAATAATAAGAAATTTGCGAATTACCGCTATTAGCATCCGGACGATACAGTTTAATCCAAGCATCAAAACTCGACTCAGAAACAGGTTGTACCTTGCGCCCTGGTGTGGTTTGATACCTGCTAATTTCTTTACCCCAATTAATCAAGAAACACTTAGCATCATAAATCCCTGCCCGCAAAGGAATTAACAAATCATAATAACTCGTTGTTCCCTCGCAAAACCACAGGGATGATGTATAGTTTTCTTCATCGTAATCAAACACTTCTAAAGCTTTGGGGCGAATCCGCTTCACATTCCACAGGTGGAAGAACTCGTGAGCGACTAATTGCATAAAGCGCTCGTACTTATCGCGATCGCAAAATCCAAAGCGCTGATAAATTAAAGAGCAGCTATCTTTATGCTCCAAACCGCCATAAGCTTGAGCAAATAAATGTAGCAGAAATACATACCTTTGGTAAGGCAAACCGCCAAACATTTGCGCTTCCACTTGAATAATTTTATCTATATCGGCAATCATCCGCTGCACTTGGTAATTGCCTTTACCCCAAATTGCCAATTCGTGGGGCTTTCCCAATACCTGAAAGTGATATAATTGATGAGAACCAATCTCAAATGGACTGTCTACCAGAGTGTCGAAATCTGCTGCTAAAAACGTATTGGCTTGCTCCTCAACAACGGGCAAAGCCGTGGTTACCTGCCACTGCTCTTTCGGCGGTAGGATAGTAACGCTGATTGGGAGTTTATCAAATCCTGGTAGCCGAAAAAACAGCGCTCCACCGTTGAAATAGCCGTGAGTGCCATCTAGGTGATTAGTCCGCACCGATAGCTCATTCGCAAAAACACGATAACTCACTGTTAAATCGGCAACACCATTTGTTTCTACCTGCCAGTGATTTTTACTGATTTTCTGCCACGGCAAAGCGGAATGTAGTGTAAAAGCGGTAAAATCCTGTAAGTGTTTGGCGTATTCCCGTACCAAGTAAGAACCCGGTGTCCACACAGGTAGTTTTAAATCGAGAATCTGTAAAGGATAATTCAGCAAGTGCAAAGTCACCTCAAACAGATGGTTTTCTGGTTGAGGCATTGCTACTTGGTAATGAATTATTGATGTCGGCTCCTTAAAACCTGTGTCAGAGCGAATAGCTGTAGCTTCAGTCATCTGTAGTCCTGAGTTCTGAGTTCTGAGTTTTAAGTTTAGCTGACAGAACAGGAGTAGGGGAAATAGTAGATTTAGGGAATGTAAAAATTGAGGAAAAAAGAAAAGGATTATTTGTTGCCTTTAACCTTTTTCTTACTCAGAACTGAGGACTGAACTAAAAAAATGGATGTTGAAGTTAGAAGGAATTCATGCAATTGGTGGGGGATTTAAACCCGGCACCTCTAACGACGGCCACCAATCTACGATTTTTTGGTGGGAGATACCGGACTCATTTAGCTTGAAGGCGCGAAGACTTCGACATATCTTCCTTCTTCCTTCATAAAAAAATCTCGGTACGTGGGAAACTTTCTATAACTCAATAGGAATGTTTAATCGTTCAGTTCTAGAGCAGGGGACTAGCTTGTCTGACGACACGCTTACGCGAACGCATCCCCTGGTAGGTTCTTTAACTTTGCCGTGAACGTAGCGTTGGCTTAGTCTGGTCAGCTATTGTCCGAATCTTCTAAACTTCTAGACTTGCTAGAAGCGAGCGTGTCTTTTAGACCTGAGTTGCTGACTAAATCTTACCAGCCAAATTCATCAACTGTTTAAAGTTGACCAGAGTAACCATATTGGCAGCGCTGTCAATTTTAATCCAGCCCTTGGAATGCAACTTTTCCATAATTTTGGCTGTTTCTTCAACGCCGATTTCTGTCACATCTGCTAAATCTTTAAAAGGAATGTGAAAAATCTCCTTACCCTTTTGTGATTCCTGACCGTAGCTTTCGCCTAAACTGACTAAGGTATGAGCAAGTTTAACTGCTGGTGGACTTGAGCGCATTTGCAAGCGGACGTTAACGTACCGCAATCGCCGCACCATCATTTGTAACATTCGGTGATGTAACTGCGGGTCTTTAAACAGTATCTGGATAAAGCGCTCTCTAGCAATACTCAGCAATTTTACAGTCGAAAGGGCAATGACATCAGTTGAACGCGGTGATTCATCTAAAATAGCCATTTCACCAAAAAAATCACCCCGACCCAAAACTGCAACAGCAACAGAATCTTCGCCTACAGTCCGCCGGACTTTCACCCAACCAGAAACAACGAAGTAAACAGCGTTACCCCAAGAGTCTTCCATCAATACCGCTCGTCCCGCCGGGTATTCGTGTTCGATTACAACGTCAAGCAGCCACTCTAAGGTCTGTGGACTGGCTGTACTCATCAACGGGAAAAGTTCACTAAAAACCTCTGTCTGCATGAAATATATGCAAAAAATGAACTCAAAAATCAGAAAATTATGTTGACTAATATAAATATTTATACCTATATTCTTGTGAAAATACGGTATCAAAATTTGTCACGATTCTATTACAGCATAATAAATACAAGATCGAAATCAGAGGTTTCACCGAAAAGAGTTGAAGATACTTAAAAATCTAAAATTACCAGAGTTCGAGGTAAAGCCGTGTATACAAGACGTTAAACCTAGTCCTTGGCTCCAAAATCCCTACTCTCCCTTTGTTAGTGGCTCTGGCTTGTTTCCCAGGTTTTTAATCCGATCGTCTAAATTGTCCAAAAGTTGGTTCAAGGCATCGAAAGCTTCCGCTTCACCAGAATTGGCTTTGTGATTGACAACAAGCCTTTCTTGCAGCTCGTGTAACTTGTAGCTTAGTTGCTGGGAAATTCCCAAGGCATCGCGGCTCAAACGCGCTAGCTGTTGTTGTTGATAGAATTTTAATGCCGCTCCTCGCAAAACTTGTAATGTGGCTTCTTCCCCATAAATTCCTGGCATGACTCGCAGACGCAATAACAAACGACTGTCTTGAAACAGGCATTCTTTTTCTACCTGTCTTGGCTCTGAAAGTGTAGCAATCGATAGGGAGGCAGATCGCTTTAATTCATTCAGCACCCCTTGGAATACGGAGAGGGGCAATTTTTCTAATACAGACTGCAAGATGCCATTTTCACTCCAGAGTATTCTGCCTTGATACGGCTGTCTTTCCAAATAAAGCCGTCCAATTCCCCCTGCTAGGACTCTTCCGAGTAATTGTTCTAGGAGTTTCTTCGGTGGTAGTGATGGTAGTGTCTCAACAGGAACGAGCTTTTCTGGAACTGGTACTAATAAAACAGGTAAATTGCCTAAAACTGCCGCAGAGGAAGTTTCTTGTTTTCTAGTCGAGGCTGTGAGGGATGTGACAACAAAAGGGTTGCTATCTCCTCTTGTTTTAGACGAACTGTTTGAGTCTTCGATAGGAGATATCGTTGGTTGTTGATTGTGTTGAGAATCGGTAGTCTCGGCTGTGCTGCTGTTTTGGGTAAAATCACCCCAAGTCTTGGGCAGTTGTTTGGCTGCTATTGGGGATGTATTTTTATAGTTTAGGTAGGCTGAGAGTATGGAACGGTGAGCTTCGGCAGTTATCGGAGTCTTCACCATCGTGCAATTCATGTAGGAGAGAATGCGACTCACATAATCTAGCGCCGCACTATCTTCTGTATTCACCATGCCTAGCAACAAGTTGTTGTCTTCTAATTTTAGAGGCAAAATTTGATGGTAAAGGCAAACTTCAAAGGACAAGATAGTCTCAATTAACCGGAATGTTTGTTCGTGTTCGCTTCCTTGCCCCCATTCAGATTGAGTGACGGATAGCACAGGAGAGCCGATTGGTTCGGTTTCAGTTGGTTTGCCCTCTGAAGACAACATAGATTTGATTGCTCGGTTTTTCTTCTATCCTATTGTGCCCAGAACTCTATTGAGAGTAAATAAACCATTACTTTTAAATAGCTGCAAGTAAAATTAACTACCATTAGATTGGGTGGGCATGGAAAAAAGGGTAGAGAGCAAGAATTAATTCCTCTTCCCTTTACCCTTTAACATACATCCCCAAGTCTTTTCCCCATTCCCTAGTCCTGAGTTCTCAAGGCTTGCGCATAGAGATAGATTTTAGTCCATTCACCCATAACCTGATGGGTTTTTAGCTTTAAGTGTTGGGCTATTTCTTCTAATTTTTCACCTGCTTTGAGCCTGGTGAGGGTTTCTTTTTGAGCAGGGGTTAATTTTTCGTATAATTCAAGAAGCTGTTTTGGTGCTAATCCTAAATTGTGTTCTTGTAAGGAAATCGAGAGCCAGCCATCGACGAGTTCCGGTTTATCTTTGAGGGCAAAGACGCGGATGGCATGGTAGCTAATTTTTTCTCGCAGTCTGTAGATTTCCTTAATCGGTTTATTTAATTTTTTGGCGATCGCATCTTGAGATTTGCCTTGGAGATACAACCGCAGCCACTCTACTGCATCTTGTCCCAAATTTTCTTGTAAATAAGTTTCAAATTCCTCTTTTACTTCCTGACGCAGTGCTTGCTGCTCTTCTTGGTCTTGAGCATCTTGATATTCTGCTAACGCTTGATTGTCCAGCAGGCTAACTGGATTGTCGCTATCGTCTGTGAGCATTTCTTCAGAAACTAGCCGAATCAAGTCACTACCAGGAACTTGAGTTAAGCCACCACGTTGAGTCCGCCGCAAGTAGTTTACAAACCGATAAACTAACAACGGTTGATTGCGTACTGGTCGCAAACAATACTCTTCTGTGCTAGCAAACAGCAGTGCATCCCGTAACCTTATATCGCTTGTAGCCCGGTTAATAGTAGCCATTTGCTGCTGCATATAATTATCGCTTTGCAGCAATTCTTGGATTATTTCTTGCAACACATCTACTACCGTGCGGTGGCGATCGCGCGAAAGAGCAATCCAAGTTTGAATTTTATTGCGTAATGTCATCAAACTGCTTAAGCGTGTTATCAAGTTGCGATAAGCACGTTCTCGCCCCATACCTAAGTAGCGCTGACGTAAAATCCGATAGCGGTATTCCATCGCTTGTTTGGCGATATCCAGTTCTTTTGAAGTAATTCCATCAAAGCGTTTTAAATCACTACCCAAAAGCCAGCTAACAATACTTTCTCTGGTAGCATGAGTTTGTTCTGAGCATTCACTTGCCAGCCGATTTCGCCAATGTTGCGCTAGTTTGTCTGACTCCGCCATAGTGAGATTGCGTTCCTCGAAACCCTGTTTTAAAGCTTGCATTACAACCCCCATTTATCCCACTTAAGTTTGTGACTGGCAGTTGCCCCTAATTTCAGAATGTCCATGAAGACATAGAACCGTTTTCATCTTTATTACGTCTCGACTAACTCAACTTATGCAGTGATTTCTCCATCCAGGTGAAAGTTATCAATCAACAAACTGTCAAAAATCACTATTTGTGAGCCTTTTCCTATTCTTTAATAAAATGTTAACTTTTGTTACAATGTGATATTTTTCTAATTTATAAATGTAATGTCTCATGAATCGTGGCTACACCTCTAGACAAGCGAGCGTATCGAGAACAGATGCATGGTCTTTTTTTTAAAGAGACTTGTAAAAGTAGACATTAGGCTCACATTGCAGAAGCGAACATAATTCATATAAATTTAGACGTTATTTCAAGACGTTAGTTTCGTTTTCCAAGAACCTACCTCTCCAAGATGATTAATTGACACTTTTTATACTAAAGCATACGTGGCTAGTTAAAAATTAAACAAAGTAAAAATCTTAATGCTAGATTATGAACGCTATCGCATTCCTCCCTCCTCACACCAGCTAGTTTGAGTCAAGAATATGGCATACGAAATTATTCTCAAAAAATTCATGAAAATTTAATAGTACCCTAAAGGGTACTTTTGAGACATCCTAAGTAAAGAATATATTGAAATATACTAAAATAAACAAGGAAACATCAGTATTAATTACTATAAAGTCCTGAGCTATCCAAAGTAAAAAGTACCTCCATCCAGTCGCTGGGAGTGCTGTGAGACTGAGATCAAACCGAAGGTCTTTACTTAAAAACTTCTAAATATTTCGTCTTATTTCCTGCGAGATACACCAGCTTGGTAGAAAGCAGTCCTGGGGAGCGTGCATTAAGGGTAATGCAAGAAATAAATAATCCTGTAGGATAGGTATGTCGCCTGTCGGTATATTTTTATAACAGGCAAGACGGCTATCCCAGGACTTTTTTTTGGATATTTTTTTAATTTGAATACTCTAAACCGAAATTAGCGTCCATTCGATCTGACAATTGGGTTTTCAACAGATTCTCGGTACTGTTGGACTTGCTCTGTGTAGCCGATTGGCAGAACAGCTTCAACGTTTTCATGGGGACGAGCAATAATCACCCAAGATTCGAGAGTCCCACCATGACATTTTTCTGCGGCTTCAATACCAGCAGCCATAGCAGTTTTGACTTCAGAAACATCTCCACGAATATTGACTGTAAAGCGAGCGCTACCCACTCTGATATAACCAACCAGAGTGACTCGACCGGCTTTTACCATCGCATCGGCTGCTGCTAGTACAGCAGGAAAACCCTTAGTTTCTAATGCTCCAACTGCCTGTAATGATGACATTATTTATCTCCTGTATTAGTAAAGTTATGTAGTGCTACTTTGTTAATTGTACGAATCATGGTTACATTTCTTTAAAACATCCGGAATGGTTCTGATTTTTCGGTGAAATGAATTGGCAAAATGGTTTCCACATTTTCTGGGGGATTGGGTACGATATAGTAGGTGATGACTTGACCGCCGTGAGCCTTCTCACCCGCTTCTATACCCGCCTCAACGGCTCTGTTTACTTCCGAAACATGTCCACGAACAGCGACTAACATCCGAGCGCTCTCCGCTTGACCGTAATAAACTAATGTGACTGAGGCAGATTTCACCATTGCGTCTGCCGCTGCTAGTACAGCAGGAAAACCTAAAGTTTCGATTACCCCAACCGCCATTGGCATGGGTTTAGTCTCCAAAAGTTAAAGTATCTGCGATCTGAATTGTACGAGGCTTTCGTCCCAATTTTGACAATGAGCGAAAACTTTCTGTTTGTTGTCAGGTTTTACAACTTAACTTATTCATCGAGTTTGGACGCTGACAACTGCTGACATCCCTGGAATAATTCGCGATTCATAACCTTTGAGACTCTTAGTGTCAAATAGAATTTTGACGGGAACTCGTTGTACAATTTCGCTCAAGTGACCTTCTGTATTGTCTGGTGCTATTTGTGCAAGCTTGGTACCTTTTTGAGATAGACTGGCTAACTTGCCTTGAAAAGTGCGATCGGGAAAAGTATTAATTTTAATTTCAACTTTCTGTCCCGGCTTCATTTTAGTGAGTTGACTTTTCTCAAAATTGGCGACTATCCAGATATTTTGCCCAACTATAGATATTAAAGTTTGCCCTGGTTGTACTCGTTGCCCAACTCTGACTGCTCTATTACCGATTTGTCCAGATGATGTAGCTTTGATTTTTGCATGGGATAATTGGAATTGAGCATTTTTTATTTTGGTTGTTGCTTGGGCTATGGCGGCTTTGGCTGCTTGATATTCCTGTTCATTGCCCAGAGGAGCCAGTTTCACGTCGTCCGGGGGTATGGGTAAAGTAGAAGAGGCTTTGGTGAGTCCCTGTTGAGCAATGGCTAAAGTAGAAGAGGCTTTGGTGAGTTTTTCTTGAGCGATCGCTAACTTTGTTTGTGCCTTGGTGAGTCCTTGTTGTGTCGGTGCTAACTTCGCTTGTGCTTTACTCACATTTCGCTTGGCATGGGTCAGTTTTGAGGAGGCTTGTTGTACTCTTTTTTTGGCAGGGGTTAATAACTTTTGGGCTTGTAAGACACTTTGCTTTGCTTTCTGTGCTGCCGAGATTATATCCAATTGCTGAATGGTAATTTTCCCTTGTCCGTGAATTTGCTCTTGTTGATTTCTCCTAACTGTGAGGAGGTTGGCTTGTGCTGTTTTAATTCCTACATTCGCTTCTTCCAGCGACAAAGAAGCTACCCTCCATTCTTCTTGGGCTTGTATTTCATCTTTTTGTGCTGTTTGAATTCCCGTTTGAGCATCATTCACTCTTTCAAGGAAGAAGGAAACACCAAATTGTGCTTTTTTGAAAGCTTTATCTGCTGCGGTAATGGCAATATTCGCACGAGCTACTTCTGCTTGCTGCAAAGCTAGGGAAAGTGCTGCTTGTCCTTGATGCAAATTCTTCTGATAGATACTCCTATCCAGCTTTACTAGGACGGTGTTAGGAGAAACAACCTGATTATCTTTGGCCGCAACTTCAACAACAGTCCCTGAAATGCTAGTATTGACAGGATAAACATTTCCTGCTATTAACGCTTGCGAGCTTTCTTCGTAGGAGCTAAGATATTGCCACCAGGATAAGCCTATTAGAGCAACCATTATTGTTCCGACTCCCAATAATAGTTTGCGAGGAAGTTTTCTATATGGCACATACACTAGTTTTCCACCTGGACTGTTTGGTACCACATCTGGCTCCAGAACAGTAATTTGATGTTCTTCTAGCTGCTTTGTGTTACTGGATAACTGAGAACTGTCCACAGCCGTTACCTTGGAAAATCGGTAAAATTACAATAGGTTCGCGACCCTATAAATAAAAAGCTTAAGTTAAATGGGGACCTTTTTTGTGAGCAATTATTGTAAAAATTTGCAAAATTTTACTATGTAAACTATGAGTAAATAATTAAATTAACCAAATAAAACATTCATGCAACCATACAAGGTAAAATAACGTTCATGCTTCCTAGTTTTCTACCTGCTACAGTCAAGCAACTAACAGAATTGGCTTCTATTGCTTTAGCTCAAAGCATCGAACAGACAGCTATAAGCACTCCTCTGTGTAAGGAACCGATTACCACAAGTTATGTACATCAGGGTGGTGATGGTACGCCCATTTTGTTAATTCACGGTTTTGATAGTTCCGTGCTAGAATTTCGCCGACTTTTGCCGTTGTTGGCGGCAGATAACGAAATTTGGGCAGTGGATTTATTAGGTTTTGGGTTTACAGATAGACCAGCAAATATACCTTTTAGTCCTGCTAGTATAAAAACCCATCTTTATTCTTTCTGGAAAACTTTAATCAAGCAACCCGTAATATTAGTTGGTGCTTCGATGGGTGGTGCCGCTGCGATTGATTTTACTTTGACTTACCCGGAAGCAGTGTCCAAGCTGATATTAATTGATAGTGCGGGAATGGCGGCTGGTTCGTCGTTGAGTAAGTATATGTTTTCGCCATTGGGTTATTTAGCAACAGAGTTTTTACGGAGTCTCAAAGTAAGACAAAGTATTGGTCGCAATGCGTACAAAAATTCAACTCTGGCTACCCCTGATGCTCTAATCTGTGGAGCATTACACTTACAAATGCCCAGTTGGAGTCAAGCTTTGATTGTTTTTACTAAAAGTGGTGGATATAGTTCTTTTAAAGAAAAAGTATCACAAATTGAGCAACCAACGTTAATTTTGTGGGGCGATTCCGATAAGATTTTGGGTACTGCCGATGCTAAGAAGTTTAACAAGGCAATTTCCAATAGTAAGCTTGTTTGGATTCAAGATTGCGGTCATGTACCTCATTTAGAAAAGCCGCAAATTATTGCACAGCATATTGTAGAGTTTGATAGATAAGTGGCAACAGAACAAAGCACAGTTAAACCGGGCTATCGACCGCAAGCAAAAGACAGCAGTATTGAGGCTGATGTTTATTTGTTCAACAGAATGCGGCAACTCTCGCTTAAACAACGGATAGAAATAGCCGCCACCCATGACCGTGGAGTGAGAAAACTTTGCCTTGCTGGTATAAAATGGCGGCTGGGGTCTGCACCAATTGAAGAAATCCGTCTGCTGTTTGCCCGTGCGGTTCTGGCAGAGAAATTAGATCCTGATTTCAAAGCAACTAGTATTGATGAGACAATGTGGATTCAAGATTCCATCGCTTTAGCTGGCGAACTCCACTCCTTTTTTGAATCAATCAACATCCCTTACTACGTTAGTGGGGGTGTAGCGAGTTCAGTTCACGGGGAAGCTCGTTCAACCCGGGATCTAGACTTGGTAGTTCAGGTTCAAGTTAGTCAGATTAACCTTTTGGTAAGGACATTGGAAGCAGCTAGATTCTACTGTCCTCATGGAGCAGTAGAGGATTTGAGGCTTGGCCGAGACAGAATGCTCAACATCACTCATACTGAAACGATCGCCAACGCAGACCTATATGTAATGGACAATTCTCCTTTTGCCTGCTCTCAAATGTCACGCAGAAGGCTGTTGGATATTGAGGGTGTGCCTAGATTTTGGATTGTCTCACCAGAGGACATCATTTTACAGAAGTTACTTTGGGGAAAGGGAAGCCAATCGGAAAAGCAATGGCGAGATGTGCTGGGGATACTAAAATTGCAAGGTGCTAGTTTGGACTACAGCTATCTTACAGACTGGGGTGAACGCTTGTCCCTTTTTGATGCTTTAAGTCAAGCATTAACTGAGGCAGGTATTTTGTAGCGACATTCGTTACAGATGAAATCTCTTATTGGTTTATAAGAAATAGCACGAAAACCCTACAGTAAATAATTAGCCGCAGTAGACGCTTCGCCTTCTTGAAGGGTAGCACACAGATGAACGCAGATGAAAAATACTTTTCCACCTGACCGGACAGGCTAAAACATTAAAAAGCGCCCTCCTCGTGGAAAGCGCTTCTTAATTTATCTTGACTCGATTAATATTAACCGTTGATTGCAGGTGCTGTCAGAGCAACAGGAGCCGCATCACCATTCGCTAAATCTAGGGGGAAGTTGTGAGCGTTGCGCTCGTGCATTACTTCCATACCCAAGTTAGCACGGTTGATTACGTCTGCCCAAGTTGCGACTACACGACCTTGAGAATCAATGATTGATTGGTTGAAGTTGAAACCGT
>JAHHGZ010000073.1 GCA_019359595.1 Cyanomargarita calcarea GSE-NOS-MK-12-04C
TTGAGCAAACACCATGCTTTTAATATAGTGTTTTTAGTTACCTTGAAATTTGCCCACACTCGGTACTAACATTAAATGTGTTTGCCCTGGCTATTTAGATATTTCTGCCAAAACTGGATGCTCCCATTCCATTTAGGGCTTATTTAAAACAAGCGATTGCTTATTCAATAAAATATTATGAAATATTACAAATGGTTTTGGGATGAGCCACTTGGTGGTGAATTCGATACTTGGGGTACTAGCACCTATTTTGTGGAAATTAATGAAAATTTACATGCTCTCAGACAGATAGAAGTTTACGAAAATGGTAACGTCTTATTTTACGACAAAAATCATATTTGGGACGATTATGGAATGTTATGCGACAAACGGATAGATAAAGACGATATGCAAGAATTCGCCATTACTCAAACCGAATTTGAACAAACGTGGAACAGTAAAATACCAATGAATAGAGAAAGTAAAAAGTAATAAAGAGAATCCCCATAAATAAATTTCAGGTATTTTTCAGCGTAGCGCTCCCTCCGGGTAACTAACGCATCTTAAAAAGCGGTGTGCGTCTGGGAAAAAATATTTTTAGTTTTTTTATAAATGAATTTACTATTTACTTGCTCTAAACCCTTTTTTCTTTCTTTTGCCTTTTAACTTTTAACTTTTGCCTTGTTTGGTAATTACTTCACCTACATAAAAAATGCCTGAACTGAACGAAAGCGATCGCCTGCGTAAATGGCGACTCATTCTTGGAAGCGAACAAGCCGATGGTACAGACTGCACTCTCAACGGTGCCGATATCAGCATCGACAAAACCTTAAGTGCATTATACGACTCAGACCGCACCGGTGGCTTGGGTTCCTCCTCCCCAAAAGTTGCCCGTTGGCTGGGGGACATCCGCACCTACTTTCCCGCATCTGTCGTCAAAGTCATGCAACAAGATGCGCTAAAACGGCTCAACTTGCGCCAAATGTTGCTAGAACCAGAATTGCTGGAAGCCGTGCAACCAGACGTGCATTTAGTGGCAAATTTGCTGGCTTTGAGCAATATTATGCCTAGTAAAACCAAAGACACCGCTCGCCAAGTTGTGCGTCGTGTTGTCGAGGAAGTGCAGCGCAAAATCGCCAACCCCACCCGCCAAGCCGTCATGGGTAGCCTAAATCGTGCTATCCGTAACCGTCGTCCCCGCCACAACGAAATTGACTGGAACCGCACCATCCGCAGCAATCTCAAACACTACCAGCCGCAATACCGCACAATTATTCCCGAAGTTCTCATCGGCTACGGACGCAAACGCAGTGCCTTACGTAACATAATTTTGTGTATCGACCAAAGCGGCTCAATGGCTACATCCGTTGTCTATGCAGGTATTTTT
This sequence comes from Cyanomargarita calcarea GSE-NOS-MK-12-04C, assembly GCA_019359595.1. Lineage (GTDB taxonomy): Bacteria > Cyanobacteriota > Cyanobacteriia > Cyanobacteriales > Nostocaceae > Cyanomargarita > Cyanomargarita calcarea. The sequence continues at coordinate 1,367 of JAHHGZ010000073.1, forward strand.
GGGGCAGTTTTGGCATCTTTAACAGCAATAAAAACACGTATCGTAGTATTTGATACAGCAGTCATTGATTTGACAGATGAGACGCAAGATCCAGTAGATTTACTATTTGGCACGCAGTTGGGAGGAGGGACAGATATAAATCGGGCGATCGCCTACTGTCAAAACTTCATGCAACAACCGCAGGATACAATATTTGTATTGATTAGCGACTTGTATGAGGGTGGCAATCAACAAGAAATGCTCAAACGCATTGCCACACTGGTAAATTCTGGAGTGCAGTTTATTACCTTACTGGCACTGAATGACGACGGCGCACCGATATACGATCGGAGAGTAGCTGCATCTTTGGCAGAATTTGGCGTTCCAGCATTTGCTTGTACTCCTGATAAATTTCCCGATTTAATGGCAGCGGCAATTAACAAACAGGATATCGGACAATGGGCAGCAGCGAATGATATCGTCACCGCAAGAAGCGAAAAATCGTGAAGGAGAAAAAACTTGATTTTCTTACCATAAACCCCGCAAAGTTTCTGTGGTGGACTACTAGAAGAAGCTTACTTCACCTAAAACCGCTCCTGCTCCTTACTCCCTACTGCCTACCGCTCAAATTCTGCTGGCCGATGACAACGCAGATATGCGAGACTACATTCAACGGCTCTTGAGTGCTTCCTACACCGTTCAGTGTGTCGCCGATGGCATTGCCGCTTTGAATGTGATTCAAAACAATCCACCCGACCTGGTATTAACTGATATGAATGGGCAAGCGCAAGTAACCGATCGACAACTAATCCAACGGCTGACTTGAGCCTTCCACTATAAATAGGAAATTGATTTGGGAATACTAAATGCATAACTAAAATAAACAGGGAGCAGTTAATGTGGAAAGATGGATGGAATCCTAACTCAAAAAATACAGTCCCCTTGCAAATACCAACAACACTAATAAAAGCAAGGAAAAGTAGAAAAATTACTGATGACTTGGGCGAAAATTTACAAGCAGAAATGCTAATTCCAGAAAATCAAGAAGAAAACTCATCGGATGCATCCCAATTACTGCGAGAAGGAGTTGAATATCAGCAAGCGGGTAAATTACCTGCTGCGATGAAATCCTTACAGGAATCGTTAGCACTATTTCAAGCATTTGGCAATCCCCAAAGACAAGCGCAAGCACTTTCTTGTTTAGCCTTGGTAGCTTACACTTCCGGCGATTACAAAAGCGCCATTTCCTACGCCAACCAGTGTCTACCCATAGCAAAAGATGGTTCAGACTTGCGGGTACAGATACAAGCACTTTCCCATATGGGTAATGCTTTGCGTCATTTAGGTGACTTTGACAAAGCGATAGAGTATCTCAAAGAATGTTTAAAATTAGCCAAACAACTGCAAGATAAACGCTCTCAAGTGGCAGCGTTAAATAATTTAGGATTAGTCTATAAAGCTTTAAACGACCTGCCAAAGGCAATCGAGCTTAAGGAACAGAGTTTAGAACTAGTTCAAGAACTCAAAGACAGTTGGGGTGAAGAACAGGTACTGAAGAATCTCGGTAATGCTTGGTATGGCTTAGGTGATTACCCGAAAGCGATCGCCTATTACGAGAGGTGTGTCACATTAGCACGCACCCTTAAAAATGGACGTAGCGCCGCTCAAGTGCTAAAAAATCTCGGAAATGCTTGCTATGCCTTAGGTAATTATACTTCTTCAATTATGTATTATGAAGAACGTTTAGGAATATCTCGGTCTATCAAGGATAAACGTAGCGAGGAACAGTCCCTTGCTAGTTTAGGTGTTGCTTGTGAAGCTTTAGGTGATTATGCCAAGGCAATTACCTATTATGAAGAACGTTTGCTATTAGCTAGGTCTATCAAAGATCGGCGCAGTGAAGAACAAGCCCTTGCCAGTCTTAGGGCTGCTTGTTACGCCCTAGGTGATTACGCCAAAGCAATGGAGTACCAACAGAAAACACCGAGTGGGGAGTAAGGAATGGGTAATTATGAGTTAGGAGTTAGGAGGAGCGGAGTTTTTAATTAATTCTTAACTCCTCACTCTCAATTTTGCTCCTCCTAACTTTCAATTCCTTGTTCTTTTAAATACGTAAAAGCTTCCTGTGTATCTACCTGGGGAAAAGAATAGTAAAAGTTACTGACACTTGAGAAAGATTCGGGTGTTTCTAAGGCTATAACGCGATCGCCCCACTCGCTTAAAATTGGCAATAATTTTAAGGGTGCGACTGGGGTACACAGCCAAATTGCTGCTGGAGATAGCTTTCTTAAGGCTACTACCGCTACCGCTATTGTCATACCCGTAGCAATACCATCATCAACTAAAATCACTGTCGCGCCTTCTACATTCACTTTTGGACAAGCTGGACTTAATTGCGCTTCTAGAGTCTTCGCTTGTTCGATCGCTGTATGTAATGCTGCTTCTTGCCAGCGCGAATTGTGTAAGCTACGTTGAAATTTTTGGTCAGCCCAGAGAACATTTTCGCTGGCTGTTACCGCACCAATCGCCAACTCTGGATTTTGGGGATGGGTAATTTTTTTTGCCACTTCTATCGTTAGCGGGCAACCCAACAAACGCGCGATGGGTGCCGCTACTGGCAGTCCCCCCCGTGGCAAAGCACAGACAATTGGTACAGATTTGACTCCTACCAAAGCAATTCGTGTCAAAGTCTCATGAATCGCTTGCGCCAGAAGTTTCCCAGCTTGAGTGCGATCGCGGAATGCGGGTCTTTGACCATCGCTAAAAAGTGGGGTATATGACATGCTTTCCCCCAGCACATAACAACAGCTTTGCTTTTATGATGACTGATTTTTTGTTCAAATGAACTGATAAAATAAAGTGTCTATAAATAATAATTTTTTTAGCAATTCTGAGCAAAGGCAAGACATACAACAAATCACAGTTAAAAATGTCTTCCAAGCGAAAGATTTAATAAAAATTACATAACTGATGCCTCTTTTCAAAAGTTTGATTTTCATGAGCAGCGAAAACCAACTCAGCCTTTTTGACAGTTCTAGCCTTACCCAAAAAGACTTGATTCCGACAGATGCCAAAATTCCCATTCCAGAAGGAACTTATTCCAGCATCACTGAACTGGCACAGCACTGCAACGAATGCCACCGCTGCGGGTTGGGAGATACCCGCACTCATGCGGTTGTCGGACGAGGCAATTTAAATGCCCCGATCCTGATTGTCGGTGAAGCACCTGGTCAAAATGAAGATGAACAGGGTTTGCCTTTTGTCGGCAAATCCGGACAACTGCTAGAGAAAATCCTGGCATCTGTAAGCCTAAATTCTGAAACAGATGTATATATCGCCAACATAAATAAATGCCGGCCACCATCCAATCGGGTACCCAGCGCTAAAGAAATCACAGCTTGCAAACCCTATCTTTTTGAACAAATACGCTTAATCAACCCAAAAATCATCCTTTTGACAGGTGCAACAGCAGTCAAGGGGTTAATAGGCGATCGCGGGGCAATAACTAACATTCGCGGTACTTGGATTGAGTGGGAAGGGCGTTTGTGTATGCCTATTTTTCACCCCTCCTATTTGTTACGTAACCCCACACGCGACAGAGGTGGTCCCAAATGGCAAATGTGGCAGGATATACAAGCCGTACGTGCTAAATTGGATGAGATTAGAAATTGCAACAAAGAATGCTAAAGTATAAATTTTTACACTATTGGAGGATTTCAATTTAAGAACTATTCCTGTATCTTTGTACACAAAGAAGCGGTTATTTATTGCATCTGCCCAGTCTATAATTTTCATCAAGAAAGCTTAACACCAAGCGTATTGGGAATAGTTTTATCCGCTTCCTTGTGGGGGTTTAATACCCCGACGTCTATAGGTTGCTCGTTTTGAGTTGGGGTTTGAATCCCCATATATAAACCTCGTCCTTCTTCCTTCGTCAAATCTATAGGGTTAAAGATAGCACGATGTAACAAAATTTTATTGCTAATTGTACTTAGATTAATCACCAAAGGAGAGTCTTTAATGTGGTCTTATATTTGGAATAGCAGTATAGTTTTAATAGTAATTTCTGCGGTGTTTTGGACGATGTTTAACGTCATCAAAGACATCGACATGGCTTTAGCCAGTAAAACAAGTTTCTCTAAACCTACTAAGACTAACTCTGGCTACTCTCAGGGTAACAACGAAAGCAGTTGGTATGGAGGCGATTTTGGTGGATATGACAGTGGCGATCGCGTTAGTGAAGAGGATGATTATTCCCTAGCTGCCACAAAAATACCTAGTGACTTTTATAAAGGTATCCTCTTTTGGCCTCTTCTATTCTTCAAGAAGCCAATTCGTCACCATGCCGATAGCTTGCGGCAAGCAAATGAGCGTCTAAATTCAAAAAATTAGTTATTCAAAAAAACTTGGTTTTCGTTACTCATTTAATTCCAGCACGACAATCCTGCAACCAGGTATCCACAGCTTGGGCAATGACACCATTGCTGCTATCTCTTGGTGGACTAGGCGGCTGCTTGTTAACTGGATAATAACCAGTTTGAGTAAACATCATCACCTTACGCCAACCGCTTTCAGATTTAGTTAAAAATAGCCAATGGAATTGTTGCAATTGTACCGCTTTTCTTGCCGTGTACTGCCGCTCTAAAGTTGTAAAAAATACCTGTTTTACTCCATCAGAATTAGTTTTCGACGCATCTACACTACTTACGCCGGAATTAAGAGGCAATGGCGCAAACTCAGGTCTTCCAGCTACGACCATATAACTGTAAACATCAGCTTGTCTACTTAAGCGGCGGGCACGTTGACTCCCACGATTGGCATATCCGGGTAAATCCCGCAGCAGCAAAGTAGTTAATGTTTCAATATCTCCATCGTTTTGGCACCAAGTCACCCCCTGAACCCCCCTCCTTGCGACTAAAGAGGAGGGAATATTTATCTCCATTCTCGCTTGCGGTGAGGGGATAAAGGTAAAGGGGTTCTTCTTAGGTTGCACATCTATTCCCCTGCCTGTAAGTAGGGAGGGGTTAGGGGTGGTTTGGTGGGAGAATGCTGGGTAAAACAAACTCGATCCTAAAAGTGAGAATCCAGAAATAATAAGCCACAAGGGATAATTTCTAACAAGGACTATTGACTCCATGTAACTCCTCAGAAATCCTCTTCCAGGCTAGCGCAGGGTCAGCAGCAGCGGTGATGGGACGACCGATCACAAGATAATCCGCCCCGGCTTTTAGGGCTTGTGCAGGAGTAAGCGATCGCTTTTGATCGTTCGTTTCTGCCCAACTCGGACGCACCCCCGGAGAAACTAACAGAAAATCTTTCCCACAACTTTGTCGCAATTGTTCCACCTCCTGCGGAGAACAAACTGCCCCATCTAATCCCGCATCACCAGCTAAAAGAGCCATTTGTAGGGCATATTCTGGTAATTCTAGGGGAACTTTCAAATCAAATGCTAGTTGACGAGAAGAAATGCTAGTTAACAGTGTAATCGCAATTAACTTCGGTGGTTCCACCCCTGCTTGGATTGCGCCTTCCTTGGCTGCAACAGTGGCGGCTTCGAGAGCGTCTCTACCAGCAGTAGCATGAATTGTCAACAAATCCACACCGTAACCAGCCGCTGCACGACAAGCACCAGCGACAGTGTTGGGAATATCATGAAACTTCAAATCGAGAAAAATCCGTTTCTGGCGGGATTTGAGAATATCGAGGATTTTTGGTCCAGTGCTGGTAAACAACTCTAAACCGACTTTCCAGAAAGTGACTGACGGCAGCTTCTCAACCAGAGCGAGAGCACTTTCTTCATCCGCCACATCCAAAGGTACAATAATTCGTTCGTCTGTTTTCATATTCCAGTGGTTAGTTGTTAGTGGTTAGGAGTTAGGAGTTAGGAGTTAATTCTCCCCTTCCCCCTGCTCCCATCAACCTACGAGTCGGACAAATTTATTTTTACCAACTTGCAAAACCCGTCCGTTTAATTCACTTGGCTCATTAAAGGTGGTATCAACATCAGAAATGCGATCGCCATCTAAGCGCACTCCATTTTCTTGAATTTTTCGCTTTCCTTCACCGGTGCTTTTGCACAAGCCACTAACGCCGAGAATATAAGATAATTTTGCGGGAAATTGGACGCTTGAGAGGGAAAATTCCGGAACTGCGGCTGCATCCTCAGTTTTACCACTGCTGAGTTTCCGAGAATCATCAGCGGCTTGTTTGGCTGCGGATTCACCGTGGTATTGGGCAACAACATTCAAGGCTAAAAGTTCTTGGCGATCGCGTGGATGTTCTGGCAGAGTTTCTAAATCTAAATTTGTCAATAACTCAAAATACGAACTTAGTAAATTGTCAGGAACCTTTTGCAGCTTCTGATACATTGGCAGCGCTTCTTCTCCCAATGCCACATAATTACCTAGGGACTTGGACATCTTTTGTACGCCGTCTGTACCAAGTAAAAGTGGCAACAATAACCCAAACTGCGGACTTTGACCAAAATATTTCTGTAAATCTCGCCCAACAGCTATGTTAAACTTTTGGTCGGTTCCTCCTAATTCCACATCAGCTTGCACTGCCACCGAATCATAGCCCTGCATTAATGGATACAGGAACTCATGAAGAAAAATTGGATTCTCTTTTTTATAACGTTCAGCAAATCCCTCTTTTGCCAGCATCTGCCCAACAGTCATTGTGGAAAGTAACTCCATAATTTTTCCCAAGTCTAGATGAGATAGCCATTCTGAGTTATTGCGTACCTCTAGCCTGCCAGGAGTGTCAAAATCCAATATCGGACGCACTTGATCCAAATAAGTCTGGGCATTTTGAGCTACCATTTCTTCAGTAAGCTGGCGACGGACTTCTGATTTTCCTGTCGGGTCGCCAATACGAGCCGTAAAATCACCAATAATCAATACTGCTGTATGACCGGCATCTTGAAAAGCTCGCAATTTCCGCACTGGTATGCTATGACCGAGATGAATATCCGCGCCTGTCGGGTCAATTCCCAATTTGATTCTCAGAGGTCTATCTATGTTATTTAAGCATTTTTCTAGACTTTCTTCACTTTGCGAATCAGTAGGTTGTGGGAAAATTTCACTTGTACCCCGATGCAGCCAGGAATAATTTTGCGTCATACTAGGAGTCCAATCATTAGTTATGCTTTGCACATGAGAAGTAGAGTTAGTTACGGTCACTGGCAATTTGTCTTATATTTATGAAGCCAAACTAATATAATTGCAAAAAATTAACCGCCTTGCTGTGCCTAAGAAATTTATAGTTATATTTACTAGTGAGGAAGTGAGATAACGTGTCGTCTAGGACTTTTGAAGATAAAGAGCCCCGAGCGAGGGAATCGTCAGGTTTCGAGTTTCTCAAAGGAGTCGGTCAGGTAACTGGCGGCACTTTGCTGTTTATTACTATGCTGACAAGTTCAATTGTAGCCGGAGGACTGGTTGGTTTAGCCGTTAGTTTCCGCAACTTGCCAGATGTCAGACAGCTGCGTAACTTCTTTCCCTCAGAAACAACCTACATTTATGATGTCAAGGGCAAGCTGCTAGCAAGTATCCACGGGGAAGCCAACCGCGAAGTTGTGACTTTGGATCGGATCTCCCCAAATTTGAAGCGAGCAGTCCTGGCAAGCGAAGATAACGATTTTTTCTCTCACCACGGTATTAACCCCAAGGGCGTTGGTCGAGCTTTGCTCGTTAACTCTCAAGGGGGTGAGGTGTCCCAAGGTGGTTCTACCGTCACCATGCAGTTGGTGAAAAATATCTTTCTGACTCAACGACGTCAGTTTGCCCGGAAGATAGCAGAAGCTGTTCTGGCAATTCGCCTAGAGCAAATTCTTCCTAAAGACCAAATTTTAGAAATGTACCTCAATCAAGTTTATTGGGGACATAATAACTACGGGGTTCAAACTGCTGCCAGAAGTTATTTTAATAAATCTGCCGAAAATTTATCCATAGCTCAATCGGCAATGATGGCTGGTTTAATCCAAGCACCGGAGAAATACAGCCCATTCATCAACATGAAGTTCGCCAAACAACAGCAGCAAATAGTTTTGCGGCGGATGCAGGAGTTGGGTTGGATCACCCAAAAAGAACACGACGACGCTCTTAAGGAAGAAATTAAACTTGGTAAAATTCGGTCATTTCAAGGTAGCGCCTTACCTTATGTGACAAACGCTGTTTCCCAAGAGTTGGCGAAAAAATTTGGTCGTGACGCACTCTTAAAAGGGGGGATGCGGGTACAAACCACTGTTGATGTCGATTTTCAACGGATGGCAGAGCAAACAGTTAGTAAGTGGCATGGAAGGCTCACTGGTGAAGGTTTATACAAGAACCAAATCGCTCTAGTCGCAATTGACCCCCGCACTCATTACGTAAAAGCACTGGTGGGTGGTGTAGATTCTAAAACTAGTGAATTTAACCGTGCTACTCAAGCTTTGCGGCAACCGGGTTCTTCTTTCAAGCCGTTTGTTTACTACGCAGCATTCGCCACTGGTAAATACGGTCCAGACACCACAGTTTACGATACTCCAGTAAGTTATCGCGATGGTGACGGTTGGTACTATCCGAAAAACTACGACAGTAGCTTCAGCGGGGCTATGTCTATTCGTACAGCTTTATCTCAGTCTCGAAATATCCCAGTGATTAAGCTCGGTAAGGCTGTAGGGATGAATAAGGTTGTTGAAATCTGCCGTACCTTGGGAATTATGAGTCCGATGGAACCAGTAACATCCTTGCCTCTGGGTGCGATCGGTGTCACTCCCCTCGAAATGGCTAGCGCTTATGCGACCTTTGCCAATTATGGCTGGCAGTCTCCAGCAACGGTAATCGTCCGGGTTACCGATAGTAGTGGCAATGTGTTGCTAGATAACACGCCCAAACCCCAACAGGTTTTAGACCCTTGGGCATCTGCAGCAACTATCGATGTGATGAAATCTGTAATTAGCAATGGTACTGGTAAAAATGCGGCTATTAATCGTCAAGCCGCTGGTAAGACAGGAACAACCTCTTCAGAAAAGGATATTTGGTTTGTAGGTACCGTACCGCAGTTAACTACCGCCGTTTGGGTCGGTAGAGATGACAACAAAAGCTTAGGTCGTGGCGCAACTGGTGGTGTCATGGTGGCACCAATCTGGCGTGATTTTATGTTGAGAGCGCTGAAGAATACCCCATCCGAGAACTTCAAATCGCCTTCTCAATTTCCTCGACCAAAATCAAATTAAAATTAGTGGTTGGTTGTTGGTTGTTGGTTGTTGGTTGTTGGTTGTTGGTTGTTGGTTGTTGGTTGTTGGTTGTTGGTTGTTGGTTGTTGGTTGTTGGTTGTTGGTTGTTGGTTGTTGGTTGTTGGTTGTTGGTTGTTGGTTGTTAACCACTAACCACTAACCACTAACCACTAACCTTCTTAAGTTTGTTTTTCTAATTCGGCTTTCATCCGCTGTAGAGTGACGTTCATTTGGTCAAACATTTGTTGCGGAGTGACACCAAACTGACCTAGCTGAGTTTTTAACTGTTGCATGGTCATTTGTGCCATAAAATCTTCTGATAGCTCGAAACGCTTCATAAAGATGCGATATCGCTCCATCATATCTTCCATTTGCTCAATAAAAAGCTTTTTGCCCTCGCGGTCAAATTTGCCATAATTATTACCAAGCTGTATTAGTGCTTGATAATCTTCAAACAGTTGCTTCGCTTCTTGCTGAATTATTTCAGAGTCAAAGAATCCCATGTTACTACCACCAGACTGAGTTATCATACTCAGTAATTGATACTCCTGCCTCTAGTCTTATTCTAATCTAGGGAACAAATCTAGGGTATAAGTTTCGGTTCAAGTACGGTTTTTTACAGAGATTTCAACACTTGACGGCTTGAATGAAGGAAGAAGGAAGAAGGAAGAAGGAAGTTTATATATGGGGATACAGGACCCCAACTGAAAACGGGTGACCTTGATTAAGCGGGGTATTAAAAAGAATAGGGGAGATAAGCTTTTCGACCCATAGCAATGCAACAAGTAGGACGAAACAAGATGCCCAGCCTGACTTGAAAATATTAACTTGGTTAGCCAGTAGTGATGAATGGTAAAGAGGTTCCTCCGGCTGAATCGATAAAATAGACTTATAAATATTGATTGGGAATATGTTGAATAAACGAAAAAGCCGAAGTATTGCGGCTGTTTTAGCTTTTTCTGGCACGCTGACAATTTCAGGTTTACATAAATTCTATCTGGGACAGCCTCTGTGGGGCATATTATATGTATTGCTTTCCTGGACACCTATTCCCAAGGTCGCCAGCGCTATTGAGGGAGTTTGGTATTTAGCTCAGGATGAAGACGCTTTCGATCGCAATTTTAATTTTGGGAAGTCAGTACCTCGAAATTCGCAGCTTGCGGGTAATCAAGTCGCAGCGATCGCTGAAGCTTTGCGTGAGTTAGATGCATTGCGTCAGGATGGACTAATCTCTGAGTACGAATTTGAGCAAAAACGTCGTCAGATGTTAGATCAAATTACCTAATGATGGTTGTTAGTTGATAGTTGTACCCGGAGGGAAGCCGCCTAAGAGGCGTCTATAGTGGTTGGTTGTTAACAAGTAACCACTAACCAATAACAAATAACCACTAACCACCAACCACTAACCCTTCTATGAACCAAAACTGGCTATCATTCCGACTGAATCCAAGATTGCAAAAACTGCGTGCTAACTTGCTCAGTAACCCTTACCATCGACTGCAATCTGGAGAAGAAATTGCGATCGCTGTAGAATTGGGTATCCGCATTGATGCCAATCAAGCAGTTGTAGATGATTGGTTGCGCTTGCCGGGATTGTCCATTCACCAAGCGCAATCGCTTGTCGAAATTTCCCGCACGGGTGTCAAATATTACTGCATTGAAGATATTGCCGCCGCTTTGAATATGTCAGTGCAGCGGCTAAAACCGCTAGAGAGAATTATTGATTTTAGTTATTACGATGAAGAAGCTTTAAGCAATCCTACGCAATTAATTAACCCCAATCAAGCAACATTGGAGGCATTGATGCGGGTTCCCTTTATTGATTCATCTTTGGCGGAAGCTGTGGTACAAAATCGGGCTTCTGAAGGTTATTTCCGCAGTTTAGTTGATTTTCAGCAACGATTATCACTGACCCCTGATGCGATCGCTCAATTAATGTATTACTTAAGATTTTGAGACGTTGTATTGCCCCTGCTCCCTGCTCCCTGCCCCCTGCCTACGAAGGTCATTCCCAATCTCATATCAACCCAATTCTATCAAGAGGCCAAAAACGAAAAGTTGCCCGACCGATAATATTTTCAGACGGCAAAAATCCCCAGTAACGGGAGTCTCTACTGTCGTTGCGATTATCACCCAAGACGAAAAATTCGTTTTCAGGAATCCGCACTGGTTTCATTCCGACGATTGGCGGCTCTGCAATGTAATCTTCTTGTAGGGGTTGACCGTCAATGTAAACTTTACCACCCGTAATGCTCATCACCTTTCCAGGGGTGCCAATGATGCGTTTAATGAAGGCTTGGTCTTTAGGATATCCCTGATGTTGCAGTTCTTCAGGTGGCTGAAAAACAATGATATCCCCCATTCTTGGTGCTGCAAAGTGGTAGGAGACTTTTTCCACCACTAAGCGATCGCCTGTATGTAGAGTTGGCACCATCGATTCTGAGGGAATGTAGCGGGGTTCAGCGACAAAAGTCCGGATGAGGAGGGCTAGACATAAAGCGATCGCCACCAGAGTTATATTTTCCTGCCAATTACGCCATCCTTTTACCGATTCTGTAGATACAGGAGACACAGGAATTTGCTTTACGTCACTTTCTTGATGAGTCATGGAAGTTTTCAGTCAGTTAAAAAAGTTGAACAGCTACCTTGGATTATTCTGACCCTAAAGCTATACCTGTAAGCGACATTGCTTATGTAAATATACATTAAAGGTGGTAATAATACTTGTACGAAATCTAGCAATAATCGGCAAAAAGGTGAATTTTAAATATAATTGGTCTAATATTATACAAATTAACCATAACGGCGAAATAATCGGTCATTAAGAATCATAATCGGAACTTCTGTGATTATAAGGCAAAGTTTTAGGAAATTTTCAGTTTCAACAAAGCCGAAATCAGCCCAGAAATAAATTATCCCTTCGGGACGCTGCGCGAACGGGCTAATAGCTTAAGTAAGCTAAAGCTTACTGTATAAACCTTTTAACCCATTTTAATAGTTAATAATTCTCATTGCTGTTGATAGGAAGGGCATATATCCCGAAAGTAACTACAACTCATCAATTGTTACTAAACCGCCCTCAGTAAACTGTATCACAAGTTCATGCTCATCAAGTAAAGCTGTACCTAATAGAGGTCGCCGTCCTGTAGCAAGTACATTAACTTCCCGTTCTTCTCCATTCCAAATAATGGTAGCTTCATGTACTGGCAAGATTACATTACTATTGTCAGCTAAATTTGCATACATATCATAAACAAAAGGAAAACCCAACAGAGTAACTGCTTCTGCTGGTAGAGAAAGAAACTCTGTAAAACCTGTATCGATAACAAATTCAATGGTAAAATCTGGTTGATTTGGCAGTCGAAATATTATGTTAACGCTTGCACGTCTGTTTTTGACAATACCAGAAATCACTCTGAATCACGCTCCAGAAAACCACTGAAAGAAACAGCAACTTTATAACCGATGCGAATACCGAAAAGTCTGGCGTATGGGTTCTTTTGACGCAAGAAATGTGCTGATTCTATACCTGTTTTGTCAACCGCGTATTCACCTGTTTCTATGTCAATAATCACCATCTTACCGATGTTTTCTTCTGTTTCCACTTGTTGACGAATGCTGTTTTTGTATAGTTCTTTCGCACGTCGTGCAACTTCTTCGCGGCTTAAAAGTATACTTTGCACGGCTTTGCTCCTTTGTTGTTAGTGTATACTCAATACGGTTCGGTACGAAGCCCAGAAATAAGTTTTGTGTCTCTTAGCGGTACGTAAACTCAAGCTTACTGAGCAGACACTTTAACCCGTTTCAACTGATATCTTGCAGCATTCTCAATTAGCCTAAAATCCCGCCCGGAAATAAATTGTCCCGAAGGGATAATTTATTTCTGGGCTTGTTGGGATTAGTGCAAGATTTCAATTTCAACGGGTTTTAGCTTTAAGCCCGAATTTTAATTTAGGGCTTAACCAAACCGTGTTGAGTGTCTACTAATTCTACTTGATTATCTGTTATGGCTTCAAACTCAATTTTACACGTCTGCTCATCTTTTCTCGTAACGTAACAAATCCTTATACCATTTCTGTATGAAGATGCATCCAATTAGCCCACCTTACTGTGGGCTACCTACGGAAGGCGAAGCGCCTATGTACCCTTCCTTTTGCTAATCGCAAGCAACGTATAGCCTTTGCCAGTGCGTTGGGCGGCTTGGCCGACTTGTTCGCGTAGCGTCTCCTTATTGAGAAGCACCTGGCGTTCACACTTCTGAGGGTGTGGGTGAATTAAGTCAATAAAGCGCAACCTCATACAGAATTGGTATTAATAATGGTGCGTTACTACAAATACGTAATTTTAAAAACAAAAAAACGGTAGAAGACTTTCACCCTCTACCGTTATTTAATTTTCTAAAATTTCAAAATCTACTCAACCACTTGGGGTAACAACTCCCGACGCTGCTCGGCTCTTACCGTCACAGTGCCAGTATCATCCACATCAACAATGGCAGTATCACCATCCTTGATCCGACCAGACAGAATTTCTTCTGCGAGGCTATCTTCCAACAAACGCATGATTGCCCGACGTAAGGGTCTTGCACCATAACTGGGGCTGTAACCTTCTACGATCAGACGGTCTTTGAAGCGCTCGGTGACTTCTAAGGTAATGCCTTTTTCTGTCAAACGACCAAACACTTCTTTGAGCATGATGTCGGCGATTTCGGTCACCTCTAGCTTGCTCAACTGACGGAAGACGATAATTTCATCTAGTCGGTTGAGGAACTCTGGACGGAAGTATTGCTTGAGTTCTTCGTTCACCAAAGTCTTAATCCGGTTGTACTGCGATTCGCCGGCATCTTCGGTAAACTCAAAGCCGATGGTGGAAGCACCTTTTTCAATTACCTTAGAACCAATGTTCGAGGTTAAAATTAGCAAGGTGTTTTTGAAATCTACGGTACGACCTTTCGCATCAGTCAATCTACCGTCTTCCAAAATTTGCAGCAGCATATTAAACACATCGGGGTGTGCCTTTTCAATTTCGTCGAAAAGTACCACGGTGTAAGGTCTGCGCCGCACGGCTTCCGTTAGCTGTCCGCCTTCGTTGTAGCCAACGTAACCTGGAGGTGAACCAATCAGTTTGCTGACGGTATGACGCTCCATATATTCAGACATATCCAAGCGAATCATTGCTTCTTCAGAACCGAAGAAGTAACTCGCCAAGGATTTTGCCAACTCCGTTTTACCAACACCAGTTGGACCGGAGAAAATAAAGCTAGCAATGGGTCGATTGGGATTCTTTAAGCCGACACGAGCGCGGCGAATTGCGCGCGAAACTGCTTTCACAGCTTCTTCTTGACCAATTAGGCGCTGATGGAGAGTGTCTTCCATGTGCAGCAGCTTCTCGGATTCAGATTCGGTGAGCTTGTTGACAGGTACGCCAGTCCAAGAAGCCACGATATGAGCAATGTCTTCTTCTGTAACTACTGGCTCTTCACCTTCAGCACGACCAGAATTGGTCTTACTTTGAGCGATCGCACGAATTTCGGCTTTGATTTCCATCTCCCGATCGCGCAATTCCCCTGCTCGATCGAAATCTTGGGAACGCACCGCGTCGTCTTTTTCTTTCAAAATTTGCCGCAGTTCTTTATCTAACTCTTTCGCTGCTGGTGGCAGTTGAGAATTAATTAGACGGACTCGGCTCCCTGCTTCGTCAACTAAGTCAATGGCTTTGTCTGGGAGGAAGCGATCGCTGATGTAACGGTCTGATAATTTCGCCGCAGCCACCAAAGCTTCATCGGAAATCTTCAGCTTGTGGTGCTGTTCGTAGCGTTCGCGCAATCCATAGAGAATCTCGATAGTTTCATCTACAGAAGGCTCGCCGACCATTACAGGTTGGAAGCGACGTTCTAAGGCTGCATCGCGTTCAATGTGCTTGCGGTATTCATCGAGGGTTGTAGCACCAATACATTGCAATTCTCCTCTTGCCAAAGCTGGCTTGAGAATATTTGCCGCATCAATAGCACCCTCAGCAGCACCAGCACCAATTAGGGTATGAACTTCGTCAATCACGAGAATGACATTGCCTGCCTGACGAATTTCATCCATGATTTTCTTCAGGCGTTCTTCAAATTCACCCCGGTACTTGGTACCTGCTACGAGCAAACCGATATCTAAGGTGACAACGCGCTTATCTTCCAAGATGTCGGGGACATCCTTGTTCGCGATGCGTGTCGCCAAACCTTCAGCGATCGCGGTTTTACCAACACCAGGTTCTCCAATTAAAACTGGATTATTCTTGGTGCGGCGACCCAAAATCTGAATTACTCGCTCAATCTCTTTCGCTCGTCCCACAACTGGGTCGAGTTTACCATCCCCTGCCATAACGGTCAGATTCGAGCCAAATTCATCCAAAGTCGGGGTTTTGGTGCGACCAGATGGCCCACCGGAACCTGTCACCTCAGCTGTTTCGCCCAGCATTCGGATAACTTGGGTTCTGACTTTAGATAGATCCACACCGAGGTTTTCGAGAACTCTGGCTGCTACACCTTCCCCTTCTCGGATCAGGCCCAACAGCAGATGCTCGGTGCCAATGTAGTTGTGCCCCAACTGGCGCGCTTCTTCCAAAGATAGTTCCAGTACTCGCTTTGCCCGTGGCGTAAACGGAATTTCCACAGCTACAAAGCCTGAGCCTCGACCTATGATCTTTTCAACCTCAATCCGAGCGTCTTTTAAATTGACCCCCATAGATTTCAGCACCTTAGCCGCCACTCCGGTACCTTCCCCAATCAAACCCAGGAGGATTTGTTCGGTACCGACAAAATTATGCCCAAGGCGGCGTGCCTCTTCTTGGGCGAGCATGATTACCTTAATGGCTTTTTCTGTGAAGCGTTCAAACATATGACATTGGTCCTATCACCTGCGTCGTGCCGGTACGCTGATTTTAGCACAGGCAAATTGTTTGGATGTCTGTATCAGACGATAGCCATCCAAGAATTATCACCCACTCATACTGGGTAATTGCTAACTATTTATTACTTTTTATTATGCACGTACTGACGAATTGCAGAAGAAAGGCGTTTTATTGATGAATTATCACCAATAAACGGCTATTTTTGAGGATTTGTGGAGCCTATCCCAAACACAGATATATATCATATACATTTGGGTGCGTCAAGGCGAGTTT
Source organism: Cyanomargarita calcarea GSE-NOS-MK-12-04C (assembly GCA_019359595.1). Lineage (GTDB taxonomy): Bacteria > Cyanobacteriota > Cyanobacteriia > Cyanobacteriales > Nostocaceae > Cyanomargarita > Cyanomargarita calcarea. The sequence goes on from JAHHGZ010000073.1 coordinate 17,733, forward strand.
GGACGTTATGACAATTTCCTATAGCTAGGTTAATGAAAGATTAAAAATTATTAAGAATATGAATGAAGGAAGAAGGAGGTTTATATATGTGGATTCAGACTTAACTCAAAACGGACTACCTGCGTTCTTGTCGGGGTCTTAAAAAGAACAGTCAGGATAAAAAATATTCACATTATTTACCCCCCTGCCCCCTTCCTTGTTCCCCTACCCTCCCCACTCCCTGTAGCCATCAAACAAGGAATAGCCAAAGCGATCGCTAATAATTTTGTGCCACTTATCTAAAAATTTTTGAAATTCTGGTTGTTGGAGTTCGCCCAACCAGAGAATTAGCGCGTCTTCACCATTATCTCTGTAGTAGCGTGGTCTTCGTCCAGCTGTTTTGAAGCCAAATTTTTGATATAAAGAGATTGCCCCCTGGTTGGAAGCTCGAACTTCGAGGGTAGCTCGCTCCAAACCGCGATCGCAAGCTGTTACTAAAAGAGAATATAGTAAAGCCTGCCCCAAACCTTGACCTTGGGATTGGGGATGAACCGCCAAAATGGTAATGTGGGCTTCTTCCAGAATTGACCAAAAGCAACCCATTCCCAGCAGTTCAACGGGAGAGAAACGGGAAAATAACCCGAGGAGGTCGCTGTTAGGGCTTTCTAACTCTCGTTGGTAAGCATCAAGGGTCCACAAACCGCCAAAGCAGGCTTTGTCGAGTTCCAGTACAGAGCTTAGATCCTCTGCCGTTAGTGATTTGACTTCTAAATCTGATAAAAACACAATTATTGGATAAGGTTACAAACCATTTGTAAACTGGGAATCGGGAGATGCATCCACATTGACCGCAATTTTCATTCAAGGACAATTTTAATAGTTATGGTATCGACTCACCCTACAGGGGTTCAACACTCTTCTCGTCAATATTTACCGATTACAAGCACCCAAAACAATCTTCTTTCACCAAATCAGCAAATTTTACCCTTAACTGCCAAAGTTAACAGTAGCGACTGTCTGGAAATTGGCGGCTGTGACGTTACAACTTTAGTGCAGCAGTTTGGCACACCTTTATATATTCTTGATGAATCCGGATTGCGTACCGCTTGCCGCCAATATCGAGACAGCTTTAAACGTTACTATTTAGGTGAATCTCAAGTACTTTATGCTTCTAAGGCATGGAGTTGCTTGGCAATTTGCGCGATCGCCCACTCGGAAGGCTTAGGAATAGATGTCGCATCTGGGGGTGAACTCTACACTGCCCTGCAATCCGGTGCGAGTCCGTCGAAAATCTACCTTCATAGCAATAATAAATCCCGTGAAGAACTAATTTTCGCGATCGAATCGGGTTGCACGATTGTGGTGGATAACTGGCATGAGTTAGATATGCTGGTTACGATCGCACAGGGAAGGGGACAAGGTAGTTCCCCATTCCGGATCATGCTCCGCCTAACTCCGGGTATTGAATGTCACACCCATGAATATATTCGTACGGGACAAATAGACAGTAAATTTGGCTTCGATCCCAATCAGCTAGACGAACTATTTACTTTTGTCAGCAAGCAATCAGCCATCAACTGTGTGGGTTTACATGCTCATATTGGTTCTCAGATTTTTGAACGCCAACCCCATCAGGATTTAGCAGCACTCATGATGCAGTGGTTGACAAAGGCAGCTACTTATGGTATTGAAATAGCAGAATTAAATGTCGGTGGTGGTTTGGGAATTACTTATACAGAATCGGACGATCCACCAAGTATTGAAGAGTGGGTAAAACCGATTTGTGAAGTCATCCAATCCGCATGTGCTAAACAAAATTTGCCCTTGCCAAAATTATTGTGCGAACCAGGGCGATCGCTAATTGCGAATTCCTGCGTCACAGCCTACACTATGGGTTCATCGAAAGTAGTTCCCGATATCCGGACTTATGTCGCCGTAGATGGAGGGATGTCTGATAATCCCCGTCCTATTACCTATGAGTCAGTTTATCGCACGGTTGTTGCCAACCGGATGTCCGATCCACTGACAGAAACAGTGACAATAGCTGGTAAACATTGTGAATCAGGAGATATTTTAATTAAGAATGCCCAGCTGCCAAAAACAGAACCAGGGGATATTCTCGTAGTTATGGCAACTGGTGCATACAATTACAGTATGGCGTCCAACTACAACCGCTTGCCTCGTTCGGCAGCAGTGCTAGTGACAAACGGCGAAGCAAATTTAATTTTGCAACGCGAAACTTATCAGGACTTGATTCGACAAGATTGTTTACCGGAAAGATTGAAGTAACCATGAAGGATTAAAGTATAAAATCACAAGATGCCCATAAAGTAGGATAAAGCAAACAAAACTTCAACAAGGTCAATTTTGGGCTTGCCAAAAAGCAATTCGCCCTTATGGGTGTCTCAATACTTTATACTTCAAACTTTTACAAATGCGGGTTAAATCCAGATGTCATGGGAGATTCATGGAAGCAATGGCTGAAAAACCTGGGATGGTCGCAGTCATTGCTGCTTGATGCTCTGGATATAGTGTTAGTGCTGGCGTTGACTTACATGATACTAGTTATTATTAGTGAGCGCCGGACACTGTGGATGGTACGGGGATTTATTATTTTGATGCTGGCCTCAGCAATTAGCGCTCGATTGCAGCTACACCTGCTGAATTTTGTGCTGGAAAAATTAGTGATTGGCTGTGCTGTGGCAATGGCCGTTGCTCTCCAGTCAGAGTTTCGCCGATTTTTAGAACAATTGGGACGTGGCGAATTCCGGCAGTTGTTTCAACAATCCAATCTCGCAGTGCCCAAGTCAGATAGCGTGATTGATGAAATTGTCGATGCAGTTAAAGAACTCTCAAAAAACCGGATTGGGGCTTTGCTAATTTTGGAAACCACCGGTCCAATTGACGAGCGGGATTTTTCTGTGCCGGGAGTCAAGCTGAATGCTGAGGTTTCTAAGGAACTGATCCAGACAATTTTTCAGCCAAAAACTCTTTTACACGATGGAGCGACCTTGATTCGTGGCTCGCGGATAGTGGCATCTGGTATAATTTTACCGCTTTCGGGCCGCACAGCCTCGCGCCAGTTGGGTACGCGCCATCGGGCGGCGATGGGAATTACTGAGCGGGTCGAAAATTGCATCTGCGTCGTTGTATCAGAAGAAACAGGTTCCATTTCCTTAGCCGAACGAGGAACCTTAAATAGACCCTTGACGATCGCAAAGCTGAAAGAGTCCCTAGAAGCTAGATTTTCCCCATCTGCGGATCGGGAAGCTGTGGCTCCGGGTCTGTTAAGCTTGGGTCGTCAGATTCGCAGTAAGGCACTCTCCTTGGTGTCACGTTTACTCGGTTTACCATCGACCGCTTCTCGGGATAAAAAATGACAGCACAACAAACTAAACTGCAAGAATTGCCTTTGGATTTAAAACGAGAATTACTGCCCAAGCACGTTGCAGTAATTATGGATGGCAATGGTCGATGGGCAAAACGTCAAGGTCTACCTAGAGTTATGGGTCACAAAGCTGGTGTAGATGCTTTGAAAGATTTGCTCCGCTGTTGTCAAGATTGGGGGGTTCAAGCGCTTACTGCTTATGCTTTTTCGACTGAGAATTGGAAAAGACCCCAAGATGAAGTTGAATTTCTGATGACCTTGTTCCAGCGGGTTTTGCGGCAAGAATTGCGGGAAATGGTCGAGGAAAATGTCCAAATTAAGTTTGTGGGGAATTTGCAGGCTTTACCTACAGTCCTCCAAGAAGAAATTTCTCGTTCGATGGAAGAAACTAGAAACAATCGCGGTATTGAGTTTACCGTGGCAAAAAATTACGGTGGACGACAAGAAATTTTACAAGCTTGTCGAGCGATCGCCGATCAAGTAAAGCAAGGTTTACTTCAACCTGATGAAATTGACGAAGCAGTATTTGAACGTCACCTTTATACAGCAGGAAGTTGCGACCCAGATTTATTAATCCGCACCAGTGGGGAAATGCGACTTAGCAATTTCCTTCTCTGGCAAAGCGCTTATGCAGAAATTTATATAACTGAGACTTTTTGGCCTGATTTTGACCGCAGCGAGTTTCACCGTGCCTTGTATGCCTACCAGCAACGCGAACGACGGTTTGGAAAAGTCTAACAAAGAAAGATATGTTGAAGTCTTCGCTCCTTCAAACCAAACGGGTTCCGTGTCCCCCACCAATTCTCCTTCTTCCTTCTTCCTTCTTCCTTCTTCCTTCATTAATTCGATTATGGGCCTGAAAAAACAGCTTCTTCTACATCTTGGCGGCTGAGGGAATATTTAAATGAGCGTTGGATATCTTGTCCGTTTTCTCCAGCTTGGAGATAGCGGACAACGATTTGTTCAATATCTAGCAACACTTCAGCTTGCCAATTAAATCTCTGTAAATACCAGCAATGTAGTTGTGTATCATCTTGTTGACAACCTTGCTCTTTTAACCATTCCTCAATTTGAGGGAGGGGATGATTGTATAGTGGGGTTTCGGCAGAAGGAAGAGACATAAGAATTTTGGTTTTGGATTTTGGATTTTGCGGTCGGCTTGCTTAACGCATCTTCGACGGATTGTAAAAATTTATTGATTGAAGTTAATCGGGGAAGTTGGTTTGGAAATATTCGTAATTTCTTGTTGGTATTGGCTTTGTGGTGTAACTACAGTTTGAAAAGCGCCATCTCCACGAGTTAAGCCGATAGCGATCGCTAGTAGCAAACAACCCAAAAGAGTTAACCCCATGAGAAATAAGGCAAATACTTCACCTTTCGAGAGGGGGCGATCGCTCGCATCAAGGTAAGCTGATTTTGACCATTCATAGGGATGGGAAACAGGATGGTTTAAGTCGGAGGGTGCTTGAATGACACCAAAACGCGAGTAACCAATCTTGATGTCGTAGCTAAACCTGCGTTCGGCACTGCTAAGGGTGGCGTAAGCTTCGTTAATTTCCTGAAATTTGGCGGTAGCTTCTTGTGCTGGTAAATCTGTACTATCAGGATGGTAAATTTTACTCAATTCCCGATAAGCACGACGGATTTCAATTGCCGATACTCCGGGATGGAGTCCTAACAAGGAGTAATAAGTGGGTTCGCTGCGTTGTGGCATTGCCCCGTTCTGATTCACGGCTTGTGTTTTAGTCACCATGAGATAAAGCTTTTTCTCCTATTCTACTCAATAACTCGCTCCTATCCCTACCTATATTGAGGCTAAGGACTGCGGTGATGGGTTGGGTTCACTACCCCGATCTCCAAAGGTTGCCTGTTTTGAGTTGGAGTCTAATCCAGATATAAACTTCTTCCTTCTTCCTTCTTCCTTCTTCCTTCAAACATTTGTAAGCAATCGAGCTTTTCGCAAAATAAACGTCAGTACAGTTTCTTCTTTAGCAATAATATCTGCAGTCACTTCCATACCTGGTTGGATGAAATAAGATTGATTTTCTCTGTGTAAATAAAGTCTATCTGACTCAACGGTCACTTCGTAGTAAGATACTGCAGTGGCAATAGATCCAGTATTTTCAGGCTTGACTGCATCGACACTTACTGACCTAACTGCTCCTAGAAGGGTACCGTAATCAGGATAAGGGTAGGCAGACACCCGAAGAAGCACTTTTCCTTGCTGACAGTCTGTAATTTTTTTGACCTTACAGACTTGTACTTTGGCAATATCTTCAACGCTCACACGGGCTTTGATTACTAAAGGAGCGTTACTGGGTGCAATAGTTGCGATCGCATCTCCTAAACGTACCACCTGCCCAGGGTTTCTGAGTTCTAGTTTCAGGATGGTACCCGATTGTGAAGTCCTAATTACAGCTTTTTGCAGGTCTGTTGCGACTTGTTCTAGCTCTTTTTGATCGCTGTTAATTTTATTTTGAATTTCAACCTGCCGCTCCACCAGTTCTTGTCTTTGTTTGTTTAATGTCGCAAGAGTTGATTCACCTCTAGCACGTTCTTGGGCAATACGCTCAGTTGCTATTGTGAGAGTCGCATCACTGGGATTAAGTGTTGCTGCGGTGCGCTGTAGTTTCGCAATAGCAATTTTATACGCTTGTTCTTTCTCTTTTATTTGTAATTGTGCGATCGCTCCGGTTTTTGCCAGTTGCTGATATCGCTTCAGTTCTTCTTGTGCTAATTCCAAAGATGCTTCTGCTTCTTTAACTTCTGCTTTCGTGCTTATTTGTTTCTCTTTATACTCGCGCTCCCTGAGATTCAAATCAGCTTGGGCAGAGGCAATAGTGCGATTCATCAATTGCGACTCAGATTCCCCCTGAGTAGCAAGAGATTTGATTTGGGAAGCAATTTCCTGTAATTGCTTGTGGCTATTTTGGATATTGTTGTGCAGTTGACTTTTTTTGGTTTGAAGTTGGGAGGAGTCAATGGTCGCGATCGCCGCACCTTGTTTAACTATCTCATTTTCTTTTACAGCAATGCTTTTGACAGTTCCTTCGCTCTGTGCCTGAACTATGCGCAATTCTCCAGTTGGACGGACTGTAGCGGGTGCTTTCACTGTCACATTGTATTTCGTTATACTTGCAATCGTGATAGCTACGCCAAAGGTGCCAACCAGCAGCAGCCCTCCTAACCTTGCCCAAAGACTTATAGGGGGAAGAAATTGATCACTTTTGACTGGTACGAACACTTCCGAAATAGATTCAGTATTCATAAGTATCCTCGTACAATTTGATGCGATAAGTTGGCGCAAAGGTTCTCGGGTACATATGATAAAGATTCCGACAAGCGCCACCAGTAAGAAAGTACTCTTTTATACTAAGTTTCTCCGAATGGTAAATATTCAGTGGAACATAATAAATATCACCACCCTATCAGAACTAATACTTGGTTTTTGCTCATTTCAAGCACACAAAAGCCTTTTAGATCCCCGACTTCTCAAAGAAGTGGGGGATCTGTACTTACACCATGCTGTACTAATAACTTTTAAAGGGGTAATACCCATCATGAACTCATCAGTAGCATCAATATAATAGTACTGTGAGAAAAATCATGATTGTTGTTGCATTAGCAAGCAATCTCTCAAAAGTATGATGTTATTGTTTCCTATTCCATCAAAAATTACTTTTAATAAGCGATAAGTCACAGTTAGACTAATTTTAGTAAGAGGTTTTCGTCTCGACCGTAATTTTTGTGGACTTATGCACCAAAAGTATAAAATCCTTATCCCCCTTATCACCTTTTTTCAAGGAGTAAATTTAAAAGCTTTTTAAGAAGGGGGGTTTTACTATCTGTCCAGTGTGAGTCCAACTATTATGATTCCGCTTGATATTTCGATAGGATCTACTTATCAATGAATAGGATTCTGATTGCTGAAGACGAAGTTGATATTACCACTATTGTAGAAAGAGGTCTACAACTAAATGGTTTCATAACTCAAGTCGTAAAGGATGGTTGTGAAGCTACGCTTGCCGCTCGAAGTAACGATTTTGACTTGTTACTTCTAGATATTGATCTACCTGGTAAAAGTGGTTGGCAAGTATTGCAGGAATTACGTTGCCGAGGGGAGCAGATACCCATTATTATCCTGACCGCTTTTAACGACGTAAACGACAAAATTCGTGGATTAGAGGGTGGAGCCAATGACTACATAACCAAGCCCTTTAGCTTTAAGGAACTTGTGGCTCGCATCCGGTTGCGGTTACGGGAGGCACGTCGAATATCAGAGCAAAAACAGACGAGACTAAAAGCGGGCAAAATCACTGTTGATTTGTACACCAATGTTTCCACGACGAGGTAGCCCCCGGATTTATCCGTGGGGGTAAGTCGTGGGCGAATTTATTCGCCGTCCCCATTCTTCGATTAGTTCGCTTATACTTACATCCCTTCTGTCTGCTT
>JAHHGZ010000074.1 GCA_019359595.1 Cyanomargarita calcarea GSE-NOS-MK-12-04C
TGTGTGAGGAATTGGTCCGGAGACGCAATAAAACAAACCGGGCATTCCTCTCAACACCAAATCGTTCGCGCAGCGTGCCCTATACGGGCAAGATTATGGTGTGGGACTCCTGCCCGATTGAGTTGAAGCACAAATTATCATTGCGTTTTGGGTTTGTGGGAAAGTGCGAAGCTTGCGTGACGTAAGTCTTCGCGTTTATTGGGTTGAGGGGAGAGTGCGATCGTTAAGTTTCAGCCTTATTGAAGTTTTAAGATGGCTTAAATCCTACTATCAGCCTATTTTCTCCAATAGTGCTTCATTGATAACCGTTTGATAGCCTAAACCTCGTTTTTCTGCCTCTTCTTTCGCCCAGGCTATGATTTTAGGATGAAATCTGATAGAAATCGGCTCATACTTTTCTTCTTCATCCTTAGCGGGTCGTCCACGCTTCCTCAGTGTAACCCCAAACTGATCCGCGATCGCCTCTCTGAATTTTTGGTTTTCTTCTGGTGTAACTCCTCTTGCTCTGTCAAAAGGAAACTCAGATTCCTGACTCATATTGTTGACACTCCCTTTTTGTCGCTTTTCTTGCACTGGTACGGATATCAAATTAAACCAGAGCTACAGTAGAAAGTTCTTCAATCAGCTTATTAATGCTTACTCCGTTACTTTCAGCCAGTTTTTTTAACCTTTGCGAGTTATTGCTTCAGCTTAACGGATTTTACATGGGTTTAATTCAGAGGGTTATAGGTTGAGAGTAGGTTATCTAAAAGCTTACGTTCGTAACGAGTTAAACTTTTTACGGATGTTGTCAGTTCATGTAAATTTTGGTAAATCAAATCGTGTTCAAACGCTTCTATGCTTTCTTTAAGTTCCTCATATAGTTCCTGAAAGCTGAACTCAGTTGCGAAAGCTGAGGCAATTTGTTCTCGGTCTTTACCAAGTGACTGACCGTTAAACTGATAATCTCCTTGAGAATTTTGGGATACTATTTTTAGCGCGATCGCCGAAAGCAAACTTTCATAACTTAGCTTCAATTCTCGACTCGAACCAATTTCATCTGGGATTAAATCGGGAATTTCGTCTTGTTCGTTTTGAGTGCGTTCGTAGCAGTCTCGGTAAAACTCGATTTGACTGAGAAAATAAGCCGGAAATCCTAACGAACGGGTCAAAATGCATAACCGTTGTTCGTCTTCACCTGCCAAAGTGGTTAAATTGCGACTTAAGCGACTGTAAAACCCCAAAATTTCTTCTTTATCTTTACTTCCCACCCATAAGGTAGTCTCCCGTTGCGAAGTCGGGTTTAAATTAGTATCGATATCTTGAAGCCGTAGCAACAAATTTGCAATATCATAAAGTTGGTTTAAACGCAAGGTGGCAGTGTTTGCCGCAATTAAATCCGATCGCTTTAGTACAGATGCAATCGACAAATTACTCAATTGCTCGAACTGCTTCTGAGCAAAGGGGATAAGTTGGTTCTGAAATTCTTGAGCAGAAATTTTCCATGACTGAGCGCGACTGACGCATTCTTGAGTAAACTTGTTAGTTGGTAGGGTTAAAAGGAAGCTTTGGTAATAAGTATCAATATCCGCATCAGTCAAAACTGCGAGCCGAATTTCGGAAAACTTGATTGTAGCTTGCTCGCGCTCTTGCACTAAACTACTATATATTTGAGAGAAATTATCAGTAGTTTGACGTAAAGTCTCCGTCTTTTGTTTAGCTGTCTTAATTAAGTAATTCAACGCTTCAACGCGGAGATTTTGGGCATATAAGTCGTACTCTAACTTTAATTGCTCGTTATAGTTGCGACGTAATTCGATTGCGGTTGCTTTAACGGTACTTTTTAGTTGTTTAATTTGTTTTTGAACTTTGAGGATGCGATCGCGTATCTCTGTACTGTACTTAAGCCAAACTATACCTAAATAAGTCAGAATTGCGATCGCGCTTCCTAGCAAGTAATTCACTAAGTTAGCTGCAATATTTTGTAATAATGCCCATAGTGCTGATTGGCTGAAAATTCCGATGAAAATCAGCAAGCCTAATAAAACAGCAGCAATCAATGCAGGATATATAACCAAATACTGATTGCGAAAACGACTTTTTTCTGCTATTGACTCGTTTAGTTTGTCAGTGGCTGTTTCCAGATGGCTTTCAGTGACAGTTAGGTGTTTCTCACTGGCAGCAATCGCTTTACTGTCTTGTTCGTTTGCCTGCGTGCGACCCATTATACGAAGTTGTCGAGCTTGTTCAATTTCGGCATTTGAGGCTTTTTGATAATCGGCGATCGCTGTCCTTAATTGTTCGGCAATTGTTTGTAATTCTTCTTGAGTTGAACTATCCTGTAATTGTTGCTGCCGTAATTGTAAAGAGAGGATTTCATTCAGCAGATTTTTAGTGGTTTCGTTATCAATTTTTACCTGCAACCTGGAATCAAGAAATGCTTCAGCCGCACGCAATTGTGTCACGAGATTGTAACATTGGTCGCGGGGGGTATTGTTTTGCAGTTCTAAGTATAAATAAGTCAATCGCTTTAAGAGTATAACCGCTTCATGCAAACCACTTTTGTTAGCATCGGCGTAGCGATTAATACTGCGGTCTAAAAAAGCTGTGAGCGTTGCCTGCACTTGTTTGCAAGAATTTTCCAACGTGCGCTTATAGGAAAGTAATTCTCTATTTTGAAATTCCCGATAAGCACGCTGCAATTCCACCCCATATTCGCTAGACATACCAGCACCCATCTCAATGCGGGGATTAAAATCTTGCCAAACTGGTTTGCCGTTGTCTCGTTCTAATTGTAAAAAAGCATCGGTAAAATCTTCGCTCAGTACAAATTCTTTGGCATCTAACAGCCATTTGCGATTTGTCTCTGGATTAAATTCAACTTTCGGCAAAAATTGCTCGATTAAGATATCGGCCGCTAATGCCGCACTCAAACGCTTAATAGCTGTTTCTCCTGGGAAAAAGAGTTCTCCATAACCAAAGGTACTGTAAGCGGGAATTTTTCCCCGGACTTTTTGAGTACCAATTAATAAGCCGTTTGTTTCAGTTTCCGCAGTCAGAAAACCGACAAAAGCATCAGCATAACTGCGTAAATTATCTCTAAGTCCGCCAATTCGCTCGTCGATTAACCAACAGTTATCAAAGGGAGGGGCTTTTTGACCACCTGCGGTCATTTTGTCATCTAATTCTTTGAGGAGTGCGTAAGCATCGCTGTAATCGTGAGTTGTGACTTCGGCAAATAAACCTGGTAGCAATAATAAAGCTTCTAAGCTGTGGGGAATATCTGTAAAATATTTGGAAAATAACCAGCGAATTAACTTTACTAGGTCGAAAACTACTCCCCTTGCTTTCAGGTTGCTGGCTGATAGCATTAGGTATATACGATGGGTGCTGCTGATTTTTACACCTTGGTTTTTGGCTGCGATCGCGTTAGGTGATTGATTTGCTGATTTCAGTAAATCTATCAATGCAGTTTGTAGCGAACTTGCTTCTTGGTTGAACTTAGTACGGATTTCGGATAGAGATGCTTGTTTGCTATGGGTTTGAGTGAGGTCAAAACTCATGTCAGCAAATTGGTCTAAGTCGGAATTAAAGCCAAAGGTTTGACCGTTGTAAGTCAGGTTGTAAGTTTGAATTAAGCAACTTTGGGGATTGTTTAATTTTAGAAGTTGCCGTTGAATGGTTGCACAAAAAGCGGCACTGTGGGGGTCGAGTGCAAGTAAAATAGTTGGTTTTGGCATGGGACATGGAATATGGAGAATTAACCACGAAGGACGCAGAGGACACGAAGTTAAGAGGGTTTTTGCGTAATTTTTCTAGATAATTACATCCAAATCTTCTAGATATCAGCACTGTGGGGGTCGAGTGCAAGTAAAATAGTTGGTTTTGGCATGGGACATGGAATATGGAGAATTAACCACGAAGGACGCAGAGGACACGAAGTTAAGAGGGTTTTTGCGTAATTTCTCTAGATAATTACATCCAAATCTTCTAGATACGCTTCTATTTCCTGGATTTCCATTTGTACCTGTTCTTGAATTTGAGGATCAATTCTGCCGCTCTTTAAATTTTGATTGAGTTCCTCAATGTATTTCTCCAGAATCGATTTGGCTTTGTCTTTGTCTTCATAAGTAATATCGTCAACTTTGCGAGCAATTTCCTTCACTAGAGGTAAATTACTTTTGAAAGCTTTAAGTGCTGATTTGCGATTATCTCCTAAAGGCAAAATTCCACCCTCTAATTTTCGTGCTTGTTCGGTGTGAACGCAGTATTGTTTTTTGAGTCTGGCAATTAGTTTATATGGGTCGGGGGCCAAAGCTAAGGCAAACCAACGCAATGCTCCACCGTCGTCTTCTGGTGGGATTAAATTCGGAAAGTTTGTCCAATTGCGGTGCAGGTGCTTGAAGGCTTTATTTGGATCTAGGTAGGCTAGTTCCATATCTTTCATGCCGTTAAAAGCAAACAAGGGTACACCGATTTCTACACGAAATAGCGTGACTTTGTGTGGTTCCCCAGTCGGCACGAAAGAGGGATTATCTCTTCCTTTTGGCACCCGACTTGAAAGGGGTGGACTGCTAAAGACTGTTTGGTTATCCCCGACTCCGTAGTAATAAAATTCTGTAATTATATGCTGCTGTTGAGTGGGAATTTCCGATTCATCAAACTGCCACAGAGGAACTGCTAATTTGCCTAATTGTCGCAAATCTTCTCCAGCATCTTCAGGATTGCTATCTGCTAAAACCTGCTCAACCGTCATACTCGTAAGGGGATGGTAAGCTTCATTTAAAAATGCCAAGATTTCGTTTTTGACATCAAGAGCTTTTTTATCGGACCAATTAGTTAAAGTTTGATATTGTTCTCGATACCAGCGGATGAAATCTTCACCAATAATTTTAGGACGTTTCGATTGCAAATTAACGCGCTGGATGGTGTGAATAAAAGGATTATCGTTAGCTCCTTGACGGCTGACTTCATGATAATTCTGTTGCAAATCTCGATAAACTCTATCTAGGTTGCTGTGAAAACGCTGGCACTTTTCTTGAATTTCCTCTATCTTCGCTCGCAACGCTCCGTAGAGTTCAGATGCTTTATCGCACCGCTTCCAGTGTAAGTACATTTTCCACTTTTGGTCTGCCCGTTCTTTGTACTTCTGGCAAGCTGCTTGGATATTGTTCTTATTTGAAAATAAAGCTTCTGTGGCTTTTTTAATGTTGTCTTCGTGTGATTCTAATTTCAAAGCATTAAAGCTCGATTGTGTCTCTTGCGACTTGCGCTGTACACTTTGTTGCAATTCATCCAGTTTTTCGGAAAGCTTGGTTAAAAATTGCGAGACGTAAGCTAAACCATTCGGACGGTTAATACCCCGTTCCCAGCTTGTAAAAATGGCAGTAGTTGCAGTTTCTTGTAAGCGCTGAAAATTTGTTGCTAGTTCTCTAGCCGTCCGTTGTTCAAATTGGTCTAACTGCCGCTTGTAGAGTTCTTTGATAGTGGCTAAAGCAGTCTTGTCGAAACGGATTTCACCAATTCTAAATTCAGGTTTGAGTTGTCCACCACCAGCGCTTTCAATCAGCGCATTTAAGACAGAAGTAGCTTCTCCTAAGTTGCAATCTTGTAAAAAACGTACAACTTCATTTTCTAAATCCGTTATAGGTGGGGATGCCATTAAGTGATTGTGTAGCAAGTTTTGACCATCTTCTAATTTCATTCGCTCGTATTGTTGTACGGGCAAAGTCAGGGTTGCAAAACCAAAACTACAATAGTTTATATTCCGTCCTCTAACTTTTTCACCAGTTGCCAAATAAGCGCGAATATTGTCAGCAACGTTAGCAGCATCTAGACCGATTTGAGAACCAATTTGAACATACAAACCATCTGCAACTAAATTTTGTAAATCATCAGGACGGCTAACAACAGTACCGTTTTTGTTAACACCGTCAATCAAAAATACCGCATCAAAGGGAGGACGATCAACTTTGACCTTACAAATACCATAATCTATTTCAATTGCCTTCGATGGTGACAATTCCCAAAAGTGTTCGATTTCCTTGAGGGCACCATATGCATTCGACTTCACCAAGTGAGTTTGAGAAATATTAGAAAATACTCTAGGTAAAACAAATATTCCTGTAATATTGGAAAAACTATTCAGATATTGCCGTGTTAGAAATGCCACATCTAAGAATGTGCCGCTACCCGTCCCTCCAGCCAAACTACCAACAATAAAAACTTCCACACCATCACGGCTGGAAACTTGAAAGTTATCTGCAAATGTTTGTTTGTTAGTACGAATTTCCCTGACAGTATTAATTGCCTGACCGATTAAAGCGTTAATATCACCAACTTTGGCAAATAATGCTAATCGTCCTCTTGCCCGAATCTGTCCCGCACCGCTCAGAATGCTAGTACAAGGAACCTTATCCTTGGGCCACCATTCATCAATGTGTTCGTTACTTCGTCCGATTAAGCTGCCTGGATTTGCGACTGAGATGGCATAAAGTTCATTCGGTTCTAAGACAACCTTGGTGCCATCAGGTGATTTTTCACGTTCTTGGATATTTTCGGTAGTATCAATCGAAAGAAAGCGAATAATTTCCGGTACATAGCCGTAAACATCGATAAAGCGCTTTTTGAGCTTGAGGACAACTTCATAACCTGTGCCTCCTAACCCGATGACAACGGTGGGACGAAAAACAACAGTAGGACGCGACATTCACTTTCCCCTAATATAAATAATTAATAAAAGTTTGTTTGCCCGCTGCTTTCAGAGGGTCTTCGGTGCTTAATCCAGTTAAATTGGAGCTTAACGTTACCAATCTCGATGATGTCCTCGTCGTAAAGTTCGACAGTATTTATTTTCTTAGTATTGACAAAAATTACACCTTTTAAACACCGGAGGTGAATATTTTTTTTACCTGCTTGCCAAGCTATAACTAACTCGGCATCAGAATCGGTCGTTGCAATTGTTGGTACTAAATCGCCTAAGTATACTTTGCTTTTATGCAGGCGAGTCAGACTTATCTCTTCGTCTGACAACGATTGTGGTAGGGGTTCGAGGACTACCAACGCTCCTTCTAAATATTTGCGATCGCGGATATCTTCGAGTAATTCCAGAGGAGTTTTGCGTTGAATCAGACAAATTGCGATTACGGTGATTAGCAACAATAACAGTATTAATAGCGACCAAAGGATTATTTTTCGCCACAGTGGCATAAAAATATTTACATGAACCTCTGTACTAATAGGGCTGGCAATTGGGCTATCTGGGGTCAATACCAAAGAAAAAGTAGGCTTACCTTCAAAACTGCCATCAGCAACCTGCAACTGTAGGGGTACCTTAGTTTCTCCTGCTTGCAAAGATATAGCTGCTAAAGTTTCTGGCACGGTAATGTCATTAGACCCTCCTTGCACCTGCAATTTTGCAGTCCCAGATATATTGCTTTTGACTACTAAAGTTTCGATTTTTGTTGTTTTGCCTGCTTCGGTTAAGCCAAAATCTATTTTTGTTGGTTGTAATTGTAGTATTGGCTTAATTGTTACTGGCAGGTCGATTACCATTGGTGCGATAGTATTACCTGCTGTAACTAAAACCAAGCGCAAGTCATTAATACCTCCCCTTGCATCTGCTGGAATCTGTAAACGCACGGGAATAGCTGTTGGTTTATTCGCAGCCAAGTCGATTGTGCTGTTAGATGAAATCAAACGAATCCCGGTTTGCTTGGGGTCTTCGAGTTGTACAGTTAGCTTTGCATTAACATTGCTGATGCCATTAATATTGAGCGGTTCGGTAGTTGTTCCAGGCAATACGGGCTGCAAATTTGTGGTGGGTAAATTGATATCAAGCTTAGGTTGAACCAGCACTGGTCGAATATTTTGAGCTAATTGGTTAAGCTGAACTCCTCCAGGGTCACGCAATACCCGTCCCTTGCCACAAAGCGCTGGATTATTCGCAAAATCATTCAGTTGCTTTTCGTGTTCTTCTAGTCCTAGAGATACAAAAAATATATAAGGTTTACACTGTTGCTGACGCAAAAATTCGGTATTACTTGGAATGGGAACGGGATTAGGAATACCCCGCACATCTTCGACTCCATCTGTTAGTAATACTATGCTGACAGTGCGACCAAGAGTATCAGGACGTTGGTTTAACTGAGCAGAATATTGTAGTGCTTGTTGGACTGCTTTACCCGTATGAGTACGCATACCCTCAGCTTGGAGTGATTTAATAATCTCCTTAAGTTTACCCCGGTCTGCATTGTCGGTAATAGGAATACTCGTAGCATTTAGGGTTACATCTTTGTCAAAACTGTAAACAGTAACGGTATCCCCTAATCTCGCTGTATTAACAAACTCATCAATCGAATTTTTCACCTGCTCGAAGATATTTTTTGTTCCACCTACACCACGCATGGAAGCAGAAGTATCGACGACTAAAATCCAGTCAATTCCTCCTGTTGGGGTAGTCTGAGCAAATGCGGTAGATAGTTGAGAAATTGAGATTAGAGCCAAAAAGACAATACTTGTAATTGAGTAATTTCTTAAGCAATGTTTGAGGAATCTAAAACTCATAGATAGATTTCTCCTGACAGCTTATTTTTAAGATCGATTTGGCAAGCTAATGTCATATTTTATCACAGAATAAATTGCAGGTTTAAACAAGCATTGCCATGTATAAACCCATGTTTAAATTGATTTATTAAATTACTGAATCAATATTGCATTGCAAGGAAAAACAGCTATTGATTGATAAATACATTAAGTCGAATTGGAAATATCTTGGTTGTACTTAGCCAATATTGTTTGACCTTTATCGCCAAGCTTTTCCACTAAAGCTTTAATCTGTTGTACAGCTAGTTTAGAAGGCTTAGTATGTCCATTTTCCCAACGATTAACGGTTGGGAGAGTCACACCGATAACCGTAGCGAACTCTTCTTGTGTCAATTCCACTAAAAGCCGGATTTCGTAAATTAATTGACCGAATTCTGGCTGGTGAATTATTATTTTTTTCTGAATTGACATTCAACTCGATATCACATTAAGTGAGTAGCTTTAACAAGTGATTAATCAAGTTATATATTAGCTAATATATTTAGAAATGTCACGTTTATTAATTGAATAGTAATTACACTGAGAAACGCAATTTAACCTATTTATTAAGTAAGTGAAAATCTATAAAATAGTTTAGATAATGGCAAGAATAATTTTAGATTTCCGTTTAAATCTCCTTGACAGTGGTGGGGATAAATTGTTATTACAACAAATATTTTTTAGGGTCTTGCGTTAGCCAACCCAAATCTGAACTGACACGCACTTGAAAATGTCAATGAGGCTGTTAAGATGTTGATTGTCAACTAGTGATCTATGCCATTCACTATGATTTGCTTTTTTTAGATCCCTGAATTAATGACACAGACCACTAGCCCAACCGTTCGGAGTATTTCTTCTTGTTTGACTCCAGATTATTATAATTATCGTAATTGAGCAGTAAGTTGGTAAGCGTATCTTTATCGAGATCCTGGACTCTTGGCTGAGGGGAATCTTCACGATATTGGGTATAATCCATCAGGCAATATGACAAGTAAAAAAAAATGCACTGGTTCAAAACGGCTTTCCAGATAAAAGGTTCTGTACTTGTAGCCATTTATCCGCGAGTGATATTTTGCGGAATTTTTGGTGTTTTTATTTCTGTGCTTTACTATTTTAAATTACCCGTATCTCAACCAATTTTAGCAAGTGTTATTCCCAGCATTGTTTTAGGTTTATTATTAGTTTTCCGCACCAATACAGCCTACGACCGCTTTTGGGAAGGAAGAAAATCCTGGGGTTCTATGGTAAATAATGTCCGAAATTTAGCACGCCAAATTTGGGTATCCGTGGATGAAATTACCCCGGAAGATAAAAAAGACAAAATTTCGGCATTGTATTCATTGGTAGCTTTCGCAGTGACAACAAAATTACATTTGCGGGGAGAAACTGTAAATGGTGAGTTAGAAGGATTAATTTCGCCTTCGAGACTAATCAAACTCCAAACGATGAATCATCCTCCCTTAGAGGTGGCTTTTTGGATTGGAGATTATTTACAGCATCAGTACAACCGCGATTGTCTCAACACTTATCAACTGATATCAATCCAAGAATTATTGAATCATTTGGTGGATAATTTAGGGGCTTGCGAGAGAATTTTGAAAACACCGATGCCCCTTGCTTATGCTATTCATCTCAAACAATTATTATTACTTTATTGCATATTATTGCCTTTTCAATTAGTGGAAAGCCTAGGTTGGTTTACTGGTGTAATTACATCTTTGATTAGTTTTACTCTATTTGGTATTGAAGCGATTGGTTTGGAAATCGAAAATCCATTTGGTTACGATGCTAATGATTTACCGTTAGATAAGATTTGTCACACGATGAAACGCAATATCGATGATTTAATTAGTCTGACTCCAAGTGCGCGATCGCGGATTTGAAAATAATCGACCACTTAGCAAAGAAATATTCCCTATTTCTAGCTTGTGGATTTCACGAATATAGGATTTATGCAAAAATTGCCAGCCAGAAATTCATTGATCGAACCACATTCTTGCTCGCTTTTATCCATCATAGCGAGCGGGGTCGCATACGCCGAAATAGTTGGTTATGCCTACGCACTACCTAATTTTTTTTTAACCATTATAATTAATGAAATGAACCACTAGTACAACAAGGCACTCATTAAAAAGTAAAAAGCGCAAAGTGTTGCTTAGTCGGTTTCCGTCCCGCCTATAGCGCTTCGCGTTGTCCGTTGGTACTTTGTAAGAAAGTAAAAAAAAGAATACCTATGTTGTAAGCTTTTTACCTATTTCAAATGGTAGCTTTATTTCCGCCTACCTGTACTAGTCCCAACCGTTTCTTTGTATTTCTCCTTGTTTGACTCCAGATTATTAGAATTAGCCTAATTGAGCATTAAGTTGCTGGATCTACCTTTATCGATATCCAGCACTTTAGCGAGAGGAAAATCTTTACTATATTGGGTATAATCCATCAGTAAATATGACAAGCGAAAAAATGCACTGGTTCAAAACAGCTTTCCAGATAAAGGGTTCTATACTTGTAGCCATTTATCCGCGAGTGATATTTTGCGGCATTTTTGGTGTTTTTATTTCTGTGCTTTACTATTTTAAATTACCCGTATCTCAACCAATTTTAGCAAGTGTTATTCCCAGCATTGTTTTAGGTTTATTATTAGTTTTCCGCACCAATACAGCCTACGACCGCTTTTGGGAAGGAAGAAAATCCTGGGGTTCTATGGTAAACAATGTCCGAAATTTAGCACGCCAAATTTGGGTATCTGTGGATGAAATTACCCCGGAAGATAAAAAAGATAAAATTTCGACATTGTATTTATTGGTAGCTTTTGCGGTGACTACAAAATTACATTTGCGAGGAGAAACTGTAAATAGTGAGTTAGAAGGATTAATTTCGCCTTCGAGACTCATCAAACTCCAAACGATGAATCATCCGCCTTTAAAAGTGGCTTTTTGGATTGGAGATTATTTACAGCATCAGTACAACCGCGATTGTATCAACAGCTATCAACTGATATCCATCCAAGAATTATTGAATCATTTGGTGGATAATTTAGGCGTTTGCGAGCGAATTTTGAAAACACCGATACCCATTGCTTATGCTATTCATCTCAAACAATTATTATTAGTTTATTGCATACTATTACCTTTTGAATTGGTGGAAAGCCTAAGTTGGTTGACTGGTGTAATTACATCTTTGGTTAGTTTTACTTTATTTGGTATTGAAGCGATTGGTTTGGAAATAGAAAATCCATTTGGTTACGATGCTAATGATTTACCGTTAGATAAGATTTGTCATACGATGAAACGCAATATCGATGATTTAATTAGTCTGACTCCAAGTGCGCGATCGTGTAAGAAAAATAATCGGAGTTTAAACGCACCAGTTAGCAAAGGTTAATGCAAAGGAACGCCAATAAATAAATATTTCCAAGGAAGACTCGCAAGCCCCCTACCCCCAATTCTGGGGGATTTAGGGGGCAGAATATTTTCACAACCGTCGAATACCCATAAACAAACCTTCACAAACACCCGTGAGAAAATCTAAATTCAAGGTGGCAATAGTGTCACTCGGTTTGTGATAATGTGGATTTCGCATATTTGCCGTATCTGTCACCATCATCGCTGGATAACCAACATCCCAAAAGTGGGCATGATCGCTAAGTCGGGTTTGCGGAAGTATTAAACCTCTATTTGGTACTGGTAGCCACTGACTGGGTGTTCCAGATTTGCGAATAATCCTACTTAGGCGAATTAGATCGGGAATCGTTCGCAAATTGCCAACTAAAGCGATAAAATCCCCACGATTAGGGTAAAAATGTTCCAAAGGAGAAGGGTAACTTTGGGAGCCAGGGGTAGAATCTGTATAGCCCAGCATTTCTAAAGAGATCATCAGGCGTAGTGGTTGCTGTTGTTGTCGCAACTCCCTTGCATACTCGGAAGCACCAGAAGGCCCGATTAAACCATATTCTTCCATATCGAAAGCTACCAGCCTTAGGGGATGCCTTGCCGGTTGATCTTGGAACATTCTTGCCAATTCCAGTAAAACTGCTACACCTGTGGCATTATCATCAGCACCAGGAGTGCCCGGAACCCCATCATAATGAGCTGCAATTAGAATTGGTGGCAAATCCCTCTTTTTTAATTCAGTTTTAGAAGGTAAATTCAATATGAGATTTTGACAGGGTTTGCCACCTACTATGAAGGTGTGGGTATCCACACTTCCCCATTGGGCAAATTCTTGGCGAATGTATTGTTGGGCAAAAAAATGTCCCGCTGTTGCGAGATATGGATCGCGTTCTCGGGCAATATGAGTCAGGTGAGTTTCGAGTTGTTTCTTTAAATTCACTTGTAGCACCCCCGACAGTTAGCAGTTTTGACCGTGTATTTCTCAACTGCAAGATAGAATAAATCAAGCATTGCTTGTAAACAAATAAATTTATAAGAAACATTAGGATTAGGAGAACAGCAACGCATGGGCAAGGTAGTCGGCATCGACTTGGGTACAACTAACTCAGTAGTCGCCGTGATGGAGGGTGGCAAGCCGGTGGTGATTGCTAATGCAGAAGGAATGCGAACAACACCCTCCGTTGTTGGCTTTAATAAAGAAGGTGAACGGGTTGTTGGTTTGCCTGCACGGCGACAAAATGTCATGAACCCGCAAAATACCTTTTTTGCTGTCAAACGCTTTATCGGGCGCAGATATTCCGAACTCACCCCAGAGTCGAAGCGCGTTCCTTATACGATTCGCAAAGGCGAACTTGGTAATATTCAAGTTGTCTGCCCCCGTCTTTCTAAGGATTTTGCCGCAGAAGAAATTTCGGCAATGGTGCTGAAAAAATTGGCGGATGATGCGAGTCGCTATTTGGGTGAAGCTGTGACGGGGGCGGTGATTACTGTTCCCGCTTATTTTAACGATTCTCAGCGCCAAGCAACCCGAGATGCCGGCAGAATTGCCGGGTTGGAAGTATTAAGAATTCTTAACGAACCAACTGCCGCTTCTTTGGCTTATGGGTTAGATCGGGGTGAGATGGAAACCATTTTGGTCTTTGACTTGGGTGGTGGTACCTTTGACGTGTCGATTCTGGAAGTCGGCGATGGCGTGTTTGAGGTGAAGTCTACCAGTGGTGATACCCAACTCGGTGGCAATGATTTTGATAAGAAAATTGTCGATTGGCTGGCAGAACAATTTTTAGAGACGGAAAATGTAGACTTAAGACGCGATCGCCAAGCTCTACAACGTCTCATGGAAGCCGCAGAAAAGGCAAAAATTGAACTTTCTGCTGTCAGCGTCACCGATATTAATCTACCCTTTATCACCGCCACTGAGGACGGTCCTAAACATCTAGAAACTCGTCTCACTCGTTCCCAGTTTGAGGGTTTGTGTGAAGATTTGTTAGGTAGAGTGCGGACCCCCGTCAAACGGGCACTCAAAGACGCTAACCTCTCCCCTAGAGATATCGATGAAGTGGTATTAGTTGGCGGTTCTACACGGATGCCAATGGTACAGCAAATTGTCCAGGCGTTAATTGGCATCGAACCTAACGAAACTGTTAACCCCGATGAAGTCGTGGCAGTGGGTGCGGCAATTCAAGCGGGCATCCTCGCCGGCGAACTCAAAGATGTGCTGCTGTTGGATGTTACCCCCCTATCCTTGGGATTGGAAACTATTGGCGGTGTCGCGAAAAAGCTGATTCCCCGCAACACTACTATCCCCGTACGCCGTTCGGATATTTTCTCTACGTCAGAAAATAACCAAAATACTGTGGAAATCCACGTAGTCCAAGGCGAACGGGAAATGGCGTCAGATAACAAGTCCCTAGGGCGTTTCAAGCTGTATGGTATTCCTCCCGCACCCAGGGGAGTCCCACAAGTGCAGGTATCTTTTGATATTGATGCTAACGGGATTTTACAGGTGACGGCACTGGATAGAACCACCGGCCGAGAACAGAGTATCACTATTCAAGGCGCTTCCACATTGAGCGAGTCGGAGGTGAAGCGGATGATTCAGGACGCGCAAAAATATGCAGATGTTGACCGCGAACGCAAGGAAAGAGTCGAAAAGCGCACTCGTGCAGAAGCTTTAATTTTACAATCTGAACGGCAACTTAGAGAAGTAGCGCTGGATTTTGGCATGGGGTTTGCTCGCAGTCGTCGCCAAAAAATAGATAATATCTGCCGGGAGTTGCGGGAGAGCTTAAAAGAAGATGACGATCGCGGTATTGACCAAGCCTATGCTGACCTGCAAGATGCTTTGTACGAACTAAACCGAGAAGTCCGCCAGTATTACACTGAGGATGAGGAAGGGGAAGACTTGTTTGGTACGATTCGGGACATCTTTACCGGCGGTGATAAGGAAGAACGTGAGCCACCCTACAGAGATAGTCGGAACGACTCCGGTGGTGGTTACGGTAGGGACTCAGGCAAAGACTACGGTGGTTATGGTCGAGACTCCGGTAGGGACTCAGGCAAAGACTACGGTGGTTATGGTCGAGACTCCGGTAGGGACTCAGGCAAAGACTACGGTGGTTATGGTCGAGACTCCAGTAAAGATTCTGGTGGAGGTTACAGGGATTCTAATAGGGATTCTGGTGGAGGTTACAGGGATTCTAGTAGGGATTCTGGTAGGGACTCTGGTGGGGGTTACAGGGATTCTGGTAGGGACTCTGGGAGTGGCGGATCTTCACGAAAAGCTCGTCCCAGCTACCAAGATAACTGGGATGATGAAGATGATGATTGGTTGTAAATTTTGAACAGACGGGGGTCAAATCCCGTCAGCCGCCATGATTCATCAGACTAAAATTGTTCGGAAATTCCGAAAAGGGTAATGGGTAATTAGTAAAAGTTAAAAGTATATAGTTAACCGTTAACAGTTAGCAGTTGGCAGTTAACAGTTAACTAATATCTAATCCATGTACCATTAGCATTTTAAATCTCAAATTTCAATTACAACTGACACTATGCAGAACTTGCAGGATTTTCGCGATTACTATGAAATGTTGGGAGTGTCTAAAGATGCCTCGATTGAAGACATAAAAAAGATTTATCGGAAGTTAGCACGGCAGTATCACCCCGACCTCAATCCCGGAAACAAAGAAGCAGAGGAAAAATTTAAGGCGATCGGTGAGGCTTATGGAATTCTTTCCGATCCAGCCAAACGAGCGCAATATGACCAGTTTAGCCGTTTTTGGAAGCAAAAAGGCTTTCCCGGAGGAAAACAGCCCGCAAAGGATAGAAGCTCGAACAATGGTGCTAACGGTCGCAGCAACCCCGACGTTAATCCAGCCGATTATCCTAATTTTACTACCTTTATTAATGAAGTTATTGGTGTTAAAGATTCTCGGACAAATACCCGGTCGAATGATGCCAACAACGACCCATTTCGTTCCCCCAAAACACAAGTTCAATATACAGTCCCTAAAAACCCACCCAAAGCACCACGTCGAGATATTGAAGCGAGGTTAACTATACCTTTAGAAAAAGCTTATCAAGGTGGTTTAGAAAGAATTCGCTTAGAAGATGGGCGATCGCTAGAAGTAAATATGCCTTCAGGGATGGTCACAGGTCAAACCATCCGCTTGCGAAATCAAGGCATTTCTGGTGGCGATTTATACTTAAAAATTACTGTCGATCCTCATCCTGTATTTAAAATAGAAGGTTCTAATGTTTTGTGCCATGTACCCGTTACTCCCAGCGAAGCAGTTTTGGGTGGACAGGTGGAAGCACCAACCCTTGACGGACCGGTGAAAATGACTATTCCCCCAGGGGTTCGATCGGGTCAAAGATTGAGGTTGGCAAATAAGGGTTATCCCTTGGAAGGTAGTAAACGTGGTGACCAATTAGTCGAAATTCAGATAGTTACCCCGAAAACTATTAGTCCAGAAGAACGGGAACTTTACGAAAAATTGCGGCAGATTGAAACCTTTAAACCCCGTGCCGATTTAATTGGGTAACGAATAATTTGCTGCTCTCAAAAAGAATGTCAAAATCATCACTGCTACTACTTGGTGAAATCGATTAACATCCCTACCCGCCAGGGACTATAAGTCCCTGTCTAATAGCAGAAGTCCATTAAAATGGACTAGAAATAATGGTTTTATTTTATGGTAACTTTCATCACTTAAGAAAATGATAAATATGTGGTTTATGTACTAAGTTGCGCAAATAAACATACACGTTCAGCAATTTCCTGGTTCACGAAGAAAGAAGAAAAAAGGAAGAAGTACCCACATGAGCACTCATGTGGGATTGAAACAAGGACACTGTTTTTCTTCTCTGCGAGACACTACGTGAACGCGCTACAAAGGACTCGAAAAACATCTTTTTTTTTACTGAAGCTCTAAACTTACGAACGCGCATTTTTATTAGCTATTCCTTCTTCCAACTTCGGTCCTTACTTCAACATCATTTGTAAATTGGGACATAGACCCTATGGAATTTGCTGTAGAAACTTAATAAAATGCTTACCAATTGTTATTAAGGAATTAAAAAATCTAAATGCTCACCGGGCTGTCCGCGCAACTCTAAAAGAGTACCTTCCAGTTTCAACTTACCATTATCTAGCAGCACAACCCAATCGGCACGCTCGATAACTCTAGGACGATGGCTAATAATAATGGTAGTTTTGCCTTGACGGTAAAATAATAGTTTTTCTAGAACTTGCGCTTCACTTACGGGGTCAAGTCCAGCAGTTGATTCATCTAAAATCAAGATTGGTGGATTGGTGACAATAGCACGTGCTATGGCTAATCTTTGCCGTTGTCCACCAGAAATATTAGCGCCAAATTCACCTAAAACTGTTTGATATTTTTCAGGCAGTTTGCTGATAAAACTATCGGCTTCGGCAATTTGGCAAGCTTTAACAATTTGTTCAAAGGTAGCATTGGGAACACCTAAGCGGAAATTTTCAATTATCGAACGACTCCAAAAGTGCGGTTCTTGAGGAACAAGGACAACTTGCTGACGGAGACAATCAAGAGATAAATCTTGTTGGTTGTAGATACCAAAGCGAATATTACCAGATTGGAGAATATATAACTCTGCAATTAGTTTTGCTAGGGTACTTTTACCACAGCCAGATTTACCAATGAGAGCAGTAACTTTCCCTCCAGGAATCGTCACAGAAAAATCTTCTAATAAGTCTATTCTGCCAGCGTGGTGAAAGTTAAGATTGGTACAAATAATGTCAATATTATCAGGAATTTGGGCAAAAGGCTTTTGGCTAAGATTTGGGTTTTCTGGTGTAGCATCAATGATTTCTGTAAGACGTTCAACTGCTGTATTTGCACGAATATATTCATTAAAAAATTGGACTAAAATAGTGAGGAATGATAAAAAATTATCATTCATGCTTTGAAATGCCAGCAGTTGACCTATGCTTAATTCTTTGTTAATCACAAGGCTACTGCCAAACCAGAGCAGGGAGACACTCCCAATACTAGAAACTAGTATAGAAAAAGTTCTGTTGATAATTTGAATTTGAGTTGTGCTAAAGTTAACATTAGCTAAATGTCCAAAACGAGCTTGAAATTCTTGCCAAAACTGTGGAGCAGCGGTTGTTGTTTTTACAGTGAGTGCGCCTTTAAAACTTTCGACTAAAATACCTTGATTTTCCGCTTCTAGGACTAATAATTTGCGAATTCTTTGCCTCAATGTAGGTAATAAAATTACTGTTGATAATGTCATCAAAACTGCAATAACTAAGGAAAAAATAACCAGCTTACCACTGTAGAACAGCATTAAACTCAAGGACACAACTCCAATAAAAAATTGGCTGGGCAAACTAACAACAACTTGGGAAACTAGCTGGTTAATTTCTTCAATATCTCGCAGACGACTGACAATTTCGCCACTGCGATGAGATTCATAATACGAAAGAGGTAAGCGGAGAATTTTTCGTCCAAATTCCAGAGCTAGCCCCAATTCCAACCGTTGGGCAAAATGGGCGATAAGATTATATTGTACCAACTGTAAACTGCTGCTCAACAACTGCATCAAAAAGACAGCGATCGCTATACCTGCAAGTAACTGATTATCTCCTCGGACTAAAACATCATCGGTGAGAATCTGAATCAGAAAGGGTAAAGCGAGGGACAAAATACCCAAAACGAGGTTAATTAGCAGTGCCTCAGACAAAATACCCCGATAATTCCAAGCGGGTTTTAAGAAACGCCAAAAGCCGCTAATATCATCATCTATTTGGGCAAAAAACCGGGCTGGATCTGGCTCGACTAAGAGCATTACCCCTTTTGTCCAGTTTTCTAAGAGCTCTTTTTTAGAGAGGTAACGGATACCCACAGATGGATCGGCAATGATGTATTTTCTACCTTGTTGTCCATAGAAAACAACGTAATGACAGCCTTTCCAATAAATAACTGCAGGCAGAGGTATTTCATTAATCTCGTCGAGGATTTCCGGGTCAGCTTTAACACCTCTGGCATTAAACCCCAGTGTTTCTGAGCCACGAATCAAACCCAACATTGTAGTTCCTAGCTGACCAGTTCCTACAGCTTCACGGATGTGGTTAATCGTAAATGTCCGTCCGTAATGTTTAGCAATAGAAGCAAGACAAGCAGCACCGCAATCTTCTTCGTTTTGCTGTAAAATATTCTGATATTTCATAGTTAAAAACTAACTCTTAAAACATGAAAGCACAAAAAATGGCAGAGCTAATGCCCTGCCTAAAAAGTTCATTTTCTCCCGTCGCTGGTTGACGGTTTTTTTTGCTTAAACACTGCGATACGGCTAAAGCCGTAGACATACACAGCATCGCTCTAGATTCCATCAATCTGAATTTCACAGCATCAGACTTGTATGGCTAGTGAGCTAAGGAGAGATAGGGTAGACAGCACACCGATTGGGATAAGAAGCTATGCAGTGCGCTTAGAGTAGACCTTTGTTTTACTAACACTTCTTCCACTTGTCATACTTATCGTACTTGTCATACTTATCGTACTTGTCGTACTTCTTCCACTTGTCGTACTTATCTTTTTTGTAGCCACCACCACCATTGATAGCAACAGCTTCTTCAGGAGTTATTTCAACTAAAAGAGTTCTCTTACTTACGTCTTTCATGTTTTTGTCCTCAAGAGTTCTACAGGGAAATAAAGAGTGAGGATTTGGAGCAAAACTTGATTTTTTACCGAAGAAAGAAAAAATTACGGTTAATTCACAAGTGCCTGTACAATCCTCTCTGGTTATTAAGAAGTTAGCCTAGTTCAAAATTCCGAATGCCTCTATTGTTTTGAAGCATCCTAATTATTTACTTTGCTGACCGCTTAATGATTTAACTCTAGACTAGACCAATTGCCAATTCAATATTTATGAGACTTTTCTCATGTTAGAAGACGATAGCCAGTTCCCCTAATGGTTTCAATCAACTGACTCCCTAACTTTTTCCGCAGATATCCGACATAAACATCGACGATATTGGAACTAGGGTCGTAGTTATAACCCCAGACTTTACTTAATAGCTGCTCTCGACTGATAACTTGCTTAGGCTGACGGACAAAAGTTTCGATCATGCTAAACTCACGGGTTGAGAGTTCTACTAGGCGATCGCATACCCAAATCTGGTGACTGAACTCACCCCACGGATAAATCCGGGGGGTTCCAACTCACTGCGTGAGTTTCGTTTACCCTTTCAGGTTCCGACTCCTCACGGGCTATTGGATTACTGGACATCTGCTCTGTCCCACAACCAA
>JAHHGZ010000076.1 GCA_019359595.1 Cyanomargarita calcarea GSE-NOS-MK-12-04C
GCATAAATCCATGTTCTGCTGTAGCCCGTTATTTCCTCTACTTCAAGAGTTTTCTTTCCTTGCGCTAGTAACCATATAATCTGATACTGACGACTTTCTATTCCGTCTTTAGCTTGTTTGTAGAGCTAACCCACTTTAATGGAACCATAGTTAATTTTTAACTTATAAAAACAAAATAAATTACTTATTAATTCCCTGGTATGAACTGCCCAATCCAAATGATGGTCTGGATTTTGAAGCTGAAGACGAACATAATAGAGGAAACTGAAGGAGTGGGCTACGAGCGTAACACCACCCCTCCAATAGACCAAAACTAATACCATTACCGAGTTGCGTTCAGTCTCCACACTGGACGCAATTTAATATTAGTCTTCCTTACGAACACCCTTAAAAGGTTCACCATTCTGCTTTACGTCCATAAACTGTCCGGTTTCAGCATTACGCTTTACCCATTGTTCGGTCACAGGGTTGTAAGTTTGGCTGCGTTTGTCCACAGCACCACGGCGATAACCGTTACCTGTATTCTTTGCCATATCTTTATCACCTCCTTAAGACTGATGTAAAACTGCTTTGACATTTGATATTATAATTAGATAAAATAATATCAACAACTTTGACAAATTCTTTGACCCCTTTAGCGCTAGCAGGAAAGAATCAGCCATGAAAGAGATGATTGCTGCGAACCTGATCCGCTACCGTAAAAGTCTAGGCTTGTCTCAAGAGCAACTTGCAGAACAAGCTGGGGTAACTCGCCAGAGCATCAATAACTACGAGAACGCCAAAACTTTACCAGACAGCAAAATCCTCTCTGCTCTGGCGAGTGCTTTGGGCATTACACTCGATGACTTGCTACGCTCACAAGGTGAAGGGCTACCCAACTTCCGGTTCCGCGCTCATGTTTCCTTTGACAAAAATGCCCAGTTTGCAGCCCAAGTGCTACGAATGTTGCAAACTTATAACGCCCTAGAACAAGCCGTTGGCTTACCAAGCTACACCCCAGAAAGTACACCTTGCCATCAAGTAGAAGGCAACGAAAAGCACATTCAGACAATAGCTGCTTTGTTTCGCCATCGCCTGGGCTTGGGAGATGCTCCCATTGCCAACCTGTTTCAGTCTGTAGAAGAAATCGGCTTAAAAGTTTTACGCTCCTCCGTTTCCATTAAAGGTTTCTTTGGTCTGAGTGCTTGTAGTGATATTGAAGGTGCTTTTATTTTGGTAAATACCCATAACATCACCATTGAACGTCAATTATTTACCCTTGCACATGAAATTGGACACCTAATCTTCCACCGTGTAGAGTACCAAGATACCCTGATTGAAGAAGGAACCAAAGAAGAAGAAAAAGCACGAGAAAAGGTGGCTGATTACTTTGGCAGTCATCTACTTGTTCCCCAAGCTGAATTTGAGCGGATGTACACACTTACCCAAGATATTGTCAAACTCAAACGGCATTTTCGGGTGAGTTACTTAGTTATCTTGAATCGTTTAGCAGAAATGAGAATCATTGATTTTGCTAAAGA
Source organism: Cyanomargarita calcarea GSE-NOS-MK-12-04C (assembly GCA_019359595.1). Classification (GTDB taxonomy): domain Bacteria; phylum Cyanobacteriota; class Cyanobacteriia; order Cyanobacteriales; family Nostocaceae; genus Cyanomargarita; species Cyanomargarita calcarea. The sequence continues at coordinate 1,521 of JAHHGZ010000076.1, forward strand.
GAAAGCCAAAATATGTGCAATTTATAAAAAGCAACATGATGGTGCATCTTTACAAAACTCAATGGAATTACCACCAGCACTGACTGCGGAGGATTATCCAGAAAATGAACGTTATGAATTTCTAATTTGGCAGTCCTTAAAATTGAGCAAGATTTCAGAAATGAAAGCAGCAGAACTTCTCAACTTAACTGTTGAAAAACTGCGGTTGCGTCGTCAAGAAAATGAGGTCTATGCAGTCGCTTAACGGAACAATTCTTGACGCAACTGCACTGATTGATTTTTGTTGGCTAAACGAGTGGGGGTGGTTACAACAACACCATAGCCCGTTGTACATTGCCCAGGAAGTCCTAGACTCAGATCAATTAGAACTTCCCACTCGGGAAGCTGCAAAAACTTACCTAACAGCGCTCAATCTCTCAACAGAGGAAATGTTCACCAGTTTTCTAGAATTTGGCGCAAGAGAACCTCTTTTGAGTGCCGCAGACCGTTCTACAATTGCCATTGCCCGTCATCAGTTGCTTATTTGTGCCAGTGATGACGGGCTAGTTGTTGAAACTTGTAAAGCATACAGCATTGCCTATACCAGAACACTGCGATTATTCGGTGAGATGGTAGAAACTAAACACAAAACGGTGATAGAGGTAACGGCAATGGCTGATACCTTAATCAAGGAGCGAGGTAAACACATTTCTTCCAAGGTTTTAACAGATTGGACACCAAGCTTAGAGAAGTATGGCACGAGCTAACAAATCAAAAAATGACCTTTACGGAAGAATTAGAAGACCGTAAAGTAGGTAACTAAAGTTTAGAACTAAAGCACCCTCAGCTAAACCTCCAAAACCCCGTAGAAAATCTCCTGGCTGGGAAACTGGACAGCCACACCAACGTAGAATAACAACATACCCTATTGCCAGAAAACTTACTTCTAAACCCCATAAGCAAGCGACAAAATCTGCTTAATTTATCTCTTTTCATATTTTTTGATTTAAATTTCTTTAACCGAGGGATGCTGGGTGATTTTCCATGTGTCCTAGTCTAAACTACAGGACATAAAAAATTCAGGAGAGAGTGATAAGCGTCTTGTAATCTTTACTAGGTAAGGGATAAAGGCTAATTTTCTATAAAAAGATACAGTTCAAATTTTGCGGTTATTGAATCTATTATCAATAGTCAAAGGCTAAAAACCTACTTTTTGGTTGAAGTGTACAGTTAAGTCACTTTTCTATTTTTATCGCTTATTGCCTCTAAACTCTTGGATGATAAACTTTCTAGCTTCCATGTCACCCCCTCAGAGAAAATTCTGGTCTAACGTACCCTACGGAAATTTTATCTTTATTTTATAAACACCCTCTAAGCTCCCCGACTTGTTAAACGAGTCGGGGATCTAACCACCGGGGAATACTTAAACTTTCTGGGGTACACCGTAGAGTGTTCTAACCCACTCCCATTCCTTTGTCAAACCCTCTCTCAAAGAGACTTGCGGTTGATAACCCAGTATCTTCCGCGCTTTTGACACATCCGCTGCCGTATGACGCGCATCACCCATCGCTTTTTCGATATGATTTCTCTTGATGGGTTTGCCAACTATCTCCTCCATTGTATCCAAAACTTCTGCTAACACCACCCTGCTACCACCGCCAATATTCAAAATTTCCCCGACAGCATTCTCTACAGTAGCAGCAGCTAAATTCGCAGCCACAGCATCGCTAATAAATGTAAAGTCCCGTGTTTGCTGCCCATCACCGTAAACGGGAATAGCTTCATCCTGCAAAACAGATTTGAAAAACTTATGAAATGCCATATCGGGGCGCTGTCTGGGGCCGTAAACTGTAAAGTAGCGTAACGCCACAAATGGTACGCCAAAGTTTTTCTGATACAGTCCGCACAAACGCTCCGCAGCTAACTTGGTAATCCCATAAGGAGAAACAGGTTTGGGACATATGGACTCGTGGGTAGGCAATGTTTCCGCATCTCCATAAACGCTAGAAGTTGAGGCAAATACAAATCTTTTCAGACTTTGAGCATCCTTTGCCGCTTCCAACAAAATTTGTGTAGCGCTAATATTTCTTTCAGTGTAACTACGGAAACCTTGACCCCAACTCGCACGCACTCCTGCTTGTGCCGCTTGATGGTAAACTACATCAACACCTTTTAAGAGTGGATGCCAGTCTAAAAGCTGAATATCTGCCTCAATTAATCTAAAGTTGGGATAGGCTTGCAGGTGTGAAATATTTTTGCGCTTTAAGAGAGGATCGTAGTAATCATTAAATTCATCAATACCAATTACTTCTTCACCTTGTTTCAACAAAGCTTCTGCGAGGTGAGAACCAATAAACCCTGCGGCTCCAGTAACGATACTTTTAGTCATGTTTCCTAATTTTTTGATATTTTTAACAAATCCAATATTCACAGGTTAATCCTTGCAGGCAGTTAACCGCCATTACTTTACAAGTTTTTTTTATCAATAATTATAATTAAGAGAAAATTACTTAAAACTACCGAATAATTGTGTTTTAGCTTCAAATATGGATAAGTATATTTGTGGACTTAACTTCCTTTTGTCATATCCATAATTATACTAAGGAACTAAGTTAAACCTCAAATAAAACACCGTATAAATACGAAGATAAAATAATTGAAAATAGCCTCAATCTCCAAAGGGGACTTGCACAAGCACCAGAAAAAGTGAAAAAATTGATCCCACTTGGGATACACGAGGAAATCTGTGAAAGTTTTAGTTGTTGGTAACGGGGGGCGCGAACATGCCCTAGCTTGGAAGCTGCTACAGTCGAAACAAGTTGAGCAAGTTGTGTGTGCCCCAGGGAATGGCGGTACGGCAACTCTGGAAGGCTGCTATAATTTACCCCTGGCGGTAGATGATTTTGAGGGGCTGACAAAATATGCTCAAGAACATGGTGTAACCCTTGTGGTAGTTGGACCAGAGGTACCCTTAGCCAAGGGGATTACAGATTATATGCTCAAGCGTAATTTAATGGTATTTGGGCCGAGTAGGGCAGGGGCGCAAATCGAAGCTAGTAAGGCTTGGGCAAAAGCGCTGATGCAAGAGGCGGGAATTCCGACGGCAAAGGCTGCGGTATTTACGGAAGCTGCTGCGGCAAAATCTTACATTAAATCTCAGGGTGCGCCAATTGTCGTAAAAGCTGATGGTTTGGCAGCAGGGAAGGGTGTCATAGTTGCCGAAACAGTGGAACAGGCAATTACGGCAGTTGATGCGATTATCGGTGGACAGTTTGGTAATGCAGGGAATTTCGTCGTTATTGAGGAATGTTTGACCGGGCAAGAGGTATCAGTTTTAGCGCTAACTGATGGTTTGACGATTAGAGCTTTGTTGCCAGCCCAAGACCACAAGCGGATTGGTGAGGGCGATACAGGCGAAAATACAGGGGGAATGGGAGCTTACGCCCCTACGCCCATCGCTACGCCTTCTTTGATGGCACGAGTGCAAACAGAAGTATTAGAGAAAGCGATCGCCACTTTGAGATCCAAGAATATAGATTACCGAGGTGTGCTTTATGCAGGGTTAATGGTCGCAGTCAATGGCGATTTTCAGGTATTGGAATTTAATTGTCGCTTTGGCGACCCAGAAACCCAAGTAATTCTACCCTTATTAGAAACACCTCTCGAAGATTTGATATTAGCTTGTGTCGAACAGCGTTTAGGACAAATGCCGCCCATCGCTTGGAAAAAGGGTGCATCTGCCACCGTCGTTGCCGCAGCAGGTGGTTATCCTGGGGCATACGAGAAAGGTAAACTAATTGCAGGTATTCAAGAAGCAGAAGCACAGGGAGCCACCGTATTTCATGCCGGCACCAAGCTTGATGGGCAAGTAGTGACAGATGGCGGACGAGTGTTGAACGTCACAGGTGTTGGGGATAATTTTGAGCAAGCGATCGCCCAGGCATACACTGGGATACAATATATAAACTTCGAGGGCATATATTATCGCCGAGATATTGGACATAAAGTCAGGAGCTAGTGGTTAGTGGTTAGGAGTAAACAACGCTCCAACCAACAACTCCTAACTCCTAACTCTTAACTCTCCCCCACTCCCCCACTCCCTGTTTGTCAGATTAGCTGCTAATTTTTAGTTGTTGGGGTTAAGAAAACTACTAACAACTCTTTTTAAGATGCTGCCTCTTTTTAAAACAATTCGAGAAGCGATCGCCAATTGGTGGTCGGAGTTTTCCCTCCAGACAAAGCTTTTGGCTGCTGCCACTCTAGTGGTTTCATTGATCATGAGCGGTCTAACGTTTTGGGCTGTGAATACAATTCAGCAAGATGCACGTCTAAATGACACCCGCTTTGGTCGTGACCTCGGACTACTGCTGGCTTCTAATGTCACCCCTTACTTAGCAGATAACAATCTCACTTCGGTGGCGCAATTTTCCCAACGCTTCTATAGCAGCACTTCTAGCGTGCGTTATATGCTTTACGCTGATGAAAAAGGAAAAATCTTTTTTGGTATTCCCTTTTGGGAACCAGAGGTTGAAAACTCCCTCAGCATTGAGAGACGGATACAATTACCAAAAGATTACGCTGCCGATACAGACAAACCGATGGTGCGGCAACACATAACACCCGATGGGGAAGTTACTGATGTATTTGTCCCCCTAAAAGATAATCAACAGAACTTTGGGGTTTTGGCGATCGGTATTAACCCCAATCCAGCTGCAGTGATCACCTCAAATTTTACTCGTGATGTCACTATTGCCGTTTTTATCTCAATTTGGGTAATGGTAATTTTGGCAGGGGTAGTTAACGCTTTAACCATCACTAAACCAATTAAAGAACTGTCGGTAGGGGTGAAACAAATTGCCAGCGGAAATTTCAAACAGCGAATTGACTTACCTTTAGGGGGTGAACTCGGGGAATTAATTTTAAGCTTTAATGAGATGGCAGAGCGCTTGGAAAGCTATGAAGAACAAAATATCGAAGAACTAACAGCCGAAAAAGCCAAGCTAGAAACTCTGGTTTCCACCATTGCCGATGGTGCCGTCTTGATAGACAACAATATGCAGGTGATATTAGTCAACCCCACAGCCCGGAGAATTTTCGGTTGGGAAAATATTGATGTGGTGGGTAGCAACGTTTTGCATCACTTACCCTCAGCAGTCCAGATGGAAATCACCCGTCCGTTGTATGAAATGGCTGCTGGGGAATGTGAAAGCGCCGAATTCCGCATTCCTTTTAACAAACCAGCTAAACGCACTATCCGGATTCTTTTAACTACAGTTCTCAATCTCCAACGGGAGAGTATCAAAGGTATTGCCATCACAGTCCAAGATATCACCCGCGAAGTAGAACTCAACGAAGCAAAAAGCCAATTTATCAGCAACGTTTCCCACGAACTGCGAACCCCTCTATTCAATATCAAAACTTATATCGAAACCCTGCACGAATACGGTGATGATTTAGGTGAAGAACAACGACGGGAATTTTTAATCACAGTTAATAATGAAACCGATCGCCTAACTCGCTTGGTTAACGATGTCCTAGATTTATCTAAACTCGAATCTGGCCGTAACTATCACATGGATGGAGTTGATTTAGCACAGGCTATAGAACAAACCCTCCGTACCTACCAGCTTAATGCTAGAGATAAAGGGGTTGAATTAATTCAAGATGTTGCCCCCAATTTGCCCTTAGTTGTGGGTAATTATGATTTATTGCTGCAAGTATTTGGTAATCTGATTGGTAATGCCCTGAAATTCAGCACAGCAGGCGGTAAAGTCTTATTCCGCACTTATCAACTAGAACCCAAGCATAGCTCTCACAATCAAATGGGTCAGGTGCGAATTGAAATATCCGATACTGGAATAGGCATCGCTCCCGAAGACCAACAAGCAATATTTGACCGCTTCTTCCGTGTCGAAAACCGCGTACACACCCTAGAAGGCACAGGTTTAGGACTATCCATCGTGAGAAACATCATGGAAAGACATCGCAGTCAAGTCCATCTTGTCAGTGAAGTTGGCGTTGGTACTACGTTTTGGTTCGACTTAGACGTATTTAATGAACAACCAGCTTTAATGACTGTTGATGCCGCTGATAGTCAAGTGCCTGCAGCGTGAATGGGGAATGGGGGACAAGGAAGACAAACACTTAACTAGCTGTCTGGTGGATTGATTCAAGAAGTAGATAAAGCGATCGCAAAGCATACTAATAATAAAGCTAGTATTAGCAATAAAGTTTGATTGCGTTTTATCCAAGTTCTCAGGGTTGTCCCAAAACTTTTAGATTGTTGCAGTTGTTGTAAATCTAACTTGCTCTCTTCGATATTTTGGTAAAGCGTACAGTCTTTAGCGTAGGGACGTTTGGGAAAAGTACAGGTATCATCAGCATGATAGGTACAGCGATCGCACAAATACTCGTCTTTCTTGGCGCGGTGTAAGGGAATACCAGGATGACCGTAAGCTTTGAGTTGGGTACGACAATATGGACAGGCGATCGCCTGAGAATCAATTTTTTGGTGACAGTGGGGACAAGATAAAGTAGCCAAAACTTAAGATTAAATAGGTATTTTTATGATTTTAGCTGGTTAACTTGAATATTATTCATAGTGTTGATAGTTGGGACATTGCTTGACAATTGCCTTAGATTACGCAACTTTTAATGGCTTTCCTAGAGTTTTCGGTTCTGGTAGAGATTCACCTTTTTCTAAAGCTGTTTCTACAAGCAATTCTAAGACTTCTTGAGCATTTTTAAAAGCTTCTTCGTAAGTATCTCCGTGAGTTACTGGTTGCATTACGTTAGTAAACTCAGGCAGTAAAGCAACGAAACATTCATCTTCATCAGACCATTGAATCACGATTGTGTATTTCATTCTTCTATCTCTTTTGTCTCCTCTTGTTCCATTTTATTTAATTCTTCCAATTTTTTGAGTCTTATTCGCGTACTTGTTTGAAAAAGCAACACCTCAGCCGGCATTGTCAGCTTAGTTGCCACCCCTACAACTGGCAGCTAAAGTATATCTTGCGACAAAACAGTAAATCTTCACCAAAGATGGGAACAATAAGGCAGTAACACTTGCGGATCTCAAATGCAGCTACTAATATGCCAACCATCAACGTCAAAATTATTCGAGCCGCTTTTCGGGAAATACAGAAACTTCAGCCTGTTGATTTACAGAAAGTTTATGATATTTTGCGCCGTTTGAGTCTGGGTGACGAAAGACACACAAAAGCGTTAAAAGGTTATGACAAGCTACTGCGGACTCGCTTGGGTGACTGGCGTGTCATTTGGCAACGGGAGAGTGAAAACAATATTGTTGTGATTAAGGTTGGGTTGCGTGGCGGTGTATATGATGATGCATTCGATAAAAGCGATCGCGCTTATCCACAAGTAGTTGAGGAACTTCTTCATCCTCAAGGTACGGAACTCGCTGAAAACCCTTCCTATCAGTGGAATCACGAGCAAGATGCAGATTGGTACAGATTTGTATATGGCAGTTACCGTTATTCTCCAATACTGACTGATTACCAAAGAAATATACTTGATGAACCGCTGAGAATTTTATGTTCGCATTATGAGGTGACAAATCCTGATAATTTTGAAGATAATGCTTCTATCGTAATTCAAAGCGCTCCGGGAACGGGGAAAACCGTATGTGCAACTTTATTCGCTTGTGAAATTAACCGAATTTTTGGCTGGAATACAATGTTGATTGTACCAGAAGCTTTACGTCGAGATATTGCTAAATTTTCGGAAGTTAAGCAATCGTTAGAGAATCATAACTTTTGGCTGGGTACGTTTCCTCAATGGTTAGGAAAAATTAATCCGGAATTCGATAATAAGCTTGCTTCACCACAACAAGAATTGGAAGCTTTACGTCAAGCGATGGGTTTTAGTCGTCCGACAGAACTTAGTGATAAAGATGTTTTACTTTATCAGGCTTTTGTTTTAAATGAAAATAACCCAAGCCAAAACAAAAATGTGATGTTTCAAGCCAATGCCAATCGAATTAATTCATTATTAAAGATTGGTAAGCACCACTGGTATAAGGCTTTATCTTGTCGGCTATCGCGTTTAGATGCGGCAAAAATATTAAAAACAAAGCTTTTGAATCCTCCTGCTAATTCTGACTGTACGATTTTAATTATTGATGAAGCACAAGATTTTTTCTTGAGTGAATTGCAAGCAATTATTTCTATATGTAAATCCTGGGCAGCACAAGGGCATCAAACCTATTTATGGTTGCTAGGAGATTTAAATCAACGCATTCACCCAACGGATTTTACTTGGGGACAACTGCAAATTAAACATAGTATTGAGTTACTCAAGAATTATCGCAATTCTCGACAAATTTTAGAATTTGCCAACCAATTTTGGCAGGTAGCTAAAGAAATCACCGCCAAAAATAAATGCAAGGAATTACCATTTCCAGCAAATCCAGATAATGCTTTTGAAATCGGGGACTCTGTGCGTTTATTGGAATATGCAACTAAGGCTGAAGCTTTAAAATTTTTAGAGCAATTATCAGGAGAATATGTCAAGGAAGAAAATCGGCGTTATTTACTTAGGGATTTAGCAAAAGCAGTTAAGGTTTTATCTAACGATTTGCTTGATTATCATGAAAATGTAGTAGTTTTAAATGCAGAACGAGCTAAAGGTAGAGAATTTGAAGGTTGTGTTGCTTTTTGCCTGTTTGAAGGAAGTGATACACTTTCCTTAGAAGAAAGTTTTAAATGGTATACGCTGTTAACTCGCGCTCGTTCGCGGCTATTGGTAGTAGCGACAACAGAAGAATTAAACAGACTTAATAGCAGTGGTGATGATTATTTTAAACAGTGCGATCGCATTGATTCTGAAACAGCAATAAAATGGATTGGCGAAGTTGCCAGTGATGCCGATTTAAATCAAATTACTGATGATGTTCAACAGCGTTTGTGGAAACGTTGTCAGACTGGATATCTGTACTGGGATACTTATTTATCTTTGCAATTTGCAGGTGTTGAAAGTGAAGCAATTCATCAATGGGAAAACCAGGCGATCGCATTCCTAAAAAAACATCCCACCGAACGCTTAAATAGTGAATTGGAGAAAATTGAAAATATTTCTCTACGTTGTTTATTATTGAGAGCAATGGAGTATTCCTGGGAAGCAGTTGCCGAAGCTTATAATTTAAAAGATACTGATACCAAAGAGTATGAGCGTTTGCTAAATGGCATTGCTAGGGATTTGGAAGCAAAAGGTCTACGTTATGAAGAAGCTAGAGTCAGAGCTTTTCTGAATGATGGCAATTACAAACAAGATTTTCCTTTTTGGGATGAGGTAATCCGGCATTATCAGGAATCTAAACCTTTAGTGACATTGTTATGTCAATCATTTACATCTCGCTTGAATAAATTGATAGAGAACAGAGACATCGTATGAAAACATATTCTGATTTAGAAATAGCCAAACAGCTTGAACAACTTTTACACATCATAGAAAAAGGAATCACATCAGCCAACGATGCTGTAGACAGAGGACGAAAACTTGAAAAGCAAATATTAGGAAATGAGACGAAATTTGAAGAAATAAAATCAGATATTTTTCAAGCTGCTGATGAAGTCAAAGATGTAGCAAAAAATATTCAGGTGGCTGAACAAATTTTCAAAGATGTCAAATCAGCAGTCAATGAAGTCGGTGGTAAACAAGGTTTGGAAAATTTACAACAAGAGTATAAAACGATTCTTAATACTTTAAGTGAGGCAAATTTAGAGCTTGAGCGTTTGCAAATTAAACTACAAACTCAGGTGGAACAACAGCAGTTTCTTCGCATCTGGTTGTCTGGTGTCTCATTCGGTGTGGTTTTAGCTTTGATTTTAGTGTTGATAAATTAGTTGGTTGTTATTTATTCTTCCTCAGACAAGAGTACAAAACACTTTTTCATCTGCGTCCATCCGTGTCTATCTGCGGTTAATTATTTATTTTTTGGATCTGTTACAGGAACTCCATTATCTCCCCCACTCCCTATTCACAAAGCAGGTTCGGTAAACCTCATACCTTATAGGCTATCATTAGCTGCCAAAGTCAATCTATCTGAAGGAAAAGCCTGAATATTTATTGTGTACGGTAAACTTCAATACTAAATCTATGAGCCGACCGTTAAAATTAAAATATAAAGCAAGTTGAGGAGCCACCAAGATGCAAGTTTCATTCGATTCCGATAAGCGTAAATTGCTATCTTCTCTATGTCATGGGGCCATTTTCTTTAGTACAGGATTCCTTTCGATTGGAGTTCCGATTGCAATAAACTTACTCTCTGATGACCCAGTTGTCAAAAGCAATGCCAAAGAATCGATTAATTTTCACTTCAATGTTTGGTTTTGGGCAACCCTAATTGGAATCCCACTAGGAATTTTATCTTTTATCACTTTCGGTCTTGGTGGAATTTTATTCTTTCCTGTTGTCGCTCTTGGCTTTGCAATTCACTGGGGATTGACAATTGTCGCATTGTTGCATTGTTTCAGCAAGCCAGATGAACCTTTCCGCTATCCGTTTATTTTTCGACTGTTCTAATTGCGTTAGTTAAAAATAAATATTCTTTTTGTTTAAGGGATTGTGATATTATCCCTTTTTTCGCATATCATACATTGTCCGGTTAATTGCAGCCAAGAAATTGACAAGGAGTCACGGCCTTGGCGAGCTTGTACCATTTTATCTGGCGGTTCGTCTGCCAATTTATGAAACTTTTTTTCAACGACGATTTATTATGTCGGCAGTTGGTCGGATTGCAACTCGTGCCACAGGTAGTTTTAATATTTCTACGACTAACGGCTTAGTCCAAGGTATTTCACATAAGTACTGTAAAGCTATCCATAAAAAAGATGGTTACGGTTACTCCTGCTTGATTAATATTGACGGTGGTTAAAACGCGAAATGCGCCACGGGGATACTCCCCGTGGACACTTTCGCCACCGTTGGCACTTCCTCCCCTGTCTGAAAGCCAAGGGGCTTCCGTGCCGTTCGGCGATTTTCTTGTGATTTTGGGTGTATTCTACATCTTGATATCAAGCGTGGTAAAATCTGGATTCAGCATGATGGCACGGAAGAAGGAATTGCCAATCGGCTGGTTGAAATGGGAGTGCCCAGACAAGATATTATTCTGGCGTTTCATGAACCCTACATACGCCAATTTACCGAGTTTGGCACGGAAGAACCGCTTTGACGAGGCTTATGCAGATGCTCATCCGACTGAGATAATATCCCTAACTTACCCAAATGCTTTTATCAATCAAAACACAATTAAAACTGAATAACGAGCAGCGTGTTTTGATGTCTAAGCACGCGGGTATTGCTAGGTTTACTTATAATTGGGGGTTGGCTACATGGCAAGCGCTGTATGAAGATGGGTATAAGCCAAATCATCAAATGCTTCGGAGTTTTTTTAATAGTGATGTTAAAACAAACCCAGAATTATCTTGGTTAAAAGAGAAAGGTATTTGTCAAAAAGTCACAGAGTTTGCATTTGAACAACTGGGTGATTCTTACCAACGGTTTTTCAAAGGGTTAGCAGAGTACCCAAAGTTTAAAAAGAAGGGTAAATCGAATAATAGCTTTACTATAAATGCGGGTGGAAAGCCTATTAATGTTGGAGGTACAAGGATTAATTATCAACAAGACGCTAACTTAGTAACAAATTGTGTTGGTCTCATGATTTGCACACCCAAAGGGGCTAGAAGCGCACCCCACAAGATACATAAAACTCTTGTGGGGTGCGATACTATTCTCAGTTGGCGTTCAGCCCGCTTGCGAACGCATCTAAAATTTAGTGTATGGGAACCGGGGAAATAACCATGAACACTGTATAGCTTAAGTACGCGAGGAATCCAGTTTGATTTTTGGAGCGCGTAGCCTGCGCTACCCTTCACAGAACGCCAATAAGAATGCGCTTAAAGATGCGTCAAGTGCGCTCCTTGGTTTGACATAACTACTTATTCTTCTTATTCTTCTTATTAGGAGAGCAACCCGTCACGCATTCGTTGCTGAAGACGAATAATCGTATCTGAACTTAATTCCGGCTCTGGGTCTACCATCTCACGTTCAGCCAAAATTGACTCAACCTCATCGGCATCGGTTTTACCTAATCCAATTAGCAATTCTTTGAAAGACTGCTTCTGCTGATTTATGCTTGCAAGAGAGGTTGCTTGAATTGAGTATGTTAATGCAACTTGACGAGTTAAAGCGTAAACGATGTATTGTTCCAGAGGAATACCTTCACCCTCAGCTAAGTGGATTAGCTGTTGATGTAACGTTTCTGGCAATCGAAGGCTAAATTGGCTCATTACTAATTATCTCCTGACGCTAACTTGGTAACAAATTGTGTTGGTGTCATGATTTCCACACCCAAAGACTCTTTAGCGCTCCGAAAATCACGAACGTTAAATGTAATAATAATCGCGCCTGCGTTCATAGCACAATCAATTACCAGGTCATCTCCTGCATCTGGTGATGTCGGCCGCCATGAATAATAAATAATTGTAAATTGAGCAAGATTAATCAGTACTCCCAAAACGGGTTGCAGACGGCTCCAACGAGCATCTGAAAGTTTGCGAGACAGGACATCTTCATACTCGTAGGACAAAGCATTGGAAACACAAACATTTATAAAGCCAGCCAACCATGCATCAATGATCAGACCGGCAGCTCCACCTTGTTTGGTTAACCCTTCAAACACAACATTTGTATCAATTACAACGCGAAATATTCGTGCAGTAGACATTTTTTTACCATAGCATAATTTGGAAGCTGGCACGCGATAAGCGTCAGGAGCGTGCCCACAATTGGCAAGCGCAGGGTCAAGGGCGATCGCGAAGAGATTTGGGTTGTAGATGACCAAATTGGAGCACCGATTTGGAGCCGTAGGATTGCGTTCGTGAAAGTACAAATTTTAGCTCAGGCTTCAGGTAATGTGTCTGATTTTTTGCAGGGTAAGGGTGGGTTATATCACTTAATCGTTAGCAGACAAACTAGTTGGTATTGTTTAGAATAGGCTCAAAGTTGCGAGGAGGCACGACGAAGCATAAGCCCGAAGCGGGCACGCTCCGCAATACGCTGAAGCGTCACCTTCGGTATCGCAAGGGTTTCGCCTTTTTTTACATTTTGTTACATAACTAGGTTTATTCACGTTCAGCTACTTACTTTGATTATTTGAAAGAATATTAACTCGGTAATGTTGAAGTTTACTCTTGTTGCCGAGTTTTTATTTGAGATTGAGCTATACAGGTTGTTAATAGACATCTTAATCAGCAATGCAAAGAGCCAGTTTCAGACTATTGGAATCTCATTGGTAAGGAATTAGCGTCTGCTCTACAGAAACCTCTTACCCAATATACATCTGTAGATTTTGAAAGCGATCGCTTTATCTGACAAGGTAATTACAGGGGTTCCTGCTGTTATGGAGTTTATAAGAGGTTAAATGTCTGAATTATAAGTTTGTTCAACTGTTGCAATTGATTTACTCCTAAATTACCAAGACAACGGGTAATTAATGTTCTATCAATTGTCACAATCCTGGATACAATGACTTTAGAGGTGCATTTTAAGCCAGTGTTAGGGAACTCTTCATCCGAATCAATAATCAAAAATTCTTCCTTTTTAATATTGTTCAGGTTTTGGGATGAAATAAAGCACAGTGTTATATCATTACTCCCTGTAAAACTAGCCCAAAGAACAATTGCTGGACGTAGTTTTGTTTGACTTAAATCGGTAAATGGGAAGGGTGCTAGAACTACGTCTCCTTTTTTCAAGGACATTAAACAGGTTCTCCGTCTTCGTTCGTATAAATATCTGGTTCATTATGCAAGAAATCAAATGCATTTCCCACTACAGCTAGTTGCATTAACTCTTGGGTAGAGGGTTCCGAATCTTCAAAAAATAGTTCTTTTTCTAAAAGGTGACGTTCTTCTTGGGAAAGCGAACGAATAATTTGGACTAAACTATTTACTAGTTGAATATTTATCGATTTTTGCGGCAATATATTGTATGTCATTGTGAGACCTGCAATATTTATTTACGGGACACGCACTCGCCTTCGTGAACGCTTCTCTAAATCTTGGACGGAGACGACTAGTATATAATATCTCACTTGACCATAATAAAGCTAATCCCACAGCTAAAATCAAGTTACCTACTGCCATTGACCTACATAAATGGTTGCTAGCATTAGTAAAATCCGAGAATGCATGATAAGCGTTGCTGTTTGACCGAATTTTCAGTGACTAACAGATTTGTTAGCTTGCGGCTTGGTCTCCAACGACACTAACTTTTTTCGGCTCACAGCCTGCCGATGCAGCCAATCCGAAAATATGGCTTTGAAGTCATAGTTAAACGACTTGGCGTGTTCTTCACGGATTTTGTAAAGGTTTTCGAGGATTTCGTCTTGCCACATACTCTAATCTGCTCTATAGAACTTAGACAACTATTGACATCGTTGTAATAGTTGTTGTCTACTTCCTGTTTCAACCAAGGGAGACGGCTCCTTCTTGTCCACAGGCGTTTTCCCCAATTAGAGGGCTTCAACTC
>JAHHGZ010000077.1 GCA_019359595.1 Cyanomargarita calcarea GSE-NOS-MK-12-04C
ACTTGGCTACGATTAACACATAAATATACTAAGTACAACTGATGCTTAGGATTAGAAGCATAAATCTGCCAGTATGTACTGGAAGTATAAGCTTGCCAAAACGGCAATATTATCCTTCCACCGACAGATCTCATGGGAAAAAATGACGGGCATGCCATCTGTACCGCCAGCCCCTGGCCAGATCCCCTGATCCGCTGCTTTCGCTAAAGCATTATCCAGACCATAGAAGGCTGAAATCAAACCTGCCTGCCGTCCATGGCTGTCACGATTTGCCATAACATTTGTAACCGTTGTGTCCACAGGTGAAGTATTGGTCAGCACAGGTTCATATGCACGTATTAATCTGTACCGCTCTACTGTGCTACAACCGGCAATAATGAAGCAAAGAAGGGGTACTGCAAGGTTATATGCTTTCATTGTTCTATTTTTTAATGAGCTATAATCGTAACTTTTGACATTCCCCAGAGAAAATAAATTAAGAAGCAAGAGGAATGTTTTCGCATTTTATACCCTTACGTGTAGAGGCTTGCAATTATAAATCACTCGGCTTGCAAACAAGGACAATTTTCGGCTCAAATTAGCTGCAACTAAAAATAGACTCCGGCTCACATTAAGGGTCGAATGGCACTAAGTTAAGATGTAGCCCTTGCCCTGACTGGTTCCCAGCCCGGAGGGCTGGGAACCTATACCGGGAGGCAGAGCCTCCAGAGTGCCTCAGCTAGGCTTGACGAGAGGCAGAGCTTCTCGAAGCCCGTTCCCAGGCGGAGCCTGAGACCGAGGCTAGACAAAGGCTTGGGCTTAACAAGAGTGCCATTCCATTAAGGGTCCTAAAAAAATGAGGGAAGTGAGCCAAAAATGGATTAGAAGTCACCCCCTTAAAAAAGGTCGCTGCTTGTTACCAATCCAAATCCAAATCTGGCAGGCGATTTTTGAGGCTGTAGGGTTCATCAATGACTGGATCAGTAATGTTCAAATCCTCGCGCCATTGATGCAATGTTTTATCCCAACCATCTTCCCATCGCTGAGCAATCAGCGGCTTCATTTGCATTGCCATCCCCATGCCTCTCGCTACTTGCTGCGTTAAATCTGGAAGTTTTTCCGGTTGTTGCTTCAGCGCCATACCAATGCTGGCAACCTGAAGCGCTACAGACATTGGATAACCAATTTGCACTGCTTGAATAGAGAGCACACCCACCTCTCCACCTGTAGGCCCAAATCCCGTCACTAGGTGGACGAGATCGTGGGTTTTGCGAAGTCGCATGGTTAACCAGTCTTCATCCGTTTCGATCTGGCGCTGGCGGAAGAAATTTGGGTCAAAGCCCAGAGCTTTCATCACTGTGGCATAGGTATGGCCGAGGCTGCCACGGGACAATTGAGAGAGGGCTTCAAGATCGATCGCTGGCCCCACATAACGACTTTCCATCATCGCAAGCGCTTCAGGGATTGCCTTGACACGATCGACACAGACCTTCATCTGATTGCTGCCTCGAAAGTTATCTTCGATGTCAAATACGTTGTCGGTATTTGCTCCCATCGATTTGAGCAAATCTGTCACAGAATATAGATTGCGAACGGTACGGTTCAGCTCTTCAAGCCGTTTCAGCATTGGTTTCTCCTAGATTGTCGATTTGGTGGTTGGTCAGAATGTTGAGGACATGTTGATTTAGTGTGTTAGCAATACGATCGGACAAGTCGGGGGATCACGGCATTGCGGCACCAGCAATACTAGAATAGAACTAATCAGCATCTGCTTGTTTTACCTCGTTTTACCTCCTTTTAAGACTTTGGCTGGATGCGACTCATGGCGATCGCAAAGACTAGATTCATCGGAGTCAACAACGCACTAAACCCAAGCATCGTCGACTCAGTATTTTGATTGACCACACTGCTCGTAGCAATTAACAAGCAAATTGCCACATTTCTCATGCTGGTACTGATTGCCAACACTTTACGATTGGCAAGTTCCGGCCCGCCCAGTTGCCAACCGACGAACCAAGCCATCCCAATAAACACCACGATCGCAGCCAACCCATTCCATGCCAGTGCTTGAGTATCCAGAACTTTGAGCCTAGACGTGAGAACCGTCAATGTGATGAAGAGGATAATCGATAAAAAGGAAGATAGCTTTTGCAATTTCGTAGCGATCGACGCTAGCCAATGTTGAATGACCTGTCCTGCCAGAAACGGGGGGATAATAAAGAACAACAGGCGACCAAGGAGTGACACAATAAATCCATCTGCTGTGGCAATACTAGGAAAAATCAGATAAATCAGCGTCGGTGTAATGACAATGGATAGGAGCGACAACAGAAAAATCAACTCCACGGTGTAGGCGAGATCGCCTTTGGCAACACGAGCAAAATGCAGACCTAGCATCCCTCCAGGGGCGAGTGCAACCATTAGAAAGCCCACAGAAATTTCGGGCGGCAGCCTGAATAACCAAGCTAAAATCGTGCCTAAAATCGGCAGTAGAATGAAATTTGCGAACAGCGATCGCCCCATCAAACTTGATTTCATGAGCGTCAGGATTTCCTGCTTCGGTTTCTCTAGTGCTACGGACAGGAGAAATGTAAAAAGAAACAAGAAAATAACTATTTGGATGGAACTAGATAGAGGATCATCAATCATCGCTTCCTCCGATACCGCGCTCTAAGACATCAACGAAGTCGTCAAGAATTTTGCTGATCACATACTTGTCTACATCAGGGCTATCCTTAACCAATTGATTTATGTCTATGCCTAAAGTTGATTTTGGATCTAAAACCAACCTGAATCCAATGTGGCTAGTACCTGTATCGGGTGCTTGAGATTCACGAGCAACAGGACGATAGCGACTGCAATAGTTCTTAGCACAGAGGTAAGACCCGCCTTTAATCACGTGCATCGCTCCCTCCCAAGGTTTTTTAGGATCGTAACTTTCTACTCGGCTAGGTCCCAAAGGATTAAAACTATGTTCCATTCCTCGCCGATCAATGCGAAACCAATCGGCTGTCCATTCCCATACGTTACCTGTCATGTCAAACAGCCCAAATCCGTTCGGAGGGAACGAGCCTACGGGAGCTATCCCAGCGAATCCATCTTGTTGTTGATTGAAGAAGGGAAATTTCCCTTGCCATGTGTTTGCCTGTTTCGGAGAATATTGATTACCCCAGGTAAAGATCGTATTGAATCTCCTTCCCCTAGCGGCATACTCCCATTGTGCTTCTGTCGGCAATTGCTTACCTGCCCAATTAGCGTAGGCCACAGCATCTTCATAGGCAATATGGACGACGGGATGATCGTCTTTACCCTGAATATTGCTGTCAGGACCGAAGGGATGTCGCCAGTTGGCACCGGGAGTCCACTGCCACCAGCTTAGGTAGGCTACCTGCTGAATGCCTTCTTCCGGTGGCTTAAAAACCAGGGAACCTGGTGACCGTTCGTCGTCTGATAGATGAGGGAATTGCTCTTTTGAGAGAGAACGCTCAGCAACAGTGACATAGCCGGTCGCTTCAACAAACGTGGCAAATTGGGCATTGGTGACTTCATGGCGCTCAATGCAGAAGCTGCTGACAGTGACATCTTCTGCAATTTTTTCTTCGACAAAGTCGGGGTTATCAGACCCCATGGTGAAGCTACCACCCGGAATGTACACCATGTCGCTGGGGCAGGCAGAAGTTGCTTGGCCCGCGATCGCGATCGGCATAGACAGAGCCCAACAGCACCAAGCACTCAGCACAGTCGCAAGAATTTTGAATGAGACACAGTTTACATTGACTTCTCTCATGCTTTCGCCTGGCGACGCCGACGCCAGAGCACCCCCAGGAGCAGCAGCAAGACCAACGGAATCAGAGCAAAAGGCCCGTAGTGTTTGAGAATGTACATTACCGACTTGCGTGTCACTTCGCCCTCGGCCGAGTAGCCTTCCGGCATTTCAATCACGCCTACGTTTTGGGCGTAAGCGTCGTAGGCAGCCATCATGGCCTTAAATCGTTCAGGCTCTTGTTCAGCCCGGTCTCGGGTCTCACCCGGGTCGGTTTTCAGATGGTAAAGGTGCCAGGTTTTGTCTCCGAGGGGAATATTGTTCTTCACAATTTTGTAATCGCCGAGAAAATAAGCTGCGGAATTAGCGGCTTCCAAGCCCACCCCTTCGTCTTCAGCATAGACCGGCACCTTTGTGTTTTGGATATGCCCCACCAGGCTCTTGCCGGTGATGGGTACCGCCTCATCGCTGCTTGGGGTCGGCAGTCCTGCTAGGTCAAGCATGGTGGGCACCACATCCGTGACAAAGCAAAAGACATTGCTAGTACGCCCCTGAGGAATGTTCGTTCCCGAGACAATCAGGGGAGTACGCACGCCCCCTTCGCCGGTGTAATATTTGAAAAATGAAAAAGGCGAAGACAGCGCCGCAGCGAATTCAGGGCCAATGTCTCCATAGTAACCGGCATCGCCGACGCGGTTGGGGTCTTTGTGGTAGCCCATCATCTTTTGCCAGACCTTGGCTATGTTTACTCTGTAGTTGCCCCCATCGGGACCATTGTCAGAAGTAATGAAAAAGATGGTGTTGTCAAAGCGCCCGCTGTCTTTGAGGTATTGAACATACTCGCCAATGTAAAAATCCATGGCTTCCAGCATGCCCGCAGTCACAGCCATATCGGTGACGTATTCAGCTTGAAGCTTAGGACTGATCTCATCCCACTTTCTAAACTGCGGAAAGATTTTGTTCATGGTCGCATCCGCCGGGATGATGCCGAGAGCTTTCGCCTTTTCATAGCGTTGCTGTCTCAGGACGTCCCAGCCCGCACTGTAAACTTCTCGGTAGGGTTTGACAAAGCGTTCAGGTGCCTGGATCGGCGCGTGAATGGCTTGAAATGCAATGTAGCTGAAAAATGGGGCGTCGGGGTTGCTCTCGCTTTTGTGAAAGGCGATGGTACTTTCAATGTAGTCCTTGGACGAGTAAAAATCCTGGGGTAAATCCGTTTCTTTGCCGTCGCGGTACCAATGGGCTTCAGGCTTCATCGGCACATAGCCCCGGGTGTCGTAGTTATTGGCTCCGGAACCCCCGAGAATGAAAGAGTGATCAAAGCCCTTTGCGTTCGGCAAATTCGTCTCGCTGTGTCCTAGATGCCACTTGCCCGTGGCATAGGTCTCGTAGCCTGCGGCTTTAAGCCGGGTGGCCACGGTTTTTACGCTCTCATTTAGCTCACCGGCATATCCTGGACGATCTATATAGCCATCCGGCAGCATTTCCGGCAAATTGGCCACGCCGGTCAAATGACTGTCGCTGCCGGTAATCAGCATCGCCCGCGATGGCGCACAGACCGGAGAGGTGTGAAAATTATTGAACCGCATGCCATTTTGGGCCAGTTGGTCCAGGTTCGGCGTGCGAGCTTCGCCGCCAAACGCGCTAAAATCCATCAGACCTGAATCATCTACGAGAATTAGAACAAAGTTGGGGGGCTTCTGTGCTTTAGTTTCTATCGCCACCGTCTCTGCGTTCTGGGTTTGTGAAGCGTTCTGTGTTGCCTCAGCGACTTGAAAAGCAGGCAGGTTTTGCGGGCTACCGTGCTTCACGACAGGGTTGTACAAACCGGATGCGGACTGAATGTTGCGCTGACTGGTGAGCAGTGCGCTGCCTAATGTTGGCTGTGTCAGTGTTGGACTCAGAATCAAGGCGACGGCAAAAGCCAGTGCCAGGCATAATCGTCTGATCTTTCGCATCATTTTGCGTTCCTTTGCGAGAGCAATTCCATCATCTTTTGTGCGGTTTCATGTCCGGAATTCTGGTTCTGGCCAGTAACAAAACGCTGTTCATGATCCACAACTGTCACGGTCGCAAAAATGTCGGCCACCGGATGGTGATTGGCGCGAAAATCTGCCCCAGCCTTTTTGAGTTCGGCTTCTGGGTGCTTGGGCGTGAATTTGATGCCAAAGAAATCGAGTTGTCCCTGCGTCACGCCCGTCATCTTGCGTCCCGCAACCAGCGCCTTGCCGCTGGAATCCTTCGCGCTGACAAAGGCTAGAGCACCATGGCAGACCGAGCCCATAATCGGAGTTTCAGCGTAGTAGGCCGCGCTCACCTTTTCCGCCAGCCGTTTCGACTGGGCGAAATCGTAGGATGGACCCCATCCTCCCACGAAGAAAATCAGGTCATAGTCGGTGAAGTCAATGTCGTCGATGCTGGGCGAGTTTTTGATCTTGTACTGAAAGGCCGGATCCTTTAAGAAGCGTTTGTCTTCGTGTGTAATCAGGAAGTAGCGAAATGAGTTGGGGTCGATGGGAACTTCGCCGCCTTTGATGCTGGCCACATCCACCTGCATGCCTGCGTCGAGAAATTCATAATAGGGTACGGTCATTTCGGAGCCGAAGGCCCCGGTGGGTTTACCCGTTGTTTTACCGGGTTTACTGAGTACACCGTGGCTGGTCGTGACCACCAGCGCTTTTTTACCCTGCAAGTCGTATTTTTGTCCTGCGTCATAGTCGGGATGTAAGCCCATGGCTTTCAGAATCTTTGGTAATAGAATGGCAATGGTCACAGCAGTGATAACCAGTCCGGCTGATAAGGTACCAGCAATTGTGAGTAGTAATTTACTCATAGATTTACCTTGCAATAGTCCAGACAGTAATTTTTAGATAAATTCAACAACCAATTTTCATAACGCAAAAATCAAATTTGTGACTTTGATGTCTAATTTTACTGATAATGTGATTCTTAGAACATTCAAAAATTCCAACTTTCTGAGTGATAATTTTTTTTATTTTTTTTAAAATCAAATATTAAATTTATTTATAAAAACTTTTGTTGAGTCATGAGTGCAAAAAAAAGAGTAAAGTTAGCCAGGATAAATCTGGGACAGATAAGTAAGTCGGCACGAATAAACCCAACTATGTAACAGAATGTAAATTCCTCAAAACTCTTGCGATTGCTACCCTTCGGGAAGGCTCCGCCTACGTCGTACCTCCTCGCAATGACAAAAGTATAGTTATGTTTTTTAACGCCCACCTACTTAATCAGCAGATTACCTCCCTTTCCTTTACAGATATGGATCGTTTCACTGAATTTTTTGGCTATGGCGGAATGCAGATCATACAACTCACTACTGGACTTCTCCAATGTGAGTTTTTGTCAATCCAGATTGGTGAGTTACATTTCATACGCCAGAAGGCGAATCAAGGGACTCAAGCTTGGGGTGAGAAATTGAACAAATACCGAAACTTTACGATGGTCTGGTTTGAGAATAAAGGAGAATTTTACTCCCTCCGTCACCCTATCAATCCTCGAAGGACTATTTTTGGTTTCAATGGAGGGGAATCAGACTTTATAACTTCTCAAGGTGGAGCGATCGCAGCCATTTTAATCCCTGTGAAAACTTTTCATGCTTATGCAGACCAATTACAACGCCACGATCTTGACGATTGTTTCCTGAGTCAAAATCATGTAAATTTATTACCCACTGGGTTAAAAGAAATTAAAGATTACTTGAAGGAAATATTTTGGTTAGCAGAACATCAACCAAGTTACTTACAACAAGATCATGTTGTGGATCTTGTTACTAATGATTTCCTGCCTTTGTTAATTAGTAAGATTCCCACTAAGTGGAATTCCAAGGCTTCCCTTAAACCTTCCCGACGCGCTCGGTTGATTGCCCAAGCAGAGCAAGAAATGTTAGCCAGCTTTGAAAAACCTCTCACCTTAAAACAACTAACTCAAAAATTAGGATCTAGCAGTTCCGCTTTATCCTATGGTTTTAAGGAGTTATTTGGCATGAGTCCCATGCGCTATCTCAAGGTGCGAAGACTCAATGCACTGCGACAACGACTGAAGGCAAGCGATCCGGAGGACTTTACTATAACTATGCTTGCTAATCAATTTGGGTTCTGGAGTGCAGGTCATTTTGCTAGAGATTACAAAGATATGTTTGGGGAGTTACCTTCAGAGACATTGCGAAATACCTACGGGAAAATATAAAATCCAAAATAGTACAGCCTTTTATTGCTTTATAGAACCCATTTGGGATCTTTACCTTCTCCGGTATCTAAAGCTCTGCTTGTAGCTGTGGAAGAACGTTTTCCGGAACGCAATTTAATTGACATTCTACGGAATGTTGACTACTGGACTAATTTTACACGTCACTTTGGACCAATGAGCGGTAGTGACCCAAAGTTAGAGCGAGCAACGGAACGTTATTTACTGACGTGCCATTACAGGAATCAATAAAGGACTCTGTTAGGCGTAGAAGATAATTTGAATTCTCAGAATAAGCTTAAAATCGAACAGCTGCTCAACTCTACAAGCAGATTGCAAGCGATACCGATCGCATGGTGTTTGATGATCTGGCTGGAAAATCAAGGCGATCGCTGATCTTGTAGGTTGGGTTGACTTCATAAAACACAAACTCTATATTGACCCATTCTACTTGTGCGATCGCGATAGCGTTAGCAAGTGCGCTGCTGCTCTTGAGATGCCGCTAGCTCGGTCTAACGTAATTCATTTGA
Organism: Cyanomargarita calcarea GSE-NOS-MK-12-04C; assembly: GCA_019359595.1. Lineage (GTDB taxonomy): Bacteria > Cyanobacteriota > Cyanobacteriia > Cyanobacteriales > Nostocaceae > Cyanomargarita > Cyanomargarita calcarea. The sequence continues at coordinate 8,476 of JAHHGZ010000077.1, forward strand.
AGATTTATGGTTCCAGTTTTTGCACATATCCTGGACAAGGTGTAAGCGTATTGAGCAAAGATTCGTTTGCTGTCCAGAATTGGGCAGATTCTAGCTCCGCAACTGCCAAAAAAGCAGCATCATAGAGAGTTGCCAAGGAGAACTGTTGGGCGATCGCCCATGTTTTTGCTCGGATAGGATTGTTATCCAGGTAGTCAACAGGCATTTGGCAGAAGTCATCATAAAATCCCTCTGCCTGTGCTATGGTAATTGCCCCCAACCTTACTTTTTTTCGCAACACTGAGCCAACTTCCGTCCACGCAAATGCTGGAGCAACCAAACGCTCATTCGATGTCAGGAAGGGAAGGATCAAATTCCTCGCTTGGGGTTGCAGTGTTTCAGGTACAAGATAAGGAATCCAAAGACTGGTATCGATACACTTAGTCATGCCGTCCTTCACCAGATCGAAGCTGACGAATCAAGTCCACAGAACTTGATTGAATCCCTGTTTTGGCTTCTATTTCGGCACTACGAGCCACAATGCGCTGATGTGCTGCCAGACTTCGCCGTCGTCGCACCTCGCGGGCGATCGCTTCAACAATCATCTCGTTAAAAGACTCACTGCCCTCTCGAAACTGCTTTGCTTGCTCAAGCAGATCGGCAGGAATGCGGATAGTTACAGCTTCTCGCTCCATAGTTGCAGCTTAGTAATCATAAAATGATATCATATATCAATACATTCGCCAAAATAAAGAGAGCCTTCCGTAGTAGAGTTATTGTTTACCACGAAAAAGTCAATAAAATTTTTAAAGCATAAGCTGGTTTTCGATCATTTCCTACTCAAGAGTCAAATAATGAGGAATGGGAGTAAAAATTTATTACAGTGCAGAAGTTTTATTTTCCGTTGATTGAATAAATTCTTCAAACTGACCATTTGGTGTCCATTGAATAGCTCCATCTCGACCTGTAAAGAAGAGCTTTGTATTGCTTTGATTCAACGCTGTTAAAGTTTCTGTATTCACAGTACCAAAAGAAGCGATCGCCACTTTTGGTTGCAATGTCGGAACTAAGTCTTTCAAGGATTGAGAATTAGCACACCACAGTACTTCCGGATGGGGTAAGATTCCTTTTTCAGCTAGCTGACGCAGTTCCTTTGGTTTGATATTCCCAACCAATAACCAAGTCTGACCTTGAATTTGCATCTGTAAAGCGGGTAATTCATTATTAATTAATTGCACCGCTACTGAACCAGTATTTACAGTTTGACCGATTGTTGCAGTTTGGTAAACACCTTTGAGCTTTTGGATTTTGTTTTGAATAGCCACACTTGTCAGGGCATTGTCTGTTGTGGCTGAATAGTCGTATAAGGCTTTAATTGGCATACGCTGTAGCAATTCTAACCAACCATTATCGCCATTGCCTTGAAAATTAGAAGCGATCGCCCAATCAATTTGGTTTACTCCCTGCTGTTGCAAAAACGGTACTATAGTAAAGCGTCCTGTTTCCTCATCACCACTATTAATTAGTGTCACCGTTCCTCGGTCTTGAATCACTAATACAGGTTCACTATCGGCAGCCAACACCGTTACTTGAAACAAAGTGTTTTGTCGGTTCCAAGCTGGAACAAATACCAAACTAAACGCTACCATCAAGGCAAACCACCATCGTTTCTGCCACCAACGTAGTAACCAAGCTGATATTAAAAGTGCATAAATTGTCAGCATCTGCCAAGTGGATATATTGCCAACAGCAAAGGTATTTCCTGGTAATTTAGCAAAAAATTCCGTTAGCCCAATTAGCCAATGCGTCGGGTGATATAAAACTCCTGAGACTACGCTACCTGCATCAGGTGAAATTAAACCGACGATTGCGCTAGCCATTCCAGCAATACTAATCAAAGAAATCAATGGGGTAGCAAGAATATTCAACGGCAGACTGTAAACCGTAATTACGCTAAAGATATGTAGTAGCAGTGGTAAAGTCCAGATTGTCGCTGCGAGGGGAACAGCTATTAAAGAAGCGATCGCTGGTGGTAACCATCCCAACCGCTTGGTAACTGCAGGTACCGTGACAATTAATCCCAGGGTTGCCAAGAAACTCAACTGAAAGCCTAAATCCCAAATCCATAGGGGATTAAATAGTAATATCAGCATTGCTGCAACTAGCAGGGAACCCAACTGCTTAACCTTGCGTTTCAATCCCAAACCAATTAATGCTGCAAATCCCATAATTACGGCTCTGAGTACCGACGGCTGAAATCCTGTCAAAGCCAGGAAACCAATTAAAGACAGAGAGCCAAGGATAATTTGCGTTCTCCGTTTTGAACGCTTTGTCAAACCAAGTACCACACCCAAAATTTGCGAAGTTTGAAATCCAGATGCAGCTAAAACGTGAGCTAAACCTGCCTGTACAAACAAATCGCGCATATCATAGGGTAAATCAACAGCTTTACTACCCAAAACCATTGAACTAAGAAGCGCACCTTCTGGAATACCCAAAGAACGAACTTGCGATCGCACAATTCTTTCCCGAAACTTCCACCATCCCCATTTCCGATTGTCGTCTATAATACTGACCTGCCTCCCAGAAAGACCCGCAAATGTTCCTTCTTGTTTGAGAAACTTTTGAAAATCAAAGGCACCAGGATTAGATGCGGGTTTGGGTTTATACAAACTACCTGTAATAGCTAGTTGTTTCCCCGGATATATGCCAGTCGTTTTAAGGAGAGGCACAGTCACATATAGCTTCCCGCTTACTCCTTTTGGGACACCAGATGGTCCATTATCATTTTTTACTTCATCAAGTTGAGTTGCTTCCAACCACAATTGTCCGCGTTGGCTGCGAGTTACGCGGGGTATACTAATTACCTCTCCGCGCACAATAAAAAGTTGTTGTTGGCTGTTTGTATTCTCAGTCGGCAAGAACTTGCTGATGTCACTTGCACTTGGTTGCGGGGTTCTAAATTGAAAATAAAAAGTTGCCAAGAAACCAACTACCCCAGCAATCAGCCACACTATCGGTTTAGGATTAGTCTGCCTTTCGGGTGCTGCTTTGCTCTTATTTTGAGGAGGTTTCTGTGGAATAGCGCGACGTTTTTTCAAAAAAACTGCACCTGCGACACCCAAAAGTAATATCCAAAGACCACCCCAAGGAACTGCTGTGAATAGCAATCCCAGAATGTAGCCAAGACAGATAATCACACCACTTGCCTGAATCATGAGATTTTTAAAAAACAATTACCCAACGACTGAAGTTGTGACTATATAAACACACCCCCTTTGCGTACCCCTGCGGTGAGTAAGCTGCGGTGCAAGGTAGGTTGCCTGACTGCGGATTTGTTTTGTATAGCCCCAGACTTCCAGTCTGAGGGCGCGTGTCTATTTTTGCAAGAGTTAAATCAAAAACTCATACCCAAATTAAAACCTAAAACAGCGTGCAAAAGCATTACAGCAAGTGCAGTACTGCCTAAATATGCATGAAGATTGCGTAATCCTGGATTATTTCCGCCAAAACCACTCAATGAAATTACGGCATTAATCCCTAACAATAAAAGTACAGATAAGCCAGTCCAAAAATGTGGGCTTTCCATAATTGGGTGATACTGCATCACCAAAGACAGCACCCCTCCTGTGGAACCAAGTGCCATGAATATAAACATCAATGGTGCCATTTTGCGATGATTGCTGCGATTTGTGTTCGCAACTTCTTTATCCTCAACAATTCGGCTTTGCCAACCTGTGTATCCAACAAAGCTACCCATCACAAAGATTACAATCCCCATCATCGCCGGATGTCCCCAATGTACAATCGCTTCTGGGACTCCTAAACTGCGAAACCATGCGGCTATTGGTTCTAAAACTTCAGTTAAATTCATTATTCTTATCCTATGTTTCCTTAAGGGTAATTAATCATATAACCCTTGCCAAGCGCTTGTTTCATAATGCACAGATAGCAATACTTTTTCACAATGGTAAGCTAAAGCACGTTTATTTTGCTGACTTCACAATCAATATTTTTGTAGAGCCTGTAGATTATGCATTCTTATATATCGCTATAACGTTCAAGGTAAAGATAAATAAGGTTAGGACAAGATCGAGGGTGAGATTTTCTCCTCTTAATTGTCCTTGCTTGTGTTTTACACTGCAGATTTATTCAGCAATGGAAAGCCTAACCTCTCTCGCTGTTCCACATATAGTTGAGCCACTTTCCGTGCCAAATGCCGAATCCTTCCTATATATCGGGTTCGTTCCGTTACCGAAATCACACCTCTCGCATCCAGTAAATTGAACATATGCGAACACTTAATAACATAGTCCAGGCTGGGTAACACCAATCCTCGCTCTGTCAATTGCTGCGCTTCTTGCTCGTACATATTAAATAGTGTCAGCAGCATTTCAGGATTTGAGGCTTCAAAGTTGTAAACACACTGCTCAATCTCGCCTTGCAGGTGAACATCTCCATATGTAATCTTATCCGTCCACTTAATCTTGGTAATCGCCTCAACTTCCTGAAGATACATCGTCAGTCGCTCTAGTCCATAGGTCATTTCAATCGATACTGGACGACAATCAATCCCACCACACTGTTGAAAGTAGGTAAATTGGGTAATTTCCATACCATCTAACCAGACTTCCCAGCCAGTACCCCAAGCACCAACCGTTGCATCTTCCCAGTTATCTTCCACAAACCGGATATCGTGGTCTTCTGGACGAATACCCAAAGCTCTCAAGGAATCGAGATATATCTCTTGTATATTGTCTGGCGAAGGCTTAATCAGGACTTGATATTGATAATACTGTCCGAAGCGGTTGGGATTTTCGCCGTAACGTCCATCTGTCGGACGACGACAAGGTTCAACATAAGCTACAGACCAAGGTTCCGGTCCCAACGCCCTTAGAAAAGTATGAGGGTTTTTAGTACCTGCCCCTTTCTCAATGTCATACGGCTGGGCAATCAAACAACCGCGATCGCTCCAAAACTTATGCAAAACCGCAATAACCGTCTGAAAATTCACGTTTTATCTTTCCTTGACTCAACAGTGCATAAACCATTGTTGCTTAAAATCGGCACTGAGAGTAGGTTTCAGCCGACTTAAAATTTTTCCGAAATATTTTCCAGAAAAAGTATTGACAGGAAATTAATCGCCCAGTACTATAAATAAGTGCCTGAGAGACGGGACGCGAAAGCAGAGGTCACAAAGGAAATCGAACCTTGAAAATATTATAGTTTGAAAGCTAGTATACAGCAAGAAGTTGCGCTACTAAAAGATTAAAACCTTGACTGAGGTATAAACAGTATAAAAAAACACGATTTTG
>JAHHGZ010000079.1 GCA_019359595.1 Cyanomargarita calcarea GSE-NOS-MK-12-04C
GAGTTGAAGCCCTCTAATTGGGGAAAACGCCTGTGGACAAGAAGGAGCCGTCTCCCTTGGTTGAAACAGGAAGTAGACAACAACTATTACAACGATGTCAATAGTTGTCTAAGTTCTATAGAGCAGACCATGCCCAATTCTCGTTAATCCAACAGCCACCATCTATGGTAGTATTTTATGCATCGGTAATCCTACCAACAAACCGTAGATTAGTTAGTGAGGTTTCCTGGCAGTGGGCATAGTAGTTGAAAACGTATCCAAACAGTTCGACAGTTTCAAAGCAGTCGATGAAGTCAGTCTGGAAATAAAAAGTGGTTCCCTTGTAGCGTTATTGGGACCATCAGGTTCGGGGAAATCCACCTTATTGCGGCTAATTGCTGGTTTGGAGATGCCAGATAGCGGCAAAATTATATTGACTGGTAAAGATGCCACCAATCAGAGCGTGCAACAGCGGAACATTGGGTTTGTGTTTCAACATTATGCCCTATTTAAGCATCTCACAGTCCGGCAAAATATCGCCTTTGGGTTGGAGATTCGCAAAGCCCCAAAAGCTAAAGTTAAGGGACGAGTCGAGCAATTGCTAGAATTGGTGCAATTGAGTGGATTAGGCTCACGCTATCCATCGCAACTTTCGGGGGGACAACGGCAACGGGTAGCCTTAGCAAGGGCTTTGGCTGTAGAACCGACAGTATTGCTGTTAGATGAACCTTTTGGCGCACTTGATGCCAAAGTCCGCAAAGACCTCCGCGCTTGGTTGCGGCGACTGCATGACGAAGTTCATGTTACCACCGTATTCGTCACCCACGACCAAGAAGAAGCGATGGAAGTCTCGGATGAAATTGTGGTGATGAATAAGGGACGGGTGGAACAAGTGGGGACACCAGCGCAAATTTACGATCGCCCAGCGAGTGCGTTTGTGATGAGTTTTATTGGGCCTGTGAATGTATTGCCCAGTAGCTCGCAGATTTTCCAGGGAAATGGCTTCGATTCCGCACATCCAGAAACCTTTTTACGCCCCCAAGATGTAATTGTGCAAACATCACCCAACGGTACTACAGTCGCAGCGAGAGTGAGCCGATTGATCCATTTGGGTTGGGAAATTCAGGTGGAATTGACTTTAGATGATGGCCAAGTGGTGATGGCGAATTTGTCAAGGGAGCGCTTTGATGAGTTGAATTTGGAAGCACAACAACGGGTTTATGTCAAGCCCAAGGATGCTAAGTCTTTCCCACTTTATTATTCAATTTGACAACGCATTGAAATTTAGTCAGGACTTACGCAAAACATAACGTTATGTTTTGCGTAAGTCCAAAAGAAAAATCAAGTTAATCGGAAGGTGCAGCGGCACCGATAGCTATAACATCGACAATTCCACTAATTATTCCCATTCATTGCCTGTTTTCGCTTCAAAGCTGAACTTGCACTAAAAGCACCTATTGCCAGAATACCAATCATCGAACTAGGTTCGGGAACAGAGGCTGTAGATGAGATTTTCACGTTATCAACACTTAAATTTGAATTCAGCCCACTATCTATTGCATTAAAAACACCAAATCCAATCGTGTACGTTCCTGCTGTTTGAAAGGTGTAGGAACTTTGAGCGGATTTTTGCCCATAGTCTGCTACTTCCAAGACATCAGACAATTTAGAAACTAAAGAACTAACTGAAAAGAACGAAAAGTCGTTAAATGGCGCATAATCATTTGCTTTGAATAACCAATCAAAGCTCAAAGTATCTCCTGCGTTAACTTGAATAGCTTGTTTTATGGCAGAACCTACAGTCGCATTTGTTCCTCCGTTAAGAGCATCCAAAGCTCCAGTCGTTAGTCCCAAAAATCCTTCTATGCTACTGTCACTAGCTCCAGTAGATGTCAAGAATGCTTCTCCATTTTGAACACTAGCACTACCATTTGTTTCCCAACCAGTCAAATTGCCACTGTCAAAGCTACCATTGATGATAGCGGCTTGCGATGGTGCAGCGATCGCAATACTGACAAGACCAACTAGGCTAGCAATGCTTGCGGTTAAGGTGGAGCGGAAAGAGGTATTAATAGACATCGGATTCATTTCTCCAAAAAATAGGTGTTTAAAGCAGTAATATTTTCAAGCAAATTGAAAATATTTCAAAAAACGTATGTTTCTAATGCCAACCTAAAACGCAATGCAGCAGAGAGTATTGCAAGAGCGAAAAGTTTTTCACTCCTACTTCACATAGCATTGCAAAGATAATTTAAATAGGCAGAAGAGACAAGGTAGAGAAAGAAAAAAGCCGTTTTTGAGTAATTTATTGAAGATGGCTTGAATCAATTTCCCTGCGTTTCTTAACTACCACCTTATTTGCTGAACTAATAAAATGTAAAGGTCAAAAATGAAGCTTCAAAAAAAAAATACATCAAAAATTACTCCTTGCTTTGACTACCTCAAATAAAGACTTATAAATCAACCCTTTTAAAGATTTTCGAGCTAATTTAATTCATACATTTAATACATATGCCTACCTCCCTATAGATGTATAAAAAAAACACTACAAATGTTTTTAGCAATATGCCATATTTTAAAAATGTCTGAAATAACCCTGATCTAAAATTGAATGACGATTGGCGTAAAAACCTGAATTAGAAGTCTTACAACCCTTATTTTATCTGTAGTTTGGCAATCTTATTTCGATTTTGGCTTGCACTTAGAGTTGCATCAGATTTAAGAATAAAATTCCTTTGCACGTAGGTATTTACAGGGGTAGTACTAATAAAATTCGTAACTTTTGGTGTTCCTAGTTGGGGTAAGTCTTGATTGGAATACTCTAAAATAAATAATTAACTGTGGATATACGCGGATAAAACTAATGAAATGCTGTACTTCACGTCTCATCGGTGGGCGATTGAGATGCTATGCTTAATAAGGCGCAATTTCACGTATAATTGGTATTAGCCCTAATTTTTAGCCGATTTTAGAGATTGCTGACAAGAAAATAACCGTATTTTTACTAATGCAATAAATAGCAATTTACTACCAAAATAAATATAATATCTCTATTATCAAAATTGTTAAATATTTAACTTAAATGGTTAATTCGCTCACGGAGCAGGTAAGTCTGACTCAAGACATTTTGTTGCACCGGATTGCGAGTCGGGTTCGGCAATCTTTAGAATTACAAGAGATTTTATTGGCGACGGTTGCAGAAGTTCGCTCATTTCTTGACACCGATCGCGTTAAAATTTACCAGTTTCAACCGGATGGTCATGGGTTGGTGATTGCCGAATCGATTCAAGAAGGTCGCTTACCTCCTCTGTTAGGACTGAATTTTCCGGCAGATGACATTCCACCTTACGCTCGGGAATTGTTTGTCAGGGCACGTCAACGGAGTGTGGTGGATTTGACAACACACGAAATTGGTATTAGTCCTCTCGATTGTCCAGAAACAGGTGAACCCTTAAACCAGCAAGATATTCGCTATCGTCCTGTCGATCCTTGCCATGTTGAATATTTAACGGCAATGGGGGTCAAGTCTTCGGTTGTAGTGCCAATCGTTTTACAAAGCAAGGAAACCGGGAAAGATTCTTTAGCTCCTTTTCTTTCAGCGCAATTGTGGGGGCTATTGGTGTCTCACCATTCAGAACCACGGGTGGTGACAGAACAGGAATTACAATTTATTCAGTCAGTGGTCGATCAGGTGGCGATCGCAATTTCTCAATCTATTTTGCTCAACCAAGTGCGAGAGCAAGCCCGCCAAGAAGGCATCATTAACCAAGTTACCGAGCAACTTTATACCAACCCTACTGTCCAGTTGAAAGCAGCCCTTAAAGAGATGGTAGCTAGCTTTCAAGGCTCTGGAGGACGACTTTACTTACTTCAAAACAGCGAACAAACTACAGAAATCTACACAGTTGGGATGCAACCGACCCAATTAGATGGTGGAAAAGGTAGACCCATTGAGGAGCATCGATTGTGGCAGAAATATCTTTATTCCACCACTGAAAATGTCAAATTATGGTCGGTGAATTGGATGAGAGCCATTTATGCTTTGACTCCCCCACCCGATGAGCTGATGAACGACTCGAATTTATGGGCGATCGCTGACCTTTATAAAGAACCATTATTCCGGTCGCTAGCCCCTTGCTTCCAAACAACCCAAATTCGAGGTTTGTTGATTGTCCCGCTTGTGTATAGTTCCATTGTCGTTGGCTGCTTAACCATCTTCCGAGATGAAGTGGAGATTGAAACTCTTTGGGCCGGCTGTGCTGACACTGATTCTCGCCAACTGATGCCGCGTCAGTCCTTTGATGCTTGGCGCGATTTGAAAACTGGGCAGGCACAACAGTGGACAGAATCGGAACTTAAGCTAGCTAGAGCTTTGGGTGAGCGCTTTGCTACTGCGGGGAAGCAGTACCGATTGTCTCAACAGGTGCAAGCCCTAAATACAAATCTAGAGCAACAAGTCCGCGTTCGCACCGCCCAACTGGAACAGACCAACAGTGATTTGCTCCGATCGACTATTGAGCTACAGCGCTCGGTTGAACGGCAGCAAGCCTTGGCTAGTATCATTGCTAAAATCCGCCAATCGCTGGATGTCAAAACGATTTTCAACACCACAGTTCAAGAAGTTTGTCAATCAATTAAGAGCGATCGCGTTGCAGTTTATCGTTTTAATGCCGACTGGGGAGGTGAATTTGTCAGCGATTATGAATCTGCAAATTCCCAATGGCAAGGGAGTATCAAACTTGGGGTGGGCATGGTGTGGGATGACACTCACCTACAGGAAACGCAAGGTGGACGGTACCGGAATAATGAAATTTCTGTGGTCAATGATGTTTATAGCATGGGATTTACCCAGTGCCATCTAGATATACTCGAACAATTTAATGTCAAAGCCTTTATGATTGTTCCGATTTTTATCGGGCAAGAATTATGGGGCTTATTGGGAGCTTATGAACACTCAAGCAGTCGTTACTGGGAAGCTTTAGAAGTAGAGTTTTTCATGCAAATTGCAACTCAGCTTGGGGTGGCATTGCAGCAAGCCGAATATTTAGAACAAATGCGATCGCAATCCATCCAGTTGGCTCGTGTGGCACAGCAACAGCAAACCCTCGCAAGTGTGGTTACGAAAGTTCGAGAATCACTAGACTTGAATGAAATTTTTGAAACCACCACCCAAGAACTCCGTCGAGTGCTGAATGCCGATCGAGCCGTAGTCTTTCGCTTCTATTCTGAATCCAACTACGACGGTGGTGAAGTAATTGCCGAAAACGTGGGGTCTGATTTCTCATCGACTTTAACAGCACAAGTATACGATTGCTGTGTGGGTGCCCAGTATACTGAGAAATTCAACCACGGCTATATTCATGCGATCGCTGATATTCATCACAGCGACCTCAACGATTGTTATGTGTCAATGCTATCTCGCTTCCAAGTCAGGGCAAATCTAGTAGTTCCCATGATCAAGCAAGGGAATTTATGGGGTTTACTGTGTATCCATCAATGCCAAAAACCCCGTGAGTGGCAAGAAATAGAAATTGAATTTGTTCGCCAAATTGCCTCTCAGTTAGGAGTTGCCTTACAACATGCCGTACTGCTCAACCACACACAACAACAAGCCACACAACTTTCCCAAACCCTTGACAATTTGCGGCAAACTCAAGCGCATCTAATCCACAGTGAAAAGATGTCGAGTTTGGGCCAACTGGTAGCAGGGGTGGCACATGAAATCAACAATCCCGTGAACTTCATCTACGGTAATCTCAGTCATGTTCATGAGTACACGCAAAACTTGGTTCAGATGCTCAATCTCTATCAACAGCAATATCCTGAACCTGGTTTAGAAATTCAACAACGAGCAGAAGTGTCAGATTTAGAGTTCATTACCGAAGATTTGCCGAAACTGTTTGCTTCTTTGAAAGTAGGTGCTGAACGAATTCGTGAGATTGTTCTGTCTTTGAGAAATTTCTCTCGTCTAGATGAAGCCGAGGTAAAACCCGTTGATATTCATGAGGGACTTGATAGCACTCTATTGATATTGCAGCATCGTCTTAAACCTAATTCATTGCATTTAGGCATTGAGGTTGTGAAGGAGTATGGTAACCTGCCGCTTGTAGAGTGTTTTGCCGGACAACTCAATCAGGTGTTTATGAACTTGCTGGCAAATGCAATCGATGCCTTAGAGGATTCGTCCCGTCAGTTTGCTTTATTAGGTAAAGAGGAATTTCATCCGTTCATTACTATTAAAACTCAGATGACAGTAGATGATAGACTGCAAATCTCCATCAAGGATAACGGAGCTGGCATAGCTAAAAAAGTACAGACGAAGCTATTCGATCCCTTTTTTACAACAAAGCCTGTAGGTCAAGGCACAGGTTTAGGACTTTCAATTAGTTACCAAATTGTAGAAAAGCACGCAGGTAAATTACACTGTGTGTCTCAACCTGGTCAGGGGGCTGAGTTTCTAATTGATATTCCAATCAAACAATTTGTGGGGTTAAAACAGCAAACTTAGCACTACCCCTGCAAGAGTGAAATTTTGCGTTGTTGAGTATTATAGAAGAAAAGTCCCATAAATCGCGGCCCGTCTGAGCCTTACCTTCAGGAGCGAAACTCGTGGGTCTGGGATTTTAAACGCACACATTTTTTATTGCTTCTTTCTTTTACCTTCTTACAAAGTTAGGCGGGACGGAAACCGACTAAGCAACACTTTGCGCTTCTTACTTTTTACTTTTATCTTGTTCAGTAAAAGTTTGTTTCAAGGGAATCTCAACCCAAAACTCTGTACCCTTACCTGGTTCTGATACGCACTTCATAACCCCACGATGCTTATCAACTACGATTTGATAGCTGATTGCTAGTCCCAATCCTGTACCTTTACCTACTGGTTTGGTAGTGAAAAATGGGTCAAAAACGCGCTTTGTTACTTCTTCTTTCATCCCCAAACCGTTGTCACTGATACGAATTACTACTTTGTCGGCATTTAACATTCCCGTGCGGATGCGAATTTGTGGACTGTTAGTTGTTTTCCCTGTGACTAATGACTCTTCCAAAGCATCAATCGCATTAGTAAGAATATTCATAAATACCTGATTCAACTGTCCGGTATAGCATTCGACTAATGGTAAGTTGCCGTATTCTTTAATTACCTCAATATTTTTTAGGTTAATATCTGGCTTCAGACGATGTTGCAAAATTAACAAAGTATTATCAATGCCTTCATGCAAGTTAACGGGTTTCATCTGTGCCTCATCTAACCTGGAAAAGTTGCGTAAGGACAAGACAATTGAACAGATGCGTTCAGCCCCAACTCTCATTGAAGTCATCATTTTCGGTAAATCTTCTGCCAGAAAGTCCAAATCAATCTCTTGTGTTAGAGAGTCGATTTCCTTATTTTGGTCGGCATAGTGCCACTGGTAGAGCCGCAAAAGTTCCAATAAGTCGTTAGTATATTCACTAGCATGGGATAAGTTACCGTAGATAAAAGTTACCGGGTTGTTGATTTCGTGAGCGATACCCGCCACCAACTGTCCCAAACTAGACATTTTTTCTGTTTGAATAAGTTGTGTTTGAGTTTCTTTCAGTTCTTGCAACGTTTTCGCCAGTTGTGCGGCTTTTGCTGTAGCTTCCGCTTCAGCAGTGCGGCTAACTTGGTAGAGTTGTGATTGTTGAATAGCGATCGCTGCTTGGTCTGCTAGTTGTTGCAACAAATCGATTTCATCATCCTGCCAATTTCTCGGACTGTCACACTGATGGGCAATGAGTAACCCCCATAGCTTCTGGTTTATATTAATTGGGACAACTAAATTAGCTTGCACCTGCAAAAAGAGCAAAAATTCTTGATGACAAGGACTCAAAGAAGCCGAAGCTGCATTATTAGTTGCCCTTACCCTTCCCCGCAAATAAAGACGGGCATATTCATCAGGAAAACATTCTGATGGGGCTTTGATTCCCAAAACAGACCGCCAAGCGCCATTCACCTCTTCGACAATTACCTGACCATTGGTTTCATCTAGAAATTGGTAAATCACTACTCGGTCTGTATTCAGAAGCGATCGCACTTCCCGCACAATGCTTTGTAAGGTTGTTCTATAATCTAATGTGCTGCGGATTTGCTGTGTAATCTGCTTTAGTACTTCAGTCAGCAGCAATGATTTTTCTAACTCAGATGTTTTCTCTTGTACCCTCTTTTCTAAGTTAAGATTCAGCGCTTGCATCTGTTGATTCATTGTCTGTACCTGTTGGTACATCTCTTGCTGGTGAATTGCCATTGAGAAGTGAGAAGTCAAGGTCTGCGCTAGAGAGATTTCTTCTTTTTTCCACTCAGGAGCTTGCTCTTTTTTTAATTCTCGCCAAGCTTCAAAAGAAAGCTGGGGTAATTCTTGTCGCTTGTTCCGATCAAGCCGTCCTGCCCACAAAGTTTCGCTATCAAATTCCCTGCGGAAAATACTTAAAGTGCCGATAAAATTGTGACGATAATGTAAGGGCATCACCAAAAGTCCGCGAATGCGAATCGACTTAAAAGCCGATGCCACCGCTTCTAATTCTAGTTCTTTGTAAAGATCAGAAATTGCCCAAACTTTGCCTGTTTGTAAGGATGCAAACAATCGCGCCTTCACAAAATTTTGCCACGCCGGATGCTGTTCAATGATGCTGCTTTCTGAATTGTCAGGCAGTATTGGTTGTTCGCCACAGGTGTATAGTTCGCCACTTTGCTCTATATAAAGCCTTCCACCAACCCCCTTAAATCCCGCGATACTTGCTTCCAATGCCGCTTGCAGTTGCATCGCAGGTAATGTGTGCAACAAAGCAGTAACTCGGTTAATAGTCGCTTCTCGCTGTTGTTCGGCACGGGTAATTGTCAGGAGATTGCTTTGGGCGATCGCAATCGATACTTGATCGGCAACTTGTTGCACTACCCGCAATTCTCGCTTTAAAATCGTTCGCGGTTCTGAGTGGTGGGAAACTAACAATCCCCACAATCGTGGTGGTGTGCTGCCTGTTGCATTCTGTTCTAAAATTGGCACAGCCAAGGATGACTGCACCCCCATCGCCGTTAAATATTGAATATGACACGGATCTACGCGGCGATAGGAAATATTCTCTACTTTCAAAGATTCGCCAGTTGTTCGACTCTGTAGCGGTGATAACCCAATCCGTCCACTAGCCACATCCACAATTGAACGTTGCCGTGCCAACAGAAACATCTCTCTGGCTTCTTCTGGAATATCATCTGCCGGAAAGTGCAACCCCAACAAAGACGGCAACCGCTGCTCGTGTATCGATTCGGCAATCACTTCACCACAACCGTCAGCATCAAACCGATAAATTTTTACCCTGTCTGTACCTAAAAATGAGCGAACTTCTGCAACCGTAGCTGTTAGGATCTCTTGTAACTCCAGTGATTGCCGAATTCGGGTTGTAATTCGGTGCAGCAAATCTTCTTGATCCAAGGCTGGCTGCAATCCGCTGAGCTTATCGGTGGCTTTCATTGCCTATATTCACCTAAAAATAAGTATAAAACTTTTCTTTAGTCTAACTTAGAAAAATTACTTTGTTGCCGGGAGAAGTACGCAAAACAATACTTAGTAATAAAAAATAATAGTTATAAAAGGTACAGTAAATTCTTTGGTTAAAATATTTGATTAAAAAGCTTGAATAATTTCAGTCGTTGTTATCCCTGATTCTCAAGTAATTGATAAAGAGGATAAATTGCGAATTTCTTGACGCACACTCATGAGAACTTTTCCCAAATGATTTTGACCTGTTTTTTCTGCACCACAGCCCCAAAAATAATCGTTTGGGGAGTCTTCCACAAGCAGTTGGTCATCAGTTGTTAGAAGAACTTTTCTAATAGAGGCATGAGTGAGAAACTTTATAAGAACAGCTTCTTTCATAACTTGGGTTTTCACCACATCCCAATCTGAACGCAGTTGACGAGTGCTACAGCGTCCCAAAGCAGCAGCTTTTTCCGGAGTTTCGGCAGCATAAATTAAAGGGATAACGACTTCATCTACCGTTCCCACAAACTTTTGAGCTTGATAATAATGTTCCACTGTTGACCATAAAGTCCCCTGAATTTTGATGCCGTGGGGAGAAAAGTTAGAAAAACAGCCATAAGGCTCGCAAACTTTGTAAAAGTAAATAGTCATTTTCAAGTCGCTCTTTATACGCCCATTATCTACATTAACGTTGGGTGGCAACGGATAAATGATTGGTAAAATGATTAATTATCCGTTACATCCGTTACAACATCGGTTGTCACGGATTTATATTGTGTAGAGAAAGTCTGTTAGTGAGGTTGAAGATGGAGCAGAAACTTACTCCACTAATTGCTGCGGGGATTGTCCTTGGTATAGGTTTGGGGGGCTTCTTCGATGGTGTTGTGCTGCATCAGATTCTTCAGTGGCATCATATGTTAAGTAGCGTGCGACCGCTGACCACTGTCTCGAATATGGATTTGAATATGGTGTGGGATGGCTTATTTCATGCCTTTGATTGGGTGATGACTGTTGCCGGAATCGCTTTGCTGTGGAGGGCTGGAGGACGTGATGATGTTCCTTGGTCGTCAAATATTTTTGTGGGTTCTTTGTTGATGGGTGCTGGTTTGTTCAATATGATTGAGGGAGTTATTGACCACCAAATTCTTGGCATCCATCATGTAAAACCAGGCCCCCATCAGTTAGCTTGGGATTTGGGATTTCTTGCCCTAGGAGCGCTGCTTTTTTTGGTGGGCTGGATAATGTTGCAAAATAAGACGGTAAGTTTAAAAGCTCATCAGTGAATTTGAAATGTTTAGAGTCAAGGTAGGGTAACTGATATCTTGTACCTCTAAAAAAATGTCGAAATCATTACTCCTATTACTCAGAGAAATCGATTAATGTTAGTACCCGACAGGGACTATAAGTCGAATGGTACTAAGATAAGCCCTGAAATAAATTATCCCTTCGGGACGCTGCGCGAACGGGCTGAAAGCTTAAACCCGTTAAAACGGGTTAAAAGGCCTATTTAGTAAGCTAAAGCTTACTTCAGCTAAAAGCTGCGTAGCTTGCTTCTGGCGGAGCGAGTAATTTATTTCTTGGCTTAAAAACCTGTTAACTTAGTGCCATTCGACTATAAGTCCATTTAAATGGACTAAAGAAATGCTTTATTTTTATTGTATTTTTAATAACTTATCAAAGTAAAATTATGTGGTTTATACGGTAGGTGCAAGATGTGATATCATGTTCGGTTAATCAATTATAATTCCCGCAGTCACTCAACCCCACCCCCTTTTAGCTGTGCTAAAAGTCCCCGGACAGTATACGGGGAGGGGATAAAGGGGTGGGGTTCTTGGGGGATTTATAAGTAATTAGGCGGACATGATATGAGGTAAGGTTGTCGTTAAGATGGTGTTTTCAGGTTAGTGGCGGGGCCTCGGGTCTGCACTAGTTGTTACATTGACTATAAGCAGTGATAAATTATTGTATTATTCCTAACTTCTAACTCCTAACTTCTAACTCCTAACTCCTAACTCCTAACTCCTAACTCCTAACTCCACTCCTCAATGCTATGCCCGTAGATATATTTGAAAAAACAAGCTGGGATTGGCAATTAGACCAAATGAAGCAACAACTGGGAGAATGGGTGGAATACCAGTTTTCTCGCTTTAATCTTGCTTTACCTGAATGGGGTGAGCCTGAATGGTCAATTGACGGTCAGTTGCTCTTAAAGTTGCTGAATTTCCTTTTTTGGCTTTTATTGGGATTGTTCTTGGTTTGGATAGCTTGGCGATTGTGGCGAGAATTCAGTCCTTACATCCATTCTTGGTTTGGGACTAGCAATTCTACTGCTATTGAGGAATCAACTCGTTCCAGTGATTTGTCTATTGCTGCATTAATAGGGCGATCGCATGAATTTTACCGTCAAGGTAATTATCGTGAAGCTTGCCGCTGTCTGTATTTAGCGATGTTACAACAGTTACATGAGACTAAGGTACTTCCCCAGAAAAAAAGCCGCACCGATGGCGAATATTTGCAATTATTACGATTGTCTGTAACCCCTATTGCACCTTATGAAACTTTGATTCTCACCCACGAGCAATTATGTTTTGGCAATGCCAAGATAGAAAGTGAAAATTATCTGCAATGTCAGCAAGCATACCAAGAAATTAAGCGTTTAAAAGAAGTGGGGGAAGGGGGGAAGGGGTGAAGGGGTGAAGGGGTGAAGGGGGAAGGCGGAAGAAAATCTTCTTTAGGACGCTCAACTATCATCATTTTCTGAAAACAAAGCATCAAGGTCACGATATCCATTTAAAACACGCTCAACCTCAATCCCACTTTCAATTGGACGATAAAAAATTATATAATTGCCAACTGCAAAACCTTTCAATGAGGGTGCAAGGTAATCGAAACTACGTCCCATATTTGGAAAATCAGCTAAAACCTTACACTTTTGTTCAACTCAATCGGGCAGGAGTCCCACACCATAATCTTGCCCGTATAGGGCACGCTGCGCGAACGATTTGGTGTTGAGAGGAATGCCCGGTTTGTTTTATTGCGTCTCCGGACCAATTCCTCACACA
>JAHHGZ010000080.1 GCA_019359595.1 Cyanomargarita calcarea GSE-NOS-MK-12-04C
TGTAAGTGAATACCATGCTTTTAATGTAGTGTTTTTAGTTACGTTAGAATTTGTCCACAATCGATACTAAAATTAAATCGGTTTTACCTGGTCGTTTGGGTATTTCTGCCAAAACTGGATGCTCCCGACCCAAACTCACTTTATACGCCTTTCATCTGCACTATAATCTGGCACAAGGCACAAAACATCAAGTCAATGATGCAAACCATTTATGGATAAAGTGTCAAGAACTGGGCAAAAAACTAGACATCCCCAAACTAGAAAGCTTACCAGCATTAATCACAGCCCAAAATTCTCAATTATCTAATATAAATGGGTCTATACTTACTCAACAAATTTTACCTTTCACCGCCATTGAACATCAAAAGCATCTTCATTTAAGAGGTGAAGTCAATCCTCTGCAAATTCATGATACCTACGCGCTTGATTTAACCCTGCGTTATCCCGAACCAGAGGTACAACTTGCTGATTTAAGGGGACTCAATACTGATAACTGTTTACTTCCCAATAATATCAATGCTTCTCTAGGTCAAACTTTAGTATTATTTACTCAACCTCTGGGTGATATTCAGAATGAGCAAGCTTTTGCTGATGCTTGTGTGATAGCTTTACTTTCAACCCAAACCTGCCAAAACCTGAATATAAAGTGTCAATTTCAGGGAAAGTTATTAGGTAGTCAGATTTATGAATATAACAATGATGCTGATTCACCTCAACAGCAGTGTCATATTTTAATTTGGTTAAATACCAATTCCAAAACTACACAATTAGAAGAAATAGGAGAGTATTATTACCCTTTAATCAATCTGCTTAACTACCGCAGTAAAATTATTTATGCTCGTTATCAAGCTATGTGGTGTAATCAGCAAGCTAGAGAAGATTATTCTAAGTTAGAAAATAAAGTCATAGATTTTAACGATGTTAAAAATCAGCCAGTAAGTTCTAAGTTGGATAAATTTAGCTTGTGGCTGAATGAAATACCGGAAATATCGTTGAATTATGCTCGTCAATTAAGAGACTTGCAAATTCATAAAAATACGATTCAAACTAATTGTAAAAATTATCGAATAGAATTTAATAAAATAAACAATATCTGTATTGCAAATGATGATTTAAAATTTTTGTTAATTTTCTGGGAATTAGTTGAAGATACTTATGTAGAACAAATTAATACAGACTTAGGCTATCTTCAGCCAAGTCAAAATTTGTTTGACCAAATGATCAACACAATTCGCGGTATAGTAGAAATAGAACAAACCGAGCGCGATCGACAAATACAACAACTCCTGCGTGACAATGAAACGGCAGCTAAAGAACGCGATCGCCACCTGAATAAAACCATTGGTGCATTAAGTTTTGGTCTAATTGCAAGCTCAATGGGTGCTGGCAGCTCACGTTACCTGATAGCACAAAACCCAGGCAAGTATCCTACCAGACCTCCTTTTAAAGACAGTGCTTGGGTAGATTTTTCCCTATCTTTTGGGGTGGGAATTCTTTTCGGTATTCCAACGGCGCTAATTTGGTGGAAAGTAAGTCCTTATATCCAATCCTATAGTCACCGTAGAGACTACTACAACACTGCTAAAAAGAAGCTTAATACTTTTCTAAACCTATTAGAAGATAATAATAAATCTAATTTGTTTACAGATGAATCTAGAAAAGAGCTACTAAAGCTAATTGAAAGCAAGCCTAACGAAGTAGTGGCATTATCAAAAGCGATCTATTCTTGGTGTGAATCTAAGACTGAAATAAAAGAGGCGTTACAAAATCCTCAAAAAACCTCAGACACAAATAGTGACCACAGAGGCTATAAACAAAAGTTAATAAACCTGTTGACAAAAAAAGCTGAAAAAATTACAAGCTGATATTCTAATTACTAAAATCAGGATGAGAAGGCAAAGGGCACTTATTAGAAACCCCATAAATAGGCAGGCACGGATTCAGAATGCGATCGCCTGCTCGGTACAATATTCTGAGGTTATATTGTTAGAACGGGCATAGAGACTAACTTTGCCAAAACTTTCTTGCTTGCGATCGCTTAACGTTGCCGAAATTTCGTATAACGCAATACGGAAAGTAGGTTTGACCCATCAACAAACAATCGCTGCACTCAATTAGCGGTAGTTCATAAAAAGTGGCGAGTAGGGAGTAGGGACAAAAAACCTACTCCCTATTCCATTTCGTGTTGTTCAATAGTATAGAAGGTTATTAAATTTTCTTTTCTAGCTTTTAAACGTTCTATACCTGCGGAAATAACTGCTGCTAACAAATGGGCACGGGTTCCAATACTTGTCGGTTAAGGATATTCGAGGGGCTAGAAACCCGGATTCTTCAAGAATCCGGGTTTCTAGTTTCTCTTAACCGAGTAGTATTGGCACGGGTTCTAGGTACACGAGGGTCTTTTATTTCGCTAAAAAATGATTGCAACAAGATTGCTCGCGTACCATCTTGCTGTTACCCAAGAACGGAATTAATAGACCAAACCTACTAAAATAAATTACGCTTCAGGACAAAATAAATGGTAGAGAAAGATATTTGGCAGAATATTTGGGACAAGGCAGTAGCCTATGGCAGAGAGATAGAGCGAAAAGAAAAGGAAAACTCCCTACCCCCATTAAAGGTTACTTCCTCCAAAAATCTTAGTCCGGTAAGCTTGAATTCCAAATCGGACAATGCCTCCCAAAAATCGGCTTGAAGAAATGCTTTAAAAACTAGCAAATCTTCTTCAGTGCTAGAATCACGATTTTTCTGCTGATGGTCGTGATTCCTAATTTGCATCTTTACTTCCATTATCGCCGCATCTACTGCCGGATTCCCCGCGATTGTTTCCAATGTTTTTAGCCTGTGCTGCAAATCTAGAAGCTTCTCATCCTCCGCAGGTTTTTGTTGCTGTTGTTCCTTAAAGATTTCTAATATTCCATTCGCATGTTTTGTTAGTTCCGCCGCGATCGCACTTTTGACAATCTTCTTTGATATAGTTTTCCCATTCGCGCAGGCTGCCTTCCCAAATCTTTTATAATGGGCACATTGATATTGGTCGCCGCCCCTCGTTTGCGACATACTGTACCCGCACAATCCACACTTGAATATGCCAGGTAGGATATGTGGATTATACTTAGCGGGGTCTTTTCTATCGAATTGTGAAAAAATCTGTGCTAACTCTTCGTATTGTTTTTCAGTAATTAGTGCTTGGTGCGTATTATATTGCCTTTGGGTTTCTTTATCTTTATTCCGCAAGTCATAGAAGGTATGTCCGCGTAAAGCTGGATTATGAAGTAATTTCCTAAAAGTAGTCGAATGCATTTTTATCCCGTGAGCTTCAAACAACCACCGGGATATTGAATTGAAAGAATTTTGGTAAAGTCTGCAAATTATTTCTTTTGCGATCGCCCATTGTTCTGGATGTGGTATTAATTTAGAATTTTCATCCTTGACATATCCAAAGGGAGGCTTCCCAAAGTATTTAAGGTTCGATCTATAGTATTCGGTTCCATACCGAACACGTTCGGATAAAAGCCTTGATTCAAACTCAGCTAGACCCGCAATATTATTAACGGTCAACCACCCAAAAGCGGAATTCGTATCGCCTAGGGGGGAATCTAGGATGGTAAGCTTTGCCCCAGCTTTCTGGAATGCCTCTATCGCTCTATGAATGCCAACTACCGTCCTACCCAGTCGATCTAACCGCGTAACAATTATCTCAGTTGCTACCCCATTTTTGGCAAGGGCAATGATTTGATTGAAATTCTTCCTAGAATCTTTCCTACCTGATTCCACATCAAATAATATTTTTTCTGCCCCAGCTTTTTCGAGCCGATTGATTTGTTGGTCAAGTGCTTCCGTGTCAGCTTGATGCTTACTGCTCACCCTTGCATATCCTAATCGCATACTCTGTAACCATTCCAGCAATTAGGCTGAGTTTACCACATTGCTGACACCATTAGGTAAAGCGCAGCCGTCCCACCCAAACCTCCTACACCTGTAACCAGAACTGTAGCTGATTTGAGGCGTTTCTGTGCCAATTCGCCAAAATTCGGGAGCATCATTTGGCGACGGTAACGTTCTAACTCGGTAGGCGTTAGGTTAACCACTTTGTACCTCTTAATCAGAAGTGAGTTCTGTCAGCGTTACTACATTTTTTGGTTTCTTTTTAAACACTTTGAACAGCTTTTCTTGCTGTGGTGTTGATTCAATAAAGACCTGATATGCTTTTTCCAAAGCCGCATGATATTGAGCTAGCTTATCTGACTGATTAAGGTCAGGATTCTTTTCATCAATTTCTTGGATATATTTGGAAAATTGACTCAAAATATGCAAACGATTTACATTGACAACCGTTTGCTCGTAAGGTAGATCAAAAAATTTAAAATAATCCTCGGCATCAACAATTTGCTGAAATTCCTCAAAGTTTCCGGTCATTTTCCTTGCTCCAATTTGTTTAACTGTTGCTTCATTTCGTCTAATTTGCGATAGACTTCATAAGTTGCAGCAGTCACATCCATCAGTTGTTCAAAATCTGTGGGTAGCCCTTCTGCTAAATCATGCAAGTCCATTTTCATTTGACCTGCTTTGCTGTTGAGCCGTCTGATCTGACTTTTTAATTCCTCAATTTTTTGATTAATATCTTCAGTTTCCACCATAAGCATCTCCTAACTCCTAACTCCCAATTCCTTAAATTTGGCCAACTTCAGGAAAGCGTTGAGCCAACTCAAGCCCTTTTTGGACAAGGCTTTCTCCCTCCTGGGCTAACTTTTCTAAGGAGTCAAAACCAAAACGTTGAGCATCACGCAAAGTTCTACAAGTTAGCAAGAGACGACCGGAAAAAACTAAAGCCCAGCCAAATCCTTCATGGCTTAAATCAACCACAACCTGTGAGATTAAGCCTGTTTCTTGTTCAATGCGGGCAGCTACAGCCCGAAAAAATGCCATAATCCGTGCTTGAGTAATTGCGTCTACTTCACCCTCGACAGAAATTTCACGTTTCTTTTGTTTGGTAACTACATAGGGTTTCAGTAGCAAATCATCCGCCCAACTGCGATAAATTCCGTAACTATCTTGTCCGCGAATTTGTTGGACGATCGCTTTCAGGAATGGCGAATTAATTACTTCATTTGTTGCTGTTCCATTAAGATTATTAGTTGCGCTCATACAGTGGCTTCCTCTTCTAACCCATCTTCAAAACTTTCAGTTTTTTTCTGTAAGGCTTTACGCAGCCAAGGTGGTGGATTTCCTTTGAGAGTTTGCACTAATTGATTGAGAACATCCGTAATCTCTTGTTCTTCCGATCGCGCTTTAACTGGTGTCACCTGTTTCTTGATTAATTTAGCGGCTGCGGTTCCACCAATCGCGGATACATAAACAATCGTGCAATCACCTAAAGCTTGAAGTTTGGCGGCTAATTTATCTTCGTTTCCATCTTCTTTGAGATTGCCCTCAAAGGTGAGGGTTTCTACGAAATGAAATCCCAGGTCGGAGACTTCATAAACATCAATTTCTTTTGCCCACCCAAAGTGAGCATTAATATGAACTCTGTCGCTGGTCGTGAAGGCTATTTTCATTCTTTGATTCTCCTGTGATTGGTGAGCATTAACTGTTAGCCATTAACACTCAGCATTAAATAAATGCATAGCTTTTTCTTCCTCGTGTTCTAAGAGGATGTTGCCAATATCAAATAACATCTCCATCGTGCCCCGGTAGCCAACTTTACTGAATTGACCGTTACCCAGGCGATCGTAAATCGGAATCCCCATGCGATAGTGAGGAATTGCCAAACGTTTGGCGATCGCTTTCCCGTGGGAGTTGGCAATCAACAAATCGGAACCTACTGCTAGTTGCTCAAAGTCTTCGTAATCGCTGATATATACTGTGTCTACCTCCATCCGCTCTAACAAAGGCGATCGCGTTGTTGTGACTGCGGCATGAATGGAGGCTCCCATTGATTGCAAGAAATGGGCTGTTGCCCAAAGCAAATCGGGTTCCAGTGCCAGGGAGACTCGTTTGCGACCGAAGTAAAAATGTGTATCCAGCATTGCATCTTGCAACTGGCGACGCTGACGATGATATTTTTCTGGAACGCAGTTACCGCTTAAGTCTGCTAATGCTTGCATAAACTCATCCACCGCTTCCAATCCGGTGAGTTCGGTAAATACCTCGAATGGTATGGTAAAGCGATTTTCCAGAATTTGCGCTGAATAACGCATACTCTCCCCTAGCGCTATGGTAAAGGCTGAACTACCCATCTTCCTCAGTTGTGGGAGGGTCGTACCACCACCTGTAATTGGGCTGTAGGAATCGTCAAGGTGACCATCCAAGGAAGCCGCAAGGTCAGGTACAATAATCGGCATCAATCCAAATGCGCCGATTATTTCTTTTATTTGCTGGACATCCCCAGGAGTAAAGCCGGAACTCACCAAAACATTGATCTGCTGCGGTCTGGTTTCGCCATTTTGAGGGAGGTCTTTCACCATTCTCTCTACTGCAGCAGCGTAGCCATCCTGCAATGCACCTTTAAAATCTGGCGAAGAAACTAATAAAATTGGTAGTTCATCCAATTCTGGGTGATTTTTGCGAATATCCTTGAGGATAGCGTCCATATCATCACCTCTGGTTTCTGTTAATCCCGTTGTACATAAACCAATGATTTCTGGTTTGGACTTCTCCATCAGAGTCAGAATCGCCTGTTCAACATTATCCTCCCCACCCAAAATGGTTGTTACCTCAGTCATGGCGGTGGTGGACAGAGGAATCGCTTCTCGGAAATGCTTTACTAAAATTACTTTAGAGAAAGCTGTACAACCTTGGGAACCGTGCAATAGGGGCATCATCCCCTTCAATCCCAAAAACGCTAAGGCTGCACCTAAGGCTTGACTTTGTTTGAGGGGATTTACGACAACTGCTTTATTGGGAATCTTAACTTTTGCCATTAGACTCCGACCTCCCAAGGAGCCGGCTTGCGGACTTGGGCCCACACTGGGCTGTAAATAGCTTCGTCCAATTCTCGCGCCATTTCAATCATTCCCGAATAACCTGCATAAGCATGGTGACGTTCTTGGTTGATGTCGAGAAAAGGAATTCTTGCTTTCAATGCAGTGTATTGGTTACGACCACCTGCAATCAACATATCAGCGTTAGTTTCAGCAATCACCTTCAATATTTCTTGAGGGTTGCCTTTTTCTAACATAATGCCATCTTCACCCAGTAATTCTTTAATCCTAGCTCTATCTTCCTCCGTACTTTTTTTTGTACTGGTAGCAACAACTTCCATACCCAAGTCCTTTGCAGCCGAAATTATCGACCAACTCTTCACACCTCCGGTATAAAGAACAACTCGCTTTCCTTTGAGGCGATCGCGATAAGGTGCGAGGACAATATCTAGCGCTAGAGTTTCTTGGACAATTAGCTTTTCAACTTTTTCTTGTAAATCGGAGTCACCCAATTTCTGGGCAATATTTCGCAAACAGCGATTCATATCCTCGACACCGTAGAAAGATTCTTCAGTGTAAGGAATACCGTAGCGTTCCTCCATTTTTCTGCCCATATTGAGCAAGGCTTTCGAGCAAATCATCACATTTAATTTGGCTCGATGAGCGGAACAAACTTCCTTGTAGCGGGCATCACCTGTAATTTTTGCTAAGACGCGAATTCCTAATTTTTCAAATAGGGGTAAAACATTCCACATTTCACCGGCGATGTTATATTCACCGACGAGGTTAATGTCATAAGGCGTAGTATATTCTGGTTCACACAAACGTTTACTACAACACCTTTAGCTGCTTATCAACAACTCTCTACCTGCTGCAAACCCCGAAGTATTGAGGAGATACGCTATTTTTACCTGCGTATCATGTTACTGTTTAGTTGATTTCTTATTGATAATCTTTATTATTATATTTTGCTAAATAATACTATTAACTAAGCACTTACTATGACCCTGACCATGAAATTGCAAGAATGGGATGAAATATGGGACGGAACAGCCCAAAGTATTACATCTAGTCCAAATTTGCAGCCATTTGAGTATGTATCCCAGTTACCCCAACAATTCGGTCAAGGTGGTAGCAGGGAGATTGAGGTGCATCCAGAAATTTGCTTATCAATTTTTGACTATGACCTGCGTGAAGATGTACTAATTCAAGTTTCAGAGTGGGATCACCCGTTGCAATTCTGTGTGTGGCTATCAGGAACCTCTGTTGATGAATATGGTGGAAAGTTGGGAGCGGGGTATACTTGCATTTCTGGGAGTGGTGTGCAGCGTCAGATGTTTGTAAAAAGTTCTAAATCTAGACATATGGGTATTGATATCCATATGTCACCTAATGTGCTGCAAACTTTTTTTCCAAATCGTGATGGCGAAATGCTTCCCCAGTTGCGATTGTTAGCCAAGGGTAATGACTGGCAAACCTTGATTTACCCAGAAATTACAACTGCGATCGCACAAGTAGTCAAGCAAATGATTTACTGTCCCTACCAGGGAATCACAAAGCAAATGTATTTGCAAGGAAAAGTCATAGAACTTATGGCTTTACAGCTAGCTCCAATTTTAAGCGATCGCAGCGAACTACTACCACCATCACCACGGCTTAAACCCACAACTACCACCCGCATTCACCACGCTAGGGAAATTTTGCACTTCCGTTTAGAAAATCCACCGTCGTTAGTGGAATTAGCACAAGTAGTGGGAGTTAGTGACAGGACTCTACGCTATGGGTTTAGGGCATTATTTGGTAGAAGTGTATTTAATTATCTCACAGAGAAACGTCTGGAACGAGCCGAGCAACTATTGCGACATGGTGGGGTAACTGTAGCAGAGGTGGCTAATTTATTAGGTTATTCCCATTTGGGACACTTTGCTGCGGCTTTTAAACGCCAGTTTGGGATTACACCCAGCGAATGTTTGTTAGGTAAAAAATCTATTTCTGCTCAATAGTGCCATTTTGGGACATTAAAAACACCAACAAATACAATAATGGAAATTTGACACTCGATCTCAAAGTCGATTTAACCAAGCTTCTAAATCAGCCATACCCTGAAAATCAAGCAACGCTTCACCCAGATTTTCCAACTGTTCCAAACAGAGAGATTCAACACGCGATCGCACGAATTGCGGTAATTCTCCCACCCTTCGACTTAACTGACGCAGAACGAGGGATTTTTCTCCCTGCTCCCGTCCTTCTTCCCGTCCTTCTTCCTTAATTTCCCGGTAAACCCGTGTTTCTTTGAGTGTAATTCCTAACATTTCTTCTACCTCCCGTTGACTTTTATCCTCAAATTTGTACACCATTATTGTAGTCAGTAACTCTATTATGGCGCGATTTTCTGGCTGAGGAGTTTCCTGTTGACTCTTGGCTAATATGTATCTCGCTTCCTGTGGTGTTTGCTCCTCATCTAGCGTAGTTAACACCATTAACGCTACCCACACTGGTAAAGAGCGAATGTCCCCTAACTCATCCAAATATAGTCGAAATACTTGGTCGCTGTTGAGAAATGCTCGATGCGGGTGAAGATGGCTTTGTTCTAGATTACGGGATGGGTAAATTATTACTATTTGCCAATCACTAAATCTATCCCGGTTGCGGTAGAAATATAACCAAGATTCCGCAAATACTCTTTCATAGAGTCTTTCGTCCTTTTGGAACTGCACTTCACAGAAATATACCACACCTGGATTTTCGCTTTCTGGTGGCAGAAATATGCCATCAATCTCAAATTTCGGCTCTTTAACTGCTACAGAATCAAATCTATATTCATCTGCATTTGCTGGTGGATTTGTCAATAGCTCAAATAACAAACTAGGAGATTGTTGAAATAATTTATAAAAAATTGAATCTCGACGCATGGAAAATTATGGAAAATTTACCTACATTGGGGCAATAGTCAAAGACTAGCCATTGATTATCTTAACCCTCGAAGGTTGCCAAGCAAACATATAAATCACCTTGGCATTACACAAGCGTGAATGTTTATTAGGAAAAAAATCTATTTCTGCTCAATAGTGCCATTTTGGGACATTAACGCCATTTTTGGATAGACACTAGAGCAGCTACTTCTCTAAACTACTTCTACATACAGTTGATAATTTTACGCAATAATTTAATTTATTGGTGGGGAGAGTGGCGTGAATAAATTTATATTTCTACCAAGTATGCGTTTGTGCCTGGAGTTGAGTTTATTCGGATATTTTATTAGTTACGCTGTTCAACCTGCTTTAGCGGAGGTGGAAGCTAAAGGGAAAAATACCGAAATTATCGAACTGAGCAAGTTTGAATCCCCAGCTACTACTATTGATGGTTTGGTTTCTCAGTCACCAACTCCAACTAATCCTCCTGCAACTCAAGGGGAAGTTGTTAGAATTACGGGTGTCAAAGCTAATCCCACCGAGAAAGGTGTGGAAGTGATTTTAGAAACAGCCCAAGGGGATAAACTACAAGTCGCCAATCGCAGCACGGGTAATAGTTTTATTGCCGATATTACGGGTGGGCAGTTGCGATTACCTAATGGGGATGCTTTCACGTTTAAATCGGAAAAGCCTTTATCAGGAATTACGGAAATAACAGTTACGAATATTGACACGAATTCTGTGCGGGTGACGGTGGTAGGTGAGAAGGCTTTGCCTGCGGTGGAGTTATTTGATGATAATGTCGGGTTGATTTTTGCTGTGGCCGAAGCGGAAGTGGCGACACAGCCACCCCAAGCACCGCCAGTAGAAGAAAAGCCAGTAACTGAGAAACCCCAGGAAAAGCCAGCAGCGCAGCAAGATGAGCCGATTGAGTTGGTGGTGACGGGAGAGCAAGATGGGTATCGTGTACCTAATGCCTCAACCGCAACAAGAACGGACACACCTTTGCGGGATATTCCCCAATCGATTCAGGTTGTACCGCAAGAGGTGTTGCGCGATCGCAACGTAAGAAATTTAACTGATGCAGTAGAAACAGTCAGTGGTGTAGTAGATGGGGGATCGTTTTTTGGTGCGCCCGCTGGAACTAGAATCATTAGAGGATTTGGAGGAACGCTCGATCAGTCAAATTTCCGAAATGGTTCCCGTGATGTTGATTACTTCGGTTTGACACCGATTGGGACAGTTGAGCAGGTGGAAGTTCTTAAAGGACCTGCTTCAGTTTTGTTTGGTGCGTTAGAGCCAGGTGGAATCATTAATGTCACCACAAAACAACCTTTGAACGAACCATATTACAAGCTTGCGTTTGAAGCTGGAAATTACGGATTGTATCAGCCCAGCATAGATTTATCTGGTCCATTGACTACCGATAAAACCCTTCTCTATCGCTTTATCGCCAGCTATCGGGGTGAAGGGAGTTACCAAGCTTTTGCCAGTTCAAAAACAACTACAATTGCGCCGTCGCTTACCTGGAAATTAGGAGATCGAACAACTCTAGATATATACTATGAGTACATTAAGTTTTCTGGCAACCCGACTACTTTTGAGGTACCGTTGCTGAGTGACGATAGTTTTCCATCTCGGAACTTCTTTTCCACATACCCTGATTTCCTGTCTCAGGAATATACGACGCAAAAGTATGGTTATAGACTGAATCACAAATTTAATGATAATTGGCAAATTCGTAACAATGTTGCTATAACGCAGGCTTTTAATACTCGAACCGATATTTTCGCTACAAGCCTCGTAGACGATCGCTTTTTAACAGGCTTTCAACTTTATGCTGATGATGGCGTTCCATTCAACAACTATTTTGGACAGATCGACTTACTAGGGAAATTTAGTACAGGATCAATCTCCCATCAGATTCTAGCTGGAGTTGATTTCAATCGTAATTTCAATAGAATCAATCAATTATTTTTTAGCGATGACTTTCCTGATTTAGATATTCTCAGTCCAAATTACAATGTTCCAACACCCCAACTTAGTCTACTTCTTTCAGACTTTGCCGTGACTAATGAATTTTATGGAATCTATCTGCAAGATCAAATTGCTTTTAGCAATAACTTAAAACTCTTAATTGGCGGTCGCTACGATTGGGCTGGGAGCATCCAGTTTTGGCAGAAATATCTAAATAGCCAGGGCAAACACATTTAATGTTAGTACCGAGTGTGGGCAAATTTCAAGGTAACTAAAAACACTATATTAAAAGCATGGTGTTTGCTCAAC
>JAHHGZ010000081.1 GCA_019359595.1 Cyanomargarita calcarea GSE-NOS-MK-12-04C
GCACCTTTATCGGGTTGGAACGCGCTTTTGCAGTCGGTGTAGGTAACACGATTAAAATCTATGAAGTTAGCCTCCAAGGTGCGACTGATATTAGCACTTTCGACTCACTCACTACTTTAAGTGCTGCCCAACTCGCAGCGATCGCTCCTGCTCAAAAGCGTCTGCTGTTAAATTTTAATGACCTCGAGTTGCCTACTGACCCAGATCACCTGACTGGATTAGATAATGTCGAGGGTCTAGCCTTGGGTCCCAAGTTAGCTGATGGTCGTCAGTCGATTGTGTTGGTAAGTGATAACAACTTTAACACATCGCAATATACCCAAATCCTCACTTTAGGGGCTGA
This sequence comes from Cyanomargarita calcarea GSE-NOS-MK-12-04C, assembly GCA_019359595.1. Taxonomy (GTDB): domain Bacteria; phylum Cyanobacteriota; class Cyanobacteriia; order Cyanobacteriales; family Nostocaceae; genus Cyanomargarita; species Cyanomargarita calcarea. The sequence continues at coordinate 344 of JAHHGZ010000081.1, forward strand.
CTTAGTTCCCTCCGCAGCACCAATAGTAGAAACCCGTCCCGATTTAGTTGACGATGATACCTTACCATTTAGTCAGCGTGCTGATGCCGATGACCCAGCTATCTACGTAAATTCCACAGATAGTGCCAAGAGTTTAGTTGTCACCTCAGTTAAAAATGGCGGTTTGCGGATTTATGACCTGTCAGGTAGTTTGGTACAGACAATTAACCCTGACAATATTCGCTACAACAACGTTGATTTGCAATACGGGTTTAAGTTGGGCAGTCAAACGGTAGATATTGCCGTAGCTAGCGATCGCAATAACGACAAACTGGCAATCTTCCAAATCAACCCCAACCCCACCACAGCTGGTCAATATCTACAAGATATTACCGATAGCAGTATTGGGACGATATTCCAAGCAGCACCATTTGAGGCTCCTTATTCAGCCTCCACGCGGAGTGCTTACGGTCTAGCTTTATACCGCAGTCCAGTAACCAACGATTCCTACGTCTTTACCAACCGTCGCCAAACTGGAGATGTGGCTCAGTTTAAACTGATTGATAAAGGTAATGGCAAAATTGGTGCTGAACGAGTACGCAATTTTACTGTACCTACCACTACTGACCGTGGCGCTCAACTCGAAGGCATGGTGGTAGACCAAGAAACAGGCTTCCTCTACATTGGCCAAGAAGATGTAGGTATCTGGAAGTACCAAGCAGACCCCAACGGCAGCAACACGGGTAAGCTAATTGACCGGGTGAAAGACTTGGGTGGTACTCGTTTGGAACAAGATGTCGAAGGTCTATCTATTTACTACGGCAAAAACGGCACAGGTTACCTGTTAGCTTCGAGCCAAGGAAATAACACCTTTGCTGCCTACACCCGCGAAGGTAACAACGATTACGTCGGTCAGTTTGCTGTTGGTAACAATGGCGGAATCGATAGTGTCCAAGAATCTGATGGTGCAGATGTCGTAAACGTGCCTGTGGGGCCCAACTTCCCCAATGGTTTATTTGTTACCCAAGATGGTGACAATTTACCAGCGAGATTAGCCGACGATGATGGCGAAATCGTCAACATCAGCAGCAACTTCAAGTTCGTGCCTTGGGAAAATATCGCTAACTCTTTCCCCACTCCTTTAAATATCGATACCACTTCTTACAATCCTCGCACTCCTGTTGCCCAGCCCAAGCTGACGAATTACGATTTCAGCAACCTACCCAAATTGGGAACAACCTCCAAAGGTCAAGATATTCTCTTGGGTGGTTTTTCTGGGTTGTATTTCCAAGGACTTGCGGCTAATGGCAACTTGAAGTTTGTCACTCACACAGACCGAGGCCCCAATGGTGAACCCACTGGTCAAAACAGACCATTTTTCTTGCCCAGCTTCCAGCCAGAAATCGTCAATTTTGAACTCAACCGCACCACGAGTCAAATTAACATTACCAATAGAACTGGGTTATTCCGTCAAGATGGCACAACCCCGTTAACTGGATTGCCCAACCTGCAAGCTAAAACCAACAATCTTGCCTATACCGATGAAATTGGTGTTGACCTGGACAACAAAGTTTTAGCTAACGATCCTTTTGGTGCTGACGTAGAGGGGATTGTTGTTGCAGAAAATGGTGACTACTGGATGGTGGATGAATATCGTCCAGCGATTTACCACTTTGACATTAAGGGTAAGTTGCTTGACCGCTTTATTCCCAAGGGAACTGCCACTGCACCCGACCCAGACCAAGCTGCTGGCACTTTTGGGACTGAGGTATTACCAGAGGTTTATGCCCAACGACGCAGTAATCGCGGATTTGAAGCTGTGGCTTTGGAAGGTAATAAGCTTTATGCTTTTATTCAAAGTGCCATTGATAACCCAGATAACGCTGCCAATACAGCATCCAGCACTTCCCGCAATCTCCGAGTTCTGGAATTTGACACAGTTTCTAAAACGGTAACTGGCGAATATCTGTATCTTCTCGACGATATTACAGCTAGTGGTACCGCCAAAACCGACAAGTTGGGAGATGCAGTTTCGCTGGGTAACGGTAAATTTGCGGTTGTTGAACGTGATGACCGGGCTACCAATGCCTCGAACAAACTCATTTACCAAATTGATTTGGCTAAGGCAACCAACATCAATAATCCTGCTAACTTTACTTTGCCAGCAGGTAAGACCATCGAACAGTTGACCCCTGCGGAGTTAACAACTGCCAAAATTAACCCTGTAAGCAAGAGCCTAATTGCGAATGCGGCTAAATTGGGTTACACCGGGGTTGAAAAACTAGAAGGTTTGGCACTGGTAGCACCCAATACTCTCGCCCTGATTAACGACAACGATTTCAACGTTACAGGCAATTCCCCGACTGAGAGACTCGGTATTTTAGAGTTACCGAACAATCTGCCAGTTGCAAAACCAGCTTTCCCTAACAGTGTAGCGAGCGGTGACACTACCCAAAACTCGACTGTGTTGTGGACACGGAGTAATAACATCGGTGCTGTCAACTTTGAATACTCCACCAAAGCTGACTTCAGTACCATTGTCGGCACCAAAACAGCGAATGTTACCAACGCCCTGCAACCTGTCAAGGTCGATGTTACAAGTTTAACTCCTAACACTGAATACTTCTACCGCGTTACCGATGCAACAGGCGCGAAAGCAACAGGGAAATTTAACACAGCTGCTGCACTCGGTACTCGTACTGGCTTGAAATTTGGTGTATCTGGTGACTGGCGCGGTGAACTTAGCCCTTACCCGGCAATTGCCAACGCGGATACAAGTAACCTCGAATTCTTTGTGGAATTGGGTGACACCATCTACGCTGACTACGCATCCCCAGCAGTGAGAAATCCTGATGGGACTGAGAAAGAGCAAGCGATAACCTTGGACGATTACCGTGCGAAACATGATGAAGTTTACGGTAAGCGGTACGGTCAAAATACCTGGGGTGACCTGCGGGCAAATACCTCCATCTTGGCAACCGTTGACGACCACGAAGTTGTTAATGATTTTGAGGGTGGTAAACTGCTCGATGCTGCTTCTGCGGCAGACAAAGCTTTATACGGCGCAACTTCGGGCTTAATCAACGACTCACCCCTATACGACAGGGGTTTCCAAGCCTTCCAAGAATACAACCCCTTAAAAGACCTGTCATATGGTGCCACAGGAGACACCCGCACTGCCGACGAACGCAAACTTTATCGATACAACAGTTACGGTAGCGATGCCGCCACTTTTGTGCTAGATGCCCGTTCGTTCCGCGACCCAGGATTGACAAATGTTAGCAACCTTACCGACCAAGCTCAAATCGGTAGCTTCTTAACACAGTCCTTTAATCCTACCCGGACTATGTTGGGTCGCCAGCAAGTTGAAGACCTCAAGGGTGACTTGTTAAAGGCTGAGAAAAATGGCACTACCTGGAAGTTTGTAATCGTCCCAGAACCGATCCAGAATTTAGGTGTGCTTGCGGCTTCAGACAGATTTGAAGGTTATGCTGCCGAACGTACCGAAATCCTGAAATATGTCGAAGACAACAAAATCAGCAACGTTGTCTTTGTGTCTGCGGATATTCACGGCACCTTAGTAAACAACCTCACCTACCAAACCGCGCCCGGTCAAGCACAAATTGCTACCAGTGCCTTTGAAATCACCACAGGTTCTGTTGCCTTTGATGCACCCTTTGGACAGACAGTAGCGCAACTTGCAACGGATGCTAAGTTGATAACGACTGACCAGAAGAAATTTTACGATTCGCTGCCTGTGGCTAATGATGCAGACAGCACACCCAACGATAAAGACGATTTCATCAAGCAACTCGTCAATAACAGTCTGTCTCCTTTGGGTTACGATCCTCTCGGCTTGGATAATAACCTGCAACAAGCTAACGGTAAAATTAATGCTAAGTTGCTTCAGGGAGATTACGTAGCGACGCATACCTATGGTTGGAGTGAATTTAACATTGATAAAGACACTCAGAAGCTGCAGGTGACTACTTATGGTATTGATGCTTACACTCGTCAAGAATTGGAAGCTAATCCCAGTGCAATTACCAGCCGTCAACCCAAAATTGTCAGCCAGTTTGAGGTAACTCCTACTGTTGCTGCCACACCAACTCCCACACCAACTCCCACACCAATTCCGGTGGGAGCAACCCTGACAAAAAGTGCAGACAACGATGTCTTTACCCTCAAAGGTGGCAGTGGTAAACCTAAACTCCAAGTCAATCTCACAGGACGCAATTCTAATCAGGTAAACGAACTGGGTGTGTTTACCGTTGACGATGCGACTGGCAAAATTGATGGAATTGCTCCTGGTGCAGTCGGTTATGCCGAAGCTGCATTAAAGCGATCGCAGACAATTTTCTCGACAATTTCCAATGTCCCCAACGGATTTAATCCCAACGAGTTGAATAGTTCGTTGGAATTTGGAGATGGCAATAATGTCAGATTCTACTTGGTGAAAAATAGCACGACAGATGCTGTACGTTCCGGACAAACACCCATCAGCAGCCTACAGTTTTCTGACCCCACAACCCAAAAAATAACCGCAAATGGGGACGGAAGTTTCTCTCTCGCTTTCAAAGATGGTTCTGGCAATAATACTGACTTCAACAACTTGGTGGTGAAGATTCAGTCATCAACTCAAGCATTACCTTTAGGTACAAGTCTGCAAGGTAAGAAAGAAGGAGAAGTCATTGATTTACGGGGTGTTACGGGTAAGGTGAAAGCCGACTTTACAGTCAACAGAGAAGCTGGATTCAACAATTTAGTCGGCTTCTACAAAGTGGTTGATGAAAATGGCGGTATCGATACTAACGGTGATGGCAAATTTGACCTGCGTCCGCAAGATGCGGGTTATGCCCAAGCTGCGATTAACGCACGGGTTGGTGATATTAACTTGAGTGTCAGCAACCAAGGTACAGCAAATTTCAATGACAAATCCCTAACAGGTGGTAGCATTTTTGCTCCTTTCTTGATTACTAACGGTGGCACAGTCGAGCAAGTACTCAGTGGTCAAACCAACCAAGTTTACTTTGCTTACCTCGGTGCTAACTCTGATAAAGTTGACCACGTTCGCTTATTAGGGAATAACACCTTCGGCTTTGAAGATTTAGCTGGTGGTGGTGACTTCGACTACAACGATGTGATTGTGCGAGCGAATTTGACTCCTGTTGCATAGTAATGAATTTATCCCCCTTCAAATCGGGGGATAAATTCAGTACCTCTCTTCTTTCCCTTCTTCCTTTGCGTCTACCCTGCGGGAGCGCTCCGCTTACGTGGTTAATTATTCCATTTTAATTAACCACGATAGGCGCTTCGCCTTCTTGGAGGGTAGACACGAAGTACGCAAAGAAAGGGATAGTTTCTGAGAGTTTTTTCGTAAGTTCTAATGTTCTCCACTTTTCAGGTGGCAATACCAACAATATAACTATGACAAACGTAACACTCAAAGGCTTTGCTTCACTCCCAGCAGATACCTTCGCTGATGGGCCAAAATCTGGTGCTACCATCACGGGAACCACCAACGGACGAACGATTCCATTTCCCAGTCAACCAGTTCAGGGTTTTAGTGGTGTACAGATTGCTGACCAAAACAGCTTCTGGTTTATGCCTGACAATGGATATGGTGCCAAGGCAAACAGTTCTGATTTTTTATTACGGCTCTATCGCATCGATCCCAGCTTCCGTGGCTTTGAGGCAAATGGTGATGCCAGCGTCAAGGTTCTCAATAATATCCAACTATCTGACCCAAATAAGAAAGTTCCCTTCCAAATTGTTAATCAAAACACCAGCGATCGCCTATTAACAGGTGCCGATTTTGATATTGAGTCCTTCAACTTAGCACAAGATGGCAGCATCTGGATTGGGGATGAATTTGGTCCCTACTTGCTGCACTTTGATGCTACCGGAAAGTTGTTAGATGCTCCTATCCCTACACCAAATGTAACTACTCTCAATACTTTGGGTGGCAAAACACCGATTGTAATTGGACATCGGGGTGCTAGCGGTGAACTCCCCGAACATACTCTTGGTGCTTATAAGCTGGCAATTGAAAGGGGTGCAGACTTCATCGAACCTGACTTGGTTTCGACTAAGGATGGTGTGTTAATTGCTCGTCACGAGCCAAACATGATTAACACTACCGATGTGGCTGAGAAATTTGCCAGCCGCAAAACCACCAAAGTTGTGGATGGGGTTTCGGAAGAAGGCTTCTTTGCTTCTGACTTTACCTTGGCAGAAATTAAGACCCTACGGGCGAAAATGCCTCAAGGTTTCCGTACCCAAGCTTTTAATGGGTTATATGAAATTCCCACCTTTGAGGAAATCATCAACCTCGTTAAGCAAACCGAAGCAGATACAGGACGGAAAATTGGCATCTATCCCGAAACCAAGCACCCAACTTTCCACGATAACCTTGGTTTGTCGTTGGAAGAACCACTCCTGGCAACCTTGCAAAAAACCGGGTTTACTGACCCCACCCGCATATACATTCAGTCCTTTGAAGTAAGTAACCTTAAGGAACTAAATACTAAGACAAATATACCCCTGGTGCAGTTGCTGGATGCTTATGATGTCAATCTTGATGGTTCTTTAAGTTACCAGGATGTCAACGAGAAACCCTACGATTTCACGGTCAAGGGTGACAAACGCACCTATCAGGACTTGCAGACTGTCGAAGGTTTGAAGGAAATCGCCACCTATGCTGATGGTATTGGACCTTGGAAGCGGATGATTGTTTCCGTCAAGGGTGTGGATGCGAATGGGGATGGTGCTGCTGATGATGTTAACAAAGATGGTGCAGTTAACGACGCTGACAAAACCCTCACTCCTCCCACATCCCTGGTAAAAGATGCCCATACCGCCGGGTTACTTGTACATCCTTATACCTTCCGCAACGAAGCACGTTTCTTAGCATCAGACTACAACGGTGATCCAGCACAGGAATTTAAACAGTTCATCAATTTGGGTGTCGATGGCTACTTCACCGACTTTCCTGGTACAGGCGACCTCGTACGCGACCAAATTACCAGTAAATTTGTGCGATCGCCTGATAACCCCGATGTAGTGAAAAAGACCGAATTTGCCACCCTAGATAAAAATGCTCCTCTAGTTATCGGTCACCGGGGTGCCAGTGGTTCCCGTCCAGAGCATACCTTGGAAGCTTACAAATTAGCGATCGCCGATGGGGCTGATTTCATCGAACCTGACTTGGTGGCAACCAAGGATGGAATTTTGGTGGCTCGTCACGAAAATGCCTTGGCGATTCTGAATGCTGATGGTACCGTAAACCTCACCGACACCAGCACTGATATTAATCTGCGTCCTGAATTTGCCGATCGGAAAACAACCAAAGTTATTGATGGTCGCACCGTTACGGGTTGGTTTGTGGAGGACTTGACCTTAGCAGAACTGAAGACCTTAAATGCAATTGAACGTTTACCTGCTCTGCGTGGAACTAAATTTAACAATGACAAGCTGAAGGTTCCCACCCTCACAGAAATCATTGATTTGGTGAAGCAGGTTGAAAAGGATACAGGTCGCAAAATTGGTATTTATCCTGAAACCAAGCACCCCACATTCTTTGCAACTGAGGGCACACGCTTAGACGGTACCACCAAAATCAACACCAACCTGGGTCAAAAGCTGGTTGATACCCTAGTTGCTAACAACTTCACTGACCCCAAACGGGTATTTATCCAATCCTTCGAGGTAGGTAATCTCAAGGAACTGAAAGATGTAATCATGCCTGCTGCTAAGGTGAATATTCCCTTAGTTCAGTTATTTGGTGGAGCGGCAGGCAGACCCTATGATTTCACGGTCAGTAAAGATGCTCGCACCTATGGGGATCTCACCAAACCTGCGGAACTAGCTAACATTGCTAAGTACGCTACAGGTATTGGCCCAGACAAACGCTTGATTATCCCAGCCGCAACGGTTGACCGCAATAATGATGGTAAACCAGATGACCTCAACGGAGATGGTCAAATCAGTGATGGCGATCGCGTTTTGGGTACTCCCACTACCCTAGTCAAAGATGCTCACACAGCAGGTTTGCTGGTACACCCCTACACCTTCCGCAATGAAGGCTTCTTCCTAGCATCAGATTACAATGGAGATCCGAAGAAAGAATTTGAACAATTTATCAATTTAGGTGTTGATGGCTACTTCACCGACTTTCCAGGAACTGGGTATACTGTACGTCAGCAACTCAAAGGTGAGCCAGCAGTTTCCAACCTGGGTGGTTCCAGAGGATTTGAAGGCATGGCTATCAGTCCCGATAAAAAAACGCTGTATCCTTTATTAGAAGGCACCGTTTTTGGGGACCCTGTAGGAAGCTTGCGAATCTACGAATTTGATGTTGCTTCTCAGCAGTTCAAAGGACAGCTTGGCTCCTACAAGATGGAAAATGCCAGTAATGCCATTGGTGATTTTACCGTCATTAACAATAATGAATATCTGGTGATTGAGCGAGACAATGGCCAAGCTGCTGCTGCCAAGCTTAAAAAGATATTCAAAGTTGATTTATCTAAGAAAGATAAAGACGGCTTTGTTGCTAAAGAGGAAGTTGCCGACCTATTAAATATTCAAGATCCCAATGATTTGAATAAAGATGGCAGTACTAAATTTAACTTCCCCTTCCAAACCATCGAAGATGTGGTGGTGCTGGATGAATCAACAATCTTGGTTGCCAACGATAATAACTATCCTTTCTCGATTGGCAGACCTCCAGCAATTGACAACAACGAAATGATTGTACTGGGGTTAGAAAAGCCGCTGAACTTGGCTCCTTCTAATCTCTCCAAGAGTGCTGAAGATACCTTTACAATCTCTGGTATTGGGGTCAAACAGCGACTGCAAATGACTCTCACAGGTCGCAGTTCTAGTGTAGTCAATGAATTGGGTGTATTTACCGTTGACGATGCGACTGGCAAAATTAACGGTATTTCTCCAGGTGCAGCAGGTTATGCCAATGCAGCTTTAGAGCGATCGCAAGTCATTTTATCAGCCCTTGCCAATGTCCCCAATGGATTTAGCAACAATCCATCACGGTTGGTGGAACTTGGAAATGGTGAGCGATTGAGATTTTACTTAGTCAAAAACAGCACGACAGATGCTGTACGCTCCGGACAAACACCCATCAGCAGCCTACAGTTTTCTGACCCCACAACCCAAAAAATAACCGCAAATGGGGATGGTAGCTTCTCCCTCGCTTTGAAAGATGGCTCTGCTAATAATACTGACTTCAACAACTTGGTGGTCAATATTAAGCCCTCTAATCAAACATTACCTCTAAGTACAAACTTGCAAGGTAAGAAAGAAGGAGAAGTCATTGATTTACGGGGTGTTACGGGTAAAGTGAAAGCTGACTTTACAATCAACAGAGAAGCTGGATTCAATAATTTAGTCGGCTTTTATAAAGTGGTTGATGAAAATGGCGGTATCGATACTAACGGTGATGGCAAATTTGACCTGCGTCCGCAAGATGCAGGCTATGCCCAAGCTGCAATCAATGCACGGATTGCTGATATCAACTTGAGTGTCAGCAACCAAGGTACAGCAAATTTCAATGACAAATCCCTAACAGGTGGTAGCATTTTTGCTCCTTTCCTGATTACCAATGGTGGCACAGTCGAGCAAGTATTGAGCGGTCAAACCAACCAAGTCTACTTTGCTTACCTCGGTGCTAACTCGGATAAAGTTGACCACGTTCGCTTATTAGGGAATAACACCTTCGGCTTTGAAGATTTAGCTGGTGGTGGTGACTTCGACTACAACGATGTGATTGTGCGAGCGAATTTGACTCCTGTTGCATAGTAATGAATTTATCCCCCTTCAAATCGGGGGATAAATTCAGTACCTCTCTTCTTTCCCTTCTTCCTTTGCGTCTACCCTGCGGGAGCGCTCCGCTTACGTGGTTAATTATTCTATTTTAATTAACCACGATAGGCGCTTCGCCTTCTTGGAGGGTAGACACGAAGTACGCAAAGAAAGGGATAGTTTCAGAGAGTTTTTTCGTAAGTTCTAATGTTCTACTTAAAATAGACATCTCCGTCCAAGATTTTAGATACCGCAAATTTACACGCACTTCCCTTACCCCCCTTCCCTGCCAGGGAAGGGGGAAATCAAAGCCTCTGTGCGCGAACGGGGAGAGGTACCCCGGAGAGGATCTTGCTATGGAGAGGGGTCTTTTTTGTTTTCCACCAGATGTCTAATGGGTAAAAATCTGATTCAGTAAGCTTACCCTGCGGTAAAGCGTATGCCTCACGGGACGCTTGCGACGAACTCGATTGTAGCAAAATTTAGCTTCTCGCTGTGTAATTTGTTTTAGGGCGGAATTTTGGACTAATTGAGAATGCTGCAAAATATCAGCCTCCGATGGGCAAGGTGAACGCTCCCATAAAATAGAAAAATAACACATTTTTTTTGTAATCCTTGCTCTATATGGATTCTGGAATGTGTTTCTTGAAAGTATACCCATCTAAATAAATAATTCGTGAAAATTGGGATAATCAATAAGTAAGTCAAATCACTTACTTAATTAGGCTATTTTCTGATAATTTTAAAACATAAGTCTGGTATAGTTAAAACCATCTTGATACTGATATTGTATCAGTTTACAAGTGAGCGATACTCCTACCGATAGGGAACCGTTCCGCAATGGAGTCACTGAGTCGTAGAGCGACAGGTTGCTTCTCCTTCGGAATACGTGAACGCCTCCTATCAGTCAACTTAATTTCGGTTGTTAACCATCTATTAAGCTGACTATAAAGGAATGGCACTAAGATAAGACATTTTTAGCCCTGAAATAAATTTCGGGCTTAAAGCTTAAACCCGTTAAAACGGGTTAAAACTCTTATCCTAGTTAGATGACCGCTAACTTTAGCTTTTAGCCCGAATTTTAATTCAGGGCTTAACAAGCGTGCCATTCGACTATAAAGTTTGTTGCTAATTTCCCAATCTGTTAATGGAATTTTGGAATTATATATGGTAGATACAGGTATAACCATTCCCAATATTGGTTTTTTAGGACAAACGACTTTTGCAACTGGCTTCACCCCCACTAACGCGGCTGGGACTGTGAATGGTACATCGGTGCCGTTGGGAGGATTATCTGGTGTGACTTATGATGCCACCAATAACCGCTACTACGCGATCGCCGATGACCGTTCTCCAAATGCCCGCTTCTATACATTTACTGTCAACCCTGCTACCGTCTCGACTGCTGGTGTAACGTTCACAAATGTTACCGGACTCAAAGATGCTAGTGGTAATCTGTTCGCTCTCAACAGCCTTGACCCTGAGGGTATTGCTTTAACCAATAACGGTACAGTCTTTATTTCTTCCGAAGGTGAGGCTAATCCAGCTCAAGGTCGGGTAACGAATCCTTTTGTTAACGAGTTTTCACTGTCTACAGGGCAGCAGATTCGCTCTTTACCTGTACCTAAGAAGTTTCTCCCTGTAGTACAAGACACTAACAATAGCGGTACGGTTAACGCAGGTGATACTCAAACATCAGGTATTCGTAATAACTTAGCCTTTGAAAGTCTCACAAT
>JAHHGZ010000082.1 GCA_019359595.1 Cyanomargarita calcarea GSE-NOS-MK-12-04C
AAATTGAGCAATGCTGGTCTTGCTTAAAAAGTCGAATCCGTAAAAAACTTGATCAGTTCGATTGTTTACGAGATGCCATTGAGGATGCCTTGCGTTTCGCGTCTTAACCGCCTTGGCGGTTGCTATATCTGTAGGCTTTTATTAGATAAATAAAAACCTGTTGAAAATTATTATGGGTAGAGCTATTAAGAATATTTAGTAGTTCTAAATTAGAAGGATTACCAAATACAACAAAGTCACTTATTTTATTTTTTATAACACTGTAATGTAGCTAATAACATCAGAAATTATATAGAATTCCTATTTTATTATTGAAAAAGATTACGAGATAATACGGATGAGTATACAAGTGTAAGAGCAGACAATGATAAATCAGCATCTACAAATGGCAACACTATCTGGAGGAGTGGCAACTTTTTTTGATATTCTATATCCAGTTCGTCTGCTTTGCTATCAACAAAGTCTTCCAGATTATTATAGCTTGGGCTTAAATTATCTTTAATCCAAAAACTGTATAAATTTGCCGGACCTACAGTTCGACATTGCAATTGGTTTGCTAGCCACCACCAAATACGTAAACATGGTATATTTGCAACTATAAAATAGAGGGATTTGTATTTATCTAAAACTTCAGACTTATAGTCGATGTATTTCTTTAGGTCTGGAGACAAATTGATGCCATTTGGGTCGGCTATGCACCATTGGTCAAATAAGTTTTTTGTATACTGTTCATAGCTGTTAACCTGTTTCTCAGCAAATATTTTAATTTGCTGATCTGGTGTAGTTTCAGCCAATTTTCTGTACTGCTCTGTGGCTTGATAACAGTAAATAGCATCTTGCACTGTATAGTTTCCATACTTGTTAGGATCGAGATCACCATACTTAATGCCCTGAATGTGACAAGTTTGCAGCGCTTGCTCCGCAATAGGCAAGGCTTTTTCCCACATAATTTCAGATAGGCGTTTTCCGTCTGTTTTGAAAAATTCTGTAGTTTCTAGCGCCATCTCTGGAACAAATTTTCGAGGAGATAGAAATGATAAATTTTGTTGCATATTATTTACCTTTGTGTTCTACATAGTCAGCGGACAATTACAGTTATTTCAGCATTGTCAGTGTTACCAACTTCTGCCATCTAGTTTAATCTAGCAACTTGAGTAATAGTTCAGTGTTTTTACTGAATTAACCAATTTAATATTTATTTTATGGCTGTAGATTTACGGCAGAAACAACCTCTTAGGCATAGATAGGGGCACAAAATTTATAGTTTTGGCATAAAAAGCAGAACCTTCCTCTTCCACAGAATTAGAGGTTTTGAGAGTGTTTCTTTTAATGCATCCAACTTATTCAAATTAAGCTTACAGCCTATTTGTGTTACATCTGTCTTCTTTTTTAGGGTAATTTATTAATTATTCGTATAAAAATATAAAAGGTAGACATTTTACAAATAGATAAGCTATGGGCAACAAAACGGGAGCATCCCAATTTTGCCAAAAAATAAATTTGTCATTCTGAGAGGGTGTTTGAAAAGTTTTTAGAAATAAAATTTTATGCTAATCGCCTCACCATAATACGGATCATGGCAAGATAGATAAAAGTCTCTGATGTTTCAGGCAATAACTCATAGTCCCTGACCAATCGCCGACACCCCATTAGCTTTCTCGTAAGTGCGCTCAACCACCCAACGTTTTTTGAGCAACACAAAGCCCTTGGTTTGTTCTGGTCGTAAAACCACCTGGACAATCCAACGGCAAAAATTCATTACCCACTGCATAAACGGTTCTCCATCAAAGCCGCCATCAACCCAGATAGTTGTCAAGCGGGATATCTTTTGATTCGACTGTTTGACTCGTTTGAGAACCTGTTTGCCTCCAGAGCGCTCACCCACGTCGGCGGCAGTGACCAAGACCCGCAACACTAACCCCAAGGTATCAACTGTCATAAATCGTTTACGTCCTTTGATTTTCTTGCCTGCATCAAAGCCCACAGACTGACTTACCATCGCCGCACTTTTAACACTTTGGCTGTCGATTATTGCTTCAGATGGACTTGGGTGGCGTTCCTGCTCGATACGAACCCATTCTCTGAGACTGTCATGAATTTTCACCCAAGTCCCGTTTTTGCGCCAGTTACGGAAATATGTGTAGACCGTCTGCCAAGGGGGAAAGTCCCCAGGTAGCGAACTGACAAGTCAGCGCTTGCGCTATCGCCATCTGACTCCTTCTAGCAGGATGTAAAAAATTGCATTCAGGACTTCCCTCATATCGACTTCACGCTTACGACCACCTGGTTTCGCTTCTGGAATCAAGTCGCTCAGAAATTCATATTGTGCACGGCTCAGGTTACTGGAGTAAGCTTTACTCATGTCGCTCTCTCGGTGCTGTTTATTATCTATTCACAGCCTATACCGAGAGAGCTTTTTTACAACATACCCGACTTTTCAAACATCCTCTAAGGATATTTCTAAAAGGATAAAATCACTTCAAACATCTAGTCCTGCTAAATTAAAGTTAATTAAGTCAATACAAGTTGAAAGTGATAAGGAAGCACAAGAATTAGAGCAATCATTGCACAAGCAGTTTCAAGAAATTAGGCTGGCTGGAGAATGGTTTAAAGCTGAAGCTAATCTTTTCGATTATATTAACCAAGTGTAGGCAACATACTTGACCTCATGCCCAGAACCTGATTGTCATACCGAACAGCGATACCATTCTCAAGCGCCTCTAAGATGACAATCGCTTTAAGCTTCAAAAAGTGATGACGGATATATTAGCTGATTTAGTGTGAGGTGGGGAGTGCTTTTCTTGTTTAAGGCAATTTCGATAAAGGCTGCTTGTTATTCAATTTATAATAATCCTGAAAATTCTCAGCTTGCTTTATAAACATTGTCTTAAAAATTTCATACTCATCACTTCCCTTATAGTTTGGTGCTGCCTCAAAAAAGTTATAATAAGCATTACTCAAATACGTGTAAAAGTTAATTTTATTGATAATATTACTGAAGCTTTGATAAATGCTGTTTTAAAGAAAACAATTGACTTTTTCAATATCTACTCAGCACAACGTCCTGTGTTCTTACTGTTACATATTTATCAACGCTGCTGTACTGTGCAAAGCACACGCACTCGCGATCGCATGGTTGATTCTTCGGCACGAAAAAGGAGCGTTTGCACCTGAAGCCAACGCCCAAGCTAAAAACTGTTAACAATTTTTACTAGACAATGAAAGTCTAAGTATTAAATTGTGGGAATAATTACAGCAATGATACTGGTTAACAACCTTTATGCCTTTGCCAAGGGCATCGCTCCAGCATCCGAGCAAATTTTGGGACAGTTATATTTTCAGCTTGCGATCACCAAAAAGCGAAGTCACTACGGCTTCGGATATTTAATACTTATAGGAAAGTACAATAGTTTTATGCATTAGGGCTTACTTGCTGTGATAAAAACAAAGCGGTCTGAGAATTTAAGAATAGATTGCTGGGCATATTTCTGTTCCATTTCATTTAGACCAAGAGCAAGTTGCTCGTCATCAAAAGTTGAAAGCAAAGACATATAACGATTTTGTACCATCTGGAAATACTTAGACTTGGGAATTTCTTTCATGATATTCGACAAAATCCACCGCTACATGAAAACCAATTTTTGCAAGTAAGCTCGCAAGATTATTATAATTGGGTTGGAATTCTTCATATTTACGCAAAGCTGTACTAAATAACGGGTAAT
This sequence comes from Cyanomargarita calcarea GSE-NOS-MK-12-04C, assembly GCA_019359595.1. GTDB lineage: Bacteria > Cyanobacteriota > Cyanobacteriia > Cyanobacteriales > Nostocaceae > Cyanomargarita > Cyanomargarita calcarea. The sequence continues at coordinate 3,723 of JAHHGZ010000082.1, forward strand.
CAATTGTTGGCGGCAGAAGTATTAGCAGTAAAATACCGCCATTGGTCAAGCTTTGAAATAGATTACCTAATAATAGTTCTAGCTCATTAATGTGATGGATTAATTCTTTGATGATAATTTTATTGTATGTTCCAGACAAAGCTGAAAACTCTATTGCATCCATTTCTATGCATTTATACTTAATATTATTAGGAATTTGCTCCAGCATCTTGTTCGAGGAGTCTACACAGATAATCGGATTATGTAACTGCATCTGATTATTAATTTCTTTAGCATATATTCCTGTACCACATCCTAAATCTATAAGTATATCTGTATTTTTTAGAGATAAATGTTCAATTATTTTGTTAGTAATAAACTGAACAAAATCCTCTGAATAAAACCATAAATCTTCAAAAATACCTGCGATTTGTTGATAATGATTATGGATAAATTCGCTCATATATATAATCGATTAAAAGTATTTGGGCTTTGGCAGAACCCCCGATTGTTTTAGCCCCCGCTTCGGTCTGCCTTCTTTCAAGCGTTGAAGCATATTCTACAATAACTATATTACAGAACAGATAAAGCGATAGCTTTCAGCGCTCTCCTAGGAGTCAGTTCGCCGGATTCACCACGCCCATCTTAAGTGCGATACGGATGCAACGCCGTAAACATACGGGCATCGCTGCAGCATCCGAGTAAATTTTCGCCCAGTTATATTTCCAGCTTGCGATACCAGTAAAGCTGGTTGCTCCCGGCATCGCGTTTGCTTAAATTTGCCACACTAACTAGAAATGCAGGGTTAGATGGTACTAACCAATCGCTAGATACTATAAACAACAAAAGATATATTTTATACTTCCGAAAAAATTAATCATCAAAATTTACTCCTAAATCAGTACCTAGTGCCTTTTCAATTCTGCGAAGGGTTTCTTCTGGTAACGACCCTCTGACTTTTTCTCCCTCAATGTCATACCAATAAACACGCGATATACCGACTTCTCCACAAATAGCTTCAAGACTTCGCCCATCAGCTTCCCTAGCCCTCTTGATTTTTTGTCCCAGTCCCAGAACTTCTCTGTCTATTGTTCGCCTTACTATCATTTTTGTAGTCATAGCTAATAACACTCCACTTTTAAACCATTAGTTATATTTTTACTGTAAAGCGTTAGCTAACGGTTGACAACTGTAAGCTAACGTTTTACATTAAATATTGGTTAAAAGAAGCGGTTCACGCCTGGAAAACGAAACCGCCTCTCGTCCAAAACAAGTTGTAGGACTTTTTAATTATGCCTCAAACCAGAATTGATGCTCAAACTCTGGCTCAGTTTGAGTTGGAACAATATATTGAAGAACAAGCCCAGGAAATAGCGCCAGAGTTTGAGATTGACTCTGTGGATGACGCTGACTTTGGCACTATGTACCGAGTTTGGTCGGGAAGAGATTTGCTAGGCACTTTCTATCGCGCTGATGTTGATGGCTTGTGGGTGGCCCAGCCGTGCTGCAGCGATTTGCGTCCCCGGTGCGAAACTCCAGAGCAAGCGCAGTTGTTGATTATCGCCCTTAGCGGGTTGCTAGTGGCTGACGTGGCGTAGCCTTATTCCCATCAAATGCATAAAACGCACTCGTTATGAGTGCGTTTCCTACCTACATTTTTCAGAGCATCTCATCATGAACATACAGAATGCAAATTGATACAAGGCAGGAGTCAGACAAACTTTATTTTCTCTTGGACAAAAACAGAAATGCTGTAAAGATTGGTGTCAGCTGGAACCCTTATACAAGATTAAAATTTCTTCAAGCAGGAAACTCAGTAGACCTTGACTTTTTGAAGGTCATTCCAGGAACAGTACAAATGGAAAAGGAATGGCATACAAAATATGCCCATTTGCGGATTTCTGGAGAATGGTTTCATACTGCTCCTGAATTACTTAAAGCAATTAGAGAATTGTAATATTCTCGCCCTAATTGAGTTTTATCAAGTGTTTCAAGGCTTACTACCAAGGGAAGTAAGAAGTATCAGGAATTTTGAGTAACTACTAACGCTGCTAAAAACGACACAAATAGAGATGCACGTTATGTATGCATCTCTTACCTCACTTCATAAAAATTAATGGATGACAATTTCATGAATACAATCACTTTAACTGAGGGTGCAAGTTCGTTTGACCAAATTAGGCAAGTTGATGAGTCTGGTAATGAGTATTGGTTAGCACGCCAGCTTCAGTCACTACTGGGATACACCCAATGGCGGCGATTTGAAGAAACAGTTGAGAGAGCAAAGCTTGCTTGCCAAAATTCAGGCTACGACATAAAAAACCACTTTGCCGACGCTGGCAATGTGGTGAAACGTAGACAGGGAGGAGGAACTAGCCAATCTGATTACAAGTTATCGCGATATGCATGCTACCTCACAGCTATGAACGGCGACCCACGTAAACCGGAAATTGCTGCCGCTCAGACCTATTTCGCAGTGAAGACTAGAGAGGCAGAAATTGGTTCTAGCTTTGGGAATTCAGAGGTATTAATCGCCACCATCACCGCTGCCATTGAACAAGCCCTGATTCCCATCAACCAACAACTGAGCGAAATCCAACAGCAGCTTAAATTATTCCCAGGTGCAAAACCTAAGCGCCCCTGGACATTGCCCTCAGACACTCCACCATCCGAAGTGCCCCAGGACTACGTGCAACTTGAGGACGGGTCTTGGCTGTCACCCGAAGCATATGAATCAATACTCAGGCAAAGTAGGCGATCGCTTAATTGGGACTTGCGTCAATTGAGGGATTTTGAGTAAAGCGTACACCTCCTAATTTCCTTCAAACATAAAACACAAGCTTTTGTAGAGGCGCTTTCACTCGCGATCTGCTTGCAGCAGCGCTGTACGCTATCGCCTCTACACAGAGAAAGATTCACGATTCAATCACTTTTTTCTTGTTCCATGAGCGTTATTGTTTCAACACAAAAACCATCTCTTCTGGTTATTCTCAGGCGGGAATACTTGGAAATCACCAACGGTAACTTCTGCGCCGCCAAGCTAATCGAATATTTCAAACACTGGACTAAGTGGAAACTCAAAACCCACCGCACTCCTTGGATATATCAATCCCTCAAAAATATTCATGCGGATTTGATGGGCGAACACAGTCTGCACGTTATCAGGGATGCGATCGCTATCTTGGAAGATAAGAAAATATTACTCAAGCGCAACAACCCAAATAATAAACAGGACAAAACTTATCAGTACCAAATTAACTTTGAAGAGTTAAATCAGCTACTTGAACGTCGCAACTTCCAGGTTGAACATTCAGAGTTCAATGCTGAAACATACCAACAAATAACAGATCCTCAAGCTTCAGATCCACAAAAACAAGCTGCTGAGTCAGAAAAAAGCTTAGAACCAGACTGGGATAAAATCGCACAACAAGTCAATCAATGGGAGCAAGCCCAGTTAACTGGTGAAACAACAAATTTTGAGAAACCCACAGTTACTCACTCTGTTGACGATAACGGCCAAGATTTCTCGACTAACGACTTAACACATCATGAGGATGCATCCTCCGTCCCGTCCAACGAAAAAGACTCTTTGACTAACGACTTAATATCTCGTGTAGATGCATCCCCCGTTCCGTCGAACGAGCGTGAAGAGGAAAATATTAAGCTTTGTGAAGTACGCGACGTTGTTGGCAAGCTGACCTCTGACTTGAAAAGGCTAGTTGTTAATTTTACCCTCAGTGATTTAAGAAAAGCCCTAGTACTCTACCAGCAACGGCAGCAGAAACAGCAAATCCGCAATCCCTATAGCTGGCTCAAAAAGTGTGTGGAACAAAAGTGGTGGCAAGATAAACCAGCGAATACCAATGCCCAAGCAGATGCCCGGAAATATATACCAGAACCTGTTGCGGCTTCTTCGAGGTTAACTGAGGAACAAAAAGCTTGGTATGGACGTGCGATCGCTCAGGGGATTTGTTTAGAAGCAGCCATTGAGGAACTACCAGTCAAAATGGGGTTAGTGTGTGCGAGGGTTCCAATTCCTAACCGTCGCCCTTATGACCCGGAGTTTGATGTTTTCCCAATTGAAGAGTTGGTAGCGAGATATCCATTCTTACTATAATGGCAAAAGGAATACCAGCCCCCAGTTATCAAATACCACCAAACATGGCACTGATCGAATATCTAGAACATGATAATTGGCGTGAAGCTCTTCGTAGGAGTTTTGAGGGTGCGATCGCTCTATTACAAACGGATCGATTTCGCCCAACCTCTAGCGCTCAAGATGATGTCAGAAGTTGGTTGACCAGTGGTGGTGTCAGTCGTGTCCAACTTCAACTCGATCGGCAGATGGAGGGACGGCGTTTAGCTTCTGACCACCAAAGGGAAATTCGTGATTTTTTAGCTTCTCTGGTGCAAGAAAAGCAACGCCCTCTCATGCAATTGATGGCTGATGGTGTTATCCCACCGAATCGATCTGATTTTCTGGTGACTTGCGGTATTTCAGAATCAGAATTTGACGCAATGTGCCAACAGATTTCATCTGGCGCTAATTTGTTTGAAACGTGGATGTTGGCAAATGGCTATTCTCAGGATCGGATCGACCAAATTTATCAAATCATTGATCGCTGGCTTAGAGAGACTGGATTAAGTTTTCCCCCACCTCCCAACGACCCCACTTTGAACTGATCGGACTCCTTTTTTCAGATTTGGTATGAGGTGGGGAGTCGTTGGGTTTTTGCCTCGCTGTATGAAGAGCGGCGCGATCGCTCACGTAGCCTCTCGTCTTTTGACCCACCTGGGCGCGAACCGTGATTTTGCAAGGGTGCAATTCCTAACCGTCGCCCCTATGACCCGGAGTTTGATGTTTTCCCAATTGAAGAGTTAATGGTTCAGTATCCGCTTTGAGCCAGGTGCCATGCTATGTATGTCTACCACTTCGTGCGATAGCGCAAGCGCCGCATTCGGGCGATCGCCCGATCGCAAAGTTGCAATAAACACATTACACTACTGGAGCGATTGACTTCCACATAAAGCATTTGATTCCAGTTATGCCATTAGCTTTAAATGAAATTGAGAAGACAATAGAAACAGTTGAATGTCTTGTTGATCCATCAAGTGAGCGTTACGGACGTTTGCTGAACTGGCAGAATCCACCCGATCCGTTCTGGCACTATGGGATTGGTCTTTCAGATACACATATCTTTGATACAGGTCAAGGGTTATGTCCATTTGAGAGGAAGGAGGCGAAATTCGTTGTTGGTATTGACGACATCGCTTTTGAACCAGAACAAACCATTGAGCGGCTAAAACAAGCGCTTCATGTTTTTTCTAATTGGGAGTACACTTTCACTGGTTGGAATTGTGAACATCTTAGTCGATTAATTGCAACTGATCGACCAAGATGCTACCAAAGCAGTTTTCTGTGGTGGATGTGTAATATGTCTCCAGAAGGAGATCACGAAACTGCACATCAAATATTTCGGGATCATCTTCGTAGGGTTGATTCTAGTCTTACAAGATAGCCATTGACAATTGTGTTTCGCTACCTAATCAGCATGAGAAATAAACTTTATGATTCTCCGGGTCTACATCACCCACCGGACATTATCAGGAGCGATCGCCTGATTAGTGCGATTGCACTCTTGAAACACCCAGCGCGGTCGCGTGTATTTTGGGTAGCTTATAGGTGCTAAGTACTATCACCTGCATGAAGGGTGGAAGATCCAAAGCGGTAGATTTAAAGAAATTCTAATTCGTCAGAAAACACGAACTCGCGCTCAACAGGTGAAATCCAAATTTGATATAATTGTTCGTCATACACCTCTGCTTCAACTATAGTTCCTACTCCTAAAACTTTTTCACCGATAAAATCCGAGTTTCTAAAATGAAATTCCCCTCCGATTTTTAGCCTTGCTTGCTTCAATTTATTGCTAGCTTTAGCTTGGTAATAGGCTTGAGATAATTCTGACGAAGCTGGGCACTTCAAAACCAGTTTTTCTATTAAGATATTATACTTTTCCTTACCCAGTCTTAACTCTAACTTTGATGGTGGTGGGTTCTGATAATTTGCTATTTTTTCTTCATTCTCAGCTATTTCAACTTCTAGTTGTTTTTGGTGAAATATTATTGCCTGTTTCAAGCTGATATCATGAGTCTTGGCAATTTGCATGACATGAGCTAAAAGTTCAAGTTTTTTAAAATCAGCTTCCATATTGATTAACAAATGCAACCCTCTACTATTATCAAACCATATAGGTATTAGATAATTTTTTTGTGTAGGTATTTTTCTAATCTTCTTGTTTGCCTTTATCAATAAGAAAAGGATTTTCCTTATTACGAATACCTTCTAAGTGAGATGGAAGCTTCCACTGGCTACCAGGATTGACTCTATAACTGTTAGTACGCTTACCATCTGCTTTCTCCTTTCGCAGAATTCCAGCATCACAAAGAACCCTTAGCACTTCTAATACCATCCGCTGGCTCATTCCACATACAGCCGCCATTTTAGCTTGGGAAGCATCGCATCCTCGCTCTGGACTCTCCCTGCGTGCTACATGAGCCAGTACGCGAAATTCGTAGAGATTTAAACCATAGTCATCCAACTCTCCTCGCATAAAAAGCGCTTTTTTATCGTCAGGAGGAGGTGTCCAGTTCTTCTTAGGCTTTGGATTTTGTCTGCGTACATTTTTGGGCATAGCCAGGTTTTGTAAAGATTTATGTCTCGGTTTTTAGCAGGTAAATGCAGCGACTTAGCTGTATTCGACTTGCAACGGGAGTTACTTCAATAGGAGCCACTTCAGCATGGTTTACTTAGTATGCCGCCCGAAGGCATAAATATTTATGTTTCCCTGTGCTTAAGTTTTTATGTCTCTCAATGCATAGTATAACTATGTTTTCCAAAGACATATAAAATAGTGTATCCGGGTGCGTAGTCTTATGTTCAAAAGCCTAGCTATGACTAAGGTACAGTAATAGCAGCGGAAAATTTTTGAGTTAAAACCGCCTGAAAAATATGGAAACTTACACTAACGATTGGACGTTTATTTACTTTGATGGTGCAGCCGAGCCAAGTAATCCAGGACCCGCAGCAGGTGCAGCAGTTATCGATTTACCAACAGGGGAATCACTCATTGCTACTGTCGATTTGGGAGTACAGACTAACAACGTCGCTGAATATTCAGGAGCGATCGCTGGGTTGAAACGAGCCTTAGAACTTGGGTGCAAGCGGATTAAGCTTTTTGGAGATAGTCAGTTGGTGATTTATATCATGTCCGCATAATCGCTTACGATAAAAGCAGAGAGTAAAAATATGATTTATGCCAAAACGGATCAGTATAGTGGAGCATTCAAATATTTCTGAATTAGAGCAGCTCTACAAACAAGCTAAAG
>JAHHGZ010000021.1 GCA_019359595.1 Cyanomargarita calcarea GSE-NOS-MK-12-04C
GCTTGGATGACTTTCAGACGGAGGTCGTAACTGTAGGGTTTGGGCATCGAAATAAATGCGATCGCACGTAAGGAGCATTTGGGATTACTTCCAGTTTATACCATAACCGCCTTGGCGGTTGCTATACTACCCGTTTTTCACTCGTGAGATGATCGGGGGTAATTAAGGAACCTTCCATGCGATCGCTTTCTAAAGTCAGGAGTGCTTCGAGTTTATCGCGCTGCACTGTGCCAAAGTAAGCTGTTTCGTCGTAGCTGGTAAAAGCGTTGAACTGACTGCCCAAAGCACTAAACAGCCGACCAAACTGTACTGGCCGATCAGCGGTACCTTTAAACATTAAATGTTCTAGTTGGTGAGAGATACCACTTTCACCCACTCCTTCATTCCGCGAGCCAACTTTATACCAAACTTGTACGCTTACTACTGGTGCAGTATGGACTTCTTTAGTTAGCACCGTTAAGCCGTTATCTAAGACGGTTTTACGTACACCTTGAGTGAGTGATAAACCAAATACAGGTGCAGCATTGGCTATTTGCGGTGAGATGTCGCTGATACTTGAAAATATCGGAATCCCGAGGAGAAAACTAAGGAATAATCCCACAAGAATGTATGGGCGCAGTTTTCGGAAAAAAGGCATAGGTTAAGGAGAAATTACTGTGAGTAGGTAACTAAGTTGATGTTTTTCTTTCTAGTTTAGTAGGGGAAATCTCGCATGAAAGTATGAAGACGCTAAGTTTTTTGAACTATCTTCATCTCTCAGGTTTTTGTTCGGTAATTCGTTAAGAAAAATGAAAATTTGTTTTAGTGGATAATTATACGTTTTTAGCCCGTATTAGTGCATTTTTTCCTTCTGTAGTAGTCCACCACATTGATTCCGAGGGCTGCAAGATCCCCGACTTTGCAAAAGTTGTCGGGGATCTGACATCACAGTGAAAGTATATTTAGTTACTTCATTAAGTGGATTTTACTTAGCGGCCTCAACACCGCTAATTTTCAACACATCAGTCATAGTGGCACAATAATTTGATAAGCCAAAATTTGCAGGGTTAATTATTTTGTTATAAGTAAAATGTGGATGGTTCATGCAGAATCTATCCCAAGCTGCCATCTGAATCTTAAATACAGCAATAATTAAATTCGCTAAGGATGTAGATAGAGGAATGCGGAAGAGAATCTTTTTCCCGAGATAGCGACAAACTTCTTCGATTGCTTGGTTGGCTGTTAGCTGAGTTTGCCCTAAAACAAGCTGGCGGGATTCACCTAATGTGGGAGGATTATCTATTAGGTGTGTGATGACAGTCGCAATGTCTCGTCCGTGGATGAAGTGAAAACTACCGTCTGCTTTCAGAAACCGAATCAAATTAACATATTTCGTGACTTCTGGTATTCCAGATGTTAAATGCGAATAGGGTTTTTTCTCATCCCCACCCAAAACTAAAGTCGGAAAAACTGTAGTAATTTTGGGTGCGATCGCTAATCCTGCCTTTTTATGCAAGCAGTCGTATTTGGAACGAATATAATCTGTACCAATCTCCCCTGCTTCCTTGAGTGGCTGATTGTTGCTATCCAATACGCTAGCAGTCGAAAAATATATCACCTGTTCGCATTTTTCTGGATCTAACAGCTTCATCAACTCCAGGGTTTTATCGACATTAATCTCAAATGTGCGATCGCCTCCCCATGCTGTAGCCGTTAGTACTGCAGTATTAATTGTTTTCAGCAAGTCAGCGAACTGTTCAATTTCTAGCATATCACCTTGTAACACAGTGATGCCGGGACGCGCCTGTATGTCTACTTGTAGCTTATCTGGGTTTCTCACCAACAGATACAGATCGTGTTCTGTTTCCTGGATTAATTTTTCTGATATGTAATGACCGACACAACCACTTGCACCTGTCACTAAAATACGTTTTTGACTCATAAGAAAATTTCTAAATATCCGATCGTTAGTTATTATTTTGTGTCGGAGGTCTCACAAGTAACAACTACAATAGACTACTAAATTGGTCAGGAAAAAATATTTATTTTTAAACGCAAAGGAACGCAAAGAAATTTCTCTGCGTCCCTAGTAAGTTTAAACAACCAACCACTCAACTAACAGTAGTAGGACTGAGTTGTTTGGCGGTTTCAAAGAAGAAAGCCACGTTTTCTTCTGGGGTTGAGGGTAGAACACCGTGACCGAGATTGAGGATGTGTCCCCAGTTACCCGCTTTCCGAACTGTATCAAGGATGCGGGAATGGATAAATTCTTTGGAGCCAAACAAGACACCAGGATCAAGATTTCCTTGAACTTTCATGTGTTTGCCCAATCTTTGCCGTGCTGAAGCCATGTCTACTGTCCAATCTACAGTGACAATATCCGCACCAGATTCACCCATCCGTTCTAGTACACCCGCACTACCACTAACTAGAAGAATTAGAGGTGTATCTGGATGGGTTTGTTTGACAAGCTCAAATACCCGTTTTTGGTAGGGGAGAGCAAAGGTATCATAATCTTGGGGACAGAGTTGACCTGCCCAAGAATCGAACATTTGTACTACTTGAGCGCCGCAGTCAATTTGGTAGCGGACATAGGTGGCGATCGCTTCGGTCAATTTCCCTAAGAGTTGATGTAGGGTGGTGGGGTCTGAGAACGCCATATTTTTGATGACGGAGTAGGTTTTGGAACCTTTGCCTTCAACTGCATATGCAGCTAAAGTCCAAGGGGCACCGACAAAGCCTAGTACAGTGGATTTGTTGCCTACTTCCGAGCGGAGTGCGCTGATAATGGTTCTGATGAATGGTACAGATTCATCTGGATTTAAGGGACGCAGGTTGTCTACCTGTTCTTGAGTGCGAATGGGTGCGTGAATAATTGGACCTTTGCCTTCAGCAATGTCCATCTCAATACCTAAACCGGGTAAGGGAGTTACAATGTCGGAAAACAGAATGACTCCATCTGGTTGGAAAGCTTTCCAAGGTTGCAAGGAAACTTCAATCGCAACTTCGGGTATTTCGGAGCGATCGCGAAAGGAAGGATATTTTTCCCTTAAGTCTCGATAGGCTTTCATATATCGTCCGGCTTGTCGCATCATCCAAACAGGCGGACGATCTAATATTTCACCACGAGCAGCCCGCAGCAGATGAGGAACGTTATCGGAAACACCCATTTAACACTTCATCCTAAAGATTTTTTTATGCCACATTTCAGCTTATCATTCCAAGATTGCTGTTTGATTTGGGTGCAAAATCATAGACCTACAGAAAAAAGTTACCTCAAACCAGTGCTGGTAAGGATTTGGGATTGTGGCGCATCCAGTTACACTGTTTAGAAAATTTAATGGTTACGAGTACTCTGAACTTTAATTTTAGCTTTGTTGTGCTGAGTAGGTGCTAAAAGTGTTGAATGTTTAATTGTATACAGTTTTGTGTTTCAATACTCAATACTTTACAGACGCAATCCACGGCGTAAGAGTCAATATCAGTAAATTATATGCAAATTAACTCAACAACTTCTACAGATAGCACTAGAAAAGCACAACAACTTTTAATACCGCGCAAACGGCAAAGAAATTTCTTTCTCTTATTCACCCTGATAACTGTTTTAGGATGGGTTGCGGGTGGATTTGCCAGCCTGGGCTTAGAAAAAGCTTTTGTAGAAACGCTAACATCTGGTGTTTTAGCAAAACAAGAAATTTGGTATAGCCTCGCAAGATACCTGAGCAACGGTGTATTTGCGGCAATTTTTGGTGCAGATCAGGCATTGCTTCTACGTCAATATGTGTCCGGTTGGTTGTGGATGCTCGCTACCACTGCCGGTTGGCTAGTTTGTAATAGTGTCTCTGCGGCATGGATTAACTATATTTCATTCATTGCCTCATCTTCAAATACCATTTTATCGGCTGAGGAAGCTCTTGTTTTTGGTATTTTGTCAACCCTAGCGTATATTATTTCTGGAATTTGGTTGGGATTTTTCCAATGGATAGTTCTACGTCGGTATGTTACAGGTGCTTGGTGGTGGAATTTTTTACCCTCATTTGCATTTACCTTAATTAGTATTTTGGTTTACCTGCTTTCCTTGGTACAAGATTTTATTCCTGAAGCAATCCGCAGCCAAATAATATATTTGAGCGGACAAGGATTTACAGCCTTAATTTTGGGAGTTATTCCAGCGATTGGTTTGTGCAATTTGAAAATTTCATCAAACCGCACCACCGAGGTTTAAAAAGCGTTTAGTGAAGGGTTCGTTCGTTGTTGCATCTGGATAGCGTCTGCGGGGCCTTTTTGCCAAATTGGGTTAAGAACTGGTTCGCTAAAATTATGCCACTAACTAACTACTATCTTTGTAAAGATAATTGTGCAAGTTTAACTTCATGTTAATGATAATAAATTTGAGTAAACATCTGGTTAAGCTTCAGAACAATGGTGATAACTTATAAATAGGCACAGAGAAGACCGTAAAAGAAAGGTCTGAAATTAGAGCCAGTGCCTCCCGCTCTAAAATTATCGCGATCGCCTACTCGAATGTGACATCCAAGTAAATGTGTTTTAGCCTTGAGTTTACCTGTGTTGTTTTGGAGGATTTTAAGACCAAAGCCGGAAATGCCTGCCTGGTTGGAATGGGGGATGCACAATTATCGGTAGAAGTGATTGCGAATCTTATCCACATTTAGTAGAGAAAGTTTCTTCTGATTTTTAACTATTTACGAAATCATCGCATTATTAAACCGCCGCAAGCTGCTGATATGTATCCATCGTAGCTTCCGGCGGTTTGATTTTTGAGAGTTGTAATTAAGAGTTATATATTAGATTTATCGAATTGACCAGAATAAAAGCATCCCTTGAAAAAAAAATGGACGATAACCAAACTTTCTCGGTACTCCTAACTCCTAACTCCTAACTCCTAACTCCTAACTCCGCTCCTTCAACCTTTGTAGGGTAATGATAGTAACTTCTGGTGGGCAAAACAAGCGTCCTGGTGGATAAGTACCTAAGCCGCGATTAACGTATAACTGATTATTCCCCACCTTGTGAAATCCCTGCGCCCATTCCCAATGTCGAGCTACTTTTGTACAGCCTCCTTGTAGATATGGAAAACGTCGCCGCATTTTCCTAGGGATTTTGCGAATAACTTTATTGTACAGTTTGTTGTAATAGATCACAGCAGGTCCCATTCCTGGAATTACGATTTGACCACCGTGGGTATGACCAGATAGCTGCAAATCTACGCGCCACTGTTGTAATATTTCCGCAGTATCTGGATTGTGGGACAAGACGATGCACGGTTTTGCTGAGTCTAACTGGCTCATTACTGATGCGGGTTTGAATTCTCTTGACCAATAATCAGCCAGTCCTACTATGGGTAGTTCTGTTCCTAGTGGATAGGCGATTTCATTCCAAAGAACGTGAATACCAATACTAGTGAAGGCTTTTATTACTTGTGGTTTCGAGTCGCTGTAACATATGTCGTGGTTGCCAAGTGAGGCATAGATCCCAAGACGACTTTGCAGATGCTTGAGTCGTAGTACAAGTTGATGAATGGGTGAAGGATCGTCGGTTATATAGTCGCCGGTTAATACAACTAAATCCGGTTCCGCTTCGTTAGTGACGGCGATCGCTTTTTCTAACATTTCTTCCGACAGTCGCAAACCATCGTAATGTAAATCCGACATCTGCACCAGCTTCGTGCCTTCTAAGGATGGTGGCAAATCTGCGATCTTAACCGTTAACTTCTCAACACTCAACGGGCCAGATAACAACCAGTGCATAATCTAACTGACGCTCCTCAGACCAGCGCTTACAGCTTATCAAATGATTCTCTAAATATGCGTAGACAAAGAAACAACTTCTTTAAAACTTTATGAAAGCCAATATTTATTTAGTATTTATACTTAAGATGCCCATACTTTTTATAGCAAGCGTATTCACTGGTTTTAGATTTATCACTTATCCTAAATTATAAAACAGTTATTAATTTAATCCACTATATGCTTTTTCTTTTGTGAGATGAGCGTCTCACCTGTCCTAAATTTAGTAGGCAATACGACACTATCCAGAATTACTTGTATTCGAGTTGACAAAATATTGAGAAGAAAATTGCTTTTATTTTTGGAGTTTGCTGATAAATAATCCTTTATGAAACCCAAGCTGACAAAATCGGCTAATCTAATATTATTAAGGACTTTAATGGGACAATACCATGTCTACCGACGCCATCAAACAGACAGATGAGTGGGACTGGGAAAACCCCCCTATGCCCCCCACTGACTTGATTTTTGATGATGGAGAACCCTTGGAAAGTAACCGTCACCGCATTGCGATGAACACCCTGATTAGGTCTTTGCAAGAAGCTTGGTCTGAGCGCAATGACTTTTTCACGGGTGGTAATATGTTTGTTTACTACAACAGCGCTCAGGCTCGCAATCGTGATTTCCGTGGACCAGATTTTTTTGTGGTGCTGGATGTCGATGCTACTGTTTCTAGACAGGGCTGGGTGGTGTGGGATGAAGGTGGTCGTTACCCGGATGTAATTGTTGAATTAATGTCCCCTTCAACTGCTGCTGTTGACACAGGAATAAAAAAAGGCATTTACGAGCGGACTTTTAGAACTAGAGATTATTTTGTTTTCGATCCCTTCGATCCCGCTTCTCTACAAGGATGGCGGTTAGATGCAAACTTTCGCTATCAATCCATCGCACCCAATGAACAGGGGTGGCTTTGGTCTGAGACTTTGGGCTTTTGGTTGGGAACTTGGCAAGGAACTATAGATCGAGAAATCGCAGTGTGGTTGAGGTTTTACGATCGGGCTGAGAATTTGGTTCCTTTACCAGAAGAAGCATATGTCGCTCAAGCAGAAGAAGAACGTCAACGTGCTGAACAAGAAAAACAACGTGCCGATCGCCTAGCAGAACAATTACGCGCACTTGGAATAGACCCACAATTTTAACGAATGCGTTGGGATCGTTTACGTTAAGTACAAAAACCCCCACTATAACTGCCCTTTAAAACTAAATGTAGAAACTTTATATATAGCGTCTCCACTAAAATTCTAGGCATCCTCAACTTCAAGTTGAGCCATTGTTACAGCATTCAAAGCGAAAGCAAAAACGATCGGCATCGGACACTTGAGGAAATAGGTAGAAATTACCGCTAAGATGGTGCCGACAAATGCCGATATTGACCACAATCTCTCATGAGAAGTTAATCCCTTCTCAGCTTTAATTAATCTCAGAACTTGAGTGGGGATCGGCTCGGGCATAACGCCACCAGGAGGAAAAGCCCAGTAATTGTTGCAGCGTTCTTCAAACACATCTGTCCAACCATTATCTTGACACCATTCTTCGATCCATGTCTCGCAATAATGTTTCATTTGCAGGTTAGGAATTCGTTTCAGCATAATCTTTAGAAAATAAATAAAAATAATTGGACTATTAGAGGAGAATCTACGCTTAATCAATAATGTCAACTTTTGTTAAGGAATATAAATACCTGCAATAGTTTCAAAGAATACTTTTGCAGCTTTCCTTATATTTCAAGGCTAACAGTAGCTAACCTCGCTTTAGACGAAAAGAAAACAAACTTTACCAATACAGTAGTGAGCGCTTATAAAGTAATGAAGGAAGAAGGAAGAAGGAGGTTTATATATGTGGATACAGGACCCCAACTCAAAACGAGCGACCTGCGTTCTTATCGGGGTACCAAAAAGAACAGCGATGACAATAATTGGTTAAGCCAACAGAAAGATGCGGTAAGCTGAAAAGCAGTTTGTTAAACCAAGTTGGCTATTCTATTATGTTTTGGCGGCATCTCACGGCGTTTATTCTGGGGATTATCCTCCTTTCCCCTGCTTCCTCTGCACTGGCAGACTGGACTCACCCCTTATCGTTTAGCAATGCTGAGTTGACAAGAAGAGATTTTTCCGGTCAAAGTTTACAAGCTGCGGAGTTTTCTAATGCGAATATGGAACTCGCCAATTTTGCCGATGCTGACTTGCGGGGTGCTGTGATGAGTGCGTCCGTCATGACAAAAGCAAATTTGCACGGAGCGAACTTAGGCAATGCAATGGTAGATCAGGTAAACTTAACAGGGGCTGATTTAAGTGATGCTATTCTCACAGAAGCTCTTTTGCTGCGGGCAATCTTCGCTAATGTGAATATAGCTGGTGCAGACTTCACAGATGCAATTTTAGATGGAGCCCAAGTCAAAGAACTATGCCAAAAAGCTAGTGGTGTGAATTCTCAAACTGGTGTCGAAACTCGTTATTCTCTAGGGTGTAAATGAAACGTGTTGGTGTAATTGGTGGTGGACAACTCGCATTGATGATGGCAGATGCGGCAAAAAAGCTGAATCTGGAATTAGTGGTGCAAACTCCCAACCGTAACGACCCGGCTGTCGGCAGAGCTAATGATGTTGTTTTTGCCTCAGTTGACTCGGCGATCGCCACGGGAATTTTAGCCGAAAAATGTGATGTTATTACCTTTGAGAATGAGTTTGTCGATCTCGAAGCTTTATCAGTTTTGGCAAATAAAGGGGTTTGCTTTCGTCCCCGAATTGAAGCGCTTGCTCCCCTTCTAGATAAATACGACCAACGTTGCTATTTACGTGATTTGGGTTTACCTGTTCCCAAATTCTTTAATATTGACAGATACAAAAGCGCACAAGAAAAGTCTCTCAAATCTCAAGTTGCAGAGTTGGGCTTTCCTGTAGTGTTAAAAGCCCGCAGACACGGCTATGATGGTCAGGGTACTTTCATTATCAACGATTTTAATGAGTTACTCCGGCGATTAGATTTTGAGAACATAAAGTCTCCTAGAAGTCAACCTTTATTTTTATTAGAAGAATTTATCCCTTTTGAGCGGGAATTAGCTATAATTGCGGCACGTTCTGTGAGCGGGGAAGTTGTCGCATATCCAGTTGTGGAAACCCAGCAGGAAGAACAGGTTTGTCGGCGGGTAATTGCGCCTGCTAGTCTTGCAGAAGAAGTCGTAGTAGAAATTGACAAAATTGCTCAGATTCTATTAAATAGCTTGGAAGCAGTCGGAATTTTTGGAATTGAACTATTTCTAACTGTGGATGGAAAAGTGTTAGTCAACGAAATTGCACCTCGGACTCACAACTCTGGGCATTTTTCCCTTGATGCTTGCTCCATTTCTCAATTTGAGCAGCACCTAAGGGCGGTTTGTGGTTTACCTTTGGGTAGCCCTGCTTTGATCTGTGCTGGTGCAGTCATGGTTAATCTACTTGGCTATGATGGTGAACGAGAGTATCAAAGTAAATTAGAAAATATCAGTAAGATACCGAAAGCACATTTCCATTGGTACGGGAAAACAGAATCGCGTCCTGGTCGGAAGCTAGGACACGTAACCGTTTTATTAGATAACAACAATCGGGAACAAGCTCTTGCGATCGCGAAAAGTGTAGAATTAATTTGGTATCATAATTGACAAAAGAATAAAATTTTAATTTTGCGTACACAACAGGATTTTTGAAAGTTATAATGAGTTTGTTGTACTACGACGTTGGTGACTGCCATCAAGTTTTTTGATCTATGCCTTTAAAGAAAAGGGAATCAACAGTTTTCGTGGCAGTAGACCGGGCATGCACCCGGAAACTTAAAACGAAGAAAGTCGGTACCCACCTGGTTTAACCAGGTCATAAACTTAGGTAAAACGGCGTCGCGGTAAACTATAAATTATAGGCTCCCAAATTCAAAACTTGGGAGCCTTAATTTATTGAAATCAAAGAAAATGCTAGTTATTCAGTTATCAGTTGCAATTTTGTTAGTGAAACACGAGAGGGATTTTTGCTAGTGACGGGTTAATAACGCTTACTTTTGAAAGAGTATGTTTGTTCATCTGCTTGGTCGCGGATTCAATAAGTATTTCTTAAGTGAATCATAATGCAATCTCATGAATAGAAAATCTGTATAAACAGATTCTAATTTAGGTGGAAATAAAAGTTAAAATTACTAAAATTGCCTAAAGTTGTGGTTAAATTTACAAATATTGTCACAAATAATAACTAAAAACGTGTTTCCAGCCTCCGTTTTCAAATTAGAAAATGGTCTAAGTTTTATTCATCAAGAAATTTCTACTACCCCTGTAGTTGTGGCTGACATTTGGGTGCGTGCTGGTACAACATTGGAGCCAAAACCTTGGTTCGGCATGGCTCATTTTTTAGAACACATGATTTTTAAGGGCACAGCCACCATTGCTCCTGGAGTATTTGATCGCCAAATTGAAAATCGAGGTGGCATGGCTAATGCAGCAACAAGTCATGATTACGCCCATTATTCTCTAACTACAGCTTCATCCTACCTAAAAGATACCCTACCCCATTTAGGAGAACTGTTATTAAATGCAGCAATTCCCGACTCGGAATTTACCCGTGAACGGGATGTGGTTTTAGAAGAAATCCGCCAAGCGAATGACGATTCTGATTGGATCGGTTTTCAGACTCTCACGAGGAGTATTTATCAGCATCATCCTTACGGACGTTCCGTATTAGGTACCGAAGAGGATTTGATGCAGCATTCACCAGAAGCGATGCGTCGTTTTCACCGCACTTATTACCAACCAGAAAACATGACAGTTGTGATTGTGGGTGGAATTGAGCAACAGCCAGCATTAGAACTAGTTAATAATATATTTAGTCAATTTGGCGATCGCGACTATTGTCCGCAATTAGAAACAGCCCCAAAACCATTCATCGCGGGAATTCAACGTCAAGAACTGTGTATGCCTAGAATTGAGCAGGCACGGTTAATGATGGCTTGGACAGCACCGGGAGTCGAACAACTCCGCATCGGGCATGGTTTGGAGTTGCTGTCGGTCTTACTTGCAGAAGGTCGCACCTCACGCTTAGTCAGAGATTTACGCGAAGAACAGCAATTAGTACAAGGAATTTGCAGTAGTTTTTGCTTACAACGGGAATCTAGTTTATTTACGATTAGCGCTTGGTTAGAACCAGAAGATTTGGAACGAGTAGAGTCTGGCATTCGCAATCACTTAAATGATTTGATACATAACCCAATTAGCATTTCTGAACTGCTACGCTGTCAAAGACTGTTGTGTAATGATTTTGCCTTTTCGACAGAGACACCAAATCAACTTACAGGTCTTTACGGATACTACAATACCATCGCCCATGCCGAACTAGCGGTGACATATACCCAACAAATACTGTCCTTTAATACCCAAGAACTGCAACAATTAGCTATTGAGTATCTTTCGCCGGACAATTACGCGGTTACAGTGCTGAAACCATGTTAGTTAATGGTTAGTGGTTAGTCGTTAGTAGTAACAGCCAACAACTAACAATTAACAATTATAAACGCTACCTGCGGAAGCCACGGAGTGTCTATTGCGGCTTCTGTACAGGTTACAATTAACAACTAACAGCGAACAAATGACAACCTCCCTGCAAAAATCAACTATCCATCGCACTGTATTAAAGAATGACATTGTAGTATTGGTGACAGAAAATCCGGCGGCAGATATTATCGCAGCCCGGATTTTCATTCGTGCTGGTAGTTGTTATGAAAAAACCGAGCAGGCAGGGTTGGCGCATTTGCTCTCAGCAGTCATGACGAAAGGATGTGATGGACTCTCCAGTTTGGAAATTGCCGAACGAGTCGAGTCTGTAGGAGCAAATTTAGGCACAGATACCGCTGCTGATTATTTTTTGCTCTCCTTGAAGACAGTCGCATCAGACTTTGCAGACATTTTGGCATTAGCAGGACAAATTTTGCGATCGCCGACATTTCCCCAAATGGAGGTAGAACTAGAACGCAGAATTGCCCTACAAGATATTCGCTCTCAACAAGAACAGCCCTTTACTATCGCTTTCGAGCAATTACGGCAGACGATGTATCACAAGCATCCCTATGGTATATCTGCCCTTGGTGATGAAACCACTATGGGCAGCCTGACTCGTGAGGATTTGGTGCAATATCATCAAACTCATTTCCGCCCGGACAACTTAGTAATTAGTATCGCAGGTCATATCACCTTGGGGGATGCAACGGCGCTGATAGAAGAAATATTTGGAGATTGGCAAGCTCCCGACAAACCCTTGCCAACATTGGATTTGCCCGAACTGACAGTTAAACCTCAGCAAATGCTCAAGCCCCAACAAACCCAGCAATCAATTCTCATGCTGGGTTATTTGGCTCCATCTGTGCTTTCTGCTGATTACGCCGCACTCAAATTACTGTCTACCTACTTGGGAAATGGGCTTTCCAGTCGCTTATTTGTAGAATTGCGGGAAAAACGCGGTTTAGCCTACGAAGTATCTGCTTTTTACCCTACAAGGCTTTTTCCTGCATCATTCGTGGTCTATATGGGCACCGCACCAGAAAATACTAGTACCGCCCTGGCTGGGTTGCGAACAGAAGTAGAGCGATTGTGTGACATCCAGCTAGAAGAAAGCGCCCTTCAAGCAGCCAAAAACAAAATACTTGGACAATATGCCCTCGGCAAACAAACTAACTCCCAAATCGCTCAAATTTACGGTTGGTATGAAATTTTGGGCTTGGGAATTAAATTTGATACAGACTTCCAAGAACAAATTGCTGCTGTGACTGCATCTGAAGCGATCGCTGCTGCTTGTCGGTATCTACGGGAACCTTATGTGTCTTTAGTCGGTCAACAAGAAGCGATCAACAGTGCAATTTCTTAGCGATTTTGTCCTAGTTGTGTGTGACACATCACCAACTGTACTATAAGTTTGAGGATTCCCCGGGGGCAAATTCCATGAACAGCAGCATAAAAGCAAGTATCGTGAGTTACCTACGGTCGCTAATACCATTTCGCATATTACCGAAAAATAAGTTTTCCTGGCTACTAGTCTGCTCATCTGCACCTTTAATTCTTGGCTCCTCTGTAGTAACAGTTGCAGCACCGCAACAAATCGTCCAAGTAATCACCTCAACTGCGAATAACCGCCCTACCTTAAGGGCTGGTAGTCAAGGTAACGCAGTATCCGAACTCCAAGCCGCCCTAAAACTTCTGGGATTTTATACAGGAGAAGTGGATGGTAATTACAACGAAAATACCGCTAGTGCTGTTTCCCAGTTTAAGCAAGCTGCTGGTTTGAAACCAGATGGAATTGTTGATGCTAGTACTTGGCAAAGACTTTTTCCTAGCGATTCGCTCGTAGCATCTCGTGAAGATACAAATAACTCAGCAAACAGCTTTCCAACTCCTACCGAAACTGCTACTACTACCAGAGTTGTGAATGCAACCCCAGAACCAAAACCGACGACAAAACCCAAGCCAAAAACCTCTAACATCAATACAACCAGGGTTGTGAATGCAACCCCAGAACCAAAACCAGCAACACCAAATACAAAAAAACCGAATAGAACCACGACTTCACAGCGGACAACCGTACAACAATCATCTTCAGGTTCTCGCATTGAGCAAACCACCCGTCAGCAGACAACTCGGACTGGTGGTTCCAACGCTCGCAATACTCAAACTACTCGTTCTGTCCCTCCTGAGCGTCGCCAAAACACAACAAATCGCACAGAGGAAACTCCTGGTATTCAATACACTGCAGGAGGATTGCCCATTTTGCGTTTAGGAAACCGTGGTACTGAGGTTGTGAAATTGCAACAGCGACTGCAAAGACAAGGTTTCTTTAAAGGTGATATCGACGGAGACTTTGGCGCAGAAACTGAAGCTGCGGTCAGAGCTGCACAAGAAAACTATGGACTAAAGCCTGACGGTATAGCTGGTGGGGAGACTTGGGAATTTCTCAACCGTCGGCGAACACAGCGGCAACAATGATAGTTAGGAGTTAGGAGTTACGAGTTAGGAGTACTTCTAACTGCTGACTCCTCACTCTCTTATTATCGATTACCAAACTAAAAACTAATATACGTATTTAGTTAACTCAATGCGGGTAAAATAATTCAAATTTACCGCTGATTTATTTAAATAGCCCTTATGCGACACTTTTTATTAACCTGGCTTGGCACTGCGATCGCTTTTGTGATTACATCTAATATTGTTCCTGGTTTCATTATCGAAACTTTTTTTGCAGCATTAGTCGCCGCCATTGTTTTAGGACTAGTTAATGCAATTATCCGACCAATTTTAGGTTTTTTTGCTTTGCCAATTACCTTACTAACTTTTGGTCTATTTACATTTGTTATCAATGGCTTGACTCTTTGGTTGACAAGTGTACTCAGCCCAGTTCCGGGTTTTGAGATTAAAACTGCATTAGCTGCTTTATTAGGTTCAATTGTACTATCAATCGTTTCTACCGTTATCAACTATATCCTCAGAGTAGTTGAATAAAATATTACTCAATAATTAGTACGTATATATTATCTTCGCAACAGCTATAGTAACCACCCCAGCTTCCCCCGCCAAGCGGAAAACTTGTTTGGGTACAATGAGACTTTCCTCTTCTTCTTTGCACCTAGAACCCTTTGCTCCCAAAAAATTTAAACTAGCACACAAAGCAGCAGCTTCAGCAACGCTCTTCACACCAACCGCTTGTGTAACAACTTGAGAAGGATTGAGGACAGAAACAGAACCCAACATCTCAGGTGTAAAGAATTTTAAAGATAGATTTCGTTCCCGACAAAATTCCAATAAACCGACTTCCGAGGCTTTAGTGTCGATAGTGGCAATCCCGGTGATCGCGCACATCTGGAGTTGATAATCTTGAAATACTTGCTCAATAGCTCTCGATATCAAGTTTCGCGAACTTCCTCGTTGACAACCAATTCCTACCCAGAGTGGAGAAAGAGTAGTTGGGCAATTGTTTATGTGTATCAAGCTACGAGTCCTTATATCTTCTACTTACAGCACTTTGCAAGTAAATGAAGTACACCCCCTCCCCTTGGCAAGGGGAGGGTTGGGGAGGGGTATTTCTGTACCTCACAAAGTTGAAATTTGCTGTAATCCAAGGTAATCGAGCCAACTTGCTCGTTAGGAATAAAACCGCGCTCGGCTAAAATTTCATCGACTAGATTTGTAACTTTCACGAAGAAAGAAGGAAGAAGTACCCACATGAGTACTCATGTGGGATTGAAACAAAGACACTGTTTTTCTTCTCTGCGAGACACTACGTGAACGCGCTACAAAAGACTCGAAAAACATCTTTTTTTTTACTGAAGCTCTAAACTCATAACGCGCATTTTTATTAGCTATTCCTTCTTCCAACTTCGATCCTTACTTCAACATCATTTGTAATTGTAATAGTTTAGTTTTGTATAGTCAAATATAGTCAGACGTGGTTTTCTATAATAGATAACTGCCACTTCTTCGCAAAACTTTGTAGAAGGATTGAAACTTAATCCTGACCTAAAAGGGAATCACCAATGTGGGTGCATACCCTTCTAAATTTACCTTCCTTGGGGTAACTAACACCTCTCTATCCCCTATCTCGAAAGCGTTGGGGAATGCTTTGACTAAAATGTTATAACTACCGTTGATATCGGCATTAAGGGAATAACCATTGTTAGTGACATAAAGACCACGTTTTACTCGTCTGCCAGACGGTTCCCAGTCAGCGGGTTTGGCTTTATAAGTTGGGATGAAATCACTATTCAAAAAACTAGCCTTGCTTGTGTACGACTCCTCTTGAATAATTACTTCAATTCCTTTCATAGCACCTTTGTAAGTTAAAATATCAATTAATTGTGCATGAGGTATTTGCACAAAATTCTGATTATTTATGAAGCCTATATTAATGCCGTTCTTCCATCCCTTATTTTTACCAAGGACTAGTTTACTAATTCCCAATTCATCTAAAAGATTAATTACATAAGTCGATGCTCGGTGTAAATAATCTTTAACTTTATGGTTCCGGTCTGTCGTCAACTTTTTAAGGCGTTTTGAAGTTGGGAGTCCGCTACGTGTGGAAATTGTTGCGCGTTTTGAATTATAGAATTGGTTGATTGATTTTAATGGTCTACCATTAATGAGAACTGGTTCAAAACCAGGCACATTTGAAGTTATAGCCATTAAATTGTTAACACCAAAATCTATCGCAGCAATTGAATCATTATTTTTCAATGGAACATCTGGAACCTCGTAAATAATTTCTAGAACGTAATGGTCAAGTTTCGGGACAATTCTAGATTGACAGTATTTATTTATGTTGCCAAGTTTTACACAGGTTTCAAAAGAGTAGCCTAGCCCGCTTAATTTAATTAATTCCTTACCTAACTGTTTTTTAGAAGTAGCTTGTTGGGTAAAAATTAAACATATTGTTACATTGCTTAACTTAGGGTTTCAGATTCTGATTGAAGTGCAGCAATAATTGTCTCGGTTTTGCGCTTTGCTCTGCGTTGCCCATAAAGACGTGCTGAAAATGACCTTATAATGGCAACCAAGTCCGTCATCAGTTCATCCCGTCCTCTGTCTGCCATATTTACTATTTCAAGTTTGATGCCAAGCCGGGATAAAAGAACATCCATGTAATTAGTACCGAACCGGGATAACCTGTCTTTATGTTCCACCACTAGAATATCGTAGTCATCTTGCTTTAAGAGTTTTTCTAGCTTCTTGCGATGGTCATTTAGTCCACTGCCGACTTCTTTGATTACATGAATGATTTGATAACCTTTGGCTTCAGAATACCTGCACAATCTTTCGGCTTGGGAATCTAGATTGTTTCTATTCTTGCGAAGCGAAACACGAGTATAAATTGCAACTTTATTAAAAGTTTTTTGCCCAAACTCATTTTTCGGATCAAAGTCTACAATCACCGCGCCGGATGGAAGTTGCCGTGTGGGGTAAGGGATTAATCCATTCTTGTAGTGCTTCCATGCTGTATGGTAGGCAATACCTAGATATTTTGCATAATCAGAAAGTTTCATAGACTGGAATAATACACTATACCAGCCTATATTAGCCTATAAACTGAGTGAAGTTTTCCCATACTGATAATTCCTATCTTATTACCAGTCGTCATTGTCTTAACTCCCAATCTATGGGATTATTGCAATCCGAAATTATTTTTTAAAAAACCAAATTTGATGACTTTTATAAATCTTTGGTTTTCTTGCCTGTGTAAGGGGAAATTAAGTCTCAACTCGATCTACAAACTTATTATTCCTTTAATTTACAAAAGCTTATGTTTTACCCATGTAAGATTATAACTCATTTTTTGAAAAGTGAAAATGTATAAAATTTCCCGCCGAAAAAACCTTGAAATTGCGTTAAATAATTCTCAATAGCTTCGATTATTGAGACAATTGTTGTAAATCCATGACAAAAAACACTATTTTAGTAAAGTTAAATGAACTTAAATGTATTTGAGTTAAAAAAACTCAGTATTGACAGTGATTTCAATAACTTGGTAACGTAATTATACTTATTTGAGAATCTAAGATAGGGCAAATTGCTAGTGAGGGGGAAAATTTATCACACATCCTTGCGTTCGCTGCGGATTTCGAGCGTTTTACATTTCGTTACATAGGTAGGTTTATTTATGCTTATCTACTTACATAGAAATTACTGTTACATTAATTCGTCATAATGGTTAGAGAAATAAAGTTTACAGAACTAGAGCAATTGCTCTTAGATATAGGGTTTGTAACAATGCCAACCACTGGTTCCCAGAAAGTTTACCAGTATGGATCATCTGGTACATTAATTGTTTTACCTGATTACGAGCCACAAGCGTATGTAAGAAAAGTGCATTTAGTCGCTGTACGTCGAATATTGTCAGAAAATGGCTTGATAGATAGCGATAGATTCAACCGTTTTTTGAACAAGATAGCAAGCCAACTGACGGGTTTTTCGCTCTTTTTTAGTAATTTTGCGATCGCAATTTTCGGTTAACAAATCTGTTAGCTCATATATTACAGCTTGCGTATAAAAATTTTCATAAGTAACAAAAATTACTATTAGAAAAATAGTCCATTTTAATGGACTTATGATATTAGACAGGGACTTATAGTCCCTGATCGGCTGGCGGATAAGGAAATTAATCAATATATCTAAGTAGTATCGGATACTTCTAAAGCATCGAAGCCAACACCGCTACAGAGGAACGCAAAATCTCAAATCCCTTAAACCTTCATATCCAAAGTCCGTACCAAAAAGCCCCACTTATCTACAGCTTCCTCGATAATCTTCGCTGTCGGTTTACCCGCACCATGTCCCGCTTTAGTTTCAATTCTAATTAATACGGGTGCATCACCTTTGTGAGCAGCTTGCAATGCAGCAGCAAATTTGAAACTATGGGCAGGTACTACTCTGTCATCGCGATCGGCTGTAGTAATCATTGTTGCAGGGTAAGCCGTATCAGGTTTGAGGTTGTGCAGTGGTGAATAGCCATATAGTGCTTTGAACTCGTCTAAATTGTCTGGGGAACCATATTCAGAAATCCAAGCCCAGCCGATGGTAAATTTATGAAAGCGCAACATATCCATAACACCGACTGCTGGCAAAGCTGCACCGAATAAATCAGGACGCTGTGCCATACAAGCACCCACTAATAATCCGCCGTTGCTACCACCACCAATTGCTAATTTTGCAGGTTTTGTGTACTTGTTAGAAATTAACCATTCAGCAGCAGCAATAAAGTCATCAAAAACATTCTGCTTCTTTAACTTCATACCTGCTTGATGCCATTCTTCCCCATATTCACCACCACCACGGATATTGGGGACAGCAAATACACCACCCATTTCCATCCATATCAAGTTACTGACAGAAAAAGTTGGTGTTAAAGAAACATTAAAACCACCATAACCATAAAGGTAAGTGGGGTTATTGCCATCCAGTTTCATTCCCTTTTTATGAGTAATAAACATGGGAATTCCTGTACCATCTTTACTGCTGTAAAAAACTTGCTTTGTTTCATAATTATCTGGATTAAAATCTACTTCCGGTTGGCGAAAAACTTCACTTTTTCCAGTTATGATATTGTAGCGATAGATAGTCCCAGGGGTGGTTGGGTTGGTGAAACTATAAAAAGTTTCGGTGTCATAACGCTTGCCGCCAAAACCACCAACGGAACCAAGTCCAGGTAATTCAATTTCCCGGACAAAATCTCCTTTGAGGTCAAAAATTTTCACTTGGCTGTGAGCGTCTTTGAGATATTCGGCGACAAATTGATTATTTAATATGCCAACACCTTCCAGGGTTTCTACTGCTTGAGGGATGATTTCTTTCAATTCCCCCTCGGTAGGTTTTTTGCTATCAATCGCGATAACTCGTCCCCGTGGTGCATCTAAATCTGTGCGGAAATAGAAGACGCTATTATCGTTATCAATAAAGCTGTAATCGGCATGGAAATCTTTAATTAGTTCTACGACTTCAGATAAAGGGTTAGTCAAATCTTTGTAGAAAACCAAATTTTTGGGATCTGTTCCCAGCCCAACTGAAATAATTAAATAGCGTCCATCTTCTGTGACACTGCCACTAAAACTCCATTCTTTTTGATCGTGGCGTTGGTAAATTAATGTGTCTTCTGCTTGGGGTGTCCCCAATTTGTGGTAATAAAGTTTTTGGTAATAATTGACATCTTCAAACTTAGTTTTTTCATTTGGTTCATCGTAGCGACTGTAGAAAAAGCCTTTGTGATCATTTGTCCACGATGCACCAGAGAATTTAATCCAGTTTAAATTATCTTCTAAGTCTTTAGCTGTTTCGACATCGCGAACTTTCCACTCTTGCCAATCGGAGCCTGAGGAGGATAGACCGTATGCTAAAAGCTTACCGTCTTCGCTAATGGATAATCCCGAAAGGGCAACAGTCCCATCAGTTGAAAGTTTGTTTGGGTCCAGCAAAATTTTTGGCTCACCATTAAGGCTTTTCTGGGTGTAGAAGACGCTTTGATTTTGCAATCCGTCGTTTTTGAAGTAAAAGTAGTTATTCCCCTCTTTAAAAGGAATACTATATTTCTCATAATCCCAGATTTTGGTGAGACGCTGCTTGATTATTTCTCTAGACGAGATTTCGTTGAGATAACCGAAAGTAACTTGATTTTGTGCCTCCACCCAAGCTTTAGTTTCCTCTGACTCGGGATCTTCTAACCAACGGTAAAAATCTGCGACTTTCGTACCGTGATAGTCATCAACGCGATCGCTTTTAGTCGTGGGTGGGTAAGTTAGGCGTTTGTTACTGTTCATTTTCCCATCTGGTAGACTTCTGTGTACATAATACTCAGAAGCAAGAGTGTTGGATCGATGAAGCGCAACTGCAGGAGCTACCCAAAATTTACCGATCAAAAATATGACTAAAAAGAGAAGTAAAAACCGACGCGGTCGCACTTGAGGCATTGAATTTCGGTACTTGTAGGATAGACGTCTTTTCTTTACATAATTAAATATTACTATTTAATAACTTTTCGCCTTTCAGCATCCGTCCTGCGGCTTCCAGGAGGGCTTCTTCCAGATAGGGTTTGGTAAAGTAGCCAGAAGCACCTAGTTGGACTGCCATTTGTCGGTGTTTATCCGCACCTCGTGAGGTGAGCATAGCGATAGGCAAATGGTTGAGGCTAGGTTCTTTCTGAATGCGTGAGAGTAATTCCAGACCGTCGCAGCGGGGCATCTCAATGTCGCAAAATACGATGTCGCAAGGTAGACCTGAACGCAGTTTATCCCATGCTTCTTGACCGTCACGCGCTTGTTCTACGCGATAACCGGCTTTGTTAAAAGTGAGGGATAGTAACTCACGGACTGTAATTGAGTCATCAACAATTAATACAGTTGGGTCAATTTTAGGAATACCAGCAGTGTCTGTATTCGAGCCTTTCTGCTGATCCCAGAGGCTAAGACTGCTTTGTTTCGAGGTACGTCCTTGGAAAATGTCAATGATTTCCAATACGTCTGCAATGGGCATAATCCGGCCATCCCCAAGGACAGTAGCACCTGCCACACCAATTGGTTTAGGTGCTGGACCTTCAAATTGTTTAATTACGATTTCTTGTTCGTTGAGTACCAGGTCAATTTGCAAGGCGATAAATGTACTTGCCGATCGCACTACGATTACAGACACCATATCATCGTCGCGGGTGCCCCCGTAGACGTTACCCCGACTCATTTGACGGTTGAAGGTCAACAAGTCTTTTAGGGGTTTGAATGCGAGCATGGTATCGCGCCAGAAAATAAATTGTTGCCCATCGCTACCGTGTTGGATATTTTTGAGTGGGATGTCGAGAGTATCTTCCACCCCGTCCATTGGGAAGGCGATTCTAGCTTTATCTGACACACAACACAAAGCTTTACAAATACTCAAAGTTAAGGGTAGGCGAATTGTAAAGGTGGTACCTTTGCCGATTTTGGAATCAGTGTTGATTGCGCCTCTGATTTCACTGATACTAGAGCGTACCACATCCATACCGACGCCACGTCCCGCTAATTCATCGGCTTCATCTTTGATACTAAAACCAGGTTGGAATAGCAGGTCGTAGACATCCTTCCGCGACATATTCTTAGCTTCTTCCTGCGTAATCATACCGATTTTGATTGCCTTCGCCTTTACCTTGTCTGAGTTAATTCCAGCACCATCATCAGCGACTGAAATTATGGTTTGGTTTCCTTGGTGAAGAGCGCGGACTGCGATCGTTCCCACAGGTGGCTTACCTGCAGCTTGGCGTTCATCTGGAGTTTCGATCCCGTGGGCGATCGCATTGTTGAGCATATGGGTCAACGGGTCGGTGAGATGCTCTAGAATCATTTTGTCAATCAAGGTATCTCTACCTTCAATCACCAATTCGATTTGTTTGCCGGACTTAATAGCGTTGTCTCGAACCCCCCGTTGCAAGCGGTCAGTTGCTTGAGCAAAGGGCACCATTCGCGCCCGTGTGAGTCCTTCTTGTAGCTGGGTAGTTACCTGGCGGAATTGTCGTGCGACCCGTTCGGTTTCTTCAGTCACAAAATCAATATCACTTGCCGACTCCCGCACCCGGACAATCAATTCAATCATTTCCTGAGACAGAGTGTGAAAGGGTGTAAAGCGATCCATTTCCAACTCGCTAAATCCCCTGTCCGTATCTGGGTGTGAGACAACTACAGTATCTCTATTTTTACGGCTGGCAAGTAGAGAAGCTTCTAGAAGCGATCGCTCGTACAACTCTTGCATTCTCGCCCCGACATCCGACAGTTGTTGTATCTGAATTAATAAGTTATCCAGTGATTGCCGCTGACGTTCTTGGTCTTGTTCTAAAGTATTACGATTTACTACCAACTCTCCTACCAAATTGCTCATATCGTCTAGATGCTTGACTGAAACGCGCATCGTCTGCTCAAATCTGGCTGTACGTCGGGATGTGAGACGCTGAGTTTTGCCTGTATTTGCGGTCGATGACGAGGATATGCTTTGGTCAGCATCAATCAACAGTTTCTCTAAATCGCTAAATTCATCCTCGATCTCAACAGCGCGATCTATAAGGGCTGGTGTAAAAGAAGTTACATCATAATTGTTATCAGAATTTAACAATGCTTCTAAATCGGCAAAATCTCCTTCTGATTCTGATATCGAAGTTGTCCTTGGAGGCTCTTCTAGTAATGCTTCCAATTGAGCAAATTCATTTGACAAAGTAGCATCTTCTATTTCATTTGCTGGTGTATTCATAAATGACAACACAGCATTTTCGTTGTCGATAACTTCTACTTCTTCTGAGATTTCATCTATTACCATGTCCGCAAACAATCCAGACAAATTGGCAGCTTCCGTATCCTCAGGAAATTCTTCTAGATCGTCAAAGAAAAAGATTCTGCTGTCAGTTTCATCGCTTTGTTGATTGGTGTCAGTCAACTTAGAAATAGTTTCTACTGTTTTCTGAGTTTCTGTCTCCAATAAATCATCGGCTAAATCAAATTCAAAATCTACCGTCTCTGTCAAATCTGTGTCAATTTCTTCTACTTCCGATTCTGGTTGCAAATCATGACTAACAAAAGTATTCTCTACGGATTTTTGGACAAATAAGTCGTTATCTAAATCTTTTTCTTGTACAGCAGAAGGATTCTCTGTATCCTCATGAATATCCTCTGGAATTTCTGTTAAATGTGCATATTCTTCATCGTTCTCTAATTCTTTTACAGGTAATGAATCAATAGATGCATTTGCAGATAATTGGGTAAAAGCAGGTTCCGATTTTTCTTCATCTTTGGTAAATTCTGGAGTTAGTTCTAGAGCTTCTGGTTGCTGCTCAAAAGGATTAATTTCTGTGCTATAAATTTCAGTTTTGCCTACAGGATTTGCTGTAAAATCTTCAAATAAATCATCTTTATCATCCTCATCAAAAAACAATAAATCTAACTGTTCTTCCTTCTGGGAATTAATATCAAATTCTAATTCAAAATCGTCCTGAGATGAAGGTATCGTCGGCTGACTCTCAGCAAAATTTTCACCAGAAGCAACAGCTGCAAATAAACTTTCTTCCAGTGCCAGAGCTACGTCAGAGTTTTCATTTAGCCCAAATCCAGAACTAAATTCATCTTCTAGTTCTGAGGTTTCTTGTTGAGGAGAAAATTCGAGTGTATTCTCAGACAGGTTACCAAATAAATCATCAGCTTCTGGCTCGCTTACAGAAAGTTGTATATCTTCTGCTGGTAAAGCCAACAGACTATCCAAACTCAAGTTTTCATCATCAAAGTCAAAATCATCCAACTCCTCTACATCTTCAGTTTCACCGAATAAATCATCAAAACTGCTCTGATTGGTTTTTACCTCAATTTGTGGTTGGGTGACTTTGCTAAATATTTCATTTTCGTCTACTGCCGCTTCTAATAAATCGTTCACATCATCATTTTCGGCAATATTGTTGCTCTTGAGTGTTGCTAATTCTTCTAATAAATCATCTGTTTTTGAGCCGAGATTACTTGTACCCTGAGAAATCGGACTCGAATCGAAACTATCAACGATTAATTGATTTTGGGCTTCATTATTGTCCTCATCCAAAAAGTCATCGCCAAATAGCTGTAAAATTGTTAGATCGCTTGTACCAATGTTGGTTGTTTTACTTGGATCTTCAACAAAATCATCTAAAGATAGGAAATCCTCTAAATCGCTATCAGTATCTTTATTTTCAACATCATCAATCTCGGTTTCCGATTCTCCACCAGTACTGTCTAAAATTTCTTCTTGTTGCCAAGAATCATGAAGTTCGGGAGATTCACCTTCAAATTCAAATAAATCGGCAAGGGTGTTTAATTCCGCTATTCCAACCTCTGGTCCATTGGGATCAAGAATATCTACTCCGTCATCTTCTCGAATATTAATATTAAAATCTGGAGATAATTCCGGTAAAGTTGTAATTTTATCTTCTAACTCAAACTTATTAGTAAAGAGAGATAATTCTGATATCGCGATTTTATCTTCTGGCTCCAACTCCGTAGCTTCCTGAGATAGTTCCGATAAACTGGTAATTTTATCTTCTGGCTCAAGCTCCTTAACTGAAGTAGATAGTTCCGATATTGCAATTTCATCTTCTGGCTCAAACTCCGTAGCTTCTTGAGATAGTTCCGATAAACTGGTAATTTTATCTTCTGGCTCCAACTCCGTAGCTTCCTGAGATAATTCTAATGGAATTATCTCGGCTTCATCTTCAAATTCTTCTATCGAATCAGTTGCTTCATCCACCAAATCTGTAGATATTTCCAACAATTCAATTTCTGGTTCGCTAAGTAGTCTGCCTAATTGCTCGTTGATAGCAATTTCAGCATCTCTACCTGATGTAACTAATTCCAGCGCTTGTTTAATCTCTGTAATAACAATTTTAGCTAAAGTCAAATAGCTATTTTCTGGATTGGCGATCGCGTTTCCCGTTGCCTGACACAAATTACACCAATTTGTCAAATTCTTAGCTTTACCAGCTTCAACTAATTGCTGGCAGCACTTCTGGAGATTTTGCCGACTTTCGAGCGTTGTTGTTTGTTTAAACAATTGCAACATTTCTCGCAGTGTCTGTAGTACTAGCGCTTGTAACTCACCCCAGTTGGGAGGTTCTTTGACTACGGGTGGGGTTGGTGAAACTGCAATTTTCTGCGATGGACCTTCTCCTGCGAATGTGCTAACTACTATCCCTCCACCTCCTTGTTGTTCTACAAGCATCTCTAAATGCTCGTTCAACCATTTAATAACAGGTTCTGTTTCTGACATGAGAGTAGTAGCGACTTCATCCGTTAGACCAAATGGCCCTTGCAGATTCTCCAAAAGCGCTTTCAATGTATCAGATACACCTAAAAACAGAGACTCTAATTTTTGATCAACCTGAATCGGACGATCTTTGAGAACCTTAAAACAGTCTTCCAAACGGTGAGCCGTGTGCTGAATGCTACTAAGACCAAGCATCGCCGCTCCTCCTTTGATGGAGTGAGCCGCTCGGAAGACTTCGTTAATCATTTCCGAGTCGTTAAGGGTACTCTGGAGATTTAGCAATCCCTGCTCAATCGTATTTAAGTGGTCTTTTGCTTCCTCGATGAAGTAACCTAAAATGCGTTGTTGTTGTTCTGGCAACATAGTTTTTAGTCATTGGTCATTGGTCATTAATCATTAATCATTGGTCATTAGTCATTGGTCATTGAAAAATAACAAAGGACAAATGACAAATGACAAGTTACCTAGATTCGGCTGTTTCCACTCGGAAGCGTTCCACCGAAGCAATCAAGTCGCGGGATACACCTACTAAGTGTTGTAAGGCTCCGGAAACTCGTTGAGCTTCTTGAGAGGTTTCTTGCGCTGTCAATTCTACAGATTGCATAACGTGAGCAACCGCGCGAGAGGTTTCAGTTTGTTCTACAGTGTCAGTAGTAATCGAACGCACAAGTATATCAATGCGATTCGCTACTTGAATGATATTTTCTAGCGATCGCTTGGCTTCTTCTGCGAGTTTTGTTCCTTTAATTACCTGTTGTGTCCCTTCTTCCATCGCTGTCATTACCGAGCCGGTTTCGCTCTGAATTTGCATCACGATTTGTTCGATTTCTTTGAGGGACTTGGCGGATTTATCAGCTAGCTGGCGGACTTCATCGGCAACGATCGCAAACCCACGTCCAGCCTCTCCCGCACGTGCAGCTTCAATACTGGCGTTAAGTGCGAGCAAGTTTGTTCGGGAAGCAATCTGGGAAATCAAAGCCACAATCTTGGAAATTTCTTGCGATGATTCGGCCAGACGTTTTACTTTCCGGGTTGTTTCCGCAACAGTTTCGCGAATTTCGAGAATACCTGCTACGGTATTTTCTACAGCTTCCCCACCTTTGAGGGCAATGGTACTCGCATCGCGGGCTACGGTTTCTGCTTCCCGTGCGGCTTCTGCCACCCGTTGGATGGAGTCAGTCATCACCTGCACGGAATTGAGCGTCACGGCCAATTCTTCTGCTTGCCGCAGTGCATCGCTAGATAATGCCCTAGCAAATGTTTCAGAATTAGTCGCACCTTTTGTCACTTCCCTTGCCGCCACCTTTACCTGTTGAACGATGTCTCGCAGGTTTTGAATCGTCAGGTTAAAAGCATCAGCGACCGCACCTAATACATCGGCTGTGACCTCCGCTTGCACCGTCAAATCACCTCGAGCGGCTCCTTCTACGTCATCAAGCAGACGAATTACTTGACGTTGGAGGTTTTCTTTAGCTTCCTCCTGTTCGTCGGCTTTACGTTGAGCTTCATTTGTGGTTGTAAAAATAACCCGCGCCATTTCGTTAAACCCGGAGGCTAATTTACCCAATTCATCTTCCGAGTACACCGTCGCTTGGGCATTTAAATTACCTTGGCGTACGGCATCAAATTGGGTTTGCAAATCCTTGGTAGTGCGGCGAATTTGCTTGAGTGTGAGAGTTCCCATAAAGCCAGCAGAAACGGAACCAGAAACTAATGCGGCTAATGCCATTGCCCAGCCTGTGTTTCGCACACCTTCTCGCTGTGTGGCTGGAGCAAAGCTAGTGGCAGCTAAACTGACTGTAGCGACTGCAAGCGCCGAAACGATGCCCACCGTACCGGCAATAAACCAAGGTTTGCTATCTAAAGAGGCATTTTCTAGAGGTGCTAGCAAGCCTTGCTCAACGCTGACACTTGGTTCAATGTTGCTGACATCTGATTGAGTAAAGACTGGTACAGCTTCTTGAGAACCAGTAATACTGAATAATTCTGAGTCGCGATCGCGATTAACATCTCTTGCTTCTGGAACTGCCGATGTCTCGACAACTTTATGGCGTGATGTACTTTTAGTATCAAACGATCCCGAACGAGATACAGCTTCATCAAAAGTAGATTTCCCTCCGGTGAGGTCAAATCCGGGAATATTCCCTAAATCATCAAATTCATCAAAATCGTCTAAAAATTCTATATTGTTGCTTTTAGAAACGTTCCCGCTGATGGTTGTATTTCTGTCTTCACTTGAATTTAATGTCTCGGAGCCAAATGCCGACTCAAATGCTTCAAAGTCAAAGCTCTCATCACCATCAAAACTATTTTTTTCGTTTGAAGAACTTTGAAAGTTTTGTTCTTCTAAGGTGAAGGTGCTATTTAACGAACTTGTTTGTGAAAAGTTTTCTTGAGAAGCATCTAAGAAATTATTTGTTGTTATCGAATCATTTTTAAGTGCTGTTTGCCCCATTAATAAAGTTTCATCATCTAGACTCTGTATTTTAAAGTTAAAATCTCCAGTGCCGTCGTCTGGATATTCTCCAATTAAGTTGCTCGGTGGTAAATCAACTTGGGGAACTGCTGTATTTTTCTGAGCAGAATTTGTATCTTTTGCCCCAGAAGGTTTCAGTTCACCATCTGAAATATCTTCCTGCCAGAAAGAAGGCAAATCTATTGATTCTCCATCCTCACTATCTTCATTTAAGGCAAAAGGGTCGTTGCTACCAAAGTTTGTTGACTCCGATGCGGAATCAAATACAGTACTATCTGTAGGCATCTCAAATGGACTGCTTAAAGATAGTTCTTCAATCACGTCCACAGCGCTTGGATGCTCGCCAAAAGGATTTGAATCAAACCCCTTGCGACCATTACCATTACCCACCAAATCTTCTGATTCGTCTTGCCCAGCAGCTAAAGGATCTGAAGCAAAATCCATTTGAGAAGCGCTGTAACCCGCACTACCAAATTCACTACTATTTTGCCGCTGGTACTCATTAATATTCGTTAAACCATTGTTAGCAAAATCAATAAGTTCTTGGTCGTTAGTTAACTCCAAAACTTTTTGATATTCTTCCGTCGCGATTTCGTACTTCTGTAAAACGTAATAGATGTGACCCCGCAGCAAGCGAGTATTGGGGTCACTGGCCACATTTTGCACCACTTGGTCGATTAAAGTGGCTGCCTGTTCATAGTTCGCTTGCACATAGGCTGCCCGAGCCTGTTCGTAGATTTCAAGGTAATCTTCTATACTTGCTGCCATTACTTGCCTCCGAATTTCATCCTGCCCATCGCGCACTCCGCAAAATCGCCATTTGATCTAACAGTCGCAAGCACTGTTTTTTTTCTGCACCTAATAACCATTCTCCCCGTAAAAAAGGAGCCATAGTATCTGGCACCGATGTTGGTGGCAAAAGATGCTGAACATCAAGCCAGTCCATGCCGCCAATTCCCTCGACAGCTAAACCCACTATCGTGTCTTGCTCTTCTACAGCAATTACTGGCATTTCTGCTCGATCTGTATTTAACGGAGTTACTTCCCCAAGAAATTGACCCAAATCAGCCACCCAAATTACTCGACCTCGTAAATTTAGAGTACCCAAAAGTAAAGGAGAAGCATTAGGAATTGGGGTAATTCGATCGGGACTTAGTTCGATTACTTCCCGGATGCCAGTTGCAGGTAGTGCAAACTCCTGACGTGAGGGAATGTAAAACCGTAAATGCAACTCACCTTCAGGACTTTCTACTTGTAATTCTGGACGGAAGTCGTCTTGTCCGCTGCCTCCTAAAAAATCTGGTTTACTGACCATGTTGTCTCCATTCTTATCCTCGCAGCAGTTGTTTGACTGTTCCGACCAACTCGGTTGGTTGAAACGGTTTGGCTATGTAGGCATCCGCACCTTGTTTCATACCCCAGTAGCGATCGAATTCCTCACCTTTGGAAGAACACATCACTACGGGAACATTTTGGGTTTTTGGGTCAGATTTCAGCCGACGACAAACTTCATAACCATTCATCCGGGGCATTACGATATCCAATACCACCAAATCCGGACAAGTACTTTCTATAGCCTCTAAGGCTTCTACCCCGTCGCTAGCGTGAGTGACCGTTAAGCCACTTGCTTTCAGGAGGTCTGTGATCATCTCCCTCTGTGCGATACTATCTTCCACAATCAGAACTGTACTCATATAATGCCTATCTACCTCCTGATGTAGATGTCCCTTTAATTGGAACATTGCCTGATTTCCCCGAAAACATTTAGTGTATAAATTAATTCTATTCCTTCATGAACTTACTAAATAATCAAGTTTTACTTGGGATTGGCTAATTCTGCGATAACATTTTTTACTCCATCTTTAATTGAATCCACAAGTGTTGTGTTTCCTCGGTTTGAGTAAGCAATACTGCAATTGACATATTTTTCTACCAGTATTAATAACTCCGTATCCAGGAATGGTTTTGTTAAATAATCTGTCGCTCCTGCGATTTTTGCTCTCAAACGTTCGCTAAATTTGTCATGATTCATAAGCATGATAATCGGTATAAAACGAAATGCTGTTGAATGTCTCAGCATGGCACAAATTTCACAACCATCCAATTGAGGCAGGGCAAAATCGCACAAAATTAAGTCTGGTTGATGTTTAAAAATGATACTTAGTGCCTCCAATGAATTGGTGCAGATGATCGCTTCATAGCCTTGTGGCTTCAATATCGACTCTACAGTCTCACAGATAGTCTGAGTATCGTCAATACATACTATCCGCGTTTTTCGGTTTACCTCTAAGTCTGGTTTTGATATACGGTAACTTTTTGAAGTATCGGGGAATACTATCTTCAGCCATCCTTGTTCTACGTATGGGTATATAGCCTTGGCGACAGTGAGAATATCCCGGTTGAGGTAGCGAGCCAGTTGACGCAGGGATGTTTTACCATCTGCCCAATGTTGTAACTTATTAACGGTTGCAGTCGGTAGTGCCGAGCGTAATTTCACGATGTCAGCAAGTAACGGAATTTGCTCGGGAGACTGAATATATGGATATAACTGCTTCCATTCTTGCCGTTGCTTAAAGATTTTGCTGATTAGAGGAGCAACTTCCAAGTTAGTTAATTGTGGCCTAAGTAAAGAACTAGAATCGAAAATGAAACTGCCTTGCTGTAAACTCAACAGGTCAAAAAGAGTCTCGTTTACCAAGCTGTGGATGATACTACGACCAATATGAGGGTCAATAATATTGTGTTCCATCAGCGCCCATAGATAGGCATACTCAGCCACTGAAAACGAACTTAAGGAAGCTAAAAGATTTTCATTAAGTCGCTTTTTTTGCTGGTAATGACGCAAGTAATCGTTTACCCGAGAGAAACTGCTATTGCCATCAGCAGCATAAATAATTTGACCATTGAGAAAAAAAATATACCAGGATTGCCGACTGCAGTTATGGTCTAAGCTACTCAGAAGGTGTTTGCTGCTCCCTCCATTACTGTGGTTTTCAACAAACAGTAGCCCAGTTCCCTGTCCCAATTCAATTAACTGCAGGATACTGCGAATATCAATTTCGTTTAAATTTCCCTGCATTTAGCTAAAAGGCACTCCTTGTAATCCCGAGCCGCATATGAGTTTATCTTGCCCAGAACGATCCATAAAAATAAATGCCCAGCCGTCTGATTACCTGATTGTGGGTGTCGTTCAAATCGGCTTTTTTCCTTGAATCTTCCTCCTAGCCTTTAGACCCTAGCTTCTAGCCACAAGTAAACTATAAATCTTAATTTTTTGTAATATACCTTACAAGGCTTAGTAATAACACGGTAGTCACTACGACTGCCATCAGTACAGAATATAAAAACGCGACAAGTCAATTCTATAAAAATTAAGACGTGACGGCGATCGCGTCTATAAATAGCTTTCTTTTGTCTTTTTTCCCTAACCTTAGGTGCAATGAGACAGAACCACG
The DNA here is from genome assembly GCA_019359595.1 of Cyanomargarita calcarea GSE-NOS-MK-12-04C. Lineage (GTDB taxonomy): Bacteria > Cyanobacteriota > Cyanobacteriia > Cyanobacteriales > Nostocaceae > Cyanomargarita > Cyanomargarita calcarea. Next base: position 30,984 of record JAHHGZ010000021.1, read on the forward strand.
TAATTATTTAATGTATAGTTCCTAACAAAAGCATTAAGTGCATCAAAAGGATTAACGGTGTGCTGTATTTAGCAGAAGTACAAAAACAAAAAGGTGGATTGCTCGGTGGTGGTGCCAAAACTGAACTAAAACTGTTGGCTTCTCAAAAGAATGACCAACAGGGATGGTCGCAGGTACCAGAAGAAGCGATCGCCACTGAAGAGGGTGGTAAATTAAATGATGGTGCGCTCGTATTAGTTGAATTGAATCCGAATCGTCAAGTACAGCGGATTCAAGAGGCTGGGCGTCCTCTGGTTAATATTTTGCAAAATTTTTCCCGCCAAGTGGAAAAATTTAAGGTCAAAGAAGAAGAAATTGACCAGTGGAAGGAGTCACTGACGTTTCAAGCGCAGGAACTCAACCGTCGGGAAATCGAAATGGAAGAGCGCTCGGCACATTTGCAACAACTGCAAGAGGAGTGTCAAGGGCTAGAAGCGCAAAGACAGGAATTTGAGACAAAGCAGCAAGAAATCGAGCAACTCAAAGAGGAAATCGAGCGCAAAACTGAAGAACTCGAAGGTGCTTGGGAGCATTTGCGGGGTGAGCAACGCCGCTTAGACGAGTCTCAAGCAGAGTTCCAGTCGGGGATGGGGTTGAATCAGGAGCAAAGTCGGATGGTGAGTGAGTTACTTAATCGCTTGTCGAATTCAACTGCTCCAACTGAAACTCTACGAGAGCATTTAAATTCGGCATTTGAAGTCATCGAAACTCAGCAAGCTATTTTTAACCCCTACTGGCAACAATTAGAAGCGCAAAAAACTCTAGCTCAACAGCACCAGTCAGAAGTTGAACAACTTTCGGCTTCATTCTACGAATCTCAAAACGAATGGCAACAAGCCCAAAATTCTTTATACGAGCAAACAGCGGAGTTAAAAGGCAATACAGCGGTGCTTAGTAGCAAGCAAGAGTATGCTCAGATCCTCAAACAGCAGTTGCGACACCAAGAAGAGTTATATCAACAGATTTGCTCCTTGGCTGCAATGTCTGGTGATGTGGTTCTAAGGCAGCAAGTGGATGTCGAAGCTTTGCAGAATATGTCTTTAGAAGAACTGCAAAAAACAGTCCAAGACTTGCAGGAAAAGTTGGATATAGACTCTAGTTTTGTTAACGATCAAGAGCAGGAACTAAAATACAAGCAAGAGACTATAGATGAAATCCAACAAAAGTTAAACCAAGCATCACCAGGCGATCGCAGCGAATTAGAAATAGAACTGGCAGATGAAAAAGACCTCTTTGAGATGCTAAACGAATCTTTGGTGGGACAACGACGCAGCTTGCTGGAACGACAAGAGTCTCTCAAACAACACCAAGCAGTACTCCTACGTCGTCAAGGACATAAACCAAATAATACAAAAGATGATAATAATATTGATTTAAAACCTATTCTGGCGCATATTGAAGCCCAGCGGCAACAGCAGTTAGAGGAACTGCAAATACTGGAACGTGAAATTGAGCAAATCCGTAGCGGTATTGAGCTAGACCAAGGGATGATTGACAATTCCCACCATGAGCTCAATGAGAAGCGCCAAGAATTAAAACTTATGGAAGAAAACTTGTACTTGCACAAAGCCGCAATGGCTGAGTCTGGCAGTAGAGTTGATGTCTATCAAGAGACACTACAACCAATTCAGGATGGACTCAATGGGTTACAAAATAACCTCCAAGCAATTGCTGATAATCTGGCTCAAGTCCAAGAAACTGGCGATTATCAACTCCAGGCTGTTAACGAGATGCGTCAAACTCTGGAACCTTTAATATCCTTAGATTCCTGAGTCATAAGGATTATTTGAGATAAATCCAGTCACCTTCTACTGTTGCGATCGCACCACCTGGAAACGGATCGGTTTGCGATCGCTTGGGTGCTGTAATTAAAGCCGTAAGTTTTTCGATTTGCTCAAAACTCGGAGATGTTGGTAATACTTGCTGCAATATCTGACGCATTACCCGACGTTGTAGTGCTAGCGGTGCTTTTTGCAATACGTGACGGTTGAGTTTCAGAGGAAGGGTAAAGGTCTTAACCTCTAGTTGACCCTCACTCATTGCTTCAAGCCGCAATTCATGAGCAGTTTTTTCTAAATATTCGACTTCTGCTTGCAAAAGTTCTGCTGTTTGAGCTAGGGCTGATTCAACTTTGGGGTTGAAATTTTCTTGCAAATATGGTAATAATTCTTGACGGATGCGGTTGCGGGCATATTTAAAATCTTGATTGGTGGAATCTTCCCAAATTGGTAGCTGAAAGTCTTGGCAGAATTGCCCTGTTTGGCTGCGAGTGATTTCTAAAAGTGGACGTATTAGTAGAATACCTTCGCGGTACGGGCGTTGCCATGTTAATGCCTGCAAACCATCAGCGCCGGTACCGCGAATTAAGTTGTAAAGTAAGGTTTCCGCGCGATCGCTTGCGGTATGACCGGTGACTATATATTTGTAGTGATGTTCTTGAGCGATCGCGCCCAGAGCCTGGTATCGCCAATTACGTGCAGCGGCTTCACTATTTAATGATTCGCTCGCTGTTTGTAGATAAAATGATACACCCCAAGTTTGGGCTAAATTTTTGACGTGATTGGCATTAGCTTCAGAGTCTGACCGCCAGCGATGATCGCAATGAACAATACCGAGATGCCATTCCCACTTAGGTTGTAAATCCAACAGTAATTTACTTAAGCATAAGGAATCTTGTCCACCGGAGACTGCTATTAATAAGCGTTCTTTACGGTTGAATAATTTACGCGATCGCACGGTGCGATGTATTTTTGCATGTAGGGGAGTCCACACAATGAGGGAAATGGGGAATGGGGAAAAACAACAACATATCTTCCCTCACCCTAGAAGGGTGGGGCTATACAAACCAAGCCCACCTGCGTGGGCTAATTAACAACCAACGACTAACAACTAACAACTAAATATCTGGAATTTGCCAATCAATTTCTGGTTTACCAAAAGACTGTAAAGCTTTATTAATAGCAGAAAAAGGTTTACTACCAAAAAAACCGTTGCGGGCAGAAAGTGGCGAAGGATGTGCAGATTGAATAACTAGATGTTTAGTTGTATCTATCAAGTTCAGTTTTTTTTGTGCATATCCGCCCCAGAGTACAAAAATAACAGGATCTTCTTTTTGATTGACTTTACCAATTACTGCATCTGTGAAAGTTTCCCAACCTTTATTTTTATGAGAATTTGGGGTATGTGCCCTTACCGTTAACACGGCATTTAACATCAAAATGCCTTGTTTTGCCCATGATACCAGGTATCCATTGTTGGGAATATTAAACTCAACATCATCTTTAAGTTCTTTATAAATATTCACAAGTGATGGTGGTGGTTTAATTCCAGGTTTTACAGAAAAGCATAATCCATGCGCTTGGTTATCATCGTGATAAGGATCTTGTCCCAATAGTAAAACATTAACCTGTTCGTATGGAGTGAGTTCTAAAGCGGAAAATACATCTGCTTCCGGAGGGAAAATAGTATGCGATCGCCTTTCTTCTGTAAGAAATTCTTGGAGTTTAATAAAATACGCTTTATCAAATTCAGCAAGTGCTTGATGCGAGGAATTGGGAAGTTTTTGAGACATATTTAAAAATTGACTACTCAGGCAATTGTACTAACTGATAATTTAATTGTCAGCAAATCATCATTAAGAGGCGATCTCAGAGTTCACAGAGTTTGGCAGAGTTTTTAGAAATGTATTATTTACATCTATCAAAAGCCTTGGTTGTGATATCTACCTAAAGCGGGGTTAATCTATCAATACCGACTTCTACGATTTTGTAAGTGATGTGTAATCAAGGTACCTCAGTAAACTTTGATTTGCTGAGGCTTCATTCAAACAATCGGAGATTTTATGACGTTTGCCACTAATAACAAAACCAAACAAGCTGTAGAAAGTTTTCGCAATTTTGATGTAGATACTCAGCTTGGTTTGCTGTGGTATGGCTACAAAGATATTAAAGATAATTTGATACCAGCAAATCAAACCTCGGCTCAAGAAACTGCTGCTGCTTTATATGATGCTATCAAAGGTATGGATGAGCAGCAACAGCTACAAGCAATGCGTGATATTGCCAGCAGTGCAAGTAGCGATATTAGCCGTTCATATAAAGCTTTGAGTTCTAGTGGCCGATTAGATGTGTGGTTGCGGCTGGCACAAGGTATGGATAAGGGTGTCGTTATTCAGATGCCTTCTGACTACGAACCTCCTGCAAATACTCAGCAGTTTGTAGATACTATCACAGACTTGGATTTTGAAAATCGCGTTGATTTTATACGAAGTATTGTGATGGAAATGGGTTCAAACTGAGAAAAACTAGGGAATAGTTAATTGTTAGTTGTTGGTCAATACTGCTCGCTTAAGGGTCAAGAAATAAATTTCACAGCTTAAAGCTTAAACCCATTTTAATGGGTTTAAAATCTTATTCAGTAAGCTTTAAGCTTACTTTAGCTTTAAGCTGTGAAATTTATTTCAGGGCTTAACTAACCAACAACTAATTTTGCTTGCTCATTCTCCACTCAATTTCTACCAAAGTCCTACCTGCTCTCGAAGTTCTGTTATATCTAAATAATCGCTGGCAAACCCCTTTCGCAAAAGCGAGTGAGGAATAAACTCATCATATTTTTGAATTTCTGGTGCTTCTGCATCGCTTAATAAATCCTCATTTGTAATTCTTTGTTCGCATAGAGAAATAATTTCTGGATACAAAGACTTAAATTTGTCCTTACCTAATTTAATTTTCAAATAATAAGGATTAACACTAATAATACTTTTAATTTCCAAAGATTCGCGACAAAAAGTATTTAGCAATTTTTCTAATGTTCTAAAAGCAATTGTACCCATCCAAGGGAAGATACAGCACTTATCCTTTTCTATTAAAAAAATATTATTGTTATCAAATCCCGCATTTGCCACCAAATGTCGAACTGTTTTTAAACGTTGCTTTGCCTTATTTTGCAAATATGGGTACTCAATATCTTCAAGCAAAACCTGACGCATTCTTTGCAAAATTTTGCTATGGATACTACCACTACCACCACGCCAAAAAATACTTGCTTTTCCTTCCACCTGTTTAACCAAAATCACCCTTTTCTTAAAATCAATTTCTAAAACTTCCCAACTTTTCCCAGCCAAAGCAAATTGATTACCCACAGGAGGTGGCATCACAATACTACCAATTGCCGTCGTCCCTTGCTTGACTGTATATTCTTGCGTTTCAGGAAAAACAGCATAAAACTGGAATCTATTAACTATCCTTTCTCCAGCCAAACCAATAATTAATTTACCATGTTCAGTTTTGTGGATATGATTGATATCAATTAAATAACGTAGTAATAACTTATAATCTTCCTGAGTAATCGCTGTAAAACTTGGTAAACTTAAAACCTGTTTAGCTATATCTGCGGGTGATAATTCTCCCAGCGCAGCTAAAATGCTCATTGTCTGGTGATAAAGCAAACTTAAGGGATACTTAATCGGCTTTATCGGCTCAATCCAACGCTCTTCCAAATAAAGTTGAATAATCGCAATACACTGCAACAATTGCCAAGGAATTTGTTCCGGTAAAGGTGCTTCCGATGCGATTTCCTCTTCAGCGCAAACAAAACGCATATCAGCAGCTTCACCCCTTCTCCCAGCACGTCCCAAACGCTGTAAAAAACTAGCAACAGAAGGCGGAGATTCCAACTGAATCACCCTCTCCAAGTGCCCAATATCTACCCCTAACTCCAAAGTCAAAGTAGCAGCAGTCACCGCAGGATTATTCGGGTCTCGCATCGCACTTTCAGCAGTCTGCCTCAAACTCGCAGAAATGCTCCCATGATGCACATGATAAATATCTTCTAAACCCTCACTTACGGCAATCTCTCTCAAAGAACCAATAATAGATTCAGTCTGCATCTTATTATTAGCAAAAATCAAACATTTCCGCCGATTACTCAAATTAAAAACATACCTCTTATACACTCTCTCCTCCTCACCAAGAAAAAAATGCTCCACAGCCAACTTAATCTCCCTCTTCCCACCCTCAATATTCGGCGTAATTACCCCTTTCTCAGTACCAGAACACAACCAATTTTCTGCCAAAGAATAATCACCCAAAGTAGCCGATAACCCAATCCGTCGATGTTCCTTACCCGTTGCATTCCTCAACCGCTGCAACTGACAAAGAACCTGACAACCGCGTTCCGAACCCATGAAAGCATGAATTTCATCAATCACAACAAAGCGCAGATCGCCAAACAAGCGCATCAATTCATTATTCTTATTAATTAACAAACTTTCAAGAGATTCCGGCGTAATTTGCAAAATACCTCTCGGAACTTTTAAAACCTCTTTTTTTCGACTTTGTGAAACATCACCATGCCAATGGTAAACGGGAATATCCGCCTCTTTCAGCAAACCATTTAAACGTTCAAATTGGTCATTAATTAAAGCTTTAATCGGGCCAATATATAATGCCCCTATAGTAGTCGATGGATTTTCATATAATTGCGTCAAAATTGGTAGAAACGCGGCTTCCGTTTTTCCCGAAGCCGTACCAGCAGCAACTAATAAATGGGCCTCAGTGTCAAAAATAACCTTACAAGCTTCTATTTGTACGGTTCGTAATTCACTCCAATTATGATTATAAATATATTCTTGAATGAAAGGTGCAAGTCTAGAAAAAGTCATACCTATTTTGGATTTTGCATAGCTTCCATACTCTACATGAAAAAAGCTATTCCCTATATGGCATTGAGCCGATTAGACCCTAAACTCTACTGCCATAAAATCTGGGGCAAGATGGCAGTCCGCGTTTAATGAAGCCCCCCTGTCCCAATTCTGGGGGAGAATAAAATTCAAAGTTAAACATACTTGGAAGATTCAGGGGGCCGTTGGGTCCGGTGAAGTTGAGGTTTTTGATTTTAATCCTGCATGACAGAATCGTAATCCTGCCCCCCGTAAAAAACGCCGTGGATTATCACCTGGTCGGTTTTTACGGAAAAGGCTATGGTCGCACGTTTGGCATACCCGATAATCCGCAAATCCGGTCGCAAATCATCACGTTTGGTTCCTCGTTCCGGGAAGGTGGAAAGACCTTGGCAAAAGGCAATGATCCCGCTGACGTAAAGTTCTGCCCGTTCCTCTCCGCCATGTTCTGCGATATAAGCGTAGAGACTGCCGAGTTGTTGCTCTGCCCGTGGCGAGAAGATGACGCTGTATTGTTCCATTTCGCTTTACTCTGCTGTAATCCGCTTGTGGTAATGAGTGCGGACACGTGCCATGACCTGTTCTGCGGGGACACCCAGCGTTGCATCAGCTTGACATTCGTCATAGCTTTTGACGACTTCTTCGCGCAGCCACTTTTCAACAGCAGCGTCACGCGCCTGAAGAGTACGAAGACCATCCCGGATAACTTCGCTCTCCGTGGCATATTCGCCTCTAGCGACTTTAGCTTTGACCATTTCAAGCATGTCATGGGGCAAGGTGATAGTGAGTGCCTGTGTTGTTCTCATAAGAATTTCTCGTGCTTAAAGCCAACTTATCACAGTGTATGATTAAATCATACACTTAAAGAAGGTATGTTGAGGCTTGAGGCTGAAGAGTCTGGATGAGAAAAAACAGATTAACCCTTTTCTGTTTTTAGCCAGTGGCGTCTTTTACAAAGAGCTTGGGTTAAGCGGGGATGGCAGGTAACAGATTAAATCATGAGAACCCATCAAAAATGCGATCGCTTTTCTCCCACCCCGAATCTAAACCGCACCAGCAGGAAAGCTCATTCGTGATAGGTTAAGGTCATGAACAATTTGTCAATGAGTAATAATGCTTAAAATCGAGCCGAAAATACCGTTAAAAACACAATTTTCGCTCCGGCGATGTCTACGGCGGGCTACGCCTACGCTTAATCTTTAGACCGATCATTTATCCAACACTGAAAAATCGGTACAAACGTGAATTTAATACCTCATATTTGTTTTATTTTTCAGGATAATTACGAATTGACAAAATTAATTTAGTCTTCACCTATCACACATAAGGAAAGCTGGGAAAATTTTGGGTACTCAATGAACTACCTAATATGTTGGACATAATGCGAGGAAGTAAAAAACCCATTCATTTTGTCATTAGTAAGTGGGATACTCTCGTCAATGAATATAGCCTAGAGCAACTACGAGATCGTTTGCTGGAAATTGAGGAATTTAAAAACTTAATTCAAGCACGGAATGAAGCCCTATAGTCCCTGGCGGGTACGGATGTTAATCGATTTACCTGGGTAATAGTAGTGATGATTTTGACATTTTTTTTAGAGGCGCAAGATATCACTTGTGTCTAACGTAGAGCGATGCTTGAGCCTGTAACATCGCTCAAAAGGTAAAAATAACTACAAATCTTCCGGCATAACACCCAAAGATCGCAGCCTTTCCTCTAAAACATTGATTCGCTGCTGTGCTAATTCCTTTTCTTGACGTTCTTGTTCGGCAATTTCTTCAGACCACAACAGCAACTTACCCTGAGCGTTCCACCAGCGCAACCAGTAGCCAGTCCGTCCTTCGTGAATTCCTTCCCAGACTCCCAGAAACAAATCCAACCCCGAAACTAAATAACGGCTCTCAGCATCCGGTGTCTTTGGTTTATACCTACCATGTTCTAAAGCATAAACCTCAAGACGACCAGTCTCTGGTCGGAAAATCGCATAAATAGGAACTTGAATCACCTGTTCGTAAAAGAACCACTTGCCTACACCTTCAGTAGACTCCATTGAGTATTCTTCACCATATGTGGCAGAGAGAAACTCCATCACCACTTGCGGTATAGTTCCTTGTGTATGTGGCGTATAGCTACGGCGCACTTGAGTCGATTGCCACGGTTGTACAGGCCGGACATACATCCAGTCTGGTGCTTTGCAAATCATGCGCCCATCAATCGCGGCACACAAAGCAAAATTAGAAACAATCAACGCCTCAGCGAGTAAATCGGGAAAGGCTGTTAATGGCTGACGTAGAGCCGCAGCTAACAGAGGTTGGTCAGTATTTTCCACAGGGTCGTCAGGCAGAATAAAATCATCTGGCAGTAAGGGCCAGGTAATGCTCAATTGATAATCTGAGGTTTGCGATATCGGCGAAGAGGTATTTGCTAACGCAGTCATAATCAACCTCTACTCATGGAGCGAAGAAGTAAATTCAATTATACTTGCTTCAAGCCAGCTATCTGAGATATTGCACTAATTATATTCTCAACGACAAAAAGTACTAAGTATTTATAGATTTATTGACTCCGCTTTCGTCCGCCAGCAAGGATTGTAAATCGAATGGCACTCTTGTAAAGGCAGAAGGCAGAAGAAGGGGAAGGAAAAACAAATAACAAAAAATAATTTAGCTTATTGAGTGAAGGTATTTTTCTTCTATTTTTCCCCTACTGCTATGTATTACTTTGATAGGTAATAATAGTCGTAGTAGATTAAGCTAAAAATTTGTGAGGCTCACGCTTGTCTGGCTTTAGACAGTCTGAGAAGATATTTTCAAAGTTAAAAACAGTTAAAACCCCCTCGAAAAAAGGCGCAAGAAGGGGGCTTGGTCAGGTTCTACTAATTCGCTGCTGTCTGGGCTTCTTGATAAATTATCTCTTGGAACTGAATCACATCTTTCTGCGGGTCGGAGAGACTCACTTTTACTAATAACTGTTCGCCTAAACTTACATCTCGTTTAAAAAACATTGGCAACTGCAAGCCAATATCTTCTAACAAAATTAGGGCTAAGTTACTATCTTCCCGCAGCCACATTAATACCGTTACCTGCCAAACCTCTTGTGGCTGACGGCGCAAATACTCCAAAGCCCAATATCTATTTGTTTGCCGTTCCACCATTGTTACCTCTTGGGTAATACTGGTAACACTCATCATCACTTCTTTCAGCTGTTCTGCGGTGAAGGGGAGAACTTGCCCCCGCAGGTGCGCTTTTAATTGGAAATGTGTCAGTAAATCGCTGTAGCGGCGAATCGGAGATGTTGCTTGGGTATAAGTCTCCAAGCCCAAACCCGCATGACGTAAGGGTGAAATACTCATTTCGCTCTTGGGCATACAGCGACGCTTGGCACAAGCACGGACAAACCCTGCAGGTAGCAGTAGTAGCTCCTCTTCGGGAGGTAATTCTGGTTGGGGTTGACCGCGAAAAGGTAGGGGTATGTTATGACTTTTACCGTATTTTGCCGCAACTTCCCCGGCGACAATCATCATTTCTGCTACCAACTGCCGCGAGGCTGAATCATCTAAAATGTCGATACTGATATCGTCACCTTTGACTTTAATCATCGCCTCCGGCATATTGATGCTGATGGCTCCTTGCTGATAGCGCCAAGCTTTACGTTTCTGTGCCCAGTTGGCGATCGCGGCAATTTCTGGTTCTGCCTGCACGCCTAAATCCAACATCTCATCTACATCTTCGTATGTCAGGCGATATGTTGGCTTGATAAAACTCGCGTAAATACTGTAATCTATTACTCCGCCTGTATTATCCAGCACTATCCCAAAGCTCAAGGCGTAACAAATTTTACCTTGAATTAAGCTCATTGGGCCTGTTGCCAGTAACTCTGGGAACATGGGGATCATTCCAGTGGGCAGGTATACCGTACTACCGCGTTTTCTGGCTTCTAGGTCTAATTCATCTTCTGGTACCAACCAGCGGGTGGGGTCAGCGATATGTACCCACAGCCGTTCCCTACCATCATCAAGACATTCCCAACTCAACCCATCGTCAATCTCGGTAGTACTTTCATCATCAATTGTATAGACCTTGAGATGAGTGAGATCCAGGCGGTCTGTATCTTGGTCTGGTGGATGTAAATCTAATAGCTGTTGCGCCACTTCTAATACCTTAGTAGGAAACTGAACCGGAATTAACGAACGACGCAGAAACAGGTTTTCGTTAGGACTCCACCAACCCAAATCCACCAAGAGTTGAAATGCTCCTTGGGGAGTTGCAGAACGTCCCAGCATGGTCATCGTTTCCAGGACTGACGCAGGTGGGGGGTAGGCACGAGCCAAAGAATCATAATTTACCCCCGTGCGGACAATATCTGCAAGCAAAGCCGCATATTTTTCCAGAGCTTCCAAACGCTGGCGATCGTGCCTTTGCCATTCTACAGCTTCACCTTTAAGCGCTTGTTCTACACGCGCCAAAAAATCCTGTTGTCCCCTAGCTTTTAGGGCTTCTACTTCTAATTGGTGTTTACGGTCTGCAACAGCCGCAGAAGTTCGGGCTTCGTAAGCCTCAGCCTTTTGCTTAAAATATATTTTATCGTCTGATAGCAAACAATGGGCGGCGTAACATTGAGCCGGCTCTGACTCGGAAAATAATAAATTTGCCATTCCTTGTGGGGTGACTGGTTCCCCACCCTCAACCAATAGTTCCCAAGCTATTTCTAAGCTTGATGGATCTATATAAGGCTGGATTTCTTCTAAAAATTTCGGAATGTCTGAAACTTTGTAGCTTTGCCCGCTAACTGTGTAAGTCAATTGCCGAGGGGCGAGACTGTGGGACTGGCCCCGTTCATCTACCACAAACCAACGGGTTTTGCCGTCGGGACGGTCTACCACTCCCAGACGGCGATCGCTACCAAGTCGAAATTCAACTAGCGTCCCCTTCTCCACAAGCCTCGCAATTTCTTTAAATAGTTTTGAATTAAAAGTTACTGAGTTACAAGTTCCGAGTTAAGAGTTCATTTTTATTCACAACTCATAACTCATCACTCTTAACTGGAATTAGCCTTCCGCGTTGATGAATGGCAACAAAGCCACAATTCGAGAGCGTTTAATCGCTAATGTCAAGTCTCGCTGTTGTCTGCAAGTAAGTCCAGTAATCCGACGTGGTAGTATCTTACCCCGCTCGGTGATAAATTTACGTAACAAATCAACATCTTTGTAATCGATTGGATCTCCTGGTTTGATCGGAGATAGGCGACGACGGTAATAGCTCATGGTCGTTTACTTGATTTCCTTGTGAACGGTGTGTTTGTTGCAGTGGGTGCAGAACTTTTTCAGTTCTAGCCTTGCGGTGGTGTTACGACGGTTCTTGGTGCTGGTGTAACGCGAAACACCAGGAGAACGTTTGTTTGAATTAGTGCGACACTCTGTACATTCGAGTGTCACGATTATACGGGCACCTTTACTCTTAGCCATAATCTTACAAACAGTAAAGCTTGAGGAGAATTAACACAAATAACTATCTTCTCACATTACGGCGCACAGTTTCAACTAATCGCTTAATTTTAATATCGAGCGAATAGCCCCGACGCGACGAAACTATCATAGTACCAGCATAGCGATCGTGCAATGCTTGCTGTAGCTGAGTATCCGAGAAGGCAGGAGTACAGTCAATCGCGAGAGGAATCACTAGTAGTATAGCAGTGGGATTCTTGATGATGTTATTCAGAGCAATTGACACTAAAAGGGCACAGCCTCCGATTATTGCCTCACGTTTGAAAAGTGCTTGCAAATCTGGAATTCTACCGCTATAAGCTTCTAATACTTTTATATCAAAAGCCCAACGTCCCAAGCTCTGCCCTTGATTGCTGTACACCACTACTACTCGAAAAATCAGCCAAGCAACAATGAAAACCAGGATTTGTGCAAACTGGATGCCCAAATCGGAACTGCCTAATAGGGAACTCAAAACCCATGAGCCGAGGAAATCCAGTCCTAATGCCATACCTCGCCGTCCGATACCAGCTTTGGGGTAATGTTTCTCTGGAACTCTTTCAATAGTCATAGGGATAAATTTTTCTATAAAGGTTGACTGTTGATGGTTAATGGTTAACTTTCAACGTGCGTTACCTATTTCCATGCTACTTCTTGTTATTTACCCCTGGAGTAATTTCAGGTGAAGTTGCAGGAACGTTCAATCCCAATGAGTACAACGATCAAGTATCAGTCGCTGCGCCGCCTAACTAAGTATAATTCGCTACATTTTAGACTACTGGTCTGCCTCCCTGTCGGTATTGTAACTACACTACTCTTCAAAATTAATGTGGTGGAACAATAGTTTCCGGTGCGAAACTATACTATACATATCAAAATTCAAAATGCTATCAGTCAACAACGCAGAAACAATTATTTTAAATTTAGTGCAACCCCTTGACAATCAACGAGATGTAGAAATCGTCGATTTGTTAGCAGTCGATAACCGTATTCTTGCCTCTTGTGTCACCAGTCAGCTAGACTTCCCCCATTGGGATAATTCAGCGATGGATGGTTACGCTGTACGTTATGAAGATGTCCGGGATGCGAGTGAAGAAAAACCGAGTGTTTTAGAAATTATTGAGGAAATCCCCGCTGGCTGCCAACCTGAATGTACAATTAAAGTCGGTCAAGCAGCGCGAATTTTTACGGGTGCTGTAATGCCAAATGGTGCTGATACTGTCGTGATGCAGGAACGTACGCAACGTGAAGATAATCGCGTTTCGATTCTAGCCGCACCAAAACCTCATGAGTTTCTTAGATATAAAGCTTCTTATTATCAAGCTGGGTCGCAATTATTACCAGCAGGAATTAAGATAAATGCGCCAGAAATTGCTGTTTTAGCAGCAGCACAGTGCAACCAATTAAGTGTTTACCGTAAACTGAGAGTTGCAATTTTATCGACTGGTAATGAGCTGGTCACACCCGATAAACCGCTACAACCAGGGCAAATAGTTGATTCAAATCAGTATGCACTGGCTAGTTTGGTGAAACAAATGGGGGCAGAACCTTTAATGTTAGGTATTGTCGCAGATGAACCAGAGACCTTAAACCAGGCGATCGCTCATGCAATATCAACAGCGGATATAATTCTGTCTTCCGGTGGTGTGTCGGTGGGAGATTACGATTATGTTGAGCAAATTTTGGAGTCCTTGGGAGGCAAAATTCACATTCGTGCTGTTGCCATGAAACCCGGTAAACCTCTCACTGTTGCCACCTTTCTACAGAAATTATACTTTGGTTTACCAGGAAATCCAGCTTCAGCCTTAGTTACTTTTTGGCGGTTTGTGCAACCTGCTATTAAGAAACTTTCCGGAATTGCTGATGGTTGGAAACCGGAATTTCTCAAGGCAATATCTCGCAATGAATTACGTTCCGATGGTAAACGTGAGACTTATATTTGGGGAAAGTTATTGTTAGTTGATGGAGTTTATGAATTTCACCCCGCTGGTGGTAATCAAAGTTCCGGCAACTTAATTAATTTAGCCCAAACGAACGGGTTAGCTGTAATTAAAGAAGGTCAAAAATTAATATCTGTTGGGGAAGAAATTGAAGTTTTATTTATTTAAACGCAGAGGAGCGCGGAGAAATTTCCTTTGCGAACCTCTGCGCCAACCTCAGCGTTCCTCTGCGTTAAAAAAATTATTTCCTATCTATCCAAACACCTCTCAAACCAGCAGCTTTCGCCCCATGATAATCTTCTTTAATGCTATCACCAACGTGCCATGCTTTGTCGGGTGAACAACTATGTTTCTCTAAGGCAGCAGCAAAAATTTTCGGGTCTGGTTTTGCAGCACCGACTTGAGTACAAATTGTTACAGACTGAAAAAACTCTCTTAATTCTAAGTCTTGCAATACTGAATAAATCCGGGAGTCAAAATTGGATAGGATTCCCAGTTCAATCCCTTGCTTGCGCCAATTGTTCAATGCTGATAATACATCAGGATAGACAAACCACGGGTCAGCCGTACCAAAGTGGATGTATAACTCGCTAAAAAATGTCGGAAAATCGGAAAATTGTTGGATAACCCCTGCTGCTTCAAAAGTCCGGTAGGCGATCGCACCCCACCATTGAAACTCAAGAGCAGGGATTTCTTGCAGTTCGGTATTGGGAAATATTGGCGGTGGTGCTGAAGAGAAAGTAGTATAAAATGCTTGATTTACAGCTTGAGCAGAAACTTGGACACCAAACTCCTGCGCTATCTGACTGTATACTTCACCTACACTGCCTTTGATGCCGAAGAGTGTGCCAACAGCATCTACAAAAATCACTTTGGGTTGCTTTACACTGCGTTCCATCTAAAAACCAGAAATCTTATAAAAGCACCGACGATCAGATTTATTATCATGTCACATTTGGTATCTATATAAATAATTAAAAAGATTGGTAGTTAGTGGGTAGTAGGTAGTAGTTCAGTAAAAATTACAACTAACAACTAACAACCAACAACCAATAACTAACAATTAAAGTTTTGAAATTTTATCAATAATCGGACGTGCTAACCAATTAAAACCAACTTTTAATTGATGGTCTAATGTTGGCATTCGATATAAATATGCTAGACGACGGGCTAGGTATGCAAATGTCCCTTCTAATTTGAGACCCAAACCTGTGAGGGTGGCATTATCTATACCTAAAGTCATCATTTCACCTAAAGGTTGATAGCGGAAGGGAAGTAAGGGGCGATTGGTTAGGGATGCCCAGATGTTCCAAGCTGTATAATCGGCTTGTTGGAAAGCAGCTTGAGCGGTGCCAGGGACTTGTTTTCCCTCGGCATCGTGAGTGTCAGAACAGTCCCCCAAGGCAAATATTTCAGGATAGTCTATGACTTGTAATGTCGATGTGGTCGTAATTTGACCGCGTTGGTTTTGTTTGAAGGGAAGGCTCTTGACTACTGGGCTGACTCTGGTTCCTACCGTCCAGATTACTAAATCTACAGGAATTATATCTACTTGACTTTTATAATCTAAGGAGATGGTGTCTTGTGCGATTGATTCTACTTTAGTTTCTAAATCTAGAAATACTCCCCGCGATTCTAGAGCTCTCTTTGCTGCTTCGCGGTTAAAATCTGGCGAGGTTTGTAAAATTTGATTACTTAGTTCAATTAACCGAAATCTACCTCTTTCTCCAAGCCTGTCTGCAAGTTTGCAAGCTAATTCTACACCGCTGTAGCCTCCCCCAACGATCGCCACCCGAATTTTATCAGCATCTGATTCTTCCAAAATTCGCAAGCGTTCTTCTAAGCGGTAGGCATCGTTAATCGTGCGGAAGGGAAAAGCGTAGGATATGGCACCAGGAACCATATCTAGGGGTGTTTCGCCACCTAATGCCAGTATTAGTTTATCGTAGGGTATTTCTGAACCATCTTGTAAATGTACGCGGTGTTCGTCGATGTCTATACCCGCGACAGAAGCTTGACAAAAACGCACACTTGTGCCCTGAAATAGTTCAGTGTAGGGAGGGGCAATTTCCCAAGTTTGAAGTTCGCCGGTGAGCAATTCGTACAGGAGGGGGGAGAATAGAAAGCGATCGCTTTGGTCTACAAGAACGATTTCGGGTTTCTGCGTGGGTTCCCAAGGTAACTGGCTTAAGCGCAGAGCGGTATAAAGACCACCAAAGCCTCCACCTAGGATACAAATTTTAGTAGATTGTTGAGTCATTGGTCTATGGGGTTGGCAAGTTCTTTTAGTTTAATGATTTATTTGGGTTTATTGCCATTAACCAGCGATTAAAATATTTCCCCTCGTGGAGTTTTGTCTAGGTAAATATCATTTATATTAACTTAGATTTATTAACAGCCACTTTGATTTGGGTTTAATATTTCGGGAATTTATTTTACCAAGTGATGCGATCGCCCAATTTTTCTCTCAACCTCACACTCACCCCAGAAACTTTATCCAAGTCTTTTAATGATGTGAATTCTTTCTGTTGACGAGCAACTATGATTCTAGAAGCTAATTTTTTACCTACTCCGGGAAGCGCTTCTAATTCTTTTTGGCTAGCTGTGTTCAGATTAACTTTTTGAATAGCTTTGTTTTCATATGTTGAAGGTGCTGTTACCTTCGGGCACTGTTTTTGCTGGGTTTTAATTTGGTTTTGGATTCTTCCGGGTAACCCTAGTTTGGCAGTGCGATAAATACGTTCAAATTCTTGTGAATAATGAGCGGCAATTGTGGGGTTAGAAATCACTAAAACTGCCTCATCATTACCATAATTTGCCGCTTCTGACCAATTATGAGAACCTGTAATTACTGTTTGATTATCTATAACCCCAAATTTGTGATGCAACAAATCCCCTTTGGATAATATAGGTACTCCAACTGTGGTTATGGGATTTTGCCAAGGATGGTTATCTATTTCATATTTACATTTATCGCTTAAAGCAACGCCCATCATATCTAAGGCTTCGCTGTAAGGTCTATAAGCAAAACTCGGCTCGATCAGGCTCCTAATTTTAACATTTTTCTCATGGCGTGTTCCAAGAATATTCGCAATCCGCTGTTCTGAAAACACGAATAACGCCGTGTCAATTGATTTAGTTGCTGAATTTAATGTTTTGCCAATTAATCCATTACTCGTTTCAATCCACGGTTGAGTTGGAGATGTCGGTGAAAAATTTATGGTGATTGTGCTATTACCTAAGGTAATTTGTTTTGGTGGACGGAAAGGCTTTTTTAACCCAAATTTTTTCTCGGCATAGATGAAATTAAATTCTTCTGTAAATATAGATGCCAATTCGGGGCTATCGATTTTTAATAAGTTATTGGCATTACCTAAACTGTTGGGATTGATCAAATCGCCGTGAATGTCTGATAAGGTAAAATTCGCCGAAGTCACGATCGCAATCCGCTGGTCTATAATCAGAAATTTGTGATGCATCAAACTGCTGCCTTTGCTGCCATCTGCGGTATCATCTATCCAAGGAATTTTAGCGTTCCGTAAAATTATTAAAGCATCTCTTTGATTGACTTCCTCTGTACTGGTTTTGCCATCTTTGTTTATATCTACAAATTTGCTAAACTCCTGATATCGTTCTTGCTCTCTCTTTTGCAATTTTTTGACTTCTTGGGCTGTCAAACTACTCCAAGGACGACTGTAATTATTTTCTAAAATTAGCCTAACCTTGACCCCAGCTTTATGTCTGTCAGCTAATGCTTCTGCAATTTTGGGTAAACGAAATTCTTGTACCGCAACATCGACTGTAGATTTTGCCTGGGAAATAGAATCGATAATCTGTTTTTCTAAATCATCCCCCAGACGGGTTTGCTGGCGGTAAGGTTCTTTGTATTCTTCTGATTCAGTATGGTTGAAGTAAACTTGAATTAGCAAATCTTGCGGTAACGGTTGCGGACGTTTACTCTGAGATTGGAGTCCTTTGCAAGCTGTAAGGAGAAATATTAATAAAAAGAGATAATAAAAATGCCGTTTGGTAGAGAGAAGCTGCACTGGTGTCTGGTAAAAGTAGAACTTGGGTGGACTATTTTATAGTTCCCAAAATGTAAGTTTTTTAAACAGCGAGGGTCGCTGAGGTAAGCGCAGGGTTAGGCTGAGATTATAAAAAATGTAGAAAATAGATTTTGATTGTTACGCCGTGTGTTCTGAGTTTTAATTAGGTATGCAAATTTATTTAGATTACAGTGCTACTACCCCGACCCGAAAAGAAGCGATCGCACGAATGCAAGCGGTATTGACACAAGAGTGGGGTAATCCTTCTAGCCTACATGAGTGGGGACAACGAGCAGCCACGGTTTTAGAACAAGCGAGAATGCAAGTTGCTGGATTAATTCATGCTGTAGATCCAGAATCGGTTATTTTTACTTCCGGAGGCACCGAAGCTGATAATTTAGCAATTATGGGTGTCACTCGTCTCTACACCACTCCTCAACATCTAATTATTTCTTGTGTTGAGCATTCCGCAATTTCCGAAACCGTACATTTATTAGAGTTGTGGGGTTGGGAAGTCACGAGATTACCTGTAGATGCCAAAGGTAGAGTCAATCCACTAGATTTGAAAGCAGCGTTGCAAGATAACACCGTTTTAGTCTCTATAATTTACGGGCAAAGTGAAGTCGGTACTGTGCAACCGATTGCCGAATTGGGAAATATTGCCCGCAGTCACGGTGCTTTGTTTCACACAGATGCGGTACAAGTGGCCGGACGTTTACCCATTGACGTGCAATTAATGGCAGTGGATTTACTGAGTTTGTCAAGCCACAAAATTTATGGTCCCCAAGGTGCAGGAGCGTTATATGTACGTCCTGGAGTAAAGCTAATACCTCTACTGGCAGGTGGTGGTCAAGAATTGCGGATGCGTTCTGGCACCCAAGCTTTACCTGTAATTGCTGGTTTTGGGGTAGCAGCGGAATTAGCTTCGGAAGAACTTTTAACGGAAATGCCAAGATTGATTAAATTACGCGATCGCCTATTTTCTTTATTGTCTGACATTCCCCATTTAATACCTACAGGCGAACCTATACAACGCTTACCTCATCATGTCAGTTTTTGCCTCCAAGACTCTGACGGCGAAAAACTTAGCGGCAAAACTCTGGTAAGGCAAATGAATCTTGCAGGTATTGGCATAAGTGCTGGTGCAGCCTGTCGTAGTGGTAAACTTAGTCCTAGTCCAATATTGTTGGCGATGGGCTATTCTGAGAAAGTCGCAATGGGTGGCATTCGCATGACTTTGGGACGCGATACCACCGAAGCTGATATTGATTGGACAGCAATGGTGTTGAAGCAAGTTTTGCAAAGACTGGCAAATAGTCTCGTTTTAATTAAGAGTTAGGAGTGAGGAGTTAGGAGTTAAAAGTGAAAAATTTATAAGCGATCGCTTAAACTCATAACTTACATATTTCACCAAGCCGCAACACCCTAGAAGGGTGTCGCTATACGCACAAAGCCCACCTGCGTGGGCTGTATCATTAGACCTATCCTTATAGGGTAGATGCATTCCGGTGAGATAACCCATAACTCCTAACTCCTAACTCCTCACTCCTAACTTCTAACTCCTAACTCTCTCATTTCCCATCATGGCTGAATTACCAAAAACTTTAGAAGATGCGATTATCCAAGCCCGTGAAGCTACCCAAGTAGCAATAGCAGACGGGTATACTCGCTTACAAGTAGAATTGCTGTTTCCAGAACTCAAGCCGATGCCTGTGGCAGAGCAATTCCTGCCATTATTTGAGCAATACGGCGATAAAGTCAAGATTCTCTTTCCTGATGCAGGTGGTGCGGCTCTTGCCAAACGCGACTGGGTAGATGTGCCTTTTAAAATGTCTGATATTGGCAGTGGAAGAACCGCCACACAGATGAAAATTCAGCCAGAGGATAAGATTTTTTTGGTTGTCGCCCCAACTGCGGTAGAAGTATTACAATTGGAAAAGTTATGTGAAGAAATAGGCGATCGCCCTGTTGTTATATTGACTCCTCGGATGGAAGATGCTGGCACTGTTGGTATTGGTTATACTGCTAGAGAAACTCGCCGACGTTTTATTAGCACGATAGAGTCTTGTTATTATCTCCGCCCCGTAGACGATGAAACTGCAGTTTTTCGCTGCTACCCTGGAATGTGGGAAGTTTGGTTAGAGACAAATGGCGAATATCAAAAGATTGCCGAATTAGCCAAAAAGCCTTCAGGTGATGAGTTAGACGCCATCCTGATGAAAGGAGGGCAAACATTAGGCGACAATCCCATACCCATCAAAAAACCCAGCGTCTTCAAAGGATTGCAAAGATTTTTAAAGGCGTTGAGTAGTTGAAAAAAAAGAGTTAGGAGCTTAGGGATGCCCTCACCCAACCCTCTCCCTTGGGAGAGGGCTATTTTCCCCCTTCTCCCTTGGGAGAAGGGGCTAGGGGATGAGGGCATACAGGGAGGTTCTAACTTTTTTTCAATTTCCTTGCAACTGGGCATTCAAAGCTTTATTAATGCGATCGCGTGTTTCCAGAAGATGGGCTTTGGTATATTCGTCGTCGGAACGCGCTCCATCTAATTTTTCATTAAGCTGTTTGAGTTTATACCAAGCTAAAGTCCGGGCATCTTCTGGAACTGCTTCTTTTCGCAACACCATACCGGTTAACATATTCATATATTCCCGCTGTAATCCCCGTCGCAGACTTGATATTTTCATTGGCTTGCCATTTGGTTTGAGTACTTCTGTCCAGATGCCATTCTGTAAGGTATCAAATAGTTCAGGTAAACTCAGTGATTTTCCGGGTTGACTCTTAAGCTCGATATCTTTGAGACGGGAGAGGCGATCGGCTGAAAGTAAGTCTTGCAATACTAAAGTTTGGATGAACAGAATTAGATCGTGAATGGGATAGTCCAACCGACCCATGCGGGGTGTACTACCCCAATGTCGCCAGCGCGATGGTGCTAGTTTATTCAGTAATTCTGGCGAGAAATTCAGGGCACTCTCATCAAAAATATACTTTTGTAGCATTCCTAAAGCTTGCCGTTGTTTTTCCACTGGGACTGGTTCAAATGGTAAGCGTTTTTTGCTATTGCCTCCGTTGACCCTGTAGAAAGATTGACCGCCAATGTATTTGCTGGCAAAATAAATATTTTGGAAATAATTCCCCAAAACTGTGCCAAAGCGTTCGCTGACATCACTGTAACTTTCGCCTTCCATTGGGTAACGCTTGTCCAATTTGTCCCACATGACGCGAGCATTATCCAACTGCCACTGAGAATAAATTAATACATTACTGCTATTATCCCAAGCATCGGCGGTTGGGTCTAAATCGCGAACATCTTCATCTGTAGAATAACTCAACTCTGGTTTATCAGATTGCTCGGCAATTTTATCCAAAAATGGCTTTTCAGCTTTTGGGGTTGGTGCGGTAATTGCAGTATAACCATAGGCGATCGCCCACTCGTCATAGGGTCCCACCATATTGGGGAAATAATCTCCCTGTTTTGTGCCTTGAGGAGCAATATTTGGGGGGATATAATCCATTACTGAAGTGGTTAAACCTTTATTGCGGGTGATTTCCTTATTGTTCATCTCCTCTGGTTCTAATAGCGTACTACCCCGAAAATTGTGGCGCAAACCTAGAGTATGTCCGACTTCGTGAGCGATAATTAAACGTAAGTATTCATGGATATACTGTTTTACTTGTGCGTCTGTAGGCTTTGGTTCTTGCAACAGCGTCATCGCCATTTTTCCAAAAGCGAACTGATTTGCAGCTTGCATCCCATAGCAAAGATCATACTCCCCAGCCATTTTGGATATTCTGTTAACAAGCTCGTTTGGCTTTGGGGTCGAATTGCCTTTAGCATCTAAACCATTACTACAAAGCAAACGATTTTGCATCATTGCCGATAGAGAAGTCCGCGCTTCTGTTTGACTCGGTTCGATAATTTTGCCATACTCGCTCTTCAGTGCCCGCACAAAGCTAGCATCAACAAGAATATCTGCGTCTAAAATTTCTCCGTTCAACGGATTAACACGGGATGGCCCCAGGGCAAAATATCCATCTACCGTATTAATCCAGCGAATCGTATTGTAGCGGATATCTGCTGGGTCCCAAGTCGCATCATCTGGCATTTGCTTGACTTGGATGGCATCTTTGAAACCCGCTTTTTCAAAAGCTTTGTTCCACATCAACACCCCTTCTTTAATCGCATCCCGGTACTCAAAGGGAACTGCATTATCAATCCAGAAGATAACTGGTTTTTTCGGTGGAGAAATTGCCGCACTCGGGTCTAGTTTTTCTAAATTCCAGCGGTTGATGTATCTAACAAACGGTTCTCGGCGATCGCCATCGGATAAATCTTGGTAAGCGGTGATAAAATAACCCACACGTTCGTCTGCTAAACGCGCTCGATAACTGTTTTCAGGTAGTTGGGACAGACTGTAGTGAACCCGCAAAGTATAGCCACGATTATCAGCTAGTGCCCCAAAATTTTTTAACCCACTGTCTTTGGCACCGGCACTACCGATAAAATTTAAAACAGACTCAATTTCTATATTCTGAGGAAAAGCTTTCGCACTCCCAAAATAAGATTGCTCCATTGTCCCCGGAACTCCCAAACTCGCAGATAAGCCAGCTAAATCAGTGAGTAGTAAATCTCCCAAATCAATTAAAATCGTTTTGCGTTCTTGATTAATGCTTTTAATCGGGATAGTGTAGAGAACAGAATCGCTAAAAGAACGGGCTAGCGATCGCGCTTGTGGATCGCCTTCACGGGTGCGAAAATTCACATTCCGGACAACAAAATTTAAGTTGTTATTCACCCGCTTAAAATAAAACAGAAAATCTTGCAACGGCATCCCGCTATAGATTCCAGCTTCACCAATCCCAGATTCTAGAGTGCCTGTAGCCAAGTAATTATTATTTAGCTGTTCCGGCTTAATCTCTAAATAAACCTTATTCTTGTCCTTTTGACGATAAAGGGTAAACAACCCATTTAACTTTTGGGTGTTCTTAATTACATCATCAAACGGCTCTAATTCATCCTTTTTGACACCTGTGGGTCTATCCGATGGTTTTTTCTGGCTATTTGCTGGAGCTTTGCCCACTTCCAAAAAAGGTTGTGCCGTCTTTTTCGCATCCTTAACCACCCAAATGAAAGGCTCAGATTTTACCTGCTTGTTCTGATCTAAAGTCCATACCTTTGAGGAAAAAGAGGGGGAAACCCGCAGAGCTTGAGTGTGAAGTTTTCGACCTATCTCTGTTTTCTTCCCTTTGTCCCCCCATACCCCTAGTCCCTTATTAACCGTCTTTAGAGTATTATCTGGAGTCGAACTCGCATCTGTTAACTTGGCACTGGCAGTTGCTATTGAGAGAAACAAACCATGCAATAATACGACACAAAAGGTAAATTTCTTCATCCGATCCATCTTTGGCAACTACCCCTATTTAAATCCTTACTTTTTTGCTGCTTCAAAGCTCCCTTGTATTCTCCCCACCAACGGCTTGCACTTTACACTATTTTTAACCGCTTGATATCAAGCTACCAAATTCCCAGGTCAATTCTAGCTGTAATTTTTAAGCCGCAATACATAGTTTTACTGTACGCAATGCACAGTTTTACTGTAGTATTTTTCCTAACAATTGCGTTTGTAGCGAACATTACGTATTATTTATACATTTGAAGAGTATCTTTGCTCGAAAAGTAGTATAACAATTTAACGAGAACACTTTGTTTCAATGAAAAGTAAAACACTTTTTAAGTAAACATTTTATTTTTTACAGGAGGATAAAGGCAAACGCTTGAAACAATGCTTTTCCAAGCATACTTCAAAGAAAAAATAGTACTAAATAATACTAACCTCTCAATCAGGCTGTCAACCAGCGTCGCAAATAAAGAAAAGTCAGACAGAGCTATCTAACGTCAGTAAGTGCTAAGTATAAAACAAGACAAAAATGTCCAATTTATCTCAAATCTGGAAACTTTTGAGAACTTATGTCAGGGGATCGAGGTTACAAGAGATGTCACAGGGGACATCTTTAGAAACTGAAATGGTTTTTTCTTCAGAGCAAAATAATCATCAGCTAGATGGAAGTGTTCAGTTTGTTCCTAATAACTTACGGGAATTGATATTTGAAGAACAACTACAAAAAAGCTTAGTGGGATGGACTTTAGCCGAGAGAGAAGGCAGTTTTATCTTTAGCGATCGCCTCCTTTATGAGAAAATTTATGAGTTATTAGGCAATGGGGCATTAAAACCTGAAATAGTAGAACAAGCAATCGAAAAACTGATTGCTAGTAATGAATTTCAACCGATACAGCTTTTTCAAAGGTTAGAGAATTTTTATCAGCGTTGGTGCCAAGGAGAATTTATAGACGCTGCACCTGCTGATAATCTACCTCAGAAAAAGATGTCACAAATGTTAACCCAGAACATTAGCGTCGGACTGCGGCAGGTAGATATAGATACAGGGCTGAATGTAATGATTTTGCTTCTAGAGTTACATCGCTACGCCCAACAGCGAGACGAACTCAAGGAAGAAATTATATTTTATCCATCCGGTCAACCCGATATAGAAAACTTTTTCACATCCCAACTGCTGCGTGTCATCAACTACAGCGATGCGATTGAAATTGGCAACTTTAGTAACGTAGTTGGGGAATTTCTCCGAGGTGGAAACTTTAGCGGTGCTTATCTGAGTGATGCAAACCTCACAGGTGCCAATTTTGCAGGTGCCAACCTCAGTGGTGTCAATTTCGGTGATGCCAATCTTACAGGTGCCAACCTTACAGGTGCCAACCTGAGTGCTGCTAACCTCGGCGATGCCAACTTGAGCGGTGCTAATTTGACAGGTGCCAATTTAACAGGTGCCGATTTAACAAGCGCTAACCTCTCAGGCGCTATTCTTATCGGTGCTAACATCAGCCGCGCCGATTTAACAAGCGCCAATCTCAGCAGCACCAACCTAAATGCCGCTAACTTAGCAGGAGCTAATTTGAGTGCTGCCAACCTTACAGATGCCAAACTCAGCCATGCCAACCTGAGTGACGGTATCCTTTTTGGAGCTAACCTGAGTGAAGCCGACCTGAGTCATGTAGACCTGAGTTATGCCGACCTGTGCCGCGCCGATCTCAGTGGTGCCGACATCAGTCATGCCACCCTCAAAGGCGCAAACCTCAGCGACACGATTCTTTTTAGCACTAACCTCAGACACGCCAACCTGACCGCCGCAGACCTCAGTTATGCCAAACTCAACGGAGCCAAACTCAACGGAGCCAAACTTAACGGCGCAATTATTTTAGGTGCAGACCTTAATGGCGTAGACTTGAGCGGCGTCACCCTCAATGAAGCCGACCTCAGCGGCGTCACCCTCAATGAAGCCGACCTCAGCGGCGCAGACCTGAGCGACGCCATCCTCTTTGGCACAGACCTGAGCTATGCCAATCTCAGCTATGCCACTCTAGGCGGTGCTAACCTTCGCGGAGCCATCTTCAGTGGCGCAGACCTCAGCTACACCAACCTTAGCCACGCCATTCTCGGTGGTGCCGACCTTAGCGACGCTAATTTACAAGAAATGACCTGGAATGAAAATTTGACTTGGGACGGTGTGCGGGGATTAGATACAGCGGTGAACGTACCAGAAGCATTGAAGCTACAGTTGGGATTAGGTTGAGGTGGGGAGAGAAAATTGTTTTTTGTTTCCTCACCTATTTTTCTTGCTCCCTTTTTGCTGCTTAAGGCTTACCTAGGAAGTCTTGTTTGCCAAGTTCTACACCGCAGTGGCGGAGAATGTCATATGTTGTTGTGACATGAAAATAAACGTTGGGTAAAACAAAATATAGGAGAAATGGCATTCCTTGAAAAGATAGAGTATTGTTACGCATCTCTAAGGTAATTGTTTTCTCCTTTGAACCGTCAATTTGCTCAGGTTTAAATGTCTCTAAATAAGAGATAGTTTTCCGAACCCGGTCAATAAGTTCGCTTAATGTAGTTTCATTGTCCTCAAACTTGGGTGCTTCTACTCCTGCTAGTTCTGCGGCACCTCTTTTTGCTATGTCACAAGCAATTTGGACTTGTCTTGACAATGGAAACATATCTGGAAATAGACGACTATTAACTAGCACCTGCCCATCTATTTTTTTGGTTTCTGCATATGTAGCACCCTTTTCAAGAATACTTACAAGGTTATTCAGCGTGCGAATACACACTGGTACTGAAGCTTGATACATTGAAATGGTCATTGATTTTTCTCCAGAAAAGAGGGAAAGATAGGTGAAGTGTTGCCGAGATAAGTGCTTCACCAAAAACAGACACGTTGTAAATCAATATCGCACAAATCGTCATCTTTATTGCCAATTCTTCTGCTAATTAAATAACACGGTCGTTTTCTTCATCGATCTAAATTACCTTTGATATTTAGCCAATAAATTAACGCAAATTTCTGAATTAATAGTAAGACCTATTTTTCAACGTAAATATTCTAACGAATTACCTGCGCATTTACCCCCAAATTTAGATTAGCCCAAGCTCTATCAGTATGACTTTGACATAAGCATTGAAATTATATTCCATCGTTCGCACCCAAAATTGGCAGAATTTGAAGCAGTCCTTCCCCCTCTTTTTTGCCTCGTGCAGTTATATTCCTAACTCAAAAACAACTCCCGAATCCCCGCACTACCAATCTCCACGGCCAACGCTGCCAACAGAAACCCCAACAACTGAGTAATAATCACCTCACCTTCTGCACCAATCCATTTATCGACGTAATTGCAGAAACGTAAAATTAACCAACTAACGGACATTGCTGAAATAATACCCACCACCACACTTACATGAGGACTCGGAGATTCAGCCATTAACAACATTACCGTTGTCAGTGTTCCTGGTCCCGCTAGCAATGGCAAAGCTAGGGGAGTAATTGCCACATCCCGATCTCCGTCAAGAATCGGCGTATCTAGCTCTCCCCGCAGCATTTGTAAAGCAATTATCAGCAGCAGTAGCCCACCAGCTAGCCGCAAAGAACCCATGCTGATATCTAAATAGCCCAAAATAAATTTACCACCAAAGGCAAAAAGCAAAAGCACAGCGATCGCCACGACAAAGGCTTTATCCACCACTTTATTTCTTTGCTCTGCTTGCATCCCTCTAGTCAGAACTAAGACTATGGGTATATTGCCTACTGCATCCGCTAGGACAAACACAGCCACAAATGTTTTAACGAGAATCGAAATATCCACGAAATGCAGTTTAAATTACCTTTTCTCAAAGGTATCCTGAATACTGTGCAATTTTCTATATTCCCTGGACTGATTTCAGCAAACAATACGGATGCAAAGTCCTCAATCGATTGTTAGAACTCGTTACTCTAAAGAATGTAATGAAGAAAAGCACTCTTATTTAAACTTCGCAAGCCAAACCAAGTAAAGATATATTTGAGAATTACCTCGTATTAATGCATTGTTCGTTGTCAAATCTATGAAGTCTTATCTAGCCGCCGCTATTCAAATGACCAGTGTGCCCGATCTACGTAAAAATTTGGCACAGGCTGAAGAATTAATTGATCTAGCCGTGCATCAGGGTGCTGAATTGGTCGGTTTGCCGGAAAACTTCTCCTTTATGGGAGAAGAAAAGGACAAACTCGCTCAAGCTTCGGCGATCGCAACTGAAACCGAAACATTCCTGAAAACGATTGCCCAACGCTATCAAGTTACTATTTTGGGTGGCGGATTTCCGGTTCCTGTAGACAGTACGGGCAAATTCTACAATACAGCTTTACTCATTGACCCTACGGGCAAAGAACTCGCTTGTTACCGCAAAGTACATTTATTTGATGTTAACGTCCCCGACGGTAACACATATCAGGAATCTAGCACAGTTATGGCTGGTACTGAACTTCCTCCAGTATATATTTCTGAAAAACTCGGTAGCATTGGACTTTCTGTTTGTTATGATGTCCGTTTTCCGGAACTTTACAGACATCTGTCATCCAAAGGAGTGGATGTGATATTTGTCCCCGCCGCTTTTACAGCATTCACGGGTAAAGACCACTGGCAAGTACTACTACAAGCCCGCGCAATTGAAAATACTTGTTATATTATCGCACCCGCACAAACAGGTACACACTACGCTCGCCGTCAAACCCACGGTCACGCGATGATTATTGACCCCTGGGGAATGGTTTTAGCCGATGCTGGCGAACAACCAGGAGTGGCGATCGCTGAAATTAACCCCGGACGCATTGAACAAGTGCGTCGTCAAATGCCCTCCCTACAACATCGGGTATTTATTTAGTTAGGAGTTAGGAGTTAGGAATTAGGAATTAGGAGTTAAGAGTTAAAAATTCATCACTCATCACTCATCACTCCTAACTTTCCCCTCCCCCCTTCCTGATTTTTGTAGCACTTTAGCAATGCTTAAACCATTATTTGCTTTCTCTTAACTAAAGAATTTTAGGGTATAAACGCACTCTTTTAACAACAGAGTAATCACGAATACAAATTCGAGGTTTTCTGAATCAGAAAGTATGACGTTAAACCCTAAAAATCGCACTATGGATTACAAAATCCTGGCTTTCCGCTTTCTGAGTAAATGCCAGGGTATGCTAACCATTCTGCTGTTAGTATTTGTT
Source organism: Cyanomargarita calcarea GSE-NOS-MK-12-04C (assembly GCA_019359595.1). Taxonomy (GTDB): domain Bacteria; phylum Cyanobacteriota; class Cyanobacteriia; order Cyanobacteriales; family Nostocaceae; genus Cyanomargarita; species Cyanomargarita calcarea. The sequence goes on from JAHHGZ010000021.1 coordinate 59,769, forward strand.
AATTGGTATTCTTTATCACAAAATATTGCGATTGCGGAAGATAAGGCTGTTGATGCGTGTAGTAACGATATAGGGCTTCAACAAGTTTCCAATTTAGCAAGCACGACTGTGGAGGTATCAACTTGGGTAAACAATCCACAAATTGGCGTTAAGACTTTAGTGCAAGTCTTTGGTTCACATTTCTTGACTTATCTAAATCTTAGTGGTTTTAGTCAATCTGGATTAGATTCACTGGTAGATCCAATTTGGCAGAGAGTTATACTACCTTTGTGGAACCCAAGCTTTGACTTTAACAATCAGGTTCAACTAACTAAAACCACTATTAATCAGATTCCCTTAATCCTGATTTCTGGTGGTAAACCAATAACTATCCATGCTGATAGTCGGTATCAGTTAAAAGAAGTTGTATCGAAGAGTGGTACTAATGCTATTGCTGCCGTGGATGGAACCTTCTTTTCCCTAAAATACTTAACTTCTAATGTGATGATCGGACCTGTTTTTAGTCAGATCAACAACAAATTTATTCCAGGTAACAATGGTGAAAATAAGAAGTTAGCTGGACGTCCTTTAGTATTGATTAGTCCCAACGAAGTGCGCTATATTCCCTTCGTTCCAGATAAGCACAACACCTTAGCGGGAATACAAGCAGAAATGTCGGAAGTGTCTGATGCGTTTGTAGCGGGTGCGTGGTTGGTGAAAAATCATCAGCCTTTAGCAGCAATTAGTTTTAAAGGTTTGTATGGTGCTGATGTGCCACGTCATCGGGCTTTTTGGGGAATTAACCAAAGTGGAGTTCCAACTATCGGGGTTTCTACTGAATCTGTTGATTCGGCAAATTTGGGGATAATTTTAGCTTCTTCTGGAATGCGGGATGCTGTGATGCTTGATTCCGGCCAGAGTACTTCTTTAGTTTATAAAGGGGAATCTCTGGTAAATTATGAACCTCGTCCTGTACCTCATGCGATCGCGCTTTTAGAAACGCAGTCTAAAGTTAACGCTGCTTGCCTTTTGGTGGTGAATAAAACAAAAAATCGGGGTTGATATTCACAAACCCACCCTCTAACCCACTTAGAGGATGCGTCATAAATATTACCATAAAACCCTCTCCAAACCTCTCTTTGCGTGCGGGAGAGGCTTTGAAACCCCCATTACCTTGTAGGGAAGGGGGCTAGGTTTACAAGGTTTCGATGTTAATAACGATACGCATCCTTACATCCTCTTAGCGCACTCATGCAAGGAGGGGGGATAATATCAAGAATCTGTAAAGACGTTACATATAACGTCTAAGCAAAGAACCTTTAATTTAGATGATAAAAACTATAGGTTCCTTGTGGGATGGGCATCCCTGCCCGTCCGTGGATGCAACTTAAAGGCACATCAGCTTATTAAACCATTTTGGTTATATCGTTTGTATCTGCAAGAATTGTTGCTACTTCTTGTAAAAGCCCTTGCTGCTCTTCTTGAATTGCTTCTAAGCGGGCTGCAATTTCTGCCAATCTTTGCTGTTTAGCTTGATGAATTGTTTGAAAATTTTCAGGTGGTAAAGTTACTATATTATTACCAATCACTTGTTTGACTGCGAAGCTACTAGCTTGAGAAAATGAGAGAAAGCTGACTTTAATCAAAGCCTGGATTAGTTTGAAGGGAACTTGGACAATTGACCAGCTAGCTGATTCAATTAAACGCGCGATCGCTTTAATTATGCTCCAAACTATAGAAAGGGCAAAAATCAGAATTATTACACTGATAATTGGATGATTTGTTGCCCAATTCAATATTTGCACTAATCGAGACACTGTTGGGTGTTCTGCTAGCCAATTACTCATTGGTGAAGTAATCGCTGTGGGAATTGTTATTGAGGTTTTTGCTTGCTCAAAGGTTGTATTAACTGTATCAATTGCTTTACCAGTGGCTTGAGTTGCTGTTGATTTTAAAGAATCTCCAGCTTGCTGCACGGAGTCACGGACAAAATCTTTTGTCTGTTGAAAGCTTTGCCAAATGTTGCTTAGTAGTTGCAATTGAAACATAAAACTTCTAGCCTCTAGCAGCTAGTCTTGTTATATTATAAGAATAACTATTTTTAATGACACGCCGACTTTACCCGTTGAAACGTCAATTAAAGCCCAAATGTCTAAGATGTCGAGCTTTTAAATAGCAGCGCCTAACATTTGTAATATTTTTTGCACGTTATTCAAATCCCCAACAATCCGGCGGATGGGTTGGGGATAAACTTTTACCAGGGTGGGAGTCGCAGAAACCTGATCCCCTTCTGCTTTTTCTGGATTAGTTAATACATCAATAACTTTCAGTGTGTAAGGGTGTCCCAGATATTGTTCTAAAAGGTCGCGCAAATTCTCTAGAATCCGCTGAGTTGCGGCACTATGTCCGGCAACAAACAGACGCAAAACATACCCTTGTGTTTTTGGCTGTTCCTGAGTAACGGAGATTGCTGATTGATTGTACAAGGGTTCTGCTTCAAGACTTTCTAAGCGCACAATTAAATCGTGGTCTTCCCAAAGTTGGGGAAATGTGGAGCGATAGGTAGATAATACAAGGCGATCGCACAATCCTTCCTGCCACGGTGCCTGTTGCCAGACTACATCTTTTGTGCTAAAAATAGCGTTCAGTAATGCCTGATGTCGCATTACCGCTGGATAAGCTTCTGCAAAAATGCGTATTTCTTGAGTACGCGGATCTAACCAGTGGTCAATCGCCGCTGTGTAGCAAGGTACCAAAAAATGAGGCGGTTCTGGTAAATCTAAAATCTCTTGTAAAAAACTGCATAAATGTGAATGCCATCGACCTTGTTTGCTTGGGTCGATACAGTAAATCAAATCTCCTCCAGGCGTAAACAGAGCAATACCTTTAAATAATTGGGGTAGAAGTGGTTTGTCTGTAATCAAAAGAGTGAATAGAGTTAGGGATTGAGAGTGATGAGTTAAGAAATAAATTTTTGGACTTTAAATCTTTCGCTCATCATCTTTAACTTTAACTCCTAATTCCTAACTCCTAACTCCTAACTCCTAACTCTACCCCTGTACGGCTGTTAAGGTGACTGAATTCGGAGTGCAGAACACTTAATCTTAACTCTTCCCTTCGCGTTCTTTGCGTCTTCGCGGTTAAAAAAAAGATATGTTTTAACCGCGAAGACGCGTTCGCGGAGCGTCTCGAAGAGAAGAAGCGAAGGAAAGATTATTTCACAGCTTACACTTTAACACCCGTACTCCAAACTCCTAACTTTTAAACTCGTCCTCGGAGGAATTGCGCCATCTCGTTGGGAGTCGGTGACATTTCCAAGGCTGTTTCTTCAGTAATCCGGCCTTCTTGATAAAGATTGAGCAATGACTGGTTCATAGTAATCATGCCATCAAAACTAGCTTGCTTCATTAACTCGCTGATTTCGTCATACTTACCGTCTTTAACCCAGTCTTTGACAGCTTCGGTGTTGATTAGGATATCGTGGAAGGCTGCCCGTTTGCCATCTGTTGTCCGGCATAAACCTTGGGCAATAACTGACACCAAAGATTCTGCAAGCGCTACCCGCATCGCATCCTGTTCTTCACCTGAGTATAAATTCAAAATCCGCTCAATGGTTTTGACGGCGCTGTTTGTGTGCAGGGTTCCCATTACCAAGTGACCTGTTTGCGCTGCTTTCAGAGCGGTGTTAACGGTTTCTTTATCCCGCATTTCACCCACCAGAATCAAATCTGGGTCTTCCCGCAAGGCTGCTTTGAGAGCATTGTCAAATTTCCGGGTGTGCATTCCCACTTCCCGTTGTTTGATTAAGGACTTTTGGCTTCTGTGAACAAATTCAATCGGGTCTTCAATGGTGATAATGTGTTTGGGCATCTCCCTATTTATATAATCAACCATCGCCGCCATTGTGGTGGACTTACCAGAACCGGTCGGTCCTGTAACTAAAATCAAACCTTTGTGGTAATGGCAAATATCCCGGAAAACGGTGGGTAAATTCAATTGTTCCATAGTCAAAATTTTCAATGGAATCAATCGCAGCACCATTGAATAGCCTTTGAGGGAGTCAAAAATATTGATCCGGACGCGGGCAAAGTCGTATTGAGTTGCGCCGTCAAATTCTAAGGATTCTTCAAAACGCTTGATTTCCCCCTCTGACATTACCTCCCTCATCCAACTGATAAATGTTTCTTTATCGGTTTCCGGAAATTGAGTGGTTTCAATTTCCCCACGGTTCCGAAAGCGAGGAGTTTCCCCAACACCCAAATGAAGGTCAGAATAGCCCTTATCATAAGCTTCCCGGATAAGTTGGGCTAAAGTCGTTCCCGTGCTGGCTTTGGGACGTGCAGAACTAGCCATTGGAGGTGGAGTCCCCGGACGATGAGCCGCAGCAGGAGTGGAAGCTGCTGGTGGCGGTGCAGCAGAGTTCATTGGTGGACGGTTGCCATTTTTTTCAGATGGCATTTCCAGTGTTTGTGAAGGCTGCCGCAATGTCCCGGCAGTTACCGTTGGTGGTGGTGGCGGTATCGGTGGAATGTTACGAGATGCAACAGGATTAGAAGTTGATGGACGCTGAGATTCTGTCATATATCTTTGCTAATACTAAAATCGGTTTTTAATGTTGCTCTTGGGAATTCCTTTGCCTTTGAAGTCCTTTTGATAGAGGCATATGAGCGAATACTTGGCTTGTGGTTTCTGGATAATCCCCATAAATTTTTCAAACCATTTCAATATCATTCCTTCTACTTGTATCTATTTTTCCCATTTCTCTTTCGCTCTCTATCAGCCAAAGAGACTTTTTTGGCTGCTAAAACCTTGTTAACACACTATTACCTGCAAGTCTTTACAGTATATACACTAAGTTTGCGTGTATAAAAATAAAAAATAATCAAGTAAATGCCTCGCCTTTTCAGATGAGAAAAATAAAGCCAAGATTAACCCCATCCTCAGCGCACGGATGTGTAAAAACTGCGCCGTATCATTTATTCAGCCCTATTTATCAATTATGAGAATTAATCATCATATTTATAAGAAGTGTTAAGCGTTTGAGAGGATGAATGCTTGTATTGAGTTTGGGAAGCAACTGTGCTTTGCCTTCTATGCCGGAAGATAGATGCCAAAAACAGGCTCTGGTTGCAAAGCATATCTCGTAAGTGGTTCACGATCTTAGAAACTTGAATGTAACGTTTATTAAAGAAACGCTCATTTAGTGAAATGGTTTTTATATACTGAATTTCTATAAAGACAGATTACATTTGCTCGTAATGAGCAAGAGTTCGCGGAATTTAGATAACTTGTTGTTTATTTGGGAGAAAAAGTCATGACTTTAGCTCAAAGTTCTAATTTGAACAAGACTGATTCATTGTTAACGATCAAAAGCTTTTTAATCTGGACTTTTACATTAGCAGTATGCTTGCTGGTTGTAGGTTTTCCTCTGGTTGTTTTAATGGCTACCGTCGGATGTCTGTTATCAATTGTTCTGCAATCAGTAATGCCTGTTAGTGCTGTTTTGCTAGTAGCAGGTGGTTTGATTCTATTTAATGTAATGGCAGTTCTTGTTGCTGCTTTTGTGCTAACCGCAAAAGGTGTTCATCCCTCGCAAATGAGCTGGTTAGGCTGGTTGCATGGAGAGGCAGAGCAAATGCAGACTTCCGTCTACGCTGCTTGTCCTTTAACTTGCGATATTGAAGTGTAACAGATCGCTCTTTATTTGACAAACAGTGCATCTGCCCGGTTAATCCGGGTTTTTTCATGTCTGTTATTTGTTGGTTGTAACTAATGGCTATTGACTATTGACCATTGACCATTGACCATTGACCATTAACCAACGACTAATGACTATTGAATAATGACTAATCTTCATCGAGTCTGTATTATCTTGGGAACTCGTCCGGAAGCAATTAAATTGGCTCCGGTAATTCAGGTATTTCAAGATTCCCCAGAATTTGAGTTGCAAGTAATTTTGACTGGACAGCACCGCGAAATGGTTGAGCAAGTAATTTCGCTGTTCAATTTGAAAGCATCTCATAACTTGGAGATTATGCAGCCAAAGCAGTCCCTAAGTGATATTACTTGCCGTAGCTTACGGGGCTTGGAGGGGTTATTTCAAGAGAGCAAGCCAGATTTAGTACTGGTGCAGGGAGATACTACTACTGCTTTTGCTGCAACTTTAGCAGCATTTTATCAAAAAATTCCAGTAGGTCATGTCGAAGCTGGATTAAGAACAGATGATTTATTTAATCCTTATCCAGAAGAAGCCAATCGCCGATTAATTTCTCAAATTACTCAGTTACACTTTGCCCCAACTCCTCTAGCTGTAGAGAATTTAAAGCGTTCTGGGGTTTTGGGAGAAATTCATTTGACGGGTAATACGGTGATTGATGCGCTGTTAAAAGTGGCTGCAAGTGAACCAGATTGTAATATAGCTGGTTTAAATTGGGGCGAATACCGTACTTTATTGGCAACAGTTCATCGACGGGAGAATTGGGGTGAACCGTTGCAAGATATAGCAGATGGGTTTTTACAGATATTAGATAAGTTTCCTGATACAGCCTTATTATTGCCGTTGCACCGAAATCCGACAGTTAGAGAACCATTGCAGGTACTTTTAGGGAATCATCCCCGGATTTTTTTAACAGAGCCTTTAGATTATAAAGAATTGGTTGGGGCAATTATGCGATCGCATCTTCTCCTCACTGATTCTGGTGGTTTGCAAGAAGAAGCGCCGAGTCTTGGCAAACCAGTGTTAGTGTTGAGAGAAACAACCGAAAGACCAGAAGCTGTGACTGCAGGCACAGCTAAACTTATAGGAACAAGGAGCGAGCAAATTGTTGCAGCTGCGAGTGAGTTGCTTAGTGATGCTGTTGCTTATCAATCAATGGCAAATGCAATTAATCCTTTTGGGGATGGTCATGCAGCAGAGCGAATTTTAGAAATTGTGCAAAATTATTTGAGTACTCTTTTATAACAGTCGGTTGGGCAACTCAAGAAATGAGGTGGATGTAACGAATGATTGGCTGCCAAAAGGATTAATTATCCGTTACATCCATTTTTATCCGTTGCTGCAAAACTGCTGTAATTTTCAAAAACGCCCCTGATCCATACAAATCTTTACCATTTTTAATTTTTTGTACCTACAATCTAAGAGAAAACTCGGAAGCGAAATTAACTAGATAATAGTTATATTTATTGCCACTGCCATTATCTTATATTTTGGCAACGCCAGTTTTACAAAGGGTGTTCCACTTATATATGTATTCGCCAAACAACCCCGAACTTTTCCGTCTGTTTTTGGAACACACACCTGCTGCGGTTGCCATGCTAGACCGTGAAATGTGCTACATCGCTACCAGTCGCAGGTGGTTGACAGATTATGCATTGGGCGAGCAAAATTTAATTGGTCGCTGTCATTATCAAGTATTTCCAGAAACTCCTGACAGATGGAAGGTAGTTTACCAGGACTGTTTGGCGGGAAATGGAGAAAACTGCGAAGCTGATAGTTTTATTAGGAGTGATGGTTCTGTTCAATGGATAAAATGGGAGTGCCGTCCCTGGTATAAGGATAATAATGAAATTGGCGGCATAGTTTTGTTTACTGAGAAGATTACAGAACGCAAACACTCACAAGAGTCATTGCAGAGTAGTAAAATTCGCTTCAAAAAACTTGCTGCTAACGTACCAGGAATGATTTTTCAGTTTTTGCTGCGTTCGGATGGTACTACATCCTTACTTTATATAAGTGCTGGTTACAAGAGATTGCTGGAATTACAGCCACAAGATATTGAGCATAATTTTGTCACGGTTGATGAACTGATTCATCCAAGCGATCGCCAAGCATATCATGACTCAATGGCAGTTTCAGCAGAAACATTGCTACCTTGGCTGTGGGAGGGAAGAATAATTACCCCGGATGGCAAGTTGAAATGGGTACGTTCTATCTCTCGACCATCCAAGCAAGGCAATGGTGATATTCTCTGGGATGGCTTAATTATTGACATTAGCGATCGCGTGCAAGCAGAAGAGCAACTCCGACGCTATCAGCAAGAACTAGAAGAACTTATAACAAAACGTACTTACAAACTGAACCAAACAAATATACAACTGCAATCAGAAATTTCTGAGCGTCAGCAAGCAGAACAAGCATGCCAAAAAAGCGAAGCTCGCTTTCAAAAACTAGCAGCTAACGTGCCGGGAATGATTTATCAATTTGTGTTGCGTCCCGATGGCTTTCAATACTTCTCTTATGTGAGTGCTGGTTGCCGTGAATTGTATGAATTAGAACCAGAAGAGCTTAGAGAAGATATTAACCGTGTTTCTAAGATGGTTCATCCAGATGATTCACTTGGGATGGAGCAGGCGATCGCACTTTCAGCCCAAACTCTAGAAGATTGGAGTTACCAGTGGCGAATAACTACACCATCGGGTCAAATCAAGTGGGTGCAAGGTGTTTCCCGACCGGAGAAGCAAGCTAACGGCAATATCCTTTGGGATGGCATAATGATGGATATTACCGAGCGGATGCAATCTGAGGAAAGACTGCGGCAAAGCGAAAGCAAATTCCGAACATTGTTTGAGAAATCAGCCGATGCTATTCTTCTATATGACGGAGAGGTGTTTCGAGACTGCAATCAAACCGCAGTAGAAATGATGGGCTGTTCGACTAAAGCTCAACTATTAGGACTTCCTCCATCCGGGATATCTCCGGAATTTCAACCTGAGGGCATTTCTTCTTTAGAGAAACAGAAAGCAATGACTGAGATTGCTTTTGCTCGTGGTAGTAATCGCTTTGATTGGACAATTCGTCGTGTCGATGGTCAAGATTCTCCAGTTGAAGTTCTCTTGACAGCTATCCCTATAGACGGGGAAGAAGTATTCTACTGTGTTTGGAGAGACATTACAGACCGGAAAAAAGCAGAGGAAGCACTACGGCAATCAGAAACACGATATAGAGAACTAGCTAGCCGGGAACAGTTGCTCAATAGTCTAGCCAGCCAAATTCGTAATACCCTTGACATCGATACAGTTTTGAAAACTGCAATCGAGCAAATTCAGGAATTATTACAGATCGATCGCTGTAGTTTTTCTTGGTTTAATGTAGATACGAACCCAGTTACTTGGGAAACTATTAAAGAAGCTAAAAATCCAGCTTTGCCTAGTCTATTGGGTTGTCACTCTGCTGATAAGATTGGTCCAGTAACCCAAATGTTTTTAAAGCAAGAAATACTCAAAATAGACGATGCGACAAAGTTTTCTGAACCAATACACAAGCAGTTCATGGAATCTTTGGGAATTAAATCAGAAATCGTGCTGCCAATTCAAACTCGTTCTGGTCGAATTGGTGTGATTGTCTGCGGTCATTGGAATGAAACTCGTCCTTGGACTGACAGTGAAGTAGAATTGCTAGAAGCGGTGGTAGATCAATTGGCGATCGCGATTAATCAAGCGGAAATCTACACCCAAAGTCAACAAGCTGCGCTGACTGCCCAAAAACAGACACAACAACTAGAAGTCGCACTACAAGAACTCCAAAAAACACAAAGCCAGTTGGTGCAAAGTGAAAAAATGTCTAGTCTCGGACAGTTAGTAGCTGGAGTGGCACATGAAATCAATAATCCCGTTAACTTTATTTTCGGTAACTTAACTCATGCCAGCACATACACTCATGACATACTAAACTTACTTCAACTTTATCAGCAGGAATATCCACAGCCTACCCCGGAAATTCGAGAAGAAATTGATGCTATTGATTTAGATTTTTTAGTTTCGGATTTACCAAAACTAATAACTTCCATGCAGGTGGGAGCCGATCGGATTCGGTTAATTGTGCGTTCATTACGAACTTTTTCCCGTCTTGACGAAGCGGAAATGAAGGCAGTGGATATTCATGAAGGTATTGAAAGTACACTAATGATTTTACAAAGCCGCATCAAACCCAAGCAAGACTTACCAGGAATTGAGGTAATTAGACAATACAGTTCATTACCATTAATAGTCTGCTACGCTGGGCAGTTAAATCAAGTGTTTATGAATTTGCTTGCTAACGCTATTGATGCTTTAGGAGAAGCAGTCAAGAAGAGCCAATTCCATACTGCTGAGATTAAAATCCGAACCGAAGTTATCGACGAAGAACGGATTAGCGTTCGGATTAGTGATAATGGATCGGGAATGTCAGAAGAAGTGCAGAAACGTTTGTTCGATCCATTCTTCACCACAAAACCTGTTGGCGTAGGTACAGGTTTAGGGTTATCAATTAGTTATCAAATTGTCGTTGATAAACACGGTGGTCAGCTATATTGTTCCAGCGAACTGGGAAAAGGCACAGAATTTGTAATTGAAATTCCTATTTCTCAACCAGACAACACTTGAATGAAGGAAGAAGGAAGAAGAAGGAAGAAGGAAGGAGGAGGTTTTGAGATGGGGATACAGGACCCCAACTCAAAACGGGCCACCTGCGTTCTTGTCGGGGTATAAATAAAACCCCCTGCGAGGATAATTGGCTGAAATGCTGTTTTTATTAATTGGGGGTTCAGATGCTCATCCCACAAGAATAATAAAATTATTGTCAGCAACTACGACCTGAAGGTACGTCATTTTCAAGCATTATGGTTTAACCGCGTAAATTAAAGAATAGTAAGAGTGAGTTGGAGTTACAGATACATCCTCAAATCCTACTCCTAACAAAAGTTTAGTGAGTTCACCTGCAGTAAATTGTTTCCCCTGAGTCCACCAAACCATACACATTGAATATGAAGTTGCAACTAGAGGCGTATCTTTTGTGTCAGAGAGTAATACTTCATGTAAATAAATGCGACCTCCTTTTGGTAATGCCTCAAAACTTTGTTTCGCTAAATGCAGGCATTTTTCCCAAGTCCAGTCATGAAAGATATTACTAAATAAAATGGCATCGTAACCATTCGGGAAAGGCTGTGTGAAAAAATTCCCTTCATAAGTATCTATTTGATGTGACAATTCAGCCTGGGAAATATATTCTTCTGCAATTGAACACACCACTGGTAAATCTAGAATTGTGCAATGCATATTTGGATAACGCTTCGCTAAAGCAACAGAAACCGCAGCAGAACCGCCCCCTACATCAAGAAGACGTTTTACGTCTGTAAAGTCACCATGCTTTGCCGCACCGGCAGCACCAGGCATTGTCATACTCTGCATAGCGCTGGTAAAAAGTTTAGCTTTTTCCGGCTCCACTTCATGAGTTTCCCACACGTCCTGTTCCTTGTAGACGCTAGACTTATCATTCTTCAATGCCTCTAGCAACGTAGAATGGGATAGTGGATTATTGGCCATGAGTTTCAGCATCCCACCCCAATAATAAGGACTTTCGGGAAGCAAAAAATTACGAGATGCTTCTGTAAGGTTAAATTTCCCATCTTGCTGCACAAGATAGCCCAGTGATGTCATTACTCCCAAAATTGCCTCAGTAGCCCGATCTCCCAAGGAAAAGCTTTTTGCTATGTCAGATGCTGTATTTGGCCTTTTATCTAGAAAAGAGAACAAACCTAATTCATCTGCAACAGTAAGTGTGGGAAAGTGGAACATAGACATCCACGTCTCCCAAAGTAATCGATCGTCACAAGTCGCTAAAGGGATATTTAATTTTTGGTACTGTGAAAAAATTGATTTGCCTTGTTCTTGCTCCTGCTTTTGAATCAAAGGCATTAGTTCTTTCATGATTTTTTCCTGTATTGCTAGTTATCATCAAAGTGAAAGTACAGTTAGATATGTCAAATCAGCCAATACATATTGATTGGATAAGTTCTGTGATTTGAGTAACTTGTTCTGAAGTTGATAACGCAACCTGATAACTAAGCATTACATTTTCCAGCTAAAAAATGCTAGAAAACTTGTATCTTTTTAATGCATCACTACAACTCAAACAATTTAATTTATGCTCAGAAATAGATTGTAGCGATTGTGAATATTTACGGCAATAATCTAATTTAAGCCATTAATTTGTTTATGCCTTTAGTAAAAACTCCGAAAAAGAAAGTTTTTTTTTCTGGACAATTATTCGATATCCCGCGAATATACTTATATTTATGATACACAAGCCATCAGTATGGAGCATCTTAAAGAGTGCAAATATACCGCCAGAGCCGTTGAGACGGTGTTTATAAATAAAAAATAAAAACGTAGGATAGGCGTCTGTCAAACGAATCATAAGGATAGGTGGGACGTCTATCCTACGTTTACGGGCATAAAGGGTCTCGCGATTGTTTTCTCTAGTTTATAATTATTTTATAAACACCCTCTTAGTTTCTTACAAAGTCCCTGAAAGATTAAATTTAACAAACCTTTATAATTAATTTAACCGATCGAGACACAATCTGATTTATGTAAGGTTATGACTATAGTCTAAGCCTAATCAAAACTTTATGAATAATATCAAAATTATGTATTGTTTTTATAATCAGACATTTAGTTTAACGAAACTTACTTACAAGCACTACGATTTTTTTACTCTATTGGGTTTCAAAAAAATCTGCTGTTATTCTGAGTTTTTACTGCTGTCTAAACTGAAGTAATCCTCTAAATTTGATTCATAGACACAAGTGCAATCTGTTTCACCACATATCCAGCATTACCGGACGAATACCTAGTATTCTCCTTGATATATGGTGATTTATCCGAAAAATATAAATTTCATAGTAGTTTATAGGTTAAACATCCTAATACTGCTAGATTATCAGGCGTCGCTACCAACTTCAATACAGCATAGTCAAGCCTAACTTGAACTGTACTTTTACCTTGATAACACCTAGCAACTTTTGGAAGTTAATTTCATGCAAGAACTAATCGCATATATTGAGCAGCTAAATCAAGAATATGCCAAGTTACCGTTATTTGAATTTTTAGACGATAAAAGCATAGAACCAAGTCAAAAATTGAGTTTTGCTCCATGTATAGCTCACTTTATCATGAGCTTTGGTGACCTAAATAAATATGTTGTTCGGGAAAAGAATGCAAATACCAAAGTTCAGCAGATAATCAACGAACATACCTATGAAGATGACCATCATTGGCCTTGGTTTATTACAGATTTAGAAAAATTGGGATATAACTCCCAAATGAACTTTACTCAGGTATTGCGTTTTCTTTGGGGTGAACAAACTAAGGTTTCCCGTCAATTATCCTATCATCTTTCTGCATATATGTTAGAAGCAGATCCTGTTATCAAAATAATCGCGATAGAAGCCATAGAAGCAACAGGAAATGTTTTGTTTTCTAGAACAAATAAAGCAGCCTCTGAATTACAAGCAATTACCAAGCAAGAATACATTTATTTTGGTCATTTTCATTTTAACCTCGAAAGTGGCCATGCTATGGGCAGCCCAGGAGGAGAAGATTTCCTTGCAAAGATAGAACTTACAGACTTACAGCGTCAACAAGCTTTTGATGTAGTCAATAAAGTATTTAAAATTTTCACGGAATGGACGCATGAACTGCTGGCTTATGCACAGAAACAAAATCAAGAAGCAACAATTATCAAAGAATCAAAGAATACTTTAACAGTCTGTGTGTAATGAAATAATTTGGCTAATTAATACTTTTGCATAATACAATTTGAGGGGCTGCAAGATCCTCGACTTCTTTAAGAAGTCGGGGATCTGACCCTCACAGTAATGTCGTGGAGTTTCTCTTTCAAGACTTTATAAACCCCTCATACTTTGTACGACATTAGGCGTATATCGTTAGAACATTCCCATTTTTGAGAATATACTATATGAAAAAAATAATGTTTTTAATTGAAGAAAAGAAACAAGAATTTGCTAAATTACCTTTATTTAAATTTATGCAAGACAAAAAACTGCAACCAAGACAAAGACTAAGTTTTGCACCTTGCATGGCTCACTTTATTATGAGTTTTGGTGACTTAAATAATTATGTTTTACGTTCCAAACAAGAAGAAGAAACACTTCAAAGAATTGTCAATAGATATACCTACGAAGATGACAATCATTGGCCTTGGTTTCTTACAGATATTGAGAATTTAGATTTGAACGCAGAAATGAGTATTCCACAGGCATTAAGATATCTCTGGGGCGAAGAAAGTAAAATAACACGTCAATTAGCCTATCAAATTGCTGGGCACACTTTACAAGCTGACCCTGTAATTAAATTTGTAGTTGTTCAGGTATTGGAAGCAACAGGTGATGTATTTTTCTCTATATCAAATGAAATAGCGTTTGAACTACAAGCTCTTACCAAAAACGAATACTTATTTTTTGGTGAAGCTCACATTCGCGAAGAAAATGAACATGTTATTGCTACAGCAGAAGCCGAAAATTTTATCGCAGAAATAGAATTCACTGATTCGCAACGGCAAGAGGCTTTATATGTTGTAGACAAAATATTCCAAATTTTCACGGAATGGACATATGAACTATTAGCATATGCGCAGAATCATCCTGTAGAACCAGCTAAATTGAAACAATTTGAGGCTGCTCAAATGCTTTGTGTATAAGTTTTGCTTAATGGTCTATTGGTAAAAGTTAAGAGTCTTGCGCAACCTAGTAGTCCATGTCATTAATTTTGATGGCTAGTGCGAGCCTCTCCGCTCGCTTTATATAGTACGCGAGCGGGACGTAAGCCGAAACGGCTGACCCTGCCTACGCACTACAGCCCTAATGTGGTGTAACACTAGATTCCCGATTTCTTTTAGGACGCTGCTGGCGAATCAGGGGTAAGACCCCTCCGAAACCCGGAATCCCGCCGTCACCATAGAATGGTGTGGCTAATTAAACAAAGCCCACCTGCGTGGGCTAAATTCTTTATTTAGCCCACGCAGGTGGGCTTCGTATCGATAGCCCCACCCTTCTAGGGTGTGGGCGTTATGTCGGGTATGCGAGAGAACTGTTTCGATCCTCATTGAGGGGTCAGACCTACCATTCGCTCTTCTGCATCCTTTTAGAACAGGACTTACGCGAAAAAGTCGTGAAGTAGCCGTAATTCATGAATTACCGCTACAGAAAATCAGGTTTTTGAGACAATTTTGCGTAAGTCCTATAGAAGTGGGAATCTAGTAGTCCACTTGGGATTTAAGAACCTTCAAATTCACTTAGCTAGTGTTAGTCGCAAAAACTTCTCTACAATCCCATTGCAATTCTAGTTTGGGGCCCGACTCTTCCATCTACAGCTAAACCGTAATTTGCCTGAAATTTTCGGACTGCTCTCTCGGTCAACTCACCGTAATATCCAGTAACTGGAACATTACCCAGAGTTCTTTGAACTCGTGAAACAGCTTGACCTTCAGAACCTGCGCCTAAAACTACTCGACCGCCAACACCGAGTCTGGGCTTAGTTGTACGTGCAGAACTGGTGCTAATGAATTTAGTAGCAACGTAATCACCTGAAGAAATCCGAGTAAAGCCGTTCTCTGTGTCTACAACTGCAGCCACTCGCGCCCCATTTCGCAGACATGCAACAACTGGTGAGTTAATGCTAGGAGCAGAACGAACTCTCAGACAGCTACCGTTAGTCCTAACAAAGCCTGGTATTGAAGCTGCTTGAGCGGCTTGGTTGACTGTGGCAAACAATACACCAAAGCCTGCAACCGCTACACAAGTTGTTCTAAAGAGTTTTTTCCAGCTAATTTTAAATTTTGGGAGATTTAATTCTGTATCTGTGATCGCCTCTTCGTTGGCAATAACCATCTGAGAATAAGCAAGATATTCCACAAGGATCTCCTTTGTGTTTAAAGATTGTTAATTACAGAAGATTGCTTCGCTTTTCGCTAAATTTTGTCTAGGTGTATTCTAGACTACTGCCCATCTTACAGAATTTTTACTGAGAACATCATTAAAAAAAAATAAAATATGTAACAACGTTCCTGACATGAAGCTTTCGCCTTTGAAAGTATAAACATTTTTCAGGCGATCGCATCTATCTAAATAGGTAAAGAAAGATAAAAGAGTTTGCTTTTTATCCTCGCTGTTCTTGTTAATCCTTGCTGTTCTTCTTAATACCCCGACCTAATCAGGGTCGCTCGTTTTGAGTGGGGTCTGAATCCCCATCTCAAAACCTCCTTCTTCCTTCTTCCTTCTTACTTCTTCCTTCATTCAAAGAAAATATCCAGCCTTACTCTCAAGAATGTTTTGATGTGTCAAAAATATCAGAACTAACCTTACGACCATTACGCCAAACTTCTACTCCGTGAGGGCTAATGAAGTAAGAAAAACTACCGTTATCCGCTCGATATCTTGCTGTACCAATATTGAAAGCTCTTAGCTTTACAGGTTTATTTGGATCTTTCTTTAATTGTCCGATATAAAACAACTGACCATTTTCCTGGCAGACTTTGACGCTAACTTTTTGTGTCTGGCCTTCAATCACTGAAACACCATTACATCCATTGTCGGTAATGAGTTGTGGTATTTTGCCTGCAACTGTGCCGGGTAAGAAGCTAATGGGGTCAACTGCTAGACGACCATTTGGATGAACTTCAAAATGGAGGTGCGATCCGGAACTATTACCTGTAGAACCCATCAATGCGATCGCTTGACCTTGATTTACCTCTTGACCTTTGCGAACCAGCAAACGGCTATTATGACCGTAAACTGTGACGCTACCATTGGGAAGGCGAATTTCTATAGAGTTTCCCAATCCCCAATCATCCCATCCGGCTTTGATAACTGTACCAGATGCGGCGGCGACAACAGGAGTTCCAACCGCGCCGGCGATATCAATTCCTTCATGTTGATTTTTTCGGAACCCTTGAGAGAGAATTCCTTGAGATGGCCAGATGAAAGTGGATGAAACGGAATTATTGGCTGTTTGAGGAAGAGCGGAACGAGCAGCAAAGGATATTGAGCCAATTAAGCCATAGGTAAGGAATCGTGAAATGGTGAGTTTTTTCATCAAAAGAGTAATTTAGAAAATCCGGATATTTGCTGTTTCAGTGTTAAGTCAGTAACATCAGGAGAGTCAAGTAAAAATGTTACACCAAATCCGTTCAATCAGTTATAATATCCCCAGCCACTCCACCGACGTAAAGCTGTGCAATCCGTAGCGGTTGTGTGAAAAATGCTCCCACCATATAGATTAGATATTGGTGTTAAGAAGCATGACTGAAACCAAAGTTGCGGATTTTTCCCGAAATTGAATGGACGGATGAACAGCAAGCGCAAAGGATAAGCCGAACGTTAAGAATATTTTTCTAATTTGCTTCTTTTCCTAAAGTTTCCCTAATATGATTTTCTAGCCATTCCTCATACTTTTCGAGTGAAGCAACTTCAGCAATTAATTGATGGCGTTTTTTTCTTATATTGGCTAAGTGTTGAATCAAAGCGTCGCCATTCATCATACTTTGGACTTTTGCTGTAAACTCTTCCTGTGATAGTTCTCTGCCAGCAAATGCACTATTGTCAAGTTTATCTATTCTTGCCCAGCGAGCTAATTGTTCGGGGGTTGGTTGATTGGTAATTTCTGACATAATGTTTATTTACGCCTACCTACTTATTTTGGTAGGACAGGCATCTTGCTTTGTCAGTGATAAGCAAAACACCTACCCTACAAAAAAGAGAGTTACTTCTTGCTAACTACTGGCTTTTGTTCCACCGACTCAGCTGGTGACTCCGCAAGCGGTGTAATTTCCTCTTCCTCTGGTAAGCCAAAAATTGACTTGTACAGCGTCACGTATTGCTTCGCAGATTGATGCCAACTGAAATCTTGACTCATACCACGTTGCTGTAATTCCTGCCATTGGGGTTTAAAGCGGAAGCCTTCCCAAGCTCGGATCATACAGGTGAACAAGTCTAACGGCTCATAGCGGTCAAAGCAATAACCTGTACCCACTTTATTTATCGGGTCGTAGTGCGTTACTGTGTCAACTAATCCCCCAGTCCGACGGACAATAGGCACTGAACCGTAGCGCAATGCCATCATTTGGCTGATACCGCAGGGTTCAAAACGGCTAGGCATCAAGAAGGTGTCGGTACCTGCATAGATGCGACGAGCCAGAGCATCGTTATAAAGTAAGTAAGTTGCCATGCGTCCGGGGAAACGGGATGCCATCTGCCACATTTGAGTTTCGTAGTAGCGATCGCCTGTCCCTAACAGCACGAATTGTGCATCTGTATACGCCATAAAGCGATCCAGAATCTGCATCACCAAGTCAATGCCTTTTTGCTCGACTAACCTTGTCACCATCCCAATCAAGAAGGCTCCGCTGTTAACTTCTAACCCGACTTCTTCTTGTAAGGCGATTTTATTCGCTTTGCGTTTATCTAGGGTATCAGCACTAAATTTCTGGGCAATATATTTGTCATTTGGTGGATCGTAAACTTCTGTATCGATGCCGTTGACAATCCCAGATACTTTGCCACTGATAAAAGATAGCAAGCCTTCTAGTTCTTCGCCATAAGCTGCGGTCTTAATTTGCTCGGCATATGTGGGAGAAACTGTATTTACCTTGTCAGCATATTGCACTGCTGCGGCCATTGTATTGTGTCCTTGCATATACCAGGGACACCAGGTAATTTTCTCTAAATACCAACGCCACGGACCTTGATACGCTAGGTTATGAATGGTAAATACGGTGCTGATATCTGGATCTTGATGCATCCAGACGGGTATCATCCCTGTATGCCAATCGTGACAGTGGATAATTTCTGGCTTCCAGTAATTCCAGCAAAACTCAGCCGCACCATTTGCAAACAATGTAAACCGCCAATATTCATCTTCGCCAGAGTAAATACGGCGGGGTATAAACGATGGATGTCCAAATAGGTATAGGGGAACATCAGTACCGGGCAGAACGCTTTCATATACTTGAAAGTTTTGAAACATGGCAGAACCCTCCCAGATGGGGTCTTTGGGAACCTCCATTTTGTCTGGCAAGAACCCATAGTAAGGCAAGAATATTCGCACATCATGCCCCATCTCTCTCAATACTTTCGGTAGTGCCCCAACAACATCACCCATCCCGCCAACTTTGGCTACGGGTGCTGCCTCTGCTGCCACAAATAAAATCCGCATGGTAATTTTTGTTTCCCCAACCAGCTTAGTTTGATATCTAATATCTTGCACCATTACCTTGCCACATTAAATTCGAGTCGCTGCAAGATGCCCTGACCAGCCCCCTAAATCTACGCCACATGCTACAAGTCGGCAGAGCCAAGAAACGCAGTGGCTCCCCAAGTTTGGAGGACTTTGAATTTTCTTCTCCCCCAGAATTGAGTGCAGGGGGCTTAATCGTCGTAGACCACTAAGAACCACGTTGAATTTCGGTGAAGATTTTTTCCAAAATTTCTTGCGCTCCCTGTTGTCGCAAAATTTGTGCTAAGTCCCTGCCTACTTTTTCGGCATCTTTGGTAGTACCTGTAATCGTATCTTGGACAACATTTTGACCATCTACACTGGCTACTATACCAGTTAATGTTAAATTTTCGCCATTAATTTCAGTATTTACACCTATGGGTACTTGACAACCACCCTCTAATTCCCGCAAGAATGCTCTTTCTGCTAGGCAGCGATCGCGTGTTGCTGGGTGTTCAATGGCTTTGAGCATGGATATTAAATCGGTATCTTCGGCACGGCATTCTATACCTAACGCACCTTGTCCGACGGCATGCAGGGAAATTTCTTTAGGTATTATCTGATGAACGCGATCGCCCATTCCCAGTCTCTGCAATCCAGCAGCCGCCAAAATTAAGGCATCGTAGTCACCTGCATCCAGCTTTGCCATGCGGGTATTCAAGTTTCCTCGCACATCTTTAAACGCTAGGTGAGGGAAATGATGCCGCAGTTGTGCCAATCTTCTTAAAGAAGATGTACCTATAACAGCCCCCTCTGGCAGTGTATCAATTTGTTTATCTTTGTGTTTTTCATGCACTACTAGAGCATCTGCGGGGTTTTCTCGCTCTGTAATTGCTCCCAAAACCAAACCATCTGGTAAGCGGGTGGGCAAATCTTTCAGGGAATGAACGGCAAAATCAATATCCTGATTTAGCATCCCTGTTTCGAGTTCTTTGGTAAAGAGTCCTTTATCCCCAATCTTTGCCAATGCCACATCTAGAATATTATCTCCTTGAGTGGACATTGTGTGGACTTCAAAAGAAATATTTGGGAAGTGCTTTTGCAATTGTTCTTGCACCCAATAAGTTTGAACAAGAGCAAGTTGACTTTTGCGCGAACCGATACGAATTGTGCTGAGGTGCGTAGAAATAACTGTTGTCATAAAGAAGTTTGTCTATCGAGGAGATAACTGGATCTAGACTACCTCAGCAAGGGGCTTCTCAGCTTTGCGATCGCTAATTTATGTCAAGTCTATTTTTTATCTTAAATTTACATTTTTTCATTAATTTTTGTTAATTATTTATTCATTGTCACTGTTCTGGTATAGATTATTGTAAACTTTTTGTCCGCTCTTTTGTTGTGCGGGTAAGGCAGCCATAAAAAAGTAGAGGTTCCATTGTTCCCCCTTCCACTTCGCTACTTTCAAACTTACAGCTAGCATCTCTAAACTTTATCCAGGCTTGCTGTGCGGCCACTAATTTCTTTACTCTGGGTGCTTCTAATTTTGCGGTTAGTTGTTTGTAAACTTGGTTTAATTTTTTATCTGCTTGCTGATAAGACAATTCCGCACATCTATTCATTGATTGTTGAGGCAAATTTTCCGGATTGCTACAGTCTAGCTTCTGCACTAAAAGTACTCTTGATATTTCAGGTGTAGGGAGTGCCATTGTTAGGCTAGATGTTGCTAAACTGCTGAACGTTAAAATACTTGCAAATACAGGTAAAAAATGACGCATATAGATAAAAAATATTACGTGCAAACACATAATAACAAGAGAAATAAACTTTGCTACTCAATTTAGGCGATAAAAAAGAGCCGCGTTTACATGACTCCTAACCTAAACGCGATAAACCTCCGGTTCGCGAAGCGCGATCTCACTTCGTCCGCACGAAGCTAAAATGCCTTTAAGCAAACAAACCTACCATAAGAGGGAAGTTTAAACTCAACAAATAGATTAAGAATTATTTAAGTACTTATTTTGTCCAAACCTAATTATTCCGCATTATTTATGAATCGTTCAGCCTGCCTTATATTTAATCCAGTTGCGGGTCAGGGTGACTCAGAACAAGATTTAGCACAGATTAAAGCAATCTTAGAGCC
Organism: Cyanomargarita calcarea GSE-NOS-MK-12-04C; assembly: GCA_019359595.1. Taxonomy (GTDB): domain Bacteria; phylum Cyanobacteriota; class Cyanobacteriia; order Cyanobacteriales; family Nostocaceae; genus Cyanomargarita; species Cyanomargarita calcarea. The sequence continues at coordinate 80,875 of JAHHGZ010000021.1, forward strand.
GGAAATTGACCTGGATATATATCTAACTACCAAAGACATCGGTGCCGATAAACTGGCGCACGAGGCAGTCAAGCGTGGTGTGGATGCCATCATTGCTTCTGGAGGAGACGGGACTCTAAGCGCTGCGGCTGCGGCTGTAGTCGGGACTGGCATCCCTTTTGGCATAATTTCGCGTGGAACAGCAAATGCTTTCGCCACAGCTTTGGAAATTCCAGATACTATCGAGGCTGCTTGTCATGCAATTTTACAGGGAGGAACTCGGATTGTAGATGCAGCTTATTGCAACGATTATCCGATGGTACTGCTCACAGGCATTGGCTTTGAAGCGGAAACTGTAGAAAGGGCAGATAGAGAATCTAAGAATCGGTTTGGGATTATGGCGTATATTCTGGCAGGACTGCAAGAACTACGCAATTTCGAGACTTTTGAAGTTGAAATTGAAACAGAAGATAAGATAGTCAAAACATCAGCAGCAGCGGTCACAGTGGCTAATGCCGCACCTCCAACTTCAGTGCTAGCCCAAGGACCAGCGGGTATAGTTGTTGACGATGGATTGCTCGATTTGACCATAGTCGCACCAGCCAATAAAGCAGCGGCGATCGCAGCAACAGTTCATCTATTTCAGACAGCTTCTGCTGGCAGCCCAGTGGAGAGGGATGATATCGGTTATATGCGGGCCAAACAATTTAAAATTACAACGGAGCCACCGCAAAAAGTTGTAATTGATGGTGAAATGGTGGGCACAACCCCAATTGAAATCAAGTGTGTACCTGGAGGGTTGAATGTGTTTGTACCTTTGGTAGAAGAGATTGTCCCTGTAGAAAAATTAGAGGGGTTGCCTGATTTGGTCGTTGAGTATAAAAATACAACAGAGGACTTAGCAGATTAAACAATTCAACATGAAAAATTTAAAATTCAGGATGGAAAAATAGAAAACAGTTAATCTATTTTAAGTTAATCTTAAATATACAAGGTGTGTCTTTCCTGTAACACATGAGTTAGCAACAGTACAAATGCACCAGAAAAACCAGCGCCAAAAAAACCAGCGCCAAAGTTTAATTCTGACCCTAGCCGCCGTACTCACAGGGGCTACACTTTTAGCTGGAGTGGGAATTTACTTGGGGTTGAGAGCTGTTGATACTTCAACAACCACACCAAACAAAAATTCCGTTGCATCACAAGAACTAGAAACATCTATTGCACCAGTAGAGACATCCCCAGTACAGCAAGAGACACCAGTTACAGTAGCACCCCAAATTACTAGCAACAAAAGCGAACCAGGGAAGAACCTTGGTGGTGTTAATTGGAGGGGAAGAGACTTACGAGGAATGAATCTGCGAAATGCCAAATTCGGCGGAGCAAACTTGGAAGCCGCCAACTTGAGTACTGTTGATTTAACTGGTGCAAATCTTAGTGGGGCGAATCTTGCTAAAACTAATCTGAAAGATGCTAATCTTAGTAATGCTGACTTGAGGGGTGCTAATCTTCGTAATGCTAACCTCAGTGGAGCGAATTTAAATGGCACTCTCTTAGATGGCGCGAATCTAAATGGGGCGACTATGCCTTAGAGTTTTAAATCAATTTCTTAGTGATGGATGTCACTCATTTGCAGGATATCAATCACTTGCATAAGTTAAGCGATCGCCTAACTTGGGGGAATACTGACCTTAGCTAAGAAAAATAGCTATTTGGTTATAAATTTGTGGTTGTGAGGGAAGAACTATGTGGGAAAAACTCTTGCTAGCGGCTACTCTAACACTGGCCCTAAGTTTGTTTGCAGAGATGAGCATATCTCACAACCAAGCATCTAATGACTTGGGATCGCAAGACAAGCCAACTTTGACCTTAACTAGATTGCATAATTAGGAGTTAGGAGTTAAAAATTCATAACTCATAACTCCTAACTGATAACTTTTCCTCAATTCCCCCATTTGAAATACAAAGGAAGCTGGAGTATAACTGTGTCTACGTAACAAGATTCTTCAGCAACAGATTGTGATGTCGAGTATGAGAAGCCAAATTTTAGCTACAGCTTTATTTTTAAGCACAATCGGCTTTAGCCAAAGCGCGATCGCCGGAAATTCCGAACACCTTAGACAATTACTCGCAACCAAACAATGTCAAAACTGTGACTTGACTGGTGCTGGTTTAGTACTGGCTGACTTATCAGGAGCAAATTTAAGTGGAGCCAATCTTGCAGGTGCAAACCTCAGCCGTGCGAACTTAACCGGTGCTGATTTGAGAGGGGCTAACTTGAGCGGTGCTAGTTTGTTTGGCGTCAACCTCAGCAGCGCTAAACTTAATGGAGCTTCATTAATGGGTGCTGATTTGAGAAGCACCTATTTAATGAATGCCCAAGTGAGTGGAGTTGATTTCAGCACTGCTAACTTGCAAGGTTCAGTAGGTATACCATTACAAGCCGCTAAACCAGAAGAGTTTTATGCTTGGGGTGTCGCAGCAGCAGAAAAAGGCAGCCAACAACAAGCTATTGAATATTTTAATCAAGCGATCGCTTCTAAACCGGACTATGCTGGTGCATATCTCGCTCGTGCGGTTTCACGTTACCAATTGTTTGACAAACAAGGTGCGTTCCAAGATGCTGAAGTTGCCGGAAAATTCTTTACAAACCAAAAAAATCCCGATGGATTGTTAACTGCACAGGCTTTAATGAAAGAAATACAATCACCCCAAACCGCACAAATCAATCCTGGTAAACCCAGTTTTATGGACTTTGTGAGCGGACTTGGTTCTGTTTTACTCCAGTTTTTCCCCTTCTAGAAAAATGTGGGATGGAAGGATAAGAGTAAAACGCAGGGGTACTCCTAACTCCCAACTCCTAACTCCTAACTCATGAATACATCCAATCAATTGTGGGAAGCAAATCGGGACATTGCTCAAGCTTGTTTGGAGCATCCTTTTGTTTGCGGTATCGCTGATGGCTCCCTAGAACGGCAAAAATTCTCTTATTATGTAGGGCAGGATGCTTTTTTCCTAGAAGCTTTTGCTCGTGCTTACTGCATCGCTGCTGCTAAAGCCCCTGACTGGCTGGGATTTACTACTTTTCACTCCCTTGCTGGTGGTGTTTTAGAAGAGTTACAACTGCATCAAGGTTATGCTACTAAATGGGGTGTTGATTTGCGTTCTGTGACACCGGGAAGCGCTACCCGACGCTATACTGATTTTTTGTTAGCAACAGCATGGAGTGGAGATGTGGGTTTAACTGCAGCAGCTATGTCCCCGTGTATGCGACTTTACGCCTTTTTGGGACAACAACTAGCTTCTAATGGCATTCCCAATCATCAATATGCAGATTGGATTCGCACTTACAGCAGCCCAGATTTTATCCCATTGGCACAAAAATTAGAAAGTTTGGTGGAAAGTTACGCTGCTAACAGTTCTTCTATAAACTCGACTTACCGATATGCTATGTTGTGCGAATGTGATTTTTTCCAAGCAGCTTGGCTTAATAGTGATTAATAGTGGAAATGCGCTTAATTCCCCAGAATGAATGTCTTAAAGCGTGTTTATAAATAAAATATAAAGATAGGTGTGTTACGGCTAAGTAGGTAGGCGTAATTAAATATCAAATGAGCGGGCGCTTAAGCCCACCCCACAAGATATAAAAAACTCTTGTGGGGTAGGCTTAAGCGCCCTTTTTATTAGCAAAATTTTATTTTAGGTTTATTTATGTCCACCTACTTAGTACAGCAGAGCGTAAATATCCATACCATTTCGGACTTGAATCTAGTCCTCTTTAAGAGGACTTTCGTTATTAGACAGGGAGTTGTAGTCCCTGGCTGGCGGGTTTTCACATATAATTGATCCTGACCATATCTTTATAATGTAAAAATAACTTTATATTTATATTTAACTGTTATACCAATTCTGTATGAAGATGCACATAATCAAGACCCCCCTGTAGTCCCCCCTTGGCAAGGGGGGACGGCGTAGCCGGGGGTTAATATATGCAGCTTCACAAAGAAACGGTATTAGCAGCTAACTATTATTGAAATTTTCGGTTTATATATAAGAATTCAATGACTACAATTAAAATTTCTAAAATGCATCCAATATTTCTGTTTTTGAAAAAGATAAAGTGACACAAATAACTGACAATTTTTCTTATTCAAGGCACAGTGATTAAACGTGTTGTAAACAAGCAGACAATGGACATGTGTGAGTTTTTGAGCCGCTATGAGGCAGGTGAGAGAAATTTTAAGGGTGTAAACTTAATTGGTTCCTACTTGCAAGGGGTAAATTTAAGTGGGGCTGACTTACAGGCAGCGTCTCTAAGTGAAATTGATTTGAGTAAGGCCGATCTACAAGGAACTAACCTCAAAGAAGCGTCCTTGATTAGAGCAAACTTGAGTGGAGCAAATTTGAGTGGAGCAAATTTGAGTGGTGCGAATCTGTTTGAGGCAAAGCTGACCGGTGCGACACTCAATGGAGCAGTTTTGAAAATGACAGATATAATTGATGCAGACTTTACTGCAGCAGACTTGGCAGGAGCTAATTTGTATGGAGCCTATATGATTGGTGCGATGTTTAATGGTGCGATTATGCCCGATGGTACGCTTCACGATTAGTTAAGTATTTATATGCAATAAGGAAAATTGCTCTCTGGTTTCTGATATTTTGATTAATTAGAGAGGATATGCGTCACAAAAAGATTTTGGCTGTTGGCGCTAGCGTAATCATAATGTCAGAGAATTTAAAAAGCCAGGTTGTAACTCAAGGGGTACAGCGATCGCCTAATCGTGCGATGCTGCGTGCGGTTGGTTTTCAGGATGCAGATTTTACTAAAGCCATTGTTGGGATTGCCAATGGTTACAGTACCATTACTCCCTGCAATATGGGTATAAATCAACTGGCACAGCGGGCAGAAGTTGCTGTCAAAACTGCTGGAGCGATGCCCCAAATGTTCGGTACAATTACCATTAGCGATGGCATCTCGATGGGAACGGAAGGGATGAAATATTCCCTTGTGTCGCGGGAGGTAATTGCTGATTCGATTGAAACTGCCTGCACCGGACAAAGTATGGATGGTGTGTTGGCTATCGGTGGTTGTGATAAGAATATGCCAGGGGCAATGATTGCGATCGCTCGGATGAATATCCCGGCTGTCTTTGTTTATGGTGGTACCATTAAACCGGGGCATTATAATGGTAAAGACCTTACGGTTGTTAGTTCTTTTGAAGCTGTCGGTCAACACAGTGCGAAGAAAATTGACGATAGCGAACTGCTAGAAATTGAGCGTAGGGCTTGCCCCGGTGCTGGTTCTTGCGGTGGTATGTATACAGCAAATACTATGTCTTCTGCCTTTGAAGCCCTAGGGATGAGTTTACCCTATTCCTCGACAATGGCAGCGGAAGATGCAGAAAAAGCAGATAGTACGGAAAAATCGGCTCATGTTTTAGTCGAGGCAATTCGCAAACAACTCTTACCCCGGCAGATTATCACTCGCAAATCTATTGAGAATGCGATTTCTGTAATTATGGCGGTAGGTGGTTCCACAAATGCCGTATTGCATTTTTTGGCGATAGCGAATGCGGCTGGTATCGAATTGGCTCTCGACGACTTTGAAGCGGTGCGCGCTCGCGTGCCTGTGTTGTGCGATTTGAAACCCAGCGGTCAGTATGTTGCCACAGATTTACACAAAGCTGGTGGTATTCCTCAAGTAATGAAAATGCTACTTGCTCATGGGTTAATTCACGGTGACTGCCTGACCATCAGCGGGCAAACAATAGCTGAAACCTTGGCAAATATACCAGAAGAACCATCTGCGAATCAAGATGTTATCCGTCCTTGGAACAACCCGATGTATGCTCAGGGACATTTGGCTATCCTGAAAGGCAATCTGGCGACGGAAGGGGCAGTAGCTAAAATTACTGGCATCAAGAAAGCGACTATTTCCGGACCAGCACGGGTATTTGAATCTGAGGAATCTTGCTTAGATGCGATTTTAGCGAAAAAAATTAACCCTGGTGATGTCATCGTTATTCGCTACGAAGGACCCAAGGGAGGACCAGGAATGCGGGAAATGCTCGCTCCCACATCAGCGATTATCGGTGCTGGTTTGGGTGATGCTGTCGGGTTAATTACTGATGGCAGATTTTCTGGGGGTACTTACGGTATGGTTGTTGGACACGTTGCACCAGAAGCCGCAGTTGGTGGGGCGATCGCTCTTGTTCATGAAGGCGATACGATTACTATTGATGCCAATAGCCGCTCGTTGCAATTGCACGTATCTGATGAGGAATTAGCCCAGCGTCACGCTAATTGGCAAGCTCCTCCACCCCGTTACACTACAGGTGTTCTAGCTAAATATGCCAAGTTAGTATCTTCGAGTAGTCTGGGTGCAGTTACCGACTTGAATTTATTCTAGGATTAATCTCCTGAAAAACCCGGTTTTTTTGAATGAAAAGCCGGTTTTTTTTTGGAAGTAGTGCGATATCATCAGATATGCTAGAGATACAGCCATCGGTGGCATAATTCCTTGCTGATCAGGAGTGAAAAATAAATTATTCTGTAGTTAAAATAATCGTCTTGTATTCTCTGATTTGTGGTTTATGGATAAAAATGCAAGAGATCGTAAAACGTATATTTTACGTAAATCAGAAAAGTCTAGCAGTTCTTACTTGCGTTAAATACAGGGTATTGTAGGGACAATATCTACATCTACGCTCTTCCCGTTGCGCCTACATGAATTGTCCCTACTGCGTATCATTATCTTCTGCGCAAGTCCTGAGCTTTACAAACATCCTTCAAGATAACTTCATAAACACTTTGCGAAATCTAATCAAAGCCCACTTAAAATTTTGTTATCGTTAGTACTTAGTTGTATCTTCTCAATTCTTCAATTATTTTTATCCCTCATGATTACTACGGTAGGCGGTAAAAATTGGATTCAGGAAAGCCGCTACAGAAGTAGGGGGAGTGCATACTTGTTTGCGCCAATGGTAGACTTCAATGTGATGTCCGAAGTCGGAGACGCTCCACCATAGATTTGGTGATAATTATCCAAAGATGCTAATAATGATTGAATAATTACATTTAAATGCAAGTAAGTAGACTAGAATTTTCTTTTTTAGTAGCTTAATCAGATGTAATTGTCCTCACCTTTGCGTATTATTTTACAGTTTGTATAAATTGTAAATTCGCAACACCATCTTTGGAGTTCAATTGAATTAGTCATCTTGTCAACTAAACAACTTCATTTTTACAGCTTGACGAGATAATTCAAGACGAATATAGGCATTATTGTGACTTTTTCCCTAAAGAAAAAATCTCATTGGCTCAACCACATCTAGCTTGCATATCTTCCATTTATACGACTCGTATGGGTAGATGCTCTCTCAATCGGCTCTATGAATGCGAATTAAATGTGGAACAGCTCAACTCTTGGAAGTGCGATCGCTTCGATATCAAAAAACAAACTTAGTTTGGAGTTATGCTAACTATGAATGCAAAACAATCTGCTTCAAGATGGATGCGGTTTAAAGAGACTCTAGTTATAACATTGTTAGGCTGGATTCCTACAATCGCTTTCGGCGTAAAGTTACGAAATATACTATATCGTAGTATTTTTGCCCGTCTTGGTAGCTCAGTTTATATTCAACATGGGGCAGAATTTCTCGGCACTTCTTGTATCGAAATAGGCAACGGAGTGCATATTTTCAATGATGTTCGGATAGATGCACAAGGACATCAAAACAATAAAATCTGTATCAAAGAGCGAGTAGCCCTTGAGCGTGGTGTTGAGATTGGATCGTTAGAAAACACCCATATTCTGATTGATGAAAGCACATATATTAGTCCTTACGTTTGTATTGCTGGGCCTGGAGACGTCACAATTGGTAAGCATTGTATGATTGCATCCCACTCAGGAATATATGCCAACAATCATAATTTTGCCGATCTGACACAGCCGATACGAAACCAAGGTGTGACTCGCAAAGGAATTGTTATAGAGGATGACTGTTGGTTAGGACATGGGGTGACAATATTAGATGGAGTCACAATCGGTCAAGGTAGTGTTATCGGTGCTGGAGCAGTTGTCACCAAAAATATTCCTCCCTTTTCAGTTGCAGTTGGAGTGCCAGCAAAAGTGACTCACAGTCGGAAGGAGTATATCACCAAAGAGAACAGTGCGGCAGCTCTTGCCAAAGTTGAAAAAACTGCCGAAAGCAACCAGCAGATTGAAATTCTTAACGGCCTATCCCTCGATCCTGTTCTGAAAAACTTACTCAACCCTCTACTTGACTGCATCCGCCAGATTATCAACGTCGATACAATTACCCTTCTGCTACCAACACAAAGCGAGCAGCAATTAGCTGTATGCCTGACTATTGGGCTTGAGGAGGAAATTGCAGAAAATATCCGAATTCCTTTCGGACAAGGGTTTGCAGGTCAAATTGCAGCTAGTGGTGAGCAAATGATTGTAGATGACCTGTCAAAGCTAGAGGTAGTGAGTCCGATTTTGCGTAATCGGGGAATCAGGTCAATGCTTGGTGTCCCATTACATATCAAAAACCGAGCGCTCGGTGTCTTCCATATTGGTACGTTTCGTTCCAGCGAATTTACCAAAGAGAATGCACAGCAACTGCAATTTATCGCTGACCAGATTGGGTTAGCTATTGAGCCTTTATTAAGTTTTGGAAACTTAAATGCCTAATTGCAGAAGGAAGAAGGAGGAGGTTTTGAGTTGGGGTTCCAATCCCCATCTCAAAACGAGCGACCTGTTTCTTATCGGGGTATTAAACCGCCACAAGGAAGCGGATAATTAGAAAATAGCCGCTCAAAAGCGCATAAAAGCCTTTTAGATCCCCGACAACTTTCACGGATACCGTTGGCGAATAAAGGGTGACACCCCGACAAGAAACCGAAATCCCCCCGTCACCATAGAATGGTGCGGCTAACCGAACCAAGCCCACCAACGCGAGGCTTTGTATCAATAGCCCCAGCATTACATGCTGCGGACGGTTATTATTGGGTATGCGAAAGAACTGTTTGGATCAATATTGAGGGGTCTTACCCCCAATTCGCCAACGGTATCCTTTGAGAAGTCGGGGATCTGCGAAATCCGGATGTTTCTAAATCAAAGTGCGATCGCGTACCCACGCTGCGCTTCGGTTACGGCAGGTATCGGTTTATTACCTCAATTGAAGTAAAATTTGCTTCCGTCAAACGAATTATATATACAACGATTTATATTGACTCTTAGGATGAGGGAATTGAGTATAACTACTTTATAAGCTTATAACTGTACTCATACCTAATCCAGTAACTCAGTTTACAGCTATGGCTAGCAAACAAGAAACCAAGAGCAAGCAAGAAAATAGCTCTAAGAAAGAAGATGTAGCCGATAACCAAGAATTAAATTCACTGATTGAAGCGCTGTCTGGAGATTTGACAGCAATTGACAGCGATGCAGCGGTTGATTTAATTGATGAGTGGCATGGTTCTTTGGGTAAAGCTAAAGAGTCAGACGTAAAAGAAATTGCTACTCACCTGAAGCATCTCAAACAACTTCTCAAGGGTGGTAAAGCCACAGGTCATGATATTGGGGAAACTTTAATTCAAATTGGCGAGGAAACAAGTCATCTTGCATCGAATGCTGACAAAGAGGTAAAAAACCCGCTCCAGAAGTTAGGTAAACAACTTAGCAAAATCGGTGTTTCATTAAGTAAGGCTGATGACCGTGAGCAAATTGAACACATCAATTCGGTGGTAGAAACTCTTGAAGGAGACCTGATTGAGATTGAACCGGAAGCGGCACTAAGCGCAATCGATACTTGGCATAGTTTACTACAGAAGTCTGACGATGAAAATATCAAAGAAATCGCCAATGGACTGAAAGAACTCAAGCAACTTTTGAAGCGCAAAACCGCTAAAAGTCAAGACTTTGCTGAGGTGCTAACAAAGCTAGGGGAACAAACCCAACAATCCGCAGATGAAGCCACAAGGGGATTTAAAAGACCAATTCAAAAGTTGGGTAAGCTACTAAGTAAAGCTGGCAAATCACTTGAGTAATTTTTGATAAACCTTGACTAAAGTGTATTATTTTAGAATTTAGCCCGCATTACCGTGGGCTACTTACATATTTTGTAGTGACAATTGTTGAGGAATAAAAAAGTCTTAGAACGAATAAAAAAGTTATACTATCTCTCTTGTGGATTCTTAACTGAACCATCCATAGGAGATTTTTTATAGCTAGAAGCAAGTAATAATGGAGAAAAGCCTGCACAAAGAACTGCAAATGTAAACGCTCTAGTTTGCAATCAAAACATTTTTCTGTTCAGATTAACAGCTTAGTCTTTTACTTCCTCAGTTTCTGTAAAAATATCTTCATCATCTTCAATTTCATCCAATTCCTCTTCATCGTCTTCAGAAGAGTCAAGCAAATCTCGAACTTCAGCAAAAGAGTCATCTGATTCAGAAGATTCCTTTATCTGTTCACCAATCAAATTAACTTGAGGTAATATCACATGAAACTTTTTTCTCCAAGTTAAAATTGAAGCTTCATTCCAGTTAACCTCATTACTGACATCTTCTTTAGTACGCTTTATCAATTCTCTCACACCCTCAGATGAATCAATCAATATCATTCTGACAAGATCGATACATCTCTCAGTTCCAGATCCTTTAGTGATCATAGTTAGTTTTTCATTTGGTTGTACTAGAACATTAAGCCAATGAGATTCATTTCGGTTGAAAAAGCCATCTTCATCCATTTTAGTAATACTATCCGAGATGGCGTTAAGAGTTTCTGGAATACGGTACTCTACGCTTATCCTAAGTAAGAACCTTGAAACAGCATAAAAAAGAATTTTTTGTCCTAGTATAGTATAGAGAATACTGGAATCTCGTAATTTCTTTATGCTTGCTTTTTGATTCATATTTAACTTAGATGGCTCTGGTTGAACAGGAATAGTTATACCTACTTGGTTAATCTGTAATACCCAATCCTTGAATGGCTGAAGTTCAGTGAAAAACCACTTAAGCAATTCTTTTGTGCCTATTTTAAGAAGTTTCGGATGAGACTCGTAATAAGTATCCAGAGCCGTATTACGCTCAGTTGGAGAATTGAATGATTTCTTTAAAACTTGCTTATGAAAATCTTTCAATAGTTCAATAGTACATTGGCTAACTAAATCTAGAGTCGTTAGATAAGGTTCTGATTGGGTCAAGTTTCTAGCTTTGGAAGACCATTTAACGTATCTATCTTCAAGTACTCCTTCTTCTAAAAGTTTTCGAGGAATCAATGCTGATATTTTACTATCATCAAGTAATAGTTGAGTTTGTTTATCAATTGATTTGGCAGTCTTGTTTATAACTGTAAAGATATTGCGAGTTGCTTTGATTATTTCATCCCTTACAGTTTCGCTCAAGTCTGAATGACCAACCCTGCCAAGATTACCGAATACCAGATAAACAACTGGTATATCAAAAGTTTCTAGGCAATTAAAATTATCTTTTATTTGTTGAGGGTTTAAAAGCTCTTTTCCAGTATGGACGTTCCAATATCTCTTTAATGAAAGAAGCCTATGCTGACCGTCAATTACAATTTTAGCTACGTTCTTATATAGCTTTAAATTGACCCACTTTTCGACAATTTTTCCTTGACTGCTAACTGTAGAAAAGTCCCAAAACTCTCTTTGGTCATTCGAGTTCGGCAAAAGTACGACTACAATTGAATTGAAAAAGCGAATTCCACCCTGCGCTAAGTAAGAAAATATTTCTGTATTCGCTCTGTTTTCATCTAGTTTTCTTTGCACTCGCTCAGAGAAGCTCCAACTGCCTTGAATTTCATCAGCAAATCTAATGTTTTCAACTGCATCACTTTGATCCAGAGTTGTTATGAAGTATCTAACTTCACCAAACTCACCGCTAATTGCCTTATACTCAATAGTTTCTGGAGACTGATTATCTAATTCCACTTTCTAACTCCTCTGTGTATTAAACTTAGGCTGACATAGTTGAATCAAAAGGCTTTCTAACTCTCTAGAAATATTTTTTGGGCAAGGGAAACAAATGAATAAAAATTCATCATTGGGCCTCGAATTTCCGTACTTTGATAAAAAACCATCGTCTCGCTCCAAATGCTCAATAAATCGATCTCTCAAATTGGTTGCAGTTCCAATGTAATCTGGGCGTTGGAGAATACTACATGAGATTAAGAGATTTTTTAACATTCTTCGTTCTTTAGGCTGAGAAACAGCTTTTATAAATTTATCCATTTTTTGAGACAAGCCAACTGACTCTCCACAAGTATCGACAATAAACTTACTTCTATTATCTTTCTCAGAAAACTTTGTTTTAAATACCGTGTTTTTTATGCGAGTATCTATGTGGTCAGACAAATTATTTTCTAAGAAGTCAAAAGCATGATAGAAAGCATAAACACCTGAGTTTTCAGGAAGCTCATTCGTTGCAGATATAGTTGCTGTTACTACAGTAAAATTATTGAAAAAGTTGTCGTGAACTGTTTCTTCCATAAGTAGGTAGGTGTAATTAATTCGTAGATAGCAGTGCGAGCGTTTCGTTTGCCCTTTGGGCACGCTACACGAACACGGGCAAGATGCCCACACTACATCTTACATTTAATTCAATGTACTTACTTACTTCTCGATAGAACAAATTCTTGATTTCAAGTTATTTAAACCTTTAAAAAAAGCTTGTCCGATTGACTATGCTACGTAGCCCAAATTTTAGTAAAATTTATCACAGCTAAAACCAAGTATGATTGCAGGCTGGGATTCTCGCTGTTAAAGCGCGAAAAATCTCAGTAATTGGATAACATCAATGTATAATTAAATTTTAACAGCGCAGAAAATCTTACCTAAATAGCTCCCATCGACTCTAACAAATTGGGTGCAAACTGTGCTCAAAAATTAAAAACTCGGCTAGCTGTCATCGTTGCAGACTATATAGCAAGGTTTTAGCAAATCATACGACTTTTCTATTTATTTTAAAATAAGCAAGCAGGATAATTATACAACTTTATTTTTTACGGTTTGCTTAGTAGACTACAGTAGAATAAAGGTTCTAAGCTTTGAAAATCTCAATTTTTTTTATTAGACTATAACAATTCATGAATTGTCACTACGCCTTTTCCAACAAATGTCTAATCATCTAAGTTATTTTTGATAAACCCTAACTAATACCATTTCTTTATGAAGATGCTTCTAATTAGCCCACGCAGGTGGGCTTTGTTCGTATAGCCCCACCCTTCTAGGGTGAGGAGCTTCATAAAAAATCTGTATAAGGTCAAATTATACAAACATCAGGCGAACATAATCTAGGGAATTGCAAAGTTTTCACCTCCAAATTCTCCAAATTTACACAACGAATTGCATGATTATTCGTATCAGCAATATAAAGCTCTTTGCCTAAAATGCTTAAACCAGAAGGTTCAGAGAAATGAGTATTTTTACCTTGACCATCTTGCAACCCAACTGCACCATTTCCCAATACTGTTTGACAATTTCCGTGGAGATTAACTAGTTTAATTTTGTGGTTGTATGTGTCTGCCACCCAGATGAAATTTTCGGCATATTCCACTCCCAAACAGTGCTGCAAGCGTGCTTCTTCCCCAACACCATCCACATCTCCAAAACCAAACAAATCACCGCTACCACAAATTGTTCTGACTTGATTTTCAACTAGTTCCACACCACGAATTGAACTGACTTCGCTGTCAGCAATGTATAATTCTTTTCCATTAGTAGTAATACCACTAGGTTGAGCAAACGCTGATTCTGTAACTACTCCATCAATGCAAGCTTCTGCACCAATTCCCGCATAGGTTTGAACTATATTAGTAGTATTTAAGTCCATTTCCCAAATTTGGTGAAATCCTGCCATTGCAATGTATAGTTTTTTTCCTAGCTTTACCAAATCCCAAGGTGAATTTAACGCAGTTTCTAACCCGATACCACTGTGACGACGAATATTACGACTTTGCTCACCATTCCCAGCAATAGTTTCTACTATTTGCTGTTGTAAATCAACCCGACGGATGGCATGATTTTCAGTATCGGCAACGTAGAGAATTTGATTTTCTTCATCAAATGTCATTCCTTGCGGTGCGAAAAACTGCGCTTGGTTAAAAGCACCATCTTTTAAACCCGATTTTCCATTGCCAATAATTTGCAAAAGTTCCCTATCTAAGCTACTCAGCACAATTCGGTGATGTCCGGAATCAGCAATAAACAAACCTGTATTTGTCGCTAAGACTTTACCAGGAAACGCTAAGGGTGTAATTGAAGGTTTTTGCTGCTTCTCTAAAATTAGACTGAGTTCTTGGAAATTGATTATACCTTTTTCTTGGTGTTGGCGAATTAACTGTGCAATCAACTCATCTAAAACATCACGATTGCCTTCCCCTGAGACAGAACTAACTACGTAACCTTCCGGATCGATAACTATTAATGTGGGCCAAGCACGGACAGCATATTCTTCCCAAATTCGGAAATCTTTGTCAACTATCACAGGATGTTCGATATCGTAGCGGAGGATAGCTTGGCGGATATTTTCGATTTCTTTTTCGTTATCAAATTTGGCACTATGTACCCCAATAACTGTCAGACTGTCTTTATATTTTTGTTCTAGATACTTTAAATCTGGCAGGATGTGCAAGCAGTTAATACAACAGTATGTCCAAAAGTCTAGAACTACAATTCTGCCTTTGAATTCTTTGAGAGATAACGGTTTGTCAGTATTTAGCCAAGGATAATTTTGAGGCAATTGTGGGGATCTTACACGAGGAATCATGCCAATTTTAGATTTTGGATTCAGTCAGGAAGCCCTAAACTAAAGTTTGGGCTTAAAGCTAAAACCCATTAAAATGGGTTAAAAAGCTTATTTAGTTAGCTTTAGCTTTAAGCCCGTTCGCGCAGCGTCCCGGAGGGATAATTTATTTCCGGGCGCAATTTCGGGCTTATTGAGAATCTTGCAAGATATCTGTTACATCCGTATTGTCTTCGTTACCAGGTGCTTCCATACTTTCTGATTCTTCTGTCGGTATGGGAGATGGTTCAACAGTTAAAGGCTGACGACGCTGAAAATACCGTTTCAATTTCTCACCATCAAATTTGGATGGAACTTTTTCCGGCTCTAATGTAGGTTCCGGTTGAGGAATTATTGGTGTCGGTGATTGAGTTTGCGTTGGTTCTGGTTTTTCCGGCTCTAATGTAGGTTCCGGTTGGGGAATTATTGGTGTCGGTGTAGGAGACTCTAATATTTCTGGTTCTGTTGGCTTAATTATCTCTGGTGTTACAGGTAACTCTGTAGGAGTTGGTTCAGCAGTTGGACGTTTGGAACGATTGAAAAAGCCTTCTGGTTTTTCTTCTGTCTGTGTCTGAGATTTTTTTGGAGATTCAGTTTCAGGAGTTGGTTTTTCTTCTACCTGTGGTTTTGGTGTCGCTTCAACCGCTGGTATTTTCTCCGTGTAGGTGGGGTCTACAATTCCTTGGGCTTGTTCTGCGGAAAGTTCCCCTCTGACAATTCTAGAAAGAGTGTCTTTTGTTTTGGGTTCGTAAGTAAATAATCCGACTGTGCTGTTAAAGACATTTTTAACAGGATTTCCTTGGTTATCGAGAAATTCCAGTTTTACCCAATTTTTACCAGGTTTAAAGCCTTTGAGGTATACTGCTTGCCAACGATCGAGAACAAAACTTTCACCATTAATTGTGCAGCGGATGCGCCAATCATTAATTTGGTCTTTGGAATTGTCTTTCGCTACTAGACCTCTTAGTGGAGCTCCTTTTAAGTAAAAATCTAGTAATATTGGTTCTGCCCCATATATACCGGACGGACGGCTGTATGTTAAGACCGGCAGAGATGGATCGGGGTTGTTGTCGTCGGTTTTCGTAAAGACGTGAAATGTTGTCTGAGCGTAAGCACCTTCATTTTTGAAGCTTTCATCCCAAGGTCGTTCAGCAAAAACACGCAGGGTGTGAGTTCCTGGAGCTAAGTCTGATAATACTAGCGGCTGATTTAAGTCGTATATTTCTGTATAAGCTTGATTGTCTAGAATTACTTTCAGGTGCGAACCTAAGCCTAGTTTTGAATCTTTGAATAGTGGTAAGTCTTTCACCTGGAAGCTGACTTTCACTATGTTATCTTGCAAGATTTCGTCAGAAGAAGGAGTGACTATTGTTACTTGGGGCTGATCCGCTTCCAAGGAGGAGCGGAGTTGCCAGATTGCTGATGGGGGAGAAACTTCTGAGAATTGTTTGGAGAGTTGAGGATTTTCTCGTATTCCAGAAGGTACTCCTTGGCTTACAGCTTTGTCACCACCACAACTGGCTAAATTCAATACTAATATTAGTGCGATTAGCGATCGCAACAAACTTATCGTTTTCATTCGCCCAATGATAGCCATAGATATATATAAATAACTGACAGCTTATTTTGGCTCAAACTGTCCACGGTTCACCATAGCCCAAAAGGTGAAATATTCTTTAAATTCCAAATTTTTTGCTTTTACTGCGAAATAGATTGGGATATATGTTAATTTATCTCAGTTTTTCTCCTCTTGAGAATTGCACTGTTGTAAATAGCAGTGTTTTTACTTTTTCTGTACTATTTTTTACTTTTCTTTATAAAAACAAATAACCAGAACCTAGCTTGTTTTGCCCGGAAATGAAGCCATACGGCACTTGAGCCGTACTTACTTCATCAAAGTGAACTATAAATATTGCGAATTGTTGTGCTTTGTAAAATTTAGGAGTAGGCTATTGACTTTTGGTACAGAAGTTTGAATGTCAAAGGTAGATTAGACAATTATTTCGGCTATTTTTAATTATTGTAAACATCTCTTCTACTTTGTTGGATAGATGACTTTATAATTCAACGAGAAAGCAAAATCCACATCCAGTCTTCACAGCATAATTCAGCCTAATAAGTTGAATCAAGGTTTTAAAGACAGGTTGTGGACAGTATAATTCCTCAAATCCTTTTAAGAGAGGAGGTCGAATGACAATAAGTCCTCCGGAGCGAGAGGAGAAGAAGGCAAGAGTAATAGTCGATAACGATCCAGTTCCCACCTCGTTTGAGAGATGGGCAAAACCAGGACACTTCGACAAGACCCTTGCTAAAGGTCCAAAAACCACCACATGGATTTGGAACCTTCACGCCCTCGCCCATGATTTTGATACACATACAAGCGATTTAGAAGACATTTCCCGCAAGATATTCGCCGCTCACTTCGGTCACCTATCCGTTGTGTTCATTTGGTTGAGCGGAATGTTGTTCCACGGCGCGAAGTTTTCCAACTACGAAGCTTGGTTAAGCGATCCGCTGAATATTAAGCCTAGCGCTCAAGTCGTTTGGCCAATTGTCGGTCAAGACATTCTAAATGCGGATGTCGGTGGCGGGTTCCACGGCATTCAAATCACCTCAGGCTTCTTCCAAATTTGGCGCGGCTGGGGCATAACAAATTCATTCCAGCTTTATGTCACCGCGATTGGTGGCTTAGTAATGGCTGCTTTGATGCTGTTTGCTGGTTGGTTCCACTACCACAAGCGGGCTCCGAAACTGGAATGGTTCCAGAACGTAGAGTCGATGCTGAATCACCACTTATCAGTATTGCTAGGTTGTGGTTCCTTGGGCTGGGCCGGTCACTTAATTCACGTTTCATCTCCAATCAACAAGCTGATGGATGCGGGAGTCCCCATTAAGGACATACCGTTACCTCATGAGTTCATCTTGAACAAAGACATATTGACCGAGCTGTATCCCAGCTTTGCCAATGGTTTAGCGCCTTTCTTCACTTTGAACTGGGGTACATACGCTGACTTCCTGACCTTCAAAGGGGGTCTGAACCCAGTAACGGGTGGCTTGTGGATGACAGATATTGCCCATCACCATTTGGCGATCGCAGTCATATTTATCATCGCCGGTCATATGTACCGTACCAACTGGGGTATCGGTCACAGCATCAAAGAAATTCTAGAGAACCACAAAGGGCCATTCACTGGTGAAGGTCACAAAGGTCTCTATGAAAACCTCACCACATCTTGGCACGCTCAATTGGCAACTAACCTTGCTTTCTTGGGTTCATTGACCATCATTGTGGCGCACCATATGTACGCGATGCCTCCATATCCGTACTTGGCTACCGACTACGCAACACAACTGTGTATATTCACACACCATATGTGGATTGGCGGTTTCTGTATCGTAGGCGGAGCGGCTCACGCAGCTATATTCATGGTGCGGGATTACGATCCTGTAGTTAACCGAAATAACGTATTGGATCGGGTACTTCGTCACCGCGATGCAATCATCTCTCACTTGAACTGGGTTTGTATTTTCCTCGGCTTCCATAGCTTTGGTCTGTACATCCACAACGACACCATGCAAGCCTTGGGTCGTCCTCAAGATATGTTCTCGGATAGTGCAATTCAGTTGCAACCGGTGTTTGCTCAGTGGGTACAGAACCTGCACACCCTTGCTCCTGGTTCAACCGCACCCAATGCAATAGAACCTGTTAGCTATGCTTTTGGTGGCGGTATTCTAGCTGTCGGCGGCAAAATTGCGATGATGCCGATTGCCTTGGGTACGGCGGACTTCCTGGTTCACCACATCCACGCTTTCCAAATTCACGTAACCGTTCTGATTCTGCTCAAAGGCGTACTGTTTGCTCGCAGTTCTCGCTTGATTCCAGACAAAGCAAACTTGGGCTTCCGTTTTCCTTGCGACGGTCCTGGTCGTGGCGGCACATGTCAAGTGTCTGGTTGGGACCATGTGTTCCTCGGTTTGTTCTGGATGTACAACACGATTTCAATTGTGATTTTCCACTTTAGTTGGAAAATGCAATCGGATGTCTGGGGGACTATAGACGCCGATGGTACAGTGTCTCACATCACCGGTGGTAACTTTGCTGAGAGTGCCCTGAATATCAACGGCTGGTTGCGTGACTTCTTGTGGGCACAAGCTTCACAAGTAATCAACTCCTACGGTAGTGCGCTATCAGCTTATGGTTTACTCTTCCTAGGCGCTCACTTTGTTTGGGCATTTAGCTTAATGTTCCTGTTCAGCGGTCGCGGCTACTGGCAAGAACTGATTGAGTCCATTGTTTGGGCACACAATAAGTTGAAGGTAGCTCCTGCCATTCAACCTCGCGCTCTGAGCATCATTCAGGGTCGGGCAGTTGGGGTAGCTCACTACCTGTTAGGAGGAATTGTCACTACCTGGGCATTCTTCCACGCAAGAATTCTTTCACTCGGGTAGCAACCAACTTTAAAAAGTTAGGAGTTAAGGGTTTTTGAGTTAAGAATTGAATATTTGTTCAGAACTCATAACTCATAACTCCTAACTCTTTGACTTGACACTTGACGGCTAAAGGTCAGAGAATTTATCAAATCTATGGCAACAAAATTTCCAAAATTTAGCCAGGATCTCGCACAGGACCCGACTACGCGTCGGATCTGGTATGCGATGGCTATGGGAAATGATTTTGAAAGCCACGATGGCATGACAGAGGAGAATCTTTACCAAAAGATTTTCGCAACTCACTTCGGTCACCTGGCAATCATCTTCCTATGGGCATCCAGCCTCCTGTTCCACGTCGCTTGGCAAGGCAACTTTGAACAGTGGATTAAAGATCCTCTTCATATCCGTCCGATTGCCCACGCAATTTGGGACCCACACTTTGGTAAACCAGCGATTGAAGCTTTTACCCAAGGTGGGGCAAGCAATCCAGTAAACATTGCCTATTCTGGTGTTTACCACTGGTGGTACACCATTGGAATGCGGACAAACGATGACCTGTATGCAGGTTCTGTTGGCTTGTTGTTGCTATCCGCAGTGTTCTTGTTTGCTGGCTGGTTGCATTTACAACCTAAGTTCCGTCCGAGCCTAAGTTGGTTTAAGAGTGCTGAACCCCGTCTAAACCACCACTTGGCAGGTTTGTTCGGTGTTAGCTCCTTAGCTTGGACTGGTCACTTAGTACACGTTGCAATCCCAGAATCTCGCGGTCAGCACGTAGGTTGGGATAATTTCCTGACTACCTTGCCCCATCCAGAAGGTTTAACACCCTTTTTTACTGGTAATTGGGCGGCTTATGCGAGCAATCCTGACACAGCGAACCATCTCTTCGGTACTGCGACTGGTTCAGGTACTGCGATTCTGACCTTTTTGGGTGGTTTCCATCCTCAAACTGAATCGCTGTGGTTGACCGACATGGCTCACCACCACTTGGCGATCGCTGTTATTTTCATCATCGCCGGTCATATGTATCGGACTAACTTCGGAATTGGTCACAGCATCAAAGAAATGCTGAATTCCAAATCCGGTTTAGTACCTGGTTCTAAGAGTGAAGGTCAGTTCAACCTGCCTCACCAAGGCTTGTACGACACGATCAACAACTCGCTGCACTTCCAACTTTCCTTGGCTCTAGCAGCTTTAGGAACCATCACCTCTCTGGTGGCGCAGCATATGTACGCCCTGCCTCCTTACGCATTCATTGCTAAGGATTACACCACACAGGCAGCTCTGTACACTCACCACCAGTACATCGCTGGTTTCTTGATGGTTGGTGCTTTTGCTCACGCCGCCATCTTCTGGGTTCGGGACTACGATCCAGAACAAAACAAAGGCAACGTACTTGACCGCGTGCTTCAGCATAAAGAAGCGATTATCTCCCACCTCAGTTGGGTATCTCTCTTCTTGGGCTTCCACACCCTCGGATTATACGTACACAATGACGTAGTAGTTGCTTTCGGTACACCGGAGAAGCAAATCTTGATTGAGCCAGTATTTGCTCAATTCATCCAAGCTTCCCACGGTAAAGTACTGTACGGTTTGAACACACTACTGTCTAACCCAGATAGCATTGCTTACACCGCTTACCCCAACTACGGAAACGTTTGGTTGCAAGGTTGGTTGGAAGCGATTAACAATGGTACAAACTCTTTGTTCTTGACCATTGGACCTGGCGACTTCTTAGTACACCATGCCTTTGCTCTAGCGATCCACACCACCACCTTAGTATTGGTGAAAGGTGCTTTGGATGCTCGTGGTTCTAAGCTGATGCCCGATAAAAAGGACTTCGGCTACGCATTCCCTTGCGACGGCCCTGGTCGTGGCGGTACTTGCGACATCTCCGCTTGGGACTCCTTCTACCTGGCAATGTTCTGGATGTTGAATACCATTGGTTGGGTAACCTTCTACTGGCACTGGAAACATCTAGGTATCTGGCAAGGTAACGTCGCTCAGTTTAATGAATCTTCCACCTATTTAATGGGCTGGTTCCGCGATTACCTCTGGGCCAACTCCGCTCAGTTGATTAACGGATACAACCCATACGGGATGAACAACTTGTCAGTCTGGGCTTGGATGTTCCTATTCGGACACTTAGTTTGGGCAACTGGCTTCATGTTCCTCATCTCTTGGAGAGGTTACTGGCAAGAGTTGATTGAAACCTTGGTTTGGGCACACGAGCGGACTCCAATTGCGAACCTGGTTCGCTGGAAAGACAAGCCTGTTGCTCTGTCCATTGTTCAAGCTCGTTTGGTTGGTTTAGCTCACTTCACTGTTGGCTATGTCCTGACTTACGCTGCGTTCCTCATTGCCTCTACGGCTGGTAAGTTTGGTTAATTGGACTGCTAGTTTTGTAGATAAATAATTTAAATCCCCTGCCTAATGGTGGGGGATTTTTTTTTTAGAATGGCCAGAGAGCTTACCCCACAAGAGAAATAACATTTATTTTTTTAAAATGTGTATGAAATTTTTCATTAGTGGATGGGAAATATAAATAAAGGGGTACCCCAAAAGAAAAATCAAAGAAGTGATTCACGAGAAGTTTGGGGACGGCATTATGAGTGCGATTGACTTTACTTTAGATATCGATAAAGAAGAAGACCCAAAAGGCGATGCCCTTGGCAACCTTCGGTATCGCGTAAAAATCATTATGTCTGGAAAATTTCTCCCTTATAAGAAGTGGTAGAATTTCAGCTTTCCCTAGGATGGAAACAATCCATCCTACAAAATATCTTATCAAATTCTTAACCTATGAAAATGATTTAGTATTAGACCCCTTGCAGGTTCTGATACCACAGGCTTTGTCGCTATAAATTTGCAACAAGGATGGATTTATTTTGAAATTAATTAATAGGAATTTGCAGCTGCCGTAAAGGTTATACGAACCAATCAAGGTAAAAAGGATAAGCATATTATGAAGCTCTACCCCTTATTCGCTGCGAGTTTTTGAAATTTCTGAGAATACGCTTGACAAGTTATGGCATAAGATCGGATTCTACTTACATCTTATATTTAAAAAGTGACTCTAAACATGGTTATAACCACGGTTACGATCTGGAAAACCTGACCAGATCCCGTCTTTGGAAGGAGAACCCCTATCTGTAAACCTGAAATTAAGGATATTGGAAAGTGCAATTTAGTTAGAGAGCTTTACAGAGCTATAGGGCGTAAATAAAAATAGTAGTTTAGCAAACGTATAAATTTCCTGAAAATAGGCTATTAATGCTGTCATTTAAGAAAGCAGTGAGTAGAGGAGAAATGATCGCGATGAAGGACCTTTATCTGTTGGCAGCAGGTTTGTTAACAGGATTGGCAATACCAGCATCGGCTCTACCACAGATGTCGAATCCAGAGCCAGAGCCGAGCAAACAACTATCGGACGTCAAAGATAATTCACAGCCGACCGTCAGTAAGACAACAGTTCCAGATATTGACGAAACACAGGAGCCACAATTTAGCAAGCCATTATCATCACTCAACCCAAACTTCAAGGCACTTATCCGCAAACCGCTTTCTGGAACTCAACTTTATTACCAAAGATTAGCAGCTTTGCAAGCAGGTCAAATTTATACCCGCTTACCTGATGAGCGTTTGCAGTCTTTGTGGGTTTCCGCAAGAAAATCTCAACTCAGCTATGATGACTGGAAAAAGTTGTTGATGCTAGAAGGCAAAGCAATGGCTGAAGGTCAAGGTGTCAATAATTTAAGCGTTTTAGTTGGCGATTCTTTGAGTATGTGGTTTCCCAAAGAAAAACTACCGATTGGGAAATTGTGGCTCAATCAGGGAATATCTGGAGATACTTCCACAGGTGTTTTAAAAAGATTGTCTGCTTTTTCGGAAACCAAGCCAGATGTGATTTATGTGATGGCTGGAATCAACGATTTACGCAGAAAAATGACGGATGAGATAATTTTGCACAATCACCGCCTGATTATCCGCCGTCTCCACCAGTCTCACCCACGAAGCATTATAATTGTCCAATCGATTCTGCCAACTCGAATGTCCACAATCTCCAATAACCGCATTCGTCACATCAACCAGCAACTAGGAGCGATCGCCAAGCAAGAAGGAGCTAATTATCTCAATATTCATGGCTGGTTTGCTGATTTTGAAGGCAATTTGCGTCCAGAATTAACTACAGATGGATTGCACCTAAGTCAAGATGGGTATAAGGTTTGGCAAGCAGCATTAAAGCAAGTGGAATTTAAAGTTACTCTTTCTAGAATTGGTCAAGAGCAAAGCGCGAAAAATCAATAAACGAGCTTAAAAACCAAAATATAACCATTCCTATATTCGTGAGGTACACCATATTGAATTAACAGCAGTAGCCGCTGTAGGCGCTGAGTCGCAAGCGACACGCTCCGCGAACGCCTTCCATCGGTACGGCTTCTGTGTAGGGTAGGACGCAGATAAATTTGTACCTCAGCAGACTAGGAAACGCTATACCATAACGTTTAATTCCAGGTAGGCCATCTTGGCAATGTTGAAATGCAGGTACTGCGCGACAACTGGGATGGTAAAACTTATAACGCCGAATCTTACTTAGCAGTTAAATATATTGGTCAAGTTGTTAGTTGCACAAGTAAGTTGATTATTACGAATGATTTAAGACGGCTATATAAATTATTCCGTTGGTGGTAAGGCATCGTCCTCTAAATCATCAAGTTCTAATGTATACTTTAGTGCCTCTTTCAACATTAACAAATAGTTTGAGGATAAAGTACCTAACTTTCTGGTTAAGCGCTGCTTATCAATAACGACAATCTGATAGCAAAGCGCTACCGAATCTTGTAATAAACCACCTTCTCCTGAAGGTATAGCAACTGTACCTGGTATTCTAGAACGTCTTTGATTACCAGTTATAGGTATTACCACAACTGTCTGTGTAAAGCGGTCAATAGTATTTCTTTGGACAATAATAACTGGTCGAATACCTGCTTGTTCTGAACCACGACTTGGATTTAAATCCGCTAAATAAACGTCTCCACGCATTTAATCCTAATCCTCAGAATCGATGTGAAGTAGATAATCACTTAAAACAGCTTCTGTAAAGTTAATATCTTCGTCACCAAATTCTACCTTTAAAGAAGCAGCTTCTTCATCTGAAATGTTATTCCATTCTTTTATTTTTTGTTGGTTATGTAATGAAATAGCAAAGTTTAATACTTGTTTTTGTTCATTACTTGGCAATTGTGAAATAATTTCGATTAATTGTATATTTAAACTATCGGTTATCTTGTTCATAACTTATATTTAGCTGAACATTCAATTTATATATAATAGATTATAGCAACCTATAAAGCTTTTTAAAAAATCAAAACTCAGATTCCCGACGTGCGTGAAAGTAGTCGGGAATCTTGTTTTTTACAGCTTACATACAGAGGATTGCCCTGTATGAAGAACCGTACTTCACTAATCTCCAACAACTAAAAACTTAATTATTATCATCTTGCGGTTGACTGTCAGTAGATGAATTTTGCTTACTTTGTTCCTGAGTTGGCACTACTATAGAATTTGGCTGCTTTGGTTCTGCCGGTACCACAACTGGATTTGACTGTCTTTTTGGTTGTTGTGAGTCATTTTCTGAGGAGGGCGCAGCTTTCCGAGAATCTCGTACAGACCTTAGTTTATCCACAAGAGATGGCGAGGGAGGCGAAGAAGGTGAATCAGCTTCAGATTGTTGGTTTCGACGGCGATTTGGTTCGGACGTTGGTGTGGTGGGCGTTTGTTCGTCGTTAGAGGTATCGCGACTTGGGGCCTGTTGTCTGTAAGTGCGAGTTGGGGTGGTGGTGGTAGAATTGTCATCAGAAGTACGACGAACACGCCTGCGACGTCTGGGAGTTGAGAAAGTTGTAGAGTCTTGAGTTCGCGTCGAAGAGTTGGTCTTTTTGACTGTATTCGTCGTCGTTTGTTGAGTTTCAGGAGTTGGTGTTACTTCCACAGCCTGTGTTTCCCCATTCGGGCTAGCACTAGGCTGTTGTACAATCGGCGGTGTTAGAGATGGCTGGGGTTGGGATCTGGGCACCATTTTCGTAATCCCAAAACCTGCTGTGAGACTAACAAGTGCTACACCTGCACCAATTAAAATTTTTGGCGATACCTTCTGCCACCAAGGTTGTTTAGTAATTTGAGTCACATCTGTTTCTGGTGGTGGCTCTGTATTGTTAGAGGAGGCTACAAAAGGTAAATTTTCTTGGTACTCTTGATGACTTAAATCAATCGTTGGTACCGTCTGAGTGAGTACTGGTTGAGGTAGAACACTCATGCTGCTTCCTGGCAACAATTTCAACCAATCCAAAACCGATTCCGGACGAAAACGAGCTTCCACCGCCATACCGCGCATCACAGCTTGATTGACAGCAGCACTCAGATGCGGCTGGAGTTCGCGGGGGGAGGGCATTTTTTCGCGATCGCGTAACAGTGCAGGCAGGGGAACTTGTGCTGTTAACAGAGCATACAGCGTCGCGGCCAAACCATAAACATCGGTTGCAGGCGATCGCTGTGCTTGCGATAAATACTGTTCGATTGGGGAATAACCTTCAGACACCATCCCTGTGTGTGTCTGCCTTACCCCACCGTTAAATTCTCGGGCAATACCAAAATCAATCAGTACTACTTCCTGAGATCCTTGGCGGAGGATGATATTATCCGGTTTTACATCTCGATGCAGCAGACCATTTTGATGCACTACCTGTAAAGCGGCACCAATTTGTCGAATGTAATGAATTGCGATCGCTTCTTTTAATGGTATTCCCGGCAGAACAAACGCTTCTCCTAAAGTTTCACCAGCAATATATTCCATCACCATGTAAGGCAGTCCAGCCTCGACAAAAAAGTCGCTGACGCGGACAATATTAGGGTGGAGACAAGTAGCCAACCGTCTCGCTTCATCCTGAAATTGACGCTCAAACTTGGCAAAATCAGGATGTTGTCGTAGCCGCTGATTGATGGTTTTAATCACCACTACCTGATGTAAGTAATGGTGCGTAGCTTTGTAGGTAATACCAAAGCCCCCCTTACCTACTTCTTGGTTCAGAGTATATTTTCCACCCTGCAAAGTTGTGTCAGCTAACATAGAAAATCTTGAGTCCTGAGTGCTGAGTTTTGAGTTCTGAGTCCTGAGCGAGCAGATAAGTCCTGAGTTTACATCGAATTGTCAATGATATCAATTCCTGAGAAATACATCAGCCAGCAATTCCTGCTCTGATAATTTTTCTTCTCATAATTTTTT
Organism: Cyanomargarita calcarea GSE-NOS-MK-12-04C; assembly: GCA_019359595.1. Taxonomy (GTDB): domain Bacteria; phylum Cyanobacteriota; class Cyanobacteriia; order Cyanobacteriales; family Nostocaceae; genus Cyanomargarita; species Cyanomargarita calcarea. The sequence goes on from JAHHGZ010000021.1 coordinate 107,375, forward strand.
CCTAATCAAAACAATCAGTATTATTGTTTACCTCCACAATGTAAGACAGGCTTGTTCCGCTTACAACACTGGCTTTCTAGAAACCCATTACCTGTTTAATTGCAAGCTTCTTAGCAGGGGACTGGTAGGTGTCCCAAGGTATCATGACCCGTCTTACGTAGCCACAATTGGCTGAGTCTGGACGAAATGATTAAATCGCCTAGATTTAATCAGGGTTTAAGTTCGTCCATACTACACTTAACAGATAATAGTTATCAACTCGGCTTTAAGTTCGTCCTGCATTTCATGTAGCTTTATCCCATTGGCGATCGTTATAAATCCTTGACCTAACTCCTAACTCCTAAAACCGTTGACCGATGCCAAAATGAACCTGACTTTCCCCTTGGTCGTTAATGCCATAATCTGCGCGAATTAAGCCCAAAGGCGAATCAAAGCGAACACCAGCCCCATAACCAAAACCAGTACCTGGTTTACCTCTGACTCCCGCTGGATTTCCCAATACCGTATCACCAGAGCCTAAATCTGAGGCATAATCGGCAAACAAAACCCCGCCTAAAGCTTGCAATATGGGAAATCGATATTCAGCAGAGGCTAACACATAAGTCCGACCGCTGCCCACGTCCCCAGAATTATAACCGCGTACAGAATTAGGCCCACCTAAATTAAAGGTTTCATAAGGTGCTAAATCGCCAAGAACTGTACCAGCTTGCACATTTAAAGCAAACACTTGGGAATTCTTACTATTATATAGTTTGACTGGTACATATTGAGTGTAATTTGCCTTCAAGCGATTCATCGAAACGCCACTCAAACCGAAGGGTACTGATTGTTCTGTACTGAGGCTGAGAACAGAACCTTTGGTTGGATTCATTACATTATCCCGCTGGTCTTTGGTGGCAGTGAAAGACACAGTTGCCATGTCGTCAATACCAGTACTACTTAAAGACAACTGGTTGCCCTTTTCATCTGTGGGGGTAATTTTTCCTTTAGCATCTCGAATGGAAGTGCGGGTATAATTAAATCCTAAAGAAGTATCCCAGCCGTCAATTGGGCGTTGAAAGCTGACACTAGCACCAATTTGACCTTCCCGGACGCGATCGCTATTTGCCAATTTCACTTGATCGTCAAAAGTCTCCGAAAGTCCCCGTTTGCGGAAGGCATTTAAACGATAACCCAAACGATTCGGGTCTGTTGTGCGATAGGGACTAACTAAACTACTATTAAACAGAAAGTCACGCCGTCCTACCTGAAAATTCACGCCTAAAGTATCGTTAGTACCGCCCACATTTTGGTCGCGATAGTCAAATGTACCTAATATTCCTTGGTCGGCGTTATAATTGCCACCTACATTAAAAGAACGCGCTCCAGTTTCTTTAAGTTCGTAAACTATATCAGTTTTGCTGGCATCGCCTTCTAATGCCACATTCACGCTTTCAAATAAACCGAGTGCGTACATTCTCATCACATCTTGGCGCACCACATCTTCTTTAAATACCTCACCAGGTTTCAGCTTCAATTGCTGCCGGATAAAATCTGGTTTGGTTCGTCCAGCGACTGGTTTACCCTTACTGTCAACAGTCTGATTATCCTCATTCACAAAGCGGAACTTGATATCACCCACCAAGCCTTCAGCCACATCCATCGTCAGGATACCCTCACGATTCGGCTTGATGGATATCACCCGCGCCAAACTATAACCATTTTCAGAGTACCACTTATTAACTTGTTGTACTGCTTGCTTTAAGGCATTAGGACTGATGGGAGTACCCACCAACGGCTGAAAAGATTTTAACGCCACTTGATAAGTCAGCGCCTTTGCTCCAGAAAGTTGCAGCGATCGCACTACTATTGGTTGCACTTGATACGTAATACTTAAACCAGCAGGCGTGGTGCGGCTATTCACAAGGGCGCTGGCAAATAAACCTGTATCTAATATTGCAGCAACATCTTTTTGTAACTGCCCTTGACTGACATCTCCACCCGCAGCCGTTTTAATCGTACTGCGAATAATCTGCTGCAATTCCGGAGTCGCCCCAGTAATTTGGATATCTGTTGCGGTGACTACTAGGTCAGGGGAAGCTGTGGGAGGAGTGGGGGCTAGGGGCCCCCTCTGGGGTTGGGGGCTGGGGGAAGTGGGGGAGGAATTTTTTCCCTGTCCCCCTTGTCCCCCTGTCTTGATAACTACAGCCGAATTGTTGCTATTCCCACTTTGCACGACCGGAGGTTTCTGAGAAAATTGTTGGGCAGCGACTGTTTCTGGGGGTGCAATTGCCTGTACTGGTGTTGGCGTTTCCTCGCTTATCGGAACCACCACGCTACTAGCCTTGGAAGATTGAGTTGTGGGTGTCAAAGTGGGGGAAGCGATCGCTTGCTGACCAACATTGCCAGCTGCCACAGTAGTTAAAGTAAAAATTGCAGCTTTAGAAACTCGCATAATATTTTAGCCTGATGGACTGGGAGTTAGTTTGTGTAGTGAGATTAGGTAATGGGATAGTACTAACTTCCAGCAACACGCCGATTTATACCCCCATTTGTCCCTCTTATCCACAAAGACAGTTACTTATGACTTTTTGTTTCTATGAGTGATTTATCACCGCTATCCCTAACCTCGAAACCCCCAACCGGGAATTCTAGTCTGCAGTTACTGATCTTGAGTAATGGTCATGGAGAGGATCTCATTGCAGTCCGGATTTTGCAAGAACTTCTGCAACAACCCAATCCTCCATCCGTTTCTGCTTTGCCTCTGGTGGGAGAAGGACGCGCCTATAAGCAGTTAGATATTCCCCTGATTGGTTCCGTACAGCCCATGCCTTCTGGCGGTTTTGTTTACATGGACGGACGCCAACTGGTACGTGATATCCGTGGCGGTTTAGTGCAACTTACCCGAAATCAAATAAAATCTGTGCGTCATTGGGTAAATTACCAAAATAAATCAGGTAATCCGAGTGCTATTTTAGCTGTGGGAGATATTGTCCCTTTATTATTTGCTTGGTTAAGTGGGGCTAGATACGCCTTTGTCGGTACTGCCAAGTCAGAATACTACGTGCGTGATGAAAGTAGCTTGCTGAAACGGAAAACAAAAGGCGCATATTGGGAAAACTTCTCAGGTTCAATTTACCATCCTTGGGAACGTTGGTTGATGACTCGTCGCCACTGTAAAGCTGTGTTTCCCAGAGACTCGCTGACAGCAGATATATTGAAAACCATGCGCGTTCCGGCCTTTGATTTAGGGAACCCAATGATGGATGGTTTAGAACCAAGCTTTCCCACCCACAGATTTTACAGCACTGATGCCGAACACCAAGAAATAATTCGTCCTTTAGTAGTGACACTCCTCCCTGGTTCCCGTCCCCCAGAAGCCTACAACAACTGGGAACAAATTATGACTGGCGTATCTGCATTAATGGGCAGTTTCCGGGAACGAGATTCGATATTGCACACCTCAGGCACAGTCGTATTTTTAGGCGCGATCGCTCAAAGTTTAGATAACAAAATTCTCTCAGGTAGCGTCAAATCTCAAGGTTGGCGTATTGTCCCCAACGAAGAATCTCCCGTGAAAATTTCTGACCCCGAAGCCTTGACATTTAAGCAAAAAAATGCATATTTAATCTTGACTCAAAATGCATACAACGATTGCTTGCATTTGGGAGATTTAGCTTTAGCAATGGCAGGGACAGCGACAGAACAATTTGTGGGTCTAGGCAAACCGGCGATCGCAATTCCTGGAGGTGGTCCCCAATTTAACCCCGGATTTGCCGAAGCACAAAGCCGCCTTTTGGGACAATCGATTGTATTAGTCGAGCATGCAGGACAAGTTGGTCAAGAAGTGCGATCGCTACTGAAGAATGCTGATAACTTGCATGTGATTTCCCAAAATGGTTGGCGACGGATGGGGGAACCCGGTGCAGCGAGACGGATTGCTGAGTGTTTGATGGAGAAGTTTTAAAACGCAAAGGAACGCGCAGGGTAACGCGGAGTTTTTCTGCGTTACTTTTGGAAATATTTTGGTGGTACACGGAAGAAAGAATTAACCGCAGATGCAAGAGGATGGACGCAGATAAACGCAGATAACTTTATACCTCAGCAGACTAGGAAAAGCTATATATAATCAATCTTCCTCCCTTCTTCCTTCTTCCTTCTTCCTTCTTCCTTCATTTGAAAGTGCGTTGTTTAACATTGTCTGAAAAAGCTTATCCAGAGAAATTCCTGATGCTTTTGCCATCGTAGAAATTACACTAGTGCGAGCAAAAGAGCAATATAGACCTGCTTCTAAGAACCAAGGCTTCCCGCTTGGGTCGATGCGGAAATCAAAGAGACTATAATGCTGACAGGCTAAAGCTATATGACATTTTTTGGCAGCATCCCAAACCTTCTCTGTAATCGGGTCGCTAGGATCGACTATCCATGATTTGTTATTATCCTTGGCAACCATAGTTAAGTCACCATTTTCATCTCGTTTTAGCTTATCCTCATAACTCCGGATGGGCCTGCTATCATCGTCCATGAGGTACTCTTCCAGTGGTAAGCAGACAAGCTGACCGTCAACAACAATGACACCGCATCTTACTTCTCTGCCAAGTTCGATAAATGTCTCTACCAGTACCTCCGAAGCATAAGCAAATGCTGTCTTCAAAGCACTGTCGTAGTCAGAAGGGTTTCTCACCAAGACTACACCTAAAGAATTATCTGCGTCCACAGGTTTAATCACTGCTGGGGTAGCAATCTGGGGAAAATTTCCTTTTTGAAGCAGTTCTCCTTGGGGCACACTTACATCAGAAAAAGCCACAACGGCTTTTGTTTTTGCTTTGTTAGCAGCCAGAGCCATCACATCAGGAGTATTTCCCACGTAGGGAATGTTCAGCAAATCAAACAAAGCTCGATAGTATGTCATGCCAGGGACGCAAAACATCTGAGGCAACATCACATCAATTTTCAGTGCTGTCAGAACTTGAATTGCCTCAGCGTGTGACATAGGATTGGCAAGAGCGATCGCTTCGTGACTAAGGTCAGTCGGGAACCGCCATTGACGATCTGGGGAAATGTAGGCAATATGAAATTCATAAAGTGCCGGATTGGCGGTAGACTCAAGACAATCTTGGGCATAAAGGCGCGATAAATCACTATAAAACTCGCTCTCCTGCGACCCCACCAAGTGCAAAACACGCAGTACCGACATCATTAATATCCTAGAACAAACAAACGCACCTTAAATGTTAATTGTATGACAAAGCCGCCTTTTGGGACAATCGATTGTATTAGTCGAATATGCAGGAGAAGTTCTAAAACGCAGAGTAACGCGATAATCGCATGGGAGACACAAGTTATTAGCTATACACACAAAGCTTATCTACGTAAGTTAGGTTAATCTATAGAACATCATAATTCTGCCCAATACTCAGGACTTTCCAGTATGGTCGAACGTGTTTTAATTATTGATACAGAGACTACAGACTTGGAAGTTGATAAGGGACAAGTTATAGAAATTGGGGCAATTCTCTATTCAGTCAAACATCAGACGATTATTCAACAAGCATCAACTCTTCTCCCTGCCACAAGTAATCCAGCCGAACGCATCAACCGCATTCCTGTAGCACCCTTAGTTGAGATGACAATCGAAACTGCCCAGCAAGGGCTTTTGATGATAACGAAAATGGCACAGATGGCTGAGTTTGTCATAGCACATAACGCTGAATTTGACAAAAAGTGGTTTGGAAAATCCAAATTTGCAGATATGGTATTACCCACTTTGTTAGACTCACAAGGTAAACCATTGCGTTGGGTTTGTACCTGCACTGATTTTGAATTTCCACTGGCTAATCGTCCAGGGGAATCTTTGGTTAATTTGGCTTTGGCACACGGAATCGGGGTTTATGGTAATCACAGGGCACTGACTGACTGTCAGTTAATTGCATCTTTGTTTGATGTTATGGAAGATTTACAGGGGATGTTTGCTCAAGCCACCAGACCGAGAGGGCGTTATATTGCGCTAGTATCTTTTGGGGATAAAGACTTAGCAAAAAAGGCGGGTTTCAGATGGCATCCTGAGAGTAAAACTTGGGAACGTACAATGGCAGAGGCTGATATTCACAATCTTCCTTTTGCTGTAGAGTTAGTTAGTGAAAATTAATTTTATGTGCCATATTTATTTTTATTGCGGCGTGATTGTATAAAGCTTGGGAGATGTTATTTGTTGTAACGAAATAATATCTCAAATCAAGTCAGGGATTACAACAGAGTTGTGAAAATACCAGGTGATGCAGTGATACCAAAAGAAAAGCTAACATGCTATCTCTTGGTTCCTAGAATTAAAGACGATAAATCGAAATTTTTAGCGCAAGCAGGATTTACACAAGATAACCCAAATGATTTATTAAATGCGATTCAGAAACTTATACTTACAACCGATGCTGTGGAAGATAAGATCAATGAGTACGGAGTGTTTTACACCGTTGAGGGAAATTTACAAGGTCTTAATGGTCGTAGCTTACTAGTTGTAACAGTTTGGCTACAATCAAGAGATGATGGGAGCTTTCGCTTTATTACCCTCAAACCCAAAAAGGACTAATTATTATGAAGCTCGAACTTTATCAATACGTCGCTCTGTGTCGAGATATTCCAGAACACAACCTAAAGCGTGGGGATGTAGCTATGCTTATCGACTACGTGACGCATCCGGATAACGGGGAAGATGGTTATATTTTGGAAGTTTTTAACGCTGCGGGAGATTCTATCGCTGTTTTTACGATTCCCATGTCAGCAGTTGAGAAACTACCCAGCGATGCGGTTTTAGCGGTACGTTCTTTGGTGGAAGCAAGTTAACTAATAACTCCACAAATTAACACTTTAGTTATTTCTGCCGTGATGCAGTAGTTGTTTTTCGGTCAAAATAACCAACTCTTACTACAAAGCACCTAAACATTTTTATCCCCGCTGTTCTTTTTAAGACCCCGACCGTTCTTAGGGTCGTCCGTTTTGAGTTGTGGTTCTGTATCCCCATCTAAAAACCTCCTTCTTCCTTCTTCCTTCTTCCTTCTTCCTTCATTGAAATAATTGACCCACTTGCTTTAAATCGACATTACCACCACTGATAATCACACCAACCCTCCCTTGCTTTATTTTCACCACACCTTCTAATAAAGCTGCTGCAGCTAATACTCCAGTTGGTTCCACAACAATTTTCAACCGTTCCCACATAAAAAACATGGTGCGAAGAATCGCTTCTTCAGATACCGTCACCATATCATCGACATATTCCAGTACCAGTGGAAATGTTATCTTACCCAAGCTGGGGGTACGCGCACCATCGGCGATCGTATCGGGATTGTTGACAGTTTGCAGGGTTTTGCTGTAAAAAGAGCGTGTCGCGTCATCAGCCCGTTCTGGCTCTACACCAATTATCTTACAATTGGGTGATAGTGATTTTGCAGAAATAGCACTCCCGGAAAGTAATCCCCCTCCACCACAACACACCAACAGCAAGTCTAATTCTCCGACTTCTTCAATAAGTTCTTTTGCGGCTGTTCCTTGTCCCGCTACTACATGAGGATAATCGTAAGGGGGAATCAATGTTAAACCGCGTTGCTGTGAAAGATTTTGTGCTAATTCTTCTCTATTAGTTTCCCATTTGTTATACAAAATCACCTCTGCACCATACCCCCGTGTTGCAGTTTGTTTGACTGCCGGTGCATCGTCAGGCATTACAATTGTTGTAGGGATGTTGAGTAATTGTCCCGAGAGTGCGATCGCCTGAGCGTGATTCCCCGATGAAAAGGTTAAAACGCCGGAGTGTTTTTGTTCAACAGATAACTGCGATAATGCGTTATATGCACCGCGAAACTTAAAGGAACCTGTACGCTGGAAATTCTCACACTTGAAAAAAGCTTGAGTTTGGGTGCGTTGATTAACAGTTCTAGAAGTTAAAACCGGGGTGCAATGGGCGATACCCGCAAGATGTTTTGCAGCTGCTTCTACGTCTCTTATGGTGACAAAATTATCCTTTAACATCGACCCTATTTTTCACTAAAAGAATAATCATAATTAGGTGTAAATTATTTAATATACTTTAACATATCGGAGATTTGAAGTGACAAATACTATTCCCGCAGAAAATATAACATTAGAACAGCTACGCGAGCTATTTAATCTAGAACTAGTTGAAGATGAGCTATTTCCAGAATGGCAATCAGATTTACCTGAATTAACAGACCAAGAAAAAGATTTACTCAATCAAATCAAAGCTGGTTACATAAATTTACGTAATTATCCACCCTTCTTAGAAAACACAGTAAATACTGTAATTTTGTCACCATTATTATTTATTGGTAAATTTTATTTACCCCCATTTCATATCAAATTAGAAAAATATATTGAGTTTGAAACAGAAGATAAAGGTACTAAAATAAAAGGGAGGATAGATGTTTTAATCCTAAATAAGAAATTTTGGATGACAGTTATTGAATCAAAACAAGTTGCTTATTCTGTTGAAGCTGGTCTCGAACAATTATTAGCATATATGCTAGCTGCCCCCAGTAATGAAGTTTACGGGATGGTAACATCAGGCGGGAGCTTTATGTTTGTAAAATTAATTAGAACTGATTTACCTAGATATGCTACTTCCGATATTTTTGATGTTCGCAATCGTGGAAATGAACTTTATAATGTACTGCAAATTTTAAAAAAATTGGGTCAAATAAGCCAAGAATAATTTGATAAATTAACCGCTATTTTTCACTAAAAGAATAATCATACCAATCATCTACAGCTTGATAACCGATAGTCTGATAGATATGATTGGATGTGAGGTTTGCTTGGTCTGTGAATAAATAGCACGATTTGCATCCCTTATCTAGCAAAGCTTGACTTACAGCCGCTACACAGGAACTTGCATACCCCTTTTTTCGATACTGGGGTGGTGTATAAACAGGTCCAATCCATCCACTATTTGAAGCCAACAATCTACCACCAGCAATTGATACAGGTATCTCTGATTCCCATATATAAAAGGAATTTTGACTTAAAAAAGCATCAACTGCACGAGAAGCATTTTCCTCATTAGACCCTAATGCTTCTGTATAAAAAGCTTCAATCCAGTCAATCAGTAATTCGCGATCGCTTATTGATGCCAGCCGCAAATTACCGTTTGCCTGTTGTACATCCTCTACTGTATCTAATTGATGTAGCCGCAGTTGCATATCAGGTTTATAGGACTGACCTGTTATATTTTGCCAAGCTTGAGCAAAAGCTTCCGCTTCCTTTGGTAAACTGCTAACACCTGGTAGCTTTTGTTTCTGTTTGTACAAATCTTCAGCAATTAATTCCACTGCTACCAAATCTGTCATTTTTGACAATAACAACTTTCGAGGTGGTGTTCTGATAGCGACTGCGATGATATTTCCGTCTTTCTCTACTGCTGCTAAATAAGGCTCGCTATCATACCGTTTAGGATTCTTAATTAGACTATTACAAATTCCTAAAAGCAAGCAGTGTCTAGCTTCTTGGAAGAGTAAATAGTCTTTTACCCGATCGTAAAATTGACTTGCATCTTGATATCCATAAACTTTCATATTACATCCCTTCCCGGCATTTTATTTTCAGACAATAGAAATATTGCAAAAGTCTTTTTTTCATCTGCGTCCTACCTGATATCTTGCACCTCTCAAATCGAATGTTAGAATTATCGCTATTTTCATCTAAGTAAATCGATTCATGCTCCTACCCACCAGGGACTATAAGTCCCTGTCTAATGGCATAAGTCCATTTAAATGGACTAAAAATGAACTTTGTTGTTATCGTACTTTTCGTAACTTAGGAAATTATAGATATGTGGCTTATACGCAAGCTGCAAGATATGAGCTACCCTCCTTACGTCCGTTATTTATCCGTTGCCACCTCTTTTACACTTTTCATTTGTTCTCGCAAAGCTGTAACTTGTGAAATCACACTTTTCTCCATTCCATCAGCTTCCATCTCTCCCATCCAATGCATCATCGACGAAAGAAATAATTCTTTGAGATAAGCAAAAGAAAAACCTTCAGTCATCTTTGCAATTTTCGTAATACTTGCATCAGATAAACGCAGTGCTGGCTTGAATTTCTCATTCCACAAATTTGTGTATGCAATGCGTTCCGTTAAACCAGGTAACTCGAAATAATATTTTCTGTCAAAACGACTCGGACGGTCTAAAATTGCTGGATCGATACGTTCTGGATGGTTAGTTGTGGCTAAAATTACCAATCCTGTATTTGCCGCAAAACCATCAATCTCGTTCAAAAAGAATGAACGGTTGTCTCCTTCAACCAAAGAATCAATATCTTCTAAAATCAAAAGACATGGAGCAGACTGTCTTGCTCGTTTGAATACTTGCTTAATATTCTCATGAGGATTATCATACTGAGATTTTAAGCTTTTAACATACAAACACGGCAGTTGCATTTGATTAATTAAAGCTTTTACCGCATGAGTCTTGCCGTTTCCAGGAGAACCAATAAACAGAATTCCTCGCTTCCAAGGAATACCGTAACTTTCGTAAGTCTCTTGGGATTCAAAAAAGTGTCGCAAGTCGTCACGGATATCTTGTTTGAGAGTTCCACCGAGAACCAAATTATCAAAGCTAGCGCTTTTTATCGATTCAAACAAATCTGAATTTTTTGACCAATAACCATCTTCAAATACTAAAACTTCGTCTCTAATTTCTGAATTCCACTCACAAACAGTAGCATAAAAAGTTTCAGCGATTTCTTTATTATCAGCTAAAACCCAGTAATATCTAAGTTTACAATGACCCTCCTGCCAACTAATTAAAAGTATGTCAAACTTATGCCCTTGCCATGTTACTTCCAAACTGGCATTTTCTGTATAATCATAAATTTCACAGTCCATCCCATTCCAACCTGTGAGAATTTGGTTATGAATAGACTTATCCTGTTTAATAGTACAAAAATTAGCTTCTGCATACCTTTCAACATCAAACGTAGAGTCATTACCTTCGAGCAATGCTTTTTTGGGATACAGTCCAGCTAATTCCTGACTGACATAGTAAGAAATCGCATTATTGGTAAGGTTAAGCGCTTCTAATATCAGTTGTTGCATTTTCATGGCAATTTACCTACCTGACTCAGTTTTGGTGTCGGAATGTCTGCATATCAGAATATCTACACATCCTCAAGAAGCTATTCCAGAAATTTGACTGCGAGATCCTCCCTAGATCCCCAACTTCTTTAAGGATACTGTTGGCGAATGGTAGGTCTAACCCCTCAATGCCGATCCAAACAGTTCTCTCCCATACCTGACAATAATCGACTATTGATACAAAGCCCACCTGCGTGGACTAAATTCTTTATTTAGCCCACGTAGGTGGGCTACCTGCGGTAAGCGAAGCGCCTATGTTCAATTAGCCGCACCATTCTATGGTGACGGGGGGATTTCGAGTTTTGGAGGGGATCTGACTACATAGTTTCTAAACATACTTAAGTAAAAATTCGTACATCAAATCTATTCTCCCCTTCCGCAACATCGCAGGATCTAATCTTTCTGTTGTGTTGCAAGTCATCAATACAACCAATCTTTGCTGCATTTGAATACCAGATTCATCAATTACACTCTGGTATAAAGTGCCATCTAATAAACTTAAGATATGTTCTGTTTTATTGTTATATTGAGCGACTTCAGAGGCACGATTCTGTGCTAAATTATCTGCCTCGTTAATAATAATACAAATTCTCTCTAAGTAAGAGGGTGGGACAAAGTTAGCGATCGCATCATGGTCTAAAATAAAGATGACATAACCCAAAGGTACAAGAATTTCTTTGGCTACTGCTTGCGTCCAAACAGTTTTACCTGTACCCGGTTCACCATGTACTAACACTGCTAGCTGCTTTTGATTGAGAATTGCCTGTTGAACATTATCTGTAAAGTTTTGAATGTCTGAAGGGAAGCTGTTGATAGAAAATTGACTGTGAACCTTACCTACACGACTTTGATATCCACTCAACATCACAGCCAAATCGTAAGTTGATTTATTAATTAACGGCGCTAAATTTTTCGCCATTAAAGTATACTGTCTTCGACCGCGATCGTAGTTATCAATTTGCAGCCAAACGTCATATTTTGACCAGTACGCATAAACAGTATTAACTACATCCAGACGTTCCCAACTGACAAATTTATCTACAGGAAAATAAAAGTCCCTTTCTAAATAATATTGTGTAATAACATCAGGACGTGATAATAAATCTAAAACTCTTAATACAGTAATTTCTTGCAGTCTATTCAGAACATAATCAATTGGAATGCTGTTGCGGCTGACAAACTGAACAATCGGCGTTTCTGTAGTTAAAACATCCTTATAACGATAATCTGGTGTCAGCGGATCTGGGGTGATATAATTCCAAAATTTTTCTACTTCGTAGCGGGTGTTGTCAGAAACAACATTTAAGACATTCGCCCACCAAGCATAATTATTCCGTCCTAAAATATCAGCAATATTACTTGCTAAATTAAAACCTTTTTGACCTAATTCCCGCGAGTCCTTGGATACAACCTGCAAAAAGAACTCCAAGTCAAAGTCTCTAGTAAATGGTCGCCAACCACTTGCAAGCAAGCTTTGACGGTTGTTATTTGCGGGAGAACTTTCGTTGTTCCTAAAATAATCAAATTCCATATTTTCAGTTTTGCTTCCTTTTCTGGGGGAATTAAGAGTCAGGAATTAAGATAACTTATAATTTAGAACTTGCGTACACAATTGTGACAGATTTTTATGTAATACAAATCACCTCTGTGGAAGTCGCTAAAGTATAAAAGTGTCCATCACTTGAAAGACATTCTTTTAAGGATAGCTACTTTCAGGGTAACCTTCCATCTACGTAGGGCTTATAGACTGTTTTCGTAGGCAAGTGGTTAAATTTTGGCAATATTATAATAGTTGATTTTAATTAAAACAGCACAGGCAGACAGCGCATCAACTAAAAATATCAGGGTCGGTGGTTGGCGTAGTGACGCTTTTTTGTTTTGACATGGAATCAGCGAGTTTGCGCTCTTTATCTTACTCAGTCCCTTCTGTACTACATTGTAATATAAAATCGGCGGTGGTGTCAATGTGGTTGAAAAACCTGTTTTTGCTCCCCAGCGAGTGCGCCTTATGCTGCGTCTGCACAAGCGCTTTACCGTTCGTTTGGTTTCCAAGATATTCAACCGTATGCTGAAAGTGAAATTCCAGAGAAATGGAATACATAGTTGTTAGTTGATAATGGTTGGTTATGGGTTTTTAAAAACCACCATCCAACAATCACTAACAACTAATCACCAAAATTACGCGCTAGTAAGGAATAACATTACATCACCTTCTTTAACAATATATTCTTTTCCTTCACTTCTAACTAAGCCTTTTCCTTTCGCAGCAGTCATGGAACCATTGGCAATTAAATCATCATATGCAACAGTTTCAGCCCGAATAAAGCAGCGTTCAAAATCAGAGTGAATTACACCTGCTGCCTGCGGTGCGGTCATCCCTGCATGAATTGTCCAAGCACGGGTTTCTTTTTCTCCCGTAGTAAAATAAGTCCGCAATCCTAAAAGGGCATAAGTTGCACGAATCAAAGATTTTAATCCACCTTCTTTTACACCCAAAGATTCCAGAAAATCTGCTCTTTCTTCCTGCGGTAAGTCAATCAACTCTGATTCTACTTGTGCGGAGACTACAACGACTTGAGCATTTTCCTGAGTGGCAATTTCCTTGACTTTCTCCACATATTGATTACCCGTTGCTAAATCATCTTCTGACACATTAGCCGCAAAAATAATTGGTTTAGCGGTGAGCAGTTGCAAGAATTTAATTGCTTCACTCTCTTCTTCCGTCAAACCCAATTGCCGGATAGATTTCCCTTCATTGAGTTCTACAGATATTTTCTCTAGAATTGATACTTCAAATTGGGCTTCTTTACTAGTACGGGCTAACTTTCTCGCACGCTCTATGCGCTTCTCCACTTGACCTAAATCAGCCAGAGCGAGTTCTAAATTAATGACTTCAATATCCCTGGTTGGGTCAACCGAACCCGAGACATGGATAATATCATCATTATCAAAGCAACGCACCACATGAACAATGGCATCAACTTCTCGAATGTGAGAGAGAAATGCATTACCTTTTCCCTCACCCTTACTGGCACCCTTAATCAAACCAGCAATATCGACAAACTCCACCTGGGCTGGAATAATTTGTCTAGCAGTGGAAATACCAGCCAATACATTTAAACGCTCATCTGGAACAGAGACAACACCCACATTCGGGTTGATTGTACAAAAAGGGAAGTTAGCAGCTTCAGCCTTGGCATTTTCCACCAAAGCATTGAACAAAGTAGATTTTCCGACGTTGGGAAGTCCGACAATCCCGGCTCTTAGCATTTTAGATTTTAGATTTTAGATTTTGGATTTTGGATCTAACTCCAGAGCCTATCTTAGAACTACCTGGAATTACTTTCAAATAGGTTGGGGAATTGTTTGAGGAATTGGTGCAGGTACAGTTTGCGGTATGGGTTGGGGAATTGGCTCTGGCACAGGCTGGGGAATTACTGGATCTGGTGTAGGTTCCGGACGTGGTAAAGGGTTATGCTCAGGAGTGGGTATCTGTGGTTCAGGGATAGAAATTGCGTTTGGATTAAACATGGACAGTTAATAATATTATTCATCCCTACCAACCTAGAACACAACCCACTCAGCCGACATCTGGCCAAAAGACTATATCGATGGGAGAGTTGGGAGTTGGGAGTTGGGAGTTAGGAGTACGGCTGTTAAGATGACTTAATCAAGAGTGCAAAATACCAAATCTTTATTTTTACCTTCGCCTTCTTGGAGGGTAGTAACGAAGGACGCAAAGAAGAGACCATTTCACCGCTTACACCTTAACAAGCGTAGAGTTAGGTGTTAGAAGTTTGTCGGTTTTTAACTCATAACTCATAATTCCTAACTGCTAACTCCGCGCTCTTGGGAGTTAATTCAAAAAAAAATGCTCAATCAAAACCAAACCCCCCTACTCGACACCTTAACAACCCTTGCAGCCCATCCTCACGCCCCATTTTACACCCCAGGCCACAAACGAGGCGCAGGCATTCCCAAACCCCTAGCAGAAGCTTTCGGTAAAGACGTATTTCATGCCGACTTACCAGAACTCACCGAATTAGATAACCTCTTTGCACCATCTGGTGTCATCCAACAAGCCCAACAACTCGCAGCAGAAGCATTTGGTGCATCACAAACATGGTTTCTTGTCAATGGTTCCACCTGTGGAATAGAAGCCGCAATTCTAGCAACTTGTAGAAGTGGCGATAAAATTATTTTGCCGCGTAACGTTCATTCTTCAGCGATCGCCGGTTTAATTCTCTCCGGTGCGATGCCAATTTTTATCAATCCAGAATACGACCCAATTTTAGATATAGCCCACAGTATCACCCCTTTATCCGTCCAAACTGCACTCGAACAACATCCCGACACTAAAGCGGTGATGATGGTTTACCCAACATATTACGGCGTGTGCCAAGATATGAGAGCGATCGCCCGAATTACTCACGAATATAATATCCCTTTACTGGTAGACGAAGCTCACGGCGCACACTTTGCCTTTCATCCAGAATTACCCATCCCAGCCTTAGTCGCAGGTGCCGATTTAACAGTACAATCCATTCATAAAACCCTCGGTGCAATGACACAAGCATCGATGCTGCATACACAGGGTAATAGAGTAGATAGCTCGCGCGTCAGTAAGGCATTGCAGTTAGTCCAGTCTACCAGTCCCAGTTATCTACTTCTGGCTTCCCTAGATGCAGCCCGTCAGCAAATGGCATTGCATGGAAAAGATTTGATGTCTCGCACCTTAGAACTGTCTTCGGAAGCCTCACATCGGATCGGTCAAATTCCAGGATTATCAGTTTTAAACTTTCCCCCATCTCCCCCTCCCCCCATCTCCCCCTCCTCATTTATTGCTTTAGACAAAACTCGCTTGACCGTGACAGTTTCCGGCTTAGGGATGACAGGCTTTGCAGCAGATGAAATTTTGGAGGAACAATTAGGTGTAACCTGTGAATTTCCATCGCTACAGCATCTCACCTTTATTATCAGCCTGGGCAATACACAGGAAGATATTGAGCAACTAGTGCAAGGTTTCACAACTCTAGCGCTACATAGAACCCCACCCCCTAACCCCCTCCCCGCACGCAGGGAGGGGGGACAGGAAATTACTACGTGGGATTATATGCGTATTTCACCCCGTGAAGCTTTTTTTGCAGCTACAGAGGCATTATCACTAGAAAAAACACGCGATCGCATTTGTGCAGAAATCGTCTGTCCCTACCCACCTGGAATTCCCCTGTTAATGCCGGGAGAAGTTATTACAAAATCAGCGATTGAATATTTACAACAAATTCAAGGAATGGGTGGATTTATCACCGGTTGTGCCGATCTATCCCTCAAAAGTTTAAAAGTAGTCCAATAGGTAGATTTTATATCGACACCATGCAAAAATATCCAAATCCGCGTCAGTGAGCAGCATTTACAGCGATGCCCTTGGCAACGGCTAAAGCCGTATCGCGTTGCTCTCGTAAGTCATACAGTAATAGCATTACAGTAGCGATATTACCATTTTCCAATTATGAATTTTCCATTCCCAGGAATGAACCCTTATTTAGAAAATCCTGTATTGTGGTCAGAATTACATCATCGTTTAATTAGTGCAGTCGCAGATGAAATCGAACCAAATATTCCCCCTCAATATCGAGTTGGTATCGAACAGCGTACCTATTTAAGTGATGACTCGGATTCTGTATTGGTAGGTATACCCGATGTTGCTGTTTTCTCTAAACAATCATTACCAAAACCGCATTCAACTACTACACAAATTTCCACTTCTGAAGGGATTGCTGTGATAATGCCAATGCCAGAAAATGTCACAGAAAGTTACTTAGAAATTAAAGAGGTCGGAACTGGTTTTGTTATTGCAACAATTGAAATTTTATCTCCTAAAAATAAACGTGCGGGTGAAGGTAGAAAAGCTTATGAACTTAAACGCAAGCAAGTTTTAGCAAGTCTTAGTCATCTAATCGAAATTGATTTACTCAGAAGTGGAAAACCACTAACCGTTTTAGGAGAAGTACCAATAACAGATTACCGCATTGTAGTTAGTAAAAGCGAACTTCGTCCCCAAGCGACATTATATGCTTTTAACGTTACAGAAAAAATTCCTACTTTTTCTTTACCTTTACAATCAGGAGATAATGAACCAATTTTAGATTTGCAATCTTTGTTAAATAAAATTTATGCTCGGGCAAGATTTTATTTATCAATTGATTATAATCAAGAACCTGTACCACAGTTAAAAAGAGATGATGTAGTATGGTTAGATGCACTTTTACGCGAGCAGGGATTGAGAAGTAAAGAGTGAGTAGCATCCCTGAGTCTTAGTAAAGGTTAGACCAAAGCGAAATCAGGTTCTACCTCATCTTCCGGTTCATAACCATTCGCCAAATGCGCGATCGCCTTATCAATCAAATCCACACCTTGAGTTACCGTCTCAACCAAACTCAAACTTCCGCGCAAATCAGCGGCACCAGCGAAACCTTTAGCATACCAAGTCATGTGCTTTCGGGCTTGACGTATACCGCGATCGCCTTTGTACTCATACAAAGCCTGCAAATGTTCCCTAGCGCATTCCAAACGCTGAATTGGTGTAGGTTTTGGTAACATTTCCCCAGTTTTTAGGAAATAATCAACCTCTCCCACCAAAAAAGGATAACCCAAAGTCCCACGAGAACACATCACCCCATCAGCACCAGTCTCTTCCAAACACCTTACAGCCGCTTGTACAGAGAAAATATCACCATTCCCAATAACTGGGATAGAAAGTATTTCCTTCACCCGTCCAATCCATTCCCAACGAGCATTACCATTGTACCCTTGAGCGCGAGTACGCCCGTGTACGGTAATCATTTGCGCACCGGCATCTTCCATCCGCTTGGCAAATTCGAGAATTGTAATTTCTTTGTCGCTCCAGCCAATACGTGTTTTTACTGTTACAGGTACATCAACAGCCTGTACAACCTCCCGAACAATAGCCTCAGCCAGTTCTGGCAGCCGCAATAGTGAAGAACCACCACCGTTTTTGGTAATTTTATTTACCGGACAACCCATATTAATATCAACCGTATCCGCACCTTCCGCAACCGCTTTGATCGCCGCTTCTGCGAGAAAATCCGGACGACAATCGAATAGTTGAATGCTGATTGGTCGCTCGTTGGGGTCTACCTCCATAATTTTCGGTAAAGCCTTTACATAATGCAACCCCGTCGCATTCACCATCTCCGTATACATCATCGAATCTGGGGCATAACGGCGCACCAGACGACGAAACACCATATCCGTCACCCCAGACAAAGGTGACTGGAGAACCCGACTTTTGACTTCAACGGAGCCAATTTTTAAAGGTGTTGAGAGTCGAGATTTTAGCGTTGGAGACAGTGTAAACATAAATTAGATGGTTAGTGGTTAGTAGTTGGTGGTTAGTGGGAATGGAGTTAGAGGTAAAGAGCGCCATACGGGGGTTTGGAGGGGCACTCTTTAAGAGTGCCCGTACGTGAGGAGCGCAGTTAAAAATTCATAACTCCTAACTCCTAACTCCTAACTAATAACTCTTCTATTTTCCTTTGACGGCAAACACCACTAGAGAATTACGGTTCACCCCAATACCCGAAAGTATTAATTCTCATACATTAGACAGAGTGAAAGCAATTCAAATTTTGAGCCAACTAGACAACTCATGAAGTGCAACCGTCCTAACTAGGTTCGGAAAACCACCCTTCATGGACAGGCTACACAGGCTCAGTATATATATCAGCAGTAAACCAAAACAAAGGTATTGATGCTGAACTGGCTGCTTTCTAAATCCAGTTGGTTCAAAATTTAGCCTTTATACTCCCACTCATTCATTGTAGTAATACGGAGCCAGCACCTAAAATGGCAAAAGTAGTTGGAATTGACTTAGGTACGACTAACTCCTGCGTGGCGGTCATGGAAGGTGGTAAACCCACGGTTATCGCCAACGCAGAAGGTTTTCGGACGACACCTTCAGTAGTAGCATTTGCGAAAAATGGCGATACATTAGTTGGTCAAATCGCCAAGCGCCAAGCGGTAATGAACCCCGAAAACACTTTTTACTCTGTAAAACGCTTCATCGGACGCCGCTATGAGGAAGTTAGCAATGAAGCTACAGAAGTTTCTTACAAAGTCCTCAGCAGCAACGGGAATGTCAAGGTAGATTGTCCCCAAGCTGGTAAGCCATTTGCTCCGGAAGAAATTTCGGCAAAAGTCCTCCGCAAGTTGGTGGAAGACGCTAGTAAATACCTCGGTGAAACAGTTACTCAGGCTGTGATCACCGTTCCTGCATACTTTAACGACTCCCAACGTCAAGCAACTAAAGACGCTGGTAAAATTGCGGGTATTGAAGTATTACGGATTATCAACGAACCTACTGCCGCTTCTCTGGCATACGGTTTTGATAAGAAGAGCAACGAAACCATTCTGGTATTTGACCTTGGTGGTGGTACTTTCGACGTATCAGTCCTGGAAGTGGGTGATGGCGTATTTGAAGTATTAGCCACATCTGGGGATACACACCTTGGTGGTGACGACTTTGATAAAAAAATCGTTGATTTCTTGGCCGAACAGTTTAAAAAAGACGAAGGGATTGAGCTACGTAAAGATAGACAAGCTTTACAACGTCTGACTGAAGCCGCAGAAAAAGCAAAAATCGAGCTTTCTAGCGTCACTCAAGCAGAAATCAACTTGCCGTTTATCACTGCTACCCAGGATGGTCCCAAGCACCTGGATACTACCCTGACTCGCGCCAAGTTTGAAGAACTCTGCTCTGATTTGATTGACCGCTCCCGTGTTCCGGTGGAAAACGCGCTGCGCGATGCCAAATTAACCAAGAATGACATCGATGAAGTCGTGTTAGTGGGTGGTTCTACCCGGATTCCTGCAGTCCAAGACTTGGTGAAGCGGATATTGGGTAAAGAACCGAACCAAACCGTTAACCCTGATGAAGTTGTGGCAGTTGGTGCAGCAATTCAAGCTGGTGTATTGGCTGGTGATGTTACGGGTATCTTATTGTTAGATGTAACACCACTATCCTTAGGTGTAGAAACCTTGGGTGGTGTAATGACGAAGATTATTCCTCGCAACACTACAATTCCTACCAAAAAGTCGGAGGTCTTCTCCACCGCCGTGGACGGTCAAACTAATGTGGAAATTCACGTCCTCCAAGGTGAGCGTGAAATGTCCAACGACAACAAGAGTTTGGGAACCTTCCGTCTTGATGGCATTCCTCCAGCACCCCGTGGCGTACCTCAGATCGAAGTTGTATTCGATATTGACGCTAACGGTATTCTGAACGTTACTGCGAAGGATAAGGGTACTGCTAAGGAACAATCTATCAGTATTACTGGCGCTTCTACCCTCGATAAAGGTGACGTTGAGCGGATGGTTAGAGAAGCGGAACAAAACGCTTCTACTGACAAAGAACGTCGTGAGAAAATTGACCGCAAGAACCAAGCTGACTCTTTGTCATACCAAGCCGAGAAGCAAATTCAGGAGTTGGGTGATAAAGTCCCTGCAGCGGACAAAACCAAAATCGAAGGTTTGGTGAAAGACTTGCGAGATGCCGTCAACAAAGAAGACGATGAGCAAATCAAGAAGTTGACACCAGAACTGCAACAAGCCCTATTCGCGGTTGGTAGCAATATCTATCAACAAGCTGGTGCTGCTGGTGGTGCTGCTCCTGGTGAAGGTGGCCCAACTGATGGCACTGGTTCTACTGAGAGTCGAAGTGGTGACGACGTAATTGATGCGGATTTCACTGAAAGCAAGTAATTGGTTGTTAGTTGTGAGTAGAATAATCTAAAGCTAACAACTATCACCTAATAAATCCCTATTCAAGGTATAACCTTGGGTGGGGATTTTTTCATTAGTTATTAGTTATTAGTTATTAGTTAGAAGTTAGGAGTTATTAGTTAGGAGTTAAGAGTTAAGAGTTAGGAGTTTTCTTTTTATATGAAGTTGTGTTCTAGAATATTCCAGAAAATAAATTATCCCGTAGGCTCATTGCGTCTCATCTCTTCGGAGTAAGCGAGACGCAATGAGTCTACGTTATGCTTTGCGAATGGAAATTGATATTCAGCCCAAAATTCAAAATCGATATATGTCTTATCCACAAACACCTTGGACGCTAAAAGGTCACGCTTTGCTAACTCTGCACTTAATTGATATTGACAAAGTGCGCCATTTAGTTCCTTATGAGTTAAATATTATTTCTGTATTGCCTGGTAAAACTGTCGGTGGTGTATATCTTTCTAATTACGGTTCCGGCTCGGTGTTGGAATACAATGAATTAATTGTCGTGCCTGCTGTTGTTAGTTATCAAGGTAAATTTGGTGCTTGGGTTTCCCATATTTATGTGGATAATCCTGATTCAATGGTCGGTGGTCGAGAAATTTGGGGCCTGCCAAAAGAATTGGCTGAGTTTACTTGGTTAGGTAGCGATTGCATAACTATCCGTCAAAACAACAAAATATTGTGCAGTCTCAATTACGACAAACATAGCTTTGCATGGCGACAGTGGTTAAGCGGTTCGAGTTTTAGCATTATGAATTCCGAAGTGCTGATATTTTCTGCTGAATTTGAATCACTCTTGGGTTTTGTTGGTTCTAAGTTAGAAGCCCCTGTTGAAAGTCCTTTTTCTGGAATAAATTTAGGTCAGCCTTTTTTAACGGTGCGCTGTGAAGAGATGACTTTGAAAGTTGCTGCACCTTCATTTGTGGGATAGAGAAAAGTAGAATTTAGCGATTTTTAATTTCAGATATAAAATCCCAATTCATCGTCTCCATCACCAGTCAAAAAGGGGTTAGAAGCTGCAAGATACAGAATTTAACCTCATACTATGAGGCGTTAGAGTGGGTGGTTGAGTAACTAGAACAATATCACCATTGGCATCCACTACCCACCCCTGTGCTTCCACAACTTGAGTCAAATTGACACTATTTGCCTTCTGTGCATACTCTGTTTTCCTATTTTGGACATCTTCTAAAGACACCCAACCTACCCGCACAGCGTTATTTCTGAGAAATTCCCTGGGATTGGGTGGCAAACCGCCGCGTCCAGTGATGATGAATTGGCTTTGATTTTGAGGTACGCCTGTTTGACAACCTTGGGCTAATTTCGGCTCACCAAGTTCCGTTGGCAATTCAATTAATCCTTGAGTGATATTTAGATTAGGTGTATTAATATTGACTTTACCGCTTAAAGTCGGACTAGTCTGAGAAATTGCTGTGATGTCGCTGGTTGTTAATTGTTGCGGGTCTAGTTTGCTTGGGTCGTTAGTGCTTAATAGCCTTACTAAGTCTTCTCGACTAAGCGGAGCTGTACCAAAAATAGCAGTGGCGTTGATTTGGACTTTCCCACCAGAACCTGTGAAAGCATTGGCGGTGATGTCGCTGTTTTCACGTTCAGGAGCGACGATGAAGTCGTTAGGAGCATTAATACTGACATTACCACCATCCCCAGCAGCCTGTACCTTACCAGCCGAAGTGGATATTTGACTATTGCGGCGCATTAGTAATAAATCTCGCACAATCAGCGTAATATTTCCACCACCCTTGCCATCTTCAGTTTCAGATGTGAGTTTTCCTTGGTTATCCATTCGTATAAAGCGAGCTTGTACTTCAAGGTTGCCTGCTTTTCCTAGGTTGCGTGTATCTCCTAAATAGATATATTTCTGTGGGACTTGACTGCTCACACTTACTGCTGCTGCGTCCTGGACAATTAATTTTTCTGTGGCGATCGCTATTTTTCCTCCATCTGCTCCCCCGAGAGTCGTAGCAAACAAGCCAGTGGGAAAACCTTGTGCTGAGGTGCCAATTAACTCTATAGATTCTCTGGCGTTTACTGTCAAATTCCCTCCTTTTCCTGTAGCTGGTATAAATTGTGAGTCCTGAATTTCACCGCTAGACTCTACTGATATCTGTGCCCCATTTTGAATACGCAACCTCCCAGTGTTGACGGTTATGTCTCCCGCCTTTCCGGTAGCGATAGTTGCACTAAACAATCCACTAGCACGAGTATCAGTAGTATTTGGGTATGTATAGCTACCTCCCAAATCCACAGACTCAGAGGCGTTCACAATCAAATTTCCTCCAGCACCTGAGCCATAAGTATTAACTAATGCTTGTGCGCCATCTTGAACAATTAATTTCCTCGCGTTAATTTTTATATCTCCAGCATCTCGGGCACCCGTAATCAAGTTTAGTAAGCTCACAAGATTGCCAATCAGTTCCACGGACTCACCTTGCAACTGGATATTACCGTTACCATTTTCGCCACTAGTATCTACAACAGATGGAATCTTAGAACCGTCAACAATTCGCTCGCTTATTTGAATGTTCTGGAAATCCCGCACACCTTCATACCCCAAGCTCCAACCTTGGTTCGTTGGGTTCAAACTCACCAGACTATCACCTGCGACGCTTCCTAACTCAATGCGTCCAGACTCTGCTGTTAAATTTCCACCGTCTACGACTACATCACCGCCTACAATTGCTAAGGTCTTGCCTGTCTGCACCTGTATACCAACGGGGTCACCCAAGATATTAGTTGCACCATTTGGGCTGGCTTGGGATGCCAAGCGGATGGGTGCTACAGTTGCTCCAAATTGTAAACCAATGGGAACACTCACTGTCAGTAGGGGTGTGGTTGTAGGAGATGTGGCGCTAAACTTTGTACCATCAGCAAAGTTAAGGCTACTCGCAGTACTCCCTACAAATGAACCACCAATGTTTAAGGAGGCATTGGAACCAAAAATAATTCCGTTAGGATTAATCAGAAATAAATTGGCGGTGCCGTTAGCTTTCAGGACACCATCAATATTAGAAATAGATTTACCTGTAACTCGGCTAATAATATTTTGAATATAATTGGCATTGTTGAAGTGAGCTGTACTTTCAGGAGGTACGGAAAACTCTTGAAAACTGTGAAACAGATTGCTTCCGGCTTGGGTTCCACCTTCAATTATTCTGATGCTGTCCTGTTGTATAACGCGAGAATTATTAGATAGAGTAGCATCTGGAACGATTTGAGCAGTAGTAGTTATTGAGTAAAAAAATATACTCAGTGATGTTATTCCTAGCTTTTGAAAGCAGATGCAAAAATTTCTCATCCTAGATTTTCTATCTTCCACGCGAAGCTATAAGTAGACTACATCGATATCGGTAATCTGGGTTTCCTTGAGAACCAAAGCTTAATTTAAGTAAATGAAGTAAATCAACCTAATATCGATAAGCCCGATTTCTTAAAGAAACCGGGCTTATCGGGGTTTGTGAATTTATAGTTCAAACAGGGTTGCTATATAAGTATAAAGTGGAGAATCGCTTTACAGATTATCCGCAAAGACAACAAAGACATACACCCTTCTTGCAGCAACTAAGTGTCACAATTTGTGACTCTGGAATAGTTGGTAAATATTTCTCAAATTGCTTGTCTTCAACCGGATCGATAAATTGAATTTTAGTTAGATCAATTGTTAACTGAGATTTGATAAAATCTCCTGTGACACCAAATTTATTGAGTATCTCGCCTAAGTTCGAGTTATTTAAAGCCTCCTTCATTTCGTGGTCAATTTGATCTTGTAGTTGCTGTATTTTTTGAGAAATCATGACTTTTATCCTTGCGAGTAGACGCTATTTACAAATTGCTGTTCTGATAAGAGCTACCACTTGAGTATTAGCGATTTCGGAAAACTGTTACCCGTTTTTCAAAAAGACAGACATTAATTTTGAGTGGCTGCTAGATCCCCGACTTCTCCCAGAAGTCGGGGATCTGACTCTCACACCATACCAAGTAATTTCCTTAACACCACTTGATCTTGCAACTTCGCTTTCAATCGACCATTTTCAATATCTCTAATCCAACTTTGACTTTTCCCAGCTAGCTTTGCCAGTTCCCTCTGAGAGAGATTCAGATTTTTTCTGGCTTGTAAAATCTGTTCCCCCAACAAACCGCCGGTAGTTTTAGGACTTCTTCTGGTCTTAGCATTTCGCTGCTTTTTTTCAGCATTAGAGATGTGCTGTTCCCAATCGGGTGGTAGTTCAAAAGACAAAATCCGCCCATTCATCAGCATATTCCATTTACCACGGGGTCCTGTATCTGTTAACCGAGAACCACCACCACCGTCATTAATCCAAAAATCTAATGCTTCATCTGGATCTTCGGGAATATCAATTAACTTTGCCCACAACGGTTGTATTTCTGGTGGATAGGTAATTGGGTCAAAAATTGCCTTGATGCCGTGATGGCTGAGAATTTCCAAATCACTTTCAAATGTTCGCAATAAACGTTTGCGTTCTTCCCTGTAGCCGCAAGCAAGATTAATTTTTTGCTCGCCATAAGCAACACGCATTAAGGTGGGAACAGTGATGCGTTGTTCTCTACCCATTTTGGTTTTAAACAGCAACCACAGCATCAGTCTTGCTGCACCTTCATGTTGCTGCCAAATGCTCATGACTGTAGTTAACAAAGATTTGGGTAGACTGCCATATTGATAGAATGCGGAGCGCTCCTTACATCCTTGTCTGTTCAAGAAATATTGAGCCCAATTACCTGCTCTGATTTTAAAAGTTAGCCCGGTAAGATATTTACACCCTTGGTTGTCTTCTTGAAAGTAATGTTGAGTTTCTCGCACATCCCACAAAGGACTTTTTTCAATGCAAAATCCCTTAAGTCTACCTTGGGAAAGCCAGGTAATAGAAACCATAAGCGAGCAAGCATCGGTGAGGATATTTTTCATTAAAGTCAACTTGGCTGCTTTGCTCAAGTCTTTGCGTTTCTCCAGTCCGAGATATTTCTCTATTTGCCTGTCATCAATAGTAAATTCCTGTTCCCAAGGTTTTTCTAAGTTTGTCGCATGAGCTGCCAAAATTAAATGCAGACAAGCGGATCTAATATCAAGTGCTAAGATTGCTCCTAACTCTGTTGCGCTTTTGTTCCCGTTAACTGGTTCTTTGACGTGAAAGGCGATCGCTCCCCTACCTTGGTTAACTTGTCGGCTGTAACATAAATTACCAGCTTCATCTTTTTCCCAAGGTAATGTTGCTCTCCCAGATAGGACGTTACAAGCTTCCCAAATCACAATCGCACTCGCAAACGGGTTTGTTTTACCGTTAGAAAATAAATCTGGGCTAGTAGCGTCTCTGACATCTATTTTACATCTACCTTTTTTTGCCTGCCAAGGAATTGGGGAATTAGTCGGACAGGCTAATACACATTGAGGTTCGGGATAATAACCCTCACAATTATTACAAAGTGACGGATCGATCCAGTATTCATTGTTTTCTTTTTTGATTGCACCGGTAGGGCACTGGGGACGGCAGCTGTCACATCCAACGCAACTGTTGTTAGGAATTGTGTAAGGCATAAGGCAATTGCCAATGTATATGTCTCGATATCTGACAAAGAGTGTTAATCCGTATTTATTTTGTCTATTCACTACTCACTACCACTTTATTCTTCCGGCATCAATAAAATTTTATTGCCGCAGTCATAACCTTTATCTATTTGAAAATTTTCCATCACTTGGAATATATTCAAGGCTTTGTAGATAAGCCGATTTTTCAATATTTCTTATTTCAACATTCCACACAAGCTTTACTGGGTTTGTTCGCAATGAGCCTAAGCTAATTTCTTAATATTCTTATAAATAGGTAACTCACTAACATTTTTAATTTCGCGAATACGCAAAACTAAACTGTTATTGCCAAACAACTAAATTTATAAGAACTTCCTTGAAATCTGATTATTAATGCTCTTAATATTTATTGCATATTATTAGTTTTTCGTAAAATTTTTAGATAATTTAGATAGCTACTTACCTTTGATAAATAGTAAAAAATACAATTTATAGAGTAAGCACTAAGCTTGATATTTTTATACAAAATAAAATTACATATCGTCAGTGAGTGTCTAGATCCCCAACAAATGAACGCGAAGTCGGAGATATCTATTTGAGTTGCGAGAATCGAAAGCCTTATAAGTTGGGTTTCTCACTATTGAAAAATAATCTCATTATTCCTTTGAAATCATATAATGTAGTCAAATAGAAGAGATAACAACTGTTTAGGAATAACAAATGAAGAAGGTTGATAAGTAAGCCTAAATAGACATCAGAAGATAAATATCCTGGCTGCCAAGTAATGGCATAACATCTGCTATATATGATTTTTGTATTTAATATCAGCTTCTAAATTATTGGTAAATAGTTTCATATACATTTTTTTTATAAAAGAAGATTAGACTAAAAGTCAGAGAACTTTGATTTAGTCCATAACTATTTTTCCAGTCAAAGAAGACTCAGGAAGATTATGTTAGGATGAAGGCAAAAGTTCAACTAACTTTGTAGGTAAAAGTGGAGATAGTTTAGTCATGGCAACAGTAACAGGATTAACATTTGGCGGTCAGACTTGGACACCAAAATTTGCTCAAGAAATTGACAAAGACAAATGTATCGGCTGTGGCAGATGCGTAAAAGTTTGTGGATATGATGTGTTGGATTTGAAAGCTCTCAACGATGAAGGCGAATTTGTTGAGGATGAAGATGATGGTGATGTTGAACGTAAAGTCATGATAGTCGCTTCTCCAGAAAACTGTATTGGCTGCCAAGCTTGTTCACGGATTTGTCCCAAAAATTGCTATACTCACACCACATTGAATAACTAGGGTAATTTTGGGTTTTTGTTTAAAAGGAGCGCTGTTTTAGGAAGAGCAAAAATATCATTACGCTACGTATAAGTTGCTTTTTTAGCGTGACTCCTGAATTTTGGTATGAGTGGCAAGGTAACCAGAGGGGAAGACAGGAGAGTTACCAGAACTAAGAAAAAGTTCACAGCAAACAAATCCGTAAATCGTAAATTGTCGGTTATTAACAAAATTAGACTTGCAGCTAATATAGCCTTACCAAAGGAAGGAGGAAGAAGGGTGAATAATATGCTTACCTTCACCGAACGCTTCCTTAGTACACACTTTATACTTTCAAGAAGCAACTAGCCCTTCCTAAAGCAGAATGCTCTTCTATCTTAGGATAGAGATAGTTCTCATTGATATGGATGGGAGAAATTTATTAAACAATCTGGAAATTTCTCCCGAATTCTCTAGTGTAGATACATAAAATAAGAAGTCAGGATATTTGCTAATTTCAAAATTTTTGGTTCATAGTTGTTATTTGCTATTGACCAACTAATAAAGATTAGCAAATATAAAAATGCTGAGAATTCGAGCCGCAAAAAACTATTCTCTTGCTTTGCTTGGAGCAATAGTTCGAGAGTACTGGCAAGAATACACGATGGGATGTACAAAGGATAAAAAGCAACTAAATTGCTAGTACACATCATTCACAACGTTTTTGATTAGCAGGTATTTATGCAGGGAATTCCTGTTTCACTCTTAAGCTTGGTGGCTGGGATAGTAATTACAGTTTTCAGCCTCTGGGTTGGTCACCACCACAATCTACTACCGATACAAGCGTCGCAACAAGCACCCCTAGTAGATAATTTTTTCAACGTCATGTTTTCCATTGCGATCGCCTTCTTTTTGGTGGTCGAAGGAATCATCTTACTTTTTGCGATTCAATTTCGTCACCGACCGGGTGACGATACAGATGGGCCGCATATTGAAGGTAGCGTTCCTTTAGAAATTTTTTGGACAGCAGTTCCATCAGTAATTGTCATTGGGTTGGGAATTTACAGCGTGGCTGTATTTCGTGACATGGGAGGATTGGAATCACCTGGTCATCCGATGATGTCTCACAACCATAGTTCCGGGAGTGCGATCGCTGCTACGATCAGTGACACCCAAGGGATGGAATCGCAAGTAGGAACAGCAACAGCAGCACCAAAAATTGGTATCGGTGCTAATCCCCAAGAGGAAAACAATCAAGCAGATTTGGTTGTAAACGTCACGGGAATGCAGTTCGCTTGGTTGTATGAATACCCTAACTTAGACTTTGGGGCTGGGGAATTACACGTTCCTGTCGGTGCTGATGTCCAACTCAATCTTTCAGCAACAGATGTAATTCACTCCTTCTGGGTTCCACAATTTAGATTGAAGCAAGATGCAATTCCTGGTATTCCGACTCAACTGCGATTTATCGCTACAAAACCAGGCACATATCCGGTAGTTTGTACAGAACTTTGCGGTAGTTATCACGGTGCAATGAGGTCAAAGGTTGTTGTCCACACACCAGAAGATTTCAATAACTGGGTGGAAGAAAATCGGTTGGCACAGAACCCAGAATTGAAACAAACTGTTGCAGTTAACACCGTAATGTCAAAATCAGAGTTTCTTGCACCATATGCTTCCGATATGGGGATTAGTCAAGAGTCATTGGTTATTAGTCATTAGTTAGTAGTTATTGGTTAGTAGTTATTAGTTAGTAGTTATTGGTTAGTGGTTACAACCAACAACTAACAATCAACAACTAACAACTAACAACTCACAACTAACAACTAACAATCAACAACTAACAATCAACAAAAATATGACCCAATTAGAACATCCACAGAATATTCCTCCCGTAGATAAACTGGTTGCTTACGCCGAACATCCGAAGGCGTGGAAATGGTACGACTACTTCACCTTTAATATTGACCACAAGGTGATTGGTATCCAATACCTAGTGACAGCGTTTGTATTCTACCTCATCGGTGGACTAATGGCGATCGCTATCCGTGCTGAACTCGCAACACCAGATTCAGATTTACTCAATCCCGATCTCTACAATGCTTTCATGACCAATCATGGGACAATCATGATTTTAATATGGTTGTGTAGTTGCCGTGATACGCGATGATTTGCGGTTTCTCTGTGGACAAATTAATTCTTGGGTACTGTCGGGTATCTAGCAAGCAGCAATTTACCGATGGTCATGCGCTTGAAAGGTACATCGATGCATTGATTAAATACGGGATACCTCAAAACCTCGTATACTTTGACGTTGAATCTGGAGTATCAGATACCCGTGAAGGATTTAACGCTGTCCTTGACTTAGTGAGAGCAGGACAAGTGTTTCAAGTGGTCATTCCTAACTTTGACCGACTAACACGTTCCCCTTTGCAATGGGAACAATCACGAGAGCTTTTTATCAAGCACAATGTCCAGATAAAGTTTCTCGAAGATGGGGACTTAGATTTAACCTCTCCCGACGGACTGTTTACCGGGAGGATAAAAGCCGCGTTGGCTGCACAGGTTCGAGATAGACTCAGGTCGCATTCAATATCGGGACATGCCAAGCATCGAGAACGCAAAGAGCCATATAAACCTATATTTGGATATATCAAAATTGATGGTGCGATCGCTCCGAACCAAAGTTTGTACCCAGAAAGTAAGCTTACTTACTTCCAGGTTGCGAGAAAGTTAATCGATCTGTTCCTGGAATCCAAATCCTACGGAAAGACTTTGGATGACTTCAGGAAAAATTTTTACATGCATCCCCCTAGTTATGGGGGCAAAATTCACTTAAAAGCCCCCTCCAGTTCGACCGGACTAAAAAGCTGGATGTCGAATGCCATGTTAAGGGGGAAATTGCAATACCTGTCTTTTGGACACAAGACACCACAGGTCATTATCGACAGTACCCACCAACCATTAATCGATGAATATGAGTTGTTAGTTATCAAATCCATATTCGATGACAATAGAACCCGTAAAAAGGGTATTAGTTCTGACCAATTAGTTAACCCGTTGAGCAGTGTCGCCCGCTGCAAAAATTGTGGGGGGATGATGACCCAAAGGTTGAATTATAAAAACAAGGCTGGAGATTGGGGGAGATTTCTAGCTTGTCGGAATGCTAGGAGTCGCAACGGGAAATGCGATCCGATATATGCCAAAACATATAATTTATCCCTTGAAGCCGCAGAGCGACAGGTGCAATCGGTGTTGGTGGCAAAAGCGAACGAGATATCAAACCTAATTCCCTCGCTCAAACCCGAAAACCCGAAAATCCAAGAAATTGTTGACTCGATCGATAAGTTAAGTGCATTAAATGACCCAGACTTGCACGAAATTATCGAGCGGAAACGGACACAATTGTTTCTAGTCCAGGAAAGCGAAAAGTTAGAAACAATTGAGTCGGAGGAGAAAATTAAACTGTTGCAATATATGCGTCATCCTGACTTTTGGGAGGGAATGACCCCGCACGATCGCAATTTAGCTTACCGAGAATTGATTGAGGTCGTTTGGTGCAATCGGGGGGTGGTTGAGGTAGTGCCGATAATTTGACCATTTCTCTCAAGTCGTTCGAGTTCTTGCTCGATCGTTACGCCCTTTTCTGCCAGGTATAAGTCGAATTTCTTGATGGCATCTCGTAAAATCAGGATTGCTAGCTTCATGGTTTCTCTGTAGCGCTCTTTGATTAAGCTTGGCTCAATGGGAGCGTTTTTTCTGTTAATAGCGAGCCGACTGGTCAGTGATGTGCGCGATACCGAAGGTTGCCAAGGGCATCGCATAAAGATGGATGAAATAAATCATCCGTCTTTTCTAATTGACATACCCAAATTCTTTAAGCGGACTTTCCACGAGCGGTTTTAGGTAGGTTGTACAGGAGTGAGTATTTTTTGCCCATTCCCTGCAACCAAAAAATTTCAATAAACCAAAAAATTTCAATAAACCAAATTATTTAAAGACAAAGCGCTCAAAAAACAACCCAAACTAACAAACGCAAACGAGTTAAACCAGATAGCGAAATTGCTCCTGGATATTTCGTTGAAGGTTGGAATATTGAACTTTTGCCTGTTCTAGCTCTTTTTGGTGCGAATGCTTCAGGTAAAAGTAATGTTATCCAAGCTCTTGATTATTTACTACTCTTGATGCATAACGGAAACCAAGAAACCATTAAACTTCAACAAATCTTCGGATACGCAAAATTAGAACCATTTAAATTAGATAATATTTCTGCTGAAGAAACCACTAGGTTTGAGTTACGAACTATATTTGAAAAAACTATATATACTTATTCTTTAGAGATTGACCAAAGTCATATAATCTCAGAAAGTTTAGACTATGCTTTAACGGATACTAAGCGTGTTCGTAGCTTATTTAATCGGACATGGGATAAAGATAGTAAAAATAATGTATGGAAAGTGAATTTATTAATGATTTTCCCTATCTTGAGACTCAAACTATGAAAGTCTTGGAAAATACAGCCAAATTGATAATTGCTCAAGAACGTTGCGCTTGATGATTATATTAGAGTTTTTCAGAGATAGTAATTAAGGTCAGAAAATGATATTTGCATCTGAAACCCTAGACTCATACAAAAAGTTAAATAAGAGCAGGTTCAAGTTGAAATCCTAAGCCAACTTGAGTAAAATGAGCGTCTTCTGTTAGGATTCGATAGATATTGAACTCTTGCATAATTAAGATTGAAGTTAAGTCAGTAAAAGAGATTTGTGGTTTATCAAGATACTTTAACCGCAACATTTGGGTTTGAGTAAAGCGATATTCGTCAATTTGGATTAGTTGAAATTGTTGTGTAGAAAATGCAGCAGATAGTTGAAGCATCGCTTGCTGGGCTTGGAAAGAGTTGAGTCGTTTGAAAAATAATGTGAATGTCTCATCTAAAATAAACGTGCTGGTATAGATGAGTGTTTTCTGGGCTATTAAAGTTTGATACAAACTGGCAACATCTTTATGTCTACGTTCACCTGCATCATTCAGGGTAAGCCAGCCCCATGTGTCAACGAATATTATATTACTCATAGAGCGTTTCATCAATCAGAGTAGCTAGATTACCGTGATTAGTGGCTCCAACAAAGTTAGCCAATGGATCGAATGGAGTAGAGATCGGATTAGACATTTGTTTGGGTTGGAGAGTCTGGATAAATTGCAAGACTATTTGGATCTGCTGCTCGCTAAGTTTAGCGAGCGCTTGTAAAAGTTCTTGGTGTGGACTAGTGGAGTGCATAGCGATTAATTAGTGTTGCGATGATTACCAGTTTAGCAAATAGGAACACAAAAGCGATATCTACGACAGGCGTAGCTCCAGCACCCTCGAAATTTAGCGCGATATGCCTATGGCACGCTTGCGCGATATGCCTATGGCACGCTTGCGCGATATGCCTATGGCACGCTTGCGCGATATGCCTATGGCACGCTTGCGCGATATGCCTATGGCACGCTTGCGCGAT
>JAHHGZ010000003.1 GCA_019359595.1 Cyanomargarita calcarea GSE-NOS-MK-12-04C
GCGCGATATGCCTATGGCACGCTTGCGCGATATGCCTATGGCACGCTTGCGCGATATGCCTATGGCACGCTTGCGCGATATGCCTATGGCACGCTTGCGCGATATGCCTATGGCACGCTTGCGCGATCGCACAGGAGAAAATGAACAACGAACGTTTTTCGATTACACGGGTAATTTTGTGTATGCCAGCAATAGAAATCGTGGCAACCACGCATCTTTATCTTGCTAGCATTAAATGACCCAGACTTGCAGGAAATTATCGAGCGAAAAAAGACGCAAGTTTTTTTAATCAAGGAAGGCGAAAAGTTAGAAACAGTTACGTCTGTTGAGAAAATTAAATTACTACAATATTTGCGTCACCCTGGCTTTTGGGAGGAGATGACACCGCACGACCGCAACTTGGTTTACCGAGAATTAATTGAGGTCGTTTGGTGTGATAAAGGCTTAATTGAAGTAGTGCCAATGATTTGACCGTTTTTTTCAAGGCGTTCTAATTCTGCCTCAATTGTCAAGCCGTTCTTTTCTAAATATTTGTCAAACCGTTTTATTGCTTCCCTTAAAATATATCCTGCTAACTTCATATTTTTGTCTTTCTTCATGTTTTTTTCTGTAGCGGTCAGTAGCTTAACTTTTCCTGTGGCGACCCTTTATTTTTAACACAAAAAAAAATTGTTGATTGTTAATAGGGAACATCCGTAAAAACCTTTAGACCTGTTACGCAGCAATCCATCCGCCGTTACAAACATCAGAGTTTTTATTCCTGCAAATCTCCATTATTTTTTACGGAGTTTTCTTAATATTAATTTGGTTGATATCGATGATACACTTACGACTAAGTACTTGCATTATTTAAAAGTCCATTTATCAGAAACTTCGTAGCTAATCTCACAATCAATTACTTTTGTCTATCGTTAATTACAAAAATAACTCCAAAAATATCTCTGCGGTAGAACATACATATGCACAGCAGTTTTTTCGATATATGCGCTCGATGAAAATAGATTTATCCTGATTTATTTCACGGATTAATATCATCAAAAGATATCTAAAACTCTCTTCTTGTATAATAATATTGGAAAATGCAATCGAGCCTACATGTGGAGTTTTAACCATGCCTTGTGATGAAATTAACCAGCCTAAACCACTGAAAGAAGCCGACGCTACTAAACAAAAACAACATGGGATTCTCTCTAGGCAAGAAATAAATGTTTTAAACGAACGTTCTAATTATTTAGGCACGATCCAACTAGGGGTACATCTAGCGATCGCTGGATGTAGTGGCTACTTATATGCCTCGAATTTCGGTAATTGGTTGGTGGCAATACCATCGCTTTTTATTTATGGGTTTAGCATTGCTTCGATGTTTGCACCAATGCACGAAGCCGTTCACAGAACAGCTTTTGCCAACAATCGTTTGAATAATATTGTCGCTTGGTTTGCAGGACTGCTCTCGTATTACAACAGTACTTTTTTTCGTTACTATCACAAGTGGCATCATCTTTATACACGTATTCCGGGTAAAGACCCAGAACTAACCGACATAACACCCAAAAATTGGGCTGAATACATACTAGTAATAAGTGGTTTGCCTTGGTGGTTCGCTCATGTTAACGGGCATTTTCGGGTTGCATTAGGCTCACTTGACGATTGCCCCTTTATTCCTTTATCAGCGCGTGCCCAAGTTATCCGCTCAACTCGATTGCACTTAGCTGTTTACGTAGCTGCAATCGCCGTTTCAATTTTCTGCGGTCAACCTTGGTTTTTCCTTTATTGGTTACTGCCACTAATGGTTGGTCAGCCAATTCTGCGCTTCATTTTGCTGGCAGAACATACGGGTTGTACTTTAGACAATAATTTTTTAACAAATACGCGCACAACGCTGACACTTCTACCCATGCGCTTGTTAATGTGGAATATGTCATTTCATGCCGAACACCATTTATATCCATCAATTCCTTTTCACGCGCTACCAAAGGCGCATCAGCACTTAAATTCCCACTTTACTTACATTGATAAAGGTTATACAAAAGTCAACCGAGATATTACTAGTAAATTAGGACAGCTACCTAGTTAATCTTTCCCAAACGGTTGCCCCGATTAATACCATCATTTAGCAGCGCTTTGCCCTAGCATCAACTGTTTCCAGCACTTCGATTAAAGCATCTAGGGAAGCGATCGCTCCTTCAGGTTTCCGATTTAATAAATTAGTATGAAATTAGCACACACAAAAACCATTCATTTTATCAATTTTGAAAATAGACCTTTAAACCCAAACTTATGCCAACCAAGAAAAATTCGCTTTCAATTTGATAATATTCCAACACTATGGTTGAATAATAGTTCTGTACTAACTCATTTTTTTAATGCAATAAATTTATTTGTACCTGCATTTGAAAGATTTATGGTACGGGCAATGAAAAATCAACTATCCTGTATTAAAAATACAAATATTGAATTACCAATTCGCGGTTTAATTGGACAGGAAACAACTCACGGACAAACACATAAAAAGTATAATAGAATACTTGAAGCTCAGGGCTATAAGTTTAAAACCGCATTAATAATAACCGATTTTTTGTTTACCGAAGTATTGGAAAAATATTTAAGCGATAAAATGTGCCTAGCCTTAATTGCAGGTTTTGAACACTTAACAACAATATTTGCTTGTATTGTTCTTGAATCGAATATGCTTGCAAATGCTAACCCTACTATGCGTTCATTATGGGAATGGCACTCGGCTGAAGAAATTGAGCATAGCGGACTAGCATTCAAATTTTTAATTCACTTGGACAATCGCTACTATATACGTGCATTAGGAGGTCTGTTAGGGGCTGCAATCGTTGTTGCTTTCATTTTAATTGGCATGGTATTATTAATAATACAAGATAAAAGTTTAAATAATAAAAAAATACTTTCCGATCTAATAAAGCTATTGTTTACTGATTACAAATTCATCCCATTAACCGTAAAAAATTTCATTCCATATTTCCAAGTTAAATATTATCCTCAATCGAAAGATTTATATCAGTATGCAGAAAAAGTTTTTCAAGCGCAAAGCTCGCCACGTGAAAGATTCGATGTGGCAGACTTTGTGCAAAATTGACCAATGACTACACATCACAACAACTATAAAAATATAGGTTGTTACTTTTGGTAAGGGGGAAAGCCCCCTTCTTAACATGGACATTATGCGTCGCTAAAATCAAACAGTTCGTAACGTCGCGCCAACCATATTTGTACAGCGCACCATCTAATTTCATTAGCAAGGACGAGTCCTCGAAACTTACATGTTTCTCTCACCCTGCTAAAATTATTGTATCTAACGATATGCGCATCTACCATGCCAACCCAAGGATTTGAAGTTAAACTCTTACCGCGTTATGAAGAAAAAACGAATTTACTTACTGCTACGTAGCAGACGATTTAATATAGGTTGTCCCGTAGGATGATATATTTCCAAACGAATAATATTTGATTGCTTTGGTCGGTAAGTAACTCTATAACTATATCCATCCTTTTTCCAGGTGTAAACTTGACGATTTTTATCGCCAGATTTCGTTACCTCGGTGCTGAAAATAGACTGCTCGGTTTTTAGATGAATGCGCTGAAAATTATATTCTCCTTCATTAAACCTGAGTTGGACAGCCCATGTATCATCCCTAAAATAACCACTCGGATAATCAAAATTATCTGTAGCAGCTTGAGCAGGTGTGGCAAATCCAATAATTGTAACTAGTGCGATACTATGAAGTTTCATGTGGTTATCTTTTTCGATAAAGTAATTAAATTTTATTAAGTGCAAAGTGTTGTCACAGGCTACAACCATCGCCTATGGGTTAACCTCATACCCTGATAAAATCTACACATCCAACCACACAAATTCCAGAAATGTCTGCCAAAGGCTTCGGTGTCAAGCCACCCAGTAAAATTGATAAACTTATCGAGCAAGCAGTTCGTCATGCTCAAGCTCTTGCGATGCCGAAGGCAACCACTTGTGGTATCGCTTCTATCAAAAGTGCATAGCATACGCCTGTCATCAAAGAAAATGCTACTCCATAATCAGTATTGATTACGGAGGCTGAAGTAGTAATTAAATTAGACTTGACGAAGACTAAAAATCCGATTATGAGCAAAGAATGCCAGACCAGTCTTGATGTCCTCGACCTGATTGGCACTTATATTGCTGACCTACCCAAACAATTTCCCATTTATTTTGGTTGCGTTTCAGTTCGATGCGCTCTCGTATCGAATTTATTGAATCATCAGGCACACCTATTATGGTATATACAATTAAAGCTGTTTCTCTTGTGGGATATGTAACTAAAATATCTTCAGACCTTCTACCTTCTTCTTCTTCTACTAAGTTACTAAACAATTGTGCAGCTACTGCTTTTGGATTAGTAGCTTTAATTCGGTTATTCTTTATAAATTCTTGTACGTTAATTATCCGAAAATCAAAACGTGGATTACTTAGTGCTGCGTTTAATTTAGACCAAGTTTTTTCGCCCACAATGCCGTCAGCAACTAATTGTTGTGATTTTTGGAAATTGATGACAGCTTCCTTAGTTTTTGCTCCAAAAGTACCGTCAACAATACCCGAATAAAAATTGAGTTTTTTCAAATCTTCTTGTAGCTTGGTGACTTCAGCACCTTTTGATCCTTCTTTAAGCACAGCAGAAGTAGCGTTCATAATTTGTCCTTGCCTAATTGCGTTTTAGAATTTTATGTTTGGTGTCAACATATACTTAATATCACTTTTAAATTTGCCCATTCCGCACAAACAAGTAGAAAAATTTGAAATTTTTCTCGAATCTAGAGTTTTTATATAACTAAGCCACGATGGTTGAATGGGCAACAACTATTTGCCATTTGCCACTATTCGTAGATGCCCATATTCGTGTAAATCGAAAATTCGCATCCCACCTAACATTAGCAATACTTCCCAATATATTAACTTTTACCAAAGCGATACCACAAGTGGTTGCCTTCGGCATCGCTACATCTCCAACAATCCGAATAGTTTGCTCTAATGGTGTTATCGACTCAATTTTAATTATTCCTGCTCGGTGTGCTTCCAGATCGTCTTTTTTGGTAAATAACTGACCGAGGTGATTTGTAAATATTAGCTCCGGCGCGAGAAGTTCATCGAGTACTTCGACATCTGAGCGAAGCATTGCTTGTCGCAAACGCGCTTCACAATTAATAATTTCAGTTTCGATAGGATTATTCATCTATTTTTCCATTTAGATGTCTAACTAGTTATTATACGGAAAACTTCTATATAATCTTCTTCTCGATAGCGAAACCACGAAGTGATTGTCTTTGGCATCGCACTGGCAATCGCAGTCGGGCATTGGATGAAGCCGTGCGAATGATTGAAGAATTAGGCAAAGCCTTCGCAATGGCTACAACGATTAACTAGCTAGAGCCACGATTGAATTTGCGTTTCAGGTTATGGGTGACGGGCGTGTTGCAGTAGATACAACTGATCCGCGTGTTAATGTGGAAGGTGCTAGTATCTCAAAACAAGCCTCATATTGACAGTATCTAGTTGATGGTGTAATGAAAGGTCAGCTTTTCACGGCGCATATATACAACGAAGGCGGACGTGTTATGGTAATCAAAAAAGTTGGAAAATAATTGAGAAATCGAAACCGAACCGTTATTGTCGCCACTTAGCTATCGTAACAAGCCCGCTAGTTTACTAGTTCTAACCAATTACGACTGCTGCTTTACTAATGTGCGTTCTAGCGTAGCCCGATCCCACTTGCCAAGGTTTGCAGCTGCAAGGTAAGTGCTTTGGAAAAAAGTAAGTAATAGCTCATCCGGTGACTTGGCTGTTCGCACTGCATCGTAAGGCAGTACAAATTCCCCTAAGTCCTCACTATAACTCGCTTCTTTTGGCTCAATCGAATACTCCTTAAAACCGGATGGTGTTGGATAAGCATAGGCATAGAAAACAGGTTCTACACCATCACTACCTGGCCAGAAACCACAGCTACTTACCTCATGGGAGTATGCCTCTTTTGTTACCCAATCGGCCATATTCGGAATTCCACCTGGATGTTTGGGTGCTGCTTGCCCAGAGAAACGGGTAACGGCTAAGTCAAAGCTGCCCCAGAAAAAATGAACTGGGCTTACCTTACCGATAAATCGGGAGCGAAACTCTGTAAGGACACGACTGGCCTGCACTAAAATACAAAAGAACCGCTGTGCATATTCTGGATCGTAAGTTGCGTGCTTATAATCCTCCTCAAAGGGAATTGGATCTGCCACTTCAACTGGTGTTGTCCAAATAGCAACTTCAATACCAAGCGATCGCAGGGCAGTCATTGTTTCTTGGTAAAAGTCGGCTACAGACTGCGAACGTAAATCTTGTGTTTTAGTACTGCCATCACTAGTGTTGATAACAAGTTTGTGGCCAACAAAGTCGAAGTTGATTTCAAAAGTTTTAGAACCGTATGGAATAACCGATGTTGTCAGTCCGCGAACCGTTACGTACAATGGCACATGCCACCAGTGGTTCAAGAATGGACTTTGCACAAGTCGAATTTTTCCGACAATTTGAGTCCACATATGGAGCGTTGCATACGTGTCCTTCCACTCGTTGAATAGCAAACTTGGCCAAATTTCAACTGCATTACCATTAACATTATGTGGTTCAGTCATTCAAATAACTCCACTTTTAAGTCCTGGTAAATTTACTAATACCATATATTGAGTAGGGATTACTGGGGGGCGTTTGATAGCGATGCTTGAACGTTATTTTTAGATTAGATTATTCGGCTCAACCTCAACATGAGTTCCACCTCAGCAACTCTTTTTTGATACAGTAATGCTTTGCCCGTCGCTCTTTATCTCTATGTCCCAGGTATCGCTCCCCCAATCGCTTCATCCAAACCTACCACTCATCGCTCTTGCGCCCATGCAGGATGTGACAAACCTCTGGTTTATGAAGGTCATTGCCCACTATGGCAGTCCTGACTACTTCTTCACCGAATATTTTCGCGTGAATGATACCTCACGGCTCAATCGTAACATTCTGGCAGCAATCACTGAAAACGACACGGGTCGCCCCGTTTTTGCTCAAATGATTGGCGAAAGCATTCCAGACTTAGTAAGAACAGCACAGGAACTCTGCCGCTATAATATCGCTGGAGTTGACTTGAATATGGGCTGTCCAGCACCTAGAATCTATCGCAAAAATGCTGGGGGTGGATTACTGCGAGAACCCGAAAAAGTGGATCGGATTTTGGGAGAATTGCGTTCTGTAGTGAACGATCGACCTTTGACCGTCAAGATGCGCGTAGGCTTTGAAAATACAGATACTTTTTACGAAATTCTAGATACGATCAATCGCCACAGCATTGATTTGCTGAGTTTGCACGGTCGCACGGTGAAAGATATGTACCACGGGGCAGTTAAATATGATTTGATTGCTGAAGCGGTTAAGCGGGTCAATTGTCCAGTGCTTGCCAATGGCAATATCCACTCTGCTGCAACTGCCCTATCCGTACTTTCTCAAACGGGCGCAGCGGGTGTGATGGTCGGACGTTGGGCGATCGGGAATCCTTGGATTTTTAATCAAATTCGGCAGGCTTTGCGCTCCGAGACGATCGTGCCCGTTCCTTTAGTAGAGGTACGGAACTATATCGACCGTTTATTGCAAACTCCTAACTCGGCAACTATACCAGTGCGATCGCGCGTAGGCTACCTCAAAAAGTTCCTCAACTATATTACCCTGAGTGTTGACGCTGAAGGTAATTTCCTACAGATGATGCGACAGACCTCTACCGAGGTAGAACTGCTTAACCTCTGCGATCGCTTTCTCCTTGCCGATCTGACGAAAACTTTAGCTCTAGCACCCTACTCAGGCGTGTAACTATTGAAACACAGATGAGGCTGAGTCTAGGCTGTTGACTTTATGTATTTTAATCCTGACTGTTGCTCCTGGTAAGGAATATAACCCTTGACCTAACTCAATACCTAGTAAGTAAGAAATAATATTGCATAAGTTGAGAGTGGTAATAAATATATATAGTGGTAATTGCACTCCGTCCTCCCCATATAATTATGCGTTTTTCTAAGATTGGTCTAATTATTGCACCGTCATTGCCACTGATGGTAGTCAGAAGTCCATAGTGATAATAGGGAAACACCGCCACGTAGCCACGGTTCCTGGTCTGAAAACCCTTACCCTGTCTGAAGATTGCTAATTTGCTACATCAGAGTCAAAAAAGACATTATTTATAACGAAAAATTAAGCCTTTTGAAGGCCGAACAGTAGGTTTTTACAAACATCTTGGTGCAATGCCAACAGGAGAACAGGAGAACAGGAGAAAAGCCTCATGTCCAAGCGGATCGATATCAATCGTGTCATTCAATTTGGGACATCTCTAATGGCTGCAATTTTACTGGGGACGATCGGGACGATGCCAGTTGCCAGTCTCCCCGCTCTGGTTGCCCAGAGTAGCCCCGATCGGCAGAAAGCAGAAGCCGATCGCCTATACTGGCAGGGAGTTCATCAAACAGGAAGAGGCGATTTTAAGCCAGCCCTGCAATCCTGGCAAGAGGCATTAGCGATTTACCGACAAATCCAAGACCGGGAAGGGGAAGAAAACGCACTCGACAATCTGGGGACTGCTTCTATGATCTTAGAAGATTATCCCAAAGCGATTGACTACTTTCAGCAGGAATTGGCGATCGCACGGGAGATTAAAGACCGCTCAATGGAGGAAAGGGCGCTCGACAGGCTGAAAAGTGTTTATAGAATCCAAAACAGTCCAACATCTAAGGGAAAAATAGCCGATCATCTCTTGTTTGATCAGGGAGAAGAACAGTACAGAAATAGTCAGGTTGAAGCTGCATTGGAGTCCTGGCAGCAAGCTCTCACCCTCTATCATGAGATAGGTAACCCATATAGAGAGACAGAGGCGTTAAGCAGACTGGTCGATGCTTATCGGTTTCTCGGAAATTATGCCAAAGCGATTGAGTACGGTCAGCAGAGTTTAGCAATTGTGCAGAAGCACAGCAACGACTCTCTAGCTCAAATTCTAAGCAACGCTGTGACACCAAAGTCACTCGAGCTGATTAAAGAACGGGTGTTAATCAATTTAGGCGATAATTACTTTGCTCTCGGAAATTATGCCAAAGCAATTGAGTACTACCATTCGGGTTTAGTCATTGCACAGAGGCTCCAAAGCCCGCTTGGGACTTGGACATTGTTAAACAAAGTGGGACGTGTTTACTATGCTCTGGGCGATTATGCCAAAGCTATTGACTACCAGCAACAGAGTTTAGCGGCTTGGCAAACGATTAATGACTCGGTAAGGGAGCAGGGAAGGGGACAGGCATTAGGTGACTTGGGACGTGTTTACTATGCTCTGGGGGATTATGCCAAAGCGATTGCCTACCAACAGCAGAGTTTAGCGATCGCCAGGACGGTCAAAGACCGACGGGCAGAAGGACAGTCCCTGGGTAATCTGGGACTTGCCTACCTAAATCAAGGAGACTACGCCAAAGCTATTGACTACCAACAGCAGTGGTTGGCAATAGCCAGACAGATCAAAGACCGTGAAAGCGAGGGTGCGGCTTTGAACAATTTAGGATATGCTCTTTACAAAAAAGGGAACCTCGCCTTAGCAGAGAAAACCTTATTGGAGGGAATAACCGTTCTTGAATCTCTGCGAGGTAAATTAGAAGATATAAACAAAGTCTCAATTTTTGACACGCAAAGAAATACCTATAACAGTTTACAACAAGTCCTGATTGCCCAAAATAAAACTGACGCTGCTTTAGAAATTGCTGAACGTGGTCGTGCTAGGGCATTTGTTGAGTTGCTTGTGTCTCGTTCAAATTTCCAACTTCAGCCCAAAGCATCAACAATTGAGGAGATTAAACAAATTGCTCAGACGCACTCAAGCATGCTTGTCCAATATTCAATTATTTACGATGACTTCAAAATTCAAGATAAACCAAAATACCAGGAATCAGAACTCTATATATGGGTAATCAAACCTACAGGTGAAGTAACATTTCGTAAAGCCGACCTCAAACCCCTATGGCAAAAAGAAAATATAAGTTTAGCTGACCTCGTAACTACTAGCCGTGATTCTATCGGTGCAAGAGGTCGCAGCGCAATTGACGTATCTTATAACCCCTCCTCACCCAAGGCAACAAGCAAGCTTAAGCGTCTACACGAACTATTAATCAACCCCATCGCTGACTTATTACCCAAAAATCCCGACGACAAAGTTATTTTTATCCCCCAAGAATCCTTATTCCTCGTTCCCTTTGCCGCATTACAAGACGCAAACGATAAATACCTAATTGAAAAATACACTATTCTCACTGCTCCCAGCATTCAGGTATTAGATTTAACCCACAAACAACGTTCACACGTTCTAAATCGATTAACATCCCTACCCGCCAGTCCCTATAAGTTCCTGTCTAATATCACAAGTCCATTTTAATGGACTAGAAATAATGCTGTGATTTTATCGTATTTTTCATAACATATAAAATTATAAATATGTGGTTTATACGAAAGTGCAATATATGAGCTTCTAACTAGCGATTAAAGCACCGCAAGTAACAAATTAAAGAAACACATTTTTTAGATTGCCTAAAAGCTATGCTCTGTAAGGGTTTAAAAATATGTGTCGAATGAGGTACCCAATTATTTCATGCTAACCTCTGATTCCTAAATTCTTCCAGAAAAACACTACTTAGTATAAAGTTTCTCTTGCTAGCAAGTAGTCGCTTAAGCTATTTGTTGTAAGTATGTAGCTTTGTGGAGATTGTCTTGTGAAGAGTAAATTGACACCTCTGCAAAGAGCGATACCATCAAAGGTGATTCCGAAGGGTATCGCGTTGTTTGGTGGTATTAGTATTCTGATTGCGATCCTGTATCAATTTGCCTGGTCTGGGTTCGGACAATATTCTAATAAATCGGAAAGTATACAAGAGGTAATTAATCCTAAAAACGGAAAGATTATCAAGCTTAAAAAGGAAGCTACATATTTTCAGTCAAGCAA
Source organism: Cyanomargarita calcarea GSE-NOS-MK-12-04C (assembly GCA_019359595.1). Taxonomy (GTDB): domain Bacteria; phylum Cyanobacteriota; class Cyanobacteriia; order Cyanobacteriales; family Nostocaceae; genus Cyanomargarita; species Cyanomargarita calcarea. The sequence goes on from JAHHGZ010000003.1 coordinate 11,037, forward strand.
GACACTTTGGGATTGGATAGGACTAGCTGGGGTAGTAAGTACGGGTATGATTCCATTTGTGCTACATCAGTTTCAACAAAATCAAGAGAAATTAGCTAAAAAATACAAGGACGATGAAGATGCAAGAGCTAGAAAACGCGAAGACGGCGAAAAACAAAGAGCTAGAAAACTATTAAATGAAGAAGCGCTACAAGCTTATTTTGACCGGATGTCAGTTTTATTACTTGACAAAAACTTAAAAATTTCATCTGCTGATACTCCAAAGCACATCGAAGCACTAAAAGTAGCACGTGCGAGAACGCTATCTATATTGCGAAGGTTGGATGGCTACGGAAACCACAAAGGAAGTGTGATTTGGTTTTTAATTGAATTAGAGCTAATTACCCAGCCGAAATTGAATTTGAGTGATGCAAATCTTAATGGTGCTAACATTCGTGGTGCTAATCTCAGTAATGCTCAACTTACCTATGCTTCCTTTCAAGGCGCAAATCTTATGGAAGTTGACTTTAGGGATGCCGACCTCAGTAATGCCACTTTCCGCAACGCAGTATTTCGTCAAACTGACCTTAGGGGTGCTTTACTCTTACACACTGACTTTCGTTATGCCCAACTTGGGAATAGAGAAACAAACCTCTCTCATGCCAAACTCAATGGTGCTGACTTAAGTAATGCAAACTTGGAAGGCGTTGACCTTGGTAGTGCCAATCTTGGTGGTGCTAAACTTATTAAAACTAACCTCAAAAATGCTAACCTTGGTCAGGTCGATCTTACCGATACCGATCTCAATGGTGCTAACCTGACTGGTGTTAAATACATAACACCATCACAAGTAAAATCTGCCAAAAATTGGGACAAAGCCACATATAGCCCTTTTCTTAGCAAAGAACTAGGATTATCAAAAACAAATGTAACTAACAAAGGTAATCAATGAAGTTCTAAAGCTGGTTAATTGGGGGTAAGGCCTACCCCTGTTAAGGTGTACTAACCTAGCACTAGTCGGAAGCCTTATTCTTACGTTGTAACCCCAACTCTTAAACCTAAAAATTGAGCGCAAACATTATTTTTGCTTTCAAATTTTAATGGGTGCAAGGCTGGAACCCTTATCAATACGTTAGAAAAAACTTCACCAAAACGCAGGGGTAGGGGTAAGGCCCCAATTAGCCAGCAGTATCCCGCAAGAAGTCAAGGATCTGATGATGTTAGTCTTTGGGCTTCTTATGCAGCAGAGAAAATTATTCAAGAAAAATCACGCCTAGTAAAACCAGATTACCTGAAATCTTTATTTAATACAAAAACTCCGTCAAATATTTTAGATGGGAAGATTTTTCATGCGGACACCGGATATTCAACAAAATTAAATTCTTTTGCAATAGTTATACGCGAATCAAGGGGGTCTGCTCTATTGATCGAACTTCCAAATATCAAGGTTAAAGGTGATATTTACGAAGGATACGAAGTACCATATACAGATTTTATATATATTAACCATTTAGATAGATATGAGAATTATGTGTTCCGAGCAAAAAAGAAATACCGAGATAACGGTGATATGTATCTTTGGGGCAAGAAAGAACTTTATTCACTTTGGGATGGTACACCCAAAGACTATCATTTTCTTGACTAATAAATAAACTTATTTTTTAAACAAACTGTTCCCTTGGACATTTAGCAATAAGTTTTTATCCGCATAATTTATCCAAAATTTTTCCTTTGTTTTATAATCCCTGAAACTTATACCAAATATTAGAATGTTGCCATTAAAAATAGACAAAAATATTTTTCACCATTTATACATTGATTACAGTATAAGAACAGTATAAACACTAGATATTGTTCAACAGCACATCTTTTCTGTAGTATTTTCGCTAAATATCTGCAGGGAGACACGGTACCTACACATCCGTGTCTTCATGTGGATTGTCCCGAGTGCGATTGGGGGGTTTGGCAACTATCTGGTACCCCTGATGTTGGGTGCTAGAGATATGGCGTTCCCTAAATTGAATGCGATCGCCTTTTGGTTGAACCCACCCGCAGGTGCGTTGCTATTAGGTAGTTTCTATTTCGGGGGTTCTCAATCTGGTTGGACAGCTTACCCACCTCTAAGTTTGATTACTGCCCACCATGCCCAAACAATGTGGATTCTTGCCGTCGTTTTGGTGGGAACCTCCTCAATTTTGGGTTCGGTGAACTTTGTGATCACCATCTTAAAGATGAAAGTTCCTAGCATGAAATGGGATCAATTACCCTTATTCTGCTGGGCAATTTTGGCGACTTCTGTTCTCGCACTGCTTTCCACACCTGTGTTAGCAGCGGGTTTGGTGCTGCTGTTATTTGACCTAAACTTTGGCACCTCTTTCTTCAAACCAGATGCAGGTGGGAACGTGGTTATCTACCAACACTTATTCTGGTTCTATTCCCACCCGGCAGTTTATCTGATGATTCTGCCCATCTTCGGCATCATGTCCGAAGTGATTCCAGTACATGCCCGCAAACCAATTTTTGGATATAAGGCGATCGCCTATTCCAGTCTCGCTATCTGCCTAGTTGGTTTGTTCGTCTGGGTACACCATATGTTCACCAGCGGTACACCAGGTTGGATGCGGATGTTCTTCACCATCTCCACCTTAATTGTGGCAGTACCCACCGGTGTAAAAATTTTCGGTTGGGTAGCAACACTTTGGGGTGGTAAAATCCGCTTCACCAGTGCCATGCTATTCGCCATTGGTTTGTTGTCCATGTTCGTTATGGGCGGCTTAAGCGGTGTCACAATGGGCACAGCACCCTTTGATATCCACGTCCACGACACCTATTATGTGGTGGGACATTTCCACTACGTCTTATTTGGTGGTTCCGTATTTGGTATCTATGCCGGCATTTACCACTGGTTCCCCAAAATGACAGGACGGATGCTGAATGAATTTTGGGGACGGGTACACTTTGCCCTCACCTTCATCGGTACCAACTTGACATTTTTACCCATGCATGAATTGGGATTGCAAGGAATGCCCCGACGAGTGGCAATGTATGACCCACAATTTATTACCCTCAACCAAATTTGTACCATAGGTGCATTTGTTTTGGCAGCATCAGTGATTCCCTTCACCATCAACATTATTTGGAGTTGGATTGCTGGGCAAAAAGCCGGTGATAATCCTTGGAATGCTTTAACTTTAGAATGGACAACCAGTTCACCACCGCTAATTGAAAACTGGGAAGTCCTACCCGTTATCACTCACGGTCCTTACGACTATGGCATCGACAATCACATTGTAGATACCACAAGTGCTGTTTCTACAAATTGCTAGTTGTTAATGGTTATTAGTTAGTTGTTAGTTGTTAATGGTTAAACAAATTAAGAATCAAAAGACAACAACCAACAACTAACAACCAACAACTAACAACTAACAACTAACAAGCAACAACTAACTAAGGTAAAAAATGGACGCAGCAGAAAATATAGCCATCCTGACGACGAATGCAGACCACCATCAGGAAGAACATCCAGACTTACGAGTCATAGGATTGTTGACCTTTCTCATCTCTGAATCCCTGATGTTTGGGGGATTTTTTGCAGCTTATTTGTTCTTCCGGGGAAGTACAGAAGTTTGGCCACCAGAAGCAACCGAGGTAGAATTATTGCTGCCAACAATTAACACCATCATTCTAGTTTCTAGTAGTTTCGTTATTCACCTTGGTGATGCAGCGATTAAAAAGAATGATGTCCAAGGAATGCGGAAGTGGTATGGAATCACCGCAATCATGGGGGCAATATTCTTACTCGGTCAAGTTGTTGAGTACATGAGTTTGGGATACGGGATGACTACGAACGTATTTTCCAACTGTTTTTACTTAATGACCGGTTTCCACGGTTTACATGTGTTTATCGGACTGCTATTGATATTAGGTGTATTGTGGCGATCGCGTCGAGAAGGACACTATTCGGTTCACAAGCATACAGGCATTGAGATGGCTGAAATGTACTGGCATTTCGTAGACATCATCTGGATTGTTCTGTTCACCTTGATTTACGTTCTCACCTTGTTTTAATAGAGTTAGGAGTTAGGAGTTAGGAGGTAGGAATTGAAAATACGTAATTCTTTTCCACCAAATGTCTAATTCATAACTCTTAACTATTCAGGAGATTTTTATGCAAGCTAATCTCGAAAAGTTCTCATGGTTTCAAGTTCCAGAGGATATCAAAAAGCTATTGGTATTGGCCGCAGAAAGCTGGCAAAATTCCTCTGCATCAGAAGCATATATGAATCAAGCCTTAGCCAAAACAAGTGACAATACAGATGTTTTGGTGGCAGGATATAGATATTTTTATTACAAAAATAATTACGAATTAGCTTTGCAAGCTGCAATCAAAGTCATTGAAAAAATTAAAAACATAGAGAAATTACCTGATGATTGGCAGCAACTTAAGCCAATATTGGTTAATCACAAAGAAGACAGTCAAATTAGGCTTTATTTACACGCCTATGCTGCCTCTGGATTAGTTTTGGCAAAATTGGGAGAGATAGAAAAAGCCAAGAAAATATGCTCTCAAATTAAAGAAATTGATGATAAAAATGAGTTTGTTGGCGCAGCAATTTTGCTTGATATTCTAACAGGTCTACCAGAAGAAGACGAATGAGACTAATACTCTACCACATTAATTTCGAGGGTTACTGTAGTTACAATACCCTACGGGAGGCAAGCCACATGAATTATAACTACAAAGAAAGAAAATTTTTACTTATCAAAATTAATGCGGTGAACCACTAATATAAGATGTGACTTAGTTCAGATCGCGATTGAATTGATAGTTTATCATAATTATTATGTCGAAAAAATATGCAAGGTAAAGATTGGTTAATAACAGGAGATGGGCAATATCAAGCCTGTAAATCAAAAAGAGAATGGGATTTAATTCGAGAAAATTATCGCCTTTATCGATTTCTCACAGAATTGGAAGATGTTCTTAGTAATGCCGAAAATGAATCAGAACGCCTCCCAGATATTAGAATGTTAGTAAGACGTTTAATTATTAACTCTTACTGGGTGCGAAGCCAAAATTTAGAACCTTGTCCTAAAACTGGAACCTCTGTTTCACTCCTATATAATGAATTGGGTTTTCCTTTTACGGTCCAAACTGTGGCGTTTTCTCCTGGGGTAGTTTCGACAATTCACAACCACGGAACTTGGGCAGCGATCGCGATATTAAAAGGACAGGAAAAAAATACCTTTTGGCGACAAAGTTACCACCCAGATTTTCCGGACAAAATTGAACAGACAGGAGAAGTAATCTTATCCCCAGGAGATATTATTAGCTTAACTCCTGATGCTATTCACAGTGTAGAAGCCGTAGGAGATGAACCAACACTGACATTTAATCTTTATGGTGAAACTAAGCCAAAAGAGCGATTTGAATTTGATATAGCTAGCCACACAGCTAAGAATTTTTAGGTTTTGATAGTTGTTAGTGGTTGGTTGTTGGTTGATATCTCCTAACTCCTAACTCCTAACTCCTAAGCACTAACAAAAATATTGTAGGAGAGAATTTAATGGCAACCGTGATTTTCTATGAAAAACCAGGCTGTAAAAATAATACCAAGCAAAAAACTTTGCTCACAGCTGCAGGTCATGAAGTGGTAGCATACAATCTGTTAACAGAAGCTTGGACAGTTGAACGTTTGCGCTCATTTTTCGGCGATCGCCCTCTAGTCGAATGGTTTAACCGTGCTGCTCCGAGGGTAAAATCTGGTGAAGTGATTCCCGAAAATATCGATGACGCACAAACCGCTTTGATGATGATGCTAAAAGACCCCCTCTTAATTCGTCGTCCTTTGATTCAAGTAGGTGATCGTCGTGAGGTGGGTTTCGATGTCGAAAAAATTGACGCTTGGATTGGTTTAAAAGCGGAGGATGAGTCTCAGAGGGAAATTAGCGAAAGTTTGATGAAGGAAGATTTGCAAGGCTGCTCTCACAAGCACGAACACAACCACAAGCAGGGTAAGTGCAAACATTAGGAAAGTGCAAGGTGTAAGCCCTGAAGTCAATTTCATAACGAGAAGCTTAAACCCGTTTTAACTAACATCTTGCACCATTCTGAAGAACGCCCAAAATCCGCCCAGAAATAAATTATCCCTTCGGGACGCTGCGCGAACGGGCTAATAGCTCAAGTTAGCTAAAGCTAACTTAATAAACCTTTAAACCGATTTTAATGAGTTTAAGCTTTCATCTGTGAAATTTATTTCCGGGCTTCCTAACGTTGGTACAAGATGTCAGCCTAGTACCGGGCGCGGCCATCGCGGAGCGTAAAATATGAAAATAACACATTTTTTTGTAACCCTTGCTATATATGGATTGTGGAATGTGTTAGTTAGGAGGTAATGGGTAAAGGGGAAGAATTAAGTCCTGTTCCCTTTACCCCTTAACCTTTACCCTTCTTCTCCCCCATTCCCTACCTAACGCACCACAGCTTCCTGGACTAAATCTTGAAACATGGGGGTGCTGAGGTAACGTTCGCCAAAGGAAGGTTGAATCATCACAATTAGGCGATCGCGGTTTTCTGGGCGTTTAGCTACTTGTATCGCGGCACACAACGCCGCACCAGACGACACCCCAGATAACAATCCTTCTTCTCTTGCCAAGCGCCGTCCATAAGCCATTGCATCGTTGTCACTAACTTGAATTATTTCATCAATTAAGTCAGTGCGGATAACTTCAGGGATAAATCCGGCACCGATACCTTGAATTTTATGAGAACCTGGTTGCCCTCCCGATAGTACAGGACTGTTGCTAGGTTCTACAGCGATCGCCTGAAAACTCGGCTTACGACTTTTAATTACTTCTGCAATTCCAGTTATCGTCCCACCGGTACCCACACCCGCAATCAAGATATCCACTTGTCCATCAGTATCCGCCCAAATTTCTTCTGCGGTAGTTTCTCGATGAATTTCTGGGTTGGCTGGGTTGCGGAATTGTTGCGGCATATATGCATTGGGAGTGCTAGCCACAATTTCTTCAGCTTTGCTAATTGCCCCCCGCATTCCTTCAGAACCGGGTGTCAACTCCAAAGAAGCACCGTAAGCTCTTAACATAGCCCGTCGTTCCAGGCTCATCGTCTCTGGCATGGTTAAAATTAAACGATAGCCCCGAGCAGCTGCAACCATCGCTAGGGCAATGCCTGTATTGCCTGAGGTTGGCTCAACTAAAAGCGTTTTCCCCGGCTGAATCAATCCAGCTTTTTCTGCTGCCAATACCATACTTACCCCAATGCGGTCCTTTACAGAAGCTGCGGGGTTCATACCTTCGAGCTTGACAACAATCCTCCCCACGCATCCTTCTTCCGAGGGAATTTTGTTTAGCTGTACTAAAGGAGTCCGTCCAATAAGTTCTGTGATGTCACGAGCAATTCGCATTCATTAACTCCTTGTCAAAATAATCTATCAAAAGTAATAGGCGCTTTTATTTAAAGCAGAGCGATCGGATGATTTTAGACCCAATTTTTATTGTAACTTTATCCATCACAAAAGATTTTCAAATCCCAAAAATTCCCAGATTCCTGACTTATTAAAAAACTTGGGGATTTCAATAAATCAAAATTAACTAAATTTTCCAAAAATTAATATTATTTAAATATAAAATTGATAGCTACTTTACTAAATCAATATATTTGTAAATTAATTAGACGATTAATATAGCTTTAGTGTATATTCTCAAGTCAATATTATTATTTTTGAGTACAGATTTCCAAAAGGCAACAACAGACTGAATGATTCGACAACGGGACAGAGGCTAGCTTTAGATTGAGTGCATAAATGCCAGCACCCTATATTATAAATGCCAGTACCCCACGCGAAAAATACTAGCACCTATACCCCAATAAATTTTTGTAAGACCTACCTGAAAAGACTTGTAGCACTTGAGTACAACTTTAATAAATTTAATATTCTTGATCCTGTAGACATAAACTGGTGCTATTGTTGGCGACTGATATAAAGCATATAGGATTTACGCAGAGATTCCCCTCTACCCCCTTACATTCCCAGGTGAGAGCCTCGGATGTAGGGGGGACTTCTTAATCCTTACAACAATCAAGACTTCAAGAATATCTAAGAATTAGCAGCAAGCATAGCAGAAACCGTAAAAGGTACTTCTTCTTCAGGTATGCACTGCCAGAGCTAGGGAGAGCCAACATGAAATTCAAGCTTATAAAGTTGATAATAGTTTGTCTAGTGACTTTAGCGGTGCTTTCTCCAGTTCTAGCAGTATTTAGTGTGGTTTGGGAGCGACATATGGATTTATTAGAAATACAGGATTTAGCCTGGGGACTTAATAATTTAAGTGCAGCACATCCCAAGCACGAAGTTGCAAATTTTTCTCAAGGTACGGTAGAAAAATTGCCTGATGCTAGTTTGATTAAGCAGTTACTAGTTAAGAGCGAAAAATATACAATTGCCCATCTTGTGCAATGGTTTTTTTTGTTTGTACCTATTGGTATTGGGGTAATAATTCTAATGTACGACAGGTATCTTATTTATCGTACTGCTGTTTTTAGACAACAAGTTGAAATGTTGGAGAGGTTATGGCACCAAAGTATTGAACAGTAAAAAAGTCCAAGTTAAAAATTAAAACTTCAAAGGTAAAAATCATGACAGAAGAACGCCAAGCATTGTATTTTAATCTTATTGAACAGCTACTCGCTTGTCCCAATGGTCAAGAACCAGACGTTTTGGAGGCTCAACCAGAATTAATCGATGCTGGTTTAATCCAGACTATGCTACAAGTCGCATCTGCATTTGCCCACCAAGGAAATCAAGATGGTGCCCAATTTTTAATCTTTATTGCTCGCGAACTAGCGAAGCAACTAGGATTATATCCTGAACTTTCAGATGTAGAAGTTTCAAATGTAGAAGTTTCAAATAAGGAGTAAAAATGCTTTTGACTTCAACTGACGCCGGACAAATAGCCTTAGAATTTCTGATGGCTGATTGGAATGTCTCCGAATTCGATCGAGAGTGGTTCAATATTGTTAACTCTCGTCTGATTGGCGCAAGTTGGTATATGGTAGAATTGGCTGTTGAAGGTTTACCCGATCGGTGGTTTATTCAAGTTTACGATACTGGGGAGTGTGACCCTAATTATACATTTATCTCACCGATTCGAGGTTCCGAAGGATATGTTGATTTAACACATTTACCACACCTTGTGGCAGAGGTTTTAGTTTCAGAGCGCAATGCTCGATAATCGGAAATCAAAAATTAAGAATACCCTTTACGAAGTCGTTTTTTGTCGTGTCTAAAAATTGATAAAATATCAATGAAGGAAGAAGGAAGAAGGTAAAAATATTTTTTTCGAGACGCACAGCGCAAGGAAAAATACGTCCTTATTAAATCCCCTAAATTTATTTATGGGGATTCCTTCTGCCTTCTGCCTCCTGCCCAACTCACAATAATTGTACCAATTTAACGCTCGTAAGAGGGAAGAGGAAAGATATGTTGAAGTCTTCCTTCTTCTTCCTTCTTCTTCCTTCTTTCTTCATTTTTTTTTCATAGGAGGTTATGCCTAAAAAGCTAGCCTCCTATTTTTGATGTATATATTTTTAAAAATAACCAACTTGAGTATCATCCTCGCTGTTTTATTTAATATCCCGACCTTCCGCAGGGTCTTTCGTTTTGACTTGGGGCGGCAGCTTTGAAGAATGGAAGCTTCCTTCTTCAAACGTGCCTTGTCTGAATCCACATATATAAACCTCCTTCTTCCTTCTTCCTTCTTCCTTCTTCCTTCATTCAATTAGTTATACTTTTCATGCATAAAATATGTTATACTACTATCGTGATGAACGCTACAAAAAGATGTTTTAGAATGATTACTGAAGACATCCTAGCTAAAGAATTCACAAGAGTCATAAATGACTACTACCCAAAAGTAGGAGAATTGTTAGACGCCTGTTATGTGAAGGTAATCGTCTCTTACTGGGGAAGACCTCCTAAACGCTTGCAATATGTAGGAATTTATTGCTCTGACGAAATGAAGCCCTATATCCAAGCCTACAAAAATGTACTCAGAGAAGTAGCAGACAACATGGGACTAGTTCAAGTAGTTTTTGTGAATGTCTCGCGACTGGTACGCGACCCAAAATCGAAATTAAAGGAAGCCGATCCACGAATGTGGTTGGAATTGCACTGGGTGGCAACGTAGGCAAAAAAATAGGGTGATAGTGCGGCACCCAAGAGAAAGGAACGCAATGAAAACTGGAATTTTTTGTAATTACGAAAATCATCACTTCTATGCTCCTGACGCTATACAAGAGCAAGTGGTGCTAGTAAAGCATGCAGAGAGTTTGGGCTTTGAAGAAGCCTGGATAAGCGAACATCATTTTAATGAGTTCAATCTCAGTCCATCGAGTTTGATATTATTAGCACATCTGGCGGGGCTAACCTCAAAAATTCGCTTAGGTACCGGGGCCGTTTTATTAGCATTCCACAGCCCAATTCGGGTAGCAGAAGATATTGCTACGCTAGATAATTTGTGCGGTGGGCGATTATTATTTGGGATTGCAAAAGGTGGCATTTTCACTAGGCGCACAAAACAAAGTAAAATCAAGCGTGTAGATATCAGGTGTGGGTATGCAGGATTTGTCTAAGGCGCTTGGGTATTGTCGGGTTTCTACTCAGCGACAATGCACTGAGGGTCATGGTCTGGAGCGGTATATTGACCAACTAAAACGCTACGGCTTGACTGATGAGCAAATTCATTGGGATATAGAATCTGGGGCAAGTGAAACTAGGAGGGGGTATAACAAGGTATTGGAGTTAGTGCGATCGCGGCAAATAAAAACAATAGTAGTTCCATGCTTTGATCGCTTCACTCGTTCGGCGTTGGGGTGGGAAAAAGCTAGAGAGGAATTGCAAAAATATGAGGTTGAATTGTTATTTTTGGACGGTGGTAGTTTAGACCTTGAGACTCCCGAGGGCGTATTTACCAGCCGAATTCTTGCCGCAATGGCAGCACAAGTTAGAGATAAAAATAAATACAATGCCCTCCAAGGCGCAAAATATTTTAGAAGCCAACGAAAAATATATAAAGCAATATTTGGCTTTGAAAAGAATGGTGATACTGTTCGTCCTAACTTTAACCAGTACAGAGATACTAATAAAACTTGCGCTGATGTCGCGAGAGAGTGTATAGATATTTTTCTGAAATCAGGGGAACTGACGGGTACTATCCGGCGATTAGTAGAAAAGTATGGGAGCGATCGCCTTGAAGGAAAAAAATATCAGGATTTTTCCCGTGATATCTCAACTTTTGGGCGATGGTTGAGTAACCCCCAATTGTGCGGTCTGATTTGTTACTATCCCACCGTCCCGAGTAAGACTCAAGTTGTTGAATCTGGTCATCAAGGCATTATTAGTGTAGAAAAATTTGAGCTTATTCAAAAAAAAATAGCTATGGGCTATGTTCCTCGCAGCAATGAGCGAAATAATCCTTTGTGCGGGATTGCCTGGTGTGAAACGTGCCAGTTAAAAATGGTAAAAAACCTTACCCATGCTCGGGGTAAAGTTTATGAGTACTTACGTTGTTGTAATTGTGGATTGTTGATTAGGCTGGAGATTGCGATCGCTTATTGTATTAAAACGCTTACCCAAAAAGCCGAACTTATTGCAAACTCATACCCAGATGAGGAGATGTCAGCAATTGTTAGCAATGAGGCGATGGAATTGCAAAGACAGATATTAGACTTGAAAAGAAAGAACGATTTAGATTTAGAAGGGGCGATCAAGGCTAAAGAGCAAAGATTAGAAGCTATGCTGCGATCATCTGAAGTTGAAACAGTGTCTAATTCTAATCGGGCTAAAATACTAAAGACAGCAGCTGCGACACCTGGGTTTTGGGAAGAAATGACGCGACATGAACTTACTGTTCTTTTCTATGAGCTAATAGACAAGATAGTTTGTGCTTCTTTGGGCGAAGAACAAGCGTTCGCTGTATCGTTCAAAATTTGAAAGCGTTCTTTCTCTGATAGTTTGGCTAAGTAGCGATCGGTTACTGCATTTAATATATCTGCGGCTTGTTTGCTTAGTTTCATGGCTTCTCTGTCGTGCTGCTATACAATGACTCGTTTTTGCAGAACTGTTTGTTAGCCGTGAACTACTACAAGGTTCTGACAGCAACGAGTGACTCGTTGTGAGTTTAGCAACACAAAATATTCTGTGTCAATAGTTAATATATTGTGCGTTTTGGTATACAATTATTTTTAATGCCAGCAGGCTAGGTAGAAACTAGCCGTTTAACGCTGACAGCCACCTAGTACAAGTAGGCGACATGAAAAGCTTAACAGGTTCTGAATCGATTTTCGATAGCATTCGCAGATTTGACGGCGACGGGAATGAATACTGGTTGGCACGTGAGTTAATGCCATTGCTGGGATACAAACAATGGCGAAGATTTGAAAATGCAATCTCACTTGCTCAATTCTCTTGTCAGAATGCAGAAGCTAGTATTGACGAACATTTCGACTATTTGCCGGAGGCGGCAAACGGTCAAGGAGAGGGCAGAGGTTCTAAAGGCGCTGATTTCAAGCTTTCTCGTTTTGCGTGTTATCTGACAGCAATGTGTGGAGATCCTCGCAAAACGGCGGTGGCTCAAGCCCAAACCTACTTTGCAGTTAAAACTCGTGAGGCAGAAACTGTAATTCCTGTAATCAGCGATCGCTTGCAACAATTAGAGCTAGAGAACGAAAATCTAAAATTACAGGTTGAATTAGCAAAGACACAGGAACGTCTGTCTAACAACCAACAAAAACTACTAGCTACTGTTCACTTGCTTGAATGCGTTTCACCAGGTCTAGCTCCATTGGCGTTGGGCAAGGTTGATGCGGTAGTTGAACGTATTGAATACATTGATCGCACTATCACTGACCAAGGCATTTATGAAGGTGTTGGCATTACCTACATCCAAAAGAAATACGGGTTTAAAAACACCACTAAAGCATGGGAATGGCTGGAATCTGTAGGAATGGGCAAAGCGTCCGGTGTATGGCAATTACAACTGTCCGCAGTTGAGTCACACAAGCTGCCGCCTTACGCGCTCGCTGAAATTGCTAAGAAATTTTCTAATAAGGAGGGCGATCGCCAGTTATTATTAGGCGAGTAGTAAAGCTAACCCTGAAATTTAAGGACGGATAGAAAACAACTTCTATCCGTCCTTTTTTATTTTGGTGTTGCATATGTCTGTATTGTGTAGAATATAGCACAAGGCATATATCTGTATTGTTATGATTAGCGTTCACGACGCAATTAGACGGGCAATTGTCGGAGGTCTTGTGTTTTCGGTTTTATCCGTCCTGGGGAGAATAGTTGGAGGACGGATAGAAAAAACTAATCCTGTAGGGGTCTTACGCTCATGGCTTGCTGAGATAGGTTCGGATTTGCGGTGGTTGGGTTTTGGTTTGGGAGCCACTATTGGTCTAGGGTATGCGATCGCTCCTTGGTGGGGTTGGACTTTTCCTGTTGCGAAGTTTTTTGTTTGGTTCCAAATCATCTTGTTTGTGGCGTTGAGTCTGGTTGCGTTTGTGTCGGTAAGTGCTGGCTTTGTGTCGCGATCGGTGCAAGACAATCCACAGCTAAACAACAGGGATAAGACAAACTACCTTACTTTCATCCCTGTTGCGGCCTCGGTGATTAAATTGTTTGTGTGGGTTTTTTCATTTGTGGCATTGCTGGCAGTGAATGGTATTGACATAACTCCAATCCTTAATATTAGTGCAGTGGCGTTGGCGATATTTGGATTTGCAGGGCAGGACAGTTTAAAAGATATTCTTTCTACAATAAAAATATTCTGGGACAGGATTTTGTATGTTGGAACGGTGGTTAAGTACCCTGGACAGCGACAGGGGACGGTTACCAGTATTACGCTATGGAATACTACAATCAGGTTAGACGGCGAGTCAGATGCTTTTTTTATTGTGGCAAACCGCGATATTAATAAAATTATTATTCTTAGTCACCCGCTTTAATGGCAAAAAGTAAGTATACCGAAGAAACAGTTAAAAAGATTTGTGAGGCTATCACACGGGACGGGTGTGACGAACCTGGGTGGCTTGCTGGGGGAATAAGTAAAGATACGTTTTATCAATGGCAAAATAAGTACCCGGAATTTTCTGACTTAATCGCGCAAGCGAAAGCTGACTTTAAGAGATTTTGCCCAGAAGAAGTTTCAAGACTTGCTCATAAAAAACTTATTGATGCTTTAGAAAATGGGCAAACAATTAAAAGGCGATCGCAAACGACAAAACAGGTTAGGCATTACGACAAGGAAGGCAATCTTTTTTGGTCGCAGGAGCATATCGAGACGAAGGAACACGACGATGTGATGCCGACACCAAAATGGGCGATTGACCGGGTAATCCCTCAACCAACAAACGAATTAGAGGCGTTGGAAGTTTTAATCGATGCGGGATGGATACCAAGGGAAGTGTTAGAGGCTGCGGCAAATGGGATTAGCGAGCTTAGAGAGACGATCCAACAAGCGTTTAGAAAAATTACCCCTAGTAGCCAATGAATTAGAAAAAAAACGGCTTCCTTGCCCTCAGCTAGGGAAACAAGCCGAATTTTTACAGAGTAACGCTGATATTGTTCTCTACGGCGGATCGGCTGGGGGTGGAAAAACTGTCGGACTTTTATTGGACTTTGCTCGTGAGGAATTAATATCAAACCCTAACTATGGGGGAATAATCTTTAGGCGAACTTCCCCCCAAATCCGCAACGAAGGAGGCTTACTTGATGCATCGTCACGTCTTTATCCCACGGTTGACGCGAAATTAAATCAAACTTTTTTAGAATGGAAATTTTCTACGGGTGCGACGGTTCGATTCGCTCATTTACAACACGAAAAAAACGTTTTTGATTGGCAGGGGACGGAATTGGCGCGTTGTGGATTTGATGAATTAACCCACTTTACCAAGAAACAATTTATTTACATCATGTCGCGTTGCCGTTCGACTATTGGAATTAAGCCGTTAGTGCGAGCAACTTGTAACCCTGATGCCGAAAGCTGGGTTGCTGAATTAGTTGAATGGTATATAGATGAAGCTGGCTACCCCATTCCTGAGCGTTCGGGCGTAGTGCGTTGGTTTGTGGTGTATGAAGATAATTTTGTATGGGCTGACGCTGAGGAAGAATTACGCGATCGCTTCCCTGATATCAATCCCAAAAGCTTTACTTTCATTCCTTCCAAGTTGACCGACAACCCGATCTTGATGGAGAGCGATCCGGGTTATTTGGCAAACTTGCAAATGCAACACAGCATTGACCGCGCTCGGCTCCTAGATGGTAACTGGCGCATTAGACCGCAAGCCGGGAAGGTCTTTAATTCTGCTTGGTTCCAAATTATTCCCGCACCATCAAGATATGTTGCTCTTGTGCGCTTCTGGGATATGGCTGCTACGGCAAAAGAAGTTAACGAGGACAGCTTTTACACTGCTGGAATATTGTTAGGAATTTGTGAGGATGACGGCTACGAGATAGTTGATGCGATCGCGGAACAGCTTGATGTAACTGCATCGGACAAACTTATTATTGATACAGCCAAGCGCGATGGAAAAGCTGTGTATGTTGCATGGGAAGAAGAGGGGGGATCTGCGGGCAAGCGCGTGACAGCTTATTTAGAAGAGCAGTTGAAAGGCTTTAATGTTGAAGGGTTGAAACCTCAAGGAGATAAACTAACCCGCGCCAAGCCAGTCGCCAAGGACGCAGAACAGGGGCGCGTAAAATTAATCGATGGGAATTGGTGCGATCGCTTTAAGAACGCAATTCATATGTTTGACGGTACGCCAAAACCATTGACGAACGATTACTGCGATGCTCTTTCAGGGGCTCATGCATTTCTTCGTGACCCCGAAAAATTAAGCGCTCGCCAATATGCCCGATTTTTGCGTGGGGAAATTTAAATTGCTAGCTTAATCGGATAATTGTTAACGATGCAACCCAAACGACTGTTGCGCTATCGACATAGGTGAAAAAATTTAATATGTCGTTTGCATTAAACGCGGCAATTCGAGTATTGACAATAATGTTGCGGTTATTTGTAGCCCCAGTTCTGATAACATCCCAAAAAAAGAAAGATCCGTCAGCAGTGGAAGTATGCACGCCTTGACCCCAGCCCATAACGCCAAGGTTGTCAGGAACACGTAATTTAGACAAGATTAGGTAATTACCTGTAGTAGCAATAGTATAAGTTTTGCTCGTTGAATTCCATTTTCCCAAGATGTCAGTAAGGATATTTGGCAATCCGATATTGTTGCCAAATACGCCAGCGCTCAAAGATTGATGCGTATCTCCATATTCTTTAGTACCTAAAAAGATTGGCGCAAGACTTGGTATATTTGCAGTGGTGGCTATCGTTCCGGTTGTATCTGGTAGTGTTAACGTCCTGTTGGCTGTAGGAGTCCAGACTAGATCCCCATTATTTGCATTTTTGAATCGCAGCGATCGCGCACCTGTTCCGCCAATTCCAATTTGAAACAGGTTGTTAATGGAGCCAATTAAATCTGAGAATTTTGACATTACTGAGGATTGCAGTAAAAAACTTCAATTCTGGAACTTCCTGTGGTTGCACCCCCCGCTGCATAAGTAATTTGCAATACTTCTGTAGTCCCAATTGGCGCAAGTCCTGGATAAATTTCAAAAATTGTTGCCGCAGGTTGCTTTAAATCAATTTGATTTGAGGCGACATATTTGCTTACACTTCCCGAAGTTCCAACGCTTAAAGTAGGCGTTCCAGTAAAAGTGGTGTCTATGGTAACTCTGATGCTGTTGACAACTGCGTTTGCAGGTAGCGTGAACATTGTTTTGGGTGAAGTATCCCCAAACGATAAAGTAGTAGTATCAACTCCTTCGCGGTCAGCGGTGCTACCTGCTGATACGTAAGTCCATGTTCCAGCCCCATCGGTTTGCACTACTTGCCCAGCACTTCCCGTAGTAGCGGGGAAAGTAACAGACAACGGTGCAGCCTGTGATACAGGACGACGAAGCGTGTAAGTATTTGCGGACTCGCTGTTTAGGACAATTGTGTCTCCCGAAACGTCTGGACGAAGAGTAGCGATCGCACTAAATGCAGTGTTTGCATTATCGCGGACTCTTAATCTTCCAGCATTGGTGTCAATAGTATTGCCAGTCAAGCCAATTTTAAAACTGGTCAACACTGTTCCGATTAAATCTTTCCAAATACTCATCTAAACCTCCAAAATTACAAAACCGTTGCCTTGTGTGCAGCCTTCACCAAGCGCGATTACAAGTTTTATTTGTGTTGACGAAAGGTATTGAACCAGTGGCGAAGTTTCATATTCTGCGATCGCCATTGGGTTGTTCACGTATTTATTAATTAGGCGATCGCTATTTAAGTCGTCTCCAAGTGATAACAGCGATGGGACGTTAAACGGGACAAGAATAATTATGGATGCCCGTTTGATTAACCCGACAGCAGCAGCGATGATTTTTGGTGTCGCATCTCCATAAGAAAAAGGAATTTTAATTCTGCTAGCTTGAGACGTTCCACCAACACTGGCATTTGGGAATATTGCGATCGCTGTTTTTTGAGGAATAACTTGTACCACTGTCTGGCTTGAGTGAACTGCAATTGCAGTATCCTTAGCAATGACAGTAACATTGGCGCTCATCGGGTTGCCTCCGGTGAAACCTCAACGTAGCCTTCGACAACGCGCATTACTTCACCTGCTGGGGATTCGATCTCAATATCGTACACCCAAACATTTCGTCCTATTATTGCCTGTTCTTTATTGTTTGATCGTTTCGCCATTTTTGTCGCCAACCAGTCAAGTGATGTGGTTTGCTCATCTGAAAGTTGTGGTCTTAATATCGTTCCCGTTGCGGTTCCCCCGTTCGGAAGGGCGGCACTACCTTGAACAAGGGTTGGGAAAGTAAAAGATGCTTTGATTGTTCCTCCATTTTCGACGTAGCGATCGCGTATTTGCCCTCTTGGTTGCCATGTTGTAAAGTCACCATCCAACACCAGCGTTAGCCAATTGAAAGTAGCACCCTGCTCAATCGCGTATCGATTGGGGCCATTATCGGTATTGGTAAGATGAAAGATGGCAGCCATAAAACTATCAATTACATGGATTTATCATACCCTTTAACTTATGCTGGTGGAAGTGTTGCACTGATTGACACACCCACGCTTTCGCAAACACGACACCTACTTGATACGATTGCAGGAGAACGCATTCTTTCCCCTAGTTTTGGCGTTCCTCTCGACATTCTGTACAGTACTGGCATACCCCAAGTGTTGGCGGAGAGGGTGAGGCTGACAGCTTCTCAAATGGTAGGTATAACGGCTATTGTCGAGGTAATAGCCTACAAAAATGGGGAACTCAGTTTAAAGTTGACACTAGCCACAGGAGAAACGGTACAAGCAAACTATGCCACAGGTTGACACCACCACTGCACAACAATTACTTGACGCTTCAATTCAGAGGGCGATCGCTGTTTCCAATGGCAAACTGACCGACTTTTCCCCAGTTTCCCCAGTGACCGCAATCTTAGAAGCAGGGGCGATCGCTGGTAGTACAGTTATTACCAAAGTTAACGAATTAGCATCAACATTAGAAGCAAATTGTATTTCCTACTTTGGTGTTGAGCGACGGCTTGGTCGTGTTGCTGTTGGAACTATCAAAATTGATTTGGATGGAGTTTATGCGGAACCCTTTTTATTACCATCGGGGTTTCGCTTTTCTAATTCGGGAATGACTTGGGAAACCACCCAAGAAGTTAGCATCCCTCCGTATCAAACTAGTGGAAATGCTTTTGCGATCGCCCTCACTATTGGCGACTTTTCCGATAATGCAATTACTTATTCCCCCATTCCTCGCGTTGCTTCAATCACTTGGCTAGAAGAACCATCCGGAGGACAGGACGTAGAGACGGACGAAGAATGGAAAGCAAGAATACTAGGCAGTTTACGGCGGCGTGATACCCTCTTATCCGAGGATGACTTTGAAGACACAGTGCAAGAATATCTGGGAATTGGTTCGGTGGCGCTTGCCGTAGGTCGGTTGAAGCCTGATAAAGCAACTTACGGCAATGGTTATGTTGGGGTGTTTGGATTAAACCCAGATGGCACAATTATGAGCGAGGCACAGCGATCGCAACTCGAATCTTTTCTCAATCGCAAAGCCGCTATGGCGTTGGTTACTTTATGGAACGTTGATACCTTTGATATTAATGTTAGTGCGATCGCTGGTATCCTCCCAACCGCCAACCCTGACAACATTGCCCCACTCGTTCAGGCAAAAATTACCGAGTATCTCAAACCCGGTAATTTGCCGTTGGGGGATTTGATTTTGAATAAGGCGATTGAGAAACGGATTCAAGATATCCCCGGTGTTGCTGAAGGCATTGTGTCCGTCAAGCTCAACGGACTAGCTCAACCTCAAACCTTACCCAATCGCTGGACTGTAGGGAAACTTGGTAAATTAGAATTGATTTTGGTCAACCAAGGACGGGAGTTTAAATATTGAGGACGGATAGATTTGTTTATCCGTCTTTGAGGCGATCACATTTTCGAGGTCTATGGGAATTCCCATAGACCTACAAAACAAGAAATATTCTGATTGGAATAATTCGGGTCCAATGCACTAAAAAATATTTTGTGCAGTTATTGACACAGCGTACAGACGGCGATACTATAAATATTAAGCGGTTGAGAAAAGTTTCTGAGGCTCAATCTCAACCGCACTCCAAGGTTAATTAGAGGTATTTTTATGGTACGCCAAAAAGCGTCACAAGTCATCATGCACGAGATACATGGTGTGCAAATTGGGCAAAGAAAAATAGACGGTTACATTAATGCTACGGCAATGTGTCAAGCTGGCGGTAAAAAGCTAAATGATTATCTGCGGTTAAAATCCACAAAAGAGTATTTCCATGCACTTTCTGTGGATACGGGAATTCCCGTATCCGGTAGTAGCAAGGGTTCTGGACTTGTGATTTTAACTGGCGGTAGTTTTGACGAACAAGATACTTGGGTTCATTTCGAGGTTGCGGTTGATTTGGGTAAATGGATATCGCCGCAATTTCGCATAGCTGTCAACCGTTGGGTTGTCCAGTGGATGGCAGGTTCTCAGGTAGAACAGCAGCAATCAAGCGCGATCGCCTTCCTCGTTTCATCTGTTACCCGCGAGTATCGACCTTGGGAGGTGCATTTTACCCCTGACTGGATACGAGAAGCTGAACGGTTAACTGGATGGTCTTGGTCTTGGGGTTGCATGGGAGGATTTATTAATAAGTCAGTCTACAATGTGTTGCCAATTGAGATGCAAGCCAGACTAGATGAAGTCAACCCACCTATTAAAGGTAAGCGAGCAAGAAAGAAGTTTCAGCACGTTACTACCACTGTTGATGAGCAAGTTATCAAACAATTAATTGCTGAAACATTGGGGATGATGCGCGGTTCTTCTTCCGAGCAAAGCTATTGGCGATCGCACTGTAATGCATATGGTAATGGCGTGCAATTGACTTTAGTCCTTGGGGGTTGTGATGAATAGACCTAGAACCCAAGCGCATATTGATGCTGACAACCGATACAAACAAACAGTAAAGCGTGTGCAGTTATCGTTTAAAGAGGATTCAGAATTACTTACCTACTTGCGATCGCAAGTAACAACCGACGCGGAAATACCAGCGCTAATCAAACAGATAATCGAAGCCCATAGGAAAGCATAATAAAAAGCGGGAGTACAAATCCCGCTTAACTAGTCAAAAGTAGAGAAAAATGAAAAAGTTAGTTGTTGCTACATTCGCAGTATACCAGCTTAAAAATATTTTGTGCAGCTATTGACACAATGTGTTGATGACGATACTATAAATTTAAGCGGCTAAGAGAAGTTTCTGACGCTCCCTCTTAGCCGCACCACAAAGTCTATTAAGGAATTTGCTTAATGAATATAATACCAAGAAATTGGAATGGCCGCACGATCCGCCAACGCGAGGATGGATATTGGTCTGCTACCGATATGTGTCAGGCTTGCGGAAAGCTTTGGGGTGATTGGAGTAGATTAAGTTCTACAAAAGAATATTTGAAAGTCTTGCAAAACAAGCATTATGCTGATTCCCATAATGGTCAACTAATTGATTCTAGTGTTGGTGGCACTCCAGAAACAACAGGTACTTGGGTTTATCGTAAAGTAGCTTTACGTCTTGCTCAGTGGTTGTCTCCTGAGTTTGCAGTGCAAGTTGACGAATGGGTGGAAGAACTACTGACCACAGGGAAGGTTGAGTTAACCCCGCCAAAAACCCAAGCGGAGATGCTTTTGATCTACGCACAGCAATTAGTCGATCTGGAGCGTAGTCAAAAGGCGCTAGAGCAAGAGCAGGAACGGTTAAATCAAAACCAAAAGCAATTGAATCAAAAGCAGTCGGAACTGACCGACCGCGTAGAACAAGTCGAACACGAGCAAGACAGATTTAACGCACCATGTGGGCACAAATACACGGTTCTTGGTTACTCGAAAAAGTTGGGGTTGGAAATATCGCTAAAAGAGTCGAGCAATAAAGGGAAGAAAGCAGCTTGTTTGTGTCGCCAAATGGGGATTGAAATTGAACAAGTTGATGACCCGCGTTTTGGGATGGTTGGGTTGTACCCTCAGTCAATACTTGCTCAAGTTTTTGGCGAGGGGCTGTAAGATGCCTGCTAAAAGAAAACGCACTCAAGCCAACATCGATGGCAATCGCCGATACCAACAAACGGTTAAGCGGGTAATAGTGACATTTAAACGAGATTCGGAATTGCTTGATTGGCTGCGATCGCAAGTAACAACCGACGCGGAAATACCAGCGCTAATCAAACAGATAATCGAAGCCCATAGGAAAGCATAATAAAAAGCGGGAGTACAAATCCCGCTTAACTAGTCAAAAGTAGAGAAAAATGAAAAAGTTAGTTGTTGCTACATTAACGTTAGTGATGCCCTTAGCGGTAAACGTAAAAAATGCTTTTGCATCACCAAAATGGGTCAGAATTGGAGTTGATAGTAGCGGTCAGGTCATAATGCTGGATGTTAACAGTATCCAGAATAAGCCTCATGCTAGCAGGTATACAAAGTGGTTTATTTATAAAATAAGTAATCGTGTAAACAGTGCTTATACAAAAGATTGCGCTGGTGGCGATGGTAAGCTGTCCTGGTATGTCAAGGATAAGCAAATTTGGGCAACAAGTAAAACTGGGGTAAAACTAGTTGAAACTGTTTGTAAGTAGCTAAGGAACCAACCACGCCACGACCGAACTCCCCTCTCGTACTCTAGCATTAACACCCCTTGTTAAATAAACTCTCATGTCAGCCTGTCCCCCCACTGCTAAGGGGACAGGCTCATTATTTTGGACAGATGCGGACAAATCCCCATACGCGCTATCTCCCTGATTGAGAAGTATCTCAGTCGAGCCAACATACAACGACAGCTTGACTGCCAAAGGTTGGTTAGGTGTAGTCGTGTCAACCCGAATACGTGAAGCGAATACGTAATTACCCGCAGCTGGCGCTGTAAACAGTCCATTGGTTGCAAAACCGCTACCCGTCAAACTTTCTAGGGGTATGCGGTAGTAAGTGTCTGTAGACGCGATCGCAAAGGTCGAGGTTTTCCGTCCTAAAGCCTGAATTTTCCACGCTCGACTATTGGCATAGTCAACTGTTGCGTAGTTCGATAAGTCGGGGTCAACAGGACGAACAGCAAACAATGGGTAATTCTGTAATTGGGTAACTGCACCCCCGCTTGCCTCAACTCTAGCAATCTCAAATCCTAAAGCGGGACGAGTTGTGGAAATGGCGATCGCGCCAGTGGCGTTAACAAACACAAACGAAACAGCGTTATTTGGTGCGGTAATGTTACCCGGTGCAACAGATGCGATTAGTCCCGATGGTAATTTTACCGCACCTCCTGTATAGCTAAGGTTTAATGCGCTGACGACACTGACCCGAAAAGCTTGCGCGGTTTCAGACCGTAATTGGTTAATAGTTTGATTGGCTACTGCAAGTTGCGAGTCTAAATCGAGAAGTTTGGCACGGACGGCGTTAATCCATTGAAAGCCAAGGCGATCGCTGTTAGCTGCTGTCTGAGAAAGATCGACAATATCCATGTTTGTAACGAAATATTACATAAGGCTGCAATAGGTTGCAAGTGGCTTAATAATGCAGTATATTAAAAACATAGAGAGCGCCAACCGGGAAAAGCAACGCTCTCTATGTTTTTTGTAAACTTTCTAAGGATCTACAATGTTAAGTTTAATTGAAGTCGAAAACCAAATCAAGAGCGAAATTACAGTTAATGCCGATGGTACGGGGAAAGCTACGGTTAGAGGAACTGCAAAGATTGTAGGGGTATCCCAATCTGCAATATCTCAGTCATTGTCAAGTGATAAGCTGGGAGTATCGGGATTGTCTGTATATCTTGTCGCTAAAGGGTTTGAGATTGATAAGCTATCTTTGTTCTTGGCAAGCGGAATTCCAGATTTAGCGGTTGCCGCGATCGCATCCTACTACGCAATGCACGCTGGCAGATATTGTACCGAGATTGCAAAGATGGCTTGCGAAGTGTTTCAAGCGATCGGAGTCAGGACTTGGATGCAAAAGATTGTAGGTTGGGAAGTAGCGGCTATTACAACACCAAACATCGAAGCTGACGCGGTAATGTTGTTGGAAGGGATGACGGTTTTAGCCAAAGGCATTAAAAAAGCAACTTCGGATATTCGTAACGACATTGCATCAAGCAATGTAATCGTTGTTAGTGAGGTTCGTGAAGTCGCTACCAATTCCGAAGAGAGAATCAGTGCAAAAGTTGATGCGGTGCAAGCCGAACTACTTAATATTCGTCAACTAGTCGAAAAACCAACAATCGTTGAACAAGTAAAAGCCCCACGTCGCAAGTCGCAAGACCAAAACATTAATATCCACGTTCCAAACGAGTCCCGGTACTTAGAATTAATTGCAATTGCCGAAAGTTCTGGAATGTCGCGCTCTCAATTCTTTTACGAAATCATCGAAAAAGCAATGGAGGTCTGTGTCAATGGCTAGGACAGCGAGATTCAGCGTAGACTTGACTGAGTTTGAAGAAGACATTAACCAAATTGCAGAAGACGAAGGACGTACTAAGGCAAATACGATTCAGAGGCTAATCAAGGAAGCGATCGCAGCACGTAAAGAAAAGGCGAACAAATAAAACGACAAAAAGACCATCACCTGTTAGCGTGATGGTCTTTTTGTTATGCCACGCGCCAAACATAAAGATGGTTATTTGCTGCACTTCCATCAATTTGAGAAGAAGAAATCACACTGCTAGCTCCAATCGCCTGAGTTATCACGTCAATATCTAACATCGTCCCCGCTGAAAGCTGTTCAAACCGGAAGCCTTGTTGCTTGTTGGTAAACGTGGCTTGCGTTGCTCCGTAAGCATAATTAAAAAAGTCACCAGCATCGACACCAGTACTTAAGTTCGCCAACATTGACCGGAAGCGAATTTGAACTTGCCCCTGCGACGATTGATAGTTACCTGTAATAGTTGCCTGCAATGCCACCATAAACAAATAGTTACCAGCTTCGGCAATTGTAATAATGCCATTGCTGTCTAGTATTGCACCTTGGTTTATTACCCTTGGGTTCCAAACGATTGTAGTCCGATTATCTTGCCCCAAAGCAATAACCGATGTTCTTCTTGCAAATATCAAAGGAGACGGCAACTTCCCTGTAGCAAGTTGCGCGATCGCGTCCTCAACATATTGGGCGGTCGGTACTTCCGTCCCCTTTTCACCCCCTGCAACCGGGAACGTTAGTGCGGGACGTTTCACCGCACCCGTCATCACTGGGTTATTTCGCGGTAGTCCGGCAGCAACAGTTAGGTAATTACTTAAATCCGGATTGGGAATAGAGGCTAGAGCGTCTCTAACGTCCCCTCTTGCAGCTGCCTCACTGCTTCCCGTCCAGTTGGTTGCATTGTACCCAACTATTTGCGCCCCTGTCCCACCGGTTGCACCCTTTGCTGCAATCATTAACCAGTTTGCGTTATCGCCAGTTGTAGGAGGTTGTTGATTTTGGGCAGGTGTTGCGCTTCTCCAAACATAACTATTGCCGTTGAAACTAACAATGTCGTTCAACGAGTAAATAGTGTTAACCGCATAAGCTCCACGGATTGCAAATTTTGAGGATATGCGATCGCGGTAAGTTGCCACCGTCGTCAACAACTCCGCCAACCTTGACAATCCAATATCAAACCACGGGAATTGAGACGGAATACCAATCAACGAAGTGAAAGAGACGGGAGTTGCGCTGTCGGGTGCTTGAGCGTGAAATGCGTCTTGTATTGGGATGTTTTGATTGGCAACTACACGATCAAGCAGCCGAGAGGTGGTGTCATGGACGCTTCCTGTGTACCACTTAGAATCGGTTGCCCATTGATGAACTGGTCCAATGTAGGTAGTCCCGTCAAGTAGATAGTAACTAATAACTGATTTTGTCTCAAACAATTCCCATTTGTAAGTCACTCCCTCTGACCCTACGCCTTGCAAATTTTGTGTCTGTGGAAGGGTGAGGGTAAACGTTGATGAAGTGATTGTCGCTTCGTATGCGCTTACAACTAAAGTAGGGGGATTTGTAGAATTATCGATAAACGGATGATCCGGAGTTGCACGAACTAATCCTGTGATGTTGCCGCTGATCTTGCCTGTAATTTGAACCATAGAAAAAACGATCGCGTGTTAGGCGATCGGCGCGTCTAGCTGTGAAGAATGAACCTATGAATTTAAATGTCAATATTCACTGTTCCAGGCAATCCAGTATTTGGCGCAGTTTCAATTACGATAGGTCCAGGGCTGTCTGGTGGTGGTACGGGAGTTGGTAAAGGCTCTCCAGGTTCGGTCGGCGATTTAACGGTAGGAATTAACTGTTGTACCGCGTCCTTCGCTTTGCCAATTTGTTCGGTTTGAAGATTGAGTGACGCGATCGCATCTTGCAACTGTTCAGGGCTAGCAGCACCAGCGGCGGCATCTTCTAAAGCTTTCTTGATTTCCTCAGATTCTTCTTTTACTGCATCAAGGACGGATGCGATCGCTAGTCCGTTGCCTTGGATTGCTCTCAATAATTCTGGAAAAGTTGCCATAATATACTCTTTTAGCTCCGATACTTCTTGCTTGAGTGTTTTTTGCTTTTTAGACATGAGCCATGCAAGCCAATTAAAAGATATCACAATTGATACAGTGTGTTATTGGAAAAACAAATTCCCTTGCGAGTATCGACCACCACGCAAGGGAATTTTAACAATTTATTTAAAGGGTGTGTGTTATACGGATTGCGGCAGGTCAGGGTACGTTTCGCTAAAAATGATAATATCACTTTATTTATACAAGAGCAACAAAAAAATGAATTGGCGAAATGCGGTTACACGCAACTGGAAAACCACCACTATTGGTTCTGTCACGGCAGTAAGTGGGTATATTGCTATGTTTCCCGTAGGATTCACAGCGGAGGCTGTCAACTTAGCCAGATATATTCAAGTAGGTGGGTTTGCTTCATTGGGATTGGTTTCCAGAGATTTTGACACAGAAAAGCGGGTACCGAAAGATACTCGCGACGATGGAATAACTTGATTAAGCTGTGTCAAGCTAGAAGTCAAATAGTTTTTGCTGAAACTGTTCGCCAACAAGTCGAGCAAACAAATCTTTAAATTCTTGTTCAGAAGGGCAGGCATTGACAATCATCAGTACCTTGTCAAAGTGCTGTTTGTGCTTTTCAGTGGCGTTTTCTTCTAGCCATTGGTGGATGGTTTGCTTTCTATGTCCGTTGCTTTGGACAGGATTGTTCTTGTCTAGCTTTGCTCGTTCGTTTGCATCTAAAGTGTGATAAATGAACGACCACATCCAGTTGGCTAACTTAGGGTGGTTGCGTCCCACTTTTGAGAAAAGATGCCACCTTGTCCATATTTTTGTCGCCAAACAACGGATGAGACTTGCGAGGTTTGTCCATGATGCGGTTATCGTCTTCGCGTCGTTGCTCAATTGTGCGGCAAGTACCGTAAACTTGGTCAAAGCGATCGCGTAAGGAGTCTTTGCCCAAAGCATCAAGAATGATTTCAGCTTTCACATTGTCGTTTTTATCCTCAAACCGCCATAAAGTAAAAGCATCGTCAAGCGACAATGTTTCGGCATAGCGGGACTGCTTTCCGTCGTAATATTTGACCGCTAGGGAAACCCAGGTAAACCCTTTACTAGCAAGTCTTCGAGCTTTGTCAGGCGCGTGGTACGGCAACCTAGCTAAATAGTACTTAGCAACACTAATTGCTTTCAATACCTGAGACTGGCTCATCCGATACTCGCTAGTCTCTGTTATCCGAATTGCATCAAATTCTAAATCGCCGATATATAGTTTAACTGCCTCGGCTGGGCTATAATCTTTTTTAGCCATCTTCGTACCTCGAATACGTTTATGGTTGCGTGGGCTGATTGATAACCGGGATGTCTCACCATCCCTTTGCCCATTTAAATAATTGTATCAGCAAAAATACACCGTGCTTGCATCGACACAATAAATATTTTTGCTGTAAACTACTGGAAGTATATACAACTGAAGTTGTGACTATTTACTGCGATCGCGTCTTGTCAGGTGAACGAATTAAAAACTTGCGAGAAAAACATGAACTTTCACAGGGGCAATTGGCGTACTTGATAGGAGTTCGCCAACAGTCTGTAGCAAAGTATGAAAAAAGAGGAGTGAGGAATTACTGGGTAGTGCAAAGGGTTGCGATCGCGCTTGGAATTAAACTTTCGGAGATATGGGAGCCATGACGAATGAATTAGCCTTATGGCAAGCTGCATTAAATGCGATCGCTATTGCTAGAGCTTGTCAAAACATTTACACGCCAAGGACGGATAACCTTGATGCTTGGCTAGCAGCAGAGGAGAGATTAAGTGCCGACAGCAGGTGAAGCTTTCCGAATTGCCCAACGCTTTGACAAGTCTTTGGCGACTGCTGAAGACAACACCATTGCCCGAATTAACCAAATTCTGCTCAATTCCTATCTCAAGTTAGAAAGGACAATGCGGTTAAAGTGGGACGAAATGGAGCGCGATCGCCCTTTTCTTCCAGCCCAACGGCAACTACTCGTTACTGAGCAGCTAGGCTATTTGTTGCAGTTGATTAACCCACAGCAACAGTCCGCAATTGAAGCGATGTTTGGAGAGTTGTTAGCCTTTGCGTCAAACCACGGAGTTAACCTTGCTGATGCTTTATTGGGCGATGCCGCTATGTTTTCGGCTGTACCAGTGGAGGCGATCGCTTACTCAGCCACAGAATCCTATAATCGACTCCTCCGACATGGGGATGATTTTGCCTCTAAAGCTAGCATTGCAATTGGTGAGGGATTGGCTCAGGGATGGGGAGCGCAGAAAATAGCAGGAATATTGAAAGAGCAATTAGGAGTTACAAGGTGGAGGGCAGAAGCGATCGCCCGTACCGAATCAATCAAAGCATACAGTAACGCCAGTCAGCAAAAATATAATGATGCAGGTGTTGAGGAAGTGGTATGGGTTGCTGTTAGGGAGGGGGTCTGCAAATTTTGTACTTGGCGTAATGGCAAGGCTTTTAAATTAGGTTCCATCATCCACCCTGGTCACGTAAATTGCAGGTGCTGCCTGATTTGCAGGGTAGGAGATATTGCAGATAATGATTTTTGGCTAAATTATTCAGATCAATTGACAGGCGATCCGGGACTAATGCCATTTGAAAAAGCTGCGGGAATGGCGATCCCGCCTAAACCGACATGGATACCAAAAAGAAAAGACGGATAGAACAATCTATCCGTCTTTGAGTGATAGGAAAGCTTTTGTACTGGCTACTGAATACCGGGGATTGGAAGTTGTCCTATGCATTCAGGACGCGCTACCCGCGTGTTTTGTCGCTTTTTCTGCTGGTGAAATCGGAAATATTGCTCGGTTTTAACTCGGATTACAGCAGGTAATTTGGTAATATCTGTGCCACGACGCGATCGCAACGACATTACCAAGATATTGAACGTATCAATGCTTAACCGCATCTTCCCGTCCACTAGTTCAAAATCAACCGATTCAACAAATGCGACTTGCACTGCATCTTTAAGTTGGTGCTTATGGACAATACCCGATACTTGATGCAACTCTTCTAATGTTTTCGGGAAAGCAATTTGACTTTCTGTTTCGGTTGATTTTGATTCAAGTTGAGCAATGCGTGCTTTGAGTGTTTCAACTTCTGGGTTCGGATCGGAGAATAGCGATCGCTCCAAGTTGACGCGGTATTGCTTCTCTATTTGGATCAAGTAATCAAGGTACTCTGCCCCTGCGACAGTGTTAGCTCGTGCTAACGCAAACTTGTAACTATCGACTGTTAAGTAAATCTTATTGAAATCCTCCGAATGATTATAAAGCAGCGCCAATTGGCGCAAGCCTTGCTCTACAACAGGCTTGAGTCCTGAGCGTTTAAGTAAGTATCTTTTTGCGTCTGATCTTCTGCTATAGCCAAAGCTTTCCCAAACGGCATCAAAGTCAATCGGGAATTGTTCCCCGTCGCGCTCTGCTTCGAGCGCATCTAAAATGTATGTTTCTGTTAGCATGGTTTTGTCGCCTAGTAGAGTAGGTGATCTGTCAGCGGCAATGGGCTAGGTGCAAACTAGCCTTGCTGGCATTAAAATATATTGTATCTTAAAACGCACAAATAATTAATTAGCGACACAAAATAATTTATGGTACGTTATTTTCTCGACACAGAATTTATTGAAAACGGGTCAACTATCGATTTGATTAGCATTGGAATTGTTTGTGAAGACGGACGGGAATATTACGCTATCAATTACGATTGCGATCGCACCAAAGCGGATAATTGGGTGAAAAAGAACGTCTTAGCATTTTTACCTCCTGAACCATATCCACAGCTTTTTAGGGATAGAAAAGCTTTTGAAGAGTCAGAAGTATATAAACAAGGATGGAGAAACAGGGCACATATAGCTACAGAAATCTTAGAGTTTGTTAGGTGGAATAAGAAAAAGCCATATTTTGTAGAAGGTGAAAAGCCTGAGTTTTGGGGTTATTATGTATCTTATGATTGGGTTGTTTTCTGTCAACTATGGGGGAAAATGATTGACTTGCCAAAAGGCTTCCCAATGTACATAAATGACATCAAGCAACTTTGCAACCAGCTAGGCGATCCAGAATTGCCAGAACAAGGAAAGGAAGAACATCACGCGCTTAATGATGCTAGATGGAATAAAAGGGCATGGCAGTTTCTAAAAGACAGAGAGGGATTTGGGAGAAAATGAAGCAATCGAAACTAGTTGAATTAGCAAACAAAGCGATCGCCAGATGGAACGACCCAGACCTTCCAGAATTGCCGGGTTCCCCAGTAGTAAAAATAGTTGCATCAAAGCTTGCTTCTGAACTAGAAATTCATCCGCAGGTAATTGCAACTTATTTGGGAACGACAAGCAGTAATAAGCACGTTTATAATATCCCCGCAAGCGCAATTATTGAATATTTCTCATGAATGTACTTGAAAAGCAACTTTTGGGCGGCGATCGCGCTTTTGAATTTCTCAACATCAGAACGGATGGCGTAACGCCTATTCCTGGTAAATCAAAAGAAGACGTTCGCCGTGATTTTGCGGCAGGTTTGCTATCGCGATCTGACGCTTTGCAAATGCTTGGGTATGAGGACGAGGGTATATCAGAACGTGCTGACGCAGAGTACAAAATTGACTGGCAACCCAACACTCTATCTTCATCCACTGAATCAGGAAGATTTATTGATTTTGAGGAATTAGACGGGAAAGAATGGGGCGATCGCTCTATCTATTTAATTCAACGCTCCAATGCTGGCGACCTGTTTGCTGTCGGGTATGAAAATGAAGAGGTTGCAGAAGAGGCGTATCTTACAATTGCACCTTTGAATGGATACCTAGGAATTGAGGAGATAACCAGTGACAGTGAAAGAAGCGATAGCCTCCGGTTGGACAGGAATTATGTGCGCGATTCTCGTGGTCGTTTTGCTCGTGTGGCTGGAAACTCACAGCCAAAAGAGGTAGTTGCGCTAGATCGAATTAATTCCAAAACTAACATTGCTCAGTTAAAGGCGATCGCTGATAAGCATGGAATTGCGGTTCCCAAGTCTGCACACAAGCGAGAATCTTGGCGGCAAGCGATTAAATCGCACCCAGAAGGCAGCCCATATTTTGAGAAGAAGCCGCGAGCCAAAAGTCCAATACCAGGGAAGAGAAAAAGTAGTTTAGAACAGAGAATATTTCAGACTGATTTTTCGGATCATAAACAAATTATCTTTCTAGGAAAATTTTTAGCATCTGAACACATTAAATCGTCTGAACCATCGGAAGAGGAATTACAAGCGATGGAATCTCGCAACGAATTTGGGAAAAAAGCACAAGCAGCGTTGAAGGCAAGGAACACAAAGGAAGCAAACAAGTATATTAACTCTTTTCATAAAGCGGAAAAAAAATACGAAGCTTTAGCTTCTGAAAGGAAACAAGCGCTAGTTATTGAACACCAGAATCTTAAAGATGCGATCGCAAAGCATCACGGGTTGTCACCATCCGTGAAAAACGCGATGGCTGAATCAGTTGTATATGATCTCCCAAAAGCGTCACCTAAGGAAATAAAAGAAATAAAAGATCATCTTGCCGAATTTTATGGATTATCTGGCGGAAAAGGAGCAGTTTCTTATGTAGAACATTCTAGCGATAGAGCGTTCGCCAACGAACAGCAAAGCTTAATCAACGTTGGCAATAAAACCAATAAAGAAATTATTTTTCATGAATTAGGTCATCATGTAGAATACAATTCTTCATCAGTCCAGTCGGCTGCGCGAGATTGGGTAAAAAGCAGAGCAACTTCCCAAACGCCAGCAAAGCTCTCCGATCTCACTGGAAGCAAAACTTACGGAAATGATGAAATAGCTTTGCCCGACAGCTTCATATCTGCTTACGTAGGAAAGGTTTACGCTCACGGATCTACAGAAGTATTGAGCATGGGTGTTGAACATTTGGCAGAGCCAAAAAAAATGATTTATCTTCACCAGCAGGATATCGAACATTTTCACTTTACTATAGGAGCATTGTTAAATGCAAATTAAATTGCTACACAGAGTAACTAATGAATATTACACAATCAACACTGATAATGGCTTTGCTGATGACGCTACTATTAACCCAGATTATTTAGGCGATCGCGTTGAATATTTAACCCGCGAGTTAGAAACCAGTTACGGCTACTATGGGCACACCATCAATCCGATAGAAACCACTAACATTGATTTAGCGGTCGCGGTAAGATCGCTCCCGTCTTTTGAAGTCCTATCGATCGACCCCGAGCCAACACCGTCGAAATTACCAGAAGGGTCAGTAAGTTAAAACCTTTTATTAGTTTTAAGATATGTCTACCCGAAAAGTTATAGGCACAATACGAAGAATAGACGGTTCCCCGCGAAAATATGCAAAAGTGACATTTAGGCGAGTTGTCGGCTCGTATACTTTTGATGCTCAATATCCTGCGGATATTTGTCAAGTAACCACTGATTCTTTTGGACGTTTTTCTTGCATACTTTGGTGCAATACCGAGTCTGAAGCGGGAGAAACACTTTACGAATGTCTTTTTGAAGGCGATCGCTTTAAGTTTAGTTTACCTGTCGGGGTAGGCGATATTGATTTATCTTCTCTTCGCGCAATGGGAAGTCATGTAAACGACCCAAAGCATGAGACGGTATTAGAGTACATAAACTCTCAAATAGCTTTGTATCGCGGAGGAGAGTATTATCAATATTTTTATCCTGGGATAAACGAAAAAATTTTTACGTTAACAAATCCCGTTACATCTCCTGAAAAATCACAAATTTTTCTGAACGGACTGAAGCAGCAATTTGGAACCGATTACAACATTGACGCAAACCTGATAAATTGGATTGCAGAAATCTCTTTGTCTCCAGAATATTTACTTGAGGTTTATTATTAATGTTACTCAAATCTTCTCAAATAGCTGCACTTTTCGACGGTTTTATTAGAATTAATAACTTTAACGCCAATGCGAACAGCAGTAACATCACTACGGCTATAACAACGCCTTTAGCTACAGCGGGAAGAGGTGGTGTTTCCGTCCCTCTCCAAGCGGCTACGAATACAACAATCGGGGTTGTTACTACAGGAACCACTGTTGCTTTATTTTTAGCATCATCGGAAAAACCTGCTCTTGATAATGCTGGAAATAAAGTTTATGGTAGATTGACTGAATCCTCTGGAGTCTATACCCTAAACTATTTTAGCAACGTTGCAGGCGTTGAAACGGCTTACACTTTTGCCTCTACAACGATAGACTTTGTAATTCCTTATCGGTTTGATTTTGCAAGACTGCCTTCGGACTTTGCGATCGCATTTCCTATAAACGATATAAATATTGCGGCTGGCGGAGGTGTAGTCGCTCGCCAATTTTCAGAAAAGTTAACAGTTACTGCAACAAACACTTTAAGTAACCTTACCTTTACGCCAAATTTTGACTACAATATTTCGGTAGAAATCAACGGAAAAGTCGAAAATAGTTTTGGTGGTGGCTCGGCCTCATTTTCCCGAAATGTAAAGACATTGATCTGGAATCAAGCTAACGCAGGATATCAAATTTTAACCACTGACGATGTGGTTGCTCGCTATACCACTTTAGAATAAAGCCGTAATGTCGTTATTAAAATTTGAACAAATAATAGGAAAGACTTTGCAGATATTATCGCAAGCGAATAGTTTTGTAGCAAGCATATCTGCGTCAATAACCGCCAGTAGAAGTTTTTTACTTCCAGATAAATCGGGAACCATTGCTGTTGTCAGCGATATTACCAACGCTGAACAATACGGCAAATTCACAGGCTTGAAATCAAATTATTATCTGCTAGGCAATGATTTAGGAGCGATTCCCGTTGCTGGCGGACAATCTGCAATTGTTTCGTACCACGGACTAAGATTGGGCGGGCATAATGGCTCGACGTTATACAACTCAAGCTATGTGCCGTACGATCCTCCTTTAATTGGAAATATTGAGAATAGAAGCACATTTGTTGTAGGTATTTGTGCAGGTGCAACACAGGCACCGTGGCACACTGGTGTTGGTACAACTAACGCGCTAGGAATACTGAACCTTTACCAGACTTCGTGGCACACCAATGGTACTTTTATAAATTGTAAAAATAGCTCAATGGTATCAAAATTCTCCGTGAACCTCAACGGCGAACTTTTTGTGGGAACAGACAAAGTAATTGGCGCTCGTGAAACAGGATGGACGACAGCGATCGGAACCTCTAATAAAGGCACTTTTAATACCGCAACGGCAACTGCGACAGAATGCGCTCAAAGAATTAAAGCACTTGAAGATATGCTCAGAGCGCACGGGCTTATAAATTAATGGAAACACTACTGGACAAAATATATGTTCATAACTATTGAAGAGGCGATCGCGGTGGTGAAACAGTATGCGGGTATTCCTGTAGCTAGTTTTCAGTGGGATGAATCGCTGCTTGCATTGCTTGAGGGGTCTAGGGGGCTTGAATCTTACCGACCATACATAGTGGCTGCGTTTCATTTGTGGAGTGCCTCCGGCGCAGTAAGACAGCAGTTGTATGAGGGAGATGGAGCTAAGTTTTTAAAGCCAGAAGATTTAACGCCGACGATAACAGGATTATTGGCAACGCAAGAGGCTATAGACGGACAATTAACGGGAATACCGGAAAGTTGGTCAATTATCAAAGTTCGATTGCTTTGTGGGTGTTCAAAAGTAGCAACAACGGTTACAGCAGGAGGAGGAAGTCTTGTAATTTGAATGTGCAACAAAGAATCCAACAGTGGCCGCAAAATGCGACTACTGGCGATTCCCAGAAAAAGGCATAAAGTATTCTGTGTCGCTGAATAACAGCGCGTGCGTTTTAGTATACAATATTTGAAATGCAGAAGGCTAGCGCTAACTAGCCCGTCAACACTGCACGCATCCCTTAGACAAGGATGCTATCCACATTTCTAAGCTAACTAGAACATGGACAGTAAAGATTCTAGCATGACCAAAGCGCATAACTATGCGTCGGCATTGAAAACCATCAACATTGCGTTGCCTGTTAATTTGGTCGATGAATTGTTGGGGCTAATTGACCAGTTTGTTAAGAGCAAAAACATTAGACGCAACGAAAAAGGCGATTACTCAATTTATGATTTTCTTGCCTACGTCTGCAAGAAAATCAACCCTAGTATTCCTTGGAAACGTTTTGGAAAGCAAAACCCAGCAGTCCTAACAAAATGTTCGTTCTGCCAATTCCCTGGAGAAAGACAGTCTAGAACCCCCGTTTGCTCAAAGTTTCACCTAATAGTAATTGCGTATTTAATGCCTGGTGAATATGGGGATAGGTTGCGTAAAGCGAGTGCTAATTTGATATGCGAGGTGCTAGAACAGTACCCGATCGCCAAACTAGAATCTATCCTCGCACTCGATACCGTCCCTGGCGACAAACCAGGATATCCATACAGTGACATCGACTTGCACCAATTCACCGGCTACGCATCTCTGGACTACACCCGAAAGGTAATTCGCAAGGACTACATCAAAGGGGCTGACTATATTAAGTTACAAGGTCGGTACTATCTCACGGCAGAAGCCACAGCTATCACGTGTCGAGTGGCAAGACCAGAGAACGGATCGACGATTCCTGACGAAGTTTGGTACTACCCAGTCACACGAGAGAAAGCACAGCAGCAACAGCAAAACTCAAAGATTAACCGTAGGCGATCGCAGCAGGACGATTCAAATCAATTAAGCTTGTTCTAAACCCTGTTCAAACACCAAAAAAGACGGATAAAGTTAATTTATCCGTCTTTTTTGTACGCATTCCTCCACTCATCAAAATCTACATTCCCAGCCACGATCGCACGAGCAATATCAATATATTTCGCATCACAACGAACATTGCCATTGTCAACAGCAGCCAAAGCAATACGGCAATTCTCCACAATTTCATCAGGTATAGCACTGTCAGTTTTTTGCTGGGGAATAGGTTGTTTGTTTGGTGGTGGCGCAATAGTTTCGCCTTCTAACGTAATGTTGTAATCAAACTCGGCTGACTCAAACTGCTTACGTGCGATCGCCGCATCATAAACACCTAGGTTAATATATTTCTCGTCCCTCTCGGACGCAAGCTTCTGCACCCCTAACTCTTCTTCTGGTGTCATTCGGTAGTTGAGAGGAAACGTCAAACTCCATCCGTCTACTATCCGTCCTTTAGTGGGAGAATCCGCAGCCAGCATTATTAACTCAAATGCTGTTTCAAGGGGCGATCGCTGTGTGTTTTCCTGCCACGAATTCAACCGATATGCATGATCAAGTCGGGAAAATTTAAATGCTTCCCCGCTTGTTAAGTTGGTTTTACCCAGTTGATTAAACAATAAAACCCTGGAAACGTCGGTATCGCTTGACCATGCCTCTTCTAGCTTTTCAATTGCTTTGTCAACTCCTTGATATTTGTTTTCAAGGTTATCGATTGCCTCATTATCAAGATCGTACATTTCCATTCTGGCGGTTGAGCGGGTTAGGTCGTTAGTAAGCGCACGCTCAACTAAATAGTCTTTGTTTTCTACTGTTGCTAAGTTCTTAACCCCAAATTTTCGCAGGCGATGGTCTTGTACCATTATGGAGAGAGATTGTATGCCAGGGTAGTAAGCACAAAATGATTCATACATTGGCTGGATAATAGAATCATGAGAACCATTGTTACTCCACAACCCAGTCCTATCAAGTCTAACCCCGCTCAACCGTAGCACTCGGCTTGAATGCCAAATGCGAGCATTATCTGGTAAGTCATCAGTCATTGTGATTATTTCGTAAAATTCTACATCACTCCATCTACGGCTTAGTGGGCGAGCAGGACGAATTTCCCAACGAGAGTAAACTTTTAACCAGCGAATTGACTTGATGCGATCGCGGTTAACTTCTTCCATTGGGTCACCACCATCCGCTATTCCCATCAATACATAACCATCACCAAACCAGCGAGAAAATAAAGAGGCTTCTGTGATAGCTTCTTTTAATTTCAGTTTTTTTGCATACTTCATCAGGTCTTCAGGTGATAGGCTATTACTAGCTTTTCCAAAATTAAGCTTGCACCAAGCCTGTTTTGCATCAAGAGGATAGAGGGATACCGCCCTTTGAATAACCCCTGATTTGCGGTATAGCCCTGATAATTCATCTTCTGTCAATGGACGAACAGCAGGATTAATTTCGGTGTATTGGCTTTTATCTCGGCTCCCGCCTAATCCCGTCATACGATTGTAAAGCAGCGATCCAAAAGCACCTGCAAGTTTTGCAGAATCTAGCCGGACATTTTCAGTCATCTTTAATAGCACGGTTGTGCCGTTATCAACACGTTAAAATCATGTTAATGGTTTTGGGCGCAACTATGCAAATAGTGTGGGGTAAGCAGCAGCTTTTTGGGTTTTGCTCGGCTTGTCATAATTTTAGACAAACATACTGCATCAGAGAAGAAAAAAAATATTGCATTAACTGTGGAACTTTTTTGACTCAAAAAAATGGATGGGTTCAATCGGCGCAACCAGTTAAAGTCAAAAAGAAACTCCAAACTCGCAGCAAGAAAATCAAAAAAATTAGACAAAACGTAGCTGAACAACGGCGAAAAACTATACTCGATTTGCTTGCAGAATCGCCAGCAACAATATTTGATATTGCACCATTATTAAACAGAACAGTAGAAACCGCTTACCATTACTGCTCTATTTTGGAAAAAGAAGGATTAATTGAATCTTATAGGCGCGATCGCGCTACTCCCCTCACTTATTGTCTTAAAGGGCAAAAGCCCGAACTAATCAAAATTCATGGACTGACCACCTGGAATAAAATAATAAATGCTTTGGCGGAGTGCGATCGCCCTCTAACAACAGCGGAAATTGCTGAAAAAACTGGGATGATTCAAACAACTATTAGAGCTATGGCAGCGAAAATGCATAAAAAAGGAGCGATCGCTGCTTGGGTTAAGCAAAGCAGATATCATGCAAAATATTATGCCCTCCAAAAAGACGGATAATTTATCCGTCTTTTTGGAGGGCATTCCGCACGATTCGATTAACCAAGCTTAAATAATCGTCTAGCTCTTCAAATTCATCTAGCTCGTTTGTTTCGTTTAAAGTCAGCGATAACTCTTTTTGTTTCGCTAGCAATGCTTCTATTTTTTCAATAGTAGTACTTGATGCGCGAAAAATAGGCACGTTTTCGACTAGTTCAATACGAATAGCTCCATCTAGTTGTAATTTCTCAAGAAAAGACCAATTGTTTTTCATTGACTTGCCCCAACACTAAATCAATTCTACACTCTAGTAATTGTCCGTCTTTAGTCCAACGTGATTCGGTGCGATCGCACTTCAACATTACGCAGGGGCTAAGTTGTCGTTGTCCCCACCGCCAAAATAAGATTGGTGGCGCTCCGTTTTCTGGTTGCATCAACGAAGTAAGTTGGTCAATGTAGTCACCTATCAATGCATCATTAGCCCCAGCAGGAAAAGACATAGATAATGACCACCCATTGATTGAGGCAAATTGAAGGATAGGGACATTTCCACTTGTATTGCTTGGTTGATAGCTAATCCCCCTTGACCATTGCATTTCGGTAGGGAGTAACAAGAATTCCCATGTTGCTTTACCGTCTAGTCGTGCGATCGCGGCGTATTGGGCGTTGATACTGCGATCGTGCGGGAGAGTGTTAAGTACTTTTATATTCATGGCAGTAAATATTTTGTGTCGTTTAATTTTACCGCGTGCATTCTGGTGTACAATCTTTTTGAGATGGGCACGGTGCTGATAACACCGTTTGCTTTGAACAACCCACCAACCATAAACGTATTAGAGGTACGAAATGGCTATAGATATTTTAACAGCAGTTGTCGCACCTGTGGCGATCGGGCATATCGAAATTGAAGGTTTGCATACTGATTGTGGGCGTTTTGCGGTATCGGTTCAACAAGCCGCAGATTTGTTCCAGGTTCGTCCGGATAACGCGCAGAGAGACTTCAAACGCGCTCTGGGAAGGGATGTCAGGTTCGTCCGAATTCGCATAAAAAACGCTGAATCTAAAAAAGCAGAAAATGCTATATTGCTTGATGATTTTAGAAAGCTAGTTCTTAAGCTCAATAAGAAAAGCAATATAGTTGCAGAAGTTCTTGTCGAAATTCTTTGCGGAGTCTCGCTTGAGCAACTGTTTGCCGATGCATTCGACATCAACTTAACCAAATCCGATCGCCAAGACATTGCGAATCGCATTCTTGATAAAGCCTGCCCTTGGGACTTGATGTACCAGAAAGAACTTCGTGAGAAAGGCTTTTCATGGTACGGCAGCCAATTTTATTGGGTATACTTCTACGGCTGGATGGACGCAGAGGAAAAGGCAAAACATGAGCGTTTAAACCCAGTAATAAATGGTCGCCGCAAAGACAAAATCCATCAGTGGATTGAACCTGGAACTCGCGATCGCCTTCGCGATAAAGCAAAGGAACTAGGGATGCTGATTCGGATGTCTCAGAACCGCATTCAGTTTGAGAAAAACTTTGCGGCTTTATATGGGCATGGTTATCAAAACGATCTTGGCATCTAACCAACAAATTTCTCCCATCGTTTTAGGACGGATAGAATTTAATCTATCCGTCTTTTTTTTATCGTCCATACCTTAAATCAATACTGGCGGAAGTAGTCAGGTTGATAGTGGAAGCGGTGCCAGTTCGCGTGACTTGGAATTCAAGGTAAGCGATATTTTCAAGAGCAATCGCGGGTTGAGTATTGCTAAATTTAGAACTGCCTATAGTCTGACTTTGGTTGTTGTAAATCAGTAAATCAGTAGCTACCCCCGTCCGGCTGTATGCCCTAATTCGCATTTCCCAGTAATCGGTGGAACTACTGCCGCTGCCATTTGCTCTTAACTGAGCATAGATGTTTTCGATGTAGATTCGGGGAACACGAAGAGGAATCAATTTTGACATCACCACATTGCTCAACCCTGCGACGGGAACGGGGAAATCAGTGACGACGATTGAACTGTACCAATTAGCTGATTTATATACCCAAGGCTGAGGAGCGATCGCGTTTGCAGGTTCAAACCAAAATAGTTCATCCCCAGGTGGGGGGACTGTCCCTACAACACCTATCGACAGCTTCCCATCGATCGCAGTTTGTAGCCCGGTGACATTAGCGATCGCATGACTGTGCGCTGTTGGGGTACGGGCATCGCTCAATCTTGAGTCATTATTACTAACTTTCCCGTCAAGAGCGATTTGTAATCCTGTGACGTTAGCGATTGTGTGAGTATGGCTTGCTAACTCAATTGTTATTTTGTAGCTACTCCACGTTGTTGAACTGCTGGCAATTTCATCATCGATAGCCGCACCCCCGCTACCCGGCTTCCAACCGCCGATAATTCCATCCGGCATTGTCGGATTCCCGTCAACCCATTTATCAACGTCGTAATCTTCGTCCGTTCCTTCTGTGTAAGGAAGCAAAAGACGCGATCGCAAATCATCCGCTAGTGATTTGATTCTGGCTAATTCTTCAACTGTGACGCGATCGCCTCCACATACGATCTCGACTTTGGTAGAAGTTATTTCGATAAATGAAGACCCAAAGCCCAATGCAACTCGCAATGGCTCATCTTCTATTTCTATTACCTTAAACAACGCTTCTCGAAAAGATTCGAGTTCTGGGTAGGCTGTAGATGCGATCGCGATCGTTTCTATTAACTTTTTCATATAAATCAAAAAATAAATAGCCACAACCAAAGTTGTATTTTTGAGTATCCCTTGACAGCTTATTTTATCTTGGTTTTAGATTGTGCTATAGGAATAGATGCCGTTACGATTTGATGCACGACAAAGTTTAACCTGGGAGAAGCTAAGTGGCGATCG
This sequence comes from Cyanomargarita calcarea GSE-NOS-MK-12-04C, assembly GCA_019359595.1. Taxonomy (GTDB): domain Bacteria; phylum Cyanobacteriota; class Cyanobacteriia; order Cyanobacteriales; family Nostocaceae; genus Cyanomargarita; species Cyanomargarita calcarea. The sequence continues at coordinate 52,024 of JAHHGZ010000003.1, forward strand.
CTACCTAGCTCATTCTGTGCTGGGGAAAGCTGGTTTACCTCTAAAGTATTACCATTGGGACGGGAAAGGCTGGAAAAATCGAATAGAGACGGTGCGTCATGACGAGCTTTTTAACGATGATTCGCTACTAAGTGCCCGTGCTATCCCATTGCTATTAGGTCATCCAAAATCTGGCCGGTACGACAACAATAAAGAAGGGCTATTAGTTGGACATACTTTTGACTCGTTCCTTAGAGAGGACAATCAGCTAATTATGCCCGTTGTCGTAGACGATCGCCGAGGAGTGCGGATTATTAATGATGCGATCGCCTCTGGGTTAATGGCAGAGGTTAGTCCAGGGTACTCGATAACAGGGTTGGAGCGGCAGGACAATATCTTTTATCAGATAGGACGCAGATACGACCATTTAGCTTTGCTGTCGCCCGGAGAAGGAAGGGGAGGACAGGCGATCTCGCTGCGTACTGACAGTCAGGACGATATAGCTGGGGCTGAAACACAGTTTTTTTTCGTCGGTGAAGTTTCCAAAAAACAAAATAATAATTTGGAATTAGAGGGGGAATTATCCCCCTCCCGGACAAAAAAAGGAGGTACAAAATTGAAAGTAAAGCTTGACGGTAAAGAGTTTGAGATTGAGGATGCTGAATTAGCTCTCGCCATCGAACGAACTAATACCCGAATTGATAGCCTGACAAGTGAAAAAGACGCATTGACCGCTGATAAATCCAAAGTCGAAGGTGAGCTAGCCGGAATCAAGACTCGGTTAGATGCGGCTGAATCGAGTAAGCCAACTGAAGATGCGATCGCTGTCGATATCCAAGAGCGTCTTGATACGTGGGTGTCCGTCCTGCCTGCATTAAGGACGGATAAAAAAGATTTTCAACCAGACTATAAACTTACTCCAACCGAAATTAAGCAACTATATTTCAAAGCTAAACACCCAGGCATCAAACTTGACGGCAAATCTGCGGCTTATGTAGATGGTCTTTGGGATGCCCTAAAACCTGCTTTAAAATCAACCGACGAGGAAGCAATCGATAGAACAGATGCTTTGTTGGAGCAGTTGAATAGGGCAGATGCAGCGCTAAAAGATGAGAAAGACGATCCGCTAATGGACAAGATACGCGATCGCTATAAAACTGCTCACAAGAAAACCAAGACGGGGGCAATGAATTAAAAATGCCGATATTTCAATCCCTGAGAGGGTGTCTTTTTTGCCCCTGTAAAATTATAGCAAGAGAGGAAGATTAATGCCGATAACTGATTACACTCTTCCAATTGACAAGTTGCTTCCTTGGGGCAAAATAGCAACTCTTGACAATGCTCAAATATGGGCGTTCAAGCAATCAACAGCCGTCATTTACCCTTTTGGGTTTGGAGTGGTTAAAGGTGCCACTGATGGGACGGTTAAACTCCCTTCAGCGAAAACTGATTTGTTTTATGGAATTGTTCGCGCTGCTGATATTTACGAAAAACGCGCAGGATACTCTGTCTCATCTCAAGGATATGACGGTTTTCCTGCAAAAGAAGTGCTTTCTGTTATTCGCGGGGGATCTCCCGGAACTCCTATATCCGTGCCAATATCGCAAACAGTAGCAGATGGAGATCCTGTTTTTCTCCAAGTTTTAGATAACACAGTCAACACTGCTGGAATTGCAGGAACTTGGAGAAAAGATTCAGATGGAACTAGCCCAAGCGATCGCGCGATTGTAATTACTTATGCACGCTGGATAGGAATGAAGCAAGCACCGGGGGCGAACACGCTAGGGACAGGATATTTAGAACTGAGGATGCCCAACTAATGCCTAGTTTTTTATATAACGATCTGACGCAATTAATGCCGAAGATTTTAGAACCTCGATACGAGACTCTATATTTTGAGAATGGAGATTTAATTCCGACCCAAACAGATTTAATCCCAGGTGCAAGAGAAATCGCCTACGAGCGCTTTTCTGAATTTGGGGATGCTGATTTTGTCAGCGATGCAACAACAAATATTCCGATTGTTGACATTTCTATTGATGAAGACAGATACCCAATCTATATGCTGGCTTCGGGATTTCCACTATCCTTGCAAGAACAAAGAGCTTACAATCACCGATCGCGTGGTGGAACAACACCATCAACTTTTAACCGATACGAAAGACGGATGGCAGCTGCTCGTAAAGTCGTGGCAATGCGAACGAACCGCGCAACATCAACGGGATATGTGGGGCAAAATCTTAATTTTCCTGGAATGTTGACCAACGCGATCGTGCCTACTGTTAACAGTGCGTTTGACATGAATAGCGGGACTTTTAACACTATCCTGGATTTCATGATTGCCACTATTGAGTCGCTAACTGACAATTTTGTCTCAATGGAGCCAACAGAGTTATTGCTGCCGCCTAACGTCAGAAAAAAAATGCTTTCGACTTACAACACAAACGGGACTAAAACCGTTATGCAGGCTTTGGATGAGCAATACCCAGATTTAGAGGTACAAAAAATTCGCGAAACTTCTGCAACTGCTCTAGATGCTGTGGGGACAATACCAAATCGTGTTACTGGGAAAGATCGGTTAATGCTTTATCCCAAGGAAAGCAGCGTACTTAATCGACACATTGAGTCAAGCGTTGCGGAACTTGCACCAGAAGAGTTTATCCGAACCGATGGATTGAGACGTATCTACCCAATGTTTTCATGCATTACTCCGACAATCTTTGATTACCCGCAGGATTGTCGATACGTTGATATTGTGAAGGTGAACTGATGGGAACAGTAGTACTGAATACGAACAAGCTTGGTATAGCCAAAACAACCCCTTATTACATATCTGGGCAGGATTTGCTTAACCCAGAAGAAAAGGATATTAACTTAAGAAAGTTGGAAGCTTGGCAAGTTGAACTTAAGGATGGTGCAAACGAGGTAAGCGATCGCCTCGTTGAACTCATCAAAAAGCATCCTGATATTGACTGGTATCTAAATAATGGAATTCTTTCTTTTGAAGAACAACCAGCACCAACTATCCCACCCACCGACCCACCGCCACCAGTAAAAGATATAAAAGCTCTTTCTGTAAAGCTTGCAGAACCAATCATTAAAGCTGAAACAGATATTAAATTGTTGAAGGAGTGGGAAAACGATCCACGGACGGGGATTAAGGATTTAGTAGGCGATCGCTTACTTGAGTTAGGAGAAATGCCTAATGTTTAATTCCCCTTTCGCCTCCGATATATTTCAGCAAGCTACTTTTACATTCAAAGTGCAAAGTGGTGCTGGTGCCGCGACGACGGATGCGAGGGGGAATACAAAAACTCAAGGAGAAGCAATCGCGCATACATTCAAATTATCCAAAACAAGTCCAAATCTAAGGAAGGAATATGAAGTGGCACAACTTGATGAACTTTATAACGCAACTGTGGTTGATGGCATTGGGATATTAGACCCTCGTATCCGTCCCGGCGATGTGGGAGATGGGGAAGTGAAAGGACGGAAGTGCATTTGTACTGTGAGATCACTCTCTCAATCTTCAATCAATATAATCCCTGAAATACTGGGGGAGAAATATCTTATCCAAGTTTCTTATAGAGCCAAAGGAGGTACTAATTAATGTCACGAGAAAAACCAGAAAAGCCGTTTTTATTCTTTGCTATGCAGTTAGATGATACACCGCAATTAAATAAAGGGCGGCTATTCTTATGTGACTACGACAAAGGAATTTTAGGGCGTTGGGTTGCAACATCAGGATTGGGTGCATTTCAGCGAATTCAAGGTTGGAGTAAGCAAGGCGGTGGCGTATGCCCTCCTACCTATGAATGCAACCCAACGTTTGCCAATTACTGGGTTGAAACTAAACCTATTGACTTACGGAATAACCCAGGGGTAGCGGGTAACGGCTACCCAATAACTCCATACGAGGTAAGAACCAAACAAGGGGTAACGCGCTCTGACCTTTTGATTCATAAGGATGCAAATGTTCCAGGCTCTATGGGCTGTATAGTATTGCCTTCGGACGAATTTACTGATTTCGAGCAATCTTGGACGGATCTTGTTGGGCATCTTGAAAAAGTCAAGCTTTGGGTTGGGTACACTTACTAATGGAGCTATCTGTCACTTTTGACTTTTCTGCCATAACCGCGATCGCATTGCGTGCCCGCAATCTCGATATGACCCCACCGTTGCGGGATGCATCAATTTATCAGGAAGCATCCACTAAAGTTAATTTCGCTAAAGAAAGTAGCCCGGACGGTCAAAAATGGCAAGATTTGAAACCAGCAACTTGGCTACGGAAGAAAAGCGGTTCAATCCTTCGGGAAAAGTCAATACTTGTCAATTCAATTACTCACTACCCTGTGGGGACTAACACTTGGGTCGTTGGGACAAATGTTGAATACGGACTTTATCATCAAAAAGGAGTACCTAGCCGGAACTTACCTGCTAGAACATTTTTAGGGTTTAGCCAAAACGATATCAATCAAATTAATCAGATATTTCAACGGTATGTAGAAAATATATTGTGATGCCGCATTCCGCGCATTTACAACACCTAAACATCAAAGGACGGATAACTTGGGCTATCCGTCCTTTGATGTTAGTTGATTTCTTTTTCTAAAACCTCTAAGCCTTTTTCTATTGCCAGTAAGCAGGTTTGGGTTAGGTTTCGTCGGGTTCTAGTGGCGATCGCATCCAATCTTTCTCGAAACTCGCTAATATTTAACGATATTCGTTTCCTTTGATCTGGGTCGTAATTAGTCATGGCTGCCACCTTCCAAAGCTTGATTGACTATTTCGTAGAAAAATTGACTGCGGGACATTCCAGCTTTATCCGCCAATTCTGCCCAGCGATCGTATTTTTCCCAACTGCGAACCGCGAACGTGAAGCTTCGATCTTGTGCTGCACTGCGCTTTTCTTTGACGGGGGGAACGATGTTGACAATCTGAGTTGGTTGAGATGAAATCGCTTCCTTGATACTCTTCAGATGCTCAGTAATATCATCGGCGACCATCGACAAATGCTGGTTAGTTTGTTGGTGGTTACTTGATGCTTGAACTGTTAGCGCTTGCTGAACTTGACTAACTCGGTCAACCAATATATTTACGCTGTCGTTTAACCCTTGGGCGATCGCAGCCAAACAATTAAGCTGAATTTGATGTTGCTTGTCCTGTACCGTCAGTTGGGGCTGATTTGCCGATGCCGCATTTACAATTAAATCGCGCAATGCTTTTGCTACTAACGAATCACGCAGCATTAGTCCAACACGAAGGAACCCGCGAGCATTCCAAGCGAGCGCTTTTGGAGTTCTTGGACTTAGCTCCAACTTGGAGCGAACATCCTGCAACTCTTTACCCGTCAGTAATCGAACCTCTTCTGCGAATTCATCGCCGTTACGCTCAATGATATGTTTTATAGCTTTGTCGCTGACCTCGTAATACTCAGCTACCTGTGCAGTGGTAGCAATCCCTATTCCTTCCCACACTGCCAAAACAACAGCTTTTGCTTTGTTCAATACCGTAATTGCGTGTTCGTTGGTCGCAGAGTTCAATGCTTGCACTCTCGTTTCTCTTGAATCAATCAATAAATCGTGCGAAAATTGCATTGTGCTAAATCTCCTAAACAGATTTTGTACTGCGCTTGGGTGGTGACGCACCGCGAAGCGCTTTGTTATTTCCTACTCCTTTAATATATAGAACCCATCGGGTGCTGTCAATGCTTTTTTGGGAATTTTTTTCTTTATTTGCACAACAACTTTTTTCTCGACACAAATGACATTAGAATTATCAGTTTTGGAATTAGCGATCGCCCAGCAACTTGACCCTCTCCGCCAAGCGTTGAAAGACTATGGGATACCGCTGGCAGCATTGCCGAAGTTGGCGGGGGCGTATTCGGAAGATGAAGAGGGGGCGATCGCGATACTTATCCCTTCTGCGACTGGGATAACGAACGATCCATTGGCAATAACGGCGCAGGATGCGGAAATTAACGTGTCGGTCAATATTTCGCTGGGCAAGCGCTATCAGGATGTCGCTGGTGAGAAAGATGTTTTGGAATGGTGCTGCGACCAAGTAATCGGGTTATTGCTTGGGTTTTCCCCTTACCCCTCAGAGGTGATGAAACGTCCTTTATATTTCAAGGGGTATGAGTTGTTTAAACCAAACAACGATAGGTGGGAAGGTCAAGTTAACTTTGCCTGCGTTAAACAAATACGTTCAATACCGTTCACTGAGGAGTACGAAGTCATCAAGGTGCAATTACTGGCTTCACTTAACTTAATGACGGGAACTGTGGTATCTGAGATGGTGCAAAGGGTATAGAATTGTGTCAGTTATTGATAATTGATAATTAACAAATCGACAGACACAGAAAATGCTGACAAGCGTGAATCAGAAGGACATTGATAATTGGTTCATTTATCACCAACCCAAAGGCGACCAGGTTGATAGATACCAGGTAATTCGGGATGTTGGCAAAAAAGTAGCGATTGCCATATTTGACTCAGGATTGGATCTAGCTGAAGCGGTCATAGAATTAGGGGAAACAATCATTCGATTGTGTCCGGATGGTGTCGAGAAAGTCTATGCAATGGGGCATTGCAGAACAATAAATAGAATATTCAGGGAACGTGGGGCGTACCACGCAATATGCTGTTTAAGATTCCAAGTGATAATGCCTGCAAACGCCGCGATCGCGTGTAACGAATAGGAGGTTAAATTTTGGCAGTAATTGGAATAAGTATTAATGAAATATCCCAGGCGACGACTGCGACGGCGACCGATCGCATAAGTAAATGTACGCTGCTAATAATTCCGTCTGGTGCAGTAGCTGCATTGCTAAATCAATTTGTAGGGGTAAGCAGCGCAACCGACTTTACTAGTAAGTTCCCAACTGCCTCAGAAGTAGTTTTACAGTCAGTAAAAATATTCTTCTTGAATAGTCCAGACGGGCAGTTATCCGTCTATGCTTGCAGCGACTCAACCATGACAGGAAACACACAGACTGACTGGAAGGCGCACCTTCTCAAAGGCATTGGCTTGCTGACGTTGAGAACTGATATTGATTTATCGTTGTGTGTTTGCCCAGAGATTGGAGCATTTACCGCCCAAGCCGATCGCACTGCGGTATACAGCGCTATTCAATCGATGTGCGAGAAGTTTGATTGGCTTTTCTTTATTAATGCGGCTATAGACACTGATACAAAGGCAAAGGCTATCACCGAACGTGCGCTTTACTCGTCCCCACTTGGTCACAGTTCGTTCTTTTACGGACGGATCAAAGACAATGATGACAAAATAGTACCCGTCTCAGTTGTTGCGGCTGCGATCGCCCTGAAACGCGATCGGGTTGAGCCATACTCCCCACCGGCCGGAGCCAAGTACCCAGTTCAGGGTATCAAGGATTTGGTTAATTACGTTGATAACGTGACTGACTACACCGACTTAAAAAACCAGCAAATCAACGTTTTACAAAAAATACCGAGGTACGGGACGTGCTTATGGGGAGCGCAAACTTTATCGACAGACACAAAGTTTAGTTTGATAAATACTCGGATGGCGGTTAGTGTTGCATCCTTTCGGCTGGAAAGTGCGCTTATTCCCATATTATTTGCAGCGAGCGATCCGCAAGGTCGAACAAATAGAGAAGTCGATCGAATCATTATCTCTTTGATGACTAACCTTTGGCTTGAGGGTGCGTTGTCTGGGGCAACTCCGGAGGATGCATTTAAGATTGAAGATGTCTTAGTTCCCGCAGATCCAACTCAACAGCAACAAGCACAGCAACAGCAGGGGCAACAACCTACAACGACTACAACCACCGCTATCACGCGCAGTCTTAAAAAAATAGAAAAGAGGATTTACGCTCGTTTTGTTGAGCATATTCAGCAGATTTTACTCAGTGTGTTCGTGACAGATTCACTACCATAATCCTTCGTTTTTTTACTTAATAACGTATGGCAGTCAACGCAATTCCCTTAAGTGATGGGAAGTTTGAGCTAGAGGGGCTATCCGAAGTAGTCTTCGATAAATGCAGCGCGATCGTGGAAAAACCTGTTTTTGGCGACGCTTATTTCAACCCAAACACTGGCAGAAACTCTAAGCTAGTTGGGCAGATCGAATACGAAGACATAACTATTATGGCAATACTTGACAAAGCCCAGAAAACAAAGCTAAATGCTTTTAAGAAACAGTGGCAAGCCAAGCCAAGTGGCATCACTGCAACTCACATATTAGGAGGAATTACCACTCACTTAACAGGAGTGCGGTATGGTGGTTCAACCTTTGGAGAGTTTGACAAGCTATCAAATTCGGCTAGTAAAATTGCAATCACACTAACGTTTGAAGGAATACGTGAAATCTAATGCTTAATGTCCCAAAACCAAAAATCACTTATTCGCTCTTATCTGGAGATGAAATATGTTTAGAAAACGTTAAGGATTTTAGCGGCGATCGCACTACCGTCGTTTTACGTCAAGCCACACCAGCAGACCTAGACACTTTTGAATTATTGCAAAAGGATTTAACTGCTGGGAAGATAACAGCGAGGGATATGGACGATCGCAGTCTTGCTAAGTTGATAATTAAATGGGGCGATCGCTCAGATACACCTACATCTTTGGAACTGCGATCGCTTCCACTTGAAACACGGGGGGTATTATTGGAAATATTCAAAAGCTTTTGTATGCCCTCCTTTGAGCTATTGGAAGCATCTGACGAAGGAGGAAAGGCTTAGAATAATATTTATTTTAAGTAATAAAACCTTTGCTGACTATAAAAAATTCAGAACTATTCCGATAACAGTAATCAATAAAATGATTACTGTTTATAACCAAGCGGTAGAAGATGAAAACCAAGAAATAGAAAGGGCTAGGCATAAATAAAAAAGGACGGATAGGTATCGCCATGACCAACGCAACAGAGCTTGACTGCCCGGTAATTGAGACATCGGGGACAATCTGCATATCTAGCGATACCGTTTCCAAAAAGCAAAAAAGATTCAAATTCAAAAGAGCTTAAATGTACAAGGAATACAGAGGTGTTTGGATCGATATTTACCCAGGGCATTGCGACGACGAATCAAAAACTTATTATTGGGCTGCTTTTGGAGCTAATTGTTTAGGCGATCGGTTTGTTTCTCCTGAAGCGGCATTGTTTTCAGAGATGCAGGATATAGAGATGAATCGCTTGTGTCAGTGAAAATAGTCAGTGTATTTTTAATTGCACGTGTGGTGTAGAATAAATTAAAGTCGTTACCTGTTGGTTTAAAAGGTAACGACTGGTTCATATATACACTAAGTCAATCATGATGGTAAATACTAAATCTGGCAACTTACTGGATAGCCTTTTTGAAGAGAAAGTGCCGACTGGGCTAGCTATTGAGGTCATCAAAATAACCCCAGAAATGGCGGAAGAACTACTTAGTACTCAGCAGCCAAACAGAATACTAAATGAGAGAAGAATTGCGGCATACGCCGCAATGATGAAAGATGGAGACTGGAAAATTGCCGATCCCATTAAGATTGATATAAACGGAAGGTTGTATGATGGGCAACATAGACTGCACGGAGTAGTCAAAGCGAATGTTGTCGTAGAGTTTACAGTAATAAGAGGAATGCCTGAACACGCTAAAAAATACTGTGATTTAGGGCAAACACGAACAGCCGCGCAAATAGCTCAAATAGCTGGATTGAACATTACGAAACAACATTTATCAATCCCTAGACAGTGGCTAGCCTATCATTCCTTCAATCCAATATCAAACCATAAAGCGCTTTTTCGACTGTATTTAAAATACGAGAAAGGAATTGAATTTGCAGTACGAAATTACAAGAGGTCAAGTGGTAGCAATTCCAGCCCCGATGTTACTGGGGTTCGGTGCGCGATCGCCAAAGCTTATTACTACGAAAATCATGCCAGACTTTTGGAATTTATGGAAGTTTTTGCAACTCGTTTTCCAAATCCTACAAGTGGTGATTCTGACTATGCGGCACTGGCGCTAAGGAATTTCGTAGAAAGCATTACCAAAGGAAGCGGGACAGTTGCCAAGAAAACTCCTAAAGAAGAAATTTACTGGCGTGGTTGTCGGTGTATTGACCTTTTTTGTAAGTCAATAGGGGTTAAGAAGTTGTATAATAATGGGAAGTTTGACTTTTACCCATTGCCTGACTTTTTGAAAGGTAGAGAAGAAGACATTAGTAGAAGCAAAAAGAGGATTAATCGAAACATGATGATTGAGGTACAAGACCCAGATATGTCTTTCTTTGATGCCAATTAGCCAGTCCATTGTGAAATAACAAAAAGACGGATAGAAAGCTCTATCCGTCTTTTTGTTATTTCAGACTAAACTCTATCTTTTTGCGATACGCCCATTCTTTTGGGTATTGCAACTTCTCAGCTACATACAGCCAATCAGCAACACTCGGCTCAAAAGTAAGGGTTTCCGTCAATCGGTAAAAAGTCCATCCTGTTTTGTAACCTTTTTCAGCTTGGATCGCCAACAACTTATCTACTTCTTCGTTAAATCCAATAGTAGGAAAACCAAGTGATGGCGGTGGCGCAATGGTGGCTAATTTTTCTTTGAAATTATTAGTAGCTACATCAAAACTCATTTTGCACTCTCGTGCAAGATAACGAATATCTCCGTGAGTGAATCTTTTCGCATCCTCCCCGTAGGTTTCGATGATGTACATCGCAATCCACTTTGACTTATACCCTTTCTGTTTAGCGATCGCAGCAACATTATCAATAATGTCCTTATGTTTAGGCGTTAGGGTTAAGTCTAGTTCCTCGATTTCGCCACGTTCTTGAGCGATGGCAATTCCTTCACCTGGTTCCACTCCTTCCCCTCCTTCCCCTTGCTCCCATTCAAAAGAGTGAAGACAAGCCGGACAAGTGGCTCTAAGAATATTTTTAACTTGACCCAAAGCATCAACTGTTTGACGATAAGGTTTTTGCTCGTGCGATCTTGGCACAAAGACGTGGTGACATTCAAGACAGCTTTGGGTAAATCGTGCGGGTTTCAAAGACACTGGCTCCAAAGTCCACTCTCTATCTTCATCAGGCAACCCATGCTTTAACCAATTATCAGAATGATCGATGATGACACAATGCTCTTTACCTGGCGATGGACGCAATCCACGTCCACAATTGCCTACAATGGCAACCTTGCCATTGCGTCTAGTTACCAAGGTTCCGTATCTGTTTTGTAAACACCATACCCACTCATCGGAGGAAAACTCGCAATTTTTCAGTATCGGGCGATCGCCACACGCAACGCCACCGATATAACGGGTTTGCGTATCCTTTATATGCAATAAATACAGGAGTTTATCCCCATTCTGATCGCTTTCTGCAATATTGCACTTAAACCCACGAGTCACGCAAAGCCTCTGTAGGTTATTGGCAAATAACTTGTTGCCAGTGCTGATGTGATAGCTACGTCTCGTCCAGCTTTGTCCCTCCATTTTAGTTCCGTCGCCATAATGCAATTCTTCTAGCAATACAGCTAGTTGATCTCTAGATATCGCATCATATGCTCGACATAGATTTTTGTTCAAGTATTTTGCAAGGCTTCCCCACCCTCGCAAATGAGTATCAGTTGCTCTGGGTTTTCCTTTTGAAACGTAAAATTGATAGCGCTCATATTCTCCAAAATTTGTTGCACACTGCCTAATATCAACCCCAAATTTAAAGCCACATCCTTGTAAACAGTCAAAAATGCGCTGCAACCAAGGCTGATGACCGGATTGATAGATATTTACTTGTCCACTTTTTAGATTTATACTTCCGTCAGTCAAAAACCATCCAAGGAAACGGATTTCATCGTCAGCCAAAGGCAACCCAGATGTCTTCAAGAATCCAGAGATAGGAATTTCGTACCCGTCATATCGAGATGCTAAATCTTTCGCTGGCGACAATTGCCAGCTTTTCTCACTTCCCCTTGATCGCCACACCATGTTATGACCATCAGTGACTCGGATATCCAGGGATGGGCTAGACACAGAAACCATTTTTTCCCCTGGTGTAAGTGGACGGTGGATATATTCTTGTGCGTAAGTCCACTTGATTTCATCAGTATTGCGATCATAAGCTGCTATTTTGTGCCATTGCTTAATTTCGCTATATTTCCTAAACCCATGATGGGTCAATACCTCGGTTTCCAGATCCAAGCACATTTGCAAATGAAGAATTAAGCTCATTGTTGGACGTGCAACCTGGATTGACTCAATTTGAGGAATGTCTGTTCCTTCTGTTGCTACATTAACGTTTGACAGCACCATTGTTTCTTTGCTGCGAAACCGATTAAAAATGCGATCGCGTTCTAAATCGTCAGTCTCTCCATCAACGTGTTCAGCGGATATGCCTGCTGCCTTGAATGCCTGGACTATTTCCTTGGAATGCTCAATTGAAACTGCAAACACAAGGTTAGATTTCCCCTCGGCATATTTTTGATAAGTAGTCACCAAATCTCCAGTAATTTTTCTAGCAGCATCTTCTAACTGACCTTGGTTATAGTCTCCACCAACTTTTCTTATTCCTTTAGTGTCGATCTTGCTGCTACTACGAAAAACTCGAAACTTAGAAAGGTATCCATCTTCTATTAACTGGCCTGGTGATACGCCTACCACCAAGCTGTCAAACAGGTATTTAAATCCTTGCCCGTCAGATCGACACGGGGTGGCTGTTACGCCCAGAATCTTTGAGTCCGCATATGCAGCCATGATATCCATATAAGTTTTACTTATAGAATGGTGCGCTTCATCGACTATTATCAGTCCTGCAGCCGGAAAACGTTTACGTCTGATTAACGACTGCACTGAAGCGACTTGAATGGGAAATATTTCTGAGACTGGGTAGCCTGCTTTAATAACACCACACGGCAATCCAGTTATTGCTTCTAATTTGTCTTTGGCTTGAATAATTAATTCTTTTCTGTGGGCTAGAATCAACACTGATTCACCGACATCAAGGAACTGGCGGGCTAGTTCACTAAAGCAAACCGTTTTACCAGCCCCTGTTGGTAGCTGTGCTAACACTCGGCGATCGCCAGCTTTCCATCTTGCATTAATATTGTCAATCAATTGCTTTTGGTATGGTCTAAGTTCCATTGTTTTCTCCTTATTTGATGCTAGAAAGAAAGATTAACTTCTCATTCTTTCTAGCTATTTGATTACTTGATAATTACGTCTTCAAATCTGTCGTTCAACCATAAGCCCGGTCTGTTTTTGCATACTGCTTTATCTGGATGTTTTGACCATTGCTCAAGAGTCATTACCCTAACGTGCCCACGTTTACACCATCCAAATGCAGAACTTTTATTCCTCATCCGCGTTAACTCCTCTTGCCGTTAACGCTTCTCGAATCAATTGTTTAACCATGTTTGCCTTGCCTCTATCTTCTTTTTTGGCAAGTTGCGCGATCGCCTTATCAAACTTGTGTAGGTCAATGCTGTAACGGTTGCGATAGGACTTATCGCCGTGTGGATCTTCTGATTTTTTCATGATTTTTTGAGTGAGTAAGTATGTCATTTTGAGGTTGTCTAAAAAACGGACAACCTCAAAATGAAGAATGTTATTCAACGCCTAGCGCTTTGCAATTAACTTCCAAGAAAAACTTAGAGCGAGACATTCCAGAGCGTTCAGCTAACGCTAAAAATTCTTGGTACTGCTCCTCTGTTTCGCAATGAAAAGCTATCGTGCGAGTGTTACGGTTGCTGGATTTGCACAAAACGATAGTTTCTACTTGATCCACAGATAAAGACTCAACACTATTTTCTAAGCGTTGGTGGCTTTCAATTAATCGATCTAATTTACTGGCAATCGCTTTATTTTCTTCGCTGTGATTATGAGCGGCATAGCGGACTTCTGAAACTACCACTACTTCACCGGAAGCAACTGTTCGCTTGATATCATCCGTTGATGCTTTGATGCCTTTAGCTAGCCCACCCATCATAGCCGCCAAGTTCGCAACTACATCGAGATCGGTGACATTTGAAGCTGAATCAATTACCGCGATCGCTTTCTTCGCAATCTCTTCGCACTTAAGGAAATACTGGCGTACTTGCTTTCCTTTTTCGGTTTGTGCAAGCATCCCCATTTCTTTCAAGCAATTAGCGGAAAGATAAATTCGCTCAACGGCAGCGCCACCGCCCTGTAAGCGTTCTACCATCTCCTCAATGATGAGGAAATCGGTTTTATTTACAAAGTTTTTAGTCAAAGCACGCTTTGCGTTATCTTTTCTTGAATACCCCAACCACTCAACCGCAAAATCAAAATCAACGGGGAAACTTTCTTGCGACGCATACAAGCTTTGCGCCAACTTAAATGAAAATGGCTGTATATTTGTCATTAGCTAATCCTCAAAAAGTGTACTTTTGTCGATTGGTTAGGGGCATTGAGAAGGTCGCAACTTCTTAACGCCTCGTTCATATTTTTATATTATCAGTGGTTTGTGTCGATGTCAACACATAAAGCAAAACCAATAAACAAGTTATGCAAAATGAAGTTACACAATACCTCCCGTCTTGCTATCGACAGGGAGATGAGCAAGAAGAGATAGCGATCGCGCTAACGCAAGGCATTGCGGAGAAATATGTTGAGTTGAGCGATCGCTTACTTACTTACCGTCAAGATTATCTAGACCCTGAAACCTGCCGTGTTGAATGGTTGGACGAGATAGCAAGGTGGTCTGGGTGGGGTGATTTATGGGATAGTACTTGGACTGTCGAAGTAAAGCGATCGCTATTAAAGGAAACTGAATTTATTTGGAGCAATCGCGGAAACAGAGAGGTTTTGACCAAATTGTTTAGCATTTTCAGCCTAACCGTTACCCTGGTTCCACAGACGGGATTTATTCTAAATGTGACAACCTTTCCTGGTGGGCTAGGGATTGACCCATTCTCCTATGTTGTTCAACTTCCAAGCACTTATGTTGAGGGTTCTCCCGAATTGCGAACAGTTAAACGGTTGCTAAAAGATTTTTTACCTTGTTGGATTGAATTTTCTTATTCTTATGTCTAATTCAGTTGTTTCTATTGCAATAAATGCCCGCAATTTAGCAGGTGGCGCGTTCAACCAATTGCGATCGCAAGTTGGCTCAGTGACAAATGCTCTGGGAGCAATGCGATCGCAATTCACGCAATCAACCCAAGAAACAGGTAAAGCAGTTAATGCGGTAAGCCTGTTAAGTGGACAATATTTCCTGTTAAACAAAGCAGCAGAAGCAGCTACTTTTGCCTTTAGCAAATTATCATCAGCAGGTAGCGATGCGATTCAGCGTCAAGTTGAGCAAGTTTCTGCATTGTCAACCGCAATGCAGACATTAGGTTTATCTCAGAGGGATGCTGGGCGATATACGCAGGGGGTAGAGACTGCGATCGCAAAGCTAGGTAAGGACTTGCCTGTTAACGCAGAAAATATCCAGGTGTTTTTTAAAACTATCCAGGATGATTACAACATTGCTTTAAAAGGTGCGGGTGCATCGCTTGATACTATTAAAAAAGCTCAATTATCATCCAGTTCTCGAATTGCCTTATTGTCGGATTTGGCTGGTGGTGATGTTGGTGCGTCCCGTTCAGCAGTATCCGCTTTTCTTGGTGGAAGTGTAGGAGCGCAAGGGCTAAACCAGTATCAATTTTTCGCCAATAACCCGCAGTTATCAAACGCTTTAAAATCAGGATTGACGGCGAGAGGGGTAAAATCAACGGGTGACTTATCCGGGCTTGAACGAGTAAAGCTGTTAACCGAGGCATTGGAAAAAGCCGTTACTCCACAAATGATTGACCTGCTTCAAGGTACGGTCAAAGCTAGATTGTCGGCATTTACGGACGCACTGTTTGACCCAACTATTGGACTGTTCTCAATCCAGCGCGACTTAGAACCGAAAATAGACGGTTATCAATCGGTATTTACAGCTTTTGGGGATACCTTAGATATCCTAATTGGCAGTAATGGAATCGTTGAAAATCTGACAAGGCTGCTGGGATTTAGTGGAACCGACCCCATGCAATCGCTCTACGACGGTGTAAATGCTCTCAATGCCTATCTACTTGGTGTAGCTGGAGGATTAGCCAAATTAAAATCTCTATCAGGAACCGACATTGGTGCAAGTGTCGGTAAATTTTTAGCTCAAGCTACAAACCTTGTTTTTGACGGATTACTTGGCGCGATCGCATCCATCAAATGGGGAGGTCTAATTAAGGGAGTGTTTGTTGGAATTGGCGCATTCTTTGCAAATCTCGATTGGAAGGTTTATCTTGCTGGAGCATTAGCATTGGCTGCCACCGCGATCGCACCTTTTATCATTGGGGCAATTGGTACTTTTGTTGCTGGTGTCGTATCAGTTGTAGCGGGGGCTTTAATTGGCGTTCCCGTCTTGATTATTAGTGCAATAGTTGTAGGAGTAGTCGCTATAGCGAAACTGATTAGTGACAACTGGGAAGCAATTAGTAGCTTTGTTTCAACTACTTGGGACAAACTAACGAAAAAGGTTGCCTCAATCATTGACGGCATCGCTTCTGCTGTAAGCGGTTTTTTTGGAGCAATACAACAGAAACTAGCGGGCATCACCCAAGCCATCAGTAACCCTGGTGGCATTGTTTCTAGTCCAGTTGTTCAAAGTACCACGGCTGGTGCTGCTACTGGTGGTTTATTTGGCGGGTTACTGGGTTTTGCTTCTGGATTAGCCAGTTCCTTTTTCTCTCGTGCTGATGGTTTTATTCCAGCTAGTGGTGGCTTCCTAGGTGCTCTAGCTTCCGAAGCCGCACGCAAGCCCACAGGCTCAGATTTTGTTATTGCCAATTCATCCGAGGCTGTTCTCACCCCTCGAATGTTGCAAAATCTCACAGGTAATCTACTTGGTGCGGGTAGTAGTAAAACCGTCAACTTTCAACCTGGAGCGATCGTTTTTAATTTACCATCAGGTACACCGACTGAGATCGCAATGGCTGCGATCGCAATCATTGAACAAGCCCTAGCGACTGAGCTTGAAACTAAAATCGCTTAATTTGTGTCAGCAGACATTATCGCGTTTCTTTTACAGTACAATATTTTTTAGTCCGGCAACGAAAGCTTGAGTTCGTACCTCAAGCGATCGCGTCAGCGTGCCGTAGGCATATCGCTCTAACAACCGGGTTCAGAATCAACACTTCCGAACAAACCAATGCTAACAGAAAAATTCATCTTGGACGCACTCGAAGCAGAGCGTAACGGACAGCAATTTCCTATTGACTTTGACGATATTTGGGAAAATGCAGGATATAGCCGTAAAGATTCTGGAATACGGGCATTACTCAAAGGTCGCCTAATCCCAGAAATTGATTTCCACATCATTGTGGGAAATAAAGTATTAGGGATTTCCAATAAGCATAAATTATCTGTCGATGCATCTAAATCATTTTGTTTAGCTGCAAACACTGACAAAGGGGAAGAAGCAAGACGCTATTTCATCGAAGTAGAAAAACGTTACCGCCAACATCTAGAGCGATCGCTATCCCTGTCTTTTGACACAAAATCAGAAGAGCCAGCTTTCCCCTATTCTTCCACTCAGATTCACGAATGGGTAGACTATTGCAACCGCACTTATACGCGGTCTGTTATCAAAAACGATTACGAAGAAGGGATTGACTATATTTGGGTAGAAAGGGAAATGTATCTTAACGCCGATGCCGCAACAATTTTGTTAAATGCTGCCCGTCCGCGTCCAGGGGTAATAATCCCATCGGAATTGAAGAAACGCCCATTCCCCTGGGATAAGCTGCAACAATTCCAAGACAACAAGATTAATCGGAGGCGATCGCAGTCACATTTACAGTCGGAAGCGCTAGGGCAGTTGAGTTTGTTTGATTAACCAGGTGGTTGCCCAGTCAAGCACCATTGAATCCACCCTGTTGGAGCTGCGAAAAGTCCATTTTTGTCGGCTCCTTTTTTACGCATTTGAAAATGAAGATGTGCTGCACTTCCAACACCTGTGCTACCCGAATAAGCGATTACTTGCCCTGCATTGTACTTTCCACTCCCTCCACTTGTCAGGTGCAAATATTCAAAAGTATATCCACCATAATCAAACCTCACCATATTTCCCGCGCTACCTTGGTTTGGCAAGTAAGTCACGTCAATTGATTCACCTGATTTGCAAATTGCGTACAGCTTAGTATTTGAACCGCATCCAATATCAATGCCTCGATGGTACGTACTCGCACCGGGTATTCCGGTATTACGTGGCCCAAAACCAGAAGTTACCGGATAGCCTGCAATGACATCTCCCTTAGCTGCTGCTTTTTTCCATTTCGCGTCCCATTTATCGAAATCAGGACTATTGATCGCAGCCGTCCCACTAACAGCACCCCCTTGAGTAGGCGTTGAATCTTGCTTGACCACCACTGCAACTGGTAAGTAGATTGAAATAGTAGATGCGATCGCCCCTTGCGCCCAAGAATGTTTAACCTGAGATATTCGGTAACCTCGGTCAATTGCTTCACCGTAGCCAGTAGATGGCTTAACAATTTCTCCAGGTTGCCAGGTTAAAACATCAGGCTGCAACACCGTCAGAATGTTTAATGTTGATTCAAAACCTTTTCCTACTCCTTTTTTTTCATCGGCTGCTGATTTAAGGTCAAGTATCCCAGCTTTGTTTAAGTTAATCGTCGGTTGTAGCTTGTTTAATTCCGTGGCTGCTGTTGGTAAAGAGTTAGTAGTGGTTGGTGGTGTAATGGAGGTAGTTGGTGTAACTACTTTTTCGGCTTGGACTGGGGTAATGTTTCGGTCGTTGCTTGCAGTATCACCCCAAGTTGAACCAGGGAGTAAAACATCTTTTTTGGCAAACCTAACTTTGTCTGAAGTTTTCAACGCTTCTAACTTAATTTTCTCTGTATCCCCACGAACAAATAACCCGATTGTTTTAGCTGCTTTAACCAAGGCTTGATAGTTAGTTTCATTTCTCTTCACTACAGTCATTACTTTATCAGCATCAATATCGTCCGCGATCGCCACTTCTGCCCCAACACCTGCGGCAATTTGATTTGCAAGTTGACGAATAGTAGTGTTGCGATAAACTGCAAATGATTTGAGACTTTTAGCAATGATTGCCCTTACTTGTTTGCCCTGGATTGTGGTTGTGTGAGGTATGCGATCGCTGCCTCGAAGATCGGTGAGGAGGAATTCGTAGACAGTCATTTCGGTGTCGTTAAACCCCATTTCAACAAAAACGCGAACGCCTTGAGTCACATCTATTGCCGCGCTATCCGTCTTAGTGTCTTTTCCCAGAGTTTTGAGTGTATCAGAGGCAGATGGTAAAGCGGTTGTACTAGTGGTTGCTGGAGTAGTAGGGGCAGTCGTAGTAGTTTTAGATGAAACTGATTTGAGCCGATTGAAGTTAGCTAAAAACGTCCCCTTTTTTCCTCCAGGTGTCCCTTGCCCGTACCTTGCTGGTTCTAATGATGCCCATTCCCATGATGCCCCGTTGCCCTTTCGCCCATCTCCGTTTAGCGCTGCTTCTATATCCCCCCTCTCCACCTCTTCCAGTATTCCTCGATATATCATTCTTCCAACTGCTAAAATCTCTTGCGATATCGGCTTAAAATCTTTCAATCCTAAACCTTTTGACCCATATGCGGTATCGTCATCCCAAACAAAATCCATTGTTTGGTATCTTCCCGTCGCCGAACTAGTAAAACCGCTAGCCGATCGCCTTTTGCGTGGATGTGTCGTTAATGTCTTGGGGTCAAACGTCTCAGTCCCCCCAGTGTCCCCAAATAAGTAACCGTACCCACCTTTTGCAGCTGCATTATCGCCTAGTTCCGCGATCGCAACCGCATCTAAAAAAGCCCTCACGTTTGAATTAGACAACGCTTGATAAGCCTTTCTCCCAACAGGCGTCAACCCAGATAAATCCGAAACGCCATACTTTTGTTCTAGTTGTTTCAAATAGCCGTTTGGGTCGCCAGTCAAAGATGGAGTGCCAGTGCCAGTAGCGCTTGTCTCTTCCTTCTTCTCTTCTCCTAGCAATCCCTTCGGTACTATTATTCCTCCAACTCTTTGAAATTCAGTTAATAGTAAATTTAATAATTTAAGGTCAGGGTCAAACACAGAAACCGTGCAACTACTTGCCCTTTCTTGTTCCCCCAGAGTCACTTCTGCTGATTGCAAAAAACCATCATCGTTTTGATAAATAAAACGATTTGCAATGTTGACTCGGATTTGGGGCGATCGCAGTCGCATAAAATTATCTAAAAATATTTTGTGTTGCTAGATTATATTATGTTTCTTCTGATATACAATGTTTTGAGATGGGCACGGCGCGTCAACGCCGTTACTTTGAACAGCCCACCCACCACAATCGTAGGTTCAGTACGAAGATGGCTAAGAAAGATTATACCGCAGCCGAAGCAGTTAAATTGTATATTGGCAACTTAGAATTTGATGCAATTCGGATAATTGAGACTGGCGAATATCGGATGAGTCAATCTCAGATGTTGCGAGCGGTCAACCGGGTTTCTTGATATTTTGGCGAGTTCGAGTCTAAGACTCCCGACAAGGCTCAACGCCTTAAGGATAAGGGGTTTTCGTGGTGTCGAGTCAGGGTTAAATATCACGACGGACAACGATTCCGCTACGCTGAAACCCTGTCGCTTAAAGATGTTCGTATTTTTTGGAATTTCGAGAATAAAAACGGCAACGAACACGCCGAGACTTTAGTCGATGTGCTAACAGATGACTCCCTACGCGATCGCTTTGACCAAGTACGGTACTCGGCGCACAATTGAAGAAAGACGAATAGACGACATCCGCGTTATGGATACACCTCGCAAATTTCACCCGTTATTTGGTGACGAAAACATGGATAAAATTGCATCCTTTCTTAAAGTCGGGCGCAACCATCCTAAGTTAGCAAATTGGATGTGGGAGTTCGTCTATCACACCCTGAATGTAGAGAGGAACGGGCGAAGCTGGACAATCTCAACCCCGTCCAACCGAACGGGCACAGGAAACAAACTATTCACCAATGGTTGGAAGAGAACGCAACCGAGAAGCACAAACAACATTTTGATAAAGTCTTGATGGTGGTTTGCCGCACCGTCTGAGCAAGAATTTGGCGACTTATTTGCTCGCCTGTGTGGCGGTAAGTTCCAATGTCGATTGTTTAACTTCTAAACCAATATCTGCTGACACAAACAAAAAAAGACGGATACCTATCATGGTTGTCCGTCTTTTTTTGTTTCCCTTGCTTTACCGTTGCGCCATTTCAGGTTGCCAGTGGTTTAACCTGTCTCGAAAATCAAGTAGTTGGGCATCACTCATAAGCGATCGCGCTTTGACGTTATACCAGGTCATCGTGAGGTGTCTTGCTTGGTCAGATTGAATTCCTTTACGCTTCATTAACGAGCTGGTTTCGTCTATCAACATTTCTCGATCAATGCGATTAGGTGGAAGGTTTGCAGAATTAAAGTGAGGAGTGAGTTCACGGTTTTGTGGTTGCGTTTCCTCTGGTTGCCCAAGTCTTGCCTGTACGGTAGCGATGATGCCAGCCCAGTTAGCATCCTTATTCCAGTCTGCCTTGATTCGTTGTTTAGTGGTTGCATCGTAAACCCTGGCAAACACTACGGTTTCTTCTCCCGGTGCGACAGCTAAAATTAATGGCTTTGACACATCAAACTGGGCGATCGCAAGTAAAAAGGTCTTAGCAAAATTAGTCTCTATTCCTGTGCGAACAATGTAAAGTTCATCGGATTGAATAACAATATCAAGCTTTACGTTTGTTTTACCCTTGTACTCTTTATTAGTTAGCCGTAGTTCTTGCAGCTTCCCGCACAGTCCTCGTTCAGCGACAGGAATTGTTTGTTGGGTGTCTATATTAAACTTGTACCAGAGTGACGAAGCGCTGTCCTCGCCAGCGCGAACATATAAATAGATAGGTTCTGGAGGATTGCATAAACCAAAATTAATCATTGTTCAACTCCTTTAATAAAATATCTGCGGCTGAAATTGCATCACGGGCGATCGCGTGAAAATCTTCTGTGGTGTACTCTGGATTTGCCAGCAACGCTGCCATGAATTGTGCTGCAAATAGCTGTGCGTTGTTGCTTATTTTGTTCTTCAGAGCTTTCCATTTTTTCTCCTGATTTTTTGGCACTCGACTTGGGTGAAAGCTGCTTGAACTAGAACTGATAGCTGCTGTTGACCAGAAACAACACCTAGGTATAAGTCTATGTTTAGCGATCGCACTCTTGATTCAACCTTGTCTGCATCAAAGTAATAGCAGTGCGGCAAAATCATCACAAACTCATCACCACCACGGCGATAAATGCAGTCAGTCATTCGGACGCATGATTTCAAGCCCATTACTACTTCAATTAATAGGCGATCGCCTTTATCATGACCCTCCCTCACATTAGTCATGCCCAGTCCGGGGACATCAACAGCAATCACTGTTACTTCATCTTCACTATGCAACTGGCTAATCAATGCGCTTTGGCTTAATGCTCTAGTCAGGCGATCGTATTTGACCTGTTGTTCCAACTCTGCTACTCGGGTGAGCAACAAAGCAATTAATGCTTGCTCTGTTGTCATGACTTATGATCCGAGGTTTAAGGTGAGTTGGGTATGCCCGTTCTTGAAAATAAAACAAGCTTTCGGGAATAAAGCATTTTTGGGAGTTTTTAGAGCTTTGTTGACACGGCAATAATAATCCCAATCTAGGGTCACTGTTTGTCCAACTTGCTCTACATCTATGCCTCGAATGGTGCGGCTAGCAGCAATAAAAGAATAGAAAATCGGGTTACATAACCACAACGTTGAACCATTCCACTGATAGTCTTTTCCTTCATCTAGATAATCCAGTAGTCGTCGCATTGTGGCGTAGCGGCTACGATGCCCGGTTATTTGAACCGCTGCATCAAAACAGTAATCAAAGCGAGTTGGGTCTAGTTGTGGGTTAACTTGAGGATTAAGACTGCGCTCTAAGCTAGCGCGGATTTGTTGTTTTGCTGCCTCAAAGTCAGCTATCAAATCGGCTTTTTTTTCCGCGACTTTCCCAATGTTTCGAGATAAAGCAAGTAATAAATTGCATTGCGGCTCAGTCAACAATGCATATTTCTCCGGCATCCCTACCTTTCCCGATAGTGAGGTTTCAAACCTCACTATTCCAAACCTGCTTTCTATAAGGGGTTGGTATTTCTTAAGCGTATCGCTGAACCAAAACCGATGTTCTACCTCGATAATATCCCTACAATAAACTCGGCTGTCAATTAAAGCAACGTCGCTTTCTACTTGAACATACTGTAATATTGTCATTGTGCAAACTCCTAGATTGTTTGTACTGGCGATACCAAAGGTCGCCAAAGGCATCGCAGTGGTAATGACACTGCGATCGCCTTTCAATTTTGACCTAACTAATTAATCGTTGAGCATAGTGTTCAACTTGCTGCCAATTAGCAAAATCGTCTTGGCAGTTGCAATTGCACATTGCTTCTTGGGGTAATTGGATGATTGCTATTGACTTTGAATTTCAACAGTGACTATTGGATTAATCGAAATTCTTCCTTCTAAATCTTTGCGAGCTGCTAGCCCTTTATCACCTAAGACGTAAACTTTATTATCTGGCAGCGCTTCACGCAATTCTTTTTTGGCATCTAACAACTTAAATTCCGCAAGTTTGATTTTCTGTTCTAACAGCGATCGCTCTTCCATTAGTTCATCTAAACTTGATTTTGCTTCAACAACGTTCAAGATTGCTTCTCTCATTTTATTTAGACTCCTTTTTTGTTTTCTGAGTAAAGCGGATTTAAGGCAGTCGCACCCAGCCAAAAAATTTACAAGCTAACGGCTAATGCCTTCACATATAAATCATTAACCGCTGTTTCCGTTAATCGCCCAGCAAGTTGGCGAGAACCATAGCTAGGAAGAATTGACCAATAATCTGAATGCTGTCCAGGCGCTATCATCTGACCAATATACTGATTGCCACAGCAAATATAGAACCCTTCATCGCCTTCTGTATATAACATTACTCGCAAACCGCGCTTGGCACATTCAACACGAAGCTCTAATTCTTGTTTCTTGGCTGCAACCCGATCGCGAAACCACTCTCTACCAAACCAAAAAGACTGCCTGAATTCACCATTCCAAATAACATGAACATCATCACCTTCTACCACACACCCAACTACGTCGCTAGCTTCTAATTTAATAGTCAATGCATCGTTAACGATTGCTGCAATGATTTCGCGTTGTTCAAGTGTCCAAGGGTTTTTTGTTGCTAACATTGTATTGTCCTTACTAATGACTCTGTTTGGATAATGCGATCGCTTACTTCTTGGCTGGAGGGCGATCGCTTTTAATTTGGGGATAACCCAGAGGTATTGCAGGGATTGCACCTGCCAAACCGCTAACCGGATACCACGAATTTTTCTAAGCTGTAAAATTCTAAATCTGCTAAGAGGGTCAATTTATAAAGCGGGAACGTCTCTTTAACCTGCCGCCTCGGATATTGTTTATTCACCTTCCCGAATTCTGGTGATTGCCGCAACTCGGTTTCCCTCATCGCTCATACAAATATAGTAGCGGGTATACTCGCTTGTGTCAATACATTTGCTAAAAATATTTTAGAAACACAAATAAAAAAGACGGATAACAATGATTGTCATCCGTCTTTTTTATTTTATTAGCCCGTCTTTCTTTATCTTGTCGATTACTGCTTGGCGTAACCAGTCTGATTTATCGGGAAGCGATCGCAACACGGAGTCATAAGGCTCACCGATCTTAAAACTGTGAGGTGTAAGCTTGCGAGGTAAGTTTTTATCTCCGGTGAATTCGTGGTCTTTGAACGGCATATGTCCTCGGCAGTCGGTATACTCGCTATTCTACCTCTGTTTCCCGCTTGATGTTGAAATGTTTAGTAGGTTGTACCCCAGTACTAGGCGATCGTGAAACTCTGGAGTGTTTTTGTTGTTCCAGTGGCTTCTACTACAAACCATGTAGTTTTTAGGAAGATGTGCAATATCATGACACGGCTTACAAAGCGGAAAGCCGTTTAAACCAGCCTTTGTGATACCTGGCTTAATGTAGTAGCTGTGATGTATTTCCTCGCTAGAGTTCTTCAGGCAAAGGCAACACGTTTGTTTTGTAGTTCGATGGGCTTGAGCGCATATCTTTATATATACAGCGAGCTTTCCGTAGCGAGCATTAAAATTGGGCTTGCGCTTGCTTTGGTGACGCTTGTTGTACTTGTTCGCTGGTCTTGCCGTTGCGGTAGATGTCTCCATGATTTAATTCCTCTTGACTTTTTCGCAAGCTGCCCCACCACCGTGGAAAACACAATTGTTGTACTTTGGATTATAGGGATTGTTCGCTACCCAACCTAGGGATAGGAAAAGTATGCAACCGGAAAGAAAAACAAAAAATGAAAAACCGCCGTAACCGCTCGGCAAGTAATTGAAAGTTGGGCTGTTGATTCGCGATTTCGCTGCTTTTTTCATTGAAGCGATCGCCACCCCAACACTATCGCCAGGAAAATGAAACCATTCGTTGTGGTAATGATAGCGTTTGCAATCTTGATGTATTGCGGTTTCTGAAGAGTGTACGTCACTGACTTTGACAGAGTACTTTAAAAGCAGAGGGAAGGGCGATTGCTTGCCATTTAATTCTTTGAGCCTTGCTTCTGGGGTACGAGTCGTTAACCCAATCTTGTATCGATCTGTTCCCTGTGCGTTGATTAAATAGATGTAGCCGGATTGCATGATTGCTCCTAGTTGAATTGGACAGAGCGCATTCGGGAATTGAACCCGGATGTAGCCTTTAACTTGCGCTAGAGAGAAAACTTGCTAATGATATCGTTATCGCCGTTTTCCATAGCTTTCGCTTTAATTCCCGCAATAACTTCGTTTAGTCGATTGTTTGGCACGTCTGGGTACAAGTTTTTGAGGAACTCAACTATATCGGTTGTGGAAGTTTTTCTTAATTCGAGTGCGATCGCCCCCCAAGTCCAATCGCTATTTTCATGCCGCTCACTTTGATGTGTGTCTTTGATTTCTTGTGGTGTAGGTGTGGGTGCAATCGCAGTGGTCTTGGTGAATTTGTCGCGGTCGTATCCCGAATAGTTCGGCAATTCGGGCATTGGCAACCATTCACCAACATTGGGAGAGTAAAAGCATCTTTCTCTAGGGGAAGTTTTACAAGCCAGCCGCAACACCTCAGTTTTAATTTTGCCAAGCGTCCCGTACTTACCCCAACTATTCACGGCGTTGTCAATGTTCTTACGATGACAAACTGCAAACGTGGGGAATTGTCCTCTTGCGTTAGAATCAATTCCCAGATTTGCAAGGTTAGTCACTTGAGCCATCATCCAGAGGTTGCGCTTGTCAGCGTTGCCCGTGGTCACTAGTTTGCTGATTTTCTCAGCCAAATAGTTGTCTTTTGTTCGGCTGAATGCGTCACCCACTAAAGTGCTTTCTGTGATTACCAGAAGCCAGGTGTCACTTTGAATTGAAAGGAATTGCTCAAAAGCTTTTTTGAAATTATCAACAACTTCAGCGTCGCTCATGCTCCCAGATTTAAAAGCCTGGTATACGTCCGCAACGCCTTCATAATAGGTTTTTTCGTGGTCGGTTCCTTTGGGGTCAACGACATAAACCCGCACCCCTCCAGTTTTCTTGATATCGCGCAACGTGTTTGACACCCACATATCCTTACCATCGCCCGATCGCCCTAATATCAAACAACTTGCCCGTGAATAGAGACTGAGTTGTTCAATCGGATTAACTTGCTTAAAGTCACTCTCAAGTACCATCTGATAAGCAGCTTCTTTTACGTCCTTGGACACATTAACAAGTTTTTCTCCTGCCTCTACAACTGTTCTCATCTCTAAGGTGTAGTTATCTTCCCCGATGATTTGTTTATAGCTTTTCATTTGGTCAGCATTCATATAGGCGACTGGGGAAACTTCGCCAGTTAGAACCTTCATGCGATCGCTCCCCCGTTGCCTAGAACCCAGGATTGAAGTACCAACCGTGCCAGCTAGCAGAAATGCGCCTGCGATCGGGTTAATCAATACTGCAGCGACAATGCCACCAAGTACCCCACCAAGTAAAATCAGTTCGGAATTGCTTTGCTCCATGCCTTCGAGTACTTCGTAGACTAGCTGGTTTTTTTCTTCGTTTTCTGCCTGTGGTTCGTTGTTTTCGTTAATCATAAAAAAATAATGTGTTGTTGCAATTGGTAGTGGTGGAGTTGAACCACCGAAAAGCCTCGAACTTCCTACCAGTTAATTACGGATTTGATTCGCCGGATCTAACAGACTTGGCGGCTTTGAACATTTCCCAAAGTGCGAGGAATATTTCTAAAGCCCATTCGACACCTTTTACTGTCAGAAAGAACTTTGCAATGTTTCCGTAGTCGAGTTGGTCGAATTTGCCCGCGTAGATAATTCCGAAAATATCGGCCCAGTTACCAGACTTGACAAAGGGGTAGTACATATAACAGACGATGGAGTCGATAACGTATGCTATATTTTTGACTGTTTCTAGATGTGCATAAGCCCATATAAGCCCTTGCGACGCGACTTTTTTAAGGCCCTTTACTACTTTTGAGTCTCCGTTACGAGGTTGGTAGTTGCTTGAGTTGTTAACCCCATTTAGTAATTTTTGAATTAGTTGTCTATCCGTTTTAATGATGCGGGGAAATAGTTCAAAGGACTGAACCACTGAATAAGTTATTACCCCTAGCAGCCAGTAAATCCCCACGTTCAACCATCGAGCGACTCCCGAAAATAGATTCTCAGCTGGTGCAAAAAGTGAGCCAGCCCAATTTTGCATTAATGCGGTATAAGGAGCGACGTTGTTTACCACCAATAGAAACAACAATGTTCCGACCCCTGCAATCATAAGGAAAATTACTGGTCGTGTAGGTTTAAAGCTTAGTTTCACTTGAGATATCCTTGTTTGTAAGTTAAGTTTTTTTTGATGGGCGTACCAGTTGGTACGCCTGTTTTATTTGGCAACGGGTTGTGAGTAAACACCACCCCGATATCGCTTGATACGAACCGCGATAGTCGCTCTGCTTCCTGTAAAAGCGATCGTTTTGGCATCCGGTTTGCCATCATCACCCAAAAGTGCTGTGTTCCCGTAGGCATCGCAAATGACAGAATTTTTCGGCAGTCCCACGCCAGTGTGCCTGTCAACCACCTCTGTATTTTTGTCGATACTTGGAAACGTAAAGCCAGACTCGCTGGAACCTCTAGCAAGTAGTTCGCAACTGGAATAACGGGCGATCGCAATTTTGTCTTGCGCTAGTCGAATGGTTTCAGAGTTTTCTACATCGCTCAGTACCTCCCGCTGACGGCTGTACTGCTCCCTGGCCTTGTTCATACCAGAGAATTGATTTCCCCCCATTGTCATGCTGCCGATTGTCCCCAACAAGGAAATTCCCACCATAATTGTTTTTTGGTCAAATTGCATCTACTTTTCCTCCAGTAAGAAATCCCAAGGATTTTTATTTGTTTCAGTTTTTGGCTCAATTAACCAAGCCCAAGGCTCATCAGTCAGCTTGTCGTTAGCATCTGCCATCAACGAGTCAAAGCTCTTTTCTTCCGGCTTAACTATCCGGCTGTCGATGATTTTGTCAGCATTCATTTTGATAGCTTTGCTTTTGAGAATTGCTTCGATACTCGCATTGATGAAGTCGTCAGCCTGTGTTATTTCCGCACCTTTGATTGTTTCAATAAACGCTTCATCTCTGAGACTGAGAAGTGCTTCGGCATCAGCCACTCCCCTCAAGATTGCAGCGTCAATCATCTGCTTTTGTTTCTCGATGCTTAAACTTTGAGCTTCGATTTTTTGAGGTGACTTGTCAATTTCACCTTTCTTTCTTTTAGCGATCGCACCTTTTGGTTTAGGTAAAGATTTTTGTGTCTCGCCTTTCAGAAGCGACCTAATTTGATTAACGTCGCTATCGTCAAATTGTTGCTTTTCAGAAAACAAGCTACTGATTGCGTTTTGAATCGCTTGTTCAGAATATTCGTCACCTAAAATTTCTACCAAGTCGTTAAAGTTCAACATAATCTAACCCTCGCTTTGTTTGTAATTGTTAGCCCAAGTTTCGTAAGCTTCTCGGCTTAACACGTCTGTACTAAAAGTCTTGAATTCTTCGAGTATCAACTCTAACGGTTTATTTTGACTCATTCGCCTATAAGCGATCGCACTCAAAACCAAGCGCCTGTAGCCATCAAGTAAAGGTGGCTTTTTGGGAAGAGTTATAGACCCATTGCTGTAATAGTAATAGCGGAGTCGCGCTATTTTATTTACTATTCCTCCCTCCCATCGCCCAAGCGTGCGCCTGTTTATTCCTAACAGATTGGCGAACGTGGTTTTGTCCATCAAATTTTTTGTACAAAATGTCGCAATTGCATCCTGTTTCCTACATGAATCCGCGACATCCGTCGCTAGTAAAAATGTACTCATACGTAGAACTTTTTCAGAATAAATGTGAGTGTTTGAGAAAAAATATAAATGTAGGACAACGACGTAGAGCGTGTTC
Source organism: Cyanomargarita calcarea GSE-NOS-MK-12-04C (assembly GCA_019359595.1). Lineage (GTDB taxonomy): Bacteria > Cyanobacteriota > Cyanobacteriia > Cyanobacteriales > Nostocaceae > Cyanomargarita > Cyanomargarita calcarea. The sequence continues at coordinate 81,519 of JAHHGZ010000003.1, forward strand.
TACATTTATATTTTTTGATGCGCTCATTTTTTGAGAACTGCGACAATCTAAATGTCGCAGTTGCAAAGTTCATGTAACGAATGTCGCAGTCAACGAAAGAATAAGGGTTTCAGCGGTGAGTCGCAGTTGGTAAAAACCGTGTCGCAACGTGTCGCAGTTTCTAAATTTTAATAGCTAAAAACCTCAATCTTTTGATTTTAAATTGACTACTGTTGTTTCATTAAACCGTTAATACTGTTAAGCTTTTGTCCAACAACTGCCAAAGTTTCTATTATCAAAACATCGCTATCATGGTTAGCGTTTTCTATCGTGGCTATGTAGTTGAGCAGGGCGATTGCATCATTAGTGGTCTCGTTTAATTTTTCGTAAATCGTTGCGTAGTCCCATGCAGGGTCGAAGTTCGGCAGTTCGTTTTGTTGTGGCATTTTATATTCTCCAGTAATCAAGGTGCAAATGATGTGCAATATCAATAGGGAGTTTGAGGTTACCATCTTCAGTTTCAACAATAACCATTCGCTCTGTGTTCCGCAATCGCCACTTTTTAACAGATGCAATTGCGATGTTTGATTTAAGTTTCGGATAAATGCACATAAATCAAAACTAATATTAAAGCAAGAATTGCAAACATTCCCATAACCGTTACCTCCTTTATCCACCACTTCCTGAACCGTCAACGCAATCATTGGTAGTCGAATTTTCTCCAACTTTGCACCACCGATAAGCGTTAGCCGGATGTGCGTAAATCAAAAACAATACCAAAAGTGCGATTACTCTCATGCCTAACTCCTAAAAACAAACAATAATGTTGTGTATCTTGCGTATCGAGCGTAAGCCCTGTTTCTTACTTCGTCGCTGTCGTTTGGGTTAATTCCTAAAGCAACGTTGTACTCGTGGGTCGCTAATTGTTTAATTAGCTTTTTCATAATTTAATCCCCGTAACTGAGTCGGCTTCTAATTGATAGTTGTTGTTATCGATAAACCATTTGTCGTCCGACGGTCTGCACGGCTCAGAAGGAACCGCAATTCCACTAACTAAATCAAGAACAATTTGTTTACTCTCTTGTTCTGAAAGACTTGCCCAATACTGCTCATCTTTGCAATCAACTTTGTACGACATCTTTTTTTACCCCGGAATATTGATACCGGGTAGGCGATCGCCCAAGCATCGAACTTGGTTGATGTCCAATCAGCGATCGCGTAGCAGACTAGAATTAAAAACCGTTTTCTTTTTGCTTCTCGTTAATCGCCTTAGCTATTTCTCTCTGAGAAGCACCGCTGTCTTGCTTTTCTCTGATTTCGTTAGATTGACTGTCTGTCAAACCGTAACGCTGTCTTTTGCCTTATCGTAATTACGAGCCATGTTTACCTTGTGTTTTTGGATTACTGTATCGAAAAAGCGATGTCTCCGACGACTTGTCGGTTCGCTCAGAATTGAACTGAGCCAAGTTGACCACAAAATCGCGTAAAGCAGTAAAGGGCATCACAAAGAGCGAACCTTTTTTCAGCGACTGCGATCGCTGCTTGGTTTTCGTTAGTTCTGCCAAGAAACTAATTATTTAGATAATTGCAGGTTCTGCGATGTTGAATGTGTTTCTCATTCATGTACACAAGTTTACCCCCTATCAGAGGGTAAGTCAATATCTATCTGCCTATGGTTTTTATTGAAAGTTGCGGCAATATTCTATGGTTTAGTCGCCATAGAGTGAAATATGCTAGTTTTACTGGCGCTGCGGGAATAATGACTATATATATAAGGATTAAAGAAATGAGGGCATTATCAGGCATTACTCAGCAGGCGCTCGCCGATCGGTGCGGGATGAAGATAAACGCGATCCAGAAATACGAATACCAGCAAAATAAGAGCATCCCGTTTGATACGTTGGAAAAGTTATGCGTAGCCCTGGAATGCAGTCCAGGTGATTTACTGGAAATAAAATAAATAGGGCATACACCATTCAAATCAGTAGTGTACGCCCTATATTGAAAAGACGGATAAATTGAATTCTATCCGTCTTTTTTTATTTATTTGTGGTTGTGGTGCTAGCGTAGCAATGCTTGATGTTCTTGGCGGCATTCAACCACTAGTTGTACGTACTCGGAGTTAGTTAATCCGCCAAATAGAGTTGCTCGGTATGCTTGTACTGCTTCTCTTTTGATTTTGGCTTTGGCACCCGGCTCTATTTCAACTATTTGAATTGATTGGAAGGCGATCGCGCATTTGGTTTCAAGACTTTCTGCCATCAGGGCGGCGACTATAGCGTCGGCTTTGATGTTGTCAAAAGCCAACTGCCTACGCCAAAAAGCTTCTGCTATTTCGCGGGGAACAGCAACAATAAAGCCAGCCGATGCTGTTTCAGCAGCTACTTGACGTAATGTGAAACCTGCCTCCAGTAACAATTTACCGCGCTTTGTTCGTAAAAAAGACGTAATGTCAGATTGCTTTTTCCCAACAACTTCCGCCGTTTGAGTTTGGCTGAAACAGTAGTTACCATCCGGTAATCTAAATGCCTCAACTGTGATATCAGCTATTTAAATTGTGGAGCGAATTGCTTTAAGATTCATGAGTGCATTCCTGTTCACTAGGTTTGTACAAAATAATGGGCAGATGCTATCAACATTTGCCCATTTCAATTGTTGTATACGGATTTGCACAGAATTAAATCACTGACACAAAGAATTGACGTCAACCACTTGGTTTGGTACTGATTCCTTAACTCTAAACACCGTAGCCAAAATCCGATCGCCCGACAGCCCATTAACAATCCCAGTCTTTACTCTTCCAAATTTCCCAACAGCAACATAGTAATTCTGGTTGCAATAGCGATATTCCCAGATCAAGCGATCGCCCTTCTTCCTTTGGTAAAGGTAGCCAGTATGAGCGTCGCCCATAGGACATTTTTGCGGCTCTATTTCAACTTCCATCGCAGGCTTGAAAGTGAATTCGATAGTTTCCCATGATGGTCCGTTTTCTGGATTGTCATGAAAGAGTTGAATCTTAGATGCTGGGAGAGAAATGCTTGGTTGACATGGAATCTTTTTGTCCCAGATGTAAGCAGCGATCGTGCAATTGTCAGTAGCCCATCGCTTGCCGTCTTTGTCCTTGCGAAACTTAAATCGAGGTAACGTAATTTTCCGTGTGTAGGAAAAGTCATACAACCAATCTCCTCTATCTTCGCAAGGTTCATCCCAAGTTGTGCGAAGCAGCATCACAATTCCGCGCTTGGCATGATTGTAAGCGTTAATCAATATCTGAGTTGCTTCTGCACCATATGGTGGGTTTGTAAATACCCAATCTGTTTTCGGAAAATTAGCCCAATTATCTGCGATCGTTGCATCTACGTGATAATCAGCATGAACCTCAAAATTGATATCGTTAGTCCAAGTGTCGCACCCCATCAGATTTAAACTTTTGGCAAGAATACCGCCGCCAACACAGCACTCTCCTACAGTTCCATGTAAATCAACATAGGGGGCGATGGCAGTTACAAACCAATGTGGGCTATCGTAACGGTCTAATTCATGGCGGGTAATACGAACTGTTGGAGTTTCACCAGGGAGAAAAGCAAACCTTATAACCCACACCTCTTTAGATGAATCACCATCAAAATATTTATCAATAAATTCTTTAGTTGTCGAAACCATGCCGCCCTCTGCTGACACATCGCTTATAGGCATATCAGATAATTTCTCTTTATATGGTAAACAAGCTAACTTGCACCAACCAATCTGTTTTCCCCCATATCTTTTATCCTTATCTAGTGCCGCAACGCGATCGCCTCTCTCGTAAGCTTTAATAAATTTTTGTGCGTGACTATCTTTCCAATCCCTTCGGGTTACTGTCTTAGCTGGTAAATACTGAGCAGTCCATCCAAAACTAATTTGCAACCCGCAGGTCGATTCAACAGGTTCTGTTTGTTGGTGTTCCATTGTAGGTGTTTGCAATTGAATTAATTGAGCCATCAAACTTAAAAACAATTGAGATGCAAATAGCGGTGGAACGCTATAGCCAAGCATCTGCCCGGAAACTGACAAACAAGGATCTAGCTCATACCATTCTGGAAAACCTTGGAGTCGAGCGATCGCAGGAATCGTAACTTGTTTTACTGTCCCATCAGGCAACCAAATATCAGCAAACCTGTTTCGGTTATTTCCGTTTTGGTCGGTAAAGAAACTTCGGCGAATAGTATTTGCACAGCGATCTGAAGGCACGGCCCTAATCTCGCAAGTTCGGTGAATAAATAACGGGTTCTTACCCTTAGCTAAGGGTAACTGAGCTTTTACGAGGTTTGAGTCAGGCATCGAGGGAATTAGATCCGCGATCGCCTCATACCAACTGATACGATCTTGTTTTGGTGGTAATTCAGGAAGAAAATCCTTGCAAGCCAAAACAACTATTCTTACCCTAGCTTGCGGTAACCCCCAATCTGCCATATTGCAAACAGCAATCGCAGTTTGGTATCCGTCAACGTCAAGTTGAGATTTGATTATTTCCCAACTCCGTGATTTTTGATAACGGGGGACTTGCTCTAAAGTGAAAACTTTTGGTTGCAAAACAGTAATAGCCTTTGCAACTGCCTCCGCACAATCAATATCAACTTGAGTTTCTTCGCCGCCCGTTTTCGCTGGGCTAAAGTTGGAGCATACTGGAGATGCGTGTAAAAAATCAGGGGTACGCGGTATTCCTGGGAAATTCAATCTTGCTACATCTTGAACTGACCGACGAATTAGCTTGCAACCATATTCTTTAAAATTGCGATCGTGCATATCAGCTAAACTTGCCGATAACTCCGGTTTAGTAGGGTCAAACTCTACCGCGCATACTGGGCGTATTCCAGCTTCAATCAAACCACATTCAACTCCGCCACCACCTGAAAATAAAGTAACAGCGACGGGTGCCTTTTTATCTATATCTAATCTAGGTTTCATATTTTAAAAAGGACGGATAAGTTATCCGTCCTGTAGAATTAAGCAGTAAGTGGCAAAGCGTTGGACAATACGGTAACTTCGGTCATGTGAACCGAAGTTCTTACGCCTTTTAAGGTTTGAACATCAAGCCACTCAGTTTCAACGTCATGGCGGATTACTATCATTGTTTCGCCGTCAACTTCAATTTCTGTGCCCGGAACAAGCTGGGCTTCAGGCTTTTTTGCGATCTCTTCCTCTACTGCCTCCTTTAAAGTCACTGGAACCCAGTCAAGATCCGAGCGATCGCCCGTTAGTTCGATATAGTCGAATAATAGTTCGACGCATCGACCATTAGCAGAGAGCAACTGGCTTCGTTTTTCTTTCTGCACCTTTGTCGCTTTTGCGAGACTAAGCTCTTTGAATCCTTCTGCTTTGCAATCCACAAGCGATCGCACGTCTTGCCAGGTCAAAGTGTTCCAGCCATATGCCTTAGCGATTTTCGCTAAGAATTGTTCATATTTAAGGTCTGGTGCTTCTACAAGTGTTTCTGCGGGTGCCGATTCCTGATAACTGGAAATCCATCGTAGTTCACCCACATCGTAGCAAGTCTCTACTGTTTCACCATTCAAAAGTTGTCCAACAACTACTATATCGCCGCTAAATCTGATGACAGTTCCCAGCCCTCCGGTCGGAACAGAGACAATATCATCTATTTCCAAAACACGTAATGATAATGAGGCGGATGACTTTACAGCCGATTTCGGTTCCTCGACTAATTCGACGGCTTCTGATGGCGGCATCGCATCGATATGTTCATCAATGGTTGAATAAGGGTTTGTGGTTTTATTTTTCAATTCCTGAACTTTGGCATCTCTGTCCGCACGAACCGCGAAAAAGTCTTGTTCAATTTGCTCTTTCTGTGCTTTTATGCCGTCGTACCGTTGTTGATAATTCTCGTTCTCTTTTCTAAGCTTGAGAACTTCTGCACTCAAGCTATCGTTTTCACGTATTTCTGACTTGAAAAAATCAAGTTTTTTGTTTAATTCCTGATAATCCAAAATCAATGACTTGTTCTCTGATCGCAAGGCTTCCACCTCGTCAATCTGCGAATTGTGCGCTTGGTTCGCTACTTCTGCTCGTAACGCATCCATTTCACGAGATCGTTCATCACTCGCCGCCACTTCTCTTTCTAATGCCCTTCGTACCCTGGCTAGTTCTGCTTTCGTTTCAGCAAACTCTAAATCACCATCAAGATTAATCGAAAATTCCTCGCCACTTGCAGCCTCATGCAATGCGATCGCCCAAGCTTTCAAACTATCAGCCGTCAATCCTTTGTCAAGCATTACAGCGCGATGTTCTGCTGTCTTTTCTACCAGCCAATTGGCTTCTTTCTGGCATTCTGTGTATGGCGCAACACTTGCTGTCAACTGTTGCAACTGTGCTGTCAATGCTTCAATCTGTTGCTGCATATTCGCCACTTCTGTAAATTGAAATTGCATAATACTCGGTTCCTGTGTAATTGTGTCGTTGTTTTTTAGGAACCACCCAGCTAAATTAAAAGTAGTTTATTGTGCTGCCGTCTGGCATTGAGTTGCTGGGTGGTAGTTTTTCTATTGGGCGAGAACTTTTGCGTCCATAAACTCAACAATTGCATAAACGGCTTTCTTTCTTTGATTCAAGTCCAACTGCTGCCACGTATTTGCCTAACTGTGTCTATCTCATTTTTAGTTGGTTCAAATATCGACACAAACTAGTCAATCAAATTCACCCCATCAGCGATCGCTAACTCTTTCGCCACCTTCGCCACACAATCCAAAAATCGCTGCGGCTGGGGGTGCTTGTCTGCAATCGACGCGATCGCCTTCATTTCCTCTGCAAACGGCATATAAGTCTTAGCTGCCGCTGTCTTCCAAATTCGCCCAAACGTTCCGCTTTCCGTTCTTACTTGCATTTTTGTGCTATTTAATCAACAATGTCTATATATTGACACAACCGTTCAGAATGGTCAATAGGGACGGATAAATTATCCGTCCTATTTAAGAAGAATTTTAATTTGGGTTCTTGCTTCCGGCTCCAAATGACCCCACACTTCAGTCTTGAAATGATGTTCCCAGGCTTCGGTTAGCGAGGTAATCATGTCTCTTTTTTCCTGTGCGGTTTCGTCACCTGCAACAACCCATCGCAAAATGTCGGCGTTAGCAGCTGCAATAATCATTTCTTCTTCGTTGTGAACAATCTTGGTTTCAGCAATCTTAATAGTGTCAGAAACGTAGTGAGGCAATTGCAATCCTGCGTCACCAGCAAGTTCACGAACAATCGCCACAAAATCCTTACCTCTTGGCTTGCCGTTACCGCCTGATAGCTTGTGACGGTAAGCGATCGCTCCTCCGCCTTCTCCGGTTTGTTTGTCTTGCCACGCCCATTGTCCGTCTTTATCTTGCCAAACGTGAAAGCTGGTTCCCGACGCTGATTGTCTCCAAGGTGGGCAACCTTTTAGGGTTTTACCTACTTGCTTAAAGTTGTGACCAGTCCAATTGAAAATCTGGTTAGGCGACAGCCTGGGGTAAACGTCGAATAGTAAAAAATCTTTGAGGTTAGTCGATGCCGATAAACCCTTGGCAACTGTTTTTTTGTATTGCGTCCAATCAACGGCATTAGCAATAACAGGTGGCTCAACTGCGATTTTGTCAAGGAAATCAAGCAACCATTGTGAGGCGATCGCAACTTCAGTAAATAGTGGATCGTTTATCCACTTATAAGCCCCGGTTGTCGGATGTCGAGATGGGGGAATTACTGATTGGGCCTCATTATATCTAAACTCCAAGCCATCAATATACTTGGTGATGGTTTTGCCGTTCTTCCCTACTTCGGTTGTTTTCGCACACTCCAGACCTTCCCACTGAGTTATAACCTTTCGCCTAAAATCCTTTAAATTCTGGCGATGAGAATCTGGGATCTGAAAAAGCACTTGAAAACGTCCGGGTTTTCCCGAAGTCCAAGACACTGTTGTCTCATTCTTGTAGCCAATCCTGTAGAGAATTGGCAATGCGGTATCGCCGTCCACGTCAATTGCTAAGATCCCGTGACTATATTCGCCAGTTCGCAAACCGTAGCCACTTGCAAAATATTGATAAGGTCTTTTTTTTTCGCTGACCTTTGATTCTCCGTCAAAAATTAATGCAGCGATCGCACCTTTATCTAGTTTTGGTTCAGTCTGCCAATTATCGCGTTTGGGGGCCTTATCCCAAACTGGAGTTAGCGACCAATCATCAGGAACATCATTAAGCGCTTCAATTATTTCAAAAGCGTTATTTAGTCGCTCGAAGGGATATGTCATACTTACTGCCTTTTTTTAAGTTTTCAGAAATTGGCAACATTTGAAGCGAAGCATTCACCAAATGATGCCTCTGCCATTTAGTTCTTATTTCATCAGAAACAATTAATCCTGAAGATACTTCAATCTCATCAAAACTGTAACCATAAATTTTGCAAAAATCGTCCAAAAGCATTGAAAACGGGTAATCGTGATCTACATGATAATCGTCAATCGAATCCCATTTTTTCGTTTCTTTATTCCATATCTTTCCTCCTATGCTATGAATATCTTTAAATTCTCTTATTTGATCCCACACAGCATTCCTGAAAGCTTTGTTATTTTTTGCCGTCGAGTAGGTTCTTTGTTTTCAATGCACTGCTTATAGCTAAAGCTTTCAATAGAATTATCCTCTCGAACTATTGCAAAATTATTGTGTTTTGTAGCGCCCCCGCATACTCTATAAATCTTGAATGCTTTAATGCCAACGCCAATCTTTTCATCGCGACGCGGGTGTCGTTCAATCAACTCACACAAAAACCTTTTATCAATTTCGCTTACATATTCCCCGACGCTATATTTTGACAAAACTCCTTTCACGTAAGTTTTTAAAGCTTCTTGACTCTTAAATTCAAGCATGGCAACTGCTATGGTCATATCGTTTTGTGTCCCTGTTTGTGTAGTAACAACTATTACAACACAAACTAACAATCAAAAAGCACCTTGTTTCACTAAATTTTTAAACTCTCCAAATGGAGCATCAAACAAGAGTTTCGCCGTACCAGTAGAGCCAAATCTATTCTTGAGAACTAATATTTCTGCAATTCCTGGCTCGGCGGTTTCCTTGTTGTAATATTCGTCCCGATAGATTGCTAACGCCACAGCAGCTTCACGGTCAAAGGATGAGCTGTCCCCATAGTCCGATAGTGTTGGACGTTTGTCCTGGCGATCGTCAACTGTTTTTCTAATCTGAGAAAGTCCCAGCATCGCACAATTAAATTCCTTCGAGATCGCCCTTAATTCCTGCAAAATTTCATATATTTCATCCGTTCTCGTGCCTGCCCTTGATGCTTTGATTGGGCGAACAAGTTGGACATAATCAACCACGACAAAACCAGCATGACCGTGCATAGCAACAATATTTTGCAACTCTGCACGAATATCAGAAACAGTCATTCTTGGGTCGTCGTTCACCCAAAACGGCATATCGGAGTTAGCGGCGATCGCGTTATTCAAAGCATCCCAATCTTTGCCTTGCATTTGATTAAGTCTAAACAATTTCTCCGATGAAACATGAGGGGATGCTAATCGAATTAGTGATTTTTTAGCCATCTGAGAAGCATTCATTTCTAATGCAAAAAATACTGTATTAACTCCGTTTTGAGCGCTACGCAAGGCTAAGTCCAAGGCAAAAGTACTCTTCCCCATGCCACCTCTGCCACCAAAAATTGACAACGAACCAAAAGGCAAACAACCAATAATTTCGTCCAGATCGTAAAACCCAGACTGAATACCTTGAGCCATCGCCTCATCTCCGGCGTTCTCAGCCGCCAGTAACGCCATCGCCTCAGCGATCGCCTCATTCAGTCTAATCGTCCGTCCCCCGCCAGTCCTAAGCTCAATTAAAGATTGCTGAGTTGCAGCGATAGCCTCTTGGCTATCACCTGCTGCCGCTAAACGCGATAACTCCCCAGCTATTTCAATTAATCTCCTACGCCGCGCAGTCTCTTGTATCAACTCAGCCAGTGATTTTATCGATCCCAAATGAAGTACTCCTTCTCCTTGCTCCAAGACTCTAATTGCTTCCGCGATCGCCCTCTCCGTCTTCGTTCCACACACAAAATTCATTATCTGGAATCTATCCGGTGGCAACTGCTTCTGCCGCAAACGCCCCATTATCCGAAAAATCTCGCAATGGACTGGCACGTAGAAGTCATCGGCATTTAGCCCTAGAATCGCGTCTAAGGCACTTGGGCTACACAGGATGGCTGAAAGGACAGCAATCTCTGAATCAACGCTTTGAGGAGGCGTAGCGACGGGGAACTGAATTAAGTTCGTTTCTTTTGCTTCTGAATACATGGCTATGCCTTCTTGGTGTGTGGTAAATTCACTTTCCTAATGGGGATGGGAACTGATTCAGCTCTATATCCAACTGGAGCAGATGCTGTCGCAGGTTTCTTTTTCGCGGCAGCATACTCGTCCCAACGCACCAAAATTTTATCAGGGTCGTTTTTCAAGCTCGCCATAAAGTCGCCACGGGCCTGAAAAATATCTTTGCTGAATTGCTTTGCAAAGCGATCGCCCCCCCACTCAATGAAGGCTTTTGAAAAAACTGTGAACTGGAGATGAGACGGTTGACTTAACCACGGCGTCTCATCTCCAGCAAACACCAGCGCTGGATGTGCATTCTCCGCCCAGCGATCGTATTTTGTCAGACCGAACGGTTCTTTTTGTTTAGTCGTAGTCATAACGACTTCGGGCGGTGCGGCACCTATCGAATTAGACCCTACCGACAATTCTTCGTTTAAACCGACAATCTCTTTTTTATCTACCACTTGGTTTGATTGTCTTGGGGTTAGTTCCAACTCTTGGTCATTGGAGCAACGCGACTCTACCCCTCTCTCCTCTTTTTCTACCACTTGTTGGCTTGGAACCTTAAGGAGGGTAGTCTTTGTAGTAGTCTCTGGAGTAGTCTCTGTATATATAGATTGAATGTCAGAAATTACAGACAAGTGTGCAGGATCTTGCTCACTAGAGTGCAGGATCTTACTTTCTAGAGTGCAGGATCTTGCAGACTGACAACCATGCGGGTTTGAGGCGTTGCTATTTTCAACAACCTGACAACCATGCGGGTTTGAGAGTTTGGCATTGTTTTGAGATGGATTAAGCAAGAATTCGTAGAGAATATCTACGTTTACGCGGTAATACAGTTTTTTTGGTAGCCCCTCTGATTTTTCTTCAATAATTCCAAAAGTTTTTAGCCTGCGTCGAGCCGATTCTTGCTCTGTGCGAGTAAGGGCTGTCTCTTCTGTCCATTCTTGTTGAGTTTTGTAAAACCAACCTTCCGGATTTTTGGTTATTTTCGACCAATAGTAAGCCTGAGATAAAAACAACCCTTCGGTTGCGCCTCCGCCTATCTCTGCAAAAATACGATGAAAAGCAATTGGTCGAGTAAGTAATTTCTCAAAAATCTGCAATGGATTATGGCTCATCGCGATCGCCCCCTGTTAACTTCTGAGGAACTGTTCCCTCGGCTAACCGTCTTTGGTGTATCTCCTGCGCTATCATCTCAATTTCTGCCAACAGATAGACTGGTAGCCTGACTCGCGTTGTTTCAACCGCCATTCCCTTGCTATCCGGATATTTTGTCGGTTGTTTGTATGTTGGTGTTTTATACCCCATATTGTCTGTCCTACTCGATTTCTTTTATAGTAATTAAAATATCTTTTTGTGTCAATATCTGTACAAAAAATATTTTTTGTTTTTATTTGTGGACAAAACCAGTGGTAACCCGATCCTGCGTAGAGAGGGTTTTTTATACGATCGCGGGAAGAATTTATAAGCGATCGCGCTCAACTTTGTCAAAGTTCGTTTAAAGACTAGTTATTTTCTCTGAGCAAACAAATACAATCTTGTTTGCATCGAAGATTGTATTTGTTAATGCACTGTGTCCGAAATAGCAGCACAGGTGTGATAAAAATGACTTGTGCGAAGAGCAACACAAGCTATTGACAAATGCAATGCTTGTGTCACAATTAAGCCGCTTGTGTTGTGTTCTTCGTGTGATTATGGTTAAGGTTGTTGAAGAATCTGGTGCGGTTCGATTAGGACGATTACTGACTAACATTCGAGTTGAGAGTGGCTTAGACTTGCGTAGATTTGCGGCATTATGTGTCAAGGAAGACGGCAAGCCCATTGGATTTAGTACGTTAAACAAGATTGAAAGAGGGAATCCACCAAGTAGTGAGGTATTGCGTGCGATCGCACGCAATCCTTATGTGAGTAAAGATTATAATTTGAGCGCTTTGTACCAAGAACTTGAAGGGGGAAAGGAAGAGAATCCCCTATCAAATAGAGACATTCATACCGCACATCAAATAATTCCCTACGCAGACAAGATTCCTGAAGCTCAAAAAAAGGAATTAGTTCTTCGTTTAATTCCTGGTTTATCTAGGGATAGTAAGATGGATGTTCTACAAAGCTTGCTAGATAGTTTTACGCAAGTACCAAAAGGAAGAAAAAAGGATTAAAGATTGATTAATTTTAATTGAAAATGATTCTAACTTCTGATGTATAGATTATTCTTTTTGCTGAACCATCCAGCTATTATTAAGCTTATGCTTTTGCTCCGTAAGGGGCTAAACCCTGTGTATAGCAATATATTTTGGCATGAATGACAGCAAAGAAGGAATCATCCAAGCGGTTAGGATAAAATTAAACACTTTGGAAATACAGATGGAAGAGTGGCTGCATAATCTGACAGCGAAAATCAATGGTTTAACCGAAGACCAGCGATCGCAACTGGTTGAGGTTTTGAAGAAAGATTTGGCTTCCGATAGCAAGCAAGTTCAAATTTTGGGAGGCAATCAAAATATCGGACAACAGCAATTTATATTCCAAGAAGAAAGTATCGGTAAACTGGCTGGCACCTTAGAGAGCTTGGCGACGACGATAAAAGAGCAGTATGGTCCTGACATTGGAGCAGAGATAGTTAAAACAGCAATCATGGCTTTTGCGAATGCTTTGTCAAAATAATCAAGCCTACAAATAAAAGACGGATAACGTTCTGCTTATCCGTCTTTTATTTTGTGCGATTTGCGAAGGGGGGCCCATTTCCCCAACAGAACAAACATTTTGCGATTCCAATGAGTGAATCTCGTCCGAGAATGCTTGAGGCAATGGTGCTAATTCACAAGCTTTTGTACGACACTGACGTGTCATTTCATGGGGAATATTATGGCTGCGATCGCCTAACAATTTATCCGAAACCATTGCAGCAACCCATACCAGTTTATGTCGCAACTGGTGATGATGACGGCATCGCATTTGCAGCCCAAAATTCCTTTGGTTTGATGGGGGGGCCGCCATTTTCTTTAGAGAGATTGAAGAAGACAGTCACTAAATACCGAGAATTAAATTCCAGTGGTTCCGAAGATTTGATGTTAGCACGCTTCTTTTGTGTTGCAAAAACATATGACGAAGCATTGAGTGAGGCATTGCCTTTCATCCGGCAATTTAGTATGAAAATGAAAGCCAACACAAATCAAGTCATGCAGAACACACTCAATCGAAATCAGAAGCCATTTGACCGAACAAACATCTGTTTTGATGAAGACTTTTTGATTGAGAATTCAATTATCGGTGATGTGGCAACCTGTCGTGACAAAATCAAAAAATTCCAAGATGAATTAAATTTAGGCACATTAGCACTCAAACCCTCATCAAGTGATTTACAAAAAAATCTGGAGAGTTTGACCCGCTACAACCAAGAGGTGCGTAATTATGTATAAACAATCTCTTCCTCCCGATGATATGCCACCCCTTGAGGTGACACAATTGGATAGAATGTTGCATCAAGAGCTAGAACACTCTACGGGGCAACGTTTTATCAGAGCGTGCGATCGCATCACCCAAGCATTATTATCTAATTGTCCCTGGTATATGACAATGGACAGTGGAACCTTAATGTTAGTAATTGACTGTCCCGATCTAGTCGGTTACTGGCATATAGTCAGCAATATTCCCCAGTTGGGTAATCGGCTGCAGAGGTTTTCCAATGATGCCAGAATCCGGGTGTATCCGCCAATGGGTAAAGGGGCACCATTTGAAATCAGCGTCAATGAGATATCGGCTTATCGAGATTGGCTTTAGTTAACAAAGACTCCGCTTGACTCTGCGCTTACCTTCCCCTCCCTCTGCGTTTTAAAGCCCTACGAATTAATGCTCTTCTGTACTAAGATTTAAGCCCGACAGTACCGATACAAAGAAAGCTTGTGCGGTTTGTGATTTTACCTGGTTGATGGTTTGGTTCGCGATCGCAATGATCCTTAGGGAATATTTTGGGGTTATTGTGGGATTTAACGGCGATCGGACCCAAATTTCCCCAAGCGATGCCTACGACGGGCTACGCCGGAGCTATTTATCAAAGGATGATTGATAAACGTCTGAAACTAAGTATTTTCGTAAAGTCTGCCGTGGGAAGCTTAGAGCGGCTCGCTTTACGTTAAGGCACAAGATAATAAATTTGTACAGTGCGTAAGTCCTACATTATTAAAAAATAAGAAGGTTATTGACTGTTTAACTTATGTTTTTTTTCTTTATATTGTTGTTGTAATTCCAGATAATACTTAATTAATTTTTGCGGATCGTGCTGATTATTTTGAGAAATTTGATGACGAATTTCTCGAATTTCTTGCAGTACGGGATCGTCAAGATTAATCATTATTCATTATCCATTAATTCTAACGGTGTTACCAGTGCAGGCACGTACAAGCCTAGCATAACATTAACTCGTCTAATATGCCCAAACTTGTTAGCGTTAGCTAAGTGACGACAATTCCAAGTTAATAGGAAATCACATTTATGATAGGACGCTATGCCAAGATGGAGAGCATCACCTAAAGGATCATTAGGCATAACCTGATTTTGAATATAGGTTTGCACAATTTCAGCAATTTCTGGTTCAATATCTATCAAAGGAATATCATTCATAAGTTCAATGACTTCTTCTTTATTAGGAAAATTGCCTTTATTAAGTTCATCTAAAACTGCAATACTTGTAACAACTTCATATTGATGCCTTACTTTATTCCACCAAAAACGAGTCCATTCTTTACGCGCTATCATATCGGGTTCAGTCCGAATCTCATAGTAAAAGCTAGGAATACTGGTTTCAATGTAAATTTTTGATTTCATACACTTAATTCCCCAGGACTAGTACCTTCAGACACAAGGCACAGGAATATTATATGCCAGCAAGAATAGATTTAACAGGTAGCGGATTTGCAACCAATGGCTATTCACAGGAACCGTCGCAGACAATTACGTATTTTATTTGACAGTACATTACAGATTTCCCCTAAGCTCGACTTTATATGTTAGCAGTGTGGAAATACTACTGCACCAAGGCGATTAGGCTTCTCTTATTTAGTTTTTTCTAGTACTTTTATTTTATTTTGATAACTAAAAATTGTTCTAGAAATTGACAATCATGAGTCTTAATTATTCTTTGAAAAAACATTAAAATTTTTCCTGAAGGTAATGACAAAATTTTATTTTTTCGGTACACTACTTAAGTTTGTATCAACAAAAATTAACTAGAAAGTAGAAAAATACGGTTCTACCGCCCTCTTTATGGTTTATAAACATGAAAAGCAGCCTAATTAACGGCTACATATTTTGTTTATAGTGCTTTTTGGCGCTTGAATGCCCTTGTAAAATTAGATTTGTAATTTTTTACTAAGCTTATGTAATAATTCAGGGGTAAAAATCATGCCGTTTATTGCTTCTAGCTAGTTAAATTTGTTTTTGGCATCCGGAGAGTAGTAGATCCAAAAATACTTATTAATATTTTCTGTCAAAATATTTGGCGGGAGAAAATATTCGTATGTCCAGCGGCCAAATTCATATCCTAACTTGGATGGTTATTTTTTCAATTTTTTCTCCGTCCTTGAATTTTTAAACAATTAACATCTTATGTTTACTAAAATCACACATTCAACAACCGCAGACGCTACCAGCTTCTATGACCCTTCCTTGAATCAAACGCTATTATTGGCACTACAAGGGGTGCGGGAATATCTCAAGGAATTTGGCACCAGTCCAGAGTTCATAGATCACATGCGTTTAGCGTTTGGGGAGAGTTTTCAGGCTGAAACTGCTTCAAACTTGGCTGCCGCTTGGGAAAATGAAGATTTTATCCTGATGCCATCAATTGCCTTTCTTTCATCGGCAGATTTAAATGGGGCGAATGGTGCTTATGCTAGAGCAACGAATACAATTTACTTGTCTAAGGAATTTGTCGGAGAAAATCAGAATAATTTAGCAGCTATAGTCAATGTTGTTTTGGAGGAGTTTGGACATAGAATTGATACACTGCTGAATCAGACAGATAGTGCTGGAGATGAAGGGGCGATTTTCTCGGCATTAGTACAGGGTTATAGTCTGGATGATTCAACTTTACATGCTTTGAAAGCAGAGAATGATTCAGGGATAGTTACGGTGGATGGGGAAGCGATCGCTGTAGAAAATGCCGTTATTCCTTCTACTGGGTTAAATGCTTTACTGAATGAGACAGGCAAAATTTATCTATCTGTCGATGGTAATGGAACTCTCAGTTCCACAGGGACTATTCAAGTTTTGAAAAATCCTGGTGCTACGGTTCGCACAGCTTATTTAATCGGTGATGGTACTAGTAGTCTCGGCACTACTGCCTCTGTAAATGGTACAGCTATTACTTGGGAGCGAATTGAATCAACTCCTTGGGGTGGGGGTACCTTCTACAGCTATTTAAGTAATGTCACTTCCATCATCAAACCTACCATCGATGCAGCCGCAGCAGGCACACTAAATATTGCAGTTAACGAAGGCTCTCAATCCGCATCATACGAAGGATTAGCTCTTGCCGTTGTCTTTGAAGACCCCAATCAGACTGAAGACAAAAGTGTTATTTTATACTTTGGAGGTCTGAATCCTACAGGTGGAACTGCAACAATCAACTTTGCCTCACCTGTTAATACTAGTTCAAATCTTGAAGCTATCTTGGGGTTAGGTATTGGCTACAGTTACAATGCCACTAGTGTCGCATCTCAGTCATCTCAAGTTAGAGTTAATGGTCAGCTATTAACTTCTGTAGCAGGAAATTTTGACGATGGTCAGGGAAATAATGGGGCTTTGTTTACAGTTGGCGGTTTGGGTGATAGTCCCGACAATCCCCCTCCCTCTAGTACTAATCTAACAACAGATGACGAGCTTTACAATCTGCTACCCTTTATCAAAAATGGGGATACTAGTATTACGCTTAACACGTTTAACCCCTCAAATAACGACCATATTTTCTTTGCTCATCTAAACCTAAAAGGTATTACTGGAATTGATTCTAGAAACGTCGTCACGCTAGCCGTTGAGCCTGCAAGTGTTAACGAAGATGGAACTGCCAACCTAGTTTACAAATTCATCCGTACAGGTGCAACGACTAATCCTTTAACAGTAAGTTATACAGTTGGTGGCACGGCGGAACTAACTATTGACTACACCCAAACTGGTGCAGCTAGTTTTACGGCTACTACAGGAACTGTGACCTTTGCCGCAGGTTCTGCTACTGCGACTGTTACCGTCAAACCCATAGCAGATACAGTTATAGAACCGAATGAAACCGTTTCACTAACCCTAACTAGTGGCGCTGGTTATGCGATTGGAACCTCTAGCTTGGTAACAGGAACTATAATTGAGAACAACGCGCCTACAAATATCATTATTTCCAACAGCAATATAGAAGAAAATAAAGCTATTGGAACAGTTATTGGCGACTTAGCAACAACTGACCCCAATACAAATAATACTTTTACTTATATCTTGGCAACGGGAACGGGTGACAGTGATAATAGCTTATTTACTATTCAAAATAATCAACTCAAAACAAATGCATTATTCGATTATGAAACTAAGAATAGTTATAGTATTCGAGTGCGAACAACAGACCAAGGGGGGTTATTTTTCGAGAAGCAATTGACCATTGGCATTACAGACGTTAATGAAAATTTAGTTTCGGGTACTTTAAGCTTTAGCGCTCCTCAATTTAGTGTCCGAGAAGATGGAACACCTATTGCTGCTGTAACAGTTACTCGCAGTGGGGGAAGAGACGGGGCTGTGAGTGCCACTATTAACTTAAAAGATGGCACAGCTAAAGCACCTAGCGACTACAACAACACACCAATTACCGTTAATTTTGCTAATGGAGAAATCAGTAAAACTGTCACTATCCCCGTAGTCAATGATACAACACCAGGACCAGATGAAACCCTCCAATTAACTCTCACAAATCCAACAGGAGGGGCAACCATTGGAACGCAAAACAGCGCAAAATTAACTATTCTCGATAAAGATGCAGCATTTATCACTGGGTTTCCTCAAGGTTCTTCTGGTAGTAATAAAGGTCAAGCGACTATTGTTGTTGCAGGGCAGAATTTTTCACCGACAGACCAAATTAGCATTATTGACTCCAATGGGACTGCAAAAGCTGCCAGTAAAGTTTATTGGGTGAATGAAACGGAAGCTTGGGCAACTTTTGACTTACAGGGATTAGCTACAGGTAAATACGATGTTAAAGTTGCGAATGGACAAAATAGTTCTGTTTCCAACGATACTTTTACCGTAACGGATAGTTCTCTAGGCAATATTCAAGTTAAGTTGAGTTATCCAGCGCAAGGTGTAGTTACAGTTAAATATACTAATATCGGTCAAACAGATATTGTTGCACCTTTGCTAAGAATAACCCCGACAAACGCCCAAGTTACTTACCCAGAAGAAAATACTGTTAGTGCGACTCTACGTCAACTGCTAAATTTAACATTAGCAACGAGTGATAATGGCCCAGCAGGAATTTTGGCGCCTGGTAAAAGTGGACAATTTTCCTTTAACTATACTCCCAACGGCAACGGTTTAATTTCCTTTGCAGTTGAACAAGTTAAGCCAGATGAAGTGATTAATTGGACGAGTATTAAAGCTGAATCTCGCGTTGATTATAGTTTTATAGACTCTGCTGCTTGGGATGCAATTTGGAGTAATTTAACGGCTGTTTTCGGCACAACTGCCGGACAGTTTCAAACTGTCATGGCGGAAAATGCTAATTATTTAAGTCAATTAGGACAGGAAACCAACGATTTAACTCGGTTATTTGCTTTTGAGTGGAGACAAGCAGTTAATACTCCCACCAATGTAGATTTACTCAGCACAACAGATGTGGTTGATGCTGCACCAGGGCTGTCTCTAACATTTAATCGCACCTTCTATCAATCTATTGCTGAACGCTACAACTTAGGTGGTTTAGGACGAGGTTGGGCGAGTCAGTGGGATTTACGCGCCACAACTGATAGTAAAGGTGATGTAATTATTCGTAGTGTTGGGGATTTACAGCGCGTTTTTGAAAAGCAAACCGACGGCACTTTTACCGAAGACGGTGGTGCAACTTTAACAATTACTAATGGTCAATATCGCTTAAAAGAAGCTAGTGGTTTAGTCTCATTATTTGGGACTGATGGCAAACTCAGCTATGTTGAAGATACCAACGCTAATCGGATTACGCTGGAATATACCAATAATCTCCTCACTAAGTTGGTTCATACCAATGGTGATAGTTTAACCTTAGCTTACAATGCCCAAGGGCGGATTAGTCAGATTACCGACTCAACAGCACAAGTCACCAGTTACAGTTATGATGCTGCTGGGGAAAATTTGCTATCTGTCACCAGTCCTGAAGGCACAACAACTTACACTTACGATACAGGTAGTGTTGCCGCGAAAAAATATTCTCTCCTGTCGGTAAAATCAGACTTGGGTTATGAGCGTACTTTTGAATATGATAACCAAGGTCGTCTAACTAAAGAGTTTAGCAACGGAGAAACTCAAACCCTGACCTACAGTTACGATAGTACAGGCGGTGTAACAATTACCGATAGTACAGGTGCGTCTCAAACTATCCTACTGGATGACCGAGGAAATGGCGGACAAATTCGCGGTGTTAATAACCAAAATCTGATTTTCAGCTATGATGCAGATGGAAATTTGATTGGTGCGACGCTTCCAAATGGTAGTGAAACTGGTTACACTTACGACACAAATGGAAATTTAACTCAGCAAACAAATTTACTCAATCAAGACGTTAAATTTACTTACGATGCTACCTTTAATCAACTGACAGGTTTTACAGACCCTAAAGGTAATGGCATTAATTATACCTATGATACCAAAGGTAATCTCACTAAAATCACATACTCGGATGGTAGTAGCGAACAGTTTAGCGTGGATGGGTTGGGGAATATTACCAGTTCTGTCAATCGTCGTGGTAGCACTATTGGATATACATACGACGCAAGTGGATTGCTAACCAAGAAACAATACGCTGATGGTTCTAGCCTCAGCTATGGCTATGACACCAAGGGAAATATTACCAGTGTCACCGATGCAACGGGAACTATTGCAATGGAGTATGACGTTGCAAATCAGCTTACTAAAATAACCTACCCTACGGGACGTTCTCTTACCTATACCTACAATGCTGATGGTCAACGGACTAAACTTGTCTCTCAAGATGGTTATACGGTTAACTACAGTTATGACAGCGTTGGACGCTTAAAAACTTTAACCAATGGTATAGCAGAAAGCATTATCAGCTATGACTATGATAGTGTGGGTCGTCTGATAAAAGAAACCAACGGTAACGGGACTTATACAACTTATGAATACGATTTACAGAGTCAGTTAACTCGTTTAAGTAACTATAAAGCAGACAATACGGTTAACTCTAAGTTTGAGTATGCCTACGATAACTTAGGTCGGCGTACTAGCATGACCACATTGGAAGGAACTTTTCAATATGGTTATGATGCCACAGGTCAATTAACATCTGTCGCTACGCCTACAAATCGTACCATTAATTATCAATATGATGCTGCTGGAAATCGTATTGGTGTGACGGATAACGGGACTAATACCAACTACAACACCAATAACCTGAATCAATATACCAATGTGGGTAATGCTGTCTATGCCTATGATACAGATGGGAATTTAATTAGCAAAACCCAAGGAGAACAGACTTCAACCTACACCTATGATGTTGAAAATCGTCTGACTAAAGTTGTCACTCCTCAAGGAACTTGGGAATATCAATATGATGGGTTAGGAAATCGAGTTGCTACTGTTTTAAATGGTCAACGAACGGAATATTTACTTGATCCTTTTGGGTTAGGGGATATTGTTGGAGAATATAACGGTAGTACCTTGGTTGCTAACTATACTCACGGGCTTGGTTTGGTTAGTCGGGTTAATGGTAGCAATATTAATTATTATGATGCCGATGCGATCGGTTCAACGGTAGGGTTAACAGCTACGGATGGTAGTTACGTTAACCGTTACAGTTATTTACCCTTTGGGGAGGATTTAACTAAGGTTGAAGGTGTTGCTAATCCCTTTGAATATGTTGGGCAATGGGGGGTAATGGATGAGGGTAATGGACTCGATTTCATGCGGGCAAGGTTTTATGATAGTGGGTTGGGGCGGTTTACCAGTGTTGATCCTTTAGGAGTAAACGCGGGAGATTCTAATCTATACCGATATGTCTTTAATAACCCAGTAGAAAATAATGATCCATCTGGCGAAATTGCTCCTTTCATAGTTGCAGCAGCTTTGGGAGCAGGTATCGGAGCCGTGAGTGATATTGCTATTCAAGCAGGTTCACAATACTTTTCTGGTCAACAAATTGATATTAATTGGACGAGTGTAGGTGCTTCTGCTGCTCTAGGGGCTGTTGGAGGTGGTTTAGGAGCAGGATTAAGAAACACAACCAGAGTTTCTGGGCAAGTTTTCTCTCATTGGTTTCCCCAACGGTGGGCTAAGTCTTTACCGAGTAGTTTTGGGAACCTTTTCAACCAAAACCACTGGTTAGGTCGATTGAACGGGCAGTATGTATCAAAACAGTTTCATTACTTGACTGATTACTATGCGACTCTAAAAGGTTTCCCAAAAGCAGCATATTGGGGACAAAAATTAGCAGAACGTACTGGGCTTAACTTGATTCCACGTCTTCCTTTGTGGTTAACCAATAGCTTACTCTTTTCTCGTTTGAAAGGCGGCACATGGAACGATCCCCACCTTAATACCCTCGACGGTATAGGCTACGACTTCCAAACCGTAGGCGAATTTACCCTCGTTAAATCCACAACTGACGACTTTGAAATTCAAACCCGCCAACAACCTTGGGGAACTAGCACCAGTGCTTCTGCTAATACTGCCATTTCAATTAACAGTGGTGGTCAACGCATCGCCATTTACGCCAATCAAACCAACCCCCTCCTCATCAACGGTACTGCTGTCACCCTTCCCGAAGGTGGACTCTATGCAGTAGGTCAAAACCTCATTATTCGAGAAGGCAGTAAATACAGTATCATTACCGCTAATAATGACCTCATTCTTGTTAAAAATCGGGGTACTTTCCTCAACATTAACCTTGGTCTAGCTGATAATCGCCAAGGTAAAGTTGTCGGACTTTTAGGCAACAATAACGATAACCGCAATGATGACTTTGCCCTGCGTGACGGTACAGCCATTGGCGGAACTATCACCAATCAACAACTCTACGGTGATTATGCAGCCAGTTGGCGTATTACCCAAGCAACTTCCCTTTTTGACTACGCTTCAGGACAGGATACCAACACCTTTACCGACCTAAACTTCCCCAGCAATATCATCACAACCGCGACCTTAACCCCCGAACAACGCGCCGCAGCCGAACAAATAGCCCGAAACGCAGGAATTACCGACCCTGATGTACTAGAAGATGTCATCCTTGATATTTTTCTTAGCAATGGCAATACTGAATTCATCGAAGCGGCGATCAATGGGGCAACTGACCAACAACGGATAGAAACCGTCAGCGCACCCAACACCCTAATAAACCCCGACGGTTTGGGAACTCAACACTATTTAACCGCAGGTGCAGTCATTCCCTATACCATCCGCTTTAGCAACAATGCTGCTGCGGGAACTACCCCAGTTGCTCAAGTTAGTATCACCCAAACCCTTGATACCGACCTTGACTTCAACACCTTTAGCCTAGATGACTTCGGCTTTGGCGATATTACCCTTGATGTTCCCACTGGGGCACAAAATTTCAGCCAACGCTTAGACCTGCGTAGTACCAGAGGAGTCTTTGTCGATGTCAATGCTGGAATAGAGACTTCTACAGGTGTCATAACTTGGACATTTACCGCCATTGACCCCACCACTGGTAACGCTGCTAACAACTTGACTCAGGGTTTCTTACCTCCCAATGACCAAAATGGGGTAGGAAATGGTTTTGTGGGCTATAGCGTTCAACCGAAAGCTAACCCTACCAATAATACTCGCCTTGATGCTCAAGCCAGTATCACCTTTAACAGTCAAACACCCATTGAAACTACCTCTGTCTTTAACACCCTGGATAGTGACATTCCCACTAGTAAAGTAAATACCTTACCTGCAAACAGTAATGCCGACTTTACGGTGTCTTGGGCAGGTTCTGATAACGGCAGTGGTATCGCTGACTACGATATTTATGTGGCTACAGATGGCGGTGAATATGTTCTTTGGAAAGACGACCTCACAGGTACTTCTGCCATTTATAACGGTCAAATAGGGAAAACATATGCTTTCTATAGCGTCGCTACCGACAACTTAGGACAAACAGAAGCAGCCCCAAATCAAGGTGATGCGACAACAACTATCAACGCTTCTGCTGGCAATAATCCGCCTACAGTTCAACAAGCAATCATAGACCAAAGTGCAACCGAAGACACAACCTTTAACTTTACCATTCCCGAAAACACCTTTATCGATGTTGACGCTGGTGATACGCTTACTTACTCAGCTGCGTTAGAAAACGGTAATCCATTACCAAGCTGGTTAACCTTTAATGCTGCAACTCGCACCTTTAGCGGTACACCTGCTAACAGTAATGTTGGTAATGTCAATATCAAAGCGATCGCTACTGATAAATCGGGGGCAAGTGTTAATGATATATTCACGTTGACAGTCGCGAATACTAATAATGCGCCGACAGTAACCAATGCGATCGCCGACCAAACTACAACCGATGATAAAGCTTTTACCTTCGCTATCCCAGAAAACACTTTTGCGGATATAGATGCTGGTGATATCCTCAGCTACTCTGCAACATTAGAAAATGGTAATCCATTACCAAGCTGGCTGAGTTTTAATGCTGCAACCCGTACCTTTAGCGTTACACCAACTAATAATGTTGGTAGTGTTAATATTAAAGCGATCGCTACTGATAAATCGGGGGCAAGTGTTAATGATATATTCACGTTGACAGTTAAACAAAACAACGGCTCACCTACCTTCAAGCTCGAAAAAATTGCCGATGATATTTTTAACATCAGCAATAGCAGTAGCAAATCAAAACTTCAAGTTTCTCTGACAGCACGAAATTCTAATAATGTCAATGAACTGGGAGTATTTGCCGTTGACGATGCTCAAGGTAGAATCCAAGGTATTGCTCCAGGTGCAGCAGGTTATGCCGAAGCAGCTTTAAACCGAGCTAATGTGATTTTCTCAGCGATCGCGAATCTGCCCAATGGGTTTAATACCAACAATCTGACACATCTACTGGAATTTAACCCTGGTGATAACCTGAGATTTTATCTGGTGAAAAATAGCTCGACTGATGCTGTACGGGCTGGAGTCACCCCAACCACAGACATATTATTTTCTGACCCCTTAAAGCAAAAAATTACAGACTTGGGTGCTGATGGGTTCTCCCTTGCTTGGAAGGATGGTAGTAATAGCAATGCTGATTTCCAAGACTTAGTGGTAAAGGTTAAGCCTACAAATGATTCATTCCCTCTAGGTACAAATCTCCAAAGAAAGCCACAAGGAGAAGTCATCGATTTGCGGGGTGTCACAAGTCAAGTAAAAGCTGATTTTACAGTTAATCGAGAAGCAGCTTTCAACAATTTCATCGGCTTCTATCGAGTAGCTGATGAGAATGGTGGCATTGACACTAACGGAGATGGTAAAGCAGATATTCTCACAGGACAAGCTGGCTATACTGAAGCAGCTATTCGTGGACGTGTTGCAGGCATTGACCTGACAGTTAACAACCAAGGTACAGCGACTTACACAGGAACTTTCCAGCCCGGTTCCATCTTCGCACCATTTATTATTGTTAATGGTAGACCTGATGCTTTACTTGATAACAATCCAAATAACGATCCGGCCGTTTACTTCCCATTCTTGGGAGCTAATACCGATAAAGCCGATCATATTCGTTTGTTAGGGAATAACATCTTTGGCTTTGAGGATTTACCTTTAGGGGGTGACAAAGATTTCAACGATGTAATTGTGCGAGTCAATTTGAGTATTGCCTAATACGGCACGCAGGATAAGCGCATCTCAAACCCACTTGACACGGTAGTTTTGGCGCAATAAGCCTAAATGATGTGACTTACGTATGGCTATTATAATCACCAACAATAGTTATAGATTCATAGAATTAAACTGTATGACCAATGATGCTGACAACCAGCAACGACAAATACCAGAGGGGAAAATTTCAATTTCAGAACGTATAGCGCAAGGGGGCAATCCTCCTCCTCACGTTAGAGCAAATCCAGAAAAATATTACTACGACCCAGAATCAAAACAATATCCACGCCGTCCCGAACCAATTCCAGATTTTTCTACTCTTAGTGGACAGCGGGAAGTACCTTGTTTCCCCAAGGGAACTCTTGTTATGACTGCTAATGGATTAGTTCCGATTGAATCACTTACTCCGTGTATGACTGTACTATCCTTTGACGAAATAGAAAAGACGATTTGTAATAAATCGGTTACTGCGCTTTTACGTAGTCAAACAGTACACTTAGTTAAGATTTTGACTGATTGTGATACTATTTACGCTACCAGGCATCATAGATTCTGGATAGAAGATAAGAAACAATGGATTGCTGCAAAATATTTAGAACCAGGTATGCTGCTACGTACTGTTACCTCCAAATTTAGCGAAGTTAAAAATATTTATATTCGAGAAGTTGTAGAACAAGATACTTACAATCTGACGGTTGCTGACTTTCACACCTACTTTGTCGGCAAAAAAGGCTTGCTTGTCCACAATGCCTCGGAAGTGCCACAAGGAAAAATATATGTTGGTCGTGACCCAGAGGGAAACATTGTTTACGTCGGGCAAACAAAACAAGACCTATTAGACCGGGAATCACAGCATCATGACGATGCCGTCAAAAAATCTGAAAAATATGGTTTTAAAAAGGATATGAAACTAGAATTAATTATGGATGGTCTCACGGATGACCAAATGGACTTCCACGAGCGTCGCATTTATGATGAATTCGGAGGGAGAGATAAACTTAAAAACATTATTGAACCGATGGGTGATGAAAAAATTAATCAATTGATTGAAAAATATTGTTGAATAGTATATATATTTTGAGAATCAAGACCCAAAAATTAATCAGTGAGTTTTGAATTGGAGTAAAAAGTATGGCATGGGAAGAATTTGAGCGTAACGGTACTGTAGGAATAAGTGGCGATCGTCCTGTTGATGAGATGATGCTAGCATTGAAGCGAATATCAACTGCTTATGAAGATAGATTTTCTCGCAAGCCTACTGTGGAGGAGCTACTTTACGCTTTAGAAACAGTCCTTACTACCCATCCTACACGTTACGTATCTGATACAGAGGGTCTGAAATTAGGCGAAATCATGATTAAACCCAATGACCACGAAAAAGGACTTGACGATATAGACATTACTCAATATGAAGGAGTATATACTGAAGCCACAACACCTGGTTATTACGTTGTGTTGCAACGCAGCCAGAATGGTCATAATCCGCTTAAAACTGAAGTAATAAAAATTCCCACACTTGAACTTCAAAAACATACTTTAATTTGCAAATATGAAGTTTTGAAAAATGATATTACTGATGAAATAGCACAATTGCTAATTAAAAAAGTATTGCTGAATGAATACTGCGATAATTTTTACAAAAAACAAGCCAATACAATTGATTTTGTCAATTTAAAATTTAATACTCATAATAAAATTGTGTATAACTAGTAAAAATCTCTAAGAAATGGAGATGTTGATTATGCATCATGAATTTGCCTACTGATGCCTTATTTCGGTTGCAATGACTGTAATTAATTGTTTATGCGTTAATCATTTAGGATATTCAGCGTCGAAAATAATCGCTGAAATCTAGATATTTTGTCAATCAATAATCTTGTTCAAAACAATTATCTTGATAATGCTTTCTTAGCGACAAATTGATAATAACGTTAATTTCCACATCCTGTGCCGTCGTTGCGGTCGGGTCATTAGTTATCCCCATTGCCGAGGGAATAATGATAGCGATTGCTCCCTCCTCAGTTACTGTGTGTTTTTGGGAGTATAACAATTTTACGCGATCGCTATCCACAGCAATGTTGCTTTATGACGGAGGGGCTGGAGAAGCTCTCCCCACAAGAAAAATTGGAGATTTATTTAATTGGAAGTCTCTAACTCCGCGTTCATCTGTGTCCTACCCTCCACAGAAGACCTTCAGCGCCTACTGCGGTTAATTTATCATTCCGATGCTACCAGATTTGATATCATACCCTTAAGCCGAAACCGACGCAGATATATTTGTTACCCATCCGTACCAATTATCTAACCCAGCACCAGTAACTGCAGACACCAGGAAAATCTGAATTTCTGGATTCACCTGTCGAGCATAGTGTATGCAACGTTGAACATCGAATTGCACATAAGGTAGCAAATCAATTTTGGTGAGAATCATCACATCACTAGCACGGAACATATGAGGATATTTTATCGGCTTATCCTCTCCCTCAGTTACTGAAAGAATAACCACCTTTGCCCGTTCACCCAAATCAAATAAAGCTGGACAAACAAGATTGCCAACATTTTCAATCATCACCACCGAATTCAATGGTGGATTCAATTGTTGCAAGCCCCGTTCCACCATGACCGCATCCAAATGACAGCCTGTACCCGTATTTATTTGGACAACTTTACAGCCTGTCTCTTGGATTTTTTTAGCATCATTAGTAGTTTCTTGATCGCCTTCAATTACACTGATATTTAATTGCTGTTTTAAATCATTAATAGTCCGAGTTAAAAGAGTCGTTTTCCCCGAACCAGGAGAGCTCATCAAATTTAAGGCTAAAATATTTCTACCTTTAAACCAACCGCGATTTTGTGCCGCTAGGAGATTATTTTTTGCTAAGATATCTTGTTCCAAAGATATAGTTTTACTATGAATATTTGCATGAATTTGAGATGCTTCACTTATAGCATCATCATGAGAATGATTAATTATCTTACCATTAGGTAAAGTGTGGGAGTGAATTGACCGTGCATTTCCAGTTTCCAGATTCGTAATTGTACTTTCACTCTTATCAGAACAACCGCAATTTATACACATACTTCCTCTATTTCAATTTCCTTAATTTTTAGTTCCTCACCAGCGATTAAATCTAATTGTAAGCTTCCACAGCCACAGCTACCAAAAGGTTTCTCTAACGCAATTTCTGCTCCACATTGGCGACAGCGTGCTAACCCTGTAATTTCTCTAATTTCTAATATTGCTCCTTCTAAAACAGTTCCTTTAGAACAAATATCAAAACAAAAACGTACGGCATCAGGTATAATGGCGGAAAGCTTACCAATTTCTAATAATACCCGTTGCACTTTTTTATCTTCGGCGTGTTCGGAAACAATAGCTACAATGTTTTGAGTAATTCCCAATTCATGCATGAGTTTTATGTCTAGTTTTTTTTATTAACCGCCATAGGCGGTTCATTAACAAATCCTTGGCAATTGTTCTCCCACCAACATATCAACAATCCGTTCAGCACCAAAGACCGTTTTCAAGAAAACAATACCGCTTGGAGAACTAACAGCTTCACCAACAATACAAGCATTCTTTCCCGCAGAATGAGACTTCATTGCAGATAAAACAATTTCAGCATTCTCTCTCGGTAGCACCACCACTAATTTACCTTCATTTGCCAGATATAAAGGATCTAAACCTAAAAGTTCGCAAACACCTTTCACCTCTTCCCGCACATGAATAGATTGTTCATCAAGGCGAATTCCGACATTAGAACTAATAGCGAATTCATTTAATACTGTTGCTAAACCACCGCGAGTTGCATCGCGCATAGCACGAACATCAGGACATACATCAAGAATAGTTTCAACTAAATCATTCAACGGCTGACAGTCACTTTCAATATCAGTTTCTAAGGCTAATTCCCCACGAGCGATTAAAATAGCAGCACCATGATTGCCCAATTCACCATTAATAATTACAACATCTCCAGCTTTAATATTATGGGCAGAAATATTAACACCTTTACGAATAACACCAATGCCAGCAGTATTAATAAATAATTTATCTACAGCACCGCGATGCACAACTTTAGTGTCACCAGTCACAATTTCAACACCTGCTTTATCCGCTGCTAACTTCATACTTGTAGCAACGTGGCGCAAGGTTTCAACAGCAAATCCTTCTTCTAAAATAACACTACAACTAAGATATAAGGGTTTTGCACCGCTTACTGCCAAATCATTCACAGTACCATTGACAGCTAATTTTCCAATATCACCACCTGGAAAAAATAAAGGATCTACAACATAAGAGTCAGTAGTAAAAGCGAGCCGATCTCCCTGTTGCATCAAAGTAGCTAAATTAAAAGTTGCTTGGTCTTCTAATTGAGAGAGAATTCGATTATCAAAAGTATTAACAAAAATATCTTCGATTAAATCGTGCATCGCTTTGCCACCGCTACCATGTGCTAGGGTGATATTAGTATCTCGCACTTTGCGTTTGCTTCGGCGGCTTTGTTCAATTCTTTGAAATAGGGGATTTTGTGAGGGGTTGGTGGATATATTCATCTTTTATAAAAAGCGCAGAGTAGGCGGGCGGGCAGGGATGCCCACCCCACAAGAGTTAGAGAAATTCAAATTATGCAGCTTCAATGTGCCTTAGCTTATGAATAAATAGGGCTTTATTCAATATCGTTGTTTTAGACAATCGCTTTCTGGTTTTCAGACAAAATTTGATTTGCCAATTTAGAAAAACGACCATATTTGTAATAAGCTGCACAAGCACCTTCCGAAGATACCATGCAAGTTCCAATAGGGGCTTCTGGAGTACAAGCAGTACCGAATACTTTGCATTCCCAAGGCTTCAAAACTCCTTTGAGAATTTCCCCGCATTGACAAGCTTTATGGTCAGCAATTTTGGAGTTAGGAATAGTAAATTTAACTTCGGCATCAAATTGAGCATATTCAGGACGAATTTTAAAGCCAGAATAGGGTATATCACCTAAGCCCCGCCACTCAAAATCTTCTCGGACTTGAAAAACTTTGTTCATGGCTGTCATGGCGACTTTATTACCCGCTTCCTCTACTACTCGGTTATATTGATTTTCAACTTCACAACGATTTTCTAATAACTGCCGTAACAACATCCAAATTGATTGGAGAATGTCTATAGGTTCAAATCCGGAAACAACAATTGGTTTCTGATATTCTTGGGAAATAAACTGATAGGGGTCAGTACCAATTACCATACTGACATGACCAGGGCCGATAAAACCATCTAGTTGTAAATCTGGATTATTTAATAGTGCTTGCAGGGCAGGAATTACAAGCACATGATTGCAAAACATACTGAAATTCAAAACTTTTTCGGCTGCTGCTTGCAAGATGGTAAAAGCAGTACTAGGAGCGGTTGTTTCAAAGCCAATACAGAAAAATACTACTTCTTTTTTGGGGTTTTCCTTGGCAATTTGCAGACAATCCAGGGGAGAATAAACCATGCGGATATCTGCTCCCTGTGCGGACGCTTGCAGCAGGTTGGTTTTGGAGCCGGGAACCCGCATTGCATCGCCAAAAGTGGCAAAGATAACGTTAGAATTTTGAGAGATAGAAATAGCATCATCTATTCTCCCTTTTGGCATGACGCATACCGGACAACCAGGACCGTGAATTAGTTCGATTGTGTTAGGTATAATTTCTTCAATACCATATTTAAAAATAGAATGGGTATGACCTCCGCATACTTCCATTATTTTGATGCGCTTTCCTAAAATGTGAGATATTTTTTCAATTTCCCGCAGTAGGGCTTCACCTCTGTATTGGTCGCGAAATTCATCTACGTATTTCATAATAATTATTTGTTATTTGTTATTTGTTGGTTGTTATTTGTTGGTTGTTATTTGTTGGTTGTTATTTGTTGCTTGTTGGTTGTTGGATGTGAATAACTCTTAACCACTAACCACTAACCACTAACCACTAACCACTAACTATTAACCACTAACCCTTAATATTTCTGCCATTTCTTGCAGTAGCTGTAATGTTTCTGCTGCTTCTTTTTGGTTAATGCGATTCATGGCAAAGCCTACATGAACTAACACCCAATCTCCAATACAAGATTCGGCGGGATGTTGTTCGTCAATGATGCAAGCGATATTTACTTGACGCTTGACACCTCCAACGTTAACAATAGCTAATTTGCGATTAACGTCGCTGATTTCTATAATTTGACCTGGAATTCCTAAACACATTTTTTTTTGAAGAGATAAGAACCGCAGAGGCACGGGCAGATGACACACAGAGGAGAATAGAAAAATTAAACTGTTAATTTAGCGGCTGCAATAACAGCTTGTCCTAATGATAATCCGGCATCATTTGAAGGTACTAAGCTGTGAGTTAAGACATTGATTCCTGATGTTGTTAAATGCGTACTGACTTGTTCTAAAAGTATACAATTTTGAAATACTCCTCCTGTCAGCACTACCCGATTGATGGCATTTTTTTTACAGAGGTGTTGCACCATATCGACAATTGCATTAGCCAAACCTTGATGGAATTTAGCAGCGATAATTTCTGAGGGAATTTGCTGCTGTAAGTCATCCAGTAAGGCTTGCCACATGGGACTCGGGTCTATATGATAAATATTATCTAAAATATTTAAAGTAAAAGGGTAAATTAAGGTTTCT
Source organism: Cyanomargarita calcarea GSE-NOS-MK-12-04C (assembly GCA_019359595.1). Classification (GTDB taxonomy): domain Bacteria; phylum Cyanobacteriota; class Cyanobacteriia; order Cyanobacteriales; family Nostocaceae; genus Cyanomargarita; species Cyanomargarita calcarea. The sequence continues at coordinate 113,544 of JAHHGZ010000003.1, forward strand.
TTAGAATCTTTTAATCTATTGATATCTACTAAGGCTTCCATCTCAATGGCTGCTTGTCCTTCATAGCTACATTCTTCTCGGCAAATAGCGATCGCACTCGCTACAGCATCAAACAAACGTCCTACTGATGAAGCTAAGGGAGAGTTAATTTTTGCTGTGAGAATTTGGTTTATTGAGCTTAGTGGCTTATTTTCAAGAAATTGGATTAATTCTAGATTGCCGTATTTTTGTTTTAAATTACACCATTTGAAAGCTGAGATTAAATGGGCATAGGTATTCCGCCAAGGTTGGTAAATTGCTTGTTTACCACCAATCATTGCAACTGGTTTAAATGTTGCTAATCGCTGAAACTGGCGGTAATCTGCTAAGAGAAATTCTCCACCCCAGAGTGTGCCATCTTCCCCATAACCCAATCCATCTAAAGCGATGCCTAATACTGGGGGAGAATCAAGAGGAATGCTATTTTCTGCCATGCAAGCAGCTATGTGGGCATGATGATGCTGAATTTTATAGAGTTTTATCTGATTGGCACTTGCTAGTTTTTCACCAAGTTTTGATGAGAGGTATTCTGGATGTTTGTCGATAGCAATAACTTCTGGTTTATGTTCAAATAAATTTAAGTATAAATTCAGCGTATCTTGGTAAGCATTAAAAGCTACAGCATTTTCTAAATCTCCTAAATGTTGAGATAAAATTGCTTGCCCATCCTGCAACAAACAGAAAGTATTTTTTAACTCACTTCCCATTGCTAAAATAGTCGGATGCCTATCAAATCCAGGTGGTAAATTAATCGGTGCTGGTGCGTACCCTCTGGCACGCCGAATTATTTGCACTTTATCACCAACAACTCGCACAATGGAATCATCTACTCGGTTCACAATCTCTCGATTATGTAAAAGAAAATAATCAGCAATTCCCTTTAACTTTTCTCGGGCTTCGTTGTTATCAATACATTGCGGTTCATCGGAAATATTCCCACTTGTTAGCACAATTGGACGATTCATCCGCTTGAGAATTAAGTGATGTAAGGGTGTATAAGGTAGCATAAAACCCAGGACATTTTGCCCCGGTGCAACGGATAAAGCTATGTGGGGAGAAGATGTGGAGAAATTTCCTGCCCCCTCCCTGCTTGCGGGGAGGGGGTTGGGGGTGGGGTTCCGAGACTGGTGCAAGATGTGGGTACTGCCCATTTCCCTCTTTTTCATCAACACAATTGGTGCAGCAGGACTTTCTAATAACTCTTTTTCCCTAGCACTGGGGGTACAGTATTCTGCAATTACTTCTATATCCCTTGCCATTAAAGCAAAAGGTTTGTTGTAGCGTTTTTTGCGCTGACGCAGTTTTTGGACTGCAGCTTCCTGTGTGGCATCGCAAGCTAGATGTATTCCACCTAACCCCTTAATTGCCACAATTTCGCCTTTTTGCAATAGAGTACAAACTGCATCAACATCATCTAGCATGGAGAACATCGAATTGCTAATCACTTTACCGTCTGCACGTTCCAGCCATGCCTTCGGACCACAAACATGGCAGGCTACGGGTTGTGCATGAAAGCGACGATTTTCGACATCGTTGTATTCCTTTGCACAAGCTGGGCACATGGGAAAAGTTGCCATGCTAGTGTTAGCACGGTCGTAAGGAATGGCGCGAATTATACTCAAGCGAGGACCGCAGTGAGTGCAGTTGGTAAAGGGATAGCGATAGTGACGGCTAAAGGGGTCGAAAATTTCTTGTTTGCATTGCGAACAAGTTGCAGCATCGGGGGCAATTTCAGTTTTTACTTTACTATTAATACTGGTAGAAATTTGAAAATCAGGAAAGTTTAATTCACCTTCGTAGCGAGTTTGAACAAGTTGATTAATTTTTGCTAATGGTGGACATTCTTGCTGTAATTTTTGAACAAATTCTGTTAAAGATTCGTCATTCCCAGATGCACGAATTAATACACCTTCACCATCATTTAAAACTTCTCCACTTAACCCAAGTGCTTTTGCCAGACGATATACTGTTGGCCGAAATCCTACTCCTTGTACAGTTCCCTTGACTCTGATTTCTTCAATTGCCATAAGTTGTGAAGCGGAACTACAAATAACTAACATTGAACAACAAAACTCTGTTATTTCCAGCATCAGCAATTATGGCAGTATCACCACATATATTTATGCCATAACACCAATTAAAACTATCTCGCTTCGGCTGTCCAAAATCCCGATTTTCGCTTTTACTTTGAAAATTTATTTGTCCGGCGATCGCTTGAGCGTCAGCACCTTGTAAAGTTATAATTGATTCAGGCTTTTTCCACCCCAACAATCGGGAATTAGCTGTATCCGTAACGAATAACCAATCACCCCAAGCCGCTACACTATAAGGCATACTCAAGCTGCTAGCATTGGGAAAATAAACTCCCTGATTCATTTCCACAGTATTAAAACTTTTTTGTCCCAACACTGCTACACAAGGGGTATTATTTTCTGTTGGGATTCCCTGCCAAATCATCACTCGATTATTACCAGCATCAGCAACAACTAAATTATCACCCCAAAAGGTAATATCGTGGCACCAACGCATACTCGCTCGGTCAGGAGTACCACCACCATTTTCGTTGCGGGAATGCATATCCGGTTGTCCCAAAACTAAGTCGGCAGGTTGTCCATTTTCTTCAGGTAATTGATGCCAAATTAGTACTCTTCGATTACCCGTATCGGCAACTAATAAACGTCCTTGGTGATAGAAAACACCGTAACACCAATTCAGAGTATTTGCCGCAGCTTCTTGCTTCCCCCGATTTGCTTCATTGTCATAAAAATTAGCTTGACCTAATACTAAATCGGCTGGGACATTATTATCTTGTGGTACTTTATTCCAAATCAAAATCCGATGATTCCAAGCATCAGCAACAGCTAATCCTTCCCCACAAGCACAAATACCAGTTGGTACACTTAAAGTAGTTCTTCCAGGTGTACTTTTAGCGTTTTGTCCTTCATGGTAAAAATCTGGTTGTCCAATTATCCAATCAGCAGGCTGACTATCTCTAGTGGGTAAATTTCGCCATCCCAATAAACGATGATGTCCTGTATCTGATACCCACAAAGTGCCAGTTTTTGATAATAAAGCACCACGAGGTCCAAACATTTCTATATTACTAGGTGCAAGAGGTGTTACTAATTCTCCTGGTTCAATACTTTTCCCTAAAATAACTTTTGCGTTTTGATGTAAAAGGAGAAAGTTTTGCTCTTCAGGCATCTATGTTTTTGGTTTTTGGTTATTGGTTATTAGACAAATCACTTCATTTTGAAATCTTTAAGTAGATATGGCATGATTGCACCAGTGACTAAGCTAGTTATTACTACTGATAGCCAAAAGTTTTGTTCGGTTTGTGTGAGTGTGATAAAAAGTAGTAAGCCTATAGTAGTACCAATCCCAACTTGCCGAACAAAATACATTGGGTCGCGGATTAATCGACCTTTGAAAAATAATTTAGTAGAAAACCACACTAGTTCTAGCATGATTCCTCCTAATAATTACGCAATAAAGTTAGTATAATCAGTCCTAAGATCATCGCAGGAAGTACTCCAGCCGGACCTAAGAACCCACCAAGTAAGGCAGATAACTGATAGCCTAAATCATTTTTGGCTAAAAGTATTCCGCCAATAGCACCACCGACCATAGACAAGAGTGTTGCTATTACTAACCACACCAATCCTGTCACAAGATTAATATCACCAATAGCTAAACTGGTAAAAAAGTCCCCCAACTCAGGACTTGCCAAAATATGTCTCATTATCTTCGTTTGTTGTTGATGGTTCACCGAAGAAGGCAAAAGTTAAAAGTTAAAAGGCAAAAGAAAGAAAGGGTTTGAAGCCCCAGACTGCCGAGCTTCACTCGTGGCGCTACGCGATTTATTTATGGAAATTCTCTTTTGACTTTTGATTTTTCACTTTTAACTTTCATGTATTTCTTTCTCAGCTTCTTGCATTGCTACAGCTACTATTTGTGCTTGTTCTAATTGTTTATTTTCAGTGAATATTTTCCAAGCTGTTTGATAGTAAACAAGCGCTTGCTTCTTATTTTTGGGATTTCCAAATTCCGGGTTTTCCGGGTCGTCTGGTAAATTGAATAAGGCGTTGGCTTTATTAGAAATGGTATTGGCGTATTCTAGAGGTGCGTGTTTGGGGTCACGAACTTTTAATGCTTCGTCATAAGCAGCGATCGCCCGCAAATTATTCTGTAAGGTATGGGAAGATGCTGAGTACTGCAATGCGTTACCGAAATTATTTTGCAACATTGCATATTCCTGAGGATAGTTACTTAGTGTAATATGCTTCAGCGCTACTTCAAATGACTGAATTGCTAACCCCTGATGTAAGTACTCTTTTTTTGATGCTAATGGCATGGAAAGGTAAGCGATCGCTATATTATTATACAAAATAGCGTATTCCTGTGGGTATTTCTGCCAAGTGAATACCCGCAATGCCTCCTGGTAAGCCTGGATACTATCTGATATTCTCGCCAAATTGAATTGTGTTAGTGACTGCAACACCAACCCCAAATTCATCTGAATTTCTGCTACTTCTTCCTTAGAAGCTAACTTTTGAAAAATCGGTAATGCTTCTTCATAACCGATTTTTGCTTGCAATAATAAGTCAGCCCCCACATCTGGAATTGTCCTTAATGCTCCCGACATACCTGTTTGAGAGCGGGCTTTGAGAAGAGGGTAATCGTCACCGCACAATTCATAAGCTCGATAATATAACGACACCGCATTCCGCAAGTCCTTAACAGTTTTTTGCTGCTGTTGCGAACTTTGCGCCATCTCGATCAGCATCTCGATTTTTTCTTCTGTCGTTGCTGACTCTGAATCGAGAGCGGCTATTGCGGCCTTCACTGCTGAATCTGTAATGCTAGAAGTTATCACTTCACTAATCCACGCTTAGGGAAATTGAGTCTTTCAACGCCCACCAGGGGTAAAGATGCCCTTATTTTTCAGTTTCAAGGGCGAAGCGAAAAGTAATCCCTTTTGAGTTCAAAAAACTCGTGGTGGTTATTGAGTGTTAGCTGCTGACTGTTAACAGTTATTGGATTGAAGAAGTAAATTTGTTCCAATGTCAAACACTCTATCCTTAAAATAATAGTGGAGAATTTAAAATATTTCCACTATTTGGAAGCAGCTAATATTTTTTTATTTTTGGGAGATAGCGGAGGTGTTTCAACAGTCTTCAGCCTAGCTTGCTTGAAAAAAATGATGATTTCAAAAGTTTTAAATATGATTTATTGATAACAATTTTAATAGAAAACATTAAATTTGTTTTTGACGTAAGAAACTGTGCCGAAAACTTGAAACCCCTACAGCAAAAGCTTTTTGAGACTTTATTGCTCTGCTATGTTGAGAGATTATTATTGCTTAGAGAAAAAATATGTTAGCCAATAACATTTGGATTTAAATTTGAATCAAACAATTATGTTAGCGAATAACCTTTTAAACATATTTTTGTTTTGAGTCTCTGGTAGGAAATATAAAATTTTGTTTAATCGGATGCAAATGCTCCCAGAAAATATCAGATATTAGAAAATAAATGGTTGAGAAACAGGTGAGACGCTGCAAATATTCTCTATGGATTTTGGAATAGTTCGCTGCTAACAGTTAACTCTTAACTGCCAACAAATAACATTTCCCAAATCTATAATCAAGCATAGAGCTTGTTCACCTGAATCTGGCATGGATAACAGTAGAAAAGCATATTGCAGATGATTAACTTATTATGGCTTCAAGGTGGTGCTTGTTCAGGCAACACTATGTCGATAGTGTAGTCACAATAGAACAAACTGAGATGGCTTTCCTCGCTCAGTTGCGTTTCTGCAATTATTGGCTGGGGTAAATGAGGAAGGTTGGAGTCGCGGACGGGTAAGGCAGGGCTGTTTCATTCCCTAAAAGATGTAAAATTACAAGCATCGAGGGGATGAAAAACTATGGGTGCGAATCTGATTGAACAACTTCGGAAGGTTAAAGACTTTCGGACAAAGGATGGGCAAAGACACCAACTGTGGCTAGTGTTGTTGTTTGTAATTATGGGAACAATGAGCGGGTACGTGGGTTACCGTGCATGGGGTGACTTTGTAAAGCGGCATCGTCGTGTACTAATTGAGAAATTTGGAATTCAAAAACATGGCGTGCCTTCCTACTCAACAATACGACGAATACTAATGGGGGTAGATTTTGACATCCTTGCCAAAACTTTCAATCAGTGGGCACAAAGCTATGTTCATTTAGATGCATCTGAGTGGTGTGCAATTGATGGTAAAAGTATTAAAGGAACTTTACAAAACTATGAGAGCGAATATCAGAATTTTGTGAGTGTAGTCTCTGTATTTGCACAGAATAGGGGACTTGTCTTCGGTCTGGACAAATTGGAAAATAAAAAAGGTAGTGAAATTAGCACAGTTCAAAATCTAATTTCGGCATTGGATATTGAGGGTGTTGTTTTTAGCTTAGATGCATTGCATTGCCAAAAAAAACTTGTCAGTTAATAACTGATGGAAACAATGACTATGCGATTGCTGTCAAAGGGAATCAAAAAAACTTGTATCGCCAAATTCAACATAATACGAATAATTCTCAGCCAACAAGTCGGTATATCACAACCGAGAGAACTAGAAATAGAGTTACAACGCGCAGTGTACAAGTTTTTGATGATTTAAATGGTATTAGCCAGGAATGGGCTGGCTTAAAATCATTAGTTAAGATTGAAAGAATCGGTACTCGTGCAGGCAAAAGATATCACCAAGTTGCGTATTACATTAGTAGCTTGGTATGTTCAGCAGTTGATTTTGCCCAGGGAATTCGTGGGCATTGGACGATTGAGAATTGTCTTCATTGGGTCAAGGATGTGATTTTTAATGAAGATCGTTCGATGATACGCAAGGGCAATGCTCCCGCAAACCGTTCAATTATTTTAGCGATACCACGAAGTGGTTGCCAAGGGCATCGCCCTCAATCTATTACGCCGAAACGGTCATTCTTCTATCACCTCATCTCAAAGATTTATGTCTAACGATATTGACAAACTGTTATCCCTTGTGGAATGAAACAGCCCTGACGGGTAAGGGGGTTTTTGGCTGGGAAGAATATTGTTGAAGCTGATTTAGTGCAATGGTTACGGCGTTTTGGTGAGAGGTTGTTAGCTAGTGATGGGGAAAATCGGGAGTTAGCAGCGCGGATGGTGTGGTTAGGTGATATTGGTTTTGGGGTGTTGAGTGAGGTTGCAGGTGAGATTGGGAGGGAATTGTTGGGGAGAGAAGGGGAAGAAGAAGCAGAAGTTTGGTTTGAAAAGGGCGTGCAGCAGTTGGATGCGGAAGATTATGAGGATAGTATCTTTCGAGCAAGCTATCAAAATTAAGCCCGATTACCATGATGCTTGGAGCAACCGGGGTAATGCGCTGCGTAAATTGGAACGATACGAGGAAGCGATCGCGTCCTATGACCAAGCAATCAAATTTAAACCTGATTTTTATCAAGCTTGGTGCAACCGAGGATTTACTCTTAATGAGCTAGAAAAATATGAAGAAGCAATGAAAAATTTACCAAAACAGTTAAAACCAAATACAAAGTTCAGATACAACAAGACTGTGCCAGTCTCAGCGCCAGTTTGAGAATTATCGAAGAATTAACCAACACCGTCCGAGGAATAATCGAGATAGAACAAACCAAACGCGATCGCTCCTTGGAACGAACCTTTCAAGTATTAGTATTAGGTACAGCCTTTGGTGGTGGTGCGATCGTCTCTGGTGTCGTCACCCAACACATCGATAAACCCTTCGCACCAATGAATTGGAAATATTCATTCCATCCCATATTTTTATTGCTATTTTGGAGTTTTTTAGCGACCGCAATCTTTGCTTTAGCTGCTTGGTGGTGTACTAAACCGAAACAAAACAGAAATCAGCAGGATTAAGTTAAGCAATTAGTCAGGAAATCAGATTGATAAGCAAAAGGAAGCGACGGAGGCGATCGCTTGTTACCGACTTTGATATTATTCCCATCAACTAACCCAGAAGTCCCGTAGCTTCGTTTTCCTGGTTGTTGCCCCATTGAGTGAGAAATTCGCAAATCAACCGACGCTTCAAGGGTTGCTAAGTCCAGTAGATGTGTAAACACAAAGCAACTTGTCCCCAGACATCGCAAAACATAAACCTTATTTTGCTCTCGACAGGTGCAGCAATCTCACCAAACTTCGACCCAACCCAGATAGCCCGTTGCCGTTTTTGAGGCATACCGTAGTCTGATGCAGTGAGTAACCATTTGGATCGGATGTAGTGTTCCTCGATTAGAGCGATAGCGAAGCGCCGACCTGTCGGTTCGCATTCCCAGTAATTCCGGCAAATTTTTTCCACTCGATCGCAGGAACATTTTCCATCACGAACATAGATAAATTTAGCTCTACGCAATTTTTCACAGCGATCGCACTCTCATAACGGACTTGCAAAAATTGCTATATTTTTATCACTTTCAAGTCTTGTAATAGTTGGCTTTACTAGATTTTGGCTAATGTAGATTTGGTAAATAAAGTAAATAAGAGAATGGTTTTGAAGATGGAAGAAATGACATCTTCTCAACAGGAATCAGCAGCGAGCAAGATAGAGATAGAGGATGTAAAAAAAAAGAAGAAACAGAAAAAATCGAAAACTATGGGGAATTAATACTAGATGCGAGTTGTACACTTTTTTTATCTATTTTTGGGAAATTCCATATTTTGGGAATTTATGATTATTCAAAATTATTCAAAACATATCTGGAAACTGGCGTATCTATCGACATCAAGGGACATTTCTCCGCAGTGTGGGGAATATTTCAGGGAGTACAGTCTGCAAATTCCGTTCGCCAGATGTTAGCGAGATTGCGGGAAACTGTTGACCGCCATATTTGGGTGAGAGGTTGCGGTATGGGCTTTGTGGGAAATGGCTCTACTTCAATGGGTTCACTTTTGGCAAGTCAACATGCTGCCACGAGAACAAATATTGCGTTGTTGTCCCAAGCTGACAATGCTGATTACAGCATCGATGAGAACTTTCAACCCGAATTCTTACAAACTTGGGCAAAGCGAGCTTGTATGATTAATGCTCAAATGCGGTGTTATCGGGAGTTTGTTCTTCAGGGTTTATCCGAAGACGGTTATCGGATTCTTGATGCGGACGATGTTGGGAAAGAGGAAGGCGATCGCGTTTTTGAGTCGGTTAAAGCAGCTTCGCAGGAATTATATGTGGAGGAGTGTCAGGCGATTGCACATGCCGAAAGCATCTCCGATACTGAATTCAAGAAACTTCAAGACAAAAAAGCCAAAACTAAAACTGAACGACATCAAGAGCGGAAAGCATTACTGAATGAGCGTTACGGGGTTGATGTGACACCCGAACTTGTTTGGAAAGGCGATGACAACTGGTATCCTAAACTGCGGTTGCATTATTTTCTCACGATGGGACGGGAACATCTTGCAGAACGCGATGCCAAGAGGGCTAAATCGCAGATTGAGGTGGGCGATGGTCGAAGACCGGGCTTTGCCCATCGCGCTGTTTGGAAGCCTGATTTTAATCGTGGGCAGTTATTACCTGCGGTGTTGTTGTTAGAGGAATTAAATATTCGTTACTTTCTTCAGCCAGGGATAATGTTTCGCGGTTCTGATGTGAAGTTACAGAATTTGAAGGCTTTGGCTGTGAAGCATCGATATTTTATCCGCGACTATTTGAGGGTTTCGGTTTCTGAAGGGTTGAGTGAAATAGCGATCGCACAAGCATTACTCGGCAAATTGGGGTTGAAACTGACCTACATCGGGCGAAAAACTTAATGCAAAGGGACTGCGTTTAACACCTCAGCGTGAGAAGATTTACTTTATTTTTCAGAACTTGCCCCCAGGAAACCATCTGAATGCAGAACAAATATGGGATTACTTAATCCAAGATGGAGAAAAAATCAGTTTGTCTACGGTTTATCGTAGTCTGAAACTAATGACCAGAATGGGAATTTTACGCGAATTAGAATTTGCAGAAGGGCATAAGAAATACGAGTTAAATGTCGAATCTGCTATTCATCATCATATTGTTTGTATTGTGTGTAATCAAACAATCGAGTTTGAAGATAATTTAGTCATTAAACAAAGCTTAAAGCAAGTCCAAGAATCTGGATTTAAGTTAGTTGACTGTCAGTTAATCCTTCATTCTATTTGTCCAGAAGCTGTAGAAATGGGATGGCCAGCATCTTTACCAGAAAACTGGTTGTGTTCTCGCTGTGTCAAGTCAAGTGTCATCAATCAAACCATTCACAAACCTATAAAAAAAATTAAGTTACGAATAGAGTTTAAAGGAGAACGTGTTGCGTTATATGTACCAGACGAATTAAACCAAAGTGAGACTTTTAGGACTAATGCAAAATCAATTACAGGATGGAGATATTGTCGAAATGATTTTGGCTGGTATTATCCTTTGGATAAGGCTGTAGAAGCTCTAAATCATTTGTTTAGTTTATATGATACTGAACCCGAATTGGAAAATATAATAGCTTTGATTGAGCAGCAACGGGTAGAGGTTTGCATGGGTATTTCTAATTGATTGCTCAAGTTCAGTCATCTTCAAAATTAGTTTCACTTCTTGCCAGTAACTACAGGAGGAATTGAGGCAAAAATAGCTGATTGTAAAAGTTTAGGAAACTTTTTCCAAGCTATATTACCTTTACGGCTTTTAATATACATTTGCATAAATTCTAATAATGCTTCCGGACTTTCATCCGTTGGCAGATTCACAAAAAGATAGGTGGGTTTGTCTGGGCTTGATATGGAGGCTACACAACCTTGACTGCAAGCCCATAAGCATTCAACAGGTTTAATTTCTAAGTCTTCAGATGTCAAATCTTTGCTGCGTAAACTGTTCAATTTGTCAAGTAAGATAGTGCCGTCGGAGAGTTGATTTTTTGGTCTTTCTTCGGAGGAGCGATGGCAGGATTTACAGACGAAGAGGGTGGGTTTGGTTGTGGAGCGAGGATGTGTTGAGTTGGTGTTTTTCGGAGAAATCAATGACTTTATGGATGCCAATAGTTTTTTCATAATTTTAGAATTCTGGTTTATGTTTGATAATATAGTTTACGTCAACTCAAAATTAACAGGTTTGTATAGCTTTTAAAAATTCTCAGAAATGTGTATGATTGTTTAATCAGTTTAACGACACCGAATACGAAAAACTTAGGATTGTGATTACCTTTTAATAAAAGCAGAGATTTTATTTATCTACTGGCAAATACTTAAATAGATCGTCTAGTATCTTATTGACACCGGAAAGTCCATTGCCAGTCCAAATGTCTGGATCAACTATATACACCTGACCATTCTGGACTGCTTTTAATGAGGAAATCAAAGGATTTTCTAAATAAAATGAAGAAGACTTATAATCCGCATTAACAATAAACAGAATATCAGCATCATATTTATGAATTTCTTCAATACTAAAAATATTGCTAGTGGACGCTGTTGTTTTGTGACGTAAGCCAATATCAGTAAAAATTTGGGCGCAGGTTGACTGATCTGCCATTGAAGAAAAAGTTCCGTGATAGTAGAAAATAGTAGCAATATTAACCTTATTTAACTTTTCACCTAATCGTGATTGTAGTCGCTTGATCCGGTTTTGGTATTGAGTGAGAGCTTCTTCTGCATTTTTTTCTCGATCCAATAGTTGAGCAATATGCAGAAAACTTTTTTTAAAGTAGTCATCATAGTTAACTATAACTGTAGGTGCGATCGCAGATAGTAGCTTATAAATTTTTTCGTGAAAAATATCTAGCCCTAGAATCAAATCTGGTTTGAGCATGACAATTTTTTCTAAAGAAGGACTGTTTGGCTCTCCAACATTTTCGATCCCTTCAACTTCTCCTAGAGATAAACCAGAAGTCGATGTTTTGCCTGCTTTTTCATTATAAATAGCTATAGCAGTCGGTTTGACTCCGATATTTATCAAGGGGTCTGCTAAATATCGAGAATCTAAAGCAATAACGCGCTGCGGTTCGATAGGAATACAGGTTTTACCTAACTTGTGTTGAACAAATCGGCACTCGGAAGTAGATACCAAGGGAAGATCGAGTTTTTGATTAACTCGATTATTACAAGCTGTAATTAAAATAAAGGATAAAGCCATTAAAATAAATGACTTTATCAGTATATGAATTAATCTATTCATCACTAACTTGTATACATCATCCGCAAAATGGTAATCTAACAAAAAAACACTTAAAATTCCCAACTAATGGAGCCAGTAACGGTAAAAGGTTCAGTTCTCTGGACATAAGCGCTGCTGTAGGCGAATGCGGGAGCATCTATATCAAATAAGTTACGCAGATTGATCGCTGCCTTAAACCCATCCCCCCGATAGAAAAGAGCTGCATCTGTACGAAAATAATCTTTCAGGGTCAGCGAATTGCTTAGATCCACTTGTCGCTCACCAACATAAAACAGCCCTAAACCAAATCCTAAACCTTTTAAATTACCCTTTTGAATCTCATAAGTTGTCCAGAGACTGGCTTGATTTTTCGGTGCGTTTGCTAGTTGATTCCCGACGGGAAATGTATTGTCTTCGGTAACTTCAGCATTTGTATAGGCGTAAGCAGCAGTCACTTTCCAACCCGGTAAAATTTCACCTGCAACATCTAATTCAATCCCGCGACTCCTTTGTTCTCCAGTTTGAATGGAACGTAATGGATTAGCTGGGTCAGGTGTGAGAACGTTAGTCTTAGTAAGTTGATAGGCTGATAGGGTTGCTGACAACTTGCCATCCAGAAAATCGCTTTTTACACCTATTTCATACTGAGTTCCCTTGGATGGCTCAAAAGTAACATCCTCATCTGGGCTAAGGTTGTCAAATCCAGAAAGAGGTTGAAATGATCTCGTGTAGCTGGCGTAGAGAGATACATCTTGGCTCGGTTGATAGACTATCCCAACACGAGGACTAAAAGCACTATCATTACGTTTTGGTAATGTAATTACATCCCCAGGTGTATTAAAGTCACCTTTTATATCATTTGTAACCCAATCGTAACGACCTCCGATTAGAAGCTTGAGATTTTCGCTGAAGGCAATTTGATCCTGGAGATAGATACCATAGGATTTCCTCAAAAAGTCAAAGTCAGAGAATGTGTTGCGTGTTGAAAATGTAGGTGTCGTAATATCATAGTTCGGATTGCGAATATCAAGAGGCGGTAGAGACGTATCAGCACTGATTCGATCGCCAACATTTTGAAAACGGTTAAAATCAAAGCCTACAAGGACTTGATGTGCTATCGATCCCGTCTTAAATTTTCCTAGTAAGTCTATCTGTGCAAAGTAATTAGTTCGGTCATAGACAGTTCTTGAAGAATCGAATCCATCCAAAAAGCGATCGTCATTAGTGATGACAAAGCCTGTTGCAATGTTCTCTGAAAAACGGGTTAGATTAATAGCCAGGTTATTCCGTAGCTGCCAATCATCATTAAACTTGTGGTTTAAGGTATAACCCAACTTATGAGTATCAACATCAATTTGGCTTAAGCTGGGATAGTAAGTAGCAAAATTGCGTGGGGTCAAACTACCATCACTAAGAAACGCAGCATTACTTAAACCGGAAGCAGGCTCTCCGAAAAGTTTAGCGTACTCATAGTACAAATTTAGATTCGTTTGCTCTCCCAACTTAAAGCTAAGAGAGGGTGCAATTGTGGTTAATCTTGTGTCAGAAAAACCTTGAAAATCGCTTGAACCTCGATAGCTAGCAATGAATCGATAAAGGGCTGTTTTATCGGAATTAAGTGGTCCTGATAAGTCAACGCTGGGCTGATATAATCCGTAGCTTCCGGCTTCAAATCCCAATTCATAGAAAGGGTCGCTTAAAGGTTTCTTTGTTACTGTGTTGACAATCCCACCTGGTTCTCCAGCCCCAAATAAAACGGATGCTGGTCCTTTGAGGACTTCCACGCGCTCCACCGTGCCAATCGGAGAAAGGGTGTAAAAATCTCCATCTGGAAATCCATCACGAAAATTGGCAACACCTGTTCCTGTCTGATCAAATCCTCTGATAATTTTGAATGTAATTGGCGAACCACCATAGGCTCTGTTCCCAGGGGTTATACCACTAACAGTTTCTAATGCCTCGGTTACTGTTCTGACATTGCGATCGCGTAATACTTCCTGCGGTACAACTTGAATCGACTGGGGAATATCCCGCAATGGTGTATCTGTCCTTGTCGCTGTACTCGCATTCGGTACGTTATATCCATCCTGCTGTCCCGTCACCACCAACTCAATCGGGTCATCTGGCTTCTCTTGGGGTTTCTCGGTTACTGGCTTTTCGTCTACTGGAGGTGTGTCTGGTGGTTTCGTTGCGGTTTCTGTGGATGCTACTGCAAAAATCAACCCGGTATTATCATCAAATAACTCAACTACTGGTAAAGTCTTTTCCCCAACCACAGTCACCCGCACGGTATTTGCATCAACATTTGTAACTGTAATTTCGGTAATTCCCGCAAGGGGTTTTTCCGATTTAAAGGTGAAAGCCTCACCGTTCGCTAATCGCAACTGCCCACCAGTAATATCGACAATAAAATTATTACCCGTACTGCGATTGGCGACTTGCAGTTTATCCCCTGCGGTTGTCTCTAAAATCACCTCCACACCCTTCTCGGTGGGTTTGGCTTTCACACCCGTGATTGATACTACTTCCCCTGGAGTCGCAGGTGTATTTGTTGGTGTTGGTTGTTGTACCAACATTTGAGCGCTAGTTACGGGAAGTTCGACATCACTCAGTTGGGGAATGTTGTTAATTGGTTTATCCGACTTTACCCGACTAAACGAATTTGCTATTTGAGACTGGAATTGTCGAGGTTTTCGGAAACTGGGAACTGATACCGGAGATTTGCTCTGAGCATTTTTAACTGTAAATTTATCATCTATAAATTTTTCTATCGTCTGGCTAGAAGGTTGGACTATTCCATCCTCTCGTACTTCCTCGCTTTTTGCGGGAGTGCCGACCAAAAGAACAACCGCACTTGTCAGCAGAAGGCTTTGGAACAATTTGTCTATTTTCATTTATTTCCCCACACCTAGTAATATCACTTGCCCGTAAGCGAAGACAAACAACAACTAATAAAAGTTATTATCAACTAACTTTAAATTAGTTTAATCATAATATAAAGCAAGCCAGGGCACAATATAGTAGAGAATTTATTTCAATTAGAGGTCGATTATTTATATAGATATGAATCAGGAATTATGCTTACTTGTTCTGCTTGACACACATATCCAGACTATGATATTAGTTATAACTGCTTCCTATACAAGTGTTCGATAAAGCCTAAGTTGCTTATCCAGTTACGGATTCATGAATAAATAAATCAGAATTAATTGAGCTACACAGGGAATACGGGACGTATATTCTGCATACGGTTAATTCATAGTAAAGTCTTTAGTATGTCATCTGCCTCAAGATATAGAAATCGCTAAAATAGGCAAAAGTGATATTTTTTCAGTGTATTGATAATAGATTAATATATTTTTCCTATTGCTAAAGCTACTAATTATCGTTAAATTGATAACAATTAAGTGAAAGTTAATGTCAATAATATTGATATATATTCTCAGAAAGGCTTTACCCCATTCATACTTTGAGTGCTGTTAGCGCTTGACTGAAGCAAGAGCTTAACGGTTGGGAATTGCAGCTAGCATGGTGAATATCTTTCTCTAACTCTGTTAAATTGATTGGGTTGGTTACTGAGTTTAAGCCTTTGAGGTCGGTTTTGCGCTGAAATCATTGTTAGTAGGGGGTGCGTGATGGGAATGTTCCAAGCTATAGTTAACTTAATTAAGATATCCAGTTTCAGGGGTGTTTTCACGATTGTAGATAGGTTTTTGACTGCGTTTCAAGTTGATATATAAAAACGCTTAGTCTGAAGTATTAAGTTTTCTGCTCGCAGTGGTACTTAATTGGGATATCCAGGATTATTGTTCAAATTAGTGTAGATTCTGTGCAGGTAACGCAGATTTTACTGCTTGTTTTTTCTACTTATTTTTATCTCGCCAGATTTTATAGAGTTGAGAGGAAATTAAGTAGTGCTTTAGGGTGCATCTAGCTGTCTAAAAAAAATGAACCAATATTCTCATAGCTTTCAACAAAGCCATCGCAACTGTTCTACAGTTGTTGATATCCTGCTTTTTAGAAGCTCTACCCAACCAAATAGAGATGCTTTTACCTTCTTACTAGATGGGGAAACAGAGCAAACAACGCTAACCTATCAAGAATTGGATAGGCTTGCGCGTCGAATTGCTGCTAAGTTACAAGCATTGGGTTTAACAGGAGAACGGGCTTTACTGCTTTATCCCGCAGGACTAGATTTTTTAATTGCCTTTTTTGGTTGTTTATATGCGGGAGTTGTTGCGGTAACTGCATATCCTCCCAGGAATCAGCGCAATACACCGAGAATTAAGGCTATTGCTCAAGATGCACAAGCTGCGATCGCGCTGACAACAACAGAAATTTTACCTACAGTTCAGGCTTTAATGACAGACAAGGCTAGTCTGGGATCGTTGCAGTGGTTGACGACTGATGACCTGGTAGAGGGATTAGAAAACTCCTGGCAAAAACCGAATATTAATATAGATTCCTTAGCGTTTCTGCAATACACCTCCGGTTCGACCGGGACACCCAAAGGAGTGATGATTAGTCATGGGAACTTACTGCACAATGCTCAGACAACTTGTCAGTTTATGGAGCATTCTTCAGAAAGTAAGTTTGTGACATGGCTCCCAATGTACCATGATATGGGTCTAATTGGTGGTATATTGCAACCTTTGTATGGGGGTTTCCCTTGCATTATCATGCCTCCGACATCCTTTCTCCAACGTCCCTACCGTTGGTTGCAAGTGATTTCCCGGTATAGAGGAACAACAAGCGGGGGACCAAATTTTGCCTACGATTTATGTGTGCAAAAAATCACTTCAGAGCAAAAAGCAACTTTGGATTTGAGTAGTTGGAATGTAGCATTTAACGGTGCTGAACCAATTCGTCACGAAACCCTGGAGCGTTTTGCACAGACGTTTGCAGAGTGTGGTTTCCGTAGAGAGGCTTTCTACCCTTGTTACGGAATGGCGGAAACAACCCTGATGGTTTCCGGTGTAGATAAAGCTACA
The DNA here is from genome assembly GCA_019359595.1 of Cyanomargarita calcarea GSE-NOS-MK-12-04C. Lineage (GTDB taxonomy): Bacteria > Cyanobacteriota > Cyanobacteriia > Cyanobacteriales > Nostocaceae > Cyanomargarita > Cyanomargarita calcarea. The sequence continues at coordinate 130,724 of JAHHGZ010000003.1, forward strand.
TCACCGAAAATACAAGCGGTTCAGAAATCTGCATTAGCAGCGAATCGAGTTGTAGAATCCTCTGGAGAGGACGGGGATCGATATAATTTTGTCAGTTGTGGTCGAGTTATACCAGACCTGAAGTTAGTGATTACTAATCCTGAAACCTTGAATAATTCTCAAGTTGGTGAGATTGGGGAAATTTGGGTATCTGGGTTGAGTGTTGGTCAAGGATATTGGAATCGTGAGCAGGAGACAGCAGAGACATTCCGTGCTTATCAAGTAGATACGGGAGACGGACCATTCCTGCGGACAGGGGATTTAGGTTTTGTGCAGGATGGGGAAGTATTTATTACAGGTAGAGCCAAGGATTTAATTATTATTCGGGGTCGCAATCTTTACCCCCAAGATATTGAATTAACAGCCGAACGCAGCCATTCATCCTTGCGTTCTGGTGCGAATGCAGCTTTCACTGTTGAAGTTGATAATGAAGAGAAGCTGGTGATTGTCCAGGAATTGGAGTTTCGTGCTAAACCGAATTTAGCAGAAGTAGTTAATTCAATTCGCCAAGCGGTTACTGAAGAATATGAAGTACTAGTTTATGCAGTGGTTTTAATTAAACCAGGTAGTATTCCCAAAACATCCAGTGGTAAGATTCAACGACGGACAACTCGCGCTCAGTTTGAAAGTGGTGAATTGAATATAGTTACCAATAATATTCTCAAAACTAGTAATACTATCAGAGAATCAACTCAATTACAGCGTTCTCAACTTTTGAACCTTTCCCCCAGGGAATGTCAAACACTGTTAGAGTCCTATTTAATTGAACAGGAAGCCAGAGTTTTAGGAATTGCACCTGATAACATCAATCTAGAAGAACCGTTAACGACTCTGGGAATGGACTCGTTAAAAGTATTTGAGTTGAAAAATCGGCTTGAGGTTGACTTGGAAGTCGAAGTATCCGTGGCAGACTTCTTTGAAGGAATGAGTACGCGATCGCTCACAAGCAAGATACTTGCTGAGATAACGGTAGATGGATTACCTTCTTTGTCTCTGACCCAGCAGAGGGGTACATCTGGTAATTCTGTATATCCCCTTTCTTTTACCCAACAGGGATTGTGGTTTCTCCATCAATTAAATCCCAATATTCCTGTATACAATATTCCAATTATTATTAAGTTCCAAGGTTGTTTTTACTTATCAGCCCTAGAGGAAAGTTTAAACGAAATTATTAAACGACATGAAGTATTACGCACCAGCTTTGCAGTCATAGATGAGCAACCCATTCAAGTCATTAATCAAGCTGAACCATTAAATTTGAGAGTTGAAGATTTGCGGGAGCTACCAGAGAGAGAACGCGATTCCACAGTGGAAGTGTTAACTCGTGAATTTGCACAGCAACCCTTTGACTTATCAGAGCGATCGCTATTGCGGGCAAAATTTTTGCAAATAAATGACAAAAATTATTATTTAATTATTACTCTCCATCATATAATTGCAGATGGTTGGTCTATTAGTGTCTTCATCAAAGAACTAACTGCACTATATGCAGCGTTCTCTGCTGGCAAATCCTCACCACTAGCTGAATTACCAATTCAGTACGGAGATTTTGCCAATTGGCAGCAAAAATGGCTGGATGAGCAACGCATTCAACCCTTATTAAGCTATTGGAAGCAAAAGTTGCAGGGTGAGCTACCCATACTAAACTTACCCACTGACCGTCCGCGTCCTCCAGTACAAACATTTAAAGGCTCTCAAGCGAAACTAGTTTTTCCCCAAACCCTGAAAAAACAACTGAGGGATTTGAGCCGTCAACAGGGAGTAACCCTATTTATGACCTTGCTGACAGCCTTCAAAATTTTACTCTATCGCTATACAGGTCAGACTGACATTTTAGTCGGTTCACCCATTGCCAATCGGAACAAAGCAGAAATCGAATCCTTAATAGGATTTTTTATCAACGTTTTGGTATTGCGTACAGACCTTTCTGGGGACTTGAGTTTTCAGGATTTGCTAATGCGAGTGAAATCAACCGCACTAGAAGCATACGTTCACCAAGATTTACCCTTTGAAAAATTAGTAGAAGAACTACAGCCCAGCAGAGACCTGAGTTATAACCCACTATTTCAAGTGATGTTCGTTCTCCAAAATCTTCCCAAACCAAATTTAAGTTTATCTGATGATGTATCTCTGAGTTATGAGGAGGGCTACAACGGTACATCGAAGTTTGATTTGACATTGTTTATGGAAGACTCCCAAGAAGGCTTAGTCGCAACTTGCGAGTATAATCAGGATTTATTTAATGCAGATACCATTACCCGAATGCTGGGACATTTCCAGACTTTACTGGAAAGTATAGTTAGCGATCCCCAGCAAAATATTTCCGAATTGCAACTATTAACATCACCTGAATCCCAGCAGTTATTAATTGACTGGAATGATACTCACACGAACTATCCCCAAGATAAATGTGTTCATCAGTTATTTGAGGAACAGGTAGAGAAAACACCAGATGCGATCGCTATTGTTTTTGACAATCAAAAATTAACCTACCAAGAGTTAAACAGCCGAGCAAATCAGTTAGCACACTACTTACAACACTTAGGTGTGAAGCCTGAAACAATTGTAGGTGTCTGTATCAAGCGTAGCCCAGAAATGGCGATCGCATTATTAGCTATCCTCAAAGCAGGTGGTGCTTATGTACCTCTAGACCCAGCCTATCCCCAGGAACGTTTGGCTTTCATGCTCAAAGATAGTCAAGCAAAAGTACTGCTGACTCAAACAAATTTAGTTGAGTTGTTTGCTCAACCTAATTTGGATGTCATCTGTATCGATAGAGATTCACAACTACTTAGCCAACAGAGTACAGTAAATCTGCATAGCAAAGTGAAACCCCATCACCTAGCTTATGTTATCTACACTTCCGGTTCTACTGGTGTACCCAAAGGTGTTGCAATAGAGCATCAAAGCTGTGTTGCGTTATTAACATGGTCAAGAGGGGTATTTACAGATGATGACCTAGCAGGAGTTTTAGCATCAACCTCTATTTGCTTTGATTTGTCAGTATTTGAGTTATTTGTTCCTCTGGGTTGGGGTGGAACAGTCATTCTCGTCGAGAATGCTTTGCATTTATCTTCTTTGACTGCTGAGGTCAGCTTGGTGAATACAGTTCCTAGCGTTATTGGAGAATTACTGCAAACAGGCGCTTTACCAACTTCAGTCAGGACAGTTAATCTTGCTGGTGAGCCACTACAAAACCAACTTGTGCAGGAGATTTATCAAAATAATCATATTCATAAGGTTTTTAATCTTTACGGTCCTTCTGAAGATACAACCTATTCCACATTTGCTGAAGTACATAAAAAAGATAGTAGTGTAACTATTGGTCGTCCCATCGCCAATACACAAATTTATCTACTGGATACTAAATTACAACCAGTACCAGTTGGTGTACCAGGTGAGATTTATATTGGTGGTTCTGGTTTAGCTAGAGGATATTTAAACCGACCAGAATTAACAAATGAAAGGTTTATAGCTAACCCTTTTAGTAGTAGAATAAATTCAAAGTTATATAAAACTGGAGATTTAGCCCGTTATTTACCAGATGGAAATATAGAGTATTTAGGGCGAGTCGATAATCAAGTTAAAATTAGAGGCTTTCGGATCGAGTTAGGCGAGATTGAGAATGCATTGCTAAAACATTCAGCAGTGCGAGAGGTCGTAGTTTTAGCGCGAGAAGACAAAGCTTGTGATAAACAATTAGTCGCTTACATTGTTTCTTGGCAACATCAAATACCCACAGTTAGCGAACTGCGAAACTATCTCAAAGAACTCTTGCCTGATTACATGATACCCGGTGTTTTCACTTTGCTAGACACCCTACCACTGTTACCCAACGGAAAAGTAGATCGTCGTGCTTTACCTGTTCCTGAAAGCCTGCGTCCAACATTAACAACTACTTATCAAGTACCCCAGTCAGAAATGGAACAGCAGATAGCCAAGCTTTGGCAAGAGGTACTGCATGTCGAACAAGTGGGTATTCATGATAACTTTTTTGACTTAGGTGGACATTCACTACTGATAATAAAAGTAAATAATAAACTACGTGGGATTTTGCAGCGCGATATATCAGTAGTAACAATGTTTCAAAATCCAACTATTTATTCACTAGCGCAATATTTAAGTAAAGTGACAGAAGAGAAATCTATTTTTGAGCCAATACGCGATCGCATCCAAAAACAAAAACAAGCAAATAAGCAAAGCAAACAACTATTGATGAGGAAAGATAGACATAATCCTGGCTAATGTTTGGTTAAAAATTTTGGAGTTTACAAATAATGCTTACTAGCACTTATCGCTCTTGGCAATTATTAACACTTTCTGCAAAGAGCAACGCAGAACTGAAAACTGCTACTGCAAATCTTGTCGATTACTTGAGGCAAAATCGTGACTTTAAGCTCGTAGATGTGGCTCATACATTGCAACGAGAGCAACAGGCTTTTAAACATCGACGGATGGTTATTTGCCAAAATATAGAAGATGCGATCGCTGCACTTGAAGATCCAAAGCGCCTACTTACCAACATCCAGGAAACAGAAGAACGCCCTGTAGCTTTTATGTTCCCTGGACTTGGTACTCACTACGTCAACATGGCTTGGGAACTCTACCAAGTAGAACCGATATTTCAGGATCAAGTTGACTACTGTTGTGAATTTCTGCAACCACTCTTAGGTGAAGACTTACGAGATGTGATATATTCCCATAGGGGTTCTCCAGTAAACCAACATTCATCTCAAGAAAATTCTCAAGGTTTGGATTTGCGAAAAATGTTAGGTCGCAGCCAGACACAAACGGATGCAAAGATGGTGTCTGCAACGTCTTTACTCAATCAAACTCACCTTGCTCAACCAGCCATTTTTGTGATTGAGTATGCCTTAGCACAGTTACTGGTATCTTGGGGAATTCGTCCCCAAGCAATGATTGGCTATAGTATTGGTGAATATGTAGCAGCGACTTTGGCGGGGGTGTTATCCCTAAAAGAAGGTTTAACACTGATTGCTGCAAGAGCGAAGATGATTCAAAAGTTACCTGCTGGAGCAATGCTTGCAGTTCCACTTTCGCAAGCGGAAATATCTCCCCTGCTCAATGACAAACTCTCACTCTCTGCGGTCAATGGGTCGTCGATGGGTGTAGTAGCAGGCGAAATCGATGCCATAGAAGCTTTGGAACAGCAGTTAATTAAAAAAGGTTTAGCTTGTCGCCGTTTGGAAACTTCCCATGCTTTCCACTCTCATATGATGGAGGGCGCTACCTCTAATTTGCGGGAACTGGTAAAAACATTTAACCTCCAACCACCAGAAATCCCTTATATATCCAATGTCACAGGAACTTGGATAACAGCAGCAGAAGCTACAAACCCCGATTATTGGGTTAAACATTTGTGTCAGCCCGTGTTATTCGCTCCCGGTATCCAAGATTTATGGAAAGAACATTATCCAATTTTATTGGAAGTTGGTCCTGGACAGACTCTAGGTAGCTTTGCTCTTCAATGTATAGAAAATAATCCAGCAGTTAGCCAAATTGTATTACCTTCTCTCAAATATTCTTATGATAAAAAACCAGACGTAGCATTTTTACTGAAAACATTGGGTAGGCTTTGGTTAGCAGGAGTGCAAATAGATTGGACAGAATTTTATGCTCATGAAAGTCCTAATATAATTCCTTTACCTGCATATATCATTTAACCAGTAAGTACAAGTTAAGCACAAGCAAGTAAATTCAAACGTCAACTAATATTAGGTTATGGAAATTAAAATGGTAGGTGTTGTTGGTGCAGGGGTAATGGGAATAGGGCTTGCCCAAAACCTTGCTCAAACAGGTCATCAAGTTCTTCTTGTAGATACATCAGAAGATATTCTGGATAAAGCTAAACAGGAAATCAGGAAAAATATCCGCTTTCAGGGATTTTTTAAAAAAGGTGATCGCCAAGAAAGTCAAGATGATATCATTGAAAAAATAGAATTTTCGACAAACTATAAAATCCTAGAAAATGTAGATTTTGTAGTTGAAAATGTTACCGAAAAATGGGATATTAAAAATAAGGTATATCCTCTATTAGATTCTATTTGCCCAGCAGATTGCATTTTCGCTGCTAACACATCAGCAATTCCCATTACTCGGATTGCTTCAGTCACAAAACGTGCCGATCGCGTTATTGGTATTCACTTTATGAATCCCGTACCCGTGAAGCCAATGGTGGAGATGATTCGTGGATATCATACCTCTGAAACAACAATTGAGACAGCAAAAAAAATGCTCTCTCAGATGGGTAAAGAATCTATAATTGTGAATGATTCACCCGGTTTTGTTTCCAACCGTGTGTTGATGTTAACTATTAACGAAGCTGTCTTTCTGTTGCAAGACCAAGTTGCGACAGCAGAAAATATAGACAAAATTTTTAAAGGCTGCTTTGGTCACAAAATGGGTCCTTTAGAAACAGCAGATTTGATTGGTCTAGACACCATTTTATTTTCTATTGAAGTTTTGTATGAGAACTTTAATGATAGTAAATATAGACCATGCCCTCTACTAAAAAAAATGGTGGATGCTGGGTTGCACGGGAGAAAAAATGGTAAAGGATTTTATGTATACCAATAAATAGGAATAATTTCAGAATAATGAATGAAATTCAATCTAGAATCAAAGCTTTCCTCTCAAAATTTTTCGGTAGTCACGATTTAAAACCAGATGAAGACATTTTTGCTTTGGGCTTTGTCAATTCGATGTTTGCCATGCAACTTGTTCTATTTGTAGAGCAAGAGTTTCAAATTTCTATTGATAATGAAGATTTAGAATTTGAAAACTTCCGCACCATAAATTCTATTGCTAATTTAGTTGAACGTAAAACTGCTGTTCTCATGCAGAAATAAAATCTAAATCGCCATTTTTAATAAGTGGCAGAGATGAGACTATGAAACTCGAACTATCTGCTCAACAAAAAAATTATCAAGCTGAATTCAGAGATTTTGTTAATGAGGAAATATATCCTTGTGCTGGGGAATGGGATAGAAAAGAATTTACGCCACCAGAGCTAATCAAAAAAATAGCAGAACGTGGTTTTCTCGGTGCCATATTACCGCAAGAATATGGTGGTAAAGCAATGGACATGATGACCTACGGTATTCTTAATGAGGAAATTGGACGGGGATGTTCTTCTGTACGCAGTTTGTTAACAGTCCATAACATGGTTTCCCAAGCGGTATGTAAATGGGGAAATAAATCTCAAAAAGAGTATTGGCTTCCCAAATTTGCATCTGGAGAAATTATTGCTGCTTTTGCATTGAGCGAGCCTAATGTAGGTAGCGACGCTAAAAGTGTAGAAACAACAGCAACACTTTCTGGTGATGCTTATATTTTAAATGGGCAAAAGAAATGGATTACCTATGGACAAATAGCAGATATATTTTTAGTTTTTGCTAAATGCGAAGGTAAACCAGGTGCTTTTTTAGTGGGAAAAAATAGCCCAGGTTTTTCCGTCAAACCGATGTCTGGTATTTTAGGTACTAAGGCTTCGATGGTTGCGGAATTGCAATTTGATAACTGCCACGTACCTCTAGAAAATTTAGTAGGTAAATTGGGTTTTGGATTCTCCTATATTGCTTCTTCTGCACTTGATTATGGTAGATATAGTGTAGCAACGGGTAGTGTGGGTATTGCTCAAGCTTGTTTAGAAGCTTGCATCAAGTACACTAACGAGCGAAAACAATTTGATGTGTATCTGAAAGAACACCAATTAATTCGCCAAAAGATTGCTCAAATGATAACTAATGCAAAAGCAGCAAGACTGTTATGTTATCAAGCAGGTTATCTCAAAGATATTAACGATCCAAATTCAATTATGGATACTTCTATTGCCAAGTACTTTGCATCTACAGTAGCAACGAAAATAGCAAATGATGCTGTACAAATTCATGGTGCTAATGGTTGTAGTAGTGAGTACCCAGTAGAAAGATATTTGCGCGACTCGAAAATTATGGAAATTATTGAAGGCAGTACTCAAATTCAAGAAATTACCATTGCCGAGTCAGGTTATCAAGATTATCTTCTTTCCAGCGTCTCTACAGGCTTTAAAAATAAACTAGCAGAAAGGATTTAAGATATGATTAGCACTAAAGAACAGGATGTAGACAGCAAACAAAAAGACAGAAAAGTCATTAAATGTGTTGTTTGGGATTTAGATAATACTCTATGGCACGGTGTTCTACTGGAAGATGAACAAGTTTCCTTACGGGAAAATATAGTAAATCTTATTCACACTTTAGATAACCGTGGTATGCTGCAATCCATAGCCAGTAAAAACGAAAGCGCAACAGCAATAGATAAATTAAAAGAATTCGGATTAAATGAGTATTTTCTCTATCCTCAAATCAATTGGAATTCCAAAGCATCTTCCATCAAGGAAATTGCTACATCACTAAATATTGGTTTAGATGCGATCGCCTTCATTGATGACCAATTATTTGAGCTTGAAGAAGTAAAATTTACCCTGCCAGAAATTCTTTGTATAAATGCCGATGAAATTGGTAATATTTTAGATATGCTTGTGATGAATCCCCGTTTTATTACGGAAGATTCAAGCCTGAGAAGGTTGATGTACATCCGCGATATAGAAAGGCTGAACGCGGAAAAAAAATTTGTTGGTACAGCAGATGAATTCTTAGCTACGCTCAATATGCATTTCACAATATCTACTGCCAAAGAAGACGATTTACAGCGTGCAGAAGAATTAACATTACGAACTAACCAATTGAATACAACAGGTTATACTTATTCCTATGACGAACTTAATCATTTTCGTCAATCAGAAAACTATAAGCTGCTAATTGCAAGTTTGGAAGATAAGTATGGAAGCTACGGAAAAATAGGTTTAGCTCTAATGAAATTCCAAGCTGACATATGGACAATCAAACTTTTGCTGATGTCCTGTCGGGTTATGTCAAGAGGAGTCGGGACAATTATGATGAATCATGTTATGAGTCTGGCTCAAAAAAATAATGTCCATCTTCTGGCAGAGTTTATACCAAATGATCGCAATAGGATGATGTATATATCTTATAAATTTGCGGGGTTCAAGGAAATTGGGAAGAAAGATAATTTGGTAATTTTTGAAAATGATTTAAGTCGGATTCAAAATGTGCCTTCGTATGTCAATTTTCAAGTAATCGATTAACTAATTTAATAAGAATTAAAATCTTGAATATCGCAAAGCATCTAGTCAAAACTCAAAAACGTTTCAATGTTATGAACACAAAAAATGATAGTCAAAAATCTTATGAATCAATAGAAGGAATCGCTATTATCGGTATGGTAGGGCGTTTTCCAGGAGCCATCAACATACAATCATTTTGGCAAAATTTACAAAATGGAGTGGAGTCACTATCCTTATTTACAGATGAAGAATTAATAGCTGCTGGTATACCTCAGACATTAGTAAGTGATAGCAATTATATCAAAGTAGGCGGTGTTTTAGAAAATATCGATTCATTTGATGCTGCATTCTTTGACCTGAATCCAAAAGAAGCTGAAGTAACAGATCCTCAACACCGTATGTTTTTGGAATGTGCTTGGGAAGCTTTGGAAAACGCTGGTTATGATTCAACTAAGTGTAAAAGTCGGATTGGCGTTTATGCTGGTGCTAGCTTAAATAATTATTTATCTTTTGATTTGAATAATGACCAATTAGGGTCAGGAGAATCATACCAAAAATTAATTGGAAACGATAAAGGTTTTCTTTCTACCCGTGTTTCATATAAATTAAATTTGACAGGACCAAGCATTACAGTTCAAACAGCTTGTTCCACATCATTAGTTGCTACTATCCTTGCTTGTCAAAGTTTGCAGAATTATCAATGTGATATGGCATTAGCAGGAGGAGTATCCATCCGATTGCCACAAAAAACTGGCTATTTCTATGAACCAGGAGGTCCGCTATCGCCTGATGGTCATTGTCATGCTTTTGATGCTAAAGCCCAGGGAACGGCTATTGGCAATGGTGTAGGAGTAGTTGTTCTTAAGAGAGTCCAGGACGCGATCGCTTCGGGTGATTGCATATATGCTGTGATTAAAGGTGCTGCAATTAACAACGACGGTTCGATGAAAGTTGGTTATACAGCACCTAGTGTAGATGGTCAAGCAGAAGCGATCGCCGAAGCGGTAATGTTAGCAGAGATAGAACCAGAAACAATCAGCTATATTGAAGCTCATGGTAGTGGTACAGCTTTAGGTGATCCGATTGAAATTGCCGCGCTGACTAAAGTTTTTCGTGCCAGTACCGAGAAAAAGAATTTCTGCGCCATTGGTTCAGTCAAAACTAATATTGGTCATTTAGATGCCGCTGCCGGAGTTGCAGGATTAATCAAAACTGCTTTGGCTCTAAAGCATCAGTTAATTCCGCCAAGCTTAAACTTTGAACAGCCTAATCCTCAAATTGATTTTGCCAATAGTCCTTTTTACGTCAACACCAAGCCAACGGCATGGAAAACCGACTCGATTCCCCGTCGTGCCGGTGTTAGCTCTTTAGGAATGGGGGGAACAAATGCCCATATAGTTCTGGAAGAAGCCCCAGCACTTCCTGTTTCTAGTCCTGCCCGTCCTTGGCAATTGTTAGTACTCTCTGCAAAAACCGAGTCTGCGCTAGAAGCCATAACGCAAAATCTGAACCAACATTTGATTCTACATCCCGATCTGAATCTTGCAGATGTAGCTTATACCTTGCAAGTGGGACGTAGAGACTTTAGTCACAGAAGAATACTAGTTTGTTCCGATACCCAAGATGCCATTAATGCATTGAATCAACAAGCCTCACAAGCAGTTTCAACTCAATTTCAAAAGTCAGGAACTAGCTCTGTTGCTTTTATCTTTCCTGGAGAAGGTGCGCTGTATGTAAACATGGGTAAAGAACTATACGAAACTGATCTGATGTTTCGTGAACAGGTAGATCGGTGTTGTCTAATACTAAAATCACATCTAGAGCTAGATTTGTGTTCTCTAATTTATCCCAGCGAATCTGAGCAGGAAACTGCACTAGAAAAACTCAAACAAAGTTGTTTTGCGAAAAGCGCTCTGTTCGTCATTGAGTATGCTTTAGCTCAATTATGGATGTCCTGGGGTATTTCCCCTCAAGCAATGATTGGGCATGGTATTGGAGAACATGTTGCTGCAACTCTAGCTGGAGTTTTTTGCCTTGAAGATGCCCTTGCACTAGTAGCAAAAGAGTTTTCCACTGAGTTGTTACAAAAAATCCAACTCAATCCTCCAATAATTCCATTTATATCTAATGCTAGTGGAACTTGGATTACTCAAGCTCAAGCAATAGACCCTAACTATTGGACACAGCAACAAGAGGCATCTCATTTTAATAAAGGAATTAGCGAGTTAATCAAAGACAGTCAGCGAATTCTTCTGGAAGTTGGTTGTGGAGAAAATTTGATTACTGAAGAATTGGCTGTACTCACCTCAATACCCCATCCTCATCACCAGCATTCAGATGTGGCATTTTTACTCAACACCTTGGGTCGGCTGTGGATGATGGGAATCAATATTGATTGGTCAGGTTTTTACGCCAATGAAAGTCGTCATCGTTTACCTTTGCCTACCTATCCTTTTGAGCGTCAGCGTTACTGGCTTGAGTCAATAGCCTCGCAGAAATTATTAAATCAAAATCCACCGAGTCATCCCGTTGAAAATCGGCGTTACTCTATTGAGCTAGACTCCTCATCTATCTCAGAAACAGCATCATGGCAATCATTAGATAAAAAGCCAAATATCACTGACTGGTTTTATATTCCAGTATGGAAACAATCCATGCCCCTTGAGTTTTTCCAAGGAGAAGAACCGAGCAAACAAAAGTTGCGTTGCTTAGTATTTGTGGATAGCTATGGAGTGGGAACTGAATTTACGAAACGACTTGAACAGAATAATCACCATGTCATCACTGTGCGGGCAGGGGAAAAGTTTAGCAAGCTCGATGACCAGATGTATGTTATCAATCCTCAACAACCTGATGAATACGATCTATTACTCCAGGCACTGAACAAGCAGAATTTCAAGCCAAATGCAATCAGCCATTTTTGGAGTGTTACGCCGAATGACACGTTGCTCAACAATGAACCAGAATTTTTAGAAGATTTACAGTACCTTGGTTTCTATAGCTTACTGTTCTTAACACAAGCAATAGGAAAACAAGATATTTGGGATACCCTCAAGCTGATGGTCGTAACCAGTAATTTACATGATGTAACTGGCGATGAAAACTTATGCCCACAGAAAGCTACATTATTAGGACCATGCAAGGTAATTCCCAAAGAATATCGAAATATCAATTGCAGTATTGTCGATCTAGTAATACATTCTGCTCAAACTTGTTTCTCACAAAAACTCATAGATAACCTAGTAGCAGAATTAACACTACAACAGATTAATGAGATAGTTGCCTACCGTGGGTATTACCGTTGGATTCAAACCTTTGAGGCAATCCCCTTGGATGAAGAGATTGGAGGCAAAACTAGGCTAAGAGAAGGTGGAGTTTACTTAATTACTGGTGGACTTGGTGGTATTGGTTTAGTATTAGCAGAGCATCTAGCAAAGACACTACAAGCTAAGTTAATACTAATCGGACGAGGGGCATTACCCGAACGTTCCGAGTGGGAACAATGGCTAGTAACTCATGATCCGCAAGATATTGTTAGTCGTAAGATACAGAAAGTGCGATCGCTTGAGGCATTGGGGGTAGAGGTTGAGATCAAAAGTGCCGATGTGACTAATTTTGAACAGATGCAGGCAATTATTGCTCAAGTATTACAAAAATTTGGTCACATTAATGGTGTAATCCATGCCGCTGGTATTCCTGGTGGTGGTGTTACCCAACTCAAAACGCGGGATATGGCAAGCAATGTTTTAGCAGCAAAAGTGAAAGGTACGTTAATCTTAGAGGAAATTTTTAAGAATGTAAATTTAGATTTCTTTATGCTTTGTTCATCCAAAACTTCTATTTTGGGTGAATTTGGACAGATAGATTATTGTGCAGCGAATGCTTTTATGGATGCTTATGCTCATTATCATACTTCCACATCGGATCGATTAACAGTGTCAATTAGCTGGGATATTTGGCAAGAAGTAGGTTTCGCAGTGGAAACTGTACTACCAGATAAAATTAAGCAAGAGCGTGAAGAAATTATTAAAAAAGGTATCTTACCGAAAGAAGGAATCGATGCTTTTAATCGCATTCTAGGAATTAGGCTGCCTCATCTCGTTGTTTCAACTCAAGACTTACCAACTTTAATTAAGCAAAATAATTCTGCCCAGTATTTGGAAAAACAATTGACGCTTATAGAGGAAAAATTATCTTCAGTAAATCTTTCAAAAGCAAAACACCCTCGTCCTAACTTAGGTAATGATTACGTTGCTCCCAAAAACGAAATTGAGCAAATGCTGGTTGAAATCTGGCAAGATATTCTGGGAATTGAGAAGATAGGTATCTACGACAACTTTTTTGAGTTGGGAGGAAATTCTATAAACACAATTCAAATTGCTGCTAAAGCTAATCAATTAGGTTTAAAATTAACATCTCAACAGTTTTTTCATTATCAGACAATTGATGAGTTAGCAGCAGATTTATGTATTACCCAAACGAATCAACAGGAACAGGGTTTAGGTAGCAAAGAGTTACCTCTTCTACCAATTCAGAATTTGTTCCTTAAACAGAATCAGCCCGATATACATCATTGTAACCAATCTTTACTGCTGGAAATACAGCAAGCGTGCGACCTAAATTTGTTAGAGCAGGCTTTACAGAGTTTGATTCAACATCATGATATATTTCGCTTGCGTTTTGTAGAAAAAGAATCAGGTTGGCAACAAACTTATACTAGTTCCTATGATACTATTGAAATTAAACGAGTAGATTTGTCTGCACTACCAAAAACCGAGCTAAAACTGGCGATAGAGTCACAAGCTGCTGAACTAGAGACAAGTTTGAACCTATTTGAAGGACCACTTGTTAGGTTTGCCTTTTTTGAACTAGCACCACAACAAAGCAGCTATCTGTTAATAATCATTCATCATCTTGCGGTTGATAGTGTTTCTTGGCATATTTTGTTAGAAGACTTGCAAATAGCTTATCAGCAAATTAGCCAAGACAAGGCAATAAATTTGCCAAATAACACGACTTCATACGCACAGTGGGTAGAATATCTACAGGAATATGCTCAATCTTCAGAAATACTGCAAGAGCAGGATTATTGGCTCCAAGAAGCGCAAAAACCCTTCAGCCGTTTACCTGTTGACTATTCAATGTCTGAGAATACAGACAATATAATAGATAATTCAGATACAGTATCAGTTTGTCTAAATAAAAAAGAAACAAAAACTCTATTAGAAGAGATACACAAAGCCTATAATACTCAAATCAATGATTTCTTGCTAACAGCTTTTGTGCAAGCTTTTGCAAAGTGGACGGGACAGCATACACTGCGCTTGGATATTCAAGGGAATGGTAGAAAAAAATATTTAAAAAATGTAGATATATCCCGTACTGTAGGTTCTTTTAGCATTTATTACCCAGCTATTTTAGATATAACAGAATCCTCGGAAGTGGGAGAATCATTAATAGCAATAAAAGAATATTTACGTGGCGTTTCTAATAATGGTATTGATTATACTGTCCTACAGTATTTGAATCATGACCAAGAGTTACAATCGAAACTACAACCACTTTCTATAAGTGAAGTTAGTTTTAACTACTTAGGTCAGTATGACCAGGTAATTTCGGATTCATCTTTATTTTCTGTCTCTCATAATTATCAAAGTATCAACTACACTAATTCCACAAGACGAACTTATTTACTAGAGATTAATGCAATTGTGATTCAAGAACAATTACAATTGTATTGGACGTATAGTAAGACTATTTACCATCGAGAAACAATTGAAAGTTTGGCAAATAATGTTATCGCAGCATTACAGTACCTCATGATTCATTGTCAATCTCTAGAGTCAGAAAGATACACACCTTCTGACTTTTCAAGAGCTAAATTGAGTCAACAAAAATTAGATAATCTCCTACTAAAAATCAATCAAAGAAATCAATAAACAGCAAATGAAAACAAGAAAGATTGAAGACATTTACGAACTCACACCTGTACAAAAGGGTATGCTATTTCACTGTTTATATGATAGCGAGTTGTCTTTATATTTTTTTCAGCATATCTTCACTGTACGCGGCAAGCTTAACATAGAGGCTTTTGAACAAGCTTGGCAACTTGTAATGGATAGGCATCCCATTTTACGTACCGGATTTTATTGGGAAGAAATTGAGAATCCACTACAAATTGTGTACAATAAAGTAGAAGTTCCCCTGAGTTACTATGATTGGTCTAACATAGATGAAGTGGAAAAAAAATCGCAATTTGATTCCTTTATTGTAAGCGATCGCCAAAACAGTTTTGACTTTTCCCAGCCATGTTTAATGCGTCATACTTTAATTCGCACATCTGATGACTGCTACTTATATGTCTGGAGCTTTAACCACATAATTATAGATGGTTGGGGTGGTTCCCTAGTATTTCAAGAGCTTGTGGAAACCTATGGAGCGATTTGTAAGAGTCAAGAGATTTCTTTAACATATACTCGTCCCTTTAGAGACTACATTGATTGGTTAGAACAGCAGGATATATCAAAAGCTGAAATTTTTTGGAGACACGCATTACAAGGTATAAAGTCACCAACTCCTCTGACTTATATAGAAAAAAATGAAACAATTGATCAATCATCTACAAAGGAAGTTAAATATAGTGAGGAAATAATTCAGTTATCATCAACAACTACACAGAAGCTCTCTTCTTTTGCAACGCAACATCGCCTCACCCTTGCTACTATAATTAACGGTATTTGGGCTATTCTCCTCTCTCGCTATTCTTGTCACAGTAACGTATTATATGGCTGTACTGTTACTGGGCGACCAGCAGAACTGAATGGAGTAGAATCGATGGTTGGTATGTTCGTTAACACCTTACCCATTCATGTCAATATAGATATTAATCAGTCTTTATTCTCATGGCTCCAGAGTTTTCAGCTTCAACTAGTTGAAGTACGCGATTATGAATATACTCAATTAACAGAAGCTCATAAATGGAGTGAAATCCCACGAAATTTAACGTTGTTTGAAAGTATTGTAGTGCTTGAAAACTTTCCTGTGAGCGAATTTATCCGAGATTGGAAAGGAAATATAGAATTTCAGCATCAAGAATTGTATTACCGAAATAACTACCCTCTCAACTTGGTTGTATATCCAAATAAAGAACTATTAATAGCTATTTCCTATGATTCCAGAAGATTTGATATCGATACTATTGCTGGAATACTAGAAGATATTGAAAATCTTCTACAAGAATTAATGACTAATTCTTTTATTAAAATTAAAGACTTATCATTTTTAACTTCCGAAGAGCAGCAAGCTGCGTCAAGTTTAGATAAGGAAGCAGTTTTTTTATTAGGCTGATAATCAAAATATTTATTTGACCGTCAATTAAGATTTACTAGCTAAAGAGGATAAGTAAATATGCATTTATTTAAAAGTAAAGTGTTTTCTCAAAAGATTTATTGGATAAACAAATTATCAGGAGAACTTCCAGAAACTAATCTTATCTTAGATTTTATAAGACCTTCACTTCCTAGCATTAAAAACAAGTCTTTTCATTTTGACTTATCTTATGATTTATCTCAAGCAATCATGAAGCTAGCCAAATGCTCTGGATTTTCACAATATTTGATACTTATATCTGCATTAAATATACTCCTACGAAAATATACTAGAAACAATGATGTTATTGTAGGCATACCAATATATGATAAAAATGGCACAGGTAATTTCGGTAACCCAGTTATTCCTTTACGAGTTCAGGTAAAGCCTGAAATATCATTTAAGGATTTTTTGTTTCAGGTTAAGGATTCAGTGATTGGTGCTTATACTCATCAAAATTATAATTTTGATGAATTAATTGATATATTGAAAATACCAACAAGTACAAACCGTTGTTCACTTTTCGATACGGTAGTTTTGTTAGAGAACATTCATAATAAGAATAGTTTAAATCATGTTAATAATGACATTACGTTTTCTTTTGAGATTGATGAAAAAAATATTAGGGCAAATATAGAGTATAGTGAAATACTTTTTCAAGATGAGACTATCCAATTAATTAGTAGACATTATACTAATGTTCTCAGAATTATAATCAATAACATTGATACTAAAATATCGGATATTGTTTTCTTGAAAGATTCCGAACGGTATCATTTGTTAAAACAATTTAATAATAACGCTAAAGAATATCCAGTTGATAAGACAATAAATTATTTATTTGAGCAACAGGTATATACAACTACTCAAAATATAGCGGTAGTTGATGGGCAAGCAAAACTAACTTATCAAGAGTTAAATGAAAAAGCTAATCAGTTAGCTGTAATGCTGCGTCAACTAGGACTCGGCAAAGGTGAGTTTGTAGGTATATTTAAAGACCGCGATATCAATTTTCTGATTGCGATTCTGGCTATATATAAAGCAGGTGGTGCTTACGTAGCAATTGATAGTACTTATCCGGCAAATAGAATTGAATATATGTTGTCCAATAGCGAAGTTAAGTTTCTCTTAACTGATGCTTCGTTATTAGATATTTTGGCTGAATTTAAACAGACCTGTCCTCAATTAAAATCGATTATTTGTTTAAACGAGGTTATTACTGGAAATAGGCAGCTAACTCATAATCAGGAATTAAAAATATACGATAAGTTCAGTTTTATTAATCTTCCCAAAGACAACTTAGAGCCAATAAGCGATGCGAGTGATCCAGCCTACATGCTTTATACATCAGGCTCTACAGGGCTACCCAAAGGAGCAATAGTTAGACATGATGGTGCAATTAATCATATTTATGCCCAGTTTGATGAGTTGGAATTGACAGAGGAATTTTGTTTTCTCCAAAGTGCCCCTTCTTCAACTGATATTTCAGTTTGGCAGTTTTTAGCACCGCTTTTAATTGGCGGAAGGACGGTAATAGTAGATATTGAAACTGTTGCGATTCCTGATAAACTATTTAAAGTACTTAAATCAGAAAAAATTACAGTTGTTGAATTAGTACCAGCATTATTTGGGGGGTTACTTGAACATACTTCAGGGCTACCAAATTACGAAAAGGAATTGCCTAATTTGAAATGGATGATGGTTGTAGGGGAGTCGGTGTCGGTCAGTTGGGTAAATAAGTGGCTCCAGATATATCCCGAAATCAAAATTGTTAATGCTTATGGTCCCACCGAAGCGGCTGATGATATTACCCAGTTCATCGTTGATAAGCCCTTGCCAGAAAACCAGCGAACAGTTCCAATTGGTAAACCCTTGGCAAACTTAAATCTCTACATCCTGGATGAGGAAATGAAATTATTGCCAATTGGTGCTCCTGGAGAGATTTGTGTATCGGGAATTGGTGTAGGTGCTGGTTACTGGAAAAACGAAGAAAAAACTAAACTAAGCTTTGTTGAGAATCCGTTTATAGATGCAAGGAAGAAGTTACCAGAAAATCGTGCAGATTTGATTTATAAAACTGGAGATTTAGGCAGGTGGCTTCCGGATGGAAATATAGAATTTCTCGGACGTATTGACCATCAGGTAAAAATTCGTGGTTTTCGGGTTGAATTGGGAGAGATTGAAACATTTTTACTGCAACACGAAGCTGTGAGGGAAGTTGTGGTTGTAGTTAGAGAAGATGACCCTGGTGATAAACGCTTGGTTGCTTATTTCGTACCTAAATCTGAGTTTTATCAGGATACCTTAGCAAATAGCGAGCTAGTTCAACAGTTACGTGATTTTCTTCAAGAAAAGCTACCAGGGCATATGGTACCTTCTGCGATTGTACAGCTAGAAGTATTACCCTTAGCTCCTAGTGGAAAAATAGACCGCGCTGTATTACCCGTACCAAGTTACAATCAGGAGTCAAAACTAGGCTTTGTTGCACCTCGCACTCCCACAGAGCAGATAGTTGCTGATATTTGGGGTCAGGTATTAAAGCAAGAGCATGTCGGTATTCACGATAATTTCTTTGATTTGGGTGGACATTCTTTGCTAGCGACTCAGGTTATTTCCAGGTTACGGGAAGCCTTTAAGATTGAGTTACCTTTACGCAGTTTGTTTGAGTCCCCAACCGTTGCTCAATTGGTAGAGGGTTTTATTATTCAAACTGATATAACTTTAGCTGCTTGTAAACAGTATATTCGCCCAGGAAAGCGTCAGAAATATCTACCGCTTTCCTTTGCTCAACAGCGATTATGGTTTCTAGAGGAGTTGACAGGAGTTAGTCAAATATTTGACGTACCCGCTTGTTTATACTTAAAAGGCTCACTGAATATTACAGCACTGGAATCTAGCCTCAATGAAATTGTGCGACGGCATGAAGTGTTGAGAACAACTTTTATATCGGATGAAGGACGACCTATCCAAGTGATCCATCCTACCTTCAACTTACCCCTGCCTGTAGTTGATTTTCAAGAATTACCAGAAGCAGAGCAAAAAATCGAGATTCAAAAACTTATCGATAGCGAGGTATCACGGTGCTTTAACTTAACTGAAGGTCCATTGCTGCGTTGTATTTTGTTACGCTTAAGTCAAGAAGAACACATATTATTATTCACCATTCACCACATTGTTACGGATGGTTGGTCGTTGGGAGTAATTATTAGGGAATTAACAACGCTTTACAAAGCTTTTTCCCTGGATCAACCTTCACCATTACCAAAATTACCTATCCAGTATGCAGACTTTGTTGTTTGGCAACGACAGTATTTGCAGGGAGAAATTTTGGGCAATCTCCTCGCTTACTGGAAACAAAAGCTGAGTGGAAATTTGCCTGTCTTGCAATTACCCACAGACTATCCCCGACCAGCAATTCAGACTTTCTCTGGCAAAAGGAAATCATTTTTTCTATCCGCAGGTGTAACACAAGCGTTAACAACACTTAGCCGCAATGAAAATGTGACTCTTTTCATGACCTTATTAGCAGGGTTTAAGATATTACTACATCGCTACAGCGGTCAGGACGATATTTTATTAGGTTCACCGATTGCTAATCGCAATCAGGACGAGGTTGAGCAACTCATTGGATTTTTTGTCAATACTCTTGTATTACGTACTAATTTCAGTGGTAATCCTAGTTTTCAAGAAGTACTAAAGCGTCTACGTGAGACAACTTTAGGAGCTTATGCTCATCAAAATATGCCTTTTGATTTATTAGTGCAGGAACTGCAACTACAACGAGATTTGAGTTATACACCTTTATTTCAAGTGATGTTTGTGCTTCATAATGCACCAATATCTGCGTTAGAGATGCCTGATTTAGCTTTAACTCCCTTGGAAATTGAAAATCATCGTAACGTCATGTTTGATTTGACACTCCACATGACAGAAATAGAGGGGGGAATAGCTGGAAGTTTAGATTACAATACTGATCTATTTGATGAAAATACGATCTGTCGGATAGCAGATCACTTGCAGACGTTGTTTGCTGCAATTGTTGCCAATCCGCAGCAGCGTTTGTCAGATTTGCCAATGTTGACAAAACCTGAGCAGCATCAATTGTTGCGGGAGTGGAATGATACAGCTACAGACTACCCCCAGGATAAATGTATCTATGAATTATTCCAGGTTCAGGTAGAGAAAACACCCGATGCAGTAGCATTAATCTTTGAAAACCAACAGTTAACTTATCGAGAATTAAACCAACGATCTAATCAACTAGCCCATTACTTGCAAAAACTGGGAGTAAAACCAGAAGTATTGGTTGGGATTTGTGTAGAACGATCGCTTTCGATGGTCATCGGACTATTAGCCATCCTCAAAGCTGGTGGTGCATATGTACCTCTTGACCCTAACTACCCCCAGAAACGTATAGCTTTTATCTTAGAAGAAACTCAAGCACCAGTGTTGCTAACTCAAGCTTCGCTTGTTGAGGTGATACCGGAACATCAAACTCAGGTAATATGTTTAGATACTGATTGGTATTTGATTGCCCAACAAAGCCAAGACAATGTATTCTCTGAACTAACAACTGACAACTTGGCTTATGTCATCTATACCTCTGGTTCAACAGGTAAACCTAAAGGTGTAATGATTAAACACGCTAGCACAGTTGCAATGTTAGATTGGGCAAACAAAACCTTTACCCAAGAAGCTAGGACTGGAGTTTTAGCATCCACTTCGATTTGCTTCGACCTTTCGGTATTTGAGGTGTTTGTGCCTTTGTGTTGTGGTGGCAAAGTGATTTTAATCGAGAATGCGCTATATTTAGAAAATTTGCCAGCAGCCTTTGATGTCACATTAATCAATACTGTCCCTAGTGTAATTTCCCAATTAATTAGGAATAATAGTATTCCACCAACGGTGCAGACTGTTAATATCGCCGGAGAACCGCTTCAAAATCAACTTGTACAACAACTGTATCAGCAAGATAATATACAACAGGTATTTAATCTATATGGACCTTCTGAGGATACAACTTATTCGACCTCTTCCTGGATACAGAAGGGTGCTAGCAACACCCCGCCGATTGGTCGCCCGATTCACAACACACAGGCTTATTTATTAGATCAAAATTTACAGCCTGTTCCAGTAGGTGTAGCAGGGATGCTGTATATAGGTGGTACGGGTTTAGCCCGTGGTTATTTCAATCAAGCTGAACTGACTGCGGATAAGTTTATTCCCAACCCCTACGCCACTCTACCAGGGGAGAGGTTGTATAAAACTGGCGATTTAGCACGTTATTTAGCGAATGGAGAAATAGAATATATTGGTCGGATTGACAATCAAGTAAAACTACGTGGTTTCCGGATTGAATTGGGAGAAATTGAGACAATCATTAACCAATGCCCAACAGTGCGAGAAAGTGTGGTAGTAGTTAGCGGAGAATCAGTTGATTCTCAACGAATAGTTGCATATATAGTTCCTCAAATAGAACAAACGCTGACAGTTTCAGAATTACGGGGCTTTTTAGAGGCGAAGTTGCCAAGCTACATGATACCAGCAGCTTTTGTGACCTTAGAAGCATTACCACTCACGCCCAATGGTAAGGTTGACCGCAAAGCATTACCTGCACCGGAACTTACACAGGTATCATCATCAACTATAATTCCTCCTTCCACTCCAATTGAGAACTTATTAGCAGGTATTTGGGTAGAAATACTGGGTATAGAGCAAGTAGGTATTAACAATAATTTCTTTGAATTAGGAGGTCACTCATTAATTGCAACTCGCGTGATTTCCCAAATTCGCCAAGTATTTCAAGTTGAGCTTCCCTTACGTTATTTATTTGAAAAACCAACAATAGCAGGATTAGCAAAAGAAATTGAAAAAGCGATTAAGGTAGACTCAGCAGTTAAAGTCACAAACATTGAGCAGATAGATCGTACACAGGAATTACCACTATCATTTGCTCAACAAAGACTGTGGTTTTTAGCTCAATTAGAACCAGATAGCCCATTCTACAACATACCTGCTGCTGTTCGTCTACAGGGACAGTTAAATGTAGAAGCATTACAACAAAGTTTTAATGAAATTATAAATCGCCACGAAGCGCTGCGGACTAATTTTCAAACCAGAGAAGGACAAGCAGTAGCCGTTATCTCTCAAGAAAAGCCTATAACATTGTCGATATTAGATATTAGCGACCTAGAAGCAAATCAACAACAAGCCGAAATCAAACAACAGTCAACACAAGCAGCACAACAACCCTTTGACATTAGCAACGACCATCTACTGAGAGTCAAACTATTACGTCTTGGAGAGCAGGAATATATCGTGCTACTGACAATGCACCACATTGTTTCTGACGGTTGGTCAATCGGCGTGTTAGTAGAAGAATTAGCAACACTTTATCAAGCTTTTTGTAAGGGACAGTCCTCTCCATTGCCTACATTACCAATACAGTATGTAGACTTTGCAGCTTGGCAAAGACAATGGTTGCAAGGAGAAGCCCTCGAAACTCAAATATCTTATTGGCTAAAGCAGTTAGAGAACGCACCAAAAGTATTAGAATTACCTACAGACTACCCAAGACCAGTAATTCAAACTTACCGTGGTGCAACCTACTCGTTTGAGTTATCAAAAGAACTATCCGCATCCCTGAATAAATTAAGCCAGCAGCAGGGAAGTACTTTATTTATGACGTTGTTAGCAGGTTTTCAAATACTGCTATGGCGCTATACAGGTCAACAAGATATTGTGGTTGGCTCTCCTATTGCCAACCGCAACCGAGCGGAAATAGAAGGGTTGATTGGATTTTTTGTCAATACCCTGGTATTGAGAACTAGCTTAGTAGAAAATCCCAGCTTTGAAGAGCTACTAAAACGGGTGCGAGAAGTAGGACTAGGAGCTTATGCACACCAGGATTTGCCTTTTGAATTGTTAGTTGAACAACTACAACCACAGAGGGACTTAAGCCATACGCCACTATTTCAAGTGATGTTTGTGCTTCAGAATGCACCAATGTCTGGTTTAGAATTGCCTGACTTGACTCTAACTCAGTTGGAAAGTGATAGCGGTAGTGCCCAGTTTGATTTAACCCTATCGATAACGGAAACTGAGTCGGGGTTAGTTGGAAGTTTTGAATACAATACTGATTTATTTGCTCAAAGTTCTATACAGAGAATGGTAGGTCACTTGCAAATGTTGTTTGAAGCAATTGTTGCCAATCCGCAACAGCGTTTGTCAGATTTATCACTGTTGACGGAGTTTGAGCAGCATCAATTGCTACGGGAGTGGAATGATACAGAAATTGAATATTCTCAGCAAAAATGTATTCATGAATTATTTGAAGCACAGGTAGATAAAACACCTGATGCAGTTGCAGTAATATTTGAAAATCAACAGTTAACTTATCGGGAACTCAACCAACGAGCAAATCAGTTAGCACACTACTTGCGATCGCTGGGAGTAAAACCAGAGGTATTAGTCGGGATTTGTGTAGAGCGATCGCTCTCTATGGTCATCGGACTATTAGCCATCCTCAAAGCTGGTGGTGCATATATACCCCTCGACCCTAACTACCCCCAGGAACGGATCGCTTTTATCTTAGAAGATACCCAAGCGCCAGTGTTGCTAACACAATCTTCGCTGATGAAGGATACACCACAACATCAAGCTGCTGTGATATGTTTAGATACTGATTGGGAAGCGATCGCCCAACACAGCCAAGACAATGTATTTTCTGAAATAACAACTGACAACTTAGCTTATACCATCTATACCTCTGGTTCCACTGGTAAACCTAAAGGTGTGCAAATTCCCCATATTGCTTTGAGCAACTTTTTACACTCTATGAAGGAAGTGCCAGGGTTGACCTCCGAAGATACTTTGCTAGCAGTAACTACTTATTCCTTTGATATTGCGGCATTAGAAATTTTCCTGCCAATTATTGTCGGTGCTCGGTTGGTAATTGCCAGTCGGGAAGTAGTTACGGATGGAAATCAGTTATCAGCTTTACTGGTAGATTCAAAAGCGACGGTCATGCAAGCCACACCAGCGACATGGCAGTTACTTTTAGCAGCAGGTTGGGATGGTAATCGTCAATTAAAAATTCTCTGTGGTGGCGAAGCTTTACCCGGAAAACTAGCAAATCAATTACTTGGGTTATGTGATTGTTTATGGAATATGTACGGTCCGACGGAAACCACTATTTGGTCAGCCGCTAGCCAAGTGGAAACAGTGAATAATACCGTACCAATTAGTTCTCCAATTGCCAATACGCAGCTTTATATCCTAGATAAATATCATCAGTTAGTTCCTGTGGGTGTAATAGGGGAACTATGTATTGGTGGGGAAGGATTAGCAAGGGGCTACTTCCAGCGTCCAGATTTGACAGCAGAAAAATTCATACCCAATCCTTTTAGTGATAAACCAGCACGTCTTTATAGAACAGGGGATTTAGCTCGTTATTTAGCGAATGGAGATATAGAATATATTGGTCGGATTGACAATCAAGTAAAACTACGTGGCTTCCGGATTGAATTGGGAGAAATTGAAACCCTTATCAGTCAACACCCTGATGTACGAGAAACTATAGTTGTAGTTCACGCTTCAGAAGCAGATTCTCAACGAATAGTTGCCTATGTAGTTCCAAAAACAGAGCAAGCGCCAACGATTTCTGAACTACGGGGTTTCTTAGAGGCTAAATTGCCCAGTTACATGATACCAGCAGCTTTTGTGACTTTAGAAGCATTACCCCTCACACCCAATGGTAAAGTTGACCGCAAAGCCCTACCGATACCTGATAGTATACGTCCTCAGTTGGAAGTAGTTTATCAGCTACCTCAGACAGAAATGGAAAAAACTATTGCTGATATTTGGCAAAATTTACTTAAACTTGAAGATGTGGGAATCCATGATAATTTCTTTGAACTGGGTGGTCATTCGCTACTTTTAGTGCAAGTTCATAGCAACTTACGGCAAATTTTTAAACGAGATATATCTGTTCTAGACTTATTCAGATATCCAACGATAAATTCTTTGACAAATTATTTTAATCAGACAGAAAATCAACAAATATCTGATGATATAATGTTTGATATAAATGAAAGAATAGCAGATGGCAAGGCTAAACAAAGGAAGCGTCTGAAAAAGATTAAGTCTGGTGAGATAATTTAATATTTATCTGATGTTAGCTGTTGTTTCTGTAAGTGGAACTTACCTCAATTTATAGATACTCAGTGTACTAATCTGAAGAAGTAATTATATTGAAAAATCAAGGAACAATTGGGAAAATGAGTATTCCAACATCATCAACTTCTACTAATGGTTCAGAAATAGCAATTATTGGATTGGCAGGAAGATTTCCTGGAGCTAAAAATATTGATGAGTTTTGGAATAACCTTCAAAATGGTAGAGAATCAATTTCTTTTTTCAGCGATGAAGAATTGTTGGAAGCAGGAATAGACGAAGAACTGCTTAGTTCCCAAAACTATGTTAAAGCACACGGTGTATTAGAAGATGCCGAATTATTTGATGCTGCTTTTTTTGGATTTAATCCCAGAGAAGCAGAAATCACTGACCCCCAGCACCGTGTTTTTTTGGAGTGTGCTTCGGAAGCTTTAGAGAATGCAGGATATAAATCTGGAATTGAGAAATGTCCAGTAGGTGTGTTTGCTGGAGCTGGATTAAATAGCTACTTGCTTAACCTTTATTCAAATCTCAAGGCAATATCGTTGGATGAACAACAACTAACGATAGGTTGTGATAAAGATTTTCTTTCTACACGTACTTCTTATAAACTTAATTTAACTGGTCCCAGCTACACTGTTCAAACAGCTTGTTCAACATCTTTGGTTGCCGTCCATTTAGCTTGCCAAAGCTTACTCAATGGTGAGTGTGATATCGCTTTAGCTGGTGGTGTGGCTATCAGTGCAGAAAGAAAAGCTGGATATCTATACACAGAAGGGGGAATAGCTTCTCCTGACGGACATTGCCGTGCATTTGATGCTAATGCTCAGGGAGCAGTGGGTGGTGAAGGTGTAGGGATTGTAGTATTAAAGCGATTGGAAGATGCCTTAAGCGATCGCGATACGATTCATGCTGTAATCAAAGGTTCAGCTATCAATAATGATGGTTCATTCAAGGTTAGCTATACAGCACCCCGCATCGATACCCAAGCAAAGGCAATTAGAACAGCCCAATTAGTAGCCGAAGTCGAACCTGAGACTATTAGTTATATCGAAACTCACGGAACTGGAACAGCATTAGGAGACCCGATTGAAATTGCCGCGTTAACACAAGTTTTTCGCTTAAGTACCCAAAAGAAAGGCTTTTGTGCTATTGGTTCGGTTAAAACGAATATTGGACATTTGGACATAGCAGCTGGAGTAACCGGATTAATCAAAACTGTCCTAGCCCTGAAGCACAAACAAATACCTCCGAGTTTACACTTTACTTGCCCTAATCCGGAAATTGATTTTGCCAACAGTCCTTTCTATGTCAATACCGAACTAGCCGAGTGGCAAAGCAATGGTACTCCTAGACGTGCAGGAGTTAGTTCCTTTGGAATAGGAGGAACTAATGCTCATGTAGTTCTCGAAGAAGCCCCTATTACCAAAGCTTCTAGCCCCTCTGAACCTTGGCAATTACTAACGCTATCTGCCAAAACCAGTTCTGCACTGGAAACAGCCACCAGAAATTTAGCGAACTATTTCCAAGAACACCCCGATTTAAATCTTGCCGATACAGCTTACACATTGCAAGTAGGGCGTAAGGCTTTCGACTATCGGCGCACGGTTGTCTGTCGGGATGTGCAAGATGCTGTCAATGCACTTCAAGACCCAAAACGGGTTTTTATGAATACTCAGAAAATTCAGCAACGTCCTGTTGCCTTTATGTTTTCTGGACTAGGAACTCATTATTTGGATATGGCTCTTGAGTTTTACCAAACTGAGCCAATATTTAGTTCCTGTGTTGACCAATGTTGCGAGATACTCAAACCCTTGCTTGGTCTGGATTTGCGAGATGTGTTGTATCCCCAGAGAAACACCAACAATGGTAGTAAGCAAAAACAAGATACCCCCTCAACTGGGTTGGATTTGCGAAAAATGCTAGGTCGTGGTCAGGAACAAACAGATGCAGAAACGTTACAGGCAACATCTTTACTAAATCAAACCGTTTTCACCCAACCAGCTATATTTGTTGTTGAATATGCTTTAGCTCAACTTTGGATTTTCTGGGGAATTCGTCCTACAGCGATGATTGGCTACAGCATCGGCGAATATGTAGCCGCAACTCTAGCCGAGGTTTTGTCTCTAAAAGATGCCTTAACCTTAGTTGCTAGAAGAGCGCAAATGATTGAAGAATTGCCAGAAGGAGCAATGTTGGCAGTTCCTCTCTCAGAAGAAGAAATACAGCCCCTCCTGAATGAAGATATTTCCTTATCTGCAATCAACGGCTCATCATTGTGTGTGATTGCGGGTGCTAAGGATGCAGTCGCAGCATGGGAGCAGAAACTAGGGGAGCAAAATTTAATTGGTAAGCGTTTGCAGACATCTCATGCTTTCCATTCACTAATGATGGAGGCGATCGCACCTGCTTTTGGTGATTTACTCAAAACATTTAACCTTAAACCTCCAAAAACTCCCTACATTTCTAATGTAACCGGCACTTGGATTACAGCAGAACAAGCAACTGATCCCAATTATTGGGTGAAGCACCTTTGTCAAGCAGTACGGTTTGCTGAGGGTGTACAAAATTTATGGCAAAAAGACAACCCAATTTTATTAGAGGTAGGTTCTGGTCAAGGATTAATTAGTTTCGCATCCCAATGTCTAGAAAGTGAAGATAGAGCTAAATTAGTAATGCTTCCTACCCTGCGCCATTCCTATGAGCAACAGTCAGATGTGGCATTTTTAATGAATACATTGGGTCGTCTATGGTTGACTGGGGTAGAAGTAGATTGGTCTAGTTTTTATGCCAAAGAACAACGTACTCGTATTCCCTTACCTACCTATCCATTTGAGCGTCAGCGTTACTGGATTGATGCAAATCCCAACGCTAACTTAACTACGCAAGCGCAACAAAAATTACACAAAAAACCAAATATAGCTGACTGGTTTTACATTCCTTCCTGGAAGCGTTCTCCCCAGTTAGCATCAAAATCATCACAAGAACTCTGTTATTTGGTATTTATTGATACTCTTGGTCTTGGTTCGCAGGTTGCAGAGCAGTTGAAATCTCAGGGACATGATGTAGTAACTGTAGGGATTACAGAGCAATTTACCAAGTTGGGTGATGGAGCTTACGCAATTAATCCCCAAAACAGGAGTGATTATGATACATTACTCCAAGAAATTAGTACATTAGGTTTAAACTCAAAGGCGATCGCTAAGGGTGGTGGATGGCATTTTGCTCACTTTTGGAGTGTTACAGCCAATGATACTTTACCATCCACAGAATCATCCCATCAATTTTTTGAAGATACCCAAAATTTAGGTTTCTGGAGTTTGCTATTTCTAGCCCAAGCTTTGGGAAGACGAAATATTTCTGATACTTTGAAGTTAACAGTTGTAACCAGCAATATATATGATGTGACTGGTGAGGATAATTTATGTCCTGAAAAATCTACATTACTAGGAGCATCCAAGGTAATTCCCCTGGAATATGCGAAGATAAATTGTTCTACTATTGACATAGTAATTCCTTCTTGCCAAAAACCGCCAGCACCAAAACTTCTAGATTTTCTGGTAACAGAAATAACTTCCCAAACAACCGATGACATAGTAGCTTATCGGGGTCATCATCGTTGGGTACAAACTTTTGAACCAGTACGGCTAGATCAAGATATTGCCAGTAAATCTAAAGTAAAAGAAGGAGGAGTTTACTTAATTACTGGGGGACTTGGTGGTATTGGTTTGGTATTAGCAGAAAACCTAGCTCAGACGGCTGATACTAAATTAATTTTGCTTGCACGAAAAGGACTACCTGAACGCTCACAGTGGCAACAATGGCTAGAAAATCATGATAGCCAAAATAGTATTAGTCGTAAAATTGAAAAAGTTTTGGCAATTGAAAAATTAGGAGCTACTGTTCAAATTTACACTGCTGATGTCGCTAATCTTGAGCAAATGCAAACAGTAGTTACTCAAGTGTGCGAACAATTTGGTTCTATCAATGGTGCCATTCATGCAGCAGGTATTGCTCCAGGTGGGATAATTCAACTTAAAACAAAGGAAATGGCAAATAGCGTACTCGCTGCAAAAGTCAGAGGAACGCTAGTACTAGAGAAAGTTTTACAAAACTCCCATTTAGATTTCTTTGTACTTTGCTCATCTCAAACTTCTGTTCTCGGACACTTTGGTCAGCTAGATTACTGTGCGGCTAATACTTTTCTTGACAGCTATGCTCAATATTCTGCTTGTAAATCTAACCAACAGACAATATCAATTAGCTGGGGACCTTGGCAAGTCGGAATGGAGGTTGAGACTGTACAACGAGACGAAATTAAGTTGATGGTGGAGGAAGCAAATCTTAAATTTGGAATTAAGCCTGAAGAAGGTATTGATGCTTTCCATCGCGCTTTGGCAAGTAACTTACCTCATCTCGTTGTCTCAACCCAAGATTTTCTGACTTTAATTGAACAAAGTAAATCCTTTCAGGTAGAAGAAGAACTATCAGCATTAGAGGAGAAATTAGTCTCAGCAAATATCACTATACCAAATCATCCCCGACCTGATTTGGATAACGATTATGTGGCTCCCCATAATGAAGTTGAAGAAAGTTTAGCCAAAATTTGGCAGCAACGCTTAGGAATAGACAAAGTAGGAGTTAATGACAACTTTTTTGAATTGGGAGGTGATTCAGTTCTCGCAATTCAAGTTATTGCTAAAGCAAACCAATTAGGCTTCAAGTTAACAGCTCAACAAATGTTTGAGCATCCAACTATCGCAGAATTAGCAACAGCAGCATCAAGCCAAGGAATCAAACCAGCACAAAGTTCTTTACGAGTAGGAGAAGTATATCTCACACCCATCCAACATCGATTCTTTGCTCAAAATCAGCCAGATGTGATACACTCTTTGAGCCAGTCCATACTCTTAGAGTTAAAACAAAACTGCGATCGCCTAAGTTTAGAACAAGCTGTAAGATATATAATTCAATACCACGATGTCTTTCGTCTCCGCTTTAATCAAACGGAATCTGGATGGCAGCAAATTGAAGCAAATACTAATGTAGATTTAATAGAATATGAGTATGTCGATTTGACTTTGCTACCAGAAACAGAGCAAGAACAGGCTTTAGAGGCGAAAATTGCAGATATACAAAGCTGCTTCAACCTCAGCCAAGGAACGCTTGTCAAAGTTGCTTTAGTGGAATTGCGATCGCCGAAAAATAGCTACCTAGTAATTGCTATTCACCCTCTTTTAGTTGATACAATATCTTGGCAAATTTTGCTAGAAGATTTACAAACAGCCTATCGGCAACTCAGCCAATCAAAAGCGATAAATCTTCCTGAGAAAACAGCTTCATTTAGTCAGTGGACACAGGGTATCCAAAATTATGCTGAGAATCAAGAAATGATACGTGAGCAAGAATATTGGTTAGCAAAAGCTCAAAAACCTTTCCATAAATTACCTGTGGACTATCTGGATAGGGAGAATACTACAGCAACCTTTGATTCTGTATCAGTTTCTCTAGATAAAACCCAAACGCAAGTCTTATTAAACAATGTCAACAAGGCTTATAATACTCAAATAAATGATGTTCTTCTCACCGCATTGGTGCAAGCATTTGCAAAGTGGACGGGAGAATCACAACTATGGGTAGATGTCGAAGACAACAGCCGAGAGAAAATTTTTAAAAATTTAAGCGATATATCCCTGAACCGTACAATTGGTTTATTTACGACTTGCTTTCCAGCACATTTAGATATAACAGAAGCCTCCGACGAAGGTAGTGCATTGGTAGCAGTCAAAGATTATTTACGTAGTATTCCCAATCGAGGTGTTGGGTATGATTTGCTTCGGTATATAAGCAGTAATCAAGAGATTAAATCGAAGCTAAAATCCTTTCCTCAACCTCAAGTAAATTTTAAATACTTAGGTAATTTTGATCTACTTATTTCCCAGCCATCTTTATTTAATTTAACTCAGCAGTATCTTCAAATGAATCAAATATCCAACGCAAAACGATTTCACTTATTGGAAATAAATGGAGCTATTTTTAAAGAACAACTGCACTTGAATTGGATTTACAGTACAAAATTTCACCGCCGTGAAACAATTAAAATACTGGCTTCCAATCATATTAATGCTGTCCAAACTATTATTGCTCACTGTCAGTCGTTTGAAGGGCAAAAATTTACACCTTCTGACTTTCCAAGGGCAAACTTGAGCAAACAAAATTTAGATAAACTTCTAGCAAAAATCACCCAAGTAAATGAGGAAAGAGCGTAATGAAAGCAGAAAACATAGAAGATATATATGAACTGACACCTGTACAAAAGGGTATGCTCTTCCACTCACTATATGAAAGAGAATCATCATTATATTTTTTCAATGTTCCCTTTGGTTTACGTGGTAATTTCAATATCAAGGCTTTTGAAGAAGCATGGCAAAAAATTGTAGATAGACACCCAATCTGGCGTACTGGATTTTATTGGGAAGACATTGACAATCCGTTACAAATTGTCTATAAAAATGTGAAAATAGCCTTAAAGCAATATGATTGGCGAGGTATTGAGCCAGCAGAACAGGAAGAGCGATTGAAAGACTTTTATGATAGCGATCGCAAACTATATTTTGACTTTTCGCAGCCATGTCTAGCTCGTCTGACTTTAATTCGCCTTGCTGATGACTATTATGAGTTTATATGGAGTTTTCACCATATAATCACAGATGGATGGTCTTCTTCAATTGTAATGGATGAGTTGTTACAAGTTTACGAAGCACTTTGTGAAGGTAAGGAAATAAAATTTTCATCGAATCGTCCTTTCCGCGATTATATTGACTGGCTACAAAGACAGGATATAGAAAAAACTGAAAGCTTTTGGAAACAACAATTAGCAGGAATTAAAGCACCAACACCTCTAATTTATATAGAGAATAAACAGTTAAACTTTACAGAACAGATATACGAACAAGAAAAATTTAAGCTATCTCAAGAAAAAACAAAAGAATTACTATCTTTTATTGCTAAAAATCGTCTAACCTTAGCTGCATTAATTAATGGAATTTGGTCTATCCTCATTAGTCGTTACACTTGCCATAGTAACATCGTCTACGGCTGTACGGTCACAGGGAGACCAGTGGACTTAGCCGAAGTAGAGTCAATGGTAGGTGTATTTATAAACACCTTACCCATGAATTTAAAAATAAATGCAGAACAAGATTTGTTGTCATGGCTTCAAACCATTCAGACAAAGCTAGTCGAATTACGTCATCATGAATATATTTCACTTACACAAATTCAAGGTTGGAGTGAAGTATCAAGAGATTTACCTTTATTTGAAAGTTTTGTTGTAGTTGAGAACGTTCCAAACAGTCAATCTGCACTAGGTTGGAAAGAGAATTTAAAAATTGACACAAGTAAAGGTGAGTATTTCAGAACTAATTATCCTTTAAATTTAGTTATCTATCCAGAATCTGAAATGATAGTAGCAATTTCCTATGACTGTCGAAGATTTGATATTGCTACTATTTCTGGAATTCTTACAGATTTTAAAGTTGTTTTAGAATCTATATTTTCTAATCCTTTTGTCAAAATTAAAGATTTATCATTTTCAACTGTAAGACAACAGCAAATATCAAAATCTTTAGACAAAGAAGCTGTATTAATGTAATTATTAATTAGCTTCCTTTATTAATTTGCATATAATTAACTGAGAATATTACAAAGCATCCAAATCAATGTAACTGTATATTTAATTAGATAATTCAATCGTGATAGTTTAAAGTATTTAATAGGATTCAAGTATGATAACTGTATCTGAGATAGAAAGAAAATACAAACTTTCTAGTGATGAATTTACCAAAAATTATGTTGACCAAGGAAAACCTGTTATAATCTCTGGGATTATTGCTAGTTGGAATGGCTTTAGTCAATGGTCATTAAAATACTTCAAAGAATTATCACCATCTCTGAATATTTACGCTAAAAATTTTACTGATAAAGATATTAAAATATGCAGTTTTACAATGGAAAAATATATAGAATTAATAGAAAACTATGAAGCGGATTCTTTAAATAATCCCTGCCCACCATATTGTCACGACTTACCTTTATTTAGTTTAATTCCTTCATTAATAGAAGATGCTCAACCATTCCCTTTAGATTATTTACCAGAATGGTATTGGTATAAATGGTGGCGTTACTGTCAGTTTTTCTTGGGCTGTTCTAATAGCGTGACTCCACTACATTTTGATTGTCTGCTCACTAACAATATTTTTTTTCAAATTGTTGGACGTAAACAATTTACGATATTACTACCTGAAGATGCAAAATATTGTTATCGCAAGGGCTGGCGATGGTTTCTTGTGAACCCAGAAAATCCAGACTTCAATAAATATCCTGAATATAAATATGCCAGTCCGATTAAGTTTATCGTTAATCCTGGTGAAATTTTATATATGCCACCTGGGACATTACATCATGTTAGAAGCTTAGATATGTCAATTTCTTTTAATATTGATTGGCACACAAAAAAAAGTTCTTTGAATGCCTTAGCAGCTAGTGTCAAAGGTATGCCTATCCAAAACACTTACTATAATTTTTTGCTTGCGATGGGATTAGCATTTAAAATACCATCGCAACTAATATTCAAATTTTACAAAACTTATTTGAATTATGTCTCTTGACGGCAAGAAGATAATTTTCAAGTTAAACAGATAAATAGATACATGTCAAGAGATAAAAATAGTCGTAAAGTGAGATAAGTTGTATGAATATTTTTGAAAAGTGTGAATCCAACGTTAGAAGCTATTGCCGTAGTTTTCCAGCCATATTTCATCGGGCTAAGGGTTCGATTGTTTATGCGGAGTCAGGTCGAGAATATATAGATTTTTTTGCAGGTGCAGGTGCATTAAACTATGGGCATAATCATGACTACATAAAACAAAAAGTCATCTCCTATTTAGATGCGGATGGGATAGCCCACGGATTAGACATGTATACTTCTGCAAAAGAAAAGTTTTTAGCTAAATTTAATGAAGTTGTTTTAAATGCAAAAGGCTTAGATTATCGTATACAGTTTTGCGGACCCACTGGAACAAATGCTGTTGAAGCCGCTTTGAAATTAGCGAGGAAAGTCAAGAAAAGACCCGGTATATTTTCCTTCATGGGTGCTTATCATGGAATGACTTTAGGTAGCTTATCAATTACTGCTAATACTTCAATTCGAGCAGGGGCAATTGGCACATTAAGTAATGTCACATTTATGCCCTATCCCTATGGTTTCATGGAGAGTTTTGATACGATAAAATATATAGAGTCAGTTTTAAATGACGTTAGCTCAGGAATTGAAAAGCCAGCTGCAATAATTTTTGAAACAGTACAAGCTGAAGGTGGAGTTGTTGTTGCTCCCATTGAGTGGATGCAAAGACTAAGAAACCTATGTAACGAGCATGATATCTTGTTGATCTGTGATGATATTCAAGTAGGTTGCGGTAGGACAGGCTCTTTCTTTTCTTTTGAAAGAGCAGATATTGTTCCCGATATAGTTATACTGTCTAAATCTATTAGTGGATATGGATTTCCTATGTCTTTACTTTTGATTAAGCCAGAATTAGACATTTGGGAACCAGGTGAGCATAATGGCACATTTAGAGGTAATCAATTAGCATTTGTTGGGGCTACAGCAGCTTTAGAATATAGAGAGAATAGCAGTCTTGAACAAGAGGTTAAGTCAAAAGAACTTTTCTTGAAAAATTTTCTGTTCCAACAAATATCACAAATCAACGAAAATATAGTAATACGGGGAATAGGAATGATTTGGGGCATTGATTTGACTAATTTTGGCAGTAGTAATTTAGCAAAAAACATCACGATGCGTTGTTTTGAAAAAGGGTTAATAGTTGAAAGGACAGGAAGAAATGACACTGTTATCAAATTATTACCTCCTTTAACAATTGAGATTCCCACTTTAAGAGAAGGTTGTTCAATTATAGAAACGGCTTTTGGTGAATGCTTGGGAAATAACTGAACTAAAGCGCAATAAAATGTGAAATTTATCTAAATAGTTATTCTTAATTAGAACTCACTGAGAAAGTTATTGCGATAAGTAAGAATTTCACCTGTCTACTCCATTTAACTATTATCCTGCTAGTGCAACCATTTTCTACCAGCAAAAAATGATGACTACTACATTAGACCCTCAAGAGCTATTCTCTCAAAAAATATATTGGTTAAATCAGCTTTCTGGAGAATTACCAGAAACAAATATTATACAGGACTATGTAAGACCAACCCAGTACACGGGGAAAAATGGAAGTTATTATTTTGAGTTACCCAATTATTTGTCCGAGGAAATCATCAAGCTAGGGAAAGGTTCTGATTTTTTATTGTATTTAGTCCTTTTATCTGCATTTAAAGTTCTGCTACGAGGATATACGAGAAATAATGACCTTATCATTGGGATACCAGTTTACAAGAAAATAAATGATGTTAACCTAGATTACCTGGATGATAGTAAACTGATTCCCTTGCGAACTCAGTTAGAGAAGGAGATGACATTTAAAAATGTTCTTCTTCAAGTTAAAGATAGTTTAATTCAGGCATATAGCCATCAGGACTATTGCTTTGATGAATTAATTAATTTACTAAATTTACCTCAAGCAGAGAATCGAAACTCATTATTTGATATAGTTATACTTTTAGAAAATATTCACAGCAAAAGTGATGTATTAAAGAATAATAATGATATCACTATTTCTTTTGCTATTATAAATAGTAAAATCAGTTGCTCAGTATATTATAATGAACTTATTTTTAACCACGAAAACATTAAAGTAATCACTAATTCTTACACAAGAGTAATAGAAGATATTGTCAATAATATAAATATTAAAGTATCAGACATCGCACTTTTAAATGATTTTGATAAGAAAAAAACACTTCAAGAATTTAACTACAATACTAAGGAATACCCAGTTGATAATACTATCAATCATTTATTCGAGAAACAGGTACATAAAACACCAAATAATATAGCAGTAGTTGATGGACAAACTAAATTAACTTATCAAGAGTTGAATGAAAAAGCTAACCAGTTAGCTGTAATACTGCGTCAACTCGGTGTCAGTAAAGGTGAGTTTGTAGGTATATTTAAAGACCGGGACATAAATTTTTTAATTGCGATTCTGGCTATATATAAGGCTGGTGGTGCTTACGTACCTATTGATAGCACTTATCCGCCCCATCGAATCGAATATATGTTGTCTAATAGCGAAGTTAAGTTTCTCTTAACTGATACATCCTTGTTAAAACTTTTGGCTGAATTCAAAAATAAGTGCCCTCAATTAAAATCGATTGTTTGCTTAGATGGGGTTATACCTGAAAACATACAGCTAACTCATCATCAGGAATTGAAAATATACGATAATCTGAGTTTTATTGAGCTTCCCCAAGAAAATATCCCAGCCGTAAACCAGGGAATCGACAATGCCTATATGATATATACCTCTGGCTCTACAGGCTTACCCAAGGGAACAATTATTAGACATGATGGTGCTATTAATCATATTTATGCTCAGTTTGATGAGTTGAAATTGACTGAGGAATTTTGTTTTCTGCAAAGCGCTCCTTCTTCAACTGATATTTCTGTTTGGCAATTTTTGGCACCACTTTTAATTGGTGGAAGGACTGTAATTGTTGATATTGAAACTGTGGTGATTCCCGAAAAATTATTTCAAACAATCAAATCAGAAAAGATTACAGTTGTAGAGTTGGTTCCAGCATTATTTACAGGTTTACTCGAATATACATCCCAATTAAGAAGCCAGGAAAGGGAATTACCAGATTTAAAATGGATGATGCTGTCAGGGGAATCCGTATCAATTAAGTGGTTAAATAAATGGCTGGAGATATACCCCCATACTAAAATTGCTAATGCTTATGGTCCGACGGAAGCTGCTGACGATATTACCCAGTTTATCGTTGATAAACCTTTGCCAGAAAATCAGCGAACAATTCCAATTGGCAAACCACTAGCAAACTTAAATCTCTACATCGTGGATGAGCAAATGAAATTATTACCAATTGGTGCTCCAGGAGAGATTTGTGTATCGGGAATTGGTGTGGGTGCTGGTTACTGGAAAAACGCAGAAAAGACTAAATTAAGTTTTGTTCCGAATCCGTTTACAGATGTTACGGATATGAGGAAGAATTTACCAGCAAATCGTGCTGATTTGATTTATAAAACCGGAGATTTAGGTAGGTGGCTCAGTAATGGGAATATAGAATTTCTCGGACGCATTGATCATCAGGTAAAAATCCGTGGTTTTAGGGTTGAGTTGGGAGAGATTGAGACATTTTTACTGCAACACGAAGCTGTGAGGGAAGTTGTGGTTGTAGTTAGAGAAGATGACCCTGGTGATAAACGCTTGGTTGCTTATTTCGTACCTAAATCTGAGTTTTATCAGGATACCTTAGCAAATAGCGAGCTAGTTCAACAGTTACGTGATTTTCTTCAAGAAAAGCTACCAGGGCATATGGTACCTTCTGCGATTGTACAGCTAGAAGTATTACCCTTAGCTCCTAGTGGAAAAATAGACCGCGCTGTATTACCCGTACCAAGTTACAATCAGGAGTCAAAACTAGGCTTTGTTGCACCTCGCACTCCCACAGAGCAGATAGTTGCTGATATTTGGGGTCAGGTATTAAAGCAAGAGCATGTCGGTATTCACGATAATTTCTTTGATTTGGGTGGACATTCTTTACTAGCAACTCAAGTCATCTCTCGATTGCGGGAAGCCTTTAAGATTGAGTTACCTTTACGCAGTTTGTTTGAGTCCCCAACCGTTGCTCAATTGGTGGAACAGATCGAGAAGATGCTGACAGTTCAACAACTACAGATGGTTTCAACGAATGGGTTAGACAATGACCGTGAGGAGATAGAATTATGAGGACTACAGAAGAATTTTTGTCTTACCTTTGCAGTTTGGATGTTAAGCTCTGGGTTGAAGATAACCGATTACGCTGTAGCGCTCCCAAGGATGCGCTGATACCTGCGATCAAAGAAGAACTTGCTGGACGCAAGGAAGATATCCTTACTTTTTTACGCCACCATAGTGTTGATGTAGTAACTGATGGTCAGCAGATTTACCCAGTCAAGCAACAGGGAAATTTACCTCTATCCTTTGCACAACAAAGATTGTGGTTTTTAGATAAATTAGAACCAGGTAGCCCATTTTACAATATACCTGCTGCCGTTCGTTTGCAAGGAAATTTACAGCTTGAGGCATTAGAGCAAAGTTTTAATGAAATTATTTGCCGTCATGCAGCATTGCGGACTAATTTTCCCACCAGAGAAGGACAACCAGTAGCAGTCATCTCCGCAGAAAAGCCGATAAGGCTGTCTGTATTAGATATTACCCAGTTAACAGAAAATCAACAGCAAGTAGAAATAAAGCAACAATTAGAACAAGCAGCACAACAACCCTTTGATATTAGTAGCGACCATCTACTAAGAGTCAAACTATTACGTCTTGGAGAGCAAGAACATATTATCCTGCTAACCATACACCACATCGTCTCTGACGGCTGGTCAATTGGTATATTGGTGGAAGAATTAGCAGCCCTTTACCAAGCCTTTTGTGATGGAGAGTCCTCTCCTTTACCCCCATTACCCATCCAGTATGGAGATTTTGCTGCTTGGCAGAGACAATGGTTGCAAGGACAAGTACTCGAAACTCAGATATCTTATTGGCTTAAACAATTAGAGAACGCACCTACAGTATTAGAACTACCTACAGACTATCGAAGACCACCGATTCAAACTTACCGTGGTGCAACCTATTCATTTGATTTTTCCCAGGAGCTATCTGCGTCTCTGTGTAAATTAAGCCAGCAGCAGGGAACTACTTTATTTATGACCCTGTTAGCCGGTTTCCAGATACTACTATGGCGCTATACAAGTCAACAGGACATCGTGGTTGGTTCGCCAATCGCTAACCGCAACCGGGCGGAGATAGAAGGGCTAATTGGCTTTTTTGTCAATACACTGGTAATGAGAACTAACTTGTCAGGGAATCCCAGCTTTGAGGAGTTACTAAAACAGGTGCGAGAAGTTGCATTGGGAGCCTATGCACACCAGGATTTGCCGTTTGAGTTGTTGGTGGAGCAATTGCAAATCCAGCGTGATTTAAGCCATACGCCTCTATTTCAGGTGATGTTTGTGCTTCAAAATACACCGATGTCGGTATTGGAGTTACCTGGTTTGACTTTGAGTCCCCTGGAAAGTGATATTGGTGCAGCCCAGTTTGATTTAACCCTGGAGATGACAGAAACGGAGTCAGCGTTAGTTGGAGGTTTTGAATACAATACAGATTTATTTGCTCAAAGTACTATACAGAGAATGGTCGGTCACTTGCAGACGTTGCTTGAAGCAATTGTTACCAATCCACAGCAGCGTTTGTCAGATTTGCCAATCCTAACAAAACCTGAGCAGCATCAATTGTTGTGGGAGTGGAATGATACAGCAACCGATTACCCACAAGATAAATGTATTCATGAATTATTTGAAGCGCAGGTAGAGAAAACACCTGATGCGATCGCAGTGGTATTTGAAAACCAACAGTTAACTTATCGAGAATTAAACCAACGATCTAATCAACTAGCCCATTACTTGCAAAAACTGGGAGTAAAACCAGAGGTATTGGTAGGGATTTGTGTCGAGCGAAACCTCAATATGCTCATCGGACTATTAGCTATCCTCAAAGCTGGTGGTGGATATGTACCCCTAGACCCTATTTACCCAATTGAACGTATCGCTTTTATCTTAGAAGAGACTCAAGCACCAGTATTGCTCACTCAAACTTCCCTTGTTGAGCTAATACCCCAACACCAAGCTGAAGTAGTATGTTTAGATAGTGATTGGGAGGCGATGACCTACGGTCGGTCGGAGACCATCGCTCTACAAAGTCAGAAAAATCCATCTTTTCACCAACCCACAACTGATAATTTAGCCTATGTCATATATACCTCTGGTTCCACAGGTAAACCCAAAGGTGTAATGATCAAACATGGAAGTACAGTCGCCACGTTGGATTGGGCAAACAAAACTTTTTCCCCTCAAGCTAGGTCTGGAGTTTTAGCATCCACCTCGATTTGCTTTGACCTTTCAGTATTCGAGATATTTGTACCTCTATGTTGTGGTGGCAAGGTAATTTTAATTGAGAATGCCCTACATTTACCGACTTTACCCGCCCCAGAAAGGGTAACGTTAATCAATACAGTTCCTAGTGTAATTGCCCAATTAATTAGAAATAATAGTATTCCGGCAACAGTAGAGGTTGTTAATATTGCCGGAGAACCACTTCAAAATCAACTTGTACAACAACTGTATCAGCAAAATAATATAAAACAAGTATTTAATTTATACGGACCATCTGAAGATACAACCTATTCGACCTTTTCTTGTATCCACAAGGATGCTACTAATACCCCAGCAATTGGTCGTCCGATTTACAATACACAGGTTTACTTGTTAGATGACAATCTCCAACCTGTTCCCGTGGGTGTAGTGGGAATGGTGTATCTGGCTGGTTTGGGTTTAGCTCGTGGTTATTTCCATCAACCGGAATTGACAGCAGATAGGTTTATTCCTAACCCCTACGCTTCTCTACCAGGAAAGAGGTTATATAAAACAGGAGATTTAGCTCGCTATTTGGCAAATGGAGAGATAGAGTATATTGGTAGAATTGATAACCAAGTTAAAATACGTGGTTTCCGGATTGAACTAGGGGAAATCGAAGCTCAACTGAGTCGGTATTCAGGAGTAGAAGCAGCAGTTGTTACAGTTGATACTGTGGTAGGGGAATCTCAAAGAATCATTGCCTATATTGTTCCTCAAATAGAGCAAGGGCTGACAATTTCGGAATTACGGGGCTTTTTAGAGTCGAAGTTGCCAAGTTACATGATACCAGCAGCTTTTGTCACATTAGAAGCATTACCACTCACACCAAATGGTAAGGTTGACCGCAAAGCATTACCTAAACCCGATACAATCCGTCCTGAGTTGGAAGTAGTTTATCAGCCACCTCAAACAGAAATAGAAAAAACTATTGCTGATATTTGGCAAGAAACACTTAATGTTGAAAATATTGGTATCTATGATAATTTCTTTGAGTTAGGTGGTAATTCGCTGCTTTTAGTCCGGGTTCACAGTCAATTGCAAAAAATATTTCCTAAAGATTTGCTGTTGGTGGAGATGTTTCGGCATCCTACCGTGAGTCATTTAGTTCGATATTTTAGTCAGGAGTCAACAGAACCAACCTATTTTATTCCCCATCCTTCTGAAGATAGAAAATCATCAGCAAAACGTCAAAAACAAGCGAGAAAAGAACATCGAACGGCAAATAAAAGAGGGTCTGGTTCCAATTAAGTGAATCAAGTCTTCCCCATATCCTGGCTTTACTCACCATAAAAGCTAGAAAAATTCATTATTAGTTATCAAAGGAAGTGACATGACATTAAGCGAAACAGAAATTGTCTCTAAAAATAGCTTTACGCCATCAGAAAAACTATTATCAACTGAAATTGGTGAATATATCAGACAAATATTTACACCAACACAAGGTAATTCCATTGAAATCCAAATAGATGAGATGTTAGAGGATTTATCTCAAGATTTTTTAATTGCAGATAATGCTAATACTAATGTGGAACTGGAATGGATAATTAAAAATTTTGGTGATAGCAAAATTCCTGACCAACCTATTAACGTTGAAAGCTATTTTCAATCCTTGAATGAAAATGTGGTAGCCCATTCCATCCATACCTCTGCACCACAATTTATCGGTCACATGACCTCAGCACTTCCTGTCTTTGTCCGTCCTTTAGCTAAATTAATGACGGCAATGAATCAGAATGCTGTCAAAATCGAAACAGCTAAATCTTTAAGCTTTTGCGAACGTGAAGCTTTAGCAATGATGCATCGACAAATTTATCATTTTTATGATAATTTTTATGCTCAAAATATTCAAAAAAATCAAAGCACATTGGGAATTTTAGTTTCTGGGGGTACAACTGCAAATATCACGGCTTTGTGGTCTGCTAGAAATAAATCTTTAGGTGCAAAAGATGACTTTTTAGGAATAGAAAAAGAAGGGTTAAATGCAGCCTTAAGGTTTTACGGTTATGAGGGTGCTGTGGTTATTGGTTCTGAATTAATGCACTTTTCTTTTGACAAAGCTGCGGATTTAATGGGTATCAGTACTAAAAATTTAATCCGAGTCCCAGTGGATGCTAACAATCGAGCTAATATTGCAGCTTTACGTCAAGCGGTAGCCGATTGTCATATCCAAAAATTACATATTATTGCCATTGTCGGGATTGCTGGAACTACAGACTCTGGTAGCATCGATCCGTTAGAAGAAATGGCGAAAATTGCCCAAGAGAATAATATACATTTTCATGTGGATGCTGCTTGGGGTGGTCCTGTAATTTTTTCTCGGAAACATCAACATAAGCTTGCTGGAATTGAGAAAGCTGATTCTGTGACCATTGATGGTCATAAGCAATTGTATTTACCAATGGGTATTGGTATGGTATTTTTTCGCGACCCGCATTTAGCAACATCGATTGAAAAGCAAGCTAGCTATACTATGCGTAAAGGGTCTTTTGATTTAGGTAAACGAGCTTTAGAAGGTTCTCGACCAGGTATGGCTTTGTTTTTACATGCTGGTCTTAAGCTAATTGGTCAAAACGGATATGAGTTTTTGATTGACGAAGGAATTCGCAAAACTCAATACATGGCTGCAAGAATTGCGGCAATGACTGAATTTGAATTATTGGCAGAACCTGACACTAATTTGTTACTTTATCGTTATATTCCAGAGCAATTTAGAGAAGTAGCTGTCAAGAAACAATTATCAGAAACAGATAATCAATTTATTAATAATTTTAATGAGCGTTTGCAAAAGATGCAGCGTCAGATTGGTAGAACTTTTATCTCACGAACGACAAAAACAACTTTTAGCTTGGATATAGAAATTCCCGTAATAGCCATGCGTGCAGTAATAGCCAATCCATTAACTACTGAAGCGGATATTGATGCAGTTTTAAATGACCAGATTCAGATTGCTTTAGAAATTTGAACTAGATGGCAAATTGCAAGTTTTTTATCTAAATTCGATGTCAAGCTTGGTTGACTTTTGTATGATGAATGGGTTTTAACTTATGGATATAGACGAAAATTTTATTGATAGCTTAAATGATAGAGACGAAATCGCTATTATTGGTATGGGTGGTCGTTTTCCTGGAGCAAATAAAATTGATAGCTTTTGGCAAAATATACGCTCTGGGGTTGAGTCGATTTCATTTTTTACAGATGAGGAGTTAATTGCTGCTGGTATAGATTCTGGATTGGTCAACAATCCCAATTATGTTAAGGCAAATGGGATATTAGAAGATATAGATTTATTTGATGCTGCTTTTTTTGGTCTTTCTCCCAGAGAAGCAGAAATTACAGACCCACAACACCGACTATTTCTAGAAGCTGTTTGGGAAGCTTTAGAAAATGCTGGTTATAATTCAGAAACCTATAGCGGCTCAATTGG
This sequence comes from Cyanomargarita calcarea GSE-NOS-MK-12-04C, assembly GCA_019359595.1. Taxonomy (GTDB): domain Bacteria; phylum Cyanobacteriota; class Cyanobacteriia; order Cyanobacteriales; family Nostocaceae; genus Cyanomargarita; species Cyanomargarita calcarea. Next base: position 175,040 of record JAHHGZ010000003.1, read on the forward strand.
TATTTTTGCTGGTGTTGGTATTAGTACATATTTGCTTGAAAATTTATATTCTCATCCAGATTTGCTGGAATCAACAGATAATTATCAAATTTTAATTGGGAATGATAAGGATTTTTTACCGACCCTAGTTTCTTACAAATTAAACTTAAAAGGACCGAGTATTAATGTTCAAACTGCTTGTTCTACATCACTAGTTGCTGTTCATCTAGCATGTCAAAGTTTGCTGAATGGTGAAAGCGATATAGGTTTAGCTGGGGGTGTAACTGTTGGAGCGCAGCAAAAAACTGGTTATTACTATCAAGAGGGGGGAATTCAATCTCCTGACGGTCATTGTCGAGCTTTTGACGCTCAAGCGCAGGGAACAATTGGTGGTAACGGTTTAGGTGTAGTGGTTTTGAAAAGATTGGAGGATGCGATTAGTGATGGGGACTATATTCATGCAGTAATTAAGGGTTCAGCTGTTAATAATGATGGTTCTTTAAAGGTTGGGTATACAGCTCCTAGTGTTGATGGTCAAAGGGAGGTGATTTTAGAAGCTTTAGCTTTAGCTGCTGTCGAACCTGAAACTATTGGTTATGTGGAAACTCATGGTACGGGAACTATTTTAGGAGACCCGATTGAAATCAAAGCTCTCACACAAGCTTTTGCTGCTAGCACTAGTAAAAAAGGTTTTTGTGCGCACGCTTCGCGATCGCGATGCGCTCTTGCGTCAGTCAAAACCAATATTGGACATTTGGATACAGCAGCAGGGGTGACGGGATTAATCAAAACTGCTCTGGCATTAAAGCATAAACAAATACCACCCAGTTTACATTTTGAAAAGCCAAATCCCCAAATAGATTTTGCTAATAGTCCATTTTATGTCAACACTCAATTGAGAGAGTGGAACAGCAACGGTACACCCCGGAGAGCAGGTGTGAGTTCTTTCGGTATCGGTGGAACTAATGCCCATGTCATATTAGAAGAAGCACCAGTTATTAAAATTTCCACTCCATCTCGTCCTTGGCAATTATTAACAGTATCAGCTAAAACCAGTACTGCTTTAGAAGCAGCTACAGTGCAACTGCGGGATTACTTAGAAGAAAATACCGATATTTCCTTACCAGATATTGCTTACACCCTACAAGTAGGTCGGCGAGCTTTTGACTATCGGCGTATAATTATTTGCCACGACCGAGGTGAAGCAATTCAATCACTGCACAATCAATACTCAGAGCGTATTTTTAGTCACCACCGTAAACCCGGTCACTATCCAGTTATTTTTATGTTTTCTGGACAGGGTTCACAATATGCAAACATGGGTCGAGAGTTGTATGAAATAGAACTAACATTTAAAAAACACGTAGATAATTGCGCTCTTATTTTACAACCCCACCTCGGTCTGGATATTCGCTCCCTACTTTACCCCGACCCAGAAGAAGTAGAAACTGCTGCAAATCAACTCCAACAAACATCCCTGACCCAAAGTGCATTATTTGTTACAGAGTATGCTCTTGCTCAGTTACTTATGACTTGGGGAGTGCGTCCAGAAGCAATGATTGGTCATAGCATTGGCGAATATGTTGCTGCAACTGTTGCAGGTGTATTTTCTTTGGAAGATGCTTTGAAAATTGTGGCAAAAAGGGGGCAGTTAATGCAAAGCTTATCCCCAGGGAGTATGCTAGCAATTAGACTGTCAGAAAAAGAGGTGCGATCGCTACTTTCTGAAAACGAGTTATATCGAGAATCTCTGCAAATTGCAGTAATTAATAGTCCTTCTTCTTGTGTAGTATCGGGAACAAGCGATATTGTTGTAGCACTGGAACAGCAATTATCTTCAAGTGAAATTGAATGTCGTCAGTTGCATACATCCCATGCTTTCCATTCGGTGATGATGGAACCAATATTATCAGAGTTTGGTGATGCGATTCAAACAGTTAAATTGAATCCACCCAAGATACGCTTTATTTCTAATGTTACTGGCAGTTGGATTAGTTCCGAACAAGCAACAAATCCAGATTATTGGTGTCAGCATCTACGACAAACTGTAAGATTTTCAGATGGTATATCACAATTAATACAAAAATTTACAGGTGTATTTCTGGAGGTGGGACCGGGACGAACTTTAGCGACGTTAACGACACAGCATTTAGAGAAAGATGCTAAACAACAGGTATTGACTTCATTACGTCATGTTAAGGAGCAGCAATCAGATGTTTGCTTTTTGTTGCAGACATTGGGTAGATTGTGGCTTGCTGGTGTAGAAATTGATTGGTCGGGTTTTTATGCTGATGAAAAGCGTCATCGTCTACCTTTACCTACCTATCCCTTTGAACGTCAACGTTACTGGATTGAGCCTAAATCGCGATCGCATCCCCTAAAGATTAAACCGACGACTTTAGATCAAAAGCAAGATATTGCCGACTGGTTCTATGTTCCCTCATGGAAGCGTTCTGTTTTGGCTTCTACCTCATCCGCCGAAATCAACTCTACAAATGAAAAAAAATGGCTATTTTTTGTGGATGACTTGGGAGTAGGAGAGCAATTAATTAGTAAGTTAAGTAATCAGGGTAAAAGTCTAATTATTGTGAAGCAAGGGGATGAGTTTAGTAAACTAAATGAGGGTAGCTATATAATTAATCCCTGTATAAATGAAGATTATGATAAGTTATTACAAGAACTAATATCATTAGGTCAAAGTCCCGAAAAAATCGTTTATTTATGGAGTTTAAGTCATCTAGATAACCGTCCATCGGTAAAATATTCAGAATTTAAAAATCTACTATTTTTAACCCAGAGCCTTAGCAAGTTAAAAATTAGTAACCATCTACAACTTAGGGTGATATCAAACAACATTCAAGAGGTTAACGGGAATGAAGAATTAAATCCAGAAAAAGCTGCAATATTAAGTTTATGTAAGGTAATTCCTCAAGAGTATCCCAATATTAGCTGTCAGTGCATTGATATTAATTTACCTAACACCAGTAATTTAGGAGAAAAACAAGAAAATTGTCATAATCATATTATTGATAAACTTGTAAATGAGTTAAATGTCGTATCTTTTGATCCGGTAGTAGCTTATCGTGATCGCCACCGTTGGGTACAAATATTTGAGCCAGTTCGGGTTGAATCAACAGTTGAGGAAAAAATACCTTTAAGAAAACAAGGTGTTTATTTGTTCCCCGGTGGGTTAGACACTATTGAGATTGTGCTTGCGGAATATTTAACAAAAACTTTCCAAGCAAAACTCATATTTATTGAAGATGTTAAATTTCCAGAGCAAGATAATTTCTCACAATGGCTGGAAACTCATCCTCAAGATGATGAAATAAGTCTCAAAATACAGCAAGTTTCAGCGTTAGATAAATTAGGTGCAGAAGTTTTGTTATTACGTGCCGATATCACTAATTACGAGCAGATACATCAAGCTCTTGCATCTGCAAATGTTGAAGAAATTAATGGCATAATTTACTCAACTGGGATTAAGCGCGATAACCTATTTGCTTCTATTCCCGAAATTACTGAATTAGAATTTGAGAATCTATTAGAATTACAAAGTAGTAAGGTTCTAGTATTAGAAAAAGTCTTAGAGGATTTTAATATAGATTTTTGTATCATTTTTTCTTCTTTGTCTTCCATTTTAGGAGGATTTGGGTTAGGTTTATATTCAGTAGCGAACCAATTCATCGATATTTTTAGCAATCGGCATAATCAAAAGACTTCTTTGCCGTGGTATGTTATAAATTGGGATAAATTCCAACCGAATGTAAGCCAAGAAAAAATAGCATTGGAGCGAGTTTCCGGAGAAGGGTTAGCTATTACTCCATTAGAAGCAGTAGAAGTATTTAAGCGGGTGTTTTCCTTAAGGGAAGTAACTCAGATTATTATTTCTACAGTAGATATTAATGCAAGAAAAAATTATATAATTAGCCTAGACTCTCTGGCAAATTCACAATCTAATAATCAATTAGATTCATCATCGCGCTATTCTCGACCAAGCCTAAGTAATTTCTATGCCGCTCCCACAAATGAGTTGGAAAAACAAATTACGGAAATATGGCAAGAGGTACTAGGAATTGCAGAAGTTGGTATTTATGACAACTTCTATGAGTTAGGGGGTGACTCCCTAATTGCAACTCAATTAGTATCTCGATTGCGAGCTAAATTTCCTGTAGAATTACCACTACGTGACCTGTTATTAGAAGCGATGATACCAGTTAAGCAGGCAGAAATAGTTGAGCAACTTTTGTTGGAAAAGATTGAAGAATTATCTGAAGAAGAAGTTTCAATTCTTTTAAGTAATTCATAATTGGTTCATCAATAATTATTAGCTATGGATAATAAATACTCTAACTTATCGCCAGGAAAGAAAGCCCTTCTAGAAAAATGGAAAGGGGGAAAACTTCAAGCTGAAGTGATTCCTACAAGTCAAGATTGCCAAAATATCCCTTTATCTTTTTCCCAACAAAGGCTGTGGTTTATTGACCAGCTTTATCACGACAGTTCTTTCTATAATATTCCTATATCTTTTCACATACAGGGAAACCTCAATATTGCAGCAATTGAGCAAAGTTTGAATGAAATTCTTAAGCGTCATGAAGTTTGGCGAACAAATTTTAGACTTGTAAATGGAGAACCAACACAAGAAATTGCGCTCCAATCTACTTGGGATTTATCTGTTATTAACCTAGAACATTTATCTGGTAAAGATTGGGAAGCAGAAGTTAAACAATTTGCAGCAGAGGAAGCTAAAAAACCTTTTAATTTGGCTAAAGGGCTATTAGTGAGGGCTACTTTACTACGATTGAGTGAAGAAGAACATGTTTTGCTTGTAACTATGCATCACATTATTACAGATGGATGGTCTTGCGGTGTATTCTTGCGCGAACTATCATCACTGTACGCTGCTTTCTCACAAAATCAACCTTCCCCCCTACCAGAACTGCCGATTCAGTATGCAGATTTTACCATTTGGCAACGCGATCGCCTGAAGGGTGAATTCCTCGCAACCCAATTAAATTATTGGAAGCAACAACTTCAAGGTGAACTGGCTGTACTACAATTACCTACGGATCGTCCACGCCCTAACCTTACTACTTTCACTGGTGCAAAGCAATACTTTACATTCTCTGCATCCCTAACTAATGCTCTCAAGCAATTAAGTCAGCGGGAAGACGCTACTTTATTTATGAGTTTGCTGGCAGCATTTAACATATTACTATACCGTTACACAGACCAAGAAGATATCTTAATCGGTTCTCCAATTGCTAACCGCAACCGTCCAGAATTAGAAGAGATGCTGGGTTTATTTGTTAATACTTTGGTGTTACGTAATAATCTTAGTGGTAATCCTAGTTTTCGTGAACTTTTACATCGAGTACGGGAGGTGACTCTAGATGCTTATGCACATCAAGATTTGCCTTTTGAGATGATTGTAGAAGAATTACAACCCGAACGGGATTTAAGCAGAAACCCACTTTATGAAGTAATGTTTGTCCTGCAAAATACTCCTAGTTCTGTTCAGGAAGTGTCTGGTTTAACTTTACGTACTTTGGAGTTTGATAGTGGTACTGCTCAACTAGATATTTTCCTGTCGATGTCTGAATCAGAAGAGGGATTAACAGGTTGTTTAGAATACAATACAGATATTTTTGATACAACAACAATCACCCAATTTACTAACAATTTCCAAACTTTATTAGAAAATATAGTCGCAAATCCAGAGCAGTATCTGAATGAATTATCGATACTTAGTGGTTTTGAACAAAAAGAATTATTATTTCAGCTAAACCAAACTCATGCAGACTATCCTCAAGATATATCTCTGCATCAGTTATTTGAGCAGCAAGTTAAACTAACACCTGATTATATAGCACTAATTAGCAATTCTGAAGAAATAACTTACCTTCAACTTAACCATAGAGTTAATCAACTAGCGCATTATTTACAAAAACAGAGTGTAACAAAAGAAACTTTAGTTGCTCTATGTTTGGAACGCCACCTAGATATGGTTGTGGGGATTTTAGCTATTCTCAAAGCTGGTGGTGCGTACATTCCCCTTGACCCAAGTTACCCGGTGGAACGTTTAAATTTCATGCTGTCTGATTCCCAAGCATCACTATTAATTAGCAAGCAAGAAATTTTAGAAAAACTATCATTATTTGCAGCTAAAACTGTTTGCTTGGATATCCAGAAAGAGGAAATTGCACAAGAAAGCTTGGAAAATCCCATTAATCTATCTTCCTCAGATAATCTCGCTTATATTATCTACACTTCTGGGTCAACTGGAACACCCAAAGGTGTTCTTGGTACTCATCGCGGTACAGTAAACGGCTTACACTGGTTATGGAAAACCTATCCTTTTAGCGAGGGAGAAGTTTGCTGTCAGAAAACAGCTATTAGTTTTGTCGATTCTGTCTGGGAAATTTTTGCCCCTTTATTGCAAGGAATTCCGACAGTAATTATTAGCAATGCGACTGTACTAGACCCACAATTATTTATAGAATCTCTAGTACAATATAAAATCTCTCGGATTATACTTGTACCTTCCTTACTCCGACTACTTTTAGATAATTATAGTCATCTAGTTAAGAAGTTAACGCACCTAAAATTCTGGATAACTAGCGGAGAAGCATTATCAGTTAAATTAGTTCAAACTTTTCGAGAACTTATGCCCGAAGCAAAACTAATTAACCTTTATGGCTCATCGGAAGTTTCCGCCAATGCAACTTACTACGATACTAGTTTATTCCCAGATGAAGCCACCAGTGTGCCCATTGGTGGTCCAATAAATAATACTCAGGTTTATGTATTGAATCGTGATTTACAACCAACACCCATAGGAGTAGTTGGAGAACTTTATCTTGGTGGTGATGGGTTAGCAAAAGGTTATTTAGAACGCCCAGAATTAACACAAGAAAAATTTATTGATAATCCCTTTCTACCCGGAGATAAACTTTATAAAACAGGCGATTTAGTTCGATATCTCCGAGATGGTAATCTTGAATATTTGGGTCGCCATGATGACCAAGTAAAAATCAGGGGTTTTCGAGTAGAATTAGGTGAAATAGCAACTGCGATCGCGCAACATCCAGATGTGCGAGAATCTGTTGTAATTGCTAGCAATGAGAATCAAGATAATCCCCGCTTGATTGCCTATGTTGTCACAGATAAGCAGGATATTAACACAGAATTATTACCCTACTTGCAACAGAAGCTGCCCAATTACATGTTGCCATCCGCCTTTATTGTACTTGATAAGCTTCCACTTACACCTAATGGCAAAGTAGATAAGCGTGCATTGCCAAATAGTGAAGTTATCCAATCAAATACAAATAAAGCCTTTATTGCTCCCCGAAATTTTACAGAATTAGCTTTAGCAAAAATTTGGGAAAATCTGCTTAATACTAGTCCTGTTGGGATGACAGATAACTTCTTTGACTTAGGAGGACACTCATTTTTAGGTGTTCGCCTAATGGCTCAAATTTATGATAAATTTAGACATAATCTTCCTCTATCTACTCTTTTTGAAAACCCAACTATTGAAAAGTTAGCAGTAATCGTTAGTCAACCATTTCGTAAAATTTCTAATTCTCACCTAGTAGCAATTAACTCTTCTGGTGACAAGATACCTTTCTTCTGTATGCATGGTGCTGGCGGAGATATTAGTCAATACTTTAAATTATCCAAAATACTAGGTGAAGAATATCCATTCTATGGCTTGGAACATGGACCTGACCCGGAACAGCCTAAAATTATTTCAGTGGAGGAAACAGCATCTCGTTATCTACAAGAAATTCTTAAAGTAGAACCAAATGGTCCTTATTTCTTAGGTGGTCATTGTTATGGCGGTGTACTTGCTTTTGAAATGGCGCAGCAACTGGTAAAACAGGGTCAAACAGTAGGTTTAGTAACGATTATCGATGCCATATTACCACAAAAAACTATCGAATCAACAGATGATGATGATGCGAAATTTTTGCTGCGTATAGCTGAAGAAATTAAGACAGAAAATAATATTAATTTTTATGTTCCCTTTGAAGAGATTCGAGATTTAACAGTGGATGAACAACTAAATTTAGTCAATAAAAAAGCTAATTTTCTGTTTTCAGATGCAGAACTTAAGGATTTTCTTCGTAATTACCAACTTTTCAAAGCTAATGTCAAAGCAATGCGAGATTATGTTCCGCAAGTTTATCCTCATTCCTTAACTGTCTTTCGAGCGGAAGAGGAGATTATTCATGATTTTGATAATCCAGAATGGAGTACTGATGACCATTTTCTTGGTTGGGATAGATGCTCCAGTAAATCGACTCAGGTGATTGAAATTCCAGGGAATCATTTCTCAATTTTAATGGAACCTCATATTCATAAATTAGCCAAACAACTGAAACTATGTATTGATAATGCTATCCGTAATTTTTAAGATGAAATAGGAGTAAAAGAAACTAATGCAACTACCTCCAGTACCGAAAACTCCTTCTTGGTTACTAGCTCTACAATTTGAGGCTAATATATTTGGCTGTATGGATGCTATTACTCAACGTTACGGTGACATGGTGACTGTAATGTTTGGTTCCACACCAACAATTTATGTCAGTAATCCTTCCGCAATCAAGGAGATTTTCACGCGAGGTAAAGAAATTGTTGCAAGAGGTGCATTAAATAAAGAAGAGTTTGCTTTGTTTACAGGAGAACAAGGAGTTCTGCAACTGGATGGAGCGCATCATAAAAATCGACGTAAATTGTTAATGTCAGCTTTTCACGGTACGCGGATGCAAGCTTGCGGACAGCATATCTGTGAACTGACAGAAAAAATTATGGCTAAACAAAGTATTGGAAAACCTTTTCTTGCTTATCCAATGCTAGAGCAAATTACCCTAGCAATAGGTATAAAAGTTGTCATGGGGTTGCGTCAAGGAGAACGCTATGAAAAAGTAAAAGAATTATTTGCGACTGTGTTTAAACACGAACTTTCTTCAACAATGCAACTAGTTGCTAAATTACCTTTTTGGGAATGGGATTTAGGAAGGTGGAGTCCCCAAGGTAATTTACTTTACCTGCGAAAAGAACTTTTTCAACTACTATATGCAGAGGTTCAAGAACGTCGCAAACAATGTAAACAATTAGATTCATCCCCCACCGATATTCTCTCGGATTTAGTATTAGCAACTGATGATACAGGTGAACCCATCTCTGATGAAGAAATACGAGATTTATTAATTTCACCTATCGGAGCAACTCAAGGAGCTTCAGCAACTGCGATCGCTTGGGCTTTATACTGGATTCACAGTTTACCCCATGTGCGCGATCGCCTGCTCGCAGAACTCAATGGTATGGGTGAAAATCCAGATATCCCAACTATCCTTGCATTACCTTATCTGAATGCTGTATGCAACGAAGTTTTGCGAATTTATCCAACTCAGTTGTTTTCATTTCCCAGAATCGTTGAGTCTCCGGTTGAAATCATGGGCTATAAATTGAGTCCAGGAACAATAGTAATTGTCAATATTTATTCTACCCATCAACGTGAAGATTTGTACCCAGAAACTAAGCAATTCCAGCCAGAGCGTTTTCTTAAACAACAGTTTTCTAACTATGAATTTCTGCCATTTGGTGGTGGTTCTCGTGCCTGTATTGGTGGAGCATTTGCTTTGTTTACCATGAAATTGGTATTGGCAACAATTCTTTTACGCTATCAGTTAAACTTAGTCAAACTACAACCAGAGAAACCAAAATTTGATGGTCTTCTTTGTTATCCTGGGTCTGGCGTTAAGATGATTATGCAGAGTCGGTATCAACATAAAAAACAATCATAATAATTAGTAATTAGATCGGTTTAATATATGGTTTTTTTCATAATTTTTAACTCTTGAGTAAGGGATATCTATGGCACTACCTCCAACACCAAAAATACCTACTTGGCTGCTAGGTATAAAGCTTTTGACTAATCCACTTGACTGTCTAGATACTATTTACAAGCAGTATGGTGATATCATTACCATAATGAATACGCAATTCGCAATAAAGAAAAAAATCCTAGTAACCTTTTTGGTTTTAGCTATTAGATAACATGCATATGGAGAAATTAGATATGACTAAGAGCAATAAAGGCGCAGTTGTCATCACAGGAACATCTACAGGTCTCGGTCGAGAAACTGCACTTTTTCTTGATAAACAAGGATATCGAGTTTTTGCAGGAGTCCGCACAGAACAAGATGCAGAGTCGCTCAAACAAGCTGCATGTGGTAATTTAATTCCAATCATGATGGATATTACTAAAGAAGGACAAATTCGTTCTGCATCTGAATTGGTTTCCTTAGCAGTCGGGGATGAAGGACTTTTAGGATTAGTGAACAATGCAACTGCAATAGTATTTGGACCATTAGAATGTATTCCCATAGAAGATATAAAAGAAAACTTTGAAGTAGGTATTATTGGAAATATTGCTGTCACTCAAGCATTCTTACCAATGTTGAGAAAAGCTAAAGGTAGGGTTATTAATATTAGTTCTGCTGGTGGTAGAATTACTGACCCATACTTTGGACTTTTATCTGCGGCAAAATTTGCTCTAGAGTCATTTACAGATTCTTTACGAATGGAATTATCTTCTTCTAATATTGAAGTTATATCGATTCTACCCGGTCAATTAAAAACAGAGGTTTATAAAAAAGTTAAGACTAGCTATGAGCGAACATTTGCAAATATGTCCTCAGAAGCCAAAGCTCTTTATGATAGGAACTGTAGAATCTTTCTAGAAGAGACTGTAGAAGGTAATCGTAATGGTATGCTCTGCGAAAAGACCGCGAATATTATTTTAAAGTCACTAGAAGATAGAAAACCCAAAAGACAATATTTTGTCTCAGATTCTATTTTATCTATGTGGTCAACCACTTTTCTGTTCTTTTTAAAAAGGTTGCTTCCACATCAGTATTTTTATGATATTTATTTTAACAATATGCGAAAAGGTATGAAACTTGATTAAAGATAAAAAAGTAGAGAGCAAAAGGCACAGATGACTTCTTAATACTTACAAGAAAATTATGTAGTGACAGATGGAATTTTCAAGTACGAGAATATCATATTTAATAATATAACGGCTGAGTGAAAAGAGTTTTGTGACAAAACTTTTGGCTTTTAAATTCCTATTTATGAAGCTATGTAAGTACAAACATCTGAAAGTCAAAACAAAAGTAATTCCTAGTTTGGAGATAATTTCATGAACGAGTTAGTACAAAGATTATCAGAAGGGGAACATCCTGTAGAGGCTAGTTTGCGACCTGAGAAAACAGCCACAGCACTTAAAGAAAGTATCGACCGAGGATATGTGCATATCAAATTCACAAATACCCAGGGTGGTACTGATTTAGGCATTAAACTCGATCCAGAAGCTTCTAATTTCAATGACGCTGACTTTGAGCATCAAAAAGGGGAAGTTCATCTGGTAGGGGAACTGACACTTAACTATGTCCAAGTTAAATGTATTGCGGATATTGACCTAACAACTTTAGGCGGGAAGGGACATTTAGAACTCTTAGAAGCGTAGAAAATTTTCCAATATTCAAAGATTAGAGAGGTCAATTATGTATCATGATGACAAGGAAGATACGACAATTTACAAAGTGGTAGTTAATCACGAAGAGCAATATTCCATTTGGCCATTAGAGCGTGAAAATCCTCTAGGTTGGAAAGATGCTGGAAAAAGTGGAATCAAACAAGAATGTTTAGATTACATTAAGGAAGTTTGGACTGACATGAGACCACTCAGTCTGCGAAATAAGATGCAAGAAAAAGTTGGGAATATCCCATAGACAATGTGTATGAAAATTGATTTTGGGTATATTTTCCATTTCGCTTCCTCCAGAGAAATCGTATCTAGCTTCCGCAATACCCAAATTTCTTTAGTTTAGTAATACTTGCTCAAAACGGAGAGTTTATATGGTGATATCTTCAGATAAAAAAACACGAGTATGGTTTATTACTGGTTGTTCAAGTGGTTTTGGTCGAGCTTTAGCAGAAACAGTACTTGAACGAGGTGAAACAGTGGTACTAACGGCACGAAATCCTCAGCAGATAAAAGATTTAGCTGCAAGCTTTCCGGATCGTACATTAGCTGTGCAACTTGATGTCACAAAACCAGAAGAAGTAAGAGAAGCAGTAAAACAGGCGATCGCTAACTTTGGTTGCATTGATGTGCTTGTTAATAATGCAGGGTGTGAGGTTGCTGGAGTAATTGAAGAAGTTCCCGATAAAGAAGTTCGTCGTGAGTTTGAAACAAACTTTTTTGGTGTCTTAGAAGTTCTTAGAGCAGTATTACCTCATATGCGACAGCAACGCAGTGGTCATATTCTGAATTTCTCGTCAATTGCATGTTTTGATGCTGGTGCTGGTGGAGGGATTTATAGCAGTAGCAAACTTGCGTTGGAAGGAATTTCCGGTTCTTTGGCTGGTGAAGTTGCACCTTTTGGTATCAAAGTCACAATTGTTGAACCGGGTGGGTTCCAGACAGATTTTTTCAACCGTTCTTATGTCTTAATAGAAACTAAAATTGAAGACTACAAACCCTTAATTGATGAAATCAGTCAGACAGTACAGGATATACAAAATCTAACAATTAAGTTACCAGGCAACCCAAGAAAAGCTGCTCTAGCAATGATAAAAGTGGTTGATAGCGATAACCCACCAATCAGATTGGCTCTGGGAGCCGATACGGTAGAAACTGTTGAAGGTGCATTAGAATTTATGAAATCAGAATTAGATGCTTGGAGAGAAGTGTCTATGAGTACTGATTATGACGAGGTTACATCAGAAAAAATTGAAGTTTCTAGCTAGCTGATACTATAAAGCCAGAGATAGGTGCGTTAGTCTATATCTTTACTACCATGCCGATTTTGACACAGCAAAACATGTAGTATAGCTTGGCACTTTGCGCCTAAATAGCTCATTCCCACTGCCCATTTTATAGCTAGATTAATTTTTGCGGTTACATTACAGCAACCGCAAAAATTGAACTCATGAAAGAAACATTATGAAAACTGCACATCAATTGAACTCATGGATTACCTGTCCTAAGCCCAATCCTCAAAGCGACTTGCGATTATTTTGCTTTCCCTATGCAGGTGGTAGCTCTTTAATTTTTCGCACATGGGCTTCGAGCTTACCCCAAAATATAGAAGTTTGTCCTGTGGAACTTCCTGGAAGAGGAGGACAGATGAAATCACCTCCCTTTAGGCAAATGGAACCTCTGGTTAAAGCGATCGCTCCCATTATCCTCCCATATTTAGACAAGCCATTTGCTTTTTTCGGTCATAGTATGGGCGGGTTACTCAGTTTTGAACTTGCTTGCTATCTTCGTCAGGAATATGGTAAACAACCGTCTCACCTATGTGTTTCTGCTACTCGCGCTCCCCAAATCCCCTCACGCAAACCACCTATCCACGCACTCCCGCAAGCTGAATTTATACAAGAGCTTCACCGTCTCAATGGTACACCTGCTTCCGTGCTGGAAAATAGCGAGTTAATGCAACTACTTATCCCCCTCCTACGGGCAGATTTTGCACTCCTCGAAACTTATACTTGTATTCAACAGCTACCACTTGAATGTCCAATAACAGCTTTTGGTGGACTAGAAGACCAAGAAGTAAATATCCAAGAACTAGAAGGGTGGCGATCGCAAACACAAAATTCTTTCCAATTGGAAATGTTTTCCGGAGATCATTTTTTTATCAATTCAGCCCAATCCCTTTTACTGGAAAATTTATCCGAATATTTGAGAAGTACTGTTTTACATAGTTGATGAATAATATTGCTTCTTTATGGTCAAAGCCACCAAAAAATTTAGTAATCTCAAATCAAGAAGTTCATATTTGGCGTATTTTCATAGATATAGATAGTCCAATCATTAAAACTTACTTGCCGATTTTAAGCATTGATGAGCAAGAAAAAGCTAATCGTTTTTGTTTTCCAAATGACCGAAACAGATTTATAACTGTCCGTAGCATATTGAGGAGAATTATTGGTTATTATATCGAGAAAAATCCTAGAGAATTAAACTTTGATTTCAATCAATATGGAAAACCATTTCTAAGCCGAAATTCATCAACAACTGCAATTAAATTTAATGTATCTCATTCACATGAAATTGCCTTAATCGCAGTAACTCAAGATTTTGATATTGGTGTAGATGTCGAATATATCCACACCAATTTTGACTTTGAGGGAATAGTTGAAAAATTCTTTTCTGTAAATGAAAAAAATGTTTGGCGTTCGCTACCTAGTTATCATAAGGTAGAAGCTTTTTTTAATTGCTGGACAAGAAAGGAGGCTTATATGAAAGCAAAAGGGAAAGGGCTTTCCTTACCGTTAAATGAGTTTGATGTCTCTTTCAAGCCAGGAGAACCCGCATCTTTGCTAAATACAGCCTGGGACGAAAAGACGGTTACTAATTGGTCTATTGAAGAAATAAAACCTGCTTACGGTTACGCTGGTGCATTGGCAGTTGAAGCAAGCAATCTTGATATGAAATTTTGGCAATGGTCTGATAACTATTTTCTCTGATATATTAGTAAATCAGGACAATAACCATATCATAGAGATGATATAGTTATCCAAAAGCAAAACCATTAATTTAGGACTCAAATAATATTAATGTCAAAACAATCAACCAACAGCAGTTTACGTAATTTCTTGATTATATGGCTAGGTCAATTAGTTTCCGCTATTGGTAGCGCAATGACTGGGATCGCTTTGCAAATCTGGGCATGGTCAATTACTGGTAAAGCAGCAGATCTTGCACTGGTAGGTTTTTTTGGTTTACTTCCCAGTATTATAATTACCCCTATTAGTGGTGTAATTGTAGACCGTTTTAATCGGAAATTATTGATGATGCTCGGTGACACTGTTGCCGTTCTTACAACAATTGTTCTCCTTTTTTTATATGTCAATAAATTGTTACAAATTTGGCATCTTTATGTAGCAGCAGCTTTTGTAGGTACTTTTAGCCAATTTCAATATCTTGCATACTCGGCATCAATATCTCTAATGATACCCAAGCAACACTATGCTCGTGCTAGTAGTCTTGATTTTTTATCCAGTCATAGTGCGATTATTATCGCACCAGCTTTAGCAGGATATCTTTATAAAGTAATTGGATTATTTGGTATTTGGTTAATTGATATTTCTACTTTTTTAGTGGCTGTTTCAAGCGTTTTGTTTATACCTGTTCCCCAACCAGTGCAAATAGAAGAAAGCCAAGAAACTTTTTGGCAAGATGTTGGGTATGGATTGCGATACTTGAAAGCGAATAAAAGTATTTTATTGCTTTTATTCGCTAACTTATTATTCATGTTTGCCCACGAGCTTGGAGATGTACTTTACCTACCAATGATTCTCTCACGTACAGGTAACGATACAGTAGTGCTTGGGAACTTAATCATAGCAGCAGGTTTTGGTGGTGTTACCGGAGCTTTAATTGTTAATAAATGGGGAAATTTCCAAGATAAAGTTAGGGGTATTTTGTTGGGAATGATAGGTGTTGGGATAACGAAAATAGTATTTGGTTTAGCTAGGACTATGTGGGTATGGATTCCTCCACAATTTTTATGTTCTTTAAGTTTTACTGTTAGTGGTAGTGCCGATAATGCAATTTGGTTAGCTAAAGTTGCTCCCAATATACAAGGACGGGTTTTTGCTGCACGGTCTTTGCTATTGCAGTTAGCTTCAGCAACCTCGGTTTTGATTGCTGGTCCTTTAGCTGACAATGTGTTTATACCTGCATTTAGTCAGGGAGGTAGTCTTGTGGGTATCTTGGGAGGAATATTTGGGACTGGTGCTGGTGGGGGAATTGCGATGTTGTACGTAATTTGCGCGGTATGTATGTTTTTGGTCGGATTAGCTGGGTTTAATTTTCCATTACTACTAAATTTGGAAAAGACTGTACCTGACCATGACGAGGTTGCGGTTTAGTCAGCTTGCAAAAAACCAAGACATAAAAGTTATACCGATTTCAAAAATCTTTGCAACACATCCAGAATAGAAGACGCGATATATCACATCTCTACAAAATACATCTGTCACATTCTTTTTTCAAATTGGTATTAATTTATGAAATCTCAATTTTTTGCGAATATTCCCCGTAATGTCTGGATTTTGGGCTTTGTCAGCTTATTGACAGATGTTAGTACCAAGATGATTGATTCAATTTTGCCGTTGTTCTTAGTTTCTAGACTGGGAGCAAATTTGTTGACTGTTGGTTTAATTGAAGGAATCGCTGATGGCTACTGGCATAGCGCTTCTAATTGCTAATATTTTGGCTGGTAGCCTGTGGCAATTAATTAGTCCGCAAGTAGCTTTTATTACAGGCAGTGTTTTTGCTGTTGTGGCGAACGCGATTTTATTAGCAACAAGAAACAATCCCCAGACCTGAGCAAAATAATCTGGGGATGTTAGCTAGAATACTTTACGTTCCTTTAAATGGGGTGTAATTTCTTCTCGCTTACGCCAAACTGGACGCAATTTTTTCTCGGCAAACATTTGTAACTGTTCACCAACATGGCGAGAACCAGGTTGAGAAGAATTACCATAACTCATCAGCGCCATTGCCTTGACTGGTTTAGAAAACTCAATTGCAGCAACATAAGAATCGCCCGCGACGGCTTGAAATCGACCATTTTCTGAAGGAGCAAAATCGACGACGCGGAAAATACCTAAGTCTCCATCACCACCATTGCCGGGTAAATCTACATTGCCATATTTCAGCCGGAAAACCTCTCCCCAAGCAACATCTAAATTTCTATAAGCTTTCTCTACTTTTGCAGCTGCGGTTTCCAGTAATTTTACTGCATCTTGAGGATTTGCCAATCCATCAGGTGTAGTCCGGGGTGAATTTTCACTCCAAGATTTATTAAAAGCTTTATCAAAGTCTAACTCTTGTACCCAAGCTGCAAATAATACCGCTCCTTTACTATCTGCATTCGCTTGTCTATCCCACTTTTCTAAGGTAGTTGCTGCTTGTTTTCCCAATTCTTTACCATATTTCCGCGCCGCTGGAATTAAATCATCCAGAATCCGCTCTGCAAATTCCATGCGTGTTGAATGCTTGTATTTAATCATTTCATCTAGGGTGATTTTTTCATCTTCATCCAACATTCTCGCGGAACTCTGCGCTCGAAAATCCATGAAACGCGGTGCCATATAAGGCGGATATTTATCTGCTTTAATCGCTACTGGAAAGGTTGTAGTCCAAGGTGGGTCATTAGTATTTTGCAACCAACCACTTGGAGGGTCAATAACACGCGGTAAATCTTTATAGGGGTGAATTTTTGTCCATAAGGTTTTTGATGTGTTCCCAGGAATAATTCCTTGCCAATATTTAAAATCCCCTTGCTCGCGCACCGGAACCTGCCCGTTAAATAGGTGCATAATATGCCCTTCTCGGTCAGCATACATCACCGTAAACATTGGTAGTTGCAAACGTTGGAGTGCTTTTTCAAATTGTGCCATATTTTGCGATCGCGCCATATCCCACCATTGTTCCAACACTCCTGGTTGGTCAAGACCGACAACACGCAGTGCTGTAGCTTTACCTTCTTTCTCTGACACAACAGGTCCGTGAACAGAACTTTTCACTACCAGTGGTTGCTCACGCAGTGTCCCGTCGTTTTGTTTTACTTTTAAGGAGAGAGTTTTCGTCTCAAAGGGACTAACTTTGCCATCAAAACGATAGCCATCACCAGCTAGTTCTAGTTGATAAGCATCCCATCCATCATGGGTGTTGACGGTATGAGTCCAACCCAAATTATTGTTGAAAGCAATTGTTAAAACGGGAATACCGACAAGTGAGGTTCCATAAGCATCAATTCCCGGTGCAGTAATTTGAGCTTCATACCACAGGTACAAATCTGACCAGGGAAGGTGTGGATTTGCAAGCAGCATGGCATTCCCAGACGCTGAACGTTTCGGTGCGATCGCCCAACCATTAGATCCTGCAATAGACTCTTGTTTACTAACACCCGCAACTTGTTCTGGACTAACTATAAATGTAAAATTAAGCACCCGTTGTAGGTGAGCTAGTACATCCTCTCCTTTTACTGGCAATACAACTTCAACAGAATCATCAATTGCATTCTTGTTTTCTTTAACGTAAGTATTAATACCTTCTGCAAAGGCATCCAAATAACTACGGAAAGATGGGTTTTGTGCTTCATACCAAGAGCGAGCGCGTTCCGGTACTCCCATTGTCAGTACCCAACGGTCTGACTCTGTATATTTCTCTCCCCAATATTCAGCAGCACGTCCTCTGGCTTGACCGTAAAGACGCAAAATTAGGTTGCCGTGGCTTTGCATTTGCGCCCATCCAAACGCATATAATGCACTTCGGGTATCTTTGCCGTAAATATGCGGTACGCCATAGGTATCCCAAAGTATTTCAGTACCTTTGGGTGGAGAACCAAAACTTTGACACCCCATTACTAAAGCAAAAAGGAGAGCGACGGTAAAGGTTAAAATTCGATTCGGATTTCTTCTTAAGACCCCGAATATATGCTGCCAGTTGCAACAGCGCGGAATATATCTGGGGAAAATTAAATGCACCCTAGTAATAAACATTACGATTTTGGCAAATTGATTACAAAATTGAAACACTACTAAATGTATCAAGCAGTACACTTTTTTTAGGCATTACAATATTTTTGAATTGGAAGTTTTGGCTTGAGTATTGCTTTTATTTACCTTTATGAGAGAATAGAACTAATTAGAAATTTTGTCAATTATTTATAATCCCTCTTAACGATCGCTTTTTATTAAAAAATGAAATATATTAAGTACTAACGAAATACATTAGTATTATCTAAACTAGAGGTGCGACATCAGATTTATTGGTATCTCATCTAATCTCAATAAAAACACTGATTATATTTTTTAAAAATTGTCACAATTGGCACATCATAAAAGTCGCTGTTAAAATTTCAATTAAATTAAGGTAATTACTTATTTAAGTATAGATGATAAATATTCTTAACTAACATTATTGTATTGTAAAAAGGAGGAGTAAATTATGAATGATGGAAGACATATCAAATAATTTGACACGTTTAGTAATCGCGTTATCAAGGGCTTGTGTGCCCCGTTGCAAGATTCTTCTAACGCTTACACTTGTATGTATCCCTTTGGGAGTGATTGCATCCGTAGAGAAGCCCAATGCCAGTATTGAAACCCAATCACTTCAAACCAAGATTACACAACGGGATTTTAAAATTATTGAGCAGTTAGTTAGCATTGCTCAACGCAACTCTGCTATCGTGCAGGAGACAAAAGCTGCAATAGGATTGAGTGCATATCAAGACATTCTGTTTGTAGAGTTATCGCCGAATCAAACCACGACAAGTTTTGCGGCACCCGATACTTCATCTGAAAGCGCACGTAGTTTTTCCCTCACTATCACGATAGACCCAATTAAACTTGTAGGCACTATTTCACAAATGCCTATTAGGGAAGCTCGTTGGAATGAAGCCAAGCATCAAAAACGGCTAACAGTCATGCAATACTACTTTGCCTATCTTCAAGCCTGCCAAGCATCAAAAATAGCCGCCTATCGAATGCAAAAGTTTGTTCAGAACTCGCGCGTCGCAAATCTCAATTCCCAGGCAGTCTCTCCTCATCAAGTTAATTATCTTGCCAATTCCGAGTATGTTGCAGCTACAACAGAAATGTTAAATGCGAACATACGCGAACAATTAACATTGGAAGAACTAGCTGTTTGTGTCGGTTTATCTCCGCAAAAGATGATTACTATAATTAACGGTCAATAGGTTGTGCTTATAGTTGGTTTGTTTGACGTTGCTCTTTGCACCGATAGTCGAATCGCAACTTCAAAGTGAGCGAACTGACTCCTAAACCAAGTTATGTTACGAAATATTAAGCAGTCGAAACCTTTGCGATACCGAAGGTGACGCTTCAGCGTATCGCGGAGCGTGCCCGCTTCGGGCTTATGCTACCAATTGCCCTTACGGGCTGGCTTTGCCTACGCTTCACTTCACTTGACTTTGTTGCGCTCGCAATGACACAGTTATAAATTTTCTGGCTGACTTATACCGTTTCTTTGTGAAGCTGCATATATTAACCCCCGGCTACGCCGTCCCCCCTTGCCAAGGGGGGACTACAGGGGGGTCTTGATTATGTGCATCTTCATACAGAATTGGTATTACTTATTTTGACTTTGGACAAAAACGAAAAATATCACATCCTCACAAGTTCCTCAAATTATCTTTGTATAATCATAGTTGTGATGCAGTGAAGCAAAAATACAAAATAAAACTAAGTAGTAGTTTTAATGTCTTAAAGGAAGTTTTCCCCATGCTAGAAATACTCGTCAATAAAAAGACATTTAGCCCGATAGCGAAGGAACAAGCCTTAGTATTACCGCTGGGTGAAGTTGGGATTGCAGACATCCCTCTCGTGGGTGGTAAAAACGCCTCCTTAGGAGAGATGATTCAACAACTTAAACCCAAAGGTGTGAAAGTCCCGACAGGATTTGCGACTACTGCGTATGCATATCGTTTCTTTATTCAATCCGCAGGTTTAGAAGCAAAACTACGGGAAATTTTTGCCGAGTTAAATGTTGAAGACGTTAGTAACCTACATGCAGTCGGAAAACAAGCACGGAAGTTGATGCTGCAAACTGAATTTCCGACTGTATTACAAGAAGCAATTACCCAAGCCTACCAAGAACTGTGTCAGGAATACGGTAATGATACAGATGTAGCAGTTCGCTCCAGTGCTACTGCCGAAGACTTACCCGATGCTAGCTTTGCTGGACAACAAGAAACTTACTTAAACGTCCACGGACTAACAGGGGTACTCGAAGCCTGTCACAAGTGCTTTGCATCAATTTTTACCGACCGTGCGATTTCCTACCGCCAAATTAAAAATTTTGATCACTTTAATATAGCCCTTTCCGTTGGCGTGCAAAAAATGGTACGTTCGGATTTAGCTGCATCTGGTGTAATGTTCTCCATCGACACCGAAACCGGGTTTAAAGATGCTGCATTAATTACAGCAGCCTACGGGTTGGGTGAAAATGTGGTGCAAGGTGCAGTTAACCCAGATGAATATTTAGTATTTAAACCAACTCTCAAACAAGGACACCGCCCAATATTAGCTAAACGCTTGGGAAGCAAAGAAATTAAAATGGTGTACGATACAGGCGGTTCCAAACTGACTAAAAATATACCTGTTTCGGTTGGCGATCGCACTGCATTTGCCCTCAACGATAATGAAATTTTACAACTGGCACACGCTTGCTGCATTATTGAGGAACACTATTCTCAAGTACGCGGTGTTTATACCCCGATGGATATCGAATGGGCAAAAGATGGGGTGACAGATGAATTATTTATTGTCCAAGCACGTCCCGAAACCGTCCAATCACAGAAAATAAAAAATGTTCTTAAAACTTACCATCTCCAACAAAAGGGCGAAGTTTTTGTAACTGGGCGCAGTGTTGGCGAGATGATAGGACAAGGCAAAGCCAAAGTCATTCTTGACGTACATCAGCTTAGTGAGTTTGAAGTTGGTGATGTACTAGTAACAAATCGTACTGATCCAGATTGGGAACCGATTATGAAAAAAGCTAGTGCGATTGTTACCAATCAGGGGGGAAGGACTTGCCATAGTGCAATTATTGCCAGAGAATTAGGTATACCTGCGGTAGTAGGTTGTGGAAATGCAACAACGGTATTGAAAACTGGTCAAGAAATTACTGTTTCTTGTGCGGAAGGTGAAGCAGGAAAAGTATATCAAGGGTTTTTACCGTTTGCAGTGCAAGAAATTCCACTAGAAAAATTACCCCACACCCGCACTAAAATTATGATGAATGTGGGCAACCCAGAGGAGGCATTTAGTTGTTGTGCGATTCCGAACGATGGGGTGGGATTGGCAAGAATGGAATTTATTATCGCCAACCATATCAAAGCCCATCCACTGGCATTAATTAACTTTGAGGAGTTAAAAGACGAACTTGCTAAATACAAAATTTCGGAATTAACTACTCAATATGCAGACAAAACGCAATTCTTTGTTGATAATTTAGCCCAAGGGATTGGCACGATCGCAGCGGCATTTTATCCCAAACCTGTAATTGTTCGGCTCAGTGATTTTAAGAGCAACGAATACGCAAATCTCTTGGGTGGCAAGCAGTTTGAACCTAAGGAAGAAAACCCGATGATTGGTTGGCGGGGTGCTTCCCGCTACTACGATGCCCGTTACCGTGAAGGCTTTGCGCTGGAATGCCAAGCGATGAAGCGGGTGCGCGATGACATGGGTTTAAGTAATGTAATTCTAATGGTGCCATTTTGTCGGACACCTGAAGAAGGTAAGCGGGTCCTTGCAGAGATGGCCAAGCATGGATTGGTAAGGGGAGAAAATGGCTTGCAAGTCTATGTGATGTGCGAGTTGCCAAGTAACGTCATGCTTGCGGATGAATTTAGCGAGGTGTTTGACGGTTTCTCTATTGGTTCTAATGACTTGACGCAGTTAACTTTGGGACTTGATAGAGATTCTGAATTGGTAGCGCATTTGTTTGACGAACGCAACGAAGCAGTGAAACGAACGATCGCTAAAGCTATTAAGACGGTGAAAGAACACGGACGCAAAATTGGTATTTGCGGACAAGCACCCAGCGATTATCCAGAATTTGCCCGTTTTCTAGTTGAACAGGGGATTGATTCGATTAGTCTTAATCCTGATTCAGTACTAAAAACCCTCTTAGAAATCGCCAAAACAGAAAGTGGGAATTAGGGGTTAGGAGTTAGAAGTTAGGAGTGAGGAATTAGGAGTTATGAGTTAACAACTACCCACTAACAACTAACAACTAACCATTAACAATCAACAACTAACAACTAACAAAGAACTAAAACTATGTTTCACAAAATTTTGGTTGCCGTAGATAATACCGATATTGGGCGTCATATTTTTGACGAAGCTTTATATACAGCAAAAACAACTGGTGCAGAAATGATGTTGTTACATGTTGTGTCGCCCTTTGATGAACAGTATCCCTACCCTGCATATATTTATCCTTATCCGATTGTTCCAAGCGTACGCAATGAAGCTGTTAAAGAATATATGGGAGAGTGGGAAGCACTCAAGCAAAAGGGAATTGATTTTTTAACATTACTTTGCAATCAAGCGATCGCTTCTGGTGTGACAACTGAATTTACTCAATATTTGGGCGATCCAGGTCGGATGATTTGCGATATTGCTCGCGATTGGGAGGCTGACCTGATTGTGGTCGGTCGTCACGGTCGTAGCGGACTCAGAGAGTTTTTGTTGGGTAGTGTTAGCAATTATGTGCTACATCATGCTCCTTGTTCGGTTCTCACAGTGCAACAAGGAATTAAAGCTACTACAGAAGAAACCCAAGAAGTAGAAGCGACAAAAGCTTAATATAACTCGTGCTTTTGTCTGCCTAACAGTCAAAAAGGAAGCGATCGTAATGTCTAATCAATCATTAGAAACCTGGAAAATTCAAGAAGCTGAATTTCCTCAAACAGCTTCAGTTAACGAACAACTCCACTTCCTCTTAAACTATGCAGTGTTGGCTCCCTCCAGTCACAATACCCAACCGTGGCTGTTCAAAATTCAAGATGAAGCCATCAATTTCTATGCCGATCGGACTCGCAGTTTATCCATTGCTGACCCTCAAGGTCGAGAATTAATCATTAGTTGTGGAACAGCTTTGTTTAATCTTCGCATTGCCCTGCACCACTTTGGGTATAAAGGTAAAATTACGACTTGGACAGACCCAAACAACCCAGATTTGTTAGCCCGTATTCAGTTGGGTGATGCCATCCAAGAAAGCGCTGACGAACATCTGCTATTCCAGGCAATTCCAAAACGGCATACTTATAGGCGAGACTATCAAGACTGGGATGTCCCCGAATCACTGCTGAAATGGCTACAAGCGGATGTCGAGCAAGAAGGTGCTTGGCTGGACATTGTTAGAGGGGATATTGCCCGTCAGGTAGTGGCTGATTTAGTAGTGCAGGGTGACCACTTACAAATGGCAGACCCAAATTTCCGAAGTGAGTTAGCAGCGTGGATTCACAAGAGTGATAGTAAGAGCCATGACGGTATTCCCATTTACGCGCAAGGTATAGATGAACACTTAGATTTTGCGGCTCCTCTGTTTGCCTTCGTATTGCGAACTTTTGATATGGGGGATTCCATAGCAGAACGCAGCCAGAAACTGGTTACTCAGTCACCAGTAATTGCAGTACTAGGTACCAAGGATGATAATACATCTGATTGGCTAGCAGCAGGACAAGCGTTAGAGCGAGTTTTATTAAGAGGACAGGTGATAGGGCTGTCGGCATCATTTTTGAATCAACCAATTCAACTGCCAGAACTGCGAAGCCAACTTAGGAAACTTTTAAAAGAACCTGGTTACCCGCAAATTTTACTGCGTTTGGGATTCGGTATGGAAGTCAAACCCACACCCAGGCGATCGGTTAACGAGGTCGTATTTTAACCACCCATGACAATAATTGCCCGAGGAGGCTAATATGGAAATCTTCGATTATGTGATTTTAGGTGCTGGACTAGGTGGACTTTCTGCCGCAGCTTGCCTAACCAAGCAAGGATACCGGGTTGCAGTCTTAGAAAAACACTACTTGCCTGGTGGGTGCTGCCACACCTTTGATTATGGTGAATACAGCTTTTGTGCTGACGTACATTACATTTCTCAATGTAGTCCCGGTCATACCATCGCCAAATTCCTCAACTATATTGAGCGAGATGTTCCCTTTAACAGTCTCGATCCAGAATGCATTGATCGCATAATTACACCACAGGTAGATTTCAAGATTCCATTGGGTTGGGAAAACTTGCGCGAGCGTTTGCTCTCCACCTTCCCGAAAGAAGTGAATGCCATCAATCGCTACTGCAATGAAATTAAGCAACTACATCAAGAAATTTATAATTTGGTGCGAGAAGTACAGTGGTATCACCGGAATTGGTCTGACTGGTTGAAGTTACCAAAATATTTTAATTTATTTTTGAAGCGGAATTGGACGCTACAAGATTTATACAACCATGTCGGATTGTCGCCTAAATTACAAGCATTGCTAGCGGGGCAAAGTGGTGACTATGCACTACCACCTAAGGAAATTGCACTGATGTCCCACACTTCCCTAGTTTGGGACTACTCAGAAGGTGCTTACTATCCCAAACATCACTTCAAAAATTTTGTTGACACCATTGTTGAAGTAATTACAACGGGTGGAGGAGTTGTGGAACTCTCAAGTCCTGTTGACCATATTCAAGTTAGCCACAAAGATGGGGTTCAAAGCGTCATCTGCGATCGCGCAGTTTATCAAGCCACGAAAGGTTACATTAGCGACCTTGACCCCAAATTGACTGTGGAATTAATGCACGATTCTGGAGCTTTGAGCCAACAAGAGCATCAACGGCTTACTGGTTATGAATATTCAGCTAGTGCTTTTAATATCTACCTGGGTTTAGACAGTCGTTTTCAACCACAACGCTACGGTATTGGTAACTGGAATGTTTGGTACTACCCTACAGGGGATGTGAACGCACAATATCAAAAACAATTAGAAGGTGACATGAGTTATCCGTGGATTTTCCTCTCTTGTCCAACGATGAAATCTCACGAACCTGGAATAGCACCAAAAGGCCATCATATCCTAGAAATCGCGACTGTATGCCCTTATGAACCGTTTGAACATCTGCACAAAAATGACCCCGAAGGTTACAAAGCTAAAAAGCGGGAAGTCTATCAGCAGATTATGACCAGTGTGCGAGATTTAATTCCGGATGTAGATAGCTACACCAGGATGAAAATTTACGGTACACCTACAACCAGTGAATTTTATCTCGGACAACCGCAAGGTAATATTTATGGTGCGAAATTAGTGCCGAATCAAGTTGGTTTAAATCGTTTGGGATATACAACGGAGTTCCCAAATCTGTTCTTTGTGGGTGCGAGTGCAGGGTATCCAAGCGTACCGGGTGTGATTGGTAATGGTATGAATGTAGTCGAATTAATTACTGGGAAATCTGTATGGAAAAATACAGAAGCAAATAAGTCTCTAGTTACTGCTGCTTAGAAAACCTTAATTCCTGTAGTTATATCATGTTCGGATGATTAGTTGTAATACCCGCAGTCACACCAAGCCCACACACGTAAAACTGTGCAATAGTCCCCTCCCGAAAGGTGCGCTCTAGGGATAAAGGGGTGGGGTTCTTGCCGAAACGGCACGCTTTGCGAAGGGGAATTAATAAGTGATTTACCGAACATGATATTATAATAGCTACGCAAGGTGTATCCGTCACGGAACGCTTGCGACCGGACATCTTGCACCAATGTCAGGAAGCCCGGAAATAATATCGTGTTCGGTTAAAGACTTATCATTAAGACCGCAGGTGAGCAGGGAGCAGGGGGAGAAAAGGTTTTATGTTCCAGTAATATAATTCAGCAAATTTGCCATCAGGATAAAAAGGTATTTAGGGCTACAACTCCTAAATAGCAAGTACCCGGTGTAATACGCTGAATAAATCATTAGCAGTGAAGGGTTTGATCAAAAAATCTTGCACGCCACATTCTCTAGCTTTTGCTTTATCTTCGCTTGTATCTGAACCACTCATGGCAATAATTAACACGTCAGGGTTCATTTTTTTCAATGCCCTAATAGTGGTTATTCCATCCAGAAATGGCATTCTTAAATCGATAATTACCACTTTTATCTCAAATTTATTTTAATTTATTCTCAGCAGTAATAGTTAAAGTCCCTCCATTGGGCATGGCATCGCGAGCGTTAACTGCTAAATTCATAAACACCTGATGCACTTGCGTAGTATCAGCAGTGACCATCCACAAATTATCGTCAATATGCCGTCTAAACTCAATAGATTTTGGAAATGTAACTTGAGCCATTTGTTGGACATCCAAAAGTAAATGTTTGACTTGAACTAACGAGCGCTTATCTTCATTTCCACGGGCAAAAAATAGAATTTGTTTGACTACACTTGCGCCTCTTTTTGTATTTATTTGCAATATATTCAGCAAATCTTGATTTCGCGTATCAATATTCGCTGTTCTAACTCTTCGTGCGATCGCCGCAGTTCATCTTCTATCTGCTGTCGCTTGTTAATCTCTTTTTGTAACTCTTGGTTAATTTGCTGGAGTTCCGTAGTGCATTCTTCTACCTGTTGCTGTAGAGCAATTACCAAACCCGACATTTCTATCGGGTCAAGCACTTCCAAGAAACTGCTTTGAGTAAGTATACCCACTAACTCTCCGCGATCGCCTGCTACAACTAATCTTCGCACTGGTCGCTGTTGCATTTGTCGATGAGCATCCCACAACGAATCTTCGGGATGCAAGCACAATAGCGGTGTACTCATCACCGTTTTGGCTTGAGTTTGCCCTAAGTTCAACTCCATCGCTTGGAATTGGACGATATCTCGCTCGGTAATAATACCAATCGGATAATCATCTGTCGTTTCTATTCCCTGCTCTACAATTACAACACAGCTAACTTGATGTTCTGTCATCAGTCTGGCTAAACTCAGCACCGATGCATTTGGAAATGCACGAACAACGTTAGTACTCATCACCTCTGAAACTTGACGCATCCTCAGCAGATTCATCGGTTGCAACACCTGACGGATGCAGTTAGGTGTAATAATTCCTAACAATTTTTCTTCATCATCCACAATTGGCAGGTGACGAATTTTGTGTTGCCGTAGTAAGGATAACGCTGTTAATGCATTATTATTGTCCGAGAACCTCAGAGTAATGACTTCTTGCGTGATGACCTCACCGACTTTGACGGCAGATAAATCAGTTCCAAAAGTGGTTAATTTTACAATATCTCTTTCAGTAATAATTCCCAGCAAAAGCGATCCATCCACCACCAGCACGCAACTATTTCGACATTGATCGAACAGGCTTAATTCTGATGTTTGCAAATGCTGCGACAGTCACGCCAGAACGACGCGAACCCAACATTTGAGCGATGTACTCTTGAGTCATCGGAAATTCCGAAGTTTGCAAACAGTCTTGTACCATCAACAACCAACGCGCAAGTCGTTCTTCTATACTATGCAAGCGGTTGCAAGCTGCAGATTCAGAAACTTGAGTAAAAAGTGCTTGAATATAACGCAACAACAAGCATTGAAGTTCTCCTCCTCGGTCAAATTCAGCTTTTACCAGATTTGCCGTCGCACTCCTAGTATTTTTGATAAAGACTCTTGGGTGAGCATCAGTTCCTGAGATCCAGTCTTATCGGTAGTTCCCAGCAGCCAGCGACAGCATCGCTGCTTTAGCGAGTGCAAACGATTGCAAGCAGATAAATGTGTAATTTGATTTAATAAGGCTTGTGTGTAAAGTTGTAACAATTCATGAAGTGGACTTTGTGGTGTCACCTCGCGTTTGAATATTTCTGCACGCATCCGCAAAGCATCACCGGGAAAAATTTGCAAACAAGCTTGCCAAGAAATTTGCTGAACCCCCAAAAATATAGGAACCCCCACCATTGACTCATTACCAACCGTTGCGACTTCAATGAAAGTGCCATCATCCATACACGTTAGCAATGAAGCGACACCGCTTTGTAGAAAATATACGTATTCAATTGGCTGGTTATCTGTATACAGAAATTCCTTAACCTGGAGCGAACAAAGTTCTAAGTAGGGAAGGAGGCGATCGCACTCACCCTTGGGCAGAGCTGCCAAAAGCTGGTTTTCTATAACATTTGAGCAGTCTTCAAGCATAACCAAGGGGGAAAAGCATAACTCAAAGCGAATGGCAATCGTAGCTTCAGTTTATACTATCAACCCACTGGAACACACACCTCAACAAATCCTCAACCCAACAGAATACCTTGCGATCGCTACCCTGCGGGAAGGTCAAGGGCGAACGTTGTCCATTTTTCACCAGCTAGCAGAACTTACGCAAAAGAACTAAAAAATTACCGCCATAGGCGCTTCGCTTCGCCTTCCGTTTCGGTAGGAATAAGGGTTTCAGAGAGTTTTTGCGTAAGTCCTGTCTAGTATATTTCCAAGCTTTCCTCACAAGTTCCTCAAATTATTTGCCTATAACTCAAAGTGAGTTGATAGGCACACAGAGGCTATGCTAAATCAAAAATCCCACATTTCTAAAGTTCAAACAGTTTCAGAGAGAGCAACCTCTGGTTACATCCACTCAGTCGAAACTTGTGGTACAGTTGATGGCCCCGGCATTCGCTTTGTCATATTTACCACAGGCTGTCCCCTCCGTTGCCTTTACTGCTGCAATCCAGATTGCCGTTACCTCGAAAATGGCAAAAAAGTCAGCGTTGATGAGTTGATGGTAGAAATCCAGAAATATACCTCCTATATGAAAGCTTCTGGTGGGGGTGTGACAATTAGCGGGGGAGAACCTCTATATCAACCTGAATTTATTCGGGAGATTTTCCGACGCTGTAAAGAGTTAGGAATTCATACAGCTTTAGATACCTCTGGATTTTGCGATTTAGAAGTAGCTTTGCCAGTGTTAGAATTTGTGGATTTAGTACTTTTAGATATTAAATCTTTCGACCCTGCAATTTATACAAAAATTACCAGCGTTTCCCTTGAACCAACGCTTATTCTTGCCAAGTACTTGAGTAAAATAAATAAACCAGTTTGGATTCGATTCGTTTTGGTTCCCGGTTTAAGTGATGATTCAGAAAATATTGAGGGATTAGCGAATTTTGTCACCACGCTGAAGAATCTAGAAAAGTTAGAAGTTTTACCGTTCCATAAAATGGGTGAATATAAATGGCAAGAATTAGGCTATGAATACCAGCTTAAAGATACCCCAACTCCGACTGCTGAAGAGTTAAAAAAAACCTTAGATATTTTCAGAATGAAAGGGATTCGAGCAGTTTAAATTCGATGTCCTTTATGAAAAAGAATTAGGAGGGCTTTATGCAAGTCAAAATTAATTATGAAGGAAAGTTACAGTTTAAAGCCACAGCTAGAAATCATTTGATAATTGGCGACCAACCGGAAGAAAATGGTGGCGAAGATAAGGGAATGACACCTACTGAATGGTTTTTAGCATCCCTTGGTAGTTGTATCGGTTTTTATGCGGTTAAATATTTACAATCCCGAACTCTAGATTCTACAGGTCTTTGCATTACTGTGAATGCGGATAAATCGATTAAACCTGTAGCACATTTGGACAATTTTCAAGTTGACGTAAGCCTACCTAATTCTCTGGACATGAAGCATAAACTAGGCTTACAACAAGCAATTGAAGCTTGCCTAATTCATCAAACGTTAACACAATCGCCGCAAATCACAACCCGCATTATTACAATTCCTACGTTAGTGAGGTAAATGAAGGAAGAAGGAAGAAGGAAGAAGGAAGAAGGAAGAAGGAGGAATTCATGCAATTGGTGGGGGATTTAAACTCGGCACCTCTATCGACCAGCAATCTACGACTTGGTGGGGGACACCGGACGAGTTTGGCTTGAAGGCGCGAAGACTTCAACATATCTTTCTTCTTCCTTCGTTAAATCATTATTTGAGGTAAATTATGCAAATTACTAACATCCAAGAATTAGAAACCCTGATTCAACGTGTCAAAGTAGCACAAGAAAAATATGCAACTTATTCTCAAGAACAAGTAGATTTTATATTCAAACAAGCAGCCTTAGCCGCTAATGTCGAACGGATTCCTTTAGCTAAATTGGCAGTGGCGGAAACCGGAATGGGTATTATTGAAGATAAAGTCATTAAAAACCACTTTGCTTCTGAATATATCTACAACAAATACAAGAACGAAAAAACTTGCGGTGTAATTGAAGAAGATAAATCATTCGGAATTCAAAAGATTGCCGAACCTGTAGGTATTGTGGCAGGTATTGTTCCTGTGACTAACCCTACATCAACTACTATTTTCAAAACTTTACTCACACTCAAGACCCGCAACGGCATTATTTTCTCACCTCATCCAAAGTCGAAGGAATGTACAGTTGCTGCCGCAAAAATTGCCCTTGAGGCTGCTGTCGCTGCAGGGGCACCACAAGATATTATCGGTTGGATTGATGAACCAACTGTGGAATTATCAAAAGCCTTGATGCAACACCCCGAAATCAAGCTGATTTTGGCCACGGGTGGTCCAGGTATGGTGCGTGCAGCTTATTCTTCCGGACATCCGTCGTTGGGTGTTGGTGCTGGCAATACTCCTGCGGTGATTGATGCAACCGCAGATATTCAAACCGCTGTCAGTTCAATCTTAATCAGTAAAACCTTCGACAATGGCATGATTTGCGCTTCTGAACAGTCGGTTATTGTTGTTAATGATATTTACCAGCAAGTTAAACAAGAATTCATCTGTCGTGGTGCATATTGTCTCGACAATGAGGAAAAACACAAGCTTGGTAATTTGATATTAAAAGAGGGACGATTGAATCCAGCAATTGTGGGACAATCAGCAGAAACCTTAGCAAAAATAGCAGGTATCGAACTCAAACGTGAGGTGCATGGCTGTGGAACAGATACTTATTGTCCCTTACCCAGCAGCTATAAAGTTTTAATTGGCGAAGTTGAAATGATAGGTGCTGCTGAACCTTTTGCCTATGAGAAACTATCACCTATTCTGGCAATGTATCGAGCCAAGAATTTTAATGAAGCAGTAGAAAAGGCTGAACATTTGATTGAATTTGGAGGCCCAGGGCACACCTCTGTACTTTATACAAATCCAGCCAATATGGATAATATTGCTTATTTTGAGAACAGAATGAAGACGGGAAGAGTATTAATAAATACGCCTTCTTCACAAGGTGCAATTGGTGATTTATACAACTTCAAGCTCGACCCTTCCTTAACTTTAGGTTGCGGGACTTGGGGTGGTAATACTATTTCTGATAATGTCGCACCACATCATCTTCTCAATATCAAAACGGTGTCGGAACGAAGAGAAAATATGTTGTGGTTCCGGGTTCCACCGAAAATTTACTTTAAAAATGGATGTTTGCCTGTTGCATTACGCGAATTAGCGGGTAAAAAACGGGCTTTTATCGTTACCGACAAGCCTTTATTTGATTTGGGAATTGTAGATAAAGTTACCCAAGTTTTGGATGAAATGGGTGTTAAACATGACGTATTTCACGATGTCGAACCTGACCCCACACTTTTAAATGTTAACAAAGGATTAGCTTTACTTAACAGCTATCAACCCGATGTGATTATTGCCATTGGTGGTGGTTCGCCGATGGATGCAGCCAAGGTAATGTGGTTGATGTACGAACAGCCAGATATTGAGTTTGAAGGCTTGGCAATGCGGTTTATGGATATCCGCAAGCGGGTGTATGAACTGTTACCACTGGGACAAAAAGCCATGCTGGTAGCGATTCCCACCACTTCAGGTACTGGTTCGGAAGTGACACCATTTGCCGTGGTTACTGACGATCGCGTGGGGATGAAGTACCCCTTAGCAGATTATGCCCTAACGCCAAATATGGCAATTGTAGACCCCGATCTCGTGCTGAATATGCCGAAGAAATTAACGGCATACGGTGGTATCGATGCATTAACTCATGCTTTGGAATCTTATGTATCCGTAATGGCAACTGAATTTACAGATGGTTTGGCATTACAAGCGATCGCATTACTAATGGAATATCTACCCAGTGCCTACAAAAATGGCGCAAAAGACCCAGAAGCAAGGTCCAAGGTTCATTATGCCGCAACAATTGCCGGGATGGCTTTTGCAAATGCTTTCTTGGGTGTTTGTCACTCAATGGCACATAAACTCGGGGCAACTTTCCACGTACCACATGGGTTAGCAAATGCTCTATTAATATCCCATGTAATTCGCTACAACTCTACAGATATTCCCTTTAAGCAAGCGATTTTCCCGCAGTATAAATATCCCCATGCCAAACAACGTTATGCACAAATCGCCGATTTTCTAAATTTAGGTGGCAATACACCCGATGAAAAAGTCGTAAGGTTGGTGGAAGTGGTAGAAAATTTAAAGCATCAAGTCGATATTCCGCAAACAATCAAAGAAGCTTTGGGTGATGAAGATAAAGAATTTTTCACTAAGGTTGAAAAAATGGCAGACCAAGCATTTGATGACCAGTGTACGGGTGCAAATCCTCGCTATCCATTAATTAACGATTTAAAAGAATTGTATATCTTAGCGTATCGAGGTTGTCGTACAGATGCGGCACCATATCACCCAGAAGAAAACTTATTCGCAACTACCAACAGTTAATCCCAACTGAGGACTAGTACTCCACCGCACTCGCTTTGATGGGAAACAGCTATTACTGGTAAACTGATCTAAAAGGGTGTATTTCCAATGACAAAAAAATACGAGCGTTAATTTAACTGCATCGGAAAAAGCTGATTTAGAGACGTTAATAAATAAGGGTACAAGTACAACAAGGGTGATTACACGGGCACGTATACTTAGTCTGGCATAGGAAGGTAAATCTGATTCACGTATTGCTGACAGCTTAAAAGTTGGAGTCTCAACTATAGAACGAATAAGGAAAAAATTTATTTTATTAGGTTGACCTTCTTGAAAAATCTCTTCTTCTTTCTCTCTTCCTTCGCGTCCTTTGCGTCTAAGCCGAGACGGCTGGCTTCGCCTACGCGGTTCAATCCTTCCCCCTCATAACTAATGTGGTTAAGTACTAAATATGCAAAAGTCTATAACAATCGCAAGCGATCGCGCTTATGATATTCTTCGCTCAGAACATCACCCCCTTGATGTAATCTTCAACCCAAAAGCGATCGCTGTAATTGGTGCAAGCGAAAGAGAAAATAGTGTTGGACGGATTGTGCTGTGGAACCTCATTCGCAACCCCTTTGGCGGTACCGTATTCCCAGTCAATCCCAAACGTCACAGCATTCTAGGTATCAAAGCTTACCCAAATATTGCTGCCGTTCCAGAAGCTGTAGATTTGGCAATTATTGCTACACCCGCATCTACTGTTCCCGGTATAGTTAGCGAGTGCGTTGATGCAGGTGTGAAGGGGGCAATTATTCTCTCTGCAGGATTCAAGGAAATAGGTGCAGTCGGTGCAGACTTAGAACAGCAGGTATTAAAAGAAGCCCGTCGAGGCAAAATCCGCTTGATTGGACCCAACTGCTTGGGTGTAATTAATCCCCATACTAATTTAAATGCTACCTTTGCCAGCAGTGTGGCGCTACCTGGGAAAGTCGGTTTTATCAGCCAAAGTGGGGCATTATGTACAGCGATTTTAGACTGGAGCTTCCGGGAAAATGTCGGGTTTAGCTCCTTTATTTCCATTGGTTCGATGCTTGATGTCGATTGGGGTGATTTAATCGAATACTTAGGTGATGACCCAAGTACTGAAAGTATTGTGATTTACATGGAATCCATTGGTAATGCCCGGTCATTCCTCTCAGCAGCGCGGGAAGTTGCCCTTACCAAGCCGATAATTGTTATTAAAGCCGGTCGCACCGAAGCCGCAGCCAAAGCCGCAGCCTCGCACACAGGAGCCTTGGCGGGGAGCGATGCGGTGTTTGATGCAGCGTTGCGCCGATGTGGGGTGTTGCGGGTTAATAGTATCTCCGATTTATTTGATATGGCAGAGGTATTAGCCAAACAGCCTCGTCCAGAGGGGCCACGATTGACAATTATTACCAATGCTGGGGGACCTGGAGTTTTGGCTACTGATGCATTGATAACTGATGGGGGAGAACTGGCGGAACTATCTCAGGAAACTTCCGATGCGCTCCATCAAATCTTGCCAGCTAACGGCAACCACAGCAACCCCATCGACTTGCTAGGAGATGCGGACCCAAATCGTTATGCCCAAGCATTAGATATTGCCGCCAAAGACCCGAATAGCGATGGTTTGCTGGTCATTCTTACACCCCAAGCGATGACCGATCCCACCCAAACAGCACGCTTGTTAAAACCTTATGCCAAGATTGGAAAACCCGCGATCGCCAGTTGGATGGGGGATGCTGATGTCAATGCAGGTGCGGAAATTCTCAACCAAGCTTCAATTCCCACATTCCCGTTTCCAGATACGGCTGCACGGGTATTCAACTATATGTGGCGTTATAGTTATAACTTGCGTGGTTTGTATGAAACTCCCGTACTTGCCAATCAAGAAGTTGATATTTCTAATCGAACTTTAGTCGAAACAATAATTCAAAAAGCACGCCAAGTGGGAAGAAGTTTATTAACAGAGGTGGAGTCAAAAGAAGTACTTGCAGCTTACGGAATCCCAACTGTGGAAACGCTGTTAGCAACGACTGTAGAAGAAGCGGTTCAACAGGCCGATCGAATCGGTTATCCGGTCGTTATCAAGGTATATTCTCACACAATCACTCATAAAACTGATGTTGGGGGAGTGCATTTAAATTTATGCTGTGGTGATGCAGTCAGGGAAGCCTATAATGCCATTCAAACTTCCGTGACAAACAAAGTTGGTGCAAGTCACTTTGCTGGGGTAACTATTCAGCCAATGCTTGATTTAAAAAATGGCTACGAATTAATTTTAGGTAGCAGTATCGACTCCCAATTTGGGCCTGTGTTGCTTTTTGGTACGGGGGGACAGTTGGTTGAAGTGTTTAAAGATAGAGCATTGGGACTGCCTCCACTCAATACTACCCTGGCACGGCGGATGATGGAACAAACCAGGATTTACAAGGCATTACAGGGAGTAAGAGGTCGGAGGGCCGTTGATTTAGAAGCTTTAGAACAGCTTTTGGTACGTTTTAGTCAATTAGTGGTTGAACAACCTTGGATTAAGGAAATTGATATTAATCCCCTTTTGGCACAGGAGATTAAAAACGAAATCACTCAAAACTCTTTAATTGCCCTTGATGGACGGATTGTGCTTCACGATTTAGATGTTAAACAAGAGCAATTACCAAAACCAGCGATTCGCCCTTATCCTACACAGTATGTTTCATCTTGGAGAATGGGAAATGGCATGGAAGTGACAATTCGTCCCATTCGTCCGGAAGACGAACCGTTAATGATTCAATTTCACAAAACTTTATCAGAAGAAAGCGTCTATTTTCGATACTTTCATTTAATTAAACTCAGCCAACGCATTGCCCACGAACGTCTCACCCGTCTGTGTTTTATCGATTATGACCGAGAAATGGCACTGGTAGCTGATTATAAAAATCCCAAAACAGAAACACGGGAAATTTTAGCAGTTGGTAGGTTAAGTAAATTACATGGAACTAACGAAGCGGAATTTGCTATTTTGGTAAGCGATCGCTTTCAATGTCAAGGATTGGGAACGGAGTTACTCAAGCAACTGCTACAAGTGAGCCATGACGAACAACTTAAGCAAATTAGCGCAGATATGCTAGCTGATAATTTTGGTATGCAACGAGTTTGTCAGAAACTTGGTTTTCGTATCGAACGCACAGGTGAATCAACTGTAGTTAAAGCCAAAATCGATATCAAATAATTGGTCTTGCTGATT
The DNA here is from genome assembly GCA_019359595.1 of Cyanomargarita calcarea GSE-NOS-MK-12-04C. GTDB lineage: Bacteria > Cyanobacteriota > Cyanobacteriia > Cyanobacteriales > Nostocaceae > Cyanomargarita > Cyanomargarita calcarea. The sequence goes on from JAHHGZ010000003.1 coordinate 211,498, forward strand.
TGATGTATGATATCGCGTTCGGTCGATTAACCGTAAGCTATTTAGTTACAATTCATGAATTGTAACTACGTTATATTACAATACAGTTCAGTTAAGGAATTAGTGGTGAAAAATGTAATGTTCAGAGACGTAACAGTGCTACGTCTCTACAACGATTTCGGGCTTAACTGAACGGTATTGCGTTATATTATGGTCGTCTAAGTACAGAAGAGCATAAATTCGTAGCGTTTTTAAACGCAGTAGGCGCTGTACGCCTTCTGTGTAGGGTAGGACACTGAGGAAAGCGCACCAGGTAGCAGAGTTTTTTTAAGAGGATTCGCTACGAAGTTGCGAAATTCTGTACTAAGCTGCTAAAACCGTTCGTGGAAAGTCCGCTTAACCACATCCAACTGCTGTTCCCTAGTCAACTTAATAAAATTCACCGCATAACCAGATACCCTGATAGTAAGCTGCGGATATAACTCAGGTCGATCCATCGCATCTAGCAACATCTCCCGGTTCATAACGTTTACATTTAGATGGTGTCCTGAGTCGTGGAAATAACCATCGAGCATACCGACTAAGTTATTAACCTGGTCTTCCTCAACTTTACCTAACGCCGATGGCACAATCGAGAAAGTATTGGAAATCCCATCCTGACATTGGTCGTAGGGTATTTTAGCAACCGAAGCTAGAGATGCGATCGCTCCTTTTGTATCCCGTCCGTGCATGGGATTTGCCCCCGGTGCAAAGGGTTCTCCGGCTTTCCTCCCATCGGGTGTATTACCTGTCTTCTTGCCATAAACTACGTTTGAGGTAATGGTTAACACTGACTGGGTAGGTATGGCGTTGCGATAAGTCTTATATTTGCGAAGTTCGTTCATGAACCTGGTAACTAAATGTACCGCAATATCATCAACTTGGTCATCGTTGTTGCCGTATTTTGGGAAATCTCCCTCAATTTGGTAATCTACTGCTAACCCGGCTTCATTCCTCAACACTTTGACTTTCGCATATTTAATTGCAGACAAGGCATCTGCAACCACCGACAACCCAGCAATACCGCAAGCCATTGTCCGGAAGACATCTCGGTCATGTAATGCCATCTCTAACCGCTCGTAGCAGTATTTATCGTGCATATAATGGATGACATTGAGGGTATTGATGTAGGTTTTTGCCAACCATGCCATCATTCGCTCAAACTTGCTCCAAACCTCGTTGTAGTTTAAATACTCCGAGGTGATAGGTGCAAACCCAGGTGCAACTTGTTCACCAGAACTTTCATCTTTACCACCATTGATGGCATACAACAAGCATTTAGCTAAATTGACACGGGCACCAAAATACTGCATTTGTTTGCCAATTCGCATTGCCGAGACACAACAGGCGATCGCATAATCATCTCCCCAGTAAGGACGCATCAGATCGTCGTTTTCATACTGAATAGAACTAGTACTTATGGATACCTTAGCGCAGTAATGTTTAAAGTTATCTGGCAAGCGTTCCGACCACAACACCGTCAAATTGGGTTCTGGTGCTGCTCCCAAATTATCTAATGTGTGCAACATCCGAAAACTCGTTTTTGTTACTAACGGTCTGCCGTCTTCACTTATACCGCCGATGCATTCGGTCACCCAGGTGGGGTCACCAGAAAATAGCTGGTTGTAGTCGGGTGTCCGCAAAAAGCGTACCATCCGCAGTTTCATCACAAAGTGGTCGATGAGTTCTTGCAATTCCGATTCAGTTATTTTGCCTTGTTGCAAATCACGTTCAAAGTAAATGTCGAGGAACGCAGAAATTCGTCCGATTGACATTGCTGCACCGTTTTGTTCTTTCACTGCTGCAAGATAGGCAAGATAAAGCCACTGCACAGATTCTTTAGCATTGGCTGCAGGATGGCTAATATCAAAGCCGTAGCTAGCAGCCATTTCTTTGAGTTCAAAAAGTGCTTTAATTTGCTCAGAAATCTCCTCCCGCAGACGAATTATGTCTTCGTCCATCACATTCAGATCGAGGGATTCGAGTTGTGCTTTTTTGTCTTCAATTAGACTATCAACTCCATACAACGGCACTCGTCGATAATCACCGATGATTCTTCCCCGTCCGTAAGCATCAGGTAAGCCAGTAACAACGCCATAATGCCTTACCAAGCGCATTTCACGGGTATAGGCATCGAATACTCCATCGTTATGGGTTTTGCGGTATTTGGTAAATATCCCTGCGGTTTGGGGATTTAGTTGATAACCGTAGGCTTCCAGTGAATCTTTGACTACACGAATCCCACCAAAGGGCATAATGGCGCGTTTGAGCGGTTTTTCAGTTTGCAAGCCGACAATTTGCTCTAACTCACGGTTAATGTAGCCGGGATGATGAGAGGTAATAGTGGAAACAACTTCGGTATCAGTATCTAAAATGCCTTTTTCCCGCTCAACCTTCATCAATTCTTTGACTTGATTCCACAGTGCTTGGGTTTTTTCAGTAGCACCTGTTAAGAAAGATTCGTTTTCTTCGTAAGGAGTGTAATTTTTTTGGATGAAGTCGCGGACATTAACTTCCTTCATCCATTTACCCAATTTAAAGCCATGCCATTGTTCCAACATATTTTTTAATTTTCCCCAGTACTATAAGGGATAAAAATAGGGTGAAAAGGTCGTATTTTTTTGTTGGAGGTTACACTTGATTCAACTATGACAACTAAAATCATATTAAGTCCGGCTAATCACTTACGATTAAAAATTCGACCTGTCCGGTGTGTCTCTCCATCTTTGCGTCGTTTTTATCGTAAGTATTTAGGCGAATCTGATATCAGTCTCAACTCTAGTTATAGACAAAGAACTTGAGGAAGTTGTGAAGACGCAGTTAAGATTGATTGGTCACTCTTTCAGATACTTCAAGCATTAGTATTTCCCACATAAATACCCAACCCACGTGCTGTTTCTACTAAGTAATAATTCTCCGCTACACGCAACGGACTTTGAGCGAGAACAGCATCCAAAGCCACTGCTTCAACTTGCCCGTTATGCCATGAAACCATCTTTCCAGTATCGCCATTTGCCAGCAAATCCACAGCCGCTTTACCAAATGCAGTCGCTACCAAACGGTCTAAAGCTGAAGGTATTCCACCACGCTGGATATGTCCCAACACAGAAACGCGAATATCGAGTTGATTGTGGCTGCAACTGCGTATTTCATCAGCAATATATTGTCCCATGCCGCATGATGGTTTTTGACAGGATGCATATAATAAAGAATCATCCGCAACTTGTGCCCCTTCCGCTACAACAACAATTGCAAACTTGCGTCCCCAATTATCCCGTAATTCTTTTAAATGCGAGCAAATATCTTTAATTGAATAGGGAATTTCAGGAATTAAAATTACATCTGCACCACCTGCAATTCCTGAGTGTAGCGCTAAATGTCCGGCACTGCGTCCCATCACCTCCACAATCATTACCCTATCGTGGCTGGCTGCGGTGAAAGTCAAGCGATTTAAAGCATCGACGATTGTATTGACAGCAGTATCAAACCCAACAACATGTTCGGTGAGTGCAACGTCATTATCGATTGTTTTGGGTATGGCGATAAATTGCCAATTTCCCGCAGTTTGTAGTTGGTTGAGAATCGCTAAACTTCCATCTCCACCAATACCAATTAAAGCATCCAACTTGAGTGCATGGTAGCCTGCTAAAATTTCATCAATATGATTTAGAGTATCCCCTTTATTGATGCTACCAAGAATTGTTCCACCCATATTTAATAAAGGGTCAATACCGCGCAAGTCCAAACCATGCATACTCAAAGGAATTGCCTGAATCTCTAATAACCCCTTTGTTGCATAGGGAATGCCCAACACTTGCCAATCATGGGTAAGAGTTGCATGACTGACTACAGAGCGAATTACGGCATTCAGTCCGGGACAGTCTCCTCCACTAGTTAAAATACCAACTCGTTTTTGCGTTTTCATACAATTAAGAGTTTGCGCAGGATGTAGCAATTTTAATTTTTGCTAAATAACTAAAATTGCCAGAAATTGCTCTAGAAAACTGAAGAATTTTGTTGGCTAGGCTGTTCAGATATCAATATTTATCTGTTCTATCTGTCTAGCAGCTTTATCCCAAAGCTTTGCCTGCATCTCATCTTTCCAATTATTTCTCAGATTTTCTGCCTTTTTGTGGCAGATTCGCTCTAACATCTCTAGGACTGCGGCTAATGTCAACTTATCAACGAATGCTTCTAAACCATCCATATATTCTTTTGTCATAACCAACCTCCTTAACTACTGCTCAGATATTCTGAAAATATTACAGGTGAAACTTGAGAAAATTGTGAGGAATCTCGTTTTATGTTTGTTTCTAGAATCTTATTAAGAGCGATCGCTCTCCATCAGTGTGATTTAGGTCGTGAGCGATACATCAGGTAAGCTATACGCTAACGCATTAAATTGGGGTATATATAAAGACACTGTTGGTAAACTAAACGGTTTAGTTCAGAAAAGCCGCTAGAAGGATAATACTGCCGTTTGGCTGGCTTATAGTTACATGAGCGTATAGTCAAATATATCCAAACATCAACTATAGTTTTCCCTAAAACACAAAGGTCGCATATTTCAGTCTTCTAAGCACGAATAACGGTAATAGAACGTTGATTTTTTGTGGTGATAATTTGGGTTGATAAACGGTCTTCGATTGGTGGTGCATTTTTACGTCGGTCGAATATAAATAACCAACCAAAATCTAATCCCAATCGCGCTAAATATGAATCTAATTGTTCAAGACCTTCAGATTGAGGGTCGCCTTTCTTATCGCGCCATACTTTTAATTCGATTCCCAAGGTGACGTTTCTATATCTTAAACATAAATCCATGCGGTCACTACCAATCGCATATTCCCGCTCTAAGGTTCCGCCACCATTGACAACGCGATGTAAAAATGCCATTAGTACTATATGGGGTGCGACTTCATGGTATCCAGTAGTTTTTAATAATGGTTCGCCATGTTGACGCCAAAACCTGATAAATGCCTGTAGTAAGTCATCGGTGTTTAGCTCTCCCGTTTGAGTTAACCAACTGGGGCTAATGTGGGGTAAGCTATCTTGTGTACCCTGCACTAAAACACGGGGAATTACTTCGCGATAAATGGGATTGGCGATAACGAGTCCTCCTGCGGGGTCCCGTCGCAACAATCCTAAATCAATCAAATATTGTCGGTCATCAGCAGGAGTATCGCCTAATGCAAGTCCTGCTAACATCGGTTCGATGATGTCTTTGACTCGTTTTTCTCGAAGTTTTTCTGCAAGCGAGTCCAGATGTGTGTCCCGGCGGGCGATTAAGATTTCTTTGGCTTTTAATATGTGTTCATGGGTAATGGCAATATTTCTATCCTTGACCATCTTCTCTACAACTTCTTTGGCAAGGGCATTTACCAACCAAGGTTGTCCTTGAGTTAAATCAAATGCTGTTGCTGTTGCTTGCTGGGTGAAAACTTGCCCAGTGTCTTCAGTATGCTGCTGATATAATTCTGTAACTTCGACAGCGTTAAAGTTTCTCAACGTTAGAGAACTGACTTTAATATTGAAAGGACTCGCCGTATTTAACCTATCGCTACCACCAGATGCGACTTTATAATCGCGCACGTCCCGCAAACCAATCAACCCTACAGATAAAGGAAAATTTTCGGGACGAGTGGGATAACCATCACGTAACTGCCGCAGAACCGAAATTAGCGCTTGGTTTTCCAGAGAGTCAATTTCATCTATAAAAAGTACTATAGGTCGTGGTGAAGCTTGTGCCCAAGCCTGCAAACTAGCTTGAATTCTTTGTCCCGGTTCCTCATAAACCCAAGTTGGAGGTTGCAAATCTTTGGGTAAACGCACTGAAATCAAATTACGCCAAGCACCAAGAATTGCTAATTCTGCCGCACTTGGGTCATCATTAAATGCGCTTCCTACTTCTGCGGATACCATCACTGCTGCGTAACGTCCACTTTCTGTAAGCTGTTTTGCCAGTGCTAGCATCAACGTGGTTTTACCTGTTTGGCGAGGTGCATGAACTACAAAATAGCTTTCTTGTTCAATTAGCTGCTCCAAGTCGGGGAGACGAGCGGTAGCTGGCAGCATGTAGTGTTTGTCAGCTTTACAGGGACCTGCGATATTGAACCAACGAGCCATGCTTCAAAACTGCGTGAAGACGGATACGTTCTTAGTGTACCTTAAACCGTTTAATAATCTCGCTGTTAAGGCGATCGCATTGTTTTTTGCAAAGAAAATTAATCATAAACCCATAAAAATCTACCTTTAGGCGGATGTTTTACTTTTTATTCACCAAAAAACCTAATTTTCGAGAAATATACACTTAAGTATTATTTCTAGGACTTCTAAAAATCGTTATACAAGTGATAAATTCAGCCTATAGATGTGCGGGGAATGACTGAGATGGCAGGCTGCAACACACTGTTTGGATGCAAACGCTTAGGATGGATGGTAGTTTTGGGAGGAGTGCTGATATCTGGAGTAAATAGCGTCTTAGCCCAAGTCGTTCCCGATACGACGCTACCAGTGAACTCTTCAGTCAGTGCGATCGGCAATAACTTCACGGTTACAAATGGAACTGCTGTTGGAGGGAATCTGTTCCACAGTTTCAGTCAGTTTTCAGTGCCTATCAATGGATCGGCTTTTTTTAACATTAATAACAACCCGGCAATACAAAATATTATCAGTCGGGTGACAGGTTCGTCTTTATCAGATATTGATGGCTTGATTCGAGCTAATGGTACAGCCAACCTATTTTTAATAAATCCAAACGGGATTGTTTTTAGAGAAAACGCCAGATTGCAAGTCGGTGGTTCGTTTGTGGCGAGTACGGCGAATGCTATACAATTTGGCGATCGAGGTTTTTTTGGTGCGACTAATCCCCAAGCACCTTCGCCGCTATTGTCGATAAATCCTTCGGCTTTGTTATTCAATCAACTCGCTGCAAGTATTGAGAATAGGTCAAGAGCGGCCGCAGAAAGGGCACCTGATGGCGGAAATACATCAGGTTTGCGCGTTCCAGATGGTAGGAGTTTGCTGCTAGTTGGTGGCGACATCAAGATGGATGGGGGAAGATTGAGAGCCTTTGGTGGGCGAGTGGAGTTGGGAGGATTGGCTGCACCGGGAACTGTAGGGCTTCAAGTGGATGGGAATAATTTGAGGCTGGGATTTCCAGAGAATGTGACTCGTTCTGATGTGTCTTTTACCAATGGCGCTAGTGTACGTGTAGATGCAGCCGGTGGGGGAGATATTGCAGTCAATGCCCGAAATTTTGAGATGTTTGGAGGAAGTTTTCTGAGTGGTGGTATTGGGCAAGGTTTGAGTTCTGCTAACAGTAAGGCAGGAAATATTGAGATTAACGCTCAGGAAGCAGTTAATCTCAACGATGGAAGTATCATTCAGAATTATGTGGGATCTAGGGCGACTGGACAGGGTGGAGATATTAACGTCAATGCTGGCGGTAAAGTCTCCTTTGATGGTGGAAATAGTGGCAATATTAGTGGTTTATTCAGCACTGTGGGCAGATTAGCTACAGGCAATGCAGGCAATATCAAAATTCAGGCTAATTCCATTTCTTTAAATAACAACGCTCAACTTAGTGCTAGCAGTTCTGGAACAGGAAATGGAGGCAATATAGATATACAGGCACAAGAAGCTATATCTCTTGCCAATGGCAGTTTTATAGTTAGCAATATAGGAAGCCCTGCTCGGCAGCCTGCGAAGGGTAATGTTGGTAATATTCTCCTGGATGCTAAAACAGTTTCTTTAAGTGGTACATCTCAACTGCAAGCGGGTTTGTTTACAGGTGCTGAGGGAAATGCTGGACTCGTATCTATAATGGCTAAGGACTCCGTTTCTTTTACAGGTAGAAACAGTGGAATCTTCGCCGATGTTGAATCTGGGGCAGTGGGCAATGGTAGCGATATCAAAATTTCAGCAGGAAACTCTGTTTCTCTTGCTGATGGTGCTACTCTGTTTGCCATCAATGCCGGACAGGGAAATGGAGGCAAGATCAATATAGACACTGAACGCTTCAGCGTCACAAATGGGTCGAGTGTGTTAACAAATACCTCTGGTGTGGGAAATGCAGGAGATATATTTATCGAGGCTGGTTTGGTAGAAGTTTTAGGTACGGAAGAAGTCGGAGGGTCAAGTCGTATCAGTGCAAATGTTGGAGGTACAGGAAATGCAGGAAACTTAACAATCGATACAAGGCGCTTGGTTATCACAAGTTCACAAGTGGGGTCTACGACTTTTGGTAAAGGCAATGCAGGCAATCTTACAGTTAATGCCACCGAGTCAGTAGAAATTTTTGGCAAAGTCTTTGGTGGCAATACTAATAATCCGATTAATAATCCTGCCGGCTTATTTGCTCAAGTAAATACTGAAGGTGAAGGGAAGGGAGGTAATCTGACTGTTATCACTCCACGCTTGAGTATTGGTGGTGGTGGCAAAGTACAGGTTGCGACTTTTGGTAAAGGAGATGCAGGCAATTTATTTATTCGCGCTAATGATATCGATATATTTGACACAGCTAATGCCGACTTCTTCCAAGGCGGTATCTTTGCTGGCGTTGAAGTAGACGTAGATGAAACTGAAACTCCACCGACAGGCAATGGTGGAACTTTGACAATTGAAGGCGATCGCATCACCGTCAGAGATGGTGGACTCATATTTGCTGGCACTGAAGGAAATGGTAATGGGGGTACGTTAAAAATTACTGCAAATGAATTCCTGCGAGTCTTTGGGACATCACCAAACGGCAAATTTAAGAGTAAAATCACTGCAGAAGCGGCCTCAACTGAGACGACTGGTGGAGGAATCGCAAGAACTATAGTCAGCAACGGGAATGCAGGAGACTTAACTATTGATACCAGACAACTCACTGTCTCGGATGGGGGAGAAATTTCTGTAGGTAGTGAAGGTGCAGGAACAGCCGGCAAACTGACAATAAATGCTCGTTCAATCACCCTAGACAATCAAGGCAGCATCATAGGTACAACCACATCGGGAAATGGTGGCGATATTACCTTGAACGTCCGGGATTTATTGCTACTGCGTCGCAACAGTTCCATCTCCACTACAGCCGGTGGTGCCGGTAATGGTGGAAATATCACCATCAATACCCCCAATGGCTTTATTGTTGGTCTACCCAATGAAAATAGCGACATCACCGCCAATGCATTCACTGGTAGCGGCGGAAAAGTTGATATCAACGCTACAAACATCTATTTTCTCGCACCCCTGAGTAGAGAAGACCTCCAGAGGTTGCGTCCATTAGATAGAGATCCTCGACAATTACAAACAAACGACATCACCGCCATATCCCGAGAAAACCCCAACTTAAGCGGTCAAGTCAACATCAACATCACAAATGTTGACGCTAACCAGGGGCTAACGGCTCTACCTGCATCTGTAGTTGACCCATCAATGTTCGTCGCCTCCGGATGTACTGTCTTTGATAGCGGCAGTACATTTACCGCCACCGGACGCGGTGGTTTGCCCCCCAGCCCTGACGAACCTCTGACCAGTGATGCAGTATGGTCTGATACTCGACTAATAAGTGTTAATACTAGTCAGAATGTCAGAATCTCAGCCGCAACGCCACCAGCACCAAAGGAACAAGAAGTTTTACCTGCTACTGGCTGGGTATTTGACGGCAAAGGCAATGTGACTCTTATTACTCATGCGCCTGGTGCAAGTTCTTACAGTTTGGGATCTAACAATGGAACTTGTCCGGGACAAATTAAAAATTAAAAATTAAAAATTGGAAAACCTTTGTACCGTCTAAGAGTTTAGATCCCCGACTTTTTAAAAAAGTCGGGGATCTGCGGTAAATGAGCAGTCGTAAAGTCAGGACTTACGCTTGCATTGTCTCAAAAGTCTAGATTTGCCGTAGTGGTAATTCATGTGGCTTGCCTCCCGGAGGGTATTACCACTACATCAGAATTTTTTTGCGCAAATTCTAACAGTGTAATACCATTTCTTTGTGAAGCTGCATATATTACCCCCCGGCTACGCCGTCCCCCCTTGGCAAGGGGGGACTACAGGGGGGTCTTGATTATGTGCATCTTCATACAGAATTGGTATAACCATATCCATAAAAATTTTAAGGCTGGTTACATTCAAGGTTTTTCGAGTACAGCAGATGCGTTCGCAGCTAACAGAAATTTTTGTCCAACCAAATAACCTTGAGATACAAACAAAGAAGCAAAAAAGTGCAAATCGAATCAGAAAGGGAATTTTGGATGCGTCAACTCGAAGAATGGCGAGAACTTGTACGGCAACGGGAGTTAAAAAAACTCAATACCCAAAAGAACACGCCCATCAACAATGATACGTCTCACAAGCCTATTTAGCATTCGCTTCTTGTCTTCAGGTGTTCTGCTGTCCCAGTATTCGCGATCGCAGAACATCTGGACTAATTCTTCTCGAACTAACAGGCTGCGTTTTGTCGCTTTCTCGTGCAGACTTAAGATACTGGCGATTTGGTCGCTGATCCCGTCCTTAGCTTTTTCAACAAAATGGTTGGTAGGTAATTTATCCAGCCCTGCTAAAGTTTCCCGCAGTTCCTTTACGGATGCTGGTTCAAGATGCTTCTCTTCTCCAAAATCTACCATAGAGGCCAATCTAGTAGCTTCTCGCACTAAGTTGGCAGCTACTTGATTATCAAGACTGCGACTGCTAATCATTTCTTTGGCATCGCAGCGTCCAAGGGAATAGTGAGTACATTGGTAGTAAGCGGTATAATCTCCTTTGCGACGATCGCGTCGGGAAGACATCCGGGTTAATGCACCCCCACACCTACCGCACTTGACTAAATTTGCGAATGGATTGGTTGTGTCTCCTGCTGTTGCTGCCCATTTATTATTTGCATTGCTGCGAATAATCCTTTTTATCTGTTCGTGCTGTTCGCGGGTAATAATCCCTTCATGGGTATCCCAATTGCAATCCCACTTGTCAAAATGGGATATTTGCTTCCCCTTTGAGGGACTACTAGTGGTTACATTGAATGGGGTTCCGCCGGCATGAACTGGGTTGACCAAGAAATTTTTTAATCCTGCTGGTGACCACTGTAAGCTAGCCCAAGGGTATCGCTTAAATGTTTTCTTCGTATTTGATGAAAAATCTGTACTATCTAAGTTTTCTGCGCTAATCAGATGTTTGCGCTTGACATCAGGCGATCGCGCTTCAATTTTGCCTGGAGTACCAACCATCTCATTCAAAGTATTGCAAGTTTTGCGGACGCTACCACACAAACCAAATACATCAAATACGAGTTTGGCTAACTCCCAAACTCTAAAACTTCGTTTTCCATCCAACAGGGAAACACACCAGCTTTCGTCCTTGATATAAATGTCATTTTCAACCTTCCACCCCAAAGGTGCAAACCTGTGGCTTTTGCGTTGCGTCATTCGGTGCTTTCTTTCTGCACTGACTCGACTAGAAAGCATTTTAATTTCAAATTTAGACGCAGCAAGTAAGATGTCGATTGTCAGTTCCCCTCCCAGGGATTCTGTATCAATTGTTTGGTCCAGTGCTATTAGCCTAATTCCCCTACTCCGCAAGACTTCCAGTAGGGAATAAAACAATTTTGACGAACTGCCAATACGGTCAATTCTTGTTACAACTAATTCGCTGATAGTACCCTTTGGTGATATTTTTAAATCATTAATTAATTGTTGTAGTCCTTCCCTTACCTCGGTCGTGCGACTTTGGATGTCCCAATAGAAGCGATCGCACCCAGCATTTTTACCCCTCTCTAGCTGTTTCTTAAGTGCGTTCCTGTCCTCTTGTTGCTCGATAGTAGAGACGCGACCATAAAACCATTTCTCAATCATGAGCAGAAAATAATTATTCTATAGTGACTATAATATGTCCTTTCTCAACGCTGAGGAACCGACATTCTGCGATTTAGTAGCGGACTTTGGCATAAACATCCTTTGGCATCCATCCTTAGGACTAGAATTAGGCACAGACTTACAAACATTGTTGTGGGATTGCGTATACGGCAAAATTCCTGTAGATATCCTAGTATTTGAAGGCAGTGTCATCAACGCCCCCAACGGTAGTGGCGAATGGAATCGGTTTGCCGATCGCCCGATGAAAGACTGGTTGAGCGACCTTTCAAAAGTTGCCAATCATATCGTCGCTGTGGGAGACTGCGCCACTTGGGGAGGAATTGTGGCAATGGCACCCAACCCCAGCGAATCAACTGGATTGCAATTTCTCAAACGTCAAGAAGGGGGCTTTTTAGGCTCTTATTTTCGCACCAAATCGGGATTACCAGTAATTAACATTCCCGGATGTCCGACTCACCCTGACTGGATAAGCCAAATATTAGTGGCGATCGCTACAGGACGAATCGGCGACATCACCCTCGACGAGTTACACCGTCCGGAAACTTTCTTCAAAACTTACACCCAAACCGGTTGTACCCGCAACACCCACTTTGCTTACAAAGCATCAACCAGCGAATTCGGTCAGAGAAAAGGGTGCCTATTTTACGACCTAGGTTGTCGAGGCCCCATGACCCATTCTTCCTGCAACCGCATTTTGTGGAACCGTGTCTCCTCTAAAACCCGCATGGGAATGCCTTGCATCGGTTGTACAGAACCGGAATTTCCGTTCCATGACCTCAAACCCGAGACCGTTTTTAAGACTCAAACGGTGATGGGAGTTCCCAAAGATTTGCCCCCAGGAGTCAACAAGATAGACTACGCCATCCTGACTGTTGTCGCAAAAGACACCATGCCACCTTGGGCAGAAGAAGACTTTTTTAATGTTTAGTTAATAGAATAAGCCCTGAATTAAAATATCCCTTCGGGACGCTACGCGAACGGGCTGAAAGCTAAATTTAGCTATGGGCGCTGAACGCCCTCTTGCAGGGTAAGCTAAATGGTATTTAGGGCTTAACCCGTTTTAACGGGTTTGAGCTATTAGCCGGAAATTGATTTCCAGGCTAAAAGAATTGTTAACAAGCGTGCCCTTCACCCCTAACCCTTGACAAAAATGACAATTCAAACAATAGATATATCGCCCGTCGGTAGAGTTGAGGGTGATTTAGATGTCCGAGTTGATATAGATGATGGACAGGTAGTCAATGCCTGGACTCATGCCGAACTGTTTCGCGGATTTGAAATTCTTCTGCGGGGCAAAGACCCCCAAGCGGGGTTAATTGTGACACCCCGCGTCTGCGGAATTTGCGGTGCTTCTCATCTCACCTCTGCAGCTTGGGCATTGGATACTGCTTGGGAAACAGAAGTCCCACGTAATGCGATTTTGGCAAGAAATTTGGGTCAAATTGTCGAAACAATGCAAAGTATACCCAGATATTTTTATGGGTTATTTGCAATAGATTTAACCAATAAAAAGTATCGCCACAGTCCCTATTATTTAGAAGCTTGCAAACGCTTTGCGGCATTCACAGGGAAATCATACGAAATCGGCATCACAATTTCTGCCAAACCAGTAGAAATTTATGCCTTATTTGGCGGACAATGGCCCCACTCTAGTTTTATGGTACCTGGAGGGGTGATGTGCGCCCCCACCCTCACAGATGTCACCCGCGCTTGGTCGCTTCTGGAATATTTTCGCACCAATTGGTTAGAATCAGTATGGTTGGGTTGTTCTTTGGAACGTTACGAACAAATCCAGACCTATGATGATTTTAATCAATGGCTGAATGAAAAGCCAGAACATTGGAACTCTGACTTGGGTTTATACTGGCGCATGGGTTTGGATATCGGTCTGGATAAATTTGGCGCTGGTGTGGGTAGATATGTCACCTGGGGATATTTACCCCACGAAGCAAAATACAACAAACCCACTATCTCCGGGCGAAATTCGGCAATGATTATGAAAAGTGGAGTGTATGACGCATTTACCGACACTCATGCTTTAATGGAGCAAACCTCCGTCAGAGAAAACACCCTTCACTCCTGGTATGACGAGGGAACCGTAGATATGCATCCAAGCGATCGCACAACAAAACCAATCGCCAACAACAGCAAAGACTTTGACGGTGCCTATTCCTGGTCAACTGCAGTCCGTCACCGCGACTTCGGACGCTTGGAAGCAGGTCCCCTCGCCCGTCAATTAGTCGCAGGTGGCAAACACGGTGAATCTTGGCAGCACTACGACGGCTTTATCCTCGATGTTTTCAAAAAAATGGGCGGTGCTAGCGTCCATGTCAGGCAGTTATCACGAGTTCACGAAATTGTCAAGCTATATCGTCAAGCCGAACACTGCCTGCGGGAGTTCCGGTTAAACGACGATTGGTATATCAAACCTAAAGAACAAGACGGACAGGGTTGGGGTGCAACCGAAGCCAGCCGAGGGGCCTTGTGTCATTGGGTAGAAGTAGAGGGTGGGAAGATCAAGAACTACCAGATTATTACCCCTGGGACTTGGAATATCGGACCCCGTGACGGACAAGGCGCACGCGGACCGATTGAACAAGCTTTGATTGGGACACCGATCGCTGACGCCACCGATCCAGTGGAAGTTGGTCATGTCGCGCGATCGTTTGATTCTTGCCTAGTTTGCACCGTTCACGCCCACGACGCCAAAACCGGCGAAGAATTAGCCCGTTTCCGTACAGCTTAGTACGAAGCCTCTTTTCCCTGCCCCCTACCCCCTACCCCCTGCCCCACTCCCATCACAAAGTAGATTTACTAGCCCAACATTTTTGAAACTTATGTCTGTCGAATTACACAATTATCTCGCCAACCTGCCAACGGACGCATTGCAAGAATTTACAGAATGGTGCATCTTACAAGCAACAGAAGCCGGATATGAATTTACTCCAGACACCAGTAAATTAGAGAAGCTAACAGGTGCATATTACATCGAAGAACTGGTAGATCAGTTTATCAGAACCACAAGAAATACCATTGAAGGCGGTATGGCAGCTTTCGTAGCCGGAAAGCAAGCTGATAACCACGGACTCAAAGGTATAGCGATCGTAGTTGATTTTGTTTCCCTTTACATCTTGTACCTACTCCCCAAAGCTAAGAAAAATACTCTGCCAGCAGACGAAAAATTAGCAACTGCTTCCCAAGAACAGTTAGATAAACTATCTTCCATTGCTAAAAAATATGGGGTAGAAATTTAACTACCTCAACTTCCTAAATTCTTTTGGCGAAACTACAGCGCTAGAGTCCAATAGGGAGCATCCCAGTTTTTTCAAACCCCCACACCCTATTCGTGTGGGGCTATAAGAACAAAGCCCACTTCGGCAAGCTATATAGCGGTTCTCTCTCCATAGAGTGTACCCCTACGGGGAAGCCCCGTTTACTCCTGACGGGGACTTGGAACCCTAGGGAAAACGCACCTAAATGCGCGAAAAGAAACGGGAACTGAATACACACAAATTGGAATTGTTACATTTTAAGGTACATTTGCCCTGAAAGAAAAGGTAAAATCTATTCTGCGCAAATCCCGATTACCTTCTATGCAAAGTAACCTGTTCACCGCTATTCTACTACCACTAGCCTTGTCCTTAGTCATGCTGGGAATGGGTTTAAGTCTAATTCCCGAAGATTTTCGGCGGATCGCTCGCTACCCCAAAGGAGTGGCAGTAGGCACCATCTGTCAGGTGCTACTATTACCCCTAATTGCCCTCCTAATTACCCAAATAGTGCCGATGCAGCCGACGCTCGACGTAGGACTAATCGTGCTGGCACTGTGTTGTGGTGGTCCCTCATCTAATCTGATTACCTATCTAGCAAAGGGGGATGTTGCGCTGTCAGTTTCGCTCACAGCAGTTGGCAGTATGATTACAGTCTTCACGATTCCGATCTTTTCCAATCTCGCACTCAAGCACTTTCTCGGACAGAATGCCGCGATCGATATGCCCATCGGTCAGACGATGGTGCAAATTTTCCTGATTACACTGCTGCCAATCGGGATCGGCATGACCATTCGCCAACGATTTCCCAACACAGCCAGTCGGATGGAAAAGGTGATGAGCCGCGTCGCTGCTGGTCTATTGGCACTAATTATTGTCCTGCTAGTAGTGCGCGAGGGTAGCAAATTACCAGGATTCATCTTGCAGGTAGGAGTTGGTGTGTTGCTACTTAATGTATTATCAATGCTAGCCGGATTCTCGATCGGTAAGCTGCTACAGCTACCCCCATCCCAGCAAATCTGCATTGCGATTGAGGTCGGTATTTCCAATGGCACGCTAGCTCTGGCGATTACCGCTGGTCTGCTGAATAACCCCGAGATGGCGATTCCTGCTGCTGTTTATAGCCTGTTGATGTACGTCACGGGTTTTGGAACTATCCTCTACGGTAGAAAGGTTGCCATCACGGAGGGACGAGCCTGATGTTTATAGCTAGTTGTACCACAGCCATTAACACCCCTAAATTGAGGTATTAATTCGGATGTAGAGATGTAGAGATATTGTTACATTCAAAGGTGCGTTTGCCTTGCTTGGAACCCCTAAACAAGATAAAATTTTGAGAATGCTTTCTTTTGTAAGTTGCTATCTACTTAGCAAACAAAGTCACAGCCCATGTGCTAACATTCCCTGACGACAGCCAGGAAAAGAGAACAAAAATGGTGACAGTGTGGTTGATTAGACATGGAGAGAGTGAAGCTAATGCTGGTTTGCCTACTTTTGAATCAGCAACGATCAAGCTTACAGACAAGGGGCACCAGGAAGCGAAACAAGTAGCCGATTCTTTTACACGTCAACCATCTTTAATTGTCACCTCACCTTATCTCCGCACCAAACAAACGGCAGAACCGACTATTGAACGCTTTCCATCCGCTCCACAATCAGAATGGCTGGTACAGGAATTCGATTATCTTTCAGTTGAACGACGAAGCAACACAACTCTTGAACAACGTCGTCCAATGGCTAAGGCATACTGGGAAAAATACGATCCATTTTATGTAGATGGTGAGGGTGCAGAATCTTTTGCAGCTGTAATGAGTCGGGTACAAGATTTGCAAAATAAAATTCTTCACTTAGATAAAGAGTTTGTTGCTGTATTTACTCATCGGCTATTCATGGGGATATTTTTATGGTCACTCCTCACCAATTCTGTTGAAATTAGTTCTGAAAGTATTCGTCAAGCTAGGGCTTTTTTAGACTCTGTTCCGACTCCAAATGGTTCGATTGTCAAATTACAAATAAAAAATTCCGATATTTGGACAAGTCGGATAATTACCTCCCATCTTTCTTTCTCTACTTCCTCCGAGTCATCTGTACATATGTAGTTAGCTGAAACAACAAGAAGCCCATATCATACCCATGTGCGGTTGATGTGGGAATATGTCACTTAATTATTAATTTCAAATGCTCACAATTATTGGTTGCGGCAATCTCAACCGCAATGACGATGCTGTAGGTGTAATCATTGCCCAACAGCTACAACAATTTCTGGTTCAAAATCCTCACCCTCATGTACAAGTTTATGACTGCGGTACTGCTGGCATGGAAGTCATGTTTCAAGCACGAGGTAGCAAAAAACTGATTATTATTGATGCCAGTTCTACAGGTTCGGAACCAGGGGCTATATTTAAAGTGCCCGGAAAAGAATTAGAAGCGTTACCAGAACCTAGTTATAACTTGCATAATTTTCGCTGGGATAATGCTTTAGCTGCAGGACGAAAAATCTTTCAGAATGACTTTCCCGATGAAGTTACGGTTTATTTAATTGAAGCGGCAAATCTTGATTTTGGATTGGAGTTAAGTCCTGTTGTTCAATGTGCTGCTGCCAAAGTTTTTACAGAAATAACCGAAAATATTATGCAATCGATATTGAATATTGGATAACTTTTAATCTCAGGGAGTTCCAATTAAAAAAACATCCAATTTTGTTATGGCTGTAGGATGGGTGACGGCATGAATTATATCTAAATGAAATGCGATGTCATGCTCCCACCTGAATGGAAGCTACTTGAACGCATATTTTCATCTCTTCTGGTGTATGCAGTTCATGACAGGTACTGTAAATATCTAATATCGGCAACTCTTTGTATCCCTAAATACAGATTTAAATAAATACGTCTGTATAATTACAGAGGCTGAAATAGATACGTTCTTAACTTGTGCCCTCTTCAAGATGGTTCCTATTTAACAAAGGAGCAAGTTCTGGGCTGATCAAATTAGACGATCGCAGGAGTTTTGATGTCATTCACAGAATTAACAAGAGATTTAGCATCCCCTGAGCAAGCGCAGGAAAAAATTCAGAAAGTTGTTATTACCGCATCCTTTACCTGTGAGCCACTGAAGGATTCTCTTGACTTTTGGATGGAAGAAATAGGAATACCTTGCTCAATCGAGTTTTCCCCCTACAATCAGATATTTCAACAGTTACTCGATACAAATAGTTTGCAGTCACGAAACGAGGAAGGCATCAATATTGTTCTGATCCGATTTGAGGACTGGCACAAGGATGAGAAAATCTTAAAGCAGAACGTTGAGGAATTTCTACAGGCTGTGCAAGCCGCAGTGCGACGCTCAACAACTCCTTATATAATTTGTGTTTGTCCAACTTCCCCGTCAGCAGTTGAGGATATCAACCGGGTGCAGCTGTATCAGGACATAGAAGCAAGGCTGGTGTCTGAATTTCACAACACCAGTAGTGTATACTTGGTGACATCCTCTGAACTGACTGCTACTTATCCTGTTGCAGATTACTACGACCATTACGGAGAACAGGAAAGTCATATTCCTTACAAAACTGTTCTTTTTTGCGCCTTAGGCACGATGTTGGCGCGAAAAATTCGTGCCCTCAAAAGTCTTCCTCATAAAGTAATTGTCTTGGATTGCGACAATACTCTGTGGAAGGGAGTTTGCGGTGAAGATGGGAGTGTTGGGGTGAAAATCTCTCCTCCTTATCAAGCACTGCAAGAATTTGTGGTGGCACAGCAGAAAGCAGGAAAGCTGATTTCTTTGTGCAGCAAAAATGCTGTTGAGGATGTTTTTGCTGTCTTTGACCAGCATCCACACATGGTACTAAGTCGCCATCATTTAGTTAATTGGCGGATTAACTGGCTACCTAAGTCGGAAAATTTGAAGTCTTTAGCTTTAGAACTTCGACTTGGTTTAGACAGCTTTATCTTTATTGATGATAACCCAGTTGAGTGTGCAGAAGTCAAGGCCAATTGTCCGGAAGTCCTCACAATCCTACTTCCAGAAGACTCCGATCGGATTCCGCGATTTCTAGAGCATATCTGGGCATTTGACCAACTCAAAGTCACAAATGTTGACGAAAAACGGACTGAACTCTATCAGCAGAATGTCGAACGAGAACATTTGCGCCAAGACTCACTTACCTTTGCAGATTTCCTTGCTGGACTAGGCTTAAAAATTGAAATTGCTCAGATGGGATCGGAGGAACTACCACGAGTTGCCCAACTCACTGAGCGCACCAACCAGTTTAATCTGACCACTATCCGCCGGTCTGAAAGCGAGATTCAACAGTTTTGCGAATCTGGCAGTTTAGAGTCTCAGATAGTCAAGGTAAAAGACCGTTTTGGGGATTATGGTTTAGTTGGTTTGCTCCTATTTGCATCTGGTGACCAAGTGCTGACTGTAGACACCTTTTTGCTCAGTTGTCGAGTCCTCGGTCGGGGTGTAGAGCATCAAATGCTTGCTTTCTTAGGAGCGATCGCCCAAAAAAGGGGATTAAGCCGAGTTGAAGTTCCGATTTTACCCACAAAGAAAAATCAACCAGCTCTAGATTTTCTGGAAAACCTTGGCAAAGAATTTAAGCAGGAGAAAGATGGTGGCTGGCTGTTCCAGTTTCCCAGCGAAATAGCAGCTAAATTAAGTTTTAATCCAAGTAAGGCAGAAACTAAATCTACACAGGTAAATCAGCAGAGCAAGGCTACTTCTGCTTCTCTTGTACAGGTTCGTTTGGAAGCAGTTATTTTTGAACGTATTGCAAACCAACTATATAGTCCTGAACTAATTCTCAAAGAAATTGCATCTCGACAACAACACCAACGTCCGGAATTAGCCACAGGGTTTGTTGCTCCTCGCACTCCTGTGGAAGAGACAATTGCCAGTATGTTTGTCGAAGTCCTTAAAATTGACCGTGTGGGTATTTACGACAACTTCTTTAACTTGGGAGGAAATTCTCTGTCTGCAACCCAATTAATTTCTCGGTTGCGGGACACTTTTTTGCTGGAGTTATCTCTGTATCTTTTATTTGAATTCCCTACTATAGCTGCTTTGGCTCAGAGTTTTGAAGTGCTACAAGTTACTGTCGAAGACAGTGAAGACCAATATGACGAAGGTATTTTGTAAATGACTACAATTAAATTTTTATCTGACTTAAACAATTTAGGGATCAAAATCTGGATTGAAGATGAGCAGCTACGTTATCGGGCTCCCCAAGGAGTGATGTCATCAGACCTCAAACAAAAGCTGCTAGAGCGAAAATCAGAAATTCTGGCTTTTCTCAAACAAATAAAGACAAATATCCAATCCACCCCTGGGTCTATACTGGCAGTTTCACGGTCAGGTGAGTTGCCCTTATCCTTTGCCCAACAGCGGATGTGGTTTCTCCATCAGTTGGATAGCCAAAACCCTTTTTACAATGAAAGTCTGCAAGTGCAAATTAGCGGAGCGCTGAATATCGCAGCTTTAGAGCAGAGTATTAATGAAATCATTCGCCGTCACGAGAGCTTGCGGACTATTTTTCCCACAGTAGATGGAAAACCTGTACAGCGAATTAGCCCCAGTTTAACAAAAAATTTACCCTTGGTGGATTTGCAAGGGTTGCCACCTGCCGGGGTGCAACAGTTTATTACCCAAGAGGTTCGCCAACCCTTTAACTTAGACGAGGGACCTTTGTCACGATTCATGCTGCTTCTGTGCGAGCCAGAAACCCACATCCTGATTGTGACCATGCACCACATCATCACTGATGGCTGGTCAATGGGAATATTGATGAAAGAGTTATCCACTCTCTATCAAGCCTTTAGTGTGGGTACTGGTTCTCATTTAACAGAGTTGCCCATTCAGTATGCTGATTTTACAGTTTGGCAAAGACAACGCTTGACCGGGGAAATCTGGGAAAATCAACTTAACTATTGGAAGCAACAGTTGGCTGGTGCGACACCTCTGTTAGAACTACCCACAGACAAACCGCGTCCCCCAGTTCAGACTTTCAGGGGTGCTGTCAAGGAATTTCAACTGGACTTGAATTTAACCACGCAACTGAAAACCTTAAGCCGGGAGTCAGGGTCTACCCTGTTTCACACAATACTGGCAGCTTACGTAATTTTACTTTATCGTTACAGCGGTCAAGATGATATTAGTGTCGGCTGCCCGATGGCCAACCGCAACCGCACAGAAATAGAACCATTAATTGGCTTTTTTGTCAATACAGTCGTGCTGCGTAACCAGATCCAGGGGAATCCCAGTTTTTCGGAATTTCTCACTCAAGTTAGGCAAGTCGCTTTAGCGGGTGATGCTCACCAAGATATCCCATTTGAGCAAGTTGTAGATGCACTACAACCAGAACGTTCTCTCAGCTACAGTTCCTTGTTCCAGGTGATGTTTGCTTGGCAGAGTTTTTCGCTGGATACTTTAGAGTTAAGCGATATTAGCCTGACGACCCAAATGGTAGAACGGGAGACATCTGCCTTTGATTTGAATCTGTCGATTTGGGAGACAAAGAAAGGACTAATGGGGAGATGGGAATATAGCAGCGACTTATTTGCAGCAGATACCATTGCAAGGATGACAGGTCATTTTCAGACTTTGTTATCAGGAATTATTGCTCATCCCGACCAATCTATTAGTAAGTTACCCCTGCTGACAGCAAAAGAGCAGGAGCAAATTTTAGTTGCATGGAATCAGACTGAGACTGATTACCCTACAGACAAATGCATCCATGAGTTATTTGAGGAAAGAGTCAAACTTAATCCTGATGCGATCGCCCTTATTTACGACAACCAAGAACTTACCTATCAACAGCTGAACAAAAAAGCTAATCAACTAGCTCATTATTTACAAAGTTTGGGTGTAGGTCCAGAAGTTTTGGTGGGGATTTGTGTAGAGCGATCGCTAGAGATGATTGTCGGAATACTGGCAATTCTAAAAGCGGGTGGGGCTTATGTGCCAATCGACCCAGAGTATCCCCAAGACCGTTTGACTTTCATGTTAGATGATGCTCAGTTATCAGTCTTATTGACTCAAGAAAAACTAGTTAACAAACTACCTGCTCACAAGGCTTGTGTAATTTGCTTAGATACAAACTGGAATATCATCAATCAACAAACAGAAGAGAACCTCAATACTAGCATTAAAGCTGATAACTTAGCTTATGTAATGTACACATCTGGTTCTACAGGTCAACCCAAAGGTGTTAGCATTGTCCATCAAGGTGTAGTTCGATTAGTCACACAAACTGACTATGTGAGCTTTTCTGCTAAAGAAGTATTTCTACAAGTTGCTCCTATCTCCTTCGACGCTGCAACTTTTGAAATTTGGGGTTGCTTACTTAACAGTGGACAACTAGTAATATTTCCCTCCAACACCCCATCTTTAGATGAATTAGGACAAGTTATTGAGCAATACCAAGTTACCACCCTTTGGCTAACGGCGGGTCTATTTCATTTAATGGTAGATGAAAAGATTGATGCCTTAAAACCCTTACGTCAACTGTTAGCAGGTGGTGATATTTTATCTGTTTCCCATGTCCAGAAATTTCTCCAAACTGTAGAGAATTGCCAACTGATTAACGGTTACGGACCAACAGAAAATACAACTTTTACTTGCTGTTATCAAATCCCAACGTCACTCAGTCCAGATGTCTCTGTTCCGATTGGTCGTCCGATTGCTAATACCCAGGTTTATATATTAGATGAAAATCTCCAACCAGTGCCAATCGGGATACCAGGAGAATTGCATATAGGTGGTGCAGGATTAGCACGAGGCTACCTCAACCGTCCCGAATTGACACAAGAGAAATTCATCCCCAATCCTTTTAGCACTGTTCCCGATTCCCGTCTCTACAAAACCGGGGATAAGGCACGCTACTTAAGTGATGGCAATATCGAATACCTGGGACGCATAGACAATCAGGTGAAAATACGCGGCTTCCGCATTGAGTTGGGCGAGATCGAAACAGTCCTGAGCCAACATGCCCATGTCCACTCAGTTGTAGTCATCGCCCGCGAAGATACTCCGGATAATAAACGCCTAGTCGCTTATATCGTGCCGCATCCACAGGTGACACCCACAACCAGCGAACTGCGTCAATTCCTGAAAGCCAAGCTACCAGACTACATGGTACCCAATGCTTTCGTCATCCTAGAAGCCCTACCCCTAACCCCCAATGGCAAAGTAGACCGTCGAAACCTGCCGCTACCTGCAAGGAGTAATGACTTAGACAAATTTGTTGCACCCCGGACTCACACAGAAGAGATTTTGGCAGGTATCTGGAAGGATGTCTTACGACTACAACAAGTAGGCATTTACGACAATTTCTTTGAATTGGGGGGAGACTCGATCATTGCTATCCAAATTATTGCCCGCGCTAACCAAGCAGGTTTAAAAGTCACCACCAAACAGCTATTTCAACACCAAACTGTTGCCGATTTAGCTGCTGTCGCAGGTATAGCAAGCAACCTCAAAGCCGAACAAGGTTTAGTCACAGGAGAGGTTCCTCTCACCCCAATTCAGCATTGGTTTTTCGAGCAGAATTGGCTGGAACCTCATCACTTCAATCAAGCGGTGCTGCTGAAAGTGCCACCAGACTTGAAACCTGAGCTATTAAGGCAAGTTGTAGAAAAATTACTGGTGCATCATGATGCCCTCCGCTTGCGGTTTGTCCAGGATGGAGACAAGTGGCAGCAAATTAATGCTCTTGAGCAAAATACCGTAAATTTGGAAGTTGTAAATTTGTCAGAACTTCCTGAGGAGGAGCAGCAAACGACCATAGAAGCAACAGCAGCTCGTGAACAAATGAGCTTAAACCTTTCATCTGGGATGCTGATCCGATTAGTTTTGTTCCGGAAGGGTAATTCTTCTCCAGGTCGTTTGTTGGTTGTTATCCATCACTTAGCGGTGGATGGTGTTTCTTGGCGGATTCTACTGGAAGATTTATCAACAGTTTATGAGCAACTGGACTCTGTTGAAGCGATAAAACTACCTGCCAAAACGACTTCCTTTAAAGATTGGGCAATCAGGCTACAAGATTATGGGCTAGAGCCTGCACTAACGGGTGAATTAGACTACTGGCTGGCTCAGTCTAGGTTTAATTTTGCTCCTCTACCAGTGGATTATTCTCCAGACAACAAGTTCAACACCGTTGCCTCAAGTCGAATAGTTTCAGTATCTCTGAGTGTCGAACAAACTCGCGCTCTGCTTGTCGAAGTGCCCTCAGTATACAACACCCAAATTAATGATGTCCTGCTTGCGGCATTAGTGCAAAGCTTTACCCGGTGGACAGGAACTAATTACTTGCTAGTTGACTTAGAAGGACACGGACGGGAGGAACTATTTGAGGATGCAGACTTGTCACGCACAGTGGGTTGGTTTACCAGTATTTTTCCCGTTTTGTTAAAGTCTGAACAAGTTGAGAATCCCAAAGAAACCCTCAAGTCAGTCAAAGAGCAATTGCGATGTATCCCTAACAAGGGGATCGGATATGGAATCTTGCGATATCTGAGTCAGCCAGAGATTCGCAAGCAACTGCAAGCAATTCCCCAAGCCGAGGTGAGTTTTAACTACTTGGGTCAATTCGATGGCATGGGTTCTTCTCTTTTGCTGTGGGGTTTTGCCCCTGAGTCTAGTGGAGCAATTCACAGCCCTTTGGGAATTCGCAGCCATTTGTTAGAAGTAGATGGATTAGTAGTCAACAACAGACTGCAACTGGATTGGAGGTATAGCGAGAATTTTCATCAACGGTCTACAGTTGAGGGTTTAGCTCAGGGTTTTATAGAGGTATTACAAGCCTTGATAGACCACTGTCAGTCATCGGAAGCGGGTGGTTATACACCTTCAGATTTTCCGGAAGCTGACTTGAACCAGGATGAGCTTGATGCACTCCTGTCAATTATGGATTAATGAAGGAAGAAGGAAGAAGGAAGAAGGAAGAAGAGAAAGATATTTTTCCATCCCTTCGCACACTTCCAATTATACTTGGGCTTCTATTTTTTGAAGAGTTGATACTAAAATTCTCTGTAATTCATCAACTTCCCTGATAACAGGAGTAAACAATTCTGGACTTGCTAAACCAACTTCCTTCGCAATATATAACTGAGTATCTAATTCTCTTAAAGATCCCAGAGATATGTGGATAAATTGTTCTCGATGACTACTCATAATTGATGGAATAACTTTGAAGAATCAAGTAATAATTATTGTCCCATATTCCTTCTTCCTTCTTCCTTCTTCCTTCTTCCTTCATTTAAAAAACAATGACTCTTGCCGTACCAACAAACAAAAGCAAAAATATTGAATCTATTTATCCCCTTTCTCCTATGCAGGAGGGGATGCTCTTTCATACTCTTTACGAACCAGAATCCAGGGTTTACTTCACACAGATGAAGTATATTCTGCATGGGAATTTGGATATTTTCGCCTTTGAGCAGGCTTGGCAACAAGTGGTGGATCGACACCCAATTTTGCGGACTATTTTTGTCTGGCAGAACGGTAAAAAGACACTCCAGGTGGTACTAAAAAAAGTAAATTTGCCTTGGACTAACTTAGACTGGCGATCGCTATCCCCAATTGAACAGGAACAGCAACTAGAAGTTTTGTTGCAGGAGGATAGAAACAACGACTTTGTACTTGACAAAGCGCCCCTGATGCGATGCACTTTAATTCAGCTAGCCGAAGCGACGTACAAATTTGTCTGGAGTTCTCATCACTTGCTGACAGATGGCTGGTGTATGCCGATCATTTTTAAAGAAGTGTTTGCCTTTTACGAGGCCAGCATAGAAGGCAAAGATTTATATTTGCCTCTACCCCGCCCTTACAAAGACTATATTACTTGGTTGCAGCAGCAAGATGCTACTAAAGCTGCAGCCTATTGGCAAAAAGCTCTCCAGGGATTTGCCGCTCCAACTCCCTTAGTGGTCGATTGTACCGCAAAGCAACAGTCGGAAATTAAAAAGACTTTTGACCAACAGCGCTTACAGTTATCATCGACAGCTACCACCGCTCTCAAATCTTTAGCCCAAAAACATCGTTTGACAGTTTCCACCTTGGTGCAGGGGGCTTGGGGGCTGCTACTAAGTCGTTACAGTGGTGAGTCTGACGTGATTTTTGGGGCTACTGTGTCTGGTCGTCCTCCCTCGTTGTCTGGGGTAGAATCGATGATCGGACTGTTTATTAATACCTTGCCCGTGCGGGTAAAAGTATCTGAAGAAACGGAACTAGTGCCTTGGCTTGCGGAATTACAACAGCAGCAGGTGGAGCGGGATGAGTATGCCTACAGTTCACTAGTGGAGATTCAGCGCTCCAGTGAAGTACCTCCAGGAAGCTGCTTATTTGATAGTCTCCTAGTATTTGAGAACTACCCCTCTGCTGATTCTTTGCATAACAGCATCCGGATTGATGATTTTCAAGGATCTGAACGCACAAATTACCCTTTAACAATACTAGTAATACCCAATGAGGAATTATTGGTGCGATTTGTATACGATCGCGATCGCTTCGACGCAGACACGATTACTAGGATGGCTGGTCATTTCCAAACGTTGCTCTTGGGAATCGTTGATAATCCTCAGCAAAAACTTAGCAAGTTGCCCTTGCTCACTGATTTCGAGAAAAATCGGTTATTAGTAGAGTGGAACGACACTCGGGTAGATTATCCAGAAAAATGTATCTATCAGTTGTTTGAAGAACAGGTAGCCAAGACACCGGATGCAGTAGCAGTGGTGTTTGGCTCTGAAAAACTGACCTACCAAGAGTTAAATAGTCGAGCCAATCAATTGGCACATCATTTACAAACCTTGGGTGTGGGTCCAGAGGTTTTGGTGGGGATTTGTGTAGAGCGATCGCTAGACATGATTGTCGGAATACTGGCCATCCTGAAAGCGGGTGGTGCTTATGTGCCGTTAGATCCAGCCTATCCTCAAGAGCGATTGGCTTATATGTTGAGTAATGCGACTGTTTCGGTGCTACTAACTCAGCAGAAATTAGTCGAGCAATTGCCCAACTGCGAACAGGTAGTGTGCTTGGATACAGATTCTGAAATCATCTCTGCCCAAATTAAGGATAATCTGCTTGTCGGAGTGAAACCAGAGAACTTAGCTTATGTAATTTATACTTCTGGTTCTACGGGTAAGCCAAAAGGAGTAGCCATGAGTAACCGTTCTCTGGTCAACCTATTACTTTGGCAAATGGAAAATTCTCAGGTTTCCATTGAGGGAAAAACCCTGCAATTTGCCCCTATAAGTTTTGATGTTTCTTTTCAAGAAATCTTCTCTACCTGGTGTTCTGGTGGCACATTGGTGTTAATTTCTGAAGATGTGCGACGAGATGCTAGAGCGTTATTAAGGTTGCTGACAGAAACAGGAGTAGAAAGAATATTCCTCCCCTTTGTTGCCTTACAGCAGTTAGCTGAGGTTGCTACAAGTTTTGAATTGTTTCCAACTACTCTTTGCGAAATTATCACCGCAGGGGAACAGTTGCAGATGACAACCAGCCTGACCAACTTTTTGACCAGACTCCCTGATTGCAGACTGGAAAATCAATATGGACCATCAGAAAGCCATGTGGTCACAGCTTTTACCTTAAAGGGTTCTGCAAACAGTTGGTCAGCACTTCCTCCCATCGGTCGTCCCATTGCTAATACACAAATCTATATTCTCGACCTTCAGGGTCAACCTGTACCGATTGGGGTTCCTGGAGAACTACATATTGGTGGTCTTGGTTTAGCCAGAGAATATCTCAACCGTCCAGAATTGACGGCCCAGAAGTTTATTCTCAGTCCCTTTGACAAGTCAAATTCAGCTTGTCTATACAAAACTGGCGATCAGGCACGTTATTTACCTGACGGTAATATCGAATTTCTCGGTCGCATTGATAATCAAGTCAAAATTCGCGGCTTTCGGATCGAACTTGGGGAAATTGAAACTACACTCACCGCACAACCTCAAGTAAAAGAAGCAGTAGTTATAGTCAGAGAAGACATCCCAGGCAAAAAGCGCCTAGTCGCTTATATTGTACAGACGCATATAACGTCACCATCCTCCATTCAAAATCAATTGCGGAACTTCCTGAAACATCAGCTACCAGACTACATGGTGCCTAGTGCCTTTATGTTACTAGATGCTCTACCTCTGACCCCCAGTGGTAAGGTAGACCGCCGTGCCCTACCTGCTCCTTGTGTGATTAATGACACGGAAACCTTTGTTACAGCCAGCACCCCTACCGAAGAGGCGATCGCAACTATTTGGGGTGATGTTTTAGGACTAAAACAAGTAGGCATTCACGACAACTTCTTTGAACTAGGCGGACATTCGCTACTTGCCACCCAAGTGATTTCTCGGTTGCGGCAGACTTGGAAGATGGAATTGCCCCTACGTCGTTTGTTTGAGAAACCGACTGTAGCGGAATTAGCACAGAGCATCGACAAGATTCTTTCAACAGTACAAAGGCTACAAAGCAACACTTCCAGTCATCTGTTAAACAACCGGGAGGAAATAGAACTGTGAAAAGCATTGAAGATTTGTTGTTAGACCTTTCCCATCTCGATATAAAGCTATGGGTTGATGAACAAAGTCGTTTGCGCTGTAATGCCCCTTCAGGAACATTAATACCAGAGATACGTACACAGCTATCTGAACGCAAAGCAGAAATTATTGACTTTTTGCAACAGGTTAATCTGAACTCTAATTCTAGTTTCGAGTCTATTAGTCCGGTTCTGAGGGACAAAGACCTACCTTTGTCCTTTGCACAAGAGGGATTGTGGTTTCTCTACCAGTTGAATAACAAAGGTAGTAATTACAATATGCCATGTGCGTTGCAAATTACTGGCAGCTTGAATGTAGTAGTGCTAGAGCAAGCTCTGACGGAAATAGTTAGACGGCATGAAATTCTGAGAACTAATTTTCAACAGGTAGAGGCCAAGACTGTACAGGTAATTAACCCAGATACCACCTTTAAACTCAAGGTAATTGATTTAGAGGGCGAACAATTAGTAAATGTCCAAAATTTCATCAATTTAGAGGTAGAAAAACCTTTTGATTTGCATCAAGATGCTTTATTCCAAACTATTCTGTGGCGACTGAATGACCAGTCTTATGTACTGTTGCTAAATATGCATCACATCATCTCTGATGGTTGGTCAACGGGAATTTTGTTGCAAGAATTGTCTACTCTTTATCAAGCTTACCTATCAGAGAATAAGTCACCTTTACCAGAGTTACCCATCCAATATGCTGACTTTGCTTTGTGGCAAAGACAATATTTAAGTCAGGAAGTTAGACAAAAGCAACTGAACTACTGGCAGCAACAGTTAGCGGATGCGCCACCTTTGTTACAATTGCCTACAGACAGAGTACGTCCCCCCGTGCAATCATTCCGGGGTGGGATAAAGGAATTTCAGATTAATGCGGATGTGAGCAAGAGAATTAGAGCCTTAAGTCAAGAGTCAAAGGCAACTTTATTTATGACAATGCTGGCGGCTTTTGTCACTTTGCTCTATCGCTACAGTAATCAGGATGATATTCTTGTTGGTTCTCCTATGGCTAATAGAAACCGTAGAGAAATAGAACCATTAATTGGCTATTTTGTGAATACTGTAGTGCTAAGGACTCAGTTGGTAGGAAATCTCAGTTTTTGGGAAGTACTGAACCGAGTCCGCACAGTAGCAATGGATGCCCATGCTCATCAAGATGTACCTTTTGAGCAGGTAGTAGAAGCGCTACAACCACAACGAAATTTAAGCCATAGTCCTTTGTTTCAGGTGTTGTTTGACTTGCAGCATTCTCTGACGGAGAAGTTGCTATTTCCTGGTTTGGCTTTGACTCCTTTCGGGCTAGAACACACAACGTCAAAATTTGACCTCTCGCTGGTGATAGAAGATACAGGGGATAAATTGATTGGTTGGTGGGAATATAGCAGCGATTTGTTTAGTTTGGAAACCATAACTCGTTTATCAGATAATTTCCAAATTTTGTTAGCAGGAATTGTTGCTAATCCCGAAACACCTATTAATGAATTACCTCTACTTTCAGCAGCTGAACAACAGCAAATTCTAGTTGAGTGGAATGATACTTTTATAGAGTATCCCGACAGCAAATGCATCCATCAGTTATTTGAGGAACAAGTAGCTAGGACACCCCAAGATATAGCAGTTGTCTTTGAAGAAGAAGAATTTACTTACCAACAGCTAAATAGTTGGGCAAACAAAATAGCGCATTATTTACAAAGTCTAGGGGTCAGACCAGAAGTTCTGGTTGCTATTTGTTTAGAGCGCTCTTTGGAAATGGTCATTGGATTGTTGGCAGTTTTAAAAGCTGGTGGTGCTTATTTACCACTCGACCCCAACTATCCCTCTTTGCGCTTGGCACATATGTTGGATGACTCTCAGGTGTCGGTGTTACTGACTCGGGAAACATTGCGGGAATTTTTGCCAGAAAATGGAGCAAAGGTTGTTTGTTTAGATACAGACTTCGAGGACATCTATTCTCAAAGTGAAGATAATCCCGTCAGTGGGGTAAAACCGGAAAACTTAGCCTATGTAATTTATACTTCAGGTTCTACGGGAAAACCGAAGGGTGTGATGATTCCCCATCAAGGTGTGGTCAATCATAGCCAAGCAATGATTGCGGAATATAGTTTAACCTGTGATGACCGAGTGCTGCAATTTGCTTCCTTCAGCTTTGATGTCGCAATCGAAGAACTTTTCCCCACTTTGTTAAGCGGTGCAACTTTGGTAATGCGACCTGCTCAAATGTTTGTCTCTTTTACAGACTTTACCAAATTTATCCTGGAACAAAGGTTGACGGTTGCGAACCTACCAACCCCATATTGGCAGGAGTGGGTTTTGGAACTATCCCAAGGTAAGGCTACCGTACCAAACTGCCTGCGTTTGGTGGTCACGGGTAGCGAGCAAGTGCTACCAGAACGACTGGCTTTGTGGCAGCAATTGGTGGGGGATAGGGTAATGTGGATAAATGCCTATGGTCCAACGGAAGCGACTATCACAGCCACAGTTTATCAACTTGCACCGACTTCAGAAAGCTCTTATATTAATTCAGTGTCCATTGGTCGTCCAATTGCCAACACACAAATTTACATCCTAGACAAAAATCTTCAACCAGTACCCATTGGTGTACCTGGTGAACTACATATTGGTGGTCTTGGTTTAGCCGAACGCTATCTCAACCATCCAGATTTAACTGCTCAAAAATTTATCCCTAATCCCTTTACCCATTTTGGATTGCCGAAATTAGAGCGTCTTTACAAAACTGGTGATCAGGCACGTTATTTACCTGATGGTAACATCGAGTTTCTGGGTCGGATTGACAATCAGGTGAAGATTCGGGGTTTTCGGATTGAACTTGGGGAAATTGAAGCAGTCTTAGCTCAACACCCTGAGGTTCGTGCATCTGCGGTGATTGCTAGAGTTGACCAACCAGGTAACAAGCAACTCGTCGCTTATATTGTCCCCAATGACCAATCTCAAATCCAAAATCAATTACGGGGTTTCCTGAAACAAAAACTGCCCGACTACATGGTGCCTTCTTTTTTTGTAATGTTGGAGGAACTACCTTTAACTCCCAACGGCAAGGTAGACCGTCACGCTCTCCCATCACCATCTGTAATTAATAACTCGAATAAATTTGTAAGTCCCAGTACTTGTACTGAAATAAATGTGTCAGACATATGGAATGATGTTTTAGGAATACAGCAAGTAGGTATTCACGACAACTTCTTTGAACTGGGAGGACATTCCTTACGTGCTAGCCAAGTTATGTCTCGGCTGAGGGAGGCTTTTCAGGTAGAGTTACCCCTGCGCTATTTGTTTGAGGAACCGACGATCGCTGGGTTAGCAGAATTAATTGATACTATAATTCACACAGGAACCTCTGCCAAATTGACCACGAATACAGAGGAGAATTTCCGTAAAGATGCTGTTTTAGATTCAACCATTCAACCTCCAATACCATTTGAGTATGTCAGCCAGCCTAAAAGTATCTTTTTAACTGGAGCCACTGGCTTTGTGGGAGCTTATTTACTCCACGAACTATTAGAGCAAACACAAGCGGATATCTATTGCTTGATACGTTCTTCCAATCTTGAACAAGCAACACAAAAACTACAAAATAAGTTAGAATCCTACGGTTTGTGGAATGTAACTAAAAACAACAGAATTATTCCTGTAGTGGGAGATTTGTCGAAAAAACTTTTGGGTCTTTCTCCATCCCAGTTTCACGATTTAGCTAGTCAAATCGATGTTATTTATCACAACGGTGCATGGATAAATACAATTTATCCTTACTCCGTTCTCAAACCTAGTAATGTTTTAGGAACTCAAGAAATTCTCAGATTAGCGAGCGAAATTAAACTAAAACCCGTACATTATATTTCCACTACCTCCGTTTTTTCTGCCCAAGCTTATTCTCAAACTAAGCTAGTCCCAGAATCAGACCCCCTGGAGAACACCGAAGGTCTTGAAGGTGGCTATTGTCAGAGTAAATGGGTAGCCGAAAAGTTAGTAATGCAAGCACGCGATCGCGGACTTCCGGTTGCCATTTACAGATTAGCGAGAGTGACAGGACACAGCCAAATTGGTGTTTGCAACACAGATGATTTGTTTTGCCGATTGATTAAAGGTTGTATTCAAATGGGAATTGCTCCCAAAATGGATGGTGTCGTAGATAACTTGACTCCCGTAGATTTCGTCAGTCGGGCAATTGTTCATCTATCATACCAAAAAGCATCTTTGGGTAAGGCATTTCACTTGCTCAATCCTCACCCCACCCCGATGAACGACCTGTTTAATTGGATTCGTGCTTTGGGCTATCCCCTAGAGATAGTGGCCTATGAAAAGTGGCTTTTGCAGCTTGTGGCTCAATCAAAAGTGCGTTCAAATAATGTTCTCCAACCGCTGGTACCACTTTATTCTCAACAAACAATGGAATCTACACCAGAACCAAAACTAGACTGGGAGAACACTTGTCAAGGGTTGGCAGGTACGGATATCGTTTTTCCGACCATTGATAAAAAATTACTACACATCTATTTTTCCTATTTAACCAGTAGCGGCTTTTTACCTGCGCTATCAACACGCCAAGTCTCTGGCACAAATTAAGTATTAATTGTATTATTTGACACTTGAAAATTTTTGC
Source organism: Cyanomargarita calcarea GSE-NOS-MK-12-04C (assembly GCA_019359595.1). Lineage (GTDB taxonomy): Bacteria > Cyanobacteriota > Cyanobacteriia > Cyanobacteriales > Nostocaceae > Cyanomargarita > Cyanomargarita calcarea. The sequence continues at coordinate 244,789 of JAHHGZ010000003.1, forward strand.
AATAATAGTAACATTGTGATCATAATTTACCTCTAAGGAAGGAATTTCCGAAGATTTCCCAAAGGGAGTCGAGATGGTAATAATTTTACCCATGACAACTAAGTAATTTTCATTTTTAATAATGCTAAAAACCCGGTTTCTGTTGCAGGAAAAACCGATAGATATTACCGAGAAGAAACCGGTTTTTTTGTCACAAGTTTTCCTATGCAAGAGGGAGTGCTGATGATTCTCCGTGAAATGAGGCTTTTCATTCTGATTTGGTTTGGACAAATAGTCTCCGTAACTGGCTCAGGATTAACCAACTTTGCCCTTAATATTTGGGTTTATCAAAAAACCGGTTCGGTCACTCAGTTTGCTCTCTTAGTAGTGTGCAACACCCTGCCATTCGTTTTTATCTCCCCCGTGGCTGGAGTCTTGGCAGACCGTTTGAGCCGACGATGGCTGATGATTATCAGTGACTTTTGTGCAGGGTTATGTACCCTGAGTATGGCTTTACTCTATACCAGTGGTCGGCTAGAAATTTGGCATATCTTTCTTGCCACCGCTGTTAGTAGTGCTTGCCTGGGTATCCAGTGGCCTACCTACAATGCCTCTACTACCCTACTGGTGCCAGAGCAACATCTTGGACGTGCCAACGGTATGAACCAGCTTGCCGATGGGTTTGCCCGACTGGTTGCCCCAATTTTAGCAGCTATATTGCTGGGTATTATCCATCTTGAGGGCATTATCTTCATTGACTTCGCAACCATGCTCTTTGCCCAAATTTTTCTGCTAGTACTTTCGTTTCCAGAAGTTAAAGCTCCGGCTATAGACACCCAGTTGGCAAAGGAATCAAAAAAAGCTTCATTCTTACAGGAAGCCTTGGAGGGGTTTACCTACTTGCATCAACGGCCTGGACTACTAGGAGTGCTGTTGTTTGTGGTCATCATCAACTTCCTCGTAGGAGTCTTTGACGTTGTTGCCATACCCTTAGCGTTGTCCTTTGCCTCACTAGTCATTGTCGGCACCATCTTTTCTTTCACTTGTTCTGGTATTGTCTTAGGCGGGGCTGCCATAACTATTTGGGGAAGATGGCAAAGTTACATTAACACCATATTTGTCAGCACGCTTTTTGCTGGAGTATTTATTCTAGGTGCTGGTTTGCGACCTTCCTTATACCTATTCAGTGTTTTTGGCTTTCTCTTTTTCCTGACAGTACCTGCTGTTAACAGTTCCATCCTCGCAATCTTGCAGAAGAAAGTTACTCCCAATGTGCAAGGAAGGGTCTTTGCCTTGCAAGGGGCGATCGCCACTACCAGTTTGTCCCTCGGCTATGCGATCGGTGGTTTCCTAGCCGATCGGGTTTTTGAACCCCTAATGACACCATCAGGACTCCTCGCAGACAGCATTGGACAAATCATTGGTATCGGAGCGGGTCGTGGTATGGGACTCCTATTAATCATCGTTGGATTTCTTGCCATCTTGCTCACCTCAACTGCTTATCTCTATCCTCGTCTGCGGTTGGTGGAAGAGGAATTACCGGATGTTATTCCAGGTGACACTCCTGATACCACGAGTGAGCTTGCCATAAATCAGCTTTCTGGGGCAGCCTAACTCCACGAAGGTTTTGGGTATCAATTTCAGCTAATTCACGAAGAAAGAAGAAAGAAGGAAGAAGGAAGAAGGAAGAAGTACCCACATGAGCACTCATGTGGGATTGAAACAAGGACACTGTTTTTCTTCTCTGCGAGACACTACGTGAACGCGCTACAAAGAACTGGAAAAACATCTTTTTTTTTACTGAGCTTTCAACTTACGAACGCGCATTTTTATTAGCTATTCCTTCTTCCAACTTCGGTCCTTACTTCTTCCTTTATTTGTAACAAATTGAGTCAATCCATGAATCAGACCTTGAACAGCCAGTATGACCTCCTGCCTCGATTCTTCCGAATGGCCAGTATCAGTGCCCTCTCCAATCTTATGGTGCCACTGGCGACTACGCTCAGTGTCATCTTTTTAGGTCATCTGTCAGAAATTCACCATTTAGCCGGGGTTGCTTTAGCTGGAAACCTGATTAACACCCTTTATCTACTGTTAACCTTTTTGCGAATGGGCACTACTGGGGTGACAGCTATGGCTGTAGGACGAGATGACCGTGAGGCTGTGCTGTTGGTGGGACTGCGTAATGGCATCATTGCTTTGGGGCTGGGAATTGCTATTATAATATTGCAATTCCCTTTGAGAGAACTGGGTTTTGCCCTGCTAAATGCTGCACCAGAGGTTAGAGCTTCAGGTATTACCTACTTTAATGCCCAGGTTTGGGGAGCACCTGCTGTTTTGCTCAACTTTGTGCTGATTGGTTGGTTTCTGGGACGGGAACAAAGTAGTGTCGTCTTGCTACTGTCTTTTGTTAGCAATGCTGTAAATATCGCACTTGACTATCTGTTTATTGTCCGGTGGGGCTGGGAAAGTACAGGGGCTGGAATGTCCCAGGCTATTAGCCAGTGTCTGGCTGTACTGGTGGGATTGATTTTTTTGTGCAAAGAAATTCAGTGGCAAGAGTTACGAGCTATAGCTGGACAGATTTGGAATCCCTCAGCTTTTAAATCTATTTTTACCCTGAATGGAGACATCTTTCTCAACAATTTTTTTCTGCTGTTGGCTTTCGTTATATTTAACTACCAAGCCGCAGGGTTGGGGACGATTACCTATGCCGAAAATGCCTTGTTATTGCAGGTATTAGGTTTGTGTACTTATTTTGTTGAAGGAATCGGATTTACCACGGAAACTCTGGTAGGAAACTCCAAAGGTAAAGGCTCTGGGGAGCAGTTATTACCTATAGTTGGCATTGGTGTGGGTACTAGCTTGTTGGTAGGGTTATCTTTTGCCGGAGTCTGTCTGCTATTTCCTTCCTCTGTATTTGGGTTGTTAACTAACCACACAGAAGTCACTGAGAACATTGATTTTTACCTTCCCTGGTTATTGCTCATGCTGATATTTACTTCAGTTTGCTTCAGCTTGGAGGGGTACTTCATCGGTTTAGGGCATGCACATACAGCCCGCAATGTTACTTTAGCTGCCATTGCCGTGGGTTTTGTGCCTGCGGATATAGCCGCCTTACAGTTTCATAGTAACCATTTTTTGTGGTTGACTGTGTGTTTGTTTATGGCAACTAGAATGCTAATGTTTGCGGTAAAGCTACCCAGCACATTTGGCAGTGATATAGGGGAAGGTAGTAACTTGGCTTTGGTTTTTGAAGAAGAATCTGTTAAGCAGGTTAGCCAGGATTAAGGCGTAATTAATTGACTAATTCTTCGTTTTTTTGCCGATCTCAGTCGAAAATTTATTTTTCATTTAGTTCATAAATTTCTAAGACTTTAGGGTGCGCAATGTGGGTATAAGCTAAAATTTTAACAACGTATAGGAGTTACAATGTTTAACAGTAAAGTGTTTTTTCCTTGTGGAGAATACTGGGTATTTGGTTATGGGTACTGGGTACTTGGTTACAACTCAAAAAAGAAAAAATTGGAAGGAGTTCCCTCTCTTCCCAAATTTTGGAAATTCCTCCTGACCCCACAGTCGCTAGTCACCCATAAAAAATCCTAGAGTGTTCAAGATTCCCATCTCAAACAAATTGCTACTATATGCTATTCTTTCACTGGCTCAGTTACCTGTTTATTTGTCCTATATAGTACGCTTTGAGTCCGACCATACGCAAAATAAATTATTAACCCAATCAATAGCCATCCCAACAACCGCAACCAGCTATTCAGCGAAAAACTCAGCATTTGCCCACCTGATATCAATGCCCCCAGTAGGGGAATCCAAGGTGCAAACGGAGTGCGGAACGGTCGATGTAAATCTGGTTGAGTATGACGCAGTACTAGTACCGCGATCACCACGATCAAAAAAGCTAGAAGTGTACCAATAGATACTAATTCTGCCAAAACCTCTAAGGGTAAAACCCCAGCCAAAACCATAGCGATCGCACCTGAGATAATCGTTGCAACATACGGTGTTTTGAACTGGGGATGTACTTGAGTAAATAAAGCAGGTAATAATCCATCTTTGCCCATACTGTAAAGAACTCTCGCTTGGGCCATGAGAGATACCAAAACCACTGAACTTAGACCAGCGATCGCCGCAATTTTGACGACAAGACGAAGCCAAACAAATCTGATTCCCATCGCATTTACGCCAACAGCGATTGGATCGGGAACGTTCAATAGTTTGTAGGGAACAATCCCTGTGAGTACCAGAGCAACACCAATATATAAGATAGTGGAAATCAACAACGAGACCAACATGGCGATGGGAATATCACGTTGCGGTTTGTAGGCTTCCTGGGTTACAGTCGCCAAAGCATCAAAACCTATATAGGCAAAAAAAATGATGCCCGATCCTCTGACAACACCACTCCAGCCAAATACCCCAAATTCTCCGGTGTTTTCTGGAATAAACGGGAGCCAATTTTGAGGGGATATGCAAAAAATCCCAAAACCAATAAACAAAAAGATTGCTACCAGTTTAACAACAACAATTATGTTATTAAACTGGGTGGATTTCCGAATCCCCATGACAAGCAACCCAGTCATCAGCCCTACCAACCCCATTGCTGGCAAATTACAAGGTGCTTGAGATAGCTTTGGTGGCAAGGTAATTCCCACATCATGCAGTAAACTCACCAAATAACCTGACCACCCCACCGACACTGTGGAAGCACTAAGAAGATATTCTAGGGCTAAATCCCAGCCAACAATCCAAGCTAACAATTCCCCTAGGGTCGCATAAGCATAGGTATAGGCACTACCCGCAACCGGAATCAGGGAGGCAAACTCAGCATAACAAAGTCCAACACAGGCACATCCCAATGCAGCCAGCACAAACGATAGCACAATCGACGGTCCTGTATAATTCGCTGCCACTTGACCTGTGATTACAAAAATACCCACCCCAACAATTGAGCCAATTCCTAAGGCAATCAAGGCAAACAAACCAAGCGATCGCTCCAGGGATGGAGTGTTGAACTCTGAAGCATCTTGTTGTAGAAGCTCGACAGATTTCTTGGCAAACAAATTAGAGTCCTTTATTTTAGGGAAAGAAGGAAAGATTAACTAACGCTCAATAATCAATATTTCACTACTTAATTCAGGGTAAATGCAATATCTAATGATTACAATTGCAGACATAATAAATAGACCTGCCTTAAAAGCGAACTTTTAAGACAGGTATAATAAATATTTGTTATGCAAAATCCGATTAAGCCCAATCCCGGTAAACTGAGATTTCGTCAACCCTCATTTCAAAGGGCATTGCTTGCTTATCTGGGGGACAAACGCGGATTTTTGCACTGCTGGTAAATTTATCTAACCATGTTGCCATCGACACCATTTTTTGTAAGACACGCCAGTTAGTAACATCATCTGGACATTCAATTACCAAAGTCATCGCACTCGCATCGGCTGTCACATACCACCGACAATGGGATAGGATATTTTGGATTGTGCGATCGCACGCTTCATAAAAATATTTGCTCACAGAATACTCTAGCTGCTGCCGTAGTATAATATCAGCAGAAGTTGGCTGAATATGAGGCGAATCATCTCCGTCAAATAATTTCTTGTTCATTACCATCTGTTGTTCTCTCCAGTTAGACTCCAATCGCTATTGCATAAAGAACATCTTTATTTGTTTCTAGAAATTCTTGAGTTTCATCATCATAGTAAGCACCAATACCGCTACATTGAATTTCCCAATAATTACTGAACAAATAAACTTTTTGTCCTAAAAAACCAGCTATCTGCATCGCAGTTTGATAATTATGATAAACAAAAGACAAAGAACAGAATTACAGCAATATCTCTAGCAATTGCTCGATTAACACAGAAGTAACCCACCTTCTCGCTAAAATCTCCTGTTTTAACTAAATGGATTCCTTCATATAGCCCAGGTAAAATTGCCTCAACTCTATGGATAATTGATTTGACTCAAAATAATCGGTTCCACAAAGAAAGGGAACCTTCATCCTTAAGCGTCTGATTTTGTTGTCTAGAAATTGAAACGTAATAGCGCAACCTGTAATAAACTTTTTATTCTCAAAATCTAAATCAACATTGAGAGCAAGTTTATCAAAATCAAAGATTAATTGTATATATCTGTCGTGGATAGATGCTGAAGCTGCTATTACTCTGAGGTGATGTCCACTATCTAAAAAGTAGTATCCAATTCCTCGGTTTTTATATTTCCAGCTAGACCTATAATAAACGTTGCTAATCAAAAAAATGAATCAGTTTACACTTTTTGTTGGTATAATATAAGTCTGTAAGCCATCATCAATTAATTTACAAATCAGTATTAGAGAATTATTCGCAATGTTTAAACAATATATTTCATCTATAATGCCTTGTACGCCGTGAATCTAAATATAAACTTATGTCGGATACAGAGTGCCGACGTTCAGGATTTACTCGCAGTAAATAGGAACTATCTTTTTAGAGCTTCTCTAAAAGGAATGGCACTTGTTAAGCAAATAAATGCATCAATAGTGTTTCAGTATTATTATTGACATCTTGCACTTTTTCTAGATTGTCAAGACAAAAATCACTAAGTATTTATCGATTTTCCACCTGCGCTCCTGTCCATCAGTCTTTGAAAATTTCTATTTCATAGCGCTCATTCTTTTTAAGAGGACTATCAGATATTTCTGATGTCTAATTAGTCACTATAAAACTTGTAATTAGTGATTTATACGTATAGGTGCAAGTTATGAGCAAAGCGTAAGCTATTAACGGTCACGAAATAATTAGTAAAACCTTAAGAAAATTATGACAACATAGCTACCCTGATAAAATTGGCTGAGTAATAATAACTAAGTCAGGGTTTGGATATGAAACTAAGCGCTCGTAATGCTGTCAAAGCAACTGTGAAAAAAATTATTCCAGGAGTAGTAAATACGGAGGTAACTTTAGAAGTTGCACCAGGAGTTGAAGTAGTTTCGATTATCACAAAATCCTCCGCAGAAAAGCTCCACCTGACTGTAGGTAAAGAGGCTTATGTCGTGATTAAAGCAACCGATGTCATGATTGCTATTGATTAAAAGCTTTGTTGACGGTTGACTGATGATTGTGAATGGTTAACCGTCAATTATAATTGACGAAGGAAGAAGGAAGAAGGAAGAAGGAAGAGGTTTCAACCTGTGGATTCAAACCCAACTCAAAACGAGCGACCTGTAGACGTCGGGGTATTAAACCCCCACAAGGAAGCGGATAATGGAGACGTTTAATATACTGAATAAAAAATATTTCGAGATTGGCACCTCTGTAGTCTGTAAAAATCCAGAGGAGGAAACGCATAATATCTCGCAAAATACGTAAGGTAGATTTTCGGAGTCTATTCCACGAACTGAAACCGGGGCGAAAACAATACCCTGACTACCGAGAATCAGGGAAGCGATCGGGCAATTTCTGCGTAAGCGCTATTCTATCTACTTTTGATAATAATGGGGTTTTTTAATACCATGCTTAAAAATTCGACGAATTCCATTCCGTAGGGCTGCATCCCCCTGTAAAATCAAGTCTCTGACCCTTTCCTCTGGCCGTCCTCGAAAAGAAGTGACGTGAAAATATTCTTCTTTCTGGGCAGGTTGATCGGAAAAATAGTAATTAGATACGCAACAACGTTGACCTGGATAAGTAACTTTACTAACGGAGTGCAGAGAGGTTTTGTTGGTGACCATAATTACTAGTCGGTTAAATTTACTGTGGATTGTTCTGCATTCTTCCTTTAAGCCTCGATCCCAAATTTCTAGATTTCCACCATACCCCTGTTGCCAATCAGGAGTTACGTAATATAAAAGATTTAAGACACGATATTTATCCCGGTCTTTGTCATGGGAGTTATCTAGATGGGGATTCAAAAAACAGCCCCGTTCCATCAAGCTAACTCCACCCGCATAAAGATATTCGTCGGGAAATAATTTTTGAAATCCTGTAATCTCAGATACTATTTTTACCACTTCAGGGTCTTGGAATGCATAAATAATTTCTGAAAGAATCGGATTATATTTATCTATTTGAATACCTACATATTTATATTCTCGTAAATCTTTTAAAGACAACATTTGTTGCGGATTGGGAAATGCTGTATATATCTCTATCACATCATTTTCATTCAGCAAATCATCGATATAACAACTATTTATTTGATTGGTTGCTATAAACTGTTGGCGTAAAGCTTCTTTAGAATTATCTAATTTTTCGGCGATAATCTGAGCGTACTTGTGTCTTGTACCAGTGTTATTTTGTCTCATATGGGTTAATAAGTAATTTAACTCAATTTATTTAGTATAAAAAATGTAATTTTAGCTTACCAGTCAACGCATTTCATACTCAAATTATACCCAATACCTCTATGTTTAGCCAAAATATCTGTACTTACAAGCACAAATTTAGATGCATTCATCCTAATTAACTGATATACTTAAGTAAATATAAGTATAGTAGGATGTTGAATAAATTACCTACAAAATTGTCGAAAATATTAATTGCAGAAGATTGTATAGATGCGTGGGATGAAGGGATTTTGATTTGCAAAATTCTTCATCCGACTCCAGCTATCGAGGCAAACAGCTATTACTTCGGACATCCAGAATGGGGTAGAAATTATTTTGCAGCTTGTCATCGGGATGAAAAATTTATCGAGCTTTGGCAAGCAGCGATCAATCGTTGGGATAACAAGATAGTTGTTGATATTGGTTGCGGACCGGGTAATATCTATGCATCCCTAAAAGAATATTGTGGAGAACCCAGTCAACTTTTAGGTGTTGATGTTTCGCTAGGTGCCTTAAAAATGGCCCAAGCAATTGGCTATACTCCCGTCTTAGCAGATGCACAGCAACTACCATTTGTTTCTGAATTTGCCGATATTGTTATGCTTAATGCCTGTCTTCACCACTGCGATGATATGGCGAAAGTTTTGGCAGAAGCAGCACGCTTGGTACGTCCTGGGGGGCTTTTAGTTACTGACCATGACCCACAACTCACCGCTTATCAGTTCCGAGGTTTAGGTTTAATGCTATGGCAGGCACGTTTAACACTTTATCGGTTTTTAAAACGAGGTGGGCATTCTACTACAGAGGAGCAATTATGGGGTTTGGCTGCGGAAGTACATCATAAACCAGGTGAGGGTACAACACCTCAAATGTATAATGATGTACTAAAACCGTTGGGATTTACAGTAGAACTATATCCTCACAATCACAAAGTTGGTGCCGCAGCTTTACAGGGTGATTATGGATATTCTTTTTGGCGGTGTCGGATGGCACAGAGACTATCATCTATCAACCCTAATTCAGCAGAAGCGGCACTATCTCTGATGTGTATTGCTCGTAAAAATCAGTAATAATCCGGTAAAGGTTTTTGACGAATTATTGCCTCATATACTTCGATTAACTTTTGTGCTGCAATCTCCCAAGTGTAATTTTGGAGAATAAATTCACGAGCGCGATCGCCCATTGCTTTTGCCTCTTGGGGTTGACTCAAACGTTTAATCAAAGCTTCAGCGATCGCATTGCTATTAATATCCAGAACATCAGCAGCTTTCGCTTGTGCAGCTTCTGAGAAATTACAACCAGTAGTAATCACACATGGTAAACCAGAAGCCATTCCTTCTAGGATAGACATACTAAAACCTTCTGAATAGGAGGGTGCAACATATAAACTAGCTGCGGAGAGTGCAGCATACTTTAGTTCACCAGTCAACATCCCTGTGAAGGTAACTGCCTCTAAACATCCAGATAAAGCAAAATAATCTTGCACTGTTGCCAAAAATCCAATGCTATTAGGCCCAGCAACAATTAAATGCGTCTGTGGAAACTTGCTATGGACTTGAGCAAAAGCAGGTGCGAGTAAATCTAGACCTTTTTTAGGATCGATTCTACCCAGGAACAGAATCAGAGTTTGATTGCGGGTGGCTGGAAATTCCTGATAAAAAACTTCTGAGTTTGCCAAACTAAGGAATTCTTTTCGATGAATTCCATTTGGGACAGTAACAAGATTATTAAATCCCAAAGATTTCATATTGTTCGCTTCCTGCTTGGCAATCACATGAATTGCGCTAGATTTTTCTAGTATTTGCTTTTCGATTAATTTGAAATATAATCGTTTTTTCCATGCCTTGTAAGATAAAGCCCAAGGTTCTAACATCCCGTGTGGTGTCATAACATAGGGAACTCGCTGTAACTGGCAAAGCCAATGAATCAAGGAAACTATCGGCGAAAAAACAGTACTAGTATGAACTACATCATACTCATGAATGTGACGAATTAACCAAATAATTAAACCCCAACTAAAAACAAAATCATTTTTATGCCAACAAGGAAAATATCTCATTCTGTAGAGACTTTCGTCTATCCATTTATTAAGTGAAATCGGAATTTTTTCTAAGTTGTTTGCATCTGTAGTCACCACATCGACATGGATACCCTGATTGGCGATCGCATCTGCAATTCCTTGGACTGCACCAGATATACCACCATAATTAGCCCCGATATAGGGGGTAAAAATTAAAATTTTCACGTGTAGATTCCCTGAAAGATAATTTTTAATGAAAGAATATTCGACACAAAAATAACCCCGTCTGTAACGGGGTTAAAGTTTTTTGTAGGGAGAATTAATATCTCTACATAGTAGAAATTGCTTGAAAAATACCTTCAGCAAAATTTTTCGGACTATAATTAGCAACAATATTTTGACTTAATTCTCCCATTCTATTTCTTGAATTGGAATCAGTCTGATGAAGAGTTAACAAGGCACGAGTAATATCTTGAGTGTTTTCTGGAGTAAACAGCAGGCCGTTTTTACCATCGCAAACAAGTTCATAACTGGCTCCTACTGTACGGCTAGATAGGATTGGTAGTCCAGCAGCACAAGCTTCGTTTAGCACTAAACCCCACGGCTCTTGCAAAGCAGGATGTACAAAGGCATTAGCTAATCCATACCAATCTCCTATTGCCTGGTAAGGGATAAAACCAGGTAAATGAATACAATTTTGTAGTTTGTTTTCTAGTATGAGGTTGCGGATTGCAGGTTCTTCTTCTCCACTACCGCAAATTACTAAATCCCATGCTTGCTCATCTCCAATCTTTTGATGATAGACAGCAAAAGCTTCTACAAGACGATAGACATTTTTGCGTTTAACCAAGCGGGTAACAGCAATAAAATAAGGTTTGGTAGGAATTGCTGGCTGTCTTTGCCTTGCCTTCTCTACATCAAGTCTTGCAGCTTCAGCCTGAATAGCAAAATAATCGTTGTCAACAGCATCGTAACCAGAGAAAATGCGATCGCTCGGGAACCCTAACTCAACCAGGTAGTCACGGTGGAGCTTGCCACCGACAATGGCAGCATCATACTTTTTGACGTAAAGCCAAGATTTGATCTGCTCCTTCCACCATTGCCGTTGGTCGTCATCCCGTTTACTCTCACTCATGAGAATTGTGGGGACACCGTGATTTTGACACCAGGAAAGTGCCGTACGAGATATTGGAAATCCCCACCCTGGGATCGCAACGATACTTGGTTGTAGTTCGTCTAAGTAAGAGGGTAGTAAAGACGCTGGCAGACTAGATTCTTGGGTCCGGGGAGTTGAGTCCGGTGTTGTAGCTATTGGCAACAAGGTTTTCACCGGAAATGTAATTTCTCGCTCTACATCACCCCAAGGATGTTCGCTGGTCTTGTCTGTAATTTGAATTGCACTTAATTTCCAGCCTTTTTCCTGACAGGTTGCACGTACAGCACGCAGTCGTGCAGCGTGATAACCTCCGATATTATAAAAAATGACAACTATGTGCATAACTAGTTACTTTAGGATCGTTAATAGGTTGGTGAAGTAATAAATACGTTGGGACATATCTTGCTTTTATCCTCGAATAAACTTTTTTAATACCCCAACTTTATATAGGTCATCCGTTTTGAGTTGGGGTCTGAATCCATATATATAAACTTCCTTCTTCCTTCTTCCTTCTTCCTTCTTCCCTCATTCAAGTGGTAGAGGTGTTGTACGGTCTAGCATAGTTAGTTTTGGAATAGTAGGTAACTATGCCAATAAAAATCAATTGAAATATTGCCTCTTGCCAAAATCTTGCAATACCATGTGTTAGGGCTAGCATTGAGGGGCTGACTAGTCCCATGTAAAGAAGTCTGCTAAAAATACTTTTTTGATAAACAGCCGATATCCATAAATGTTTAAAAATATATCCAATAAAAGCAAAACTTAGGCATCCTAAGTAATTAAATTCTACAAAAGCATCCCCAATTCCAGTAAATGTTGCACCAGGAGGAGGAATGTAGGCATATCTATCAATAAGTACACCCATATTTTCAGCCCCCCATTTAAATTGTAGAGATTGTTTCAACTCAGGACTTACAATTTGCCCTGGTACAAACTGAAATACAATTGCATCCCACCATGAAGTGCCATATCCATATGAGCCAGTAAATTCAACTGTATCCATAAACAATGCAGCATTTTTCAGTTCTAATACTTCTCCTTTGAGCAAGAAGGTAAATGCTTTCTGAGAAGCGGATAATACTTCTTGCCAATTACCACTAAAAACTAAAGTCCAAAAATCTCCACGTAACTCACCAAAAAGAGGGATGAGAAAAGTCATGCAAACTAAAGCAACAATGACAATTAATCTCGGAGGTATTAATCCATAAATTATCCATAAGGAAAAACCTAGGATAATTAATAATGTCATTGTCGGTTGTCTGCGACCATTGATAATTTGTTGTACTAAATACCAACCACCTATGACTGTCAAAATTAGATTAAAAAAACTAGGTTTTTTTAATAATTTTAAGAGAAAAATACCAAAACCAATATTGAGAACTTGACTAAAAAAGAAATATATAGTTGCTGGGCCAGTCCAAGTACCTACTGTAGTTGTTTGTGGGGGTGTGCGAGAAAGTAAAAAATAAAAAAACCATCCATAAGCCGTCAAACCTATTCCTGCTTTAGTTAGTTTGCGTTGATCGAGCGGAATATTTAATCTTTGGAGCCAGATTCTGTTGGGTTTCATTTGATAGCCAATCAAACAAGCTCCACCACACAAAGACGACATTAATAATACCCTTTCTAAGGCTTCTTTAGTCACGGGACTCGGATGATCGATTAAGGCAAATACTTGAGGCAAAAGAAAAGAAACAAATATCATACCCATGAAGAAAGGATATTGATAAATTCTCTCTACGCTGACTACTCCCCAGATTAATAAACCCAGGCAAATTAAAATAAATAAATTTCTGTATATTTCAATCATAAATTAATATATAGCGTTTCCTAGTCTGCTGACTGATATCTTGCACCTCTAAAAGTTAAGGTCAAAATTGTCACTGCTATTACTCAGGTAAATCGATTCATATTCATACCCGTCATTCTCCTATAAGTCCCTGACGAGTCGCAGAAGTCCATTAAAATGGACTAAAAATCATCTTTGTCATTTAATTAGAATTTCTGATAAATTATTTTCTGATGTTTGCAATATCTGCTTTAAATACTCTTGAGAGTTTTTTCTTATTTCATTATTATATAATGTTGTATATACTTTTCTGAGTTTTTCTGCAATTGCTTCTGAATCTCTTATCGGCACAATAAAACCATCAATACCATCTCGAACAAGAGAACCTGAATTGTAAGTAGTAATAATCGGTACTCCTAAACTTAATGCTTCATAAGTGACCATAGCTGAACCTTCACAAATAGAAGGGAGTACGAATACATCTGCCCACCTGTATAAATCCTTGACTTGAGAGCGGGGTATTCTGCCCAAAAATTCGCAAATACTACTATATTCAGCAATGCGTTCAGATTTAATTTCCAAAGAACCCGCAACTTTACAATCAAAGGGTATTTGTCCTTTTATCTGAGATAGTGCTTCTAGCAAATAAGGAATTCCTTTTCGTAAGCCTACCGATCCTACAAATAGTATTTTTAACTCATCACCTCGTTGCTGTGGGCTTGAAAGCAAATTTTGATAATCAATTGGTTCTTCATCTTTCAAACGACCTAATGAAATTACGGATATTTTATTGGCATTAACTCCTCTTGCTACTAAGGAATCTTTTACAAAACTAGAACCACAAACAATATGGTTTGCTAAATCTTGTTCGTGATGCTCTCGCTCCATCAGTTTTAAATCGGAATTATTAATTTTAAAAGGTGTTAATGACCATCCGATCCATTTTTCTTCTTCTTCTAACAAAAGTTTATAAACCAGGGAATAATCAGCTAGTGTTTGGTCAAGAATACAGCCAATATTTCTATCTTTAGCATATTGAAATAATTCCAAACAGGCACTGTTAAATCCATATATTGTATTAATGTTTCCTATCCCGTGTTGAAGTATTTTATGACAGAACTGTTGCGCTCCCCAGACAAATATTTGTGATACTTCTTCTAAAGAAGATTGTTTTACAGCTTTTATATACTGATATCCAAATATAGGAAACTGAATTATATTTGCATTTTGCAAACTTGCTTCATATCTATCCAAAGCTTTTTTGAAAGAATTTGGTAGATAGGTGTATATTTTGGGGTGACGTAGTAGATTATAAATTGGATTGTTACCCGCATATATATCTGTATAAAATCTATCTAAAATACCCCATTGATGAAATAATGCAGGCTCTTGATAGTGCTTTCTGGCACCGAGTTGCGCTACCAAAACTTTAGTTGAATACATATTATTAATATAAAGAATTTATCAGTTTTTCATATTTTTCACCGACTTGATTGGCAGAGTGTTGCTCAAGATAAGCTGCTCGAACTGTTTCCGGTAAAATAACTTGCTCCTTCAACAGGTTTGCAACTTCTAAGATTGCATGAGCAAAATTTTCGGGAGTTGCAGATTCGACTAACTTGCCAAAGCGTGATTCAAGCAACATCTCTGGAAATGCACCCACATTGCTTGCTACGATTGGACGACCGTATGATAATATCTCTAGTGCAGCAAGAGGTTGTCCTTCTACACGAGAGGTAAAAGCAAATAAATGACAAGATGCGATCGCCTCACTTACCTGACTATTAGGAATACTGCCATGAAAAACAACGAAAGATTTTATACCACGTTTTTCAGCCATTTGTTCTAATTGTCCGCGTAGATGACCATCACCAAATATATGCAAACTTGGCAGTTTTTGTGGAGTTTCAGTAACAGATAGCTGTAAGTATTTTTGCTGAAAACAGGTAAATGATTCGAGTAGTAAAGGTATATTTTTATCTTCTACAAGCCTACCGAGGTAGCCAATTTTTAACCCTGACTCCATAGTTGGTAATGGTTGAATCGGACTCAGATGATGAGACATATATGGGACAAGTTCAATTCTTCCCTTGTAGCCAATTTGACGTAAATCATCTTGAAATGCAGACACTTGAACAAGGATTAAGTCGAATAAATCTAACGTTTCTAAAAGATGGGTTTTCTCTATAATTGTTTCAGGAACTACGGGTTTATAGGGAGTCATGTACACAAACTTAGTGCGATCGCTAATTTGTGATTTGATTTTTTTTAAGATTTTGTTAGAAAATAGTTTTCCGAAAAAGATGACATCGGCGTTTTTAGATTGTTGAATTCCCAATGGTAAAAGTAGCCAATCTGGTGCATTCCACTTACAACCCCATTGCCAAGGACTGCGAATAATTTTTATATTCGATTTTCCCATTTTTTGAATCATGGATGACTTTTGACCCCAGCATACAAGCCGACAATCATATTTTTTAGTTTCTAGATAACAAAGCAAATTCTTACAGAAAGTTTCAATACCACCGATGGGTGCAAATCCCCCAAAGTAAAAGAGTATTTTCATGGTATCTATTTAATTTATATTAGTTTTCATGACAATCAATTTTTCCTTAGATTGCGTTTAAAATTAGCTAAAAAATAAATCAATATCTGAGGTAATCTGATCCGGTTAAACCAAAGAACATATTCCGAAACATTAAACCAATTGCTGTTTTTCAAATAATGAGCAAACCGTGTTCCTCCTGGTTGTCTGTAGAGGGAGTGCCAAGGTTTAACTGAAGTGGTAAAATGAAGAATAAAAGCATCTTGAATTATAATATTTGACTCATAGGGCAGTTTTATTGCAGGCTTGTTAGCTCCAAAAATCTGGACATTCCACTTGGGATCGAGATATTTCCATCTGTTGCCAATGATGGCGTTGATTCCGTCTTGGTCGGGTAGATATACGACATCATGATTTCTCCGGATGTAATCCAATACTTGATGACCTAATGACTCGATACGCCACTGTTTGAGATTTATCACCATTACTCCAGAATTACAGCATAATGTATCTGATGGTAGATTCAATTCTCGGTAAGTATTCTGAACTTCCTTTGAACCATAGGGATAAAGAAAATCTTGAACACCAAGGGCAGGAGAATCACCCAATTTTTCTTTCCAGAGTTCTGCCAGATTCCCTTCAACAACTAAGTCACTATCAAGATAAATCACACGTTCTACTTCGGTGGGTAATAGTTCTGGAAGTAGTAACCGAAAACAAGCTGCTAATGTAAATGAACGAGTGACTTTGACACCTTTTAATGCTGCTACATCTGGTTGTAGCCACTTCAAGTTGACGGGGACTTGACTATTGCTAATAACTCTATCGAGTCTATATTTATTTTGATTGCTAATGCCTCCATCAAGAATGTAAATATCTATCGGATTATTACTGTCAATATTTACTAAAGTCGAATAAAGAGTTACTGCTAGACCCATCACAAAGTTATCATCTGCGGCACAGACAATACTAATTGGATTCCTTTCTAATGTTGGATGTGAAATCTGCATAAAAATTCTCTATTTTTTTGAAACACGCTCAATAAGTTGCAAATATTGGCTTCCAATAACGTCGGTAGCAAAATCTTGCGATCGCGCACATCCTTTTTTTTCTAAAGAGTGCTGTAAATCGGGATTTTCTTTCAACTGCATCATGCATTCTGCTAGTTGTTCCACATTACCATTTTCAAAAGTCATGCCATAACCTTCTAAAACTTCTCCTAAACCTCCTTGCCGTGAACCAATTACAGCTTTTCCACAAGCCATTGCTTCCACAGCTACTAAACCCATCGGTTCTATCCACAAAGAAGGCATAACTACGGCACCAGCAGCATTCATCGCTTTGACTAATGCTTCCCCTCGGAGAAATGGATACCAACGAGTTTGCGATGCTATTCCCAAATTGTTCGCTAATTCCTGCCATTCAATCAAAGCCGGTCCTTTGCCATATAAATCTAAGCTATATACCTTACCCTTGAGTTTACAGATTGCTAAGGCACGCAGCAAAACATCAACTCCTTTTTCGGGATCCATTCTACCAAAAAAGGCAAAGTCATTTTCAATAGTTACATCCGTTAAAACTCTGAAACAAGCTGCTATAGGATTATAAATCACAACACCATTTGGACTCCCAATCTGCTGTTTAATTGCCTGACTAACATAGACATGGCTCGCAGCTAAAGGTAACATCGCACGACTAAAAACCGTTCTGAACCAACTTCGCCAATTTTTGGGGTTGAGTCGAATTAATTCCGGAATATACATTGGATGAATCCAAATTATTGGTTTGCGAGATAAAAGCCAAGGGATTAAATGTTTGAGGCTATAACCTTTAGAAATAATCACATCACTGTTGCTTAGTAAGTATTTCAAAGTTGTTGAATCAGGACAACGAATAACAGGAAAATTAAAAACTTCATCCTGTTCATCTGTTGCTGGTGTATCTGTAACGACAATCACAGAATGTCCCCGTTTCAACCAGTAATTAGCTAAAGTATCGCTAACTTGTGGAATGCCACCAATTACAGGAAAAAACTGACTGGAGTGTAAACAAATTTGCATTATTTAAATTTAATGTGTTGTCTATTTTGTCCAAATATTTAAGAAAATTCATCGAATTCGACAAAGAAACCACTCAGGGACAAGATATTTTAGAGGACCGAAACGACCGCAATTATTAAAACTATTGTTGTGCACTAATTTCCACCAGTTGTGCAAGCGCTGTTCAAAAGGCATGATTGTAAGATGAGATTGAATGACATTATTCATATCAAAATTCCAGCCATGAACACGGGGCATTAAAACATCTGGTTCACTTAAAAATATCTCTTCTACTCTAGTTAATGCTACTGTTGCCTTGGGTAAACTAGCAGCAAGATGATAGACTTTTTCTAAATAAGACTGCCAATTCTCCCCCGTATGTGTATTTTGTATTTTATGTCTTGTTTTTTCGCCAAGATTTAAACGGAATAGCTCATCTTCAACTAAGCGAGATAAAATATTTGTATACTCACTGAGTTCTCTAACCCAAATCAAATTACCTGTAAGCCCAGGCATATCAGCACCCAAAATTTCCGATGCATCAGAGTACGGATAGCGGCTGACTAAAGGTACTCCATAGCTACCTGCTTCTAGTAGGGAGGTTGTTGAGATAAATGGGAAAGAGTCCACGTATATGTCAGCAGCTTGGTAAAAAATTGCTGTATCTTCTCGTTCTGGATAGGATCTGATCCTTCCATTTGTTTGCTCAATTGCAGCAGACCAATCTTCTCGATTACCTGAACCTATTACTATTAAAATAGCCTCTTGATGTTTTTGAAGTAAAGGAACATGAGCATCTGCATAGCTGATACCATTAATAGTTTTATACTTTAAAGACCTAGCAATTGAAAGTAATACAACAGTGTCTTCTGAAATCCCCAGTTTTTGCTTTGCTTCTGAACGAGAAAATTCTCTTCGAGTTTGTTCTAAAATAGTTGGAAGTAATATATTACGTTCTGGTTGAATAGTTCTACGTTTTTGAGCAAGACGCATACCAGATTCCCGCAGATTAACCACTACATCGCTGATGCCTGCTCCTAACCAAAACATATGGTCGGCATGGTCTAAGAAAATAATTGGTGGAGATTGTGCTTGATTGGCAAAAGCAATAATTGGAATTACATCATGGTTGTATATATGTAAAACAACCATATCCGCTGAGTTAGATATTTCCTTTAATCGTTTTGCCCAAGAAATAACACTACCAATTGTTTCATTCAACCAGTATATTTTGCCACCACTGTTTTTTATGGCTTCATCTAAAATTTTTGGTACTTCTTTGCGCGGTTGCCGAGTTAATACTAGAGAGTGTGAACGGGAGCTATCTTGCTCAATCCAACGCCACAGCATTTTAGAAAGCCCTCCGATCGCTTGCACAGAAGTAGCAACGTGAAGGATTTTTTGGGGTTCTGCAAGTGGGTTGGTAGTTATTTTTGAGTTATGGTCAATTGGTATAGTTTTTTTACTAATCTCAAGGAGAATTTGCTCTAGTTCAATACTTACAAAAAGACCGCTATGTTTTAAGGTCGCATAAACCGCAGCCATTTCTCCATAAACGGCAGCGGTTTCGTAATGACCGCGTTTTGCAAAATCCTTGGCTTGTGTAAGAAACTGGGAGAAAACGTGAAAGTTTTCTTGAATACTCAAACAACCTTCTTCTCGCCAACTTGCAAATGTGTCGTTATCTATTGTTTCCATATCTTGATACAAATTACTACTAATTTTTGCCAATATTGTCTTCAGGTTTTGAAATTACTTAACTAGTACTCGACCGCAGTCGCTATGATGGGTATATTTTTCGCAGACGCATTGATATGCGGTGAATAAAGCCTGTGGTTAGGCATCATACCGAATGAGATGGAGTACTAGGATATTAGGTGAAATCATCTCTAATTGCCACGGTATCTTGTAAACAATCTTTTAATTTGTAGCCTTTGTTGATTAGTATTTTATCTATATATATTTTTTTGTAACCTAGGTGGATAAATTCATAAACAATTAATTTAGGTTGAATTTTTTCAAAATCAATTTTATCGATTATTTCTGATTCATAACCTTCAATATCCATAAATAAACAGTCAAAACTGACGAAATTATATTCTGACTGAATATTCTCTATTGTTTTAGTTGGAACTTTTAAGTTAGTAATAAATTTTTCATTTCCCAAGCCAATATGTTTTAAGATATGCTCTTTTTCAAAAGATGCCAGTCCCGATAATGATTCTGAATCCGGTATGAAATTCAAAAATTCCTCATTAAGTGTATAAATTTCTAATTCGCTAGTATTATATGACACTGCACAGTTTTCAAAAATCAGGTTATGTTTACTTTTGTAATTGTTCTTTAACTTTTTAAAAAGGAATGGTAGAGGCTCAACTAGAACACCATGCATATCTCTTCTCAAGATAAATTCACGAAATGGATCGTTAGAAATCCCATCATTTGCACCAATCTGGATGAATGTTAGTTGCTTATGACGATTAAAAAATCGATTTAAGCTTAAATAAAGCTCTGTTTTGTTTCCTAATTTTCGGGATATATTTTTACCTAAATCAAATACTCCAGGCATTCCCTTGAGAAATTTTCTTGGATTTAGATTCATAATTAATGATTGAACCGCAATAGGCGCAAAGGAAGAAAGTAGAACAAAATACCCCCACAATTGAGGGCAGGGGGCTTTGGAGTCGCATTATTCTCAACTCACACCTGACAAGCAGCTTTCAATACCTCAACCACTTGTTCCTGTTCTACTGTGGTCATTTGATGGAACAGTGGCAAAATAATGGCACGATCCTGAGCTTGTTCACTTTCAGTTAAATGTTGACAATTCCCTGGTTTACACAGGCAATCTTGCGGTACAACTCCACAACCCCAAGCCTCTTGTTTATAAGCAGGTTCCCGGTGAGTACACATAATTCCCCGACGTGTCGATACCCCAGCATCTAACATCATCTGCATGACCTGCACTTGATCGGATGTTTCTGGTAATCGCACACAGAAACTTTGCCAATTACTTTTTGCCCAGATTGGTTCTGTCGGTAATTTCAATCCTGGTATATCTACGAGTAATTGCTGGTATGTCTGTGCCAAATAACGACGACGTTCAACAATTTCTGGGAGACGTTTGAGTTGTTCCCGTCCCACTGCTGCTTGGATATCGGTCATGCGATAGTTGTAACCCAACATCGGGTAAGACTCAAATATTACCTGTTTTGCACCATGACGCACGGTGTCAGGAACGCTCATCCCATGTTGTCTATGGAGGCGAAACTGTTTGTCCCATTCAGGATTGTTAGTGGTCAGCATTCCACCGTCACCGGTGGTGATTACTTTGCGGGGGTGGAAGGAAAAACAAGCAATATCTCCATGTGGCTTGCCAATTTTCTCCCATTTACCATCCCAAAGAATTTCACTACCGATCGCACAAGCCGCATCTTCAATTACTGGTAAATTGTGACTGTGGGCAATGTCTAAGATGGTTTTGAGGTCGCAAGGCATCCCGATTTGGTGGACTACTAAAATGGCACGAGTGCGATCGCTAATCACATCCTCAATTAACACCGGGTTGATATTAAACGTCTGCGGTTCAATATCCACAAACACAGGGGTTGCGCCGCAGTAACGGATGCTGTTAGCGGTGGCAATGTAGGAGTGGCTGACGGTAATTACCTCATCTCCTGGTTGCACGCCGACTGCTAATAATGCAAGGTGCAATGCTGTGGTGCAATTAGAAACAGCGCAACCATGCTGTGCCCCTACGTAAGCAGCAAATTCCTGCTCAAAAGCAGCGACTTCCGGCCCTTGAGTTACCCAGCCAGACATAATTGCACGGCTAGCCGCTTCCGCCTCGGCTTCCCCTAAACAGGGTTTGGCAATGGGAATATTTTGTACTTTTTCAGACATTGCTTGTTTCCTTCACCTGCTTTTGAGAACTCCACCAACTAACCAATTTTTCTAAACCGGATTCTAGGGATACTTTTGTTTCAAAGCCGATTAAATTCTTGGCTTTACTCACATCTGCCAATCGGCGTGCTACGGGGTTGACTTTGCGCTCTGGTCCGTATTCCGGCTGTAGGTCTGACCCCATTACTTTTGCTAAACTATACGCTAGGTCATTTAGGCTGCTTTCGACACCACTAGCAACATTAAATACCTCGTCGGTGACATCGGCTTTTGCCGCTAAAATATTGGCTCTGGCAATATCTTCAATATATACAAAGTCCATTGTCTGCTTGCCATCACCGAAAATCAGAGGTGGTTGACCAGCTGCTATGCGATCCATCCACCGAATCAGTACTTCGGTGTAAACGCCGTAAATATCCATACGCGGGCCATAAACATTGAAGTAACGCAATGCTACATAATCCAGTCCGTACATATCGTAGAAACTACGTAGCAAACCTTCATTAAAGGTTTTGGCTGCACCGTAGATGGTACGGTTGTCGTAGGGGTGGTGAGACTCGTTAGTGGGGAATTGCTCCGCCATGCCGTAAATTGAAGCTGAGGAGGCTGCAACCACCTTTTTAACACCTGCATTGACTGCGGCTTCTAAAACGTTGAAAGTACCATCGGCAAGAACTTCTAATGCCAAACGTGGTTCTTGGGCACATTGAGTGATGCGGATTGCTGCTTGATGAAAAACTACATCCACACCAGACGTGATTTCTGCAAGGAGTTGGCGATCGCGTATATCTCCTTCTACAATTGTCAAATTTCCATGCTTTTGAGCCATTGCCAAGTTGTCCAGCCGTCCGCGTGTTAAATTATCTAGGATAATAATTTCAGCGGCTTTCTCTTGAACGAGCAAATCGGCAATATGGGAGCCAACTAGACCGGCACCACCAGTAATTAAAATTCGTTTATTTTGCATTTTCTTGTAGCTTAATAATTATTTCTTCAAGAATTTGAATTCTATTCAGTAACTCTGACATCTGCAAGCCTAAAGTGGTTTTTACAGACTTAATTAAATTCGCTGCCGTAGTTTTTTCTTCTCCTGCAAATTGCACCTCTAAAATTCTTAGGACTCCATCACCTGTTAAAACATCAACATAACCTTCTGTTTTCGATCTGCCGATGACTCGTCCAGCAATACGTCCTACATATGTAGGGGGATTATCTACAGGTTTTGCTTGCCATACGGTTAATTTTTTCCCATCAAGGTAAGTGTAAGCACCAGGAAAAGGAGAGACTAAGCCCCGAATTAAATTCTTGATACTTCTAGTAGAATTAGACCAGTTTATTTCACCGTCTTCAAGAAGGCGAGTACAACCATAAGTGGCTTCAGCGCTATTTTGCGGTAAACCTTGATAGCCATTTAATGCCTTGACAACTGTTTCTCCTAAATGTTGCCGCTGAATTTGATTTAAACTGTCATAGATATCAGCTACTGTATCATCAAAGTGAATCGGAATTATTTGTTGAAATAAAATATTACCTTCATCCAATCCCGGTGCTATTTGATGAATGCTAATTGCTGCACAAGGTTCATCATTAATAATAGCCCAATTGACATTAGCTCGACCGCGATATTGGGGTAAGGGAGAATAATGAACATTGATAAATGCAGTCAGTTCAATCAGCGCTGGTGGCAGAATTTGGTTGTAGGAAGAAACTACCACACAATCTGGTTGAAATTTTAAAATCAGTGATTTAATCTCTTCCTGTGAGGTATCAGAAAATATCGGAATTCCCGCTTGTTGTGCCAAACTGACAACTGGGTCATCAACTGTGTTTACATTTCTCACTATTCCTTGCACGTTGCACTGGGAAATTAAAGATTGCAACGCTGTTAAAGTGGTCGTACCTAGACCAATCAGCAGTACATTCGTCATTAGAGTTTTTGCTTCATTGCCGAAAATAATAAATAATTAACCGCAGTAGCCGCTTCGGCTTCCCGGAGGGTAGAACACAGATGGACGCAGATGAAAAAGAATGAGTGCTTCTTGTTTATTCTTTGAGTTGGGGGTTTAATACCCCGACCTCTACAGGTTGCTCATTTTGATCTGAACCGGCATTGTGCCTTGTCTCGATCCACAGGTCGAAACCTCTTCCTTCTTCCTTCTTCCTTCTTCCTTCATTAAATTACAGCAATTGCACAAATTTCATTTCTGGGTCATTACACTGAAAAGATTTTCGCCAAATTACTTCTGCGGCTTTCAATCCACCTGTTTGTAAGCGAATAATTGGTTCTGGGCCGACTGCTGATGGCAAAATACCCATATGTCCTGGTTTCGGCTCTACTTCCGGCCATAGGGGAATGTTATGGGATAAGAATGCCGAGCGATCGATATCACCCCAGTATTGGGCAACTAAAGCTCCTGACCAATATTTGGCGATCGCTGCCGCATCTAATGCTGATAAGGCTGGTTCTGCTTGGGGTTGTAAAGCCACCAAAATCCCATCGTAGGTTTTGTCTGTGGGTGCTGCAGTGAGAGTGTTAACAGTTTCTACAGTTGCACCTGCCTGCACTAAACCACGTTCGATGAAATCAGAAAACGGGTTATCGCACAACAATAAAATGTTGCTGGTGTAAACTGCAATCCCCGCATCTAGTAGCAGCTTGACCGCCATAATTCCCAGAAACGAAAATACGTCTACAGATGGATGTCGTTCGTTCACACCTACTACGTCAATTTCTCGCTGGCGACAGGCAGCCAAATCGAGATCCTCAAGTCTAAACTCCCATGCTTCATACATTAAGCCAATGACAGCGGTAGGTTTCATCCATCCAATCATTTGGGCATTAATGGGGCGCACATGTCCGCTGTTAGTAATAATATCCGCTTGGGCAAAAATATCTTGTTTTTTTTCAGTGATAAATTCGATAGACTTGCTTACCCCGGCGATACTGGCTAGTTGGAGTGTCTCGGCTTTCACCTGTTCTACAGTGCCATAACGGCTGCTATGGGTGAGAGCAAACACCTTTTCGGCTCCTGACATTGCTGCTAGTACGGGTGTAACCGCATAAGCACCTGTGGCAGCTTCGGTGAGGACGATCGCATTTTGCAATTGCAGATTGCAACGCTCGATAGACTGACGCATCAAGGAGACGAGACGATGGGGGTTTAAACCAGGACGGGTATCGCTCATTAAACTGCCACTCCCTGAAGAATTTTCTGGAGATTTTCGGCAACAGTGCTAACCTGTGCAGCAGTGAGTTCGGGATACATGGGCAGGGAAAGGACTTGTGTAGCTGCTAGTTCTGAGTGGGGAAAATCACCATACTGATATCCCAAATCGGAGTAAGCTATTTGGAGGTGGACTGGGATGGGGTAGTGAATACCTGTTTGAATGCCTTGCTCATTTAGCTCCTGCTGTAGCCGTTCCCGCTGGGTGACTCGCACAGCATAGACATGATAAACGTGACGGTTTTGAGGTAGAGCAGTCGGTATGGTCAGATCGGAGCTTGCTAAAAGTTGACTGTAGTTTGCTGCATGTGTTCTTCTCGCTTCTGTCCACGCTTCGATATAGCGTAACTTCACCCGTAAAATTGCTCCTTGGATACCATCCATCCGATAGTTATAACCCTTGAGGACATGGTGATACCTGCGTTCTTGACCCCAGTCGCGCAACATCCGCATAGTATGGGCATATTCGGGATTGCTAGTTACCGCCATGCCTCCCTCACCGTAAGCACCGAGATTTTTTCCAGGGTAAAAGCTAAAACAGCTAATATCAGCGATACTACCTACTCGCTGCCCTTTATACTCAGCCCCGTGAGCTTGGGCCGCATCTTCTATTACCGTCAAGCCATGACGACGGGCAATCTCCATAATTGGCTCCATATCCGCTGCTTGACCGTACAAATGCACTGGCAGAATGGCTTTAGTTCGTTCAGTTATGGCTTTTTCAATTTGGGTGACATCAATGGTGTAGGAAACCGGGTCAATATCTACGAAAACAGGTGTAGCACCAGTATAAGAGATTGCAGCTACGGTAGCAATAAAAGTGAAAGGGACGGTAATTACCTCGTCACCAGAACCAATGCCGGCGGCTAGCAATGCTAGATGGAGAGCGCTGGTACCTGTATTTAGGGCAATACCTTCTTCTGCATTGCAGTAAGCAGCAAACTCTTTCTCTAGGGCTGTTACTTCATTTCCCAAGATAAATTGGGTACTCTCCAGTACTTTTAGGACAGCAGTATCAATTTCATTTTTAATGCTTAAGTACTGTGCTTTCAGGTCTACAAATGGAATCATGCTGCTACCTTGGCTAAGTTCAACTCAATTAATTCACCCTGCTTTTTCATCGACTGAGTAGCAGCTTCTAAAATCCTCACTACCTGAAGTCCGGCTTCCCCATCCGTAATTGGGCGATCGCCTGTTTTAATGCAATTAATAAAATGCAAGCCTTCTGTCCGCAGTGCTTCTGTCATGTCTAAATGGGGTGCCCACATATCACCTGTCCGGTAGCCAATCAGCATCTGGTAAAGGCTTTCAGTATTGCCGTTGAGGGTAATACCCTTGTCATATATCTTCAACTTTTCGCTAGGTTCCAAATCATCGAAGACGATCATCTTTTGCGAGCCACCAATTAGGGTACGTCGCACTTTCACTGGTGCTAGCCAGTTGACATGGATATGTGCCATCAAGTTGCCTTCAAAGAATAAGGTCAAATAGGCGATATTTTCCGGACCTCCAGGGACATGACTCATCCCTGTCGCCGAAACCGCATAGGGTTGAGATGGCAAAACATAGCTCATAATCGATAAGTCATGTACTGCCAAATCCCAAATCACGTTAACATCGTGCTGGAATAGCCCTAAATTCACACGTACCGAATCATAGTAATAAATATCACCTAGTGCGTTAGTGGAAACTAAGTCTCGCATCTTGCGTACTGCGCCAGTGTAGACAAAGGTGTGATCCACCATCAGCACCAAATTGCGCTTTTGGGCCTCATCTATCAGTCGCATTGCTTGCTCAGAGGAGACAGTCATCGGTTTCTCTACCAATACGTGCTTACCAGCCTGCAATGCAGCCAAAGCCAAGTTGAAGTGAGTAGAAACTGGAGTTGCGATCGCCACAGCATCAATCTTGGGGTCTGAAAATATGTCACGACAATCTGTAGTCAGATTGATTTTGGGATATCTGGTCTGCACCTTTGCCAACAATTCTGGTTTAAAATCGCTGACCATTGTTACCTGAGCTCCAGGGATGTCTGAAAAATTTCTGACTAGGTTTGGACCCCAGTAACCATAGCCAATGACACCAATATTAATCATGTTATTTACCAATGTACTCCAAAGTAATACCGTTATTGCTCTAAATAGCAGGTTACTAAATCAGTTGTAAAAAATAAGATTCCCGACTTCTTTAAGAAGTCGGGAATCTAGGTATCTACCATTTTCACAAGTGTTTTGTTTTGTTGTTTATTTTTCAGTTTTCCTCAAGCTAACCGAATTTTAAATACTTAGTCTATTAGTCCTGATTAGCTTTTCCCTTTTCATATTTATTAAAAGTCGCACCGAGTAAAAAAGTAACTACTGCACCAACCCATAAATTTGATTCGGGAACTGTCTTCGGTGGTTCTTGGACGCTAAATATAGCATAGTTTGCTTGTTCATTACCTTGTGTAAAAATGTCTTGACTCTCTCCTATAAAATTATCCCACCTTGTAATATAACTATCGACTTTGCTGACAAGAAATAGAGTGCCATTGGGGGCAACTACTCCTCGATATGGAAGCAAAGCTGATGGATAGCTATTAACTTTTGTTGGTACAGGTTGTTGGGAGTTCATTAAGGATGCAATGTTGTCAACAGCTTTTTTGGCGATTTGGGAATTATCC
This sequence comes from Cyanomargarita calcarea GSE-NOS-MK-12-04C, assembly GCA_019359595.1. GTDB lineage: Bacteria > Cyanobacteriota > Cyanobacteriia > Cyanobacteriales > Nostocaceae > Cyanomargarita > Cyanomargarita calcarea. Next base: position 272,435 of record JAHHGZ010000003.1, read on the forward strand.
CAAAAAGTAGGTCTATTAAAATCGGAACTATTGGGAGAGCCAAATAAGTTCAGAAATGAATCATATTTGAACGTAACATCATAATTGATGCCATCAAGCACTAAGCCCTGAATTTTACTGACATTACCCGGATTCCTGTATATCATTTCCACTGCGGCGGCAGGAGTAGTATTAGCAACAATAGCGGTAATACCAATTAGGCTTGCTAGATAACAAGCTTTTGCTTTAAATGGGTTATTAGCTAAGTAGTATTTAGTAAGCATTCTCACGTTCTTTTTTAAGTGTAGATATACCCTAGCATCGAAAATTAAGCAGGAGTATCTGCTTCTGCCGACTGTATGTAAAGGTCAGCAGCCAAAAATCCTGCTAGCAACACAGCACCAAAAATTCCCATGCTAATACACTGATTCTGCCACAAAGAATAAAAAGTAACGGGTGGGAGCCACGAGTCTTTAGACCGTGGAGGAAAGCCGAAAAGTGGTTTTAACCACCAGTGAATACTAACACGTGTATCCATAACCATCTTTTTTGTGAATAGTTTTGCAGTATTTATAAGAAACATCAAATTTACCCTGTTGGTGACTCAAACTAAAATTCCCTTTAGCTCGTGTTGCAATTCTTCCAACATAATTACCGATATATTTACCAGTTTTAACAACAGCCACTACAATATCTCCTGTTTGAAAACCAAAATGAATCTGTTTATTTGTTCGGTGTCTTGTTGGAAACCCATATTTATCGGTGCCACACATTTGTCTAGTACCGTGCCCTGTAGCTTTTATTAACAGGGGTTTGGTTACTAATACTTTTAATGACTCAATCTCACCTACACAAGCTGCATCAATCCAGTGTGCTTTGGGTAATTCTAAAGCAATCCTGTTGAATTTTGTACGTCCTCCAGAGCCTGTAACTATTGGCAATCCTGTCTTCTTTAGTGCGTTAAATAATGCCCAGCGGGTTGAATTGACAGCCGCAGCATCTTTTAAAGGTCGTTTCGCTTGAGCTAGAACTTTCTTTAAAACTTCGGGTTTTTTAGAGAGAAATTCTTTAATGTATTGTGTGCCTTTTTTCTTGTTGCAAGAATCACAAGCTAAACAAAGGTTTGATATTCTATTACTTCCGCCTTTAGCTTTTGGTTGAATATGTTCTATTTGTAATGGAACGTTTTCAACGTCGCAGTAAGCACACTTTCTATCCCATTTATTCAGGAGATATTCGCGAACTTCATAACCCGCAAGTTCGCCCTGTTGGTATTCGATTCCTGATATTTCGGGGTTTTCGTGTTGCTGCAAATCAAACCTAACCAACTCTTGAGATATCCCTGTGATTGGTGCAAATTTGATTAATTTGTTTACCCAAGTTATAGTGGTTTTTACTCTATGTCCCAAGCTAGGTACTAACCAACCAGCACGACGAGTTCTATTTAAAAACCTAGGTTTGCGATAACGAGTATGTCTACTTCTGCGGCTACCTCTTGAAGCGGAACGTGATTCTAAAGACTTCTTTATTGTCTGTCCTCGGTGGGTAAGTTCAGCCCCAAAAATAACACTTTGCCGTGAAGCTCGCCACGGGGATACGGACAGGTGGCAGACTTCACCTTGAGTTAAAGCAATACCTGTGGTCTTTGAGCCTGGGTCTAACTTAATTTGAATAGGTCTAGTTGGTTCGACTGAGACACTTTTCAAGATTAAAGTAAATGGATATTTTCTGAATATTGCAGCATTGCCAGTTTTTAAGAGTTTTCTAGCGTCAGCGGGATGTATTGGGTTGCACGGTTTTTTGTTGGTATCGATTACAAAGACGAAATTAGACATTTTGGGAAACTCCGTAAACGGGTAATGTTTGCTTCGACAAAGTTAAAGGTCGGTACTATCTTGACGACACTGGCTTAACCCGAATCAGCCTGTTTAATCGCCTAGTTCTAGAGCAGAGGACTAGCACGCATCCTCCGGTAGGTCTTAAACTCTTGCCTTTAACGTAGCTTGCGCTGAGTCTGGTCAGCTATTTCTGAAGGGGAACTTCAAGCAATTGCTAGAAGCCCAGTGTCTTCAGACCTGGGTTGCTGACTTTCTTTTACGGCAAATGCTTGCAGGTCAACAGCCTAATTGCCTACTTGACACAAAGGGAATCACACAAAACTAGAACGAGTCAAACCTACAAAAAAATCCTCACCACCGAAAAACTGGGTGCGACTGCACTGATTTACTTTCTTAACTGCTAGGGAACTTATTTTGACTTTTAAAAACAGACAATAAATTAAGTCACAACTCTAAACTACCTTTCGCTTGATGATTGGCGATGAACCCAGTAAAAATCGAACTTTTATCATGTCAAATTATGAAGTTTTGAGTTTATGTGCCCTATATATAAAAGCAACCGTTCACCCTCCATCACACCTCAACGAGAAATTAACGATTCCACAATATTACAGGGCACAGTGAGTAATTACATATAAACCTTATTTAAAATAAATACCTATTTTTTATATGTAATTTTTATTAGATTACCATGTTTTAGATTTGCTTAGAAGCTTCATCAAAAATTTATATAAGTATGAGTAGCAGCACGATTTTAATAGAGTCTCTGTTGTGGTCTGTATGAAGTTTTTGCTATTAAAGTACTTACGCATTGACAAAGGGATACAATAATGCGTTTATTAATAGGTATATACTATAACACATAACTGCTAACATTTGCTACATAAGAACATAAATAAACTGTAAGACTAAAAAATAGCTAGGATGCAGGCATGACAAGCTTCATAATCCTCAAAACTAATTGGTCATACTTCCATTTATTATGAGTAAATCTAATTAGTTCGGTTACTTTTTTATGCAAGGTTCTATAAAATTGGCGCAAGTTTGGTCATCTTGACTTCATAGGAAAGAAACTATTAAATTTAGATCCAATTGATGTGCTTAATTTTTCGTTATGTAGTTGGAAATTTTCCCGATGGCGGAGTTAAACCTGCTATTTGCTATTAAATATACGTGTAATAGCTTGATTATTCAATCAATATATATAATTAGATATTTCAGTGTATAATATCTGGAAAGTCATTCAAAAACTTAGGTGAAGAATCGTAAAACTCTCAACTTATGTCATAATGGCTTGAGCATCAAAATTGAAAGTTATTTTGTTAGTTTTAGATTAGTACATAATTTAGATATAGACCTCAGCCTTTGGACGGTGATGGTAAAAACTTCTTGTACTTATAAATTTTATATAAATCCTGTTTAACTTGTTATCAAGTATCTATAGATGATGGGGAATAATTTTTCTAAAGCCTCAAGTTCTGCGCAAGATCGCAACTTTGACTCAGCATCTCCTCAATCTGAGCCTTTTGGATGGTCTGAAGGACAAGGAGATGATTGGAGCTTTCGGGAGTTTTTAGGTATTTTACAAAGACGAGCATTCGTCGTGATGGGAGTTGCGAGCTTGGTGATGACGAATTCCGTCATTTCGTTAATGAACCAAAAAACTGAGTATGAAAGCAACTTTCGGCTCTTAGTGGAACCCGTGAATGATGATAGCAAAGCTCTGGATATAGTGAAAGACCAGAACACCACTAAGTCTAGTCTGGACTATGAAAGTCAAATTCAGGTTCTCAAGAGTCCTGAGTTGGTGCAAGATATTATCAAGCACTTACAAAATCTATATCCAGAAATAAATTATACCGCGCTTGTAAATTCTTTAACTATTACTCGCTTAGGTGAGACTAAAATTATCACGGTTAGCTACCGAAATCAGAATCGGGAAAAAGTGACAATAGTTACCAAGCAGATTGCAGATGATTACTTAAAATACAGTTTGGAAAAGCGACAAACCAAGTTAAGTCAGGGGAAGAGTTTTGTTGACGAACAACTGCCATTAATACAGCAACGAGTCGATCGGATTCAAAAGAACTTGCAACTCTTCCGACAGAAGTATGATTTTATTGACCCAGAAACCCAGACACAGCAAATAAATAATCAAGTCAATATATTATCTCAGCAAAGGCTAGGAATTAATCAACAGTTAGCCCAAGCTCGTGACAATTTAGCTAACTTGCAGGGGCAAAATGGGGAACTAGCAGCCCTAAATGATGATGCCAGATATCAGCAATTAATTGTTCGGGTGCGGCAATTGGAAGCTCAGATAGCTGAAGATTCATCTCGTTTCCAAGCGGATAATCCAAGTATTCAAGCATTGAAGGATAAAAGGGACAACTTGCTACCCTTGCTACGTCAAGAAGCACAGCGTTCTATAAATATAAAAGTCGCAACTGCAGCAACTCAACTTCAGGTTCTGGAGGTGCAAAATGGAGAACTTGCCAAAGCCGAACAGAAACTTGAACAAAAGCGTAAGCAGTTACCCGATCTGACACGGCAATATACGGAAATGCAGCGAGGATTGCAGGTTGCAACTGAGAGCTTGAACCGTTTTCTCGCTACCCGTGAAAACCTGCAAATTCAGATAGCCCAGACAGAATTACCTTGGCAGTTAATTCAACTACCAAGCACACCAAAAAGTACTGGATCTTTAGATGCAAAACCTAGCTTGCTGATGGGATTGCTGGGGAGTGTTGCTTTAGGAATTGGCATTGCTGTGCTGATTGAAAAGCTTGACAATACTTACCATACAGCCATTGAACTGAAGGAGAGGATTAAGCTGCCGTTGTTAGGAACTATTCCTTTTGAAAAGCAACTTCAAAGTGAACAAAATCGTCTGATTAAACAAAAAGCTCCCCCAGTGGGAAAGCCGCCAAATTTGTTGCGTCAGGGTATTCCCGATCTAGCAGTTGTACCTCACCAAGATTATAATAGTTACTCTGTGAAATTTGTCGAAGCCTTACGGGTACTTTATACAAACATCCAGTTCCTCAGTTCCGATCGGTCTGTTCGTTCTGTCGTTATCAGTTCGGCAATATCTGGTGACGGCAAATCAACGGTTGCATTCAATTTGGCTCAGATAGCGGCAACAATGGGGCTGCGGGTATTACTGGTAGATGCCGATATGCGACAGCCCCAAATTCACACGCTGTCAAATTTAAATAATTTGTGGGGATTGAGTAATTTAATTTCGACAAACTTGCCATTAAATGACGTCATCAGGCAAATACCTTCTATAAGGCAATTATCAGTGATTACCTCTGGACCAATACCACCCGATCCCACCAAATTACTTTCATCTGCAAAGATGAAATTATTAATGGAAGAGTTTCATAATTCTTTTGATTTGGTAATTTATGATGCTCCCCAATTGGTGGGACTAGCTGATGCTAGCTTGTTGATACCCCATACTAACGGCATTTTACTAGTGGTGAGGATGGATAAAACAGACAGTTCAGTGTTAAAGCGAGCATTGGATAACCTGAAACTTTCCCGGATGAATGTTTTAGGTGTGATTGGCAATGCTCAGAAAAGTAATTAGTTATATCTAATCTGTTTACATTGGAATTATCTTTTTTAACGCAGAGGATCGCAAAGTACAGCGCAGAGTTTAAAAGAGATTTTGATGCATTCAGATACAAACGGAAACGATAATAGAGAAGATTCCAAAACTACATTAATTATCAATAACGCGGACATAAATAGCGCGGACAATTTCCTGAGCTATCATTAAGCATATGTTTTTTACTTTGATGATAAAACAAGGATGACGTTGTTCTAAAGTTATTTCATTACCTGGTGTCAGCCCCATTAATAAAAGTTGTTTGAGAATTTTTTCATCTTCACTTTTACAATAAATTATAATTCCCCGCTCTCCAGGATTGAGTAATTCTAAAGAGCAACCAGTCACATCAAAGGGACTAAACATATAACCTCAAATAATCGTCAATTCATAATTTGTGACAATATATATTTAAACGCAGAAGCACAGGGAGGTTTTTAATAATAAAGAAGTCATAGCTTTTTTAGGGCTAAGACTTCAATCCTAGTTAGCTTCACAAAAAAACGGTAATTTAGACTAGGTAAGGCTCTTGGTGGGTTTTAATTGTGCAATTAGAACGTGGATAGGTAACGCACAATAGAGCGAATCCTTTTGAGATTTGCTCGTCATCTAAAAAGATTTGATCGGATTGATCGACTTCACCTTCAACAATCTTGCCTACACAGCTAGAACAAGAACCAGCATGGCAGGAAAAAGGTAACTCAATACCGCTTTCTTCTGCTGCGTCCAAAATTGTAGTATCTTCGTCAACCTCAATTGTGGTGTCGAGTTCCTGCTTTTTGTTGATTAATCTTACCTGATAGCTAGCCATGTTTTGATTCTCCTCAAAAGTTAGTTATTTTTGGTTGATAGTTGTTAGTTGATAGTTGATAGTTGTTAGTTGATAGTTGATAGTTGATAGTGGTTGTTTCTCAACTAACTACTAACCATGAACCACTAACTACTAACAAAACGCCATTAGCTGCAAGGTACACCCTCAGGGCTGCAATCACCGGCTTTAAATGATTTGCCACAGCCGCAGGTATCAGTTGCATTGGGGTTGCTAAATTTAAAACCACTTTCCATTACCCCATCAATGAAATCGATAACCATGCCTTGCAATAAAGAGGCACTTTTGGCCTCAACATAAATCAGTATCTTGCCTTGTTGGATGACTACATCATCTGGTTGTGGCGAGCTTGTAACATCCATTGCATACTCATAGCCGCTACAGCCACCATCTTTAACAGAAACGCGGATACCTTTAGTTATTGCGTTTGCATCGGGAGCAGAACCGAGCAAAAATGTCCGCAGACGAAATTCTGCTTTTTCTGTCAGAGTAACAGTCATAAAAATCTCCTGATTTGATAGTTGATAGTTGATAGTTGTTAGTTCCTAGTTGTTATTTCTCTACTAACCACTAACCAATAACCAATAACAACTAACCACTAACCACCAACCACTAACAATTAGCTATTTATTACAATTGGTGGTCGGTTCCATTGACTGGGATTGCAAGTATCTCCAAGGTGCGTTGTTACCGCATACTGGACAGGAGCGATCGCGGTAAGAACGACGCTTGGCAAATTCCAGTCGGCTCAGATCGATAGTCAGCAGTTGCGATAACAAAGGCTGATTAAATCCGGTAATTAGCTTGATTGCTTCTAAAGCCGCCAAACATGCTAGCGTTCCAGAAACTGCACCAAGAACTGAAAAACCACGCCGATCCCAATCAGGTTTCTCTGGAAACAAGCAAGACAAACAGGGAGTTACACCAGGAATAATCGTGGTTAAATAAGCCTCCATACCGTCCATCGCCGCTTCCACCATTGGTTTGCGCCACTGCACGCAAGAAGAGTTTAGCAAATCGCGCTCTGTAAAGTTGTGGGCGCAGTCAATAGCCATATCAGCAGATTGCACTAAAGAGTCTACATTTTCCGGGGTGACGTATTCATGAACCGCTTCAATTTCAACATCGGGATTGATAGCTTGAAGAGTTTCTTTTGCCTTGAGTACTCTTGGCTTACCAACCCAATCATCTGTCATCAAAATTTGACGATTCATGTCATCAAGTCTGAGGTCCCCACCCCGGATCAGGATCAGCCGTCCAACGCCTGCTACGGCTAGGATTAGGTCAATGTTGTGGTGCTATAAAAGTTTTACGGTTTTGCTCACATCTTCGCAAACAAAAAGACGGATGGTAAAGTTACCGTCCGTCTTTTTTGTAGTTTAAAAAGATTATTTATTGTTACACTTTGAGGTGCGTTTCCCCTGGAGGGAGATGCGATCTCGATGAAAAATTTGCTGCAATTATTACAATACAAATTAGATGCAAATTTCAGCATAATCGCGCCCGTTTAATTTCATTGATAACACCACAAACTTTGTCGGTCTGTGTCCGAATTTTTGGCCATGAAGTTGAGAGCAAAACAACAATAGCAATCTGGCGATCGCTCAAATTTTGTTGATAGCGCAAATTCCGATCCGTTGTCACAAATATTTGATATCCCTTATCTTCCGCTTTCTTTGAGTAGATCTCCATTCGACAAATTAGACCATCCTTCTTCATAGGCTGTTGTCACCGAATGTTCCGTCAAATATTGTCGCAAAGGTACAGGCGTTCCCCGATCGAAAAGAATTCTCATAATCTACGTCGCGACAGCCAACATATCAAGCTCATAGTTTAGTACAGCCTCGACCTGCGATCGCTGTACAGGCGGAAACCACTCCAAAAAATCTTCTACTGTTGCACCATCACGTAAATTTTCAAACAATGCCGAAACTGGAACTCGCGTCTTCCGAAATACCCAAGCACCACTCAATTTTAATGGTTCTCTTTCTATAGCATCTAGATTTTCCCAATGCCTCATGTACTATACCTCCGTAAGTGAAAACAAACCCAATAATTTGATTGTAAACTAATTTTAAAGCAAGATCCTGACTGTTTAATAGATCGCTGTTTGATGTTGAAGAAATAGACGATTGTTTTTTTGTGGTGAGGGGCGATAGCGCAAGCGCTGACTTGTCAGTTTGCTTTTGGGATGTGGGAGGGCGTAGGCGAAGCCCGTCGTAGACATCGTTTTTATGGGATGTGAGAGGGCGATAGCGCAAGCGCTGACTTATCAGTTCGCTTTTTGGGGGATGTGGGAGGGCGATTGCAAATATCTCATAAAAACTTTTGCGGTTATAATTATTAGCAATCCAGTTAAGTTATATTGGCTGCTATGAATGACGCATTACAATACATCTGTGATTCAGAAGGGCAAACAGTTTCCGTAGTTGTCCCCATTGCCCTTTGGCAAGAAATAATTGCTGAGAGAGAAACTGCTTATCTACTGAGTAGTCCAGCCATGAAAGCAAGATTACTTACAGCTAGAAAACGTCAAGATGGAATTTCTTTAGAAGCAGCCTGTGAAAAACTTGGAATTTGATGCAGATGCTTTTGAGGACTTAGCTTGGTGGATCGAAAGCGATCGTAAAAAAGCGTTAAAAATCATCAAACTAATTCGTGAAGTACAACGTAATCCATTTGAAGGCACAGGACAACCTGAAGCACTAAAACACGATCTATCTGGCTGCTGGTCACGGCGAATCGATCAAGAACATCGTCTGGTTTATGAAGTCCTAGATGATAAAATCAGAATTCTCGCCTGCCGCTTTCACTACTGAAAATCGCTTTTTGGGGTGTGGGAGGGCGATCGCTTTTGGGAGGAAGATCGCTTTTAGGGATGTGGGAGTATGTTAGCGTAGCTTACCGTAGGTATCGCTTGTTGGGGATGTGGGGGGCGATCGCTTTGATTTGAGGTTTTTGGGATAGGCGATAGCGCAAGCGCTGACTTGTCAGTTCGCTTGTTGAGGATATGGGGGAATGGGGGATCATATTTTTAGAGGTATAATGGAACGTAAAATGTAGAGATCCATTACAGAAAACAAAAATGATATCTATCAAGCTAGATCGAGAAACGGAAACCTACCTAGCAGAAATCATTACTCAAGAGAATACTACCTCTGAAGAACTGCTAAAAAAACTAATTTATCAACATTGGCAAACCATAAAACCTCGTCAAACCCTGGCTCAAAGACGAGGAAAACATCCAGAAAACCTATTACAAGATGCTGCTCCTAATTTATCATTACGAGAAAATCGTAAAAAAGACGTTGCAGAACATATTCAAAACCGTCATCAAAAATATCATTAATGAATGATTATCCTCCTATTATTCTTACTGATAGCAGTATTTTATTTGCTTACTACAGCGTGCAGTGTAACTTTAATAGGGAAAAATTAACGTAACCCTTGAGAGATAAACCCAGCCCAATAGTATGGGTGAGCAAATGGTAGAGTCTGTCCAATGGATTTTTTTAATAGTGCTTTATTCTTAACAAAATTTCTTCTAAGTTTGCCCCATTCGTGTTTCTCCATCTGAATTTGTTTGTACTCTAAAGTTTCTGTTGCTAAATATTTTAATTTATCTTTACCTTGTTCGTACTTTTCAGATGCTAGTTCTTGCTCTTGTTTGAGATATTGGTGCATAGCCGGATAGAATCTCTGTTTTAGTTCTTCTCCAGTTAAATTTTTTAGTTGATATTGTGCTTGTTGTAATGCGATGGGGCGATTTAAGCCATCTTTACGTAGTTGATAGTAGATAATGGAAAAGATAGCTGTTGCTAAATCATCTACTTTCCATAAGGTACTAACCACACTTCTTGCACCTGCACATAAGAAACCTGTGGCGATGGTTAAAGGGTCATCGCTCAATTCTGCCATTCCCAAATTGGTTTCGCAGCAGGAAAGAAAAACATCTTCAAGATTGGGAAGGCGCCAACCAGGACTCATAATAGAACCTAAGCTAATTGTTCCGTCTGCCAAGTTTAAGCAAGATTCCATAGGTTTATTTAAACGGGAAGAAGCATGATGGCAAGAATGAAGAACTTGGACTCTTCCTATAAGTTGACGATAGTTTTTTACAGTAGCTTGGGTTTTTCCTTGTAAGCGGTTGGTATCAGGGATATTAAAGATTTGAGCGATTTGTTCTCCTTCGTATTGAGAATAGGGAAGAGAGTTATCTGCATTTTCAATAGTACCGTAGTCAACGGTAGAGATAGGTTCTGTAGAACGTTGGTGGCAAAATTGTAAGACTTGTACGCTGGGAAGAATCCTTAGACGAAAGCGTTCTCCTAGTAGTTCTTGGAAATTATCCTCCATTGTGTCAATAGGAGGTGAGTTAATGGGTAAAGCAGAAAAGGGAATGGAATGTAAGTAAAGGTGGGGAATAATAATTAATTCTTCAATGTTTTGTAAGTAATTTTGGACTAACTCGAATAAATTGAGATTGTCAGCTAATAAAGCTAAATTTTCAGGCATTTGCTTTTTCCATGCTTCAAAATCTTCAACATAGGGAACAAACCAGGAGTTAATAGCAAAGTTGTCTAACTCATTAAAATTGAATTCAGTAGTGTGAAGTTTTACTGTTTTATCTTGAAAAATGACAAAAATTTGTACCTTTGTTCGGGTAGTATAAAAATAAATTAAGGCAGTTTGAGAGTCAGGAATTAATTGACAGATATCATCAAAGGGAATTGGATTAACTTGAATCTGCTCGGATAATATTCGGTCATAAGAGCGAATTTTTTGCCATACCTGTTGTTTCTTAGCTTCTAGTTGCTCTATTTCATTATTGAGAGCATTATAACTGGCTCTAGTAATGCTTCGAGTAGTACTACCAACTAATGCTCCTCTTGTGTTGCCATCATTACTATTGTTAAAGAGACGGTTTTGTTCTTCATCAATACATTTTTGCAAGGTTTCGTATTCTTCAAGATATTTTGCCACTTCTGGTGGAATGTTAGCATCGCTGTAGAGGTCATTACTTGCCATTAAATCTACTAAGCGACGACAGCGAGAACGTTCGGCATATTCTATAGCTTTTTCTATTTGTCCAGTGTTAATAAAGGCTTGAACAATATTTGCATAGACAGAAATTGAATTAGCAATTATTTCTTGACGGCGCGCATCATCGCTTGATATTATACGACTGTTTTCAATAGCTTCAATTGCAGTAGAGTAAGCTTCAATTGCTAATTGCCAATTTCCTTGAGTAAATGCTAGATTACCAAGGTTTTCGGCAGTTGTAAGACATTGGAAAGGATTAGATTGTGGAGTTTCAATAGTTAAAGCTGTTTGGAAATACTCAATTGCCTTCTCAAGATTGTTTTGTCGATTTCCTGCAATTCTTTCACTATAAGCGACACCTAGATTATGTTGTACCATTGCCCACTCGTGTGGAAGATATTCTTCTGAAAATATATTCAATGCTTTAAAGAGTGTAGTAATAGCAATTTCTACATTTTTTTCTTTATTATTTGCGATTCTAGAAATGAAAGCAATTCCTAAGTTAAGATGCAGCATTGCCCACTGTTGAGGGAACTCCTCAAAAGTAAATACCTCAAATGCCTTATGAAAGCAATTAATGGCAGTTTCTAAATTTTCTTCCTTATCACCACTAACTCTGGAAATGAAAGCGGCGCCTAAGCTAAGATAAAGACCTGCCCATTCTTGGGGGTAATCCTCAAAAGTAAACACTTCCAAAGCTTCATTACAACAATTAATGGCAATTTCAAGATTTTTTTCTTTACTACCATTAACTCTAAACATAAAAGCATTACCTAGGTTAAGATAAAGCATTGCCCATTCTTTAGGGAAATCTTCTTTTGTAAGTACTTCCAAAGCTATATATAAACAACCAATGGCAGTTTCCAGATTATCTTTACGATCTCCTTCAATTCTGTAAACATAAGCGGTGCCTCCACTTAGATTAGTCATTGCCCACTCTTGAGGATACTCTTCTTTGGTAAATACACTCAAAGCAGCATTACAACAATTAATAGTAGTTTCGAGATTGTCTTTACGGTCTCCTTCAATTCTGCAAAGATAAGCACCACCTCCATTTAGATTAGTCATTGCCCACTCTTTGGGATATTCTTCTTTTGTAAATACTCTTAAAGCTTCATTGCAACAATTAATGGCAATTTCAAGATTATATTTACGGTCTCCTTTAATTCTGTAAAGATAAGCGGCACCTGCATTTAGATAAGTCATTGCCCAATCTTTAGGATATTCTTCTTTTGTAAATACTCTTAAAGCTTCATTGCAACAATTAATGGCAGTTTCGAGATTGTCTTTACGGTCTGCTTCAATTCTGTAAACATAAGCGGCACCTGCATTTAGATAAGTCATTGCCCAATCTTTAGGATATTCTTCTTTTGTAAATACTCTTAAAGCTTCATTGCAACAATTAATGGTAATTTCAAGATTATCTTTGCGGTCTCCTTCAATTCTGTAAAGATAAGCGGTGCCTAAATTCAGAAGATTTATTGCCCATTCTTCAGGATAACTTTCTTCTGTATGGATTGTTAAAGCATTACTAGAGTGGATGATTGAAGTTTCAATATTATTTTTGCGCTCTCCCGCTATTCTATATAAGTAAGCACAACCCAAACTATGTTGAGTACTAGCCCAATCTTGGGGGAAATCTGTTTCGTTATGTACTCTTAGAGTAGCAGTGTAGTAAGAAATAGCAGCTTCAAGATTTTCCCTTTTATTTGCTGCTATTCTTTTAAGAAAAGCATCACCTAAATTCTTTTGAGTTCTTGCCCATTTTTGAGGAAAATTTTCTTCAGTTCTGACTCTTAAAGCAGCAGTATAATGAGTAATGGCAATTTCAATATTTTCTTGTCTATCTCCTTCTGTTCTTTCTAAATATGTACGACCTAAACTGTTTTGCGTAAGTCCCCACTCTTGAGGAAAACCTGATTCTGTTCTAACTCTTAAAAATTTTTTATAACAACTAATCGCAATTTCAATATTTTCTGTTTTATTATCATATATTCTCTCTCTATACACAAAAGCCAAATTATTTTGAATATCTGCCCAATACTCAGGGAAATCAGTTTCTGTATAAATTTTTAAAGCAGCAGCATAATGAGTAATAGCAATTTCAATATTTTCTTGTCTATCCCCTTCTGTTCTTTCTAAATATGTATAACCTAAATTATTTTGCGTAAATCCCCACTTTTGAGGAAAACCTGATTCTGTTCTAACTCTTAAAGATTTTTTATAACAACTAATCGCAATTTCAATATTTTCTGTTTTATTACCATATATTCTCTCTCTATACACAAAAGCCAAATCATTTTGAATATCTGCCCAATACTCAGGGAAATCAGTTTCTGTATAAATTTTTAAAGCAGCATTAAAGCAAGCAATAGCAGCTTCAATATTTTCGCTTTTCTCTCCTGCTAATCTATTCAAATAAACATTACCTAAATTAGCATTTATTCCTGCCCAATTTTCGGGAGAATTTGATTCGGTTCTAACTCTTAAAGATTTCTTATAGCAACTAATTGCAATTTCAATGTCTTCTCTTTTATTACCAGATATTCTCTCTATATACGCAAAAGCCAAATCATTTTGAATATCTGCCCAATACTCAGGGAAATCAGTTTCTGTATAAATTTTTAAAGCAGCATTAAAGCAAGCAATAGCAGCTTCAATATTTTTGCTTTTCTCTCCTGCTAATCTATCCAAATAAATATTACCCAAATCAATATTTATTCCTGCCCACTTTTCGGGAGAATCGGTTTCTGTAAAGATAGTTAAGAAAATTTGATATGCTGTGATGGCGGTTTCGATATTATTTGCTAAGTTTCCTAATTTAAAATTATAAATATATAAACCAAATGATAAAACATCATAAGCTATGGATTTTTGATATTCTCTTTTTAACTTTGACAGTATTTTGTCTGCCCAAGTTTCCAAGGATTGAAATAATTTAGCATCAATTAAACTTAAATTCTGCTCTAATAATGTATGATTTTGTTCGATTTTATTACCATTGTTAATAGTTAAAAGTATTTCTAAGAGAAAGCTTAGATGCTCTTGGCTCTGTTGAAAACTTTCTAGATACTGTGTTACATATATTTTTTTGACTTGTGCCGTTTGCCAATCAGGACGAATTTCTAAAGCTTTATCAAAATTAGTAATAGCTTCTTTGTGCTGTTTGAAATTAGCTAAAATTGCTCCTCGCTGTGTATAGCTAATATAATCATTTTGGTTTAGTTCTATAGCCTTACTATAACTATCTAAAGACTCTTGATAACGGTGTAAAACAAATAAAGTATAACCACGACTTCTAATAGTTAAAAATTTTTCTGGTAAAATAGCTAAAGCTTTATCATAGCAATCTAAAGCCGACTCAAAACTTTGTAAATTATGTAAAGTAAGACCCTTATTATGCCAAGATTGATGGTCATTTGGCTCAATCTCTAAAGCTTTATCATAACAATCTAAAGCTGAATCGGAATGTTTCAATTCATCAAATGCAATGCCTCTTATTCGCCAATCTTCATAAGTGTGAGGTTCAGCTTGCAAAACGGCTTCAAAATCTGTATTGGCTAATTCAGTTTCTCCTGAGTACTTATATGCCAAGCCACGCCTTACCAGGGCTAATAAATAGTCTGGTTGTAACTGCAAAGAAAGATTAAAATATTCAATTGACTGTTGGTCTTTGTCCAGTCGAAAATAAGTCAAGCCTAAAGCATATTTAATTTGAGGATTATTAGGAGCTAAATTATCTAACTGCTGAAATATTTCTAGAGCTTTTTCGTATTGTCCTCGCTCTAATTGAAGATGTCCTTCTGCTAATAAATTATCTATCGAGTTATTTTGATTCATTCTTTTTTATTAACAATTTAAATTTTTATTGGAATCAAAGCAAACTATAAAGGTGGCAGTTAGGTCAAGTGGGAGATAGTACTCCCTCTCGACTTAACCGTGGGATTTATTTCAAGCTAAGAATGGAAATATATAGCCTTGAGGAAACAGATTGCGTTTTTTATGTTTCTTCATTCTTTTTTACATCCTTATAACCTTCTTTCGCTGTCTTAAAGATTGTTTGGACGGACTTCTTGTCACCCATAATTTCATCAACTGCTACCTTTAAGTTTTCTTCAGTAAACTGGCTTGCATTTTTGGTGTTAAGCAATTTTGAAACTGCTTTCATGTAAATAATCCCTGATGCGATTGTAACTCCGTAAATGGTCGCACTTATTAAAACGGCGCCACCAAGTGAACCAAGTCCTGGTATAAATTTGATTGCACTTCCAATAACCATAGACCCTACGACAGCACCACCCAAGTTGGTTACAATCCCAGTTGCAAGACTTTTTATTAGGTTTTCGGCAAATGGCAACCCAAGTTCGTTGTTAATACGCACATACATTGTCCATATGTTGGTTGCAGCAGCAGCAATATCCGCACCTGGTACAGGGATAAATGCGCTTCCGACAGCAATTCCTGCGTGCAATTTTACTATTCCTGCTAATTTATCTGGAAGATTCTCGTCTGCTACCCGACCTAATGCTTTTGTTAATTCAACCGCTGCTTTTAATAATTGCCCTTGTTCTAGTTTTACTGTGTTCATGGATTCTCCTTCTGGTACTTTGACGGTTATTGTTTAGACTGTTATTTTTGCAATAAGAGAGTAGTGCAAGATATTAAGGTGATTAATTAGCTGTCTTGTGGAGGTCAGCTTTGATTCTTGCTACTGATAAATGTTTCTTTGGCTATGTTGCCAATTTTTTGAGTTGCTACTCCGTCAACTGATGCTCCTATAAGACCACCAACAAAAGGAACAGCACGACCTAAAACAATCGCACCTTTTTCACTAAATTTAGTGATGAGTTTAAATCCAACTCTTTTGTTGATTTCTCCTATTGTCTTTGTAGAAATACCGTTGATGACTGAAGTTGTTAATTTTTTACCGACTTGTATCCCTGACTGCTTGAAAATATCTTTGGCGGAATTTCCAGCTAAACAGGTATAAATCAATATTTTAACTTTATCGTTATTCAATTCGTATCCACCCATATGGGCGATAGCTGCAATCATTCTGATATGAACATACATTACACTGGCGAGATTTGCAGGTATAGCAATTGGTAACGTTAATAGACCACCCAAACCTGTAAGAAAGCCTGATGTTGCTGCTTTGGCGATTTGCCATTTAATTAGAGCGTTGACGTTATCTTCTAAATTACCGCCCTTAACTAGATAGCTTTCAGCCATTTCTGCCGCCGAATCAAAACCAGGTATTCCATTAATGGCTCTTTGGTAGAGCCATTCAAATGTTTTCTCGATAGTTGATTGAGTTAATTCTTCTGCCATAGTAATGATTTAATTAATTAGTCCTAATAATAAGTCGTTTTTTTCAACGTAATTTATGCAGCATCTCCCCAAAATTTTGCTAATTTTTACAATAATTCCTCAGCGAAATCCTTCAATTCAAATTCAATGCTTGAGGCGCCTTGTGTTAAGCTGCTTTCACGCACACTTTCCCTGACGCCGCTCCTTCGATGTCCAAGCTTTAATATTTTTGGGAAATTTTTTCGATAGTCTTTGTAATGTCGGCTTCTGTGGTTTTGAGAGCTTCATAGTAATAAAGGCGAAGCTTTCTGTCTAAATTGTCTTCTTTCAAACTACGGGAGCATCCAGTTTTGGCAGAAATATCTAAATAGCCAGGGCAAACACATTTAATGTTAGTACCGAGTGTGGGCAAATTTCAAGGTAACTAAAAACACTATATTAAAAGCATGGTGTTTGCTCAAC
>JAHHGZ010000001.1 GCA_019359595.1 Cyanomargarita calcarea GSE-NOS-MK-12-04C
ATCTGAGAGTTCAACCCGTGAGGGCTGGTAAGTATATGTACGGACTATTCACCGTGATTCTACTTACAACGAATCGCACTTTGCAAGCCTACACTGTACCCGAAGGCGTCAGTGTAGGTAGTTGACCAGCATCAATAAAACGAGTTGCTCAAGAGTGGGTTTTCACGACTAATAAACTGGTTAATTTCCTTAATATCAAGCCGAGCTTGGACGGTAAAAACGTAGCGATTCATTCCCGTTTACCTTTGGATATTTGACGAATATCTTCGCGTAATTCTCTAAATACCTCTTCACCATCAATTACTTCTCCTCTATCGCCTTGCTCTATCCCAACAGCAATTTCTGAGCGAAGTGTAATAAGTCGCGCTTCACGAATGCGGTCGCGTTCCTCTAGTAGTCGCAATGCTTCACGTACAACCTCACTCGCGGATAAATACCTACCACTTTTGACTTTTTCGTGAACTAACTGCTCAAGCTCAGGTGTCAGTGATACGTTCATAGGTTTTCGTTATTCAATTTGAATTTATAGCTTTAATTCTGCCACCGATAGCAAAGCTTGTCAAAGTTTGTTATTGATGAAGACAGCCTCTCTTGCTTGCAGCCACTCTTGGGGGATGCTTTCGACACCTGCAGATAAAGCTACAATACCCCCAACGATCGCACAAGTCGTATCTCTATCTCCCAAGCCACTGACAGTTAACCAAAGTGCTTCTTCGTAGCTGTTCAGGTGTTGGGCAGCACACCATAGAGCAAAGGGTATCGTGTCTTGTGCGGACACAAAAGAACCATTTCCCAGGATAGAAGCCGCTGAATCTACGGTTATATTTGGCGATAAATCGCGAGCGAGGACGATTTTGGAACTTACCTCACTTTCTGGAACATAAGGCAAAAGCAAGTTTAAAAATTCTGCCTTACTGGGTAAAGAATTTTGCAACCTGCTAGCAAAAGCCGCCGCCACAGCAACAGCGATCGCTCCTGCAATTGCTTCTGGATGAGTGTGAGTGACTTCAGCACTCGCCTTGGCTTGGCTGACAACCATATCTATATCATCAGCAAAATAAGCACCTACAGGTGCAACTCGCATTGCACCACCATTGCCGTAAGAACCCTGTCCCTGAAATAAACTGCTTGCTACTTCCTGCCAAGATATTCCATCTTTAATCCTCGCCATAAATCCATGCATTGCTGCACCGTACTTGCGCTCTTGATCGTATAGTTGAACAAAACTTTGTACCAAACTTTCTTGGTTAATTTCTCCAAACTCTTGCAAAGTTAACACTACCGACAGCGCCATCTGGGTATCGTCGGTGTAATACCAAGGGGAGGAAGGAATAGCACGGGCTGCAATCATGCTTTCTGCTACATCTGGATGGAGAAAAAAGCAGTCTCCAAATGCATCTCCTACAGATAAGCCGAAAAGTGAACATTCAGCACGGATGAGGTGAGGATTGTTGGTTTGCACAGCTAACTCAACAGTTTTTTATGTATTCAATTATAATACAAAGAAACACATTGCAGACTCACGCAACCGAGTCAAAAACCTGTTGCGCAGTTAGGTTTAAATTGGGGAAAGTAGGCGACACAATCCGGTCTGTACCTCTAAACGGGGTCATTTGATATTCCCCGTCGATTAATTCGCACACGAAAATTGTAGGCTGCTTGGGGTTGCCGATAAATTTCCGTCCGCCCAACGCAGCGTAATCTACAATCCAGTATTCGGGGATGCCCATACCTTCATAATTCCCAAACTTATCGTAGTAATCGTCACGCCAGTTGGTTGAAACGACTTCGACCACTAAGGGGACGGACGCGGGTAAGGATACGGTTGATTGCTTATCCCACAAAGGTTCATTTACAACGTTGTCGTAATTTAGTACCAAAATATCAGGGGAATAGGCTGAGTCGTTATCGGGTGTTTTTACAAACGCAGTTTTCGGGATGCGGTAGGGTAGTCCCATTTGCAAAAATTGAAAAGTTATTTGTGCAGCTAAAAATCCGACAACACCCTCATGTTTGCCTGTTGGTGGCGGCATCTCGATTATCACTCCTTTGTGCAGTTCGTAGCGTATTTGTGAGTTTTCTGGATACCATTCGATAAATTCATCGAAGGTAACTAGTTTTAGTTCGGCTTGTGTTTGTGTTTGGGTCATAAGTTACCACCTCCACATATATTTGACTTTACCATCCTAGTAGTTCAGGAGCAGGGTGTTCTCCACCTTTCATAAACTAGCGAATCATAATCTATACTGTGTCTGCTAGTGAATAAATTTAATTTTAAAAGTATCATAGACTACAAAAATTTCAACGAACTGACAAGTCAGCGCTTGCGCTATCGCTATGCAGGAAAAAAACTTTTTGGTTTACTGAATCTATGAAACGTTCAAATCGTCGTGCTTGGTTAGGAGCGATCGCCCTCTCATTTTTAGTTATACTGAGTCTGATATTAGCCCCCGGTAATAACAGAATTAATAGCGGTTCTACTTATAACCGCTCACCTGATGGTTATGGTGCTTGGTATGCTTTTATGCAAGAACATGGTACTAATATCACGCGCTTTGCAAAGCCTTTTAAATCTTTAAAAGCAGAAAAAACTCCTGTGACTCTTTTGCGAGTTAACAGTCAATTGCTTGAGCCGATAATTTTACCAGAAGAAAAAGAATGGCTAGAAAATGGCAATACTCTAATAATTTTGGGTGTACGCGACTCTGTAACTGCTGCCAACTTTAGCACCATGCAGAAATCTTCCTCGGGAGATGTCAAAATTGAGACGCGGCGACGGGGAAAAATTCAGACTGGGGAAGAATTGCTTTTAGGCGATCGCTTCGGGGCTGTGGTCTGGCAACAAAAATTTGGTCAAGGAAAGGTAATTTTTTCTACCACTCCCCATTTAGCGGCCAATGCCTACCAAGAGAATTTAAGTAATTTTAATTATTTAGCTGATTTGTTAGGTAAAAAAAATAACTTATTATTAGTCGATGAATATCTCCACGGTTACAAAGATGCTGCTGTGAGGCAAGAAGAAGGGCAAGGAAACTTAATCAGTTATTTCTCTAAAACTCCAGTCTTTCCAGCATTATTGCAGGTAGGCGTTTTGCTATTGGTGCTAATTTGGGCGCTGAATCAACGTTTTGGGAAAGAAGTTACTTTATATACGCCAGTAGTGGATAATAGTGAAGCTTACATCCAAGCGTTAGCACAAGTGTTGCAAAAAGCGGGTAAGACTGACTTTGTTGTCGAAATGGTGGCTAAAGAAGAACAAGTGCAATTGCAACTCGCTTTAGGATTAGGAAGAATTCCTCTCGAACACCAAGCATTAGTAACCGCTTGGGTACAGCAAACAGGTACTCAAGCGACAGAACTGGATAAACTGTTGCGTTTGCGAAATAGAAAAACTCCCATGAGTGAACGAGACTTGATAAGCTGGTTGGGGAAATGGCAAACCCTGAGGGAAGTTCAAAATTCTACTCTCAACCGCTCGAAAGGTGCCTGATACGCAATTATTTTTATAAGAAATGAATGAAACTTATCCTGTATTAACTCGCCTTGATAAAGCACTTAACCAAGTAGTTGTCGGACAATCTTCCCTGATACAGCAACTTTTGATTGCGTTGTTAGCGGGTGGACATGTGATTTTGGAGGGAGTACCGGGTACAGGTAAAACCCTTTTGGTGAAAGTACTGGCGCAGTTAATCCAAGCTGAGTTTCGTCGGATACAACTTACACCGGATGTTTTACCTTCGGATATTACTGGTACGAATATTTTTGATTTAAATACCCGTAACTTCACCTTGAAAAAAGGACCAGTTTTTACCGAAGTGTTGCTAGCGGATGAGATTAACCGCACTCCCCCGAAAACACAAGCAGCCTTATTGGAAGCGATGGAAGAAATGCAAGTAACCTTGGATGGTGAAAGCCTGCCACTACCAGAATTATTTTGGGCGATCGCCACCCAAAATCCCCTAGAATTTGAAGGCACATATCCCTTACCAGAAGCACAACTAGACAGATTTTTGTTTAAGCTGGTAGTAGATTATCCCGATGCGGCGGCTGAGAAGCAAATGATACTTAACCGTCAGTCTGGGTTTGCAGCTCGACGCTTGGATATAGCCAAGATTAAGCCAGTGGCCACAGTAGCACAGCTTTTGGAAGTGCGGCAAGCAGTCAAAGAAGTTAAGGTATCGGAAGCGATAATTGATTATTTACTGGCGGTAGTCAAAGCATCGCGACAACACCCAGATTTAGCATTAGGTGCATCACCTCGTGCTGCAGGTGCTTGGTTTACGACATCTCAGTCGGCAGCGTTGTTAGCAGGACGGGATTTTGTGACACCGGATGATGTCAAAGCTGTTGCACCTCCCTTGCTACGCCATCGCTTTATTTTGAAAGCAGAAGCAATGTTGGATGGTTTGCAAATGGATGGAGTAGTTGCATCGTTACTCAATCAAGTCCCAGTACCGAGGTGAAAAGAGTTAGGAGTTAGGAGTTAGGAATTAGGAGTTAGGAGTTAGGAGTACGGCTGTTAAGGTGACTCAATCAAGAGTGCAAAATACCTAATCTTTACTCTTAACTTTGCGTTCTTCGTTACTTCGCGGTTCAAATAGATATTTTTTTTGAACCGCGAAGTAACGAAGAAGCGAAGAAAAGACTATTTTACAGCTTACACCTTAATAGCCGTAGAGTTAGGAGCTAATTCATATCTTGCTTTTTGCGTATAAACCACATATATACAATTTTATAAGTTATGAAAAATACAATAAAATTAAACCATTATTTCCAGTCCATTAAAATGGACTTGTGCTATTAGAAAGGGACTTATAGTCCCTAGCTGGCGGGTAGGGCGTTAATCGATTTACCTGGGTAATAAAAGTGATGATTTTGACTTCTAACTTGAAAATATGATTCCTTCTAAAAAAGCTTATTTATTATTAGTATTGGGCATTATCATCGCCCCAAGTTTAGCAATCTTTTTTGGTATACCGACGAGTATCACGCTAACCTTATTATATGATGTCGTAGTGTTGGGATTAATGGTTGTGGATGGTTTGCGAGTCCGCAGTCATCGTGTGCAAGTTTCACGAGAATTACCACCACGATTATCAATTGGGCGAGAGAACCCAGTTCTGATAACGGTAAATAGTAACACCAACACAGTCATTCAAATCCGCGACTATTACCCAGCTAGTTTTGGCGTGTCTGTACCGACATTACAGACCCCTATTGAAAGTAACCGCACCCAAGAATTAACTTACACAGTCAACCCAACTTCTCGGGGAGAATTTTCTTGGGGAGATATCCAGGTAAGGCAACTTGGTGCTTGGGGGTTGGCGTGGGATGATTGGAAAATTCTCCAAAGTTTGAAAGTCAAAGTTTATCCAGATTTGTTGAGTTTGCGATCGCTCTCGATTCGTCTGACATTACAATCATCTGGGGCGATGCGACAATTTCGCTTGAATGGTATTGGTACAGAATTTGCCGAATTGCGAAACTATCGCAGCGGTGACGATTTACGCTTTATTGACTGGAAAGCTACCGCTCGTCGCATCAGTGCTTATGGTAATGCAGCACCATTGGTAAGAGTTCTAGAACCAGAACAAGAGCAAACCTTAATGATTTTACTCGATCGCGGAAGATTGATGACCGCAAAAGTGCAGGGTTTGCAGCGATTTGACTGGGGTTTGAATGCTACTTTATCCCTCGCATTAGCAGGATTGCATCGAGGCGATCGCGTTGGTGTTGGTGTATTTGACCGCCTTCTTCATACGTGGATTCCCCCAGAACGCGGTCAACAACACCTGAGTCATCTAATTGACTGTCTCACCCCAATTCAACCAGTCCTCCAAGAATCTGACTATTTGGGTGCGGTAACTAATCTTGTGCAGCGACAAACCCGCAGGGCGCTTGTAGTTGTAATTACTGACATAGTTGACGTTACTGCCTCTACCGAACTCCTTGGCGCACTCTCCAAATTAGCACCACGCTATCTACCATTTTCCGTCACCTTGCGCGACCCGCAAGTAGATAAACTAGCACGCAACCCCACCGTAGATGCTACAGCGGCCTATACCCGTGCAGTAGCATTAGATTTATTAGCACAGCGCCAAGTCGCATTCGCTCAACTAAAACAAAAAGGTGTGTTAGTACTGGATGCACCAGCAAATCAAATCACCGACCAATTAGTAGACAGGTATTTGCAATTAAAAGCACGGAATCAACTTTAAAGGAAGAAGGAAGAAGGAAGAAGGAAGAAGGAAGAAGGTTTATATATGTGGATTGGAACCCCAACTCAAAACGGGTGACCCCGATCGGAGTCGGGGTATTAAACAGAACAGCGAGGATAATACCTGCAAATAGCCACCAAGCCTGTAAGCCCAAGAAGCAAGATTAATTACTCCGCTTCCGACTGCAGTACAACACCAAAAACACAAACAACCCCATCCCCACCAAATACTTAAACGCATCTGGAATAATCGGACTGGGAGAGAAAAAACCCTCAATCGTACCAGCAATAATTAACATCGGTACAATCCCAAATACCAACTGTACGGCCTGGGAACCATACAATTTCAAGGCCTCACTACGGCGATATCTACCAGGAAATAAAATAGCCTTGGCAATTAAAAATCCCGCTCCTCCTGCAAAAAAAATCGCGGGTAATTCCAAGGAACCGTGGGGAAATACAAACCCCCAAAAAGGATAAGCAAGTTTATTTTGACCTACCAATGCCGCAATCGCACCAATTGATAAACCATTCAACACCATCAGAAAAGTTGTATATGCCCCAGCTGTTATCCCACCAGCAACAGCGCCAAATGATACAGTTATATTGTTAATCGCGATGCCGCTAGATGCTAGTGGTTCAACCCCAACTATTGACCCCATCCACAATTTATGCTCATCTCTAACTTTGGTAATTAAGTTTTCGGGTACTATCAGCGACATAAATGTTGGGTCTTGCCAAGCGTACCACCAAGCGACTAATGCCCCCACAATAAATAAGGTGGTAGCAAAAGCGATATAGGGGAAAGTCTGCTGCACCACAGATGGCAATCCCCAACGGTAGAAATCCACCACTGCTTGCCATTCCTGTCGCCGTGAACCTTGATAAATCTGCGTATATGCGCGAGTTGTTAAGGTTTGTAAACTTTGGATCAAAGTATTGCCCAGTTGTTGGGTACGCGCACGGGCTAAATCTGCTGTTACGGAACGATATAAACTAGCTAATTCTCGAATTTCCCCGGCACAAAGCGTATGCAACCCTTTTTTTTCCAGTTGTCTTAACAGGGTAGAAAGACGCTGCCAATTTGCTTCTCGTCGGGAAATCCAACGTTGAATATTCATAAAATTTCGGAATACTGTATAAAACTTACCTTAAGATAACCTCATCAAACCCGTACTTTATTTAAAAATTTGCCATTATGTCTTTTAATTCCGGTTCACCAAGTCCAATACAACCGCTGAGTCTGGGTAATGTTGTCAGTGCGGGACTGCGGTTGTATCGCTCTCATCTAAAGTCATATCTTAGCCTGTCAGCGATCGCCTATTTGTGGGTACTTGTGCCAGTATATGGCTGGGCAAAATGTGCGGCAACTTTAAGTTTGATATCTCGCTTGGCTTTTGGTGAATTAGTCAATCAACCGGAAACTGTAGAAGGGGGACGTCGTTTCATCAATTCCCGTGTCTGGCAGTTTTTGGTGATGACTTTGCTAATGTTTCTTATTAGTATTGGTTTAACTATAGTTCTGATAATTCCCTTTTCTGTTTTGTTCGGGGTTATTATCGGTTTTACTGCTGTGAGTTCAGCGAGTGGTACTACGCCAAGCCCAACGATTATCCTGCTAGTAGCACTATTAACCCTTCTGGCAATTCCACTTTTTCTCATCGCTTTAATGTGGGTACAGGCACGATTTTTTGTTGTTGAAGTTCCACTTGCCGTCGAAGATAATGTTGATGGAACATCGACAATTAGCCGCAGTTGGGATTTAACAAAAGGACATGTATGGCGAATTATTGGAATTTTGTTTGTTGGTTATTTAATTACTTTACCCATACAACTACCCTTTAGTATCCTGAGTATAATTATTCAAGGAATTTTACAACGTTTGGCTCAAGAAAATAGCGCTTATACATTTCTTTCCTCCGTATGCAGTTTAGTTCTTACCTTATTGAGTGCCACATTAGTAGTACCTTTTTGGCAGGCAATCAAAGCTGTAGTTTATTATGACTTGCGAAGCCGTCGTGAAGGGTTAGGTTTGAAGTTACGCGATTATGAGGTTTAAAGGAAAAGGATTCTAGATTTTGGATTACCTACACAAAGCCGCAGTCTTACACTATGAGGGCTTTGTGTAACTAGCGAAATTAGGATTTTGGATTTTGGAGAAAAACTACTCTACCGAACTCCTTGGCACTCATTAAAAAGTTAAAACTCAAAATAATTGTTTTTACTTTTTAATTCTCTTCATTCAACTTTCAAAAAATAAATTTTTAATTGTTTAATTACTTATGCATTTATTTAATCGTGTCAAATTTCGCACTCCAGAAAGTGTAGAATTGGAATTTACTCTCGCAGGAATAGGTAGTCGTACACTTGCTCTGATAATTGATTATCATATTCTGACCTTGATTCTAACGCTGTTTGTCGCTGTTTGGGCAGTAGTTTCAGTTCAGTTATCTAGTTTTTTGACCGATATTTTTGGTGCAAAAATTGGTTTGTGGCTGATAGCGATCGCCTTTCTTCTCGGTTTCCTTATTTATGCTGGTTATTTTGTAATTTTTGAAACATTATGGCAAGGTCAAACTCCTGGTAAACGCTTTGCAAAAATTCGGGTTGTTAGAGATAATGGTAGACCGATTGGACTGCAACAAGCAACTCTCCGGGCTTTGCTCAGAGCAATTGACGAATCTTTGTTTATTGGGGCTTTTTTAATTATTTTTGGTCGTAAGGAAAAGCGTTTGGGTGATTTAGCCGCCGGTACAATTGTAATTCAAACCCAAATACTCACGGAAAAAGAAGATTTTATTATTTCAGAACAAGCAAAATCATATTACGAGCAATTGCTACCAATCGCCGATCTATCAGCATTATTGCCAGATGATTTTGCTGTGATCCGTGAATATTTACTACGACGACAAGCGATGTCACAAAAAGCCAGAGTTTCACTTGCTTTAGAATTAGCTCTTCAAGCGAAAGCGATTATTAAACTAGAAAAATTACCAGAAGCTGTCACTCCTGATATGTTTTTAGAAGCAGTTTACCTCGCTTATCAAGAATCATCCGATTTTAGATTTAGGATTTAGGATTTGGGATTTAGGATTTTTGTTGGGTTTCCCGACAACAATCCAACCTACAAATACTAAAATCCCAAATCTAAAATCAAAAATCTAAACTGGGCCAATCTGGTTCGCGATCGTACCGGATTGTATTGTCAAATTTTCGCACTTCAGCACGCTCCACCACGAATTCAGGTGAACTCAATAACCATTTCTGATTCAATTGGGAAAGCATGGTGCCGAGGCGATCGCGGTCTAAATTAGGTGAAATCTCACCAAAATAACCTAATGTCACATGAGCAGTAAAATGATATTGCTGTTCAATTCCCAATGCAATTAATTTCTGATTTTGATAAATAGTCCGGCGCAAATTCACAATCTGCTCGTAGCAGCTTTCATCTTGCGGCACTAAGCAAACACCTAAAGCCCTTGGCAGCACCATCAACCCCAGCACTTGCCAGCGAATTGGTTTAGCCTTGCTGTTACTTGATCGTTGATATTGCTGGAAAATGTCAGCAAAACATGACCTTAACTCCTTTTCAAAGTCGGAATTTGCCGTGCAAGCGTCGCGAAAAGCACTATCCCGAATTAAATCTGCCACCGTCACATGAAAGCGAGCAGGAGGTACAGGCACAATCAAATCAGGCTCCAGAGGTAACTGTAACAGTTCCTGCTGGTAAATCTGCAAAGTAGCATAGAAATCAGCGTTTTTAGAATCTTCTTCTGAAACTGGTGTAATTACCGTATATCCAGGAAAGGGAACAGCTTCTCGAACTCCATCTGGTGTGGGGTGAAACTTAGAAGATTCCCGGATATGCTGGACTTGGGATCTATAAGCTTCTGGCAGCGTCATTCGCGCTACCCGATTTAAATAAGTTTGGTAGTTGTCGTCCAATCTTCTTAGCCTCGCGCTCTCACTTGATAGATTGTAGGCAACATTACACACATTAACGGCATGATGTTAAAACTATTTAGCTTTTAATTCAATAGTTAGGAGCTAGAAGTTAGAAGTTAGGAGTTAGGAGTTAGGAGTTAGGAGTTAGAAGTTATTAAATTAATTCTCCCCCTGCCCCCTTCCCCCTTCCCCCTGCCCCCTGCCCCCTGTCCCCTGTCCCCTTCCCTATGCCTATCTACGTCTACTGGGGTGAAAATGATTTTGCCATCGAAAAAGAGGTTGTGGCTTTGCGATCGCGCGTTCTCGACGAACTCTGGAATAGTTTTAACTACACTCTATTCGGACAAGATACACCCGATGCTGTTGTCCAAGGGTTAAATGAAGCTATGACACCACCATTTGGCGGTGGTGGTCGTTTGGTGTGGTTGGTGAATACTACTCTATGCCAGCAATGCCCAGAACCTCTGTTAGTAGAGTTGCAGCGCACTCTATCTGTAATTCCCGAAAACTCATTTTTATTGCTCACCAGTCGCAACAAACCAGATGAACGGCTCAAATCCACTAAATTAATCAAACAATTCGCTACAGAATTCCGAGCATTTGACCTGATTTCACCTTGGGAAACTGAACTTTTGGTCGAGTCTGTCAATCAAGCTGCTCAAACAGTGGGAGTGAAACTTACAACCAGAAGCGCGAAACTTTTAGCGGAATCAGTAGGAAATGATACCCGTTTATTATATAATGAGTTAGAAAAGTTACTGCTTTATGCTGGAAATAATAATAAACCTTTAGATGTAGATGCTGTCAGTGAATTAGTCAGAAATACAAATCAAAATAGCTTACAGCTGGCAACAGCAATTCTTTGTGGGGATACAGGCAAAGCGATCGCCTTGGTGACGGATCTAATTAATGCGGACGAACCAGGTTTACGGATAGTTGCGACTCTAATTGGGCAATTTAGGACTTGGTTGTGGGTAAAGATAGTAACCGAAAGTGGTGAGAGGAATCCAGTTGCGATCGCTCAAGCTGCTGATGTGCGCAACCATTATCGCATTAAACATCTACAGCAAGAAATCAGGCTTATTTCTTCTGGGCAACTTATTGCTTGTTTACCTATACTGTTAGAGTTAGAAGTCAGCCTCAAGCAAGGAGCTACAGAGATGCCAACACTTCAGACAAAAGTCATCGAACTTTGCCAATTATGTAGAGGAAATTGACAATAAAGATAAAGATTTAATTAATGGAACGTTTCTGGAACTTCTCCCTCCTAAAATGATTCAGAGTTATTAACATATCCCTACTGTAGTTATTTCCAAACAGCAAATGGCGAAATTCTACCATTCTTTTTCTGTGACTCGCTGGCGACAAATGCCTTTTTACTCTATCTTCTTAGGCCTTATTGCCATTAATTGCTTGGTTTCTAGTACGTTGATTTATAGTACCAAAGTTGCTGCTCAAGCTCCATCAATCAATGATGCTGAAATGATGAACTACGCTCGCTCTCTCTTGAGAATGGAGCCTGCACGTCAACAAGCTTTGCAAGAAATTAAGAAAATTATTGGTGACGGAGACGTTCCCCCGATTATTTGTAACGATTCCAATAGCATTACTAAACTCCCAGAGAAAGCTAGAGGTATCGCAGTGAATTACTGTCAGCGCTCTCAAAAAATCGTTGAAGAGAATCAATTGAGCATCGATCGTTTCAATGGCATTACAATGCAGTTACAAAATAATGAAGACTTAAAAGGGCAAATTTACAATAGATTACTTCGTCTACAGAAAAGTCCTAACTCTCCGTAGCTCATTTTTCCTTCTTAATAAAAATTATCTTTCTGAAAAATTACTACCCCCGAAATTCTTTGGGGGTAGTTGAGTATTTTAACATAAAATCAAGATGAAATTTTGGGTGAAGATTCATTTCATTCAACTTCCACAAAACGCTTGTCGTTTGGCGTGAATGTTTTTCATATGCTTCTTGACTGTATTTAGGCTAATGTAAAGGCGATCGGCAATTTCTTTGTAGCTCCAGTTAGCTCGATAAAGAAGCCAAATTTCAGACTCTCGTGGTGTTAATTCATATTTGATGACATCTACTTGAACCGCATTTTTTAAAGACTCATATCGGTTTTCAATTGTCACTAACAAACATGGCTGCGAAAATTGCTGCAAATCGAGCCATCTCACCCGAATCAGAAAAATACTTGACTTATCTAACACAATTTCATTATAAAGAATCATTATTTTATCGGCAAAAAAACTCCGACTTTCAATTAATGATTGGCAAATATGCCAAATGTCAGACGGCACAAAATTTAGAGTGGAACGAGATTGATTCATCTGACAACAAATGCGATATGCACTAGCGTTGGCATGAACCAGTTCGCCTGTTTCTGTTAATATTAAAATTCCATCTTGCAAGCCTTCAATTACTTCTTGAAAAAAATAAGCTTGCTGCGAACTTGATTTTCGTGATTTAACGACTGTTTTATTTGATGTATCTTTTAGGGCTATCATATTAGGTGATTTAATGTTCACCCACTGTGTTTGCTTTTGGTTGTTAACCCTTAATCGCAAGCACATTGAGTTATTTAACACAATTCAAATACAACTGTTTAACACTCTATTTCGGATACCTTTTATATATAGAGTATGTTACGGTGACTTGAAGTATACTTTTTTACCTCAATTTTAACTTCGCGTGCCGTAATTCACATCTTGCACATTCACCAGCCCTGAGGAATGAGATTGAAGTTTCAAGTCAGGTCAACTGCATAAGAAGCAAAGACACTACCCTATTAAATAAAAACACTTATAGCGTTTCCTAGTCTGCTGAAGTACAAATTTATCTGCATCCATCCTATAACGAAGCAGTTAATTCAATATGCTGTACCTCAAGACGGTGGGAATCGCTATATATGTTTACATCTAATTTAATAAAGGAGAAAATTTATATGTCAATTTGGCTATCAATAGCGCTGATTTCTTATTGTTTGGGAGCCGTCATCCAATGGCTCCAACTTAAGCAAAAATTCCAGGAATTGGATGAATACACTAATTTTCCAATTATTTGGGTAGCAAAATTGATCGCAGTATTTGGTTGCTTTATAGAGGCTTTGATGTGGCCTTACAGCCTGATTCTAAACGACGAATACTAACTCTGAAGCGATCTTATGTGTCCAGGCTCAAGTTTGGAGAACGAACCCCATTCGCAGTATAGTAGCGCAAAGACTATGAAATGTTTTGATAGTGAGGCGGCGAAATTTATCGGGATATCTCTGCGCTAACCTTTCACTCATTTCTTTGGCAGCACGATTGGTGAATGTCAGGCAAAGAATTTTTTCAGCAGGAATACCGCTTTTTATTCCCTGTACAACTCGCTCTCTTGAGAACAAGAGTTTTGCCAGTACCAACAGGAGCAAGTACCAGGATTGCTCCTTTGATATGGTTGATGATTTTCTGTTGTTCTGAATTAGGAGTGTATTGAGGCACAGGTTCGAGATAGTCCGTGGGGTATTTTTTCTTTGTTAAACTACATCATGACGCGCTTTTAAGCACGAAATGACACTCTTTTCTCCAAAAATGCGATTTAGTTACGACCATACACACCACTATTGGTCTGTCATATTTTTCAGAGCGTCTAACCTTATTCAGTGCAAGACTTAATTGTGGAACAAAGAAGATCCCACCGAAGAAACTGACAATGAACCACAAAAGTAGAAGCCGTAAAGCATACAGGCAAGTTATAATTCTCTTGCGGATAAGCGTAACAAAAATTTATGAGTAACCCACTTGTGCAAGCCTTTTTTGTCGGTAGAGCGGTAGCTGAAGTCCTGAATGAACGTCTGGAACTTGCTTTCACAGACGCTTTGAGCGAAGTTGGCAAATTTGATGCCGAAGCGAAAGAACAACTCCGCCAGTTCACAGAAGAAGTGATGGAGCGTGCCAACCGGGTGGCAGAAGCTGCTGGTAGTAGCACATACCCCACCGGGAGTAGCTCAACCGGCTCAGATTCAACTGATGTACAAGCAACGGTTGATGAACTGCGAGCAGAAATTGCCCTATTGAGAAACGAATTGCATTCATATCGCAGCAGTTCCGCTAGTTAATAGTTGGTAGTTAGTGGTTATTAGTTAGTGATTAAACAACTAACAAATAACAACTATCAACTATCAAAAATCATTTAACAATCAGAGTGTCTAATATTCTGCTGACGTTAAAAGCCAGCGGTACGCAATACATATGGAAAAAGGTTATTCAGACAAGGCATACCGTTGGAATCGCGAAAACTACTCTAGTAGGCGGCGATTTTTTGACATTTGGTCGTTTGTTCTGATTTTAATGTTCAAGCTTTGGCGCTTGAACAAATCTTGGAGTTATGCAGGTGGTGCTACTGAAGCAAAAAAAACTTCAAGACGTAAGGTACAAGCGGTTTGGATTCGCAGCACTCTATTAGATTTGGGACCAACTTTTATTAAGGTTGGGCAATTGTTTTCCACTCGTGCGGATATTTTCCCCAGCGAATATGTGGAAGAATTAGCAAAGTTGCAAGATAAAGTTCCGGCTTTTAGCTACGAGCAGGTAGAAAAAATTGTCGAGCAAGAATTAAGCAAGAAAATTCCCGAACTTTTTCATAGTTTTGAACAGATTCCTTTAGCTGCTGCCAGTTTGGGACAAGTTCATAAAGCTGTGTTACATTCCGGTGAATCTGTTGTTGTTAAAGTCCAACGTCCTGCACTCAAACAACTTTTTGAAATCGATTTAAAAATTCTTAAGGGAATTACCCGCTACTTTCAAAATCATCCTAAATGGGGAAAGGGGCGAGATTGGCTCGGTATATATGAAGAATGTTGCCGCATTCTTTGGGAAGAAATTGATTACTTAAATGAAGGTCGCAATGCTGACCAGTTTCGCCGGAATTTCCGCGCTTACGATTGGGTGAAAGTTCCCCGTGTTTACTGGCGTTACGCCTCGCCCCGCGTGCTAACATTAGAGTATGCCCCTGGTATCAAGATTAGCCAGTATGAGGCATTAGAAGCAGCGGGTTTGGATCGAAAGGCTTTAGCGCGTCAAGGAGCGGAAGCTTACATGGTACAACTGCTAAACAATGGCTTTTTCCACGCCGACCCCCACCCTGGTAACATTGCGGTGAGTGGTGAAGGCGCTCTAATATTTTATGACTTTGGAATGATGGGTCGCATCCAGTCCAACGTGCGGGAAGGACTGATGGAAACCTTGTTTGGCATTGCTTCCAAAGATGGCGATCGCGTGGTGAAGTCTCTGATCGATTTGGGAGCGATCGCGCCAACGGATGATATGGGTCCGGTGCGACGTTCCGTACAATATATGCTGGATCACTTCATGGATCAGCCGTTTGAAAACCAATCAGTGGCTGCGATCAGTGAGGATCTTTACGAAATAGCTTATAATCAGCCATTTAGATTTCCTGCTACCTTCACATTTGTGATGCGAGCCTTCTCAACCCTAGAAGGAGTAGGCAAAGGATTAGATCCAGAATTTAACTTTATGGAAGTCGCCAAACCATATGCAATGCAGCTTATGACCAATACAAATGGCTCTGAGGGGAATAGCTTCTTGAATGAATTAAGTCGGCAAGCAGCACAGGTAAGTAGTACCGCATTGGGATTACCACGTAGACTTGAAGATACACTAGATAAACTAGAGCGGGGAGATGTGCGCGTGCGCGTGCGGTCTATAGAAACAGAGCGGCTAATGCGCAGACAAAGCAATATTCAGCTTTCCACAACTTATGGGCTGATAATCAGTGGTTTTACCCTTTCAGCCACGATTTTATTAGTTAATCATTATGTATGGTTAGCACTTATTGCCGGTTTAATCGCCGCTGGTGTTACAGGGTTGCTCCTTAGATTACTTTTGCGTCTTGACCGCTATGACCGTATGTATTAATTATCAGGGAAAAATTATGAAAATTTCCTTTAAGGGTCACACCGACCCGGGACTTATTCGTTCTTCTAATCAAGATGCCCACTATATGGATTTGGAGGGTCGATTTTTTATTGTCGCCGATGGCATGGGTGGTCATGCGGGAGGTGAAGAGGCAAGTCGGATTGCTACCCAACAAATTAAGGACTATTTAGTTGCAAACTGGGATTCTTCCAATTCCGGACAGGATTTGTTAAAGCAAGCTTTCCTGCAAGCAAATGAAGCAATTTTGCTCGACCAGCAAAATTATCTCGAACGTGCTGATATGGGTACAACCGCTGTGGTAGTGCTTTTTCGCGACAAAGAATCATCCTGGGTAGCTCATGTCGGTGATTCTCGGTTGTATCGCTTCCGGGAGTCAGAATTAAAACAAGTCACTGAAGACCATACCTGGGTAGCACGCGCCCTGAAAGTTGGTGACATTACACCAGACGAAGCCCGAATGCATCCCTTCCGTCACGTCCTTTCTCGTTGTTTAGGGCGTGAAGACCTCCATCAAGTCGATGTGGAAGCATTAGATGTAAAAGTTGGCGATCGCCTGTTATTGTGCAGCGACGGTTTAACTGAAGAACTTGTCCAAGAGAAGATTGCTCTTTGCTTACAAGAGGATGGAATGCTCGATAAAGTTGCCCTCTCTCTAGTTGAGGCAGCTAAAGAACAAGGCGGACATGATAATATTACTGTCGTCCTCGTCGCGGTTGAGTAGGAGCTAAAGGTAAAATTCTCCATGAAATATCGACGTGTTGGTGACAGATAAGAAGCAAAATTAGCGCTATCTCTTAGCTTGGGGATATACGAACGAAGTCCGCAGTCAGGCGGACTAAATCGTTCTAGTCGGCGTCGGCAGACTTTTCTCGCATAGCCTCAGCATTTCATGACAAAGGGCGATATCTGCTACCACGACTCCAGACATGTCAGCATTTTTACTGACAAGAGACTATATACACACTTTTATACAAATTGCTAATATTCAATAACAACTCAGTCGGCTGCTCCATATAAACGCAGTGGCAACGATCAATTTAAACCTTGCTCAAATTCGTCGATACACTGAAGCGAATTTGTAATTAAAACGCATCGTTCTAGCAATGAAATGTCCAACTCTGGCAAAAACTCACTTGCAGTAATGCGCTCATATCCATAGGTATCTACAAATTGCTTGAGTGTTTCTTCTCGTAAATGGTATAAACTAAGTCCATTGCTTTTCCACATCCAAACTTCTTTTACACCAAGACGCCGATAAATCTCCAATTTATCAATATTACCGCTAGTAATATTTACTTCTATAGCAATATCTGGGACACTTTTTTCTTCTCCTATGCAATAACATTCATCTGGTTCGGCACCAGTTTTTTTAGCTTTATTTCTAAAAGTAGTACTCCCCATAGGTATACAGTTAATGCGCTTTCTATACATATAATGTTCTAGCAACATAGCCAGATTTTTTTTGTTTTTTCATGCCTAATTGACGGTGACACAATTTCTAATACTCCATCCAAGTAGGTAACATGGTAATGAGAGTTATCCTCTAGTTTAGCTAGCAGTCCCTCATAATTTTCCCAACTTACCCCGCTAGTGGTAAACCTTTCTTCCGGGTCATGTCCGTGTACCAGTTCTGATTTTTCTATGAGTTCTTTGAGGCTACCAACCACAGTATTTCTCCTTTATGCTGTCATTTGACTCATTTTCAGCGCTGTATGCGATGCCATCGCTTGGCTTTTCATTCCCCCTTCAAACGGCAATTTACCGAATACGCTGTGGGTACATAATATCAGATGCGATTTTAAGAAATAGGCTCAAAAACCATTGCGGGAATTAACACAGCATCTTCTGATTTACCAATTCCCAAAAAACCTCCATCTTCTTGGTACACTCGCACTAACCCTGAAATATCAAGATTTACAGGAATTTTTTGACCTTGACGCCATTTTTTAGCATCATCTGCTGGTAAACAACAGATGCAAAGATGCTGTAAAGGTGCATCTGGGGAAATTGGTTGAAATGTCCCGGCTTCCAGTTGTGCTTCTAAATCTGTTAGGGTAATGCTATTTGTTAAATTAAACCCACTACTAACGGTGCGTTGTAATCCTGCTAGCGTGCCGTTAGTTTCTAATACCGTACCTAAATCGCGAGCGATCGCCCGAATATATGTCCCTCCACCACAGGCTATTTCAACATCCAATTCCGGAAAATCGCCTTCTCGCCAGTCTAAAATTTCTATTTTAAATACTTCCACCATCCGCGATGGCACTTGTACGTTTTCGCCTTTACGTGCCAAATCATACAAACGTTTGCCATCAACTTGAATGGCGCTGTAACTGGGGGGAATTTGCTCAATCTGACCCTCAAATTGCCTCATGGCAGTTTTCACTGTTTCTAAACTCAAGCCAGCACAAGCTTGGGAGACGATTATTTCCCCTTCCAAGTCATCGGTTGTTGTCCGTACACCCAAGCGGATAGTGGCTTTATAAGCTTTGTCTGATGATAAATACTGCAAAAGTCGAGTTGCTTTACCAAGTGCGATTGGTAACACCCCAGTAGCACATGGATCTAAAGTGCCGGCGTGCCCGACTCGTTTGAGACGCAGAAATCTCCGCGTTTTTGCAACGCAGTCGTGAGAAGTCCAGCCAAATGGTTTATCGAGATTTAAGAAGCCTTGCAAGGGAAAAGTTAGGAGTTATGAGTTATGAATTATTTTAACTCCTAACCTCAAAATGAAGGAAGAAGGAAGAAGGAAGAAGGAAGAAGGAGGTTTATATATCTGGATTCAGACAAGGCGTTTTTGTGCGGGAAACTTCCAAGAGCAAACACGCTGCCCTAACTAAAAACTGGCGAAGAAAGATGTTTGTCGGGGTATTAAAAAGTTTATTCTAGGATAAATTTTAACTCCCAACTCCCAACTCCTAACTCCTAACTCCTAACTCCTAACTCCTAACTCCCAACTCCTAACTCCCAACTCCTAACTCCTAACTCCCAACTCCTAACTCCCAACTTTACCTACGGTTTGACTTCTTTTATCTCTCCATTTAGAGCTTGTGCCAATTCCGTTGATGTCAGAGACTGAACGAGACTCAAACCGACAGGCTGACTGGAAACACTTTTGGCGTAAGCAGCGTTAAGGTAGGGGAGATATTTTGAGGTGCCGGCAATATATGTTTCAAAAAAGGGCAAACTCAAGACATTCATGTAACGTCGTGCAAGGCTTGGATTATCCCCAACTACCTCCGAAGGTAATGCGACTTGTTCGCTACCTTGTTTACCTTTGCCAATTGCAGAAAAGTGCGTGGCACCGGTAAGCATGACAAGATACTTTTGGGAATTAGCAATCCAAGAAAAAGGGCGAATTTGTTCGTATATAGCTGGTGCAACGGTATCATCACTGCTGCCAACTATCATCACAGGCACTTGAATTTGCTTTAAGCTAGCTTCGCCAAAAATACTGCTGGTAATTGGGTTAACTGCGATCGCCGCCTTGACTCTATTATCCTGGAAATTATATTCTTGGGGGTTATCTTTGCCACGCAGTTCCAATACCCGACATTGAAGCAGTAATGATACATTCCAGGTGTCTTTGAGTGTCTGTGGTTGACAGTCTTTTTGCAATTGCTCAAAGTTTATCTTCGCACCAGCTAAAGCCAAAGCTGTATAACCACCAAAGGATTGCCCAAATACTCCAACTTGTTGCAGGTTCAACCGTCCCTTAAACCGCGAATCAGACTGACTGGCTTTCTCCATCTGATCCAGTATATATTTCACATCCAAAGGTCGATTGATAAATTCATCTGGTTGTGCAACATCACTAGTGCTTCCTGCTAATAGCGATCGCAATTGTTTGGCATCGCTACCTGGATGATTGGGAAGCACGACGGCAAAGCCGTGGGAAGCTAGATGAGTGGCTAAATAGTCAAAGTTGCTGCTATCAGAACCCAAACCGTGAGAAATCACGATTACTGGTGCAGATCCCGGTCGGTTGGTAAGATAAACATCAGTCAGTAAAAACCGCTTGCGTGGGGTGTCGAAAAACCTCAACTCCACTTTTTGCGATGCATACCTTCCTTTTCTTTTTAAATCTGGCAATTGCGAGAAATTGACTGGCCCAGCGATCGCGGCTTCTGTATCTGACTTTTGTCTAACTGCGGCGATCGCTTTGTCTGTCTCACTAACAAGTTTTTCCAGTTCTGATGCTATTCCCAACGTCCGTGCCAAATCAATATGGATGCTGGAACTGGGATACTTCCGCAACAAATTCAACAGCGATAAGCCTTGCGGTTCTGCTGCGGCTAAAATCAACGCTGAACGTAAAGCATAAAATCCCGGTTGTTCTTGCCGAGAGTCGGTTTTCACGACTTCTCCCAACCGTCGCAGCATAAATTCGCCTTGCGACGTATAAAGAAATTGAGAAACTGCTACCGCATTTACCTTGATTGGACTCAGTAAAACCCGCCGTAACTCTACTAATTGCGCTGGTTTTAAGTAGTGCGTATAAACTTCTAAGTCTTCATTAATTACTCCTTTGGTAGCAA
Source organism: Cyanomargarita calcarea GSE-NOS-MK-12-04C (assembly GCA_019359595.1). GTDB lineage: Bacteria > Cyanobacteriota > Cyanobacteriia > Cyanobacteriales > Nostocaceae > Cyanomargarita > Cyanomargarita calcarea. The sequence continues at coordinate 20,647 of JAHHGZ010000001.1, forward strand.
AATCTTCTAAAGCAGTCACGGAAATTGAACGTTCTAAAGCCGAATAAGATGCATAAATTCGCTCTGCCGCTAGGACTGAATTGCTCAATCCAAATATTGGCAGCAGCATTGATAAAACCAGCCACAGAGAATTTCTTCTCAGGGCGCTGGTCAACGTACCAAACAAGCTTTTCATCGCTCCACTATGCACGGTGATGTAGTTTGAGGAGGCGTTAGCTATGGCAGTTTTTCGGACACCCTGGAAATTTTGAAATTATTCGCCTCAGGATTAGAAATTTTTCGGACTTTTTATCTAGTAGAAATTTCTTCTTTTAATAGGCTGATTTACCTACCAAAAAAATAAATTTAATTAACTAGATTTTGGCAACTCCGTCATCATAACAAATAAAAAATTAACCTGCCTCAGTATTTTAAAAACAATCGTCAAGAACCGATGAATTTGTTTAAAGACACCGTAAATGCACCGAAATAAAAATTATTGTGAACTCGTTTTACCTAAGGCGATCGCCACCGATCCTGATACAACTAAAACGGCTCCTGCAATTCCAGTTAACGTCAGATGTTCTGGCGCAATGAGGCTTGGTGTGACTACTGATACAACCTCAATCGAGATTAAAGTTACAATGGGGGCAGAAGCTATCACTGCACTGACTCGGGATGCTTCCCAATGTTCTAATGATTCAGCGAAAGCACCATAAGCAATGAGGGTATTTAAAGCACAAAAAAATAAGATTCCAGAATCAAAACTATTAAGTGTCAAAATTGTATTTACAGTAGTAAATGGAGTGAATAATAAAGCACATAGTCCATAAATAATGAGCATTATGTGAGCAGAAGATAAAGTTTGCAATAACTGTTTTTGTGCCAGAGCGTAAACAGCCCAAGTTATTGCACCTAATACAATTAAGCCAGTGCCAAAAAGATATTTACTTTGTGCAATAATTAAATTTGTTAATTGTTCGTGGAAAAATAAAATAAACCCAAAAACTAGGACGCTGACACCAATCCACTGACGGATTGTATAACGTTCCTTAAAAACAATTAAACCACCAAAGCCTAATAAAACAGGAGCTAATTGAATGATAACTTCTGCGTTAGCGGGAGAAGTTAGTGCTAAACCTTTGAGAAAAAGAATATAATTGCTAGCCAGAAATAAAGTGGCGATCGCTAACAATTTCCATGACGTAGAACGCAATTGCTCAACTGTTGGTAATTTTTTCCGGATGGCTAAATAAATAGCTAGTAAAGTAAAGGATGCCAAAAGACGAAACCAAGTAACCGTGTAAACATCAAGTTTTTCTAAGATTACTTTCAAAGCTATGGGTAGAATTCCCCATAACAAAACTGTTAACAGCGATAATGCTAGCCCTAACTGCCAGCGTCCGGAACTTTGATGCATATTTATTTATTAGTTGTTGGTTGTTAGTTGTTAGTTGTTGGTTGTTGGTTATTAGAAAGTACCATTAACTGTTAACCACTAACTACTAACCGTTAACCACGAACCATTAAAAATGGTCTGCCATCCAAGGGGAAGAATCTGCGAATATTTGAGCAGCAGTAGAGATTGCAGTTTCTGTACCTTCCAATTGTCCCATTACTTGTAACTCAGAAGGGGCAAACAAATTTGTGTAGAGTGGTGCTAATCCTCTAATGTCAAGCTGTAACTCACCTTTGCCCCCTTTTGTAACTTCACCGCGTCCATTGGCGACAGATAGAATAAATTTACCGTTGTTTTCCGCTATCAAGTCATCTCTAACTTCTAAATGCAATTCCCCTTGGATTCCTTCTGGATAACCCCGCTTCTCTAACGCTTTTTGTACATTTACCACCCTGAGGAGCCAGCGTTCCACAAACCGAGGCTTAACAGTTTGTTCAAGCAGCAGTAATGTCAGAGAATCGATAGCAGAACCCTTCCATCGTACTTGATCAATTTGCGAGCGATGGCTGGCTAAAAAAGCCCAGAAAGTTTGTACAGCAGCAGTTGTGACAACTACCCAATCCTTGACTTGAATATAGTCACTAGCCTCACTTCGCTTTTGACTGAAGATAATATAACCTTGGGGTTGCTCTACAGTACCGATAAGATAAGCGTAAATCTTTTCATCTTTATCTCTAAATATTGCTGGAGTCCAGATAGATGAATGCCGATCTAAATTTCCATTATTCAGCCGAGCTTGATGAAGATATAACTCATGAAAAACTTCACAATCTACAGGAACAGCTTTCATTTGCAAAGGCTGTTCTAGAATTTGGATACTATTCGTAGGAATTTCCCAACCGCAAGCACTACCAGCTTGTTCATACCCCACTTTCCGATACAACCGTTGCGTCGCTGGATAAAGAACGGAGATTGGTACACCTTTACTATGCAGTTCCTTAACGGTATCTTGCATTAAGGCGATCGCAGCCCCAGAACCTCGATATTCTGGAGCAATACCAACTCCAGCAATTCCCGTCATCGGTACCAGTAAACCACCCCACCACTGCCCCATTGGAATAGTCGCCAATCCACCGACAATTTGCCCCGACCTACGGATAACACGAAGATTCTCTAAGCCAATGCGGTTAAAGTAATTTTCGTTTTCACCGGGTTCGACAAAACATTGGTCGAGGATATATCCTAGCTGCTGAATATCTTCTGGATTGCTAGGAGTGCTGTAGTCAAATTTAGGCGTCATACAATTTATCGCCCTAGTAGTATGCAACTACAAGCAGATTACAGCAAGTGGTACATCAGCGCTTCACCCGATTGGAGGATGTCAATAATCTTTATATTAGGTAAATAAAAAAGATTAGTATCAACTAATTCAGAATTTTTAGGCGAAACTAGAGAAGGTGACAGGAGTAAGAACGAGTTAGGTTGAGAGTTATGTCTTGTGAAAAATATCAATTTTTGAGGTAAAAAATGGAAACTACAACTAGCAAACAAGAGTTATTAAAATTAATTCATGAGTATCTAAATATCGCACCTCAAAACACTTTAGAAAAAGTTTTAGAACTGCTAGAAGATGAGGAAGATATTAGAGATGCCCGTGCCGAAATAGCAGATGCAAAAATAAATGGAACAGTATCTTGGGAAGAGTATAAGAGAGAAACCGCGTGACTTATCAAATTCAATTTACTAAGGGTGTATTAAGGCAACTCAAGAAACTACGATTAGATGTTAAAGAACGAATTGAGGCAAAAATTCAAGATTTAGCCATAGAACCCCGTCCAAACGGGGTTAAAAAACTTGAGGACGAAGACGGTTTATATCGTATTCGAGTAGGCGATTATCGAGTTATTTATCAAATATTAGATGATATTTTATTAGTAAGTATTGTTAAAGTTAAACACCGTAGGGAAGTTTATAGAGATAAAAATTAATGGCGTTGCTGAATCCAGATATAAATTGCTAAATTTACCCTCACCCTAGTCCCCAGGGAGAGGACTAGGGTGCTGATTCACGTCAGATCGTCTGGATTGACTCCCAACTCGCGCAACTTAGCCGCGAATGCCTCAGCCCGTTGGCGTTCCTGTTCAGCCCTTTGACGTTCTTGTTCAGCCCGTTGACGTTCCTGTTCGACCTGTTCGGAACTCCACAGCAACAAATTGCCAGCCCCATCCCACCAGCGCAGCCAGTTCATCGTTTGCCCAAGACGCTCCCCCGACCAAATCCCTAGAAACAGATCCAACTCTGGTATCCACACTCTTCCTTGGGCATCGGCATCTAACAAAATGTAGCGTCCATTTTGCAAGCATCGCACTTCTAGACTGGGTTCGTAGGGATCGTAAGTTACATAGGTAGGTACTTGTAGAATTCGTTCGTAGAAGTGAAGTTTACCGTAGGGTGGAGTCGATCGCACTGAAAGTTCGCCGCCCTCGGCTTCGGAAAGAAACTCCATAACAACGGCAACAGGTGTACCCTCTAGGTTGGGGGTGTAGCTGCGGCGAATAGTACCCTCTGCCACAGGATGAACCTGGGGTACATAGAGCCAGTCGGGTGCTTTGACCACAATTTTTTTATTCACTGTAGCGACTAGCCCGAAATTTGAGCCGATTAACATCTCTGGCTGGATGCGTCCGGCAGCTCCCAAGGCATCAGTGAGGGCGGCAGCAAGGGGCGGTTGTTGAATATTTTCCACAGGGTCGTCCGGTAACACGAAGTCGGCTGGCAAGGCTTCCCATGTAACCGTTGGTTCTGTTTTGATGGATGTGATTTGTAAAACCATCAGATAGCCTCAACCAGAGATTTTTCAGCGCATTCTTTTTTGCATATCTCCAGTGTACCAAAATGCGTGGCTTCAAATCCTCTACTTCTATTGAACGCAATCGAGAATTGTGACAATCCCGCATCTTGAAGAGAGGGGATTGTCAATAAATGTTACAGTTTCACGTCAGGAGGAAGAATCACTTTATTTATGACATGAATTATGCCGTTGCTAGCCTTGATATCTGCTTTTGTAACCCTTGCACCACCCACAAACACGCTACCTTTTTTTACCTGAATGTTAACTGGGCTGCCTTCAACAGTGGGAACTGAGCCAGGTTTAATGCTTTTAGAATCAATTGCACCAGAAACCACATGGTAGCTCAGAATTTTTTGCAAGGTTGTTTTGTTTTCTGGCTGGAGCAGTTTTTCCAAAGTGCCTTTTGGTAAAGCGGCAAATGCAGCATTCGTAGGTGCAAATACGGTAAATGGACCACTACCAGAAAGCGTTTCTACAAGACCTGCTGCTTTCAAAGCTTTTACTAGGGTTGTAAAAGATTTGTTGCTGCTGGCAATATCGACAATTGTACCTGCACTCGCTGCGGGAGCTGCAGTTGTAGGTTTAGGCGATGTTGTAGTACGAGGTGCAGCTAGAGTTGGTACGCTGACTAGAAGACTCGTTACAGCGATAGCAATACTAGCTGTTTTAGCAAATAAACGTCGAGATTGTTGCATATTCATGGGAGTACACTTTTGTTAACACTAAATAATCTATGTGGATATTCTTTAATAAAATCTGAATATCCACTTATTTCTGATTGAGTCACTCAAAGTTTTGAGAAAATTGCCTTCTATCTGGACAATTAGGATGGGCTACTCGCTAGTTTTGTCCACCAGATATGTTTTGACATTTCACACTCACAAACAAGGCAAAATTAACTGGTAAGGTCATTCCTTACTCCCTAAAACTCGTTATATGAGAGAGAAAATGGCTGCGAATACAGGTTTTTTATCGTATTTGCACCCTGAAATTATACCTAGATTATAAATCCCTATGTTAAAATTTGCAACAACTTTTCACGATTGATATTCATAAAGGCTAAATTTAAATGCTTTACCTTCCGCTACATAATTCACACCAGGGCTTTTATTTGAGGCTTTAGATCCCCGACAACTTTTGCGAAGTCAGGGATCTGCTTGCCTATATAGCAGTTAGCAAAATCCCCTAGGGGCGTGTAGTTCATTGAAGCGAAAACCGCTATATCTTGTCCCCCACCAACTCCAACAACTGCGCTTCACTCAATTGACTCACCCCCAAAGATTCTGCCTTCTCCAACTTAGAACCAGCATCCTCACCTACAACCAAATAATCTGTTTTTTTACTCACAGAATCAGTAACTTTACCACCACATGATTGAATCAATTCCTTCGCTTCATCCCGCTTCAGAGTTGGCAAAGTTCCAGTAATTACAAAACTTTTACCTGCCAATTTTTGATTCAATGATGTAACTTCTATAACCTCCCCCACAAACTGCAAACCCGCTGCTTTCAATCTCTCAATCAGCTTTTGATTGGCATCAATGTGGAACCACTGATACACAGACTCGGCAATCTCAGCACCAATACCGTAAATCCCTTCAATATCAGACTGTCTGGCTCCACTCAACTCATTAACACTGTTGAATTTCTCACTCAATAATTGAGCATTCACGCTACCCACATGCCGAATACCCAAACCATACAATACACGCGACCAAGGCTTATTTTTCGATTGGGCGATCGCCTCCACTAATTTGTCCGCCGACTTATTTCCCATCCTTTCCAATGCACATAATTGTTCAGATGTCAACTCATACAAATCGGCAACGGAATGCACCACACCTCGATCAACGAGTTGATGTACCAACTTTTCGCCCATGCCCCGCACATCCAAGGCATCGCGACTTACCCAATGTTCAATTGCACCTTTGAGGATGGCAGCGCAGTCTGCGTTCACGCAGCGAGTCACCGCTTCTCCGGTTTCCCTGACCACCGATTGTCCGCAAACTGGGCAATGGCTGGGCATCACAAACTCTTCAGTATTTTCTGGGCGGAGTTCTTTGAGTACCCTGACAACTTCTGGGATAATTTCTCCAGCCTTGCGGACAATCACAGTATCGCCAATGCGGATGTCGAGTTGGGCAATGCGCGAGCTATTATGTAGAGTGGCGCGTGATACTGTGGTTCCTGCCAGTTGCACCGGGCGCATTTCTGCCAAAGGTGTCAAAGCCCCCGTGCGCCCTACATTCACGGCAATATTTTCCACACGGGTGGGCGCTTCTTCTGCTGCATACTTCAACGCCACAGCCCAACGGGGAAACTTTTGCGTAAAGCCTAGCTGTTCCTGTAATTTATAGGAATTTAGCTTCACCACCACCCCATCAGTCATGTAGGGTAAATTCAATCTTTCTGTATCCCAATGTTCGTAATATTCCTCAACTTCTGGCAAAGACTGACACAATCTTTTTTTGGGGTTTACTCGAAAACCCATATTTTGCAATAATTCCAGCGCTTCCCACTGAGTATTCGCAATACTAGCATCATCCATACCGGGAATGTGCAGCGTATAAGCAAAGAAATCTAACCTTCGTCGGGCGACAACGCGAGAGTCTAATTGTCTGAGTGTACCAGCAGTGGCGTTGCGGGGGTTAGCAAATAATTGTTCACCTGCTTTTTGCCTATCAGCGTTAATTTGTTTGAATACATCCAATGGTAAAAACGTCTCACCGCGTACTTCCACTCTTTCGATGTTTTCCAACCCTGACATATTCAAGCGTAAGGGAATTGAGCGAATTGTCCGCACATTTTGGGTGATATCTTCACCAGTGACACCATCACCTCTGGTTGCTCCCCTTACCAAAATGCCATTTTCGTAAGTTAAAGCTAAGGCATTTCCATCAATTTTTAACTCGCAGACATATTCCACCTCTTTCGTGGAGGGTGTTTGTCTGCGCCAACGTGCCTCCCAAATCTGTAACTCCTCTACATCAAAAGCATTTTCCAGACTGTACAATGGTACATTATGCCGTACCGAGGTAAACTGACTGGCAGGCTTTTCACCCACGCGCTGAGTCGGACTATCCCGCGATACCAAGTCTGGATGCTGAATTTCCAACTGCTGCAACTCTCGATATAATCGGTCATAGACAGCATCCTCGATAATCGGAGAATCGAGGACGTAGTAGGCATAGCTAGCCTGTTGTAGTAGTTGGCGCAGTTCTTGAACTCTAGTTTTAGCCTCTAACGTCAATGATTCCACAAATTTATCTCCTTCTTTTAAAACCAAATTTTCTTATATTCGTTCGTCCAATATAAGCATTTTGCGTTTGCTATGGCATCCCCAAAATGCAGGAATAGTACATTTTAACTAATGGATGAAATTTTGAAAACCGTATCCCCAATAATCATCGGACACCGTGGCGCTAGTGGCTACCGTCCGGAACATACTTTAGCAGCTTATGAGTTAGCGGTTGAGATGGGGGCTGATTATATTGAACCTGATTTGGTTTCAACTCAAGATGGGGTTTTGATTGCACGTCATGAAAATGAGATTTCTGAAACCACTGATATTGCCAATCATCCGGAGTTTGCTCATCGGAAAACAGCAAAATCTATTGATGGTATAAGTTTCACCGGTTGGTTTACTGAAGATTTTACCTTGGCGGAGTTAAAGACACTGCGGGTGAAAGAGCGAATTCCTGAAATCCGTCCGCAAAATTCTCGGTTTGATGGATTGTTTGAAATTCCGACTTTTCAAGAAGTTATTAATTTGGCGAAGCGTAAAAGTATGGAAACGGGACGGACTATTGGAATATATCCAGAAACCAAGCACCCGAGTTATTTTAAATCGATTGATTTAGGGTTGGAAGAACCTCTGCTGATGACTTTACAAGCAAACGGTTACAACGGAGAAAATGCACCTGTTTTTATCCAATCTTTTGAAGTTACAAATTTGAAACAATTAGCGACAAAAAGTGATTTACCACTAGTGCAATTAATCAGCGATCGCGGCAAGCCTTATGATTTTATTGTGAGCGGTGATAGTCGGACATATGAAGATTTACTTCCAAAAGCAGGGTTAAGAGAAATTTCGGAATATGCTCGGGCAATTGGTGTTAATAAAAATTTGATTTTAACGCAAATAATTAATGATGCTCATGCAGTTAACTTGTTAGTTCATGCATGGACTTTCCGGAATGAAGATTGCTTTTTGCCACTTGAGTTTCAAGGAAATCCTCAAGGAGAATATGAAAGATTTTTTCGGTTAGGGATTGATGGTGTATTTAGCGATAATCCTGATACAGCAAGAAGAAGTTTGGATTAAAAAGCCAGGGAATTAATTCCCTGTCTTATAGCTAAAGTCGTCTAAAGACGACTGAATTAGTAGCAAATATAACGTAGTTACAATATCGTTCACGAAGAAAGAAGGAAGAAGTACCCACATGAGCACTCATGTGGGATTGAAACAAGGACACTGTTTTTCTTCTCTGCGAGACACTACGTGAACGCGCTACAAAGGACTGGAAAAACATCTTTTTTTTACTGAAGCTCTAAACTCAGAACGCGCATTTTTATTAGCTATTCCTTCTTCCAACTTCGGTTCTTATACCGTTTCTTTGTGAAGCTGCATATATTACCCCCCTGTAGTCCCCCCTTGCCAAGGGGGGACTACAGGGGGGTCTTGATTATGTGCATCTTCATACAGAATTGGTATTACTTCAACATCATTTGTAAGGAGGCAAGCCAAATTTAAACATTTGGTATGCTCTAATTTTATCATTTAATCATGTTTGCACGGCAAAATCCTCTGGATCGATTCCCCAATTTACCCAAGCGATCGCCTCCCTTGCTGATACTACATCAGGTGGTACGCGCAATGCATGAATGTATTTTGTACTCGGGCAAGTCATCTTTAACAGATAAATTGGCTCAATATCAACTTCGTTATCAATTTTTAATAAAGTATATTCTTGATAAGAATCTAACTCATTCGCTCCTAATTCTTGGATAATCCGAGCGTAGCCAATACCTTGAATTAACACCCGTCGCAGTTCGGCGTTATCTTCTTCTAAAAGCCATTTAGCTTTCCAGAGGTTCGGGTGTACTTTACCATATTTTTCAGGTAAGCTGGTACCATGAAAAGCATACAGACTGTAACCGTCTGCGAATTGGAGGGCAGGTTCCCCTTCTCTGTGTAGTTGTTGTTCGCTGTCGAAGTGGAGTTTTGTTGGGCGATCGCATATGACTACTACCCTTTGATAAGGAAAAATCCAACCGGAATTTTCACCTAAAAGTTGAAATACTTGCCATAGCTTTTGGTTGGTATCGAAATTTAATATGGAAGTCAAAAAGTCAAACCAACAGCAATAACTGCATAAAGCTACAGGATGTATAAAGTTCTTGTCGTAAAGTTTTCCTAACTCGTCTCGGAGTTGCAAGCAAATATTTCTAGCCAATTCTTCATCTATTTGAGACTCTAAATCTTCCGCTATCCTGGACTGTAATTCTTCTTCCAAGTATTGATTTTCTGAGGATAGTTCCCACCATAATCTTCCGGAAATTTCAAAACCGATATTTCTCGGTTTTTTAGCGGTTTTTGTGGAAAATTTATTCAACAACCAGGAAGGAAACCCGGAAAATCCAAATGTTTTTGCCTCAATAATTAAATGTTGCAATTGGGGTAAAGTTGTACTCATCGCCTCATAGGGACTATCACAGAAAAAAATCTCAGGTTTTGGAAAACCAAGCAAATTATAAGCTTCTTTTATCGCAACAGCAGCTTTTTCTCTATCAATTCGCTCAGTAGAAAGGGCGATATTTGTCCATTTTTCTCTATAACCTGGAATTAACGCTGCCTGCTCTGGAGTAAGCTTTTTAATCTTTTTTTGCGACATCATACAGAGGTATGGGTAAATATATCTATTGCCAAAATAACTCCAGTAAAGAAATTCCGCTAGAGTACCTGTCAATTTTATATATTCCAATCATTTGAGATATCGCCAGGAAATAAATGTTTATTTTATTTAAGATTTAATTTATTGATACCAATTTGTGATTCTAATTTTTCTTATTTTTAGTTTCACTTTCAGGCTTCCAATCTGATATCCAGAAATAATATTAAGTCCATTTTCTCACCAGAATGCCCCTGCTAAATCTACTCCCAGCAACGAATTTGAATTTGAAATGATGCCATATCTATCAGATCCATTTTCTGACACCGTTGAGCGACGAGTACTTGGTTCGGGCAAGTCTTCGCTGACGGCAATAAGCATGCAAATGACACACTATTTTTTATGAAGTCTTTTTAGAAGAAACAGCAATTATTTAAATTTAACAGGGATAATCGCCCGTAAACAGCTTTTGATAATTTACGTGATTTCCGCATTTACTATTCAATTAGGGTATAGATAAAATTAAGTAATTAACATTGGAGATTTTTCATAAGTGCATAATCCAGTAGGTATTCGCTCGCTCGCTGTAAGCTTTCCAAGCATAATTCGTACAAACGATTATTACAAAGAAAATTACCCTGAGTTGATTGCTAAAGCTGAGAAAAAAAGCTTGGCAAAGTTATTTACGCCTGCTAAATCTACTCCCAGCAACGAGTTTGAATTGGAAATGATGCCATATCTGTCAGATCCATTTCGTGGCACCGTTGAGCGGCGAGTACTTGGTTCGGGTGAGTCTTCCCTAACCCTGGAATATCGCGCAGCCAAGGAGGCCCTCAACGCAGCAAAGTTTTCCCCCAATGACGTAGACCTCCTGATCGTCTCCTCATTATTACCCGAACAAATTGGATTTGGTAATGCGGCCTTCATTGCTCGTCAACTGGGACTAGGATGTGGTGCATGGAACCTTGATGCAACCTGCGGCAGTACCCCAGTAGCCCTCTCTACTGCCTGTGCCTTAGTACAAGCAGGAGCCTACCGCAATGTGCTGGTAGTAATTTCTTGCACTTACTCTCGCCTTGTCGATGAGAATGATACTCTCTCATGGTTTTTCAGCGACGGCGCAGGAGCTTTCATGGTTGCTCCACTGGAAGTAAACCAAGGCATCTTAGGCACAAAGACAGTTAATACCAGTGCCTTGTGTAACCAATTCTCTGTCAAAGTTAAAGAGGATGAGCAAGGCAATCCTCGTCTTCGCTTACGGATTGCCAATAACACCAACAAGGTAATCGGTGAAACGGCTACGAAGCTTTTGCGTACATGTTGTGAAGGTGCTGTCGAAAAAGCCGGCGTCACCTTAGATGAAATTGATTTTTTCATTTTCAATACACCCACAGCTTGGTTTTCAAGCTTTTGTATACGTGTATTGGGCATCAACCCAGAGCGCACAATCAACCTTTACCCTCTTTATGCCAACATTGGACCAGCACTGAGTCTAGCCAATCTGTACCATGCGGCACAGATGGCTAAGATTCGCGAAAATGACTTGGTGCTAATGTATGGCTTTGGTGCAGCCAGTAGTGCTTCTGCAAGCGTAATGCGCTGGGGCGATGTGGCGCTAGGTCCTGTTCCCCTTAATGAATGTCATTAACTGGATAATAGTGAACGACCGCATTAATTATGAAGGGTTATCAGAAACCTGGTTTTTAGCCATTGTGACTTATCAAAACTAATCTGGTTGACTACTAGCTTTCTTAGAAATTTGACATGGTTTTGATACCAATTTTTCCCCGATATATTATAAACGCACACCTGTGGAGCCAAGACGATACTTCTTGGCTCCACAGGCTTAGATAAAGCAATAGTTCGGTTTTTGTGTGCCGATCTATTTGTTCACAAATAACAATTACCTCGAAGATTCTGAACACGCGGATTAAGCCCGATAATCTGCGTAGCGTCTACTGGTACTTCAACTAAAATAGACTGAGGGTTAGAGTTGTAGCAGGCATCCATAATTTCCGACAAATTGCTCAAGTCTGGTTTTACCCGATAGCCATCCCAACCGTGGGCTTTAGCCGCTGCGACAAAATCAATACTTGGTAGATGAGAATGATAGCGTTTGCTATCGAGTCCTGGAATAATCGATGGCGCACCTTGTTCAATTATTCCGTAGCAACTGTTATTAATGATGAATAAACGTAAGCCAAGCTGACTTGCATCGGCGATCGCACCTCCATACAAGCGCCAACAGCCATCACCAGAAAAGATAAAAGTATGCAGTCTCGGATTACTAAGCTTTGCGCCACAACCAAGTCCAAAAGCACCACCCATCGCCGAGCCATGATACATAGAGTAAAACCTAATATTAGGGTGGCGGCGTTGCATAAGATATGGGCGGTCTTTGTAGGTCATGCAAACATCATCAAAACCAATGCTATTGGGTTGCCAGCACTGCCCCAATTGTTCGTAGAAGGATACTAAATCCACAGTATCTGGATGTACTGTACGAGAAATAGTGCGGGTGTTGAGGCTTTGATTATCAGGCATTAAGGAATCTTGATACTCAAATTTTGGCAGTCGATTTAACACTTCCTTAAGGACTAGAGCAATATCACCATGCACTTTCTGGTACTTAAAAGCTACGCGGTGCTGAAAATTTCCGTTTTGATGACCGTAAGGCTTCTCAAAATTAGTCAAGTGCCATACAGACCCTGCACGTATTTGCTCGCAATTGAGAACATACTCATAAGGGTCAAACCCGATCGCAATCAGAAGGTCATCCGCATTTATACTTTTCCAAAGCTTTAGCGCCCGGTCGTTACCACCAAACATAATGTGTCCGTATCCATAGGGATTCGTTTCACTAACGACATTAGCACCATTGACAGACCATACAATAGGCGATGACAACCGATACGATAGCTCGTCGATGAGGCTGTTGCAAAGCTCGTATCTTGCTGCTTCTTCACCAACATACAAGATGATTCGCTTGGATGGTGGGTATGAAGCGAGTTGGCTGACCAATGCATCAATATCCAAGCAATTGATTTCGCTTTTTGGCAGCACAGGAGGGAAGGATAGTAAATTAATATCTACATCTTGTTGCATGATGTCTGGGTGAAATGCAATGACTACTGGTCGTGACTCGCTCAAAATCTTTTGAACCATCCATAGTTTTTCTTTAATGACACTTAGGTCATCAATAATCACGCAACCATCACCCAACTCTGCTTGCAACTGAGGAATCAAGTTCATTCCATATTCGGAAACATCCTGCAAAGGTGCCTTACCATGCACTTGGGTTGAGTTCAAGGCTACGAGATATACTGCTGGTATATTATGCAGTTTCGCCTCAGTTAAACCACACAAACCCAATTTTGTTGCCGCCCCGGTTGTCAAAAGTGTTGCTGCCGGGACACCTGTTGCCAAATAATGACCAATGGGAACGAAACCAGCAATATATTCATTCATGGTCAACATTCGTGACATTTCATCACAAAGCTGATCAAGATGATTGACTGGCAATAGATGTTGTGCGACCTTAATCACGCCACCACCGTTGACACCAGCATAATGCTTGATTCCCCATCGTCGAAGAATTTCGATTAAAGCAAAATTGCAAGAAACTAATTTGCTAGAACTATTATTTAAAGGAGATTTTGTTGTAAGTAACATAGCTGACATTTATACTGCTAAATTTCAATTGAAAAGTAAAAAAAAACTTTGTAACGCCTTCAAAGAAGGTAATTCAACACACTAAAATGTCGCTAATTGCGATTTCAATATTTTTCATTTTATTAGTCTTTGAGTTTCGTTTGCCAAAGATGAGTTAAAACTCTAGAAGGTACTATATAAATAGTATTTTATTAAACCCTGATATTTATGAAATACAGTTTAATTATTCAAGCGCTAATATGAAATAAACCTAAAAATTAACCCGTTTATTATAATTTTTTTAAGTACATTTACTGGGAAGAAACTATAAAAAATAATGTGATAAAAAGAAACCCTATTTATTTAATAAATCGGGTTTCAGAGTTCCTATTTATCATGTATAACTACTCAAGAGGGATGGATATTACAAAAGAAGCTCCTTGTCCTGGTACAGAATTCACCTCAATTGTTCCACCGTGTTTTTCGACTACAATTTGATAGGCGATCGCCAGTCCCAATCCTGTTCCCTTGCCAACAGGTTTGGTAGTAAACAGATGGTCAAAGATTCTTGCTCTAACTTCTTCTGACATCCCTACTCCATTGTCCTGAATGCTAATCGCAACCTGCTTTTTGTTATTATTTATTTTGGTAGTTATTGTTATCCGATTGGGACTAGCCTCGATTTCACCAAAACTGCGTCCGGTATTTGATTCGTCCAATGCATCAATGCCATTGGCAAGCAAGTTCATAAACACTTGATTAAGTTGTCCTGGGAAACAATGAATTTCTGGCAAATCATCATAGTTTTTCATCACTTCAATTTCAGGACGAATCTCTGAAGCTTTTAAGCGATGTTTGAGAATCATCAGGGTGCTGTCAATACCTTCATGGATATTGAAGGGTATTTTTTTGTCAGTATCTGCTCTAGAGAAAGTACGCAAACTGATGCTCATGTCACAAATACGATCCGCAGCTTGGTGCATTGAAGAAATTAATTTAGGCAAGTCATCTTGCACATAATCCAAATCTATCGCTTTAATTTCCTTTGCAATTTCTACGACTGGGTTAGGATAATACTTTTTATATAGGTCAATTAATTTAAACAAATCTTGTACATACTCCCGTGCAGGTTGTAAATTACCAACGAGAGAACCAATTGGGTTGTTGATTTCATGTCCTATACCTGACACTAAATTTCCCAACGCAGACATTTTTTCATTTTGTATTAGTTGCAATTGGGCGTGTTTCAGGTCTTCAAAGGAGCGTTCTAACTGCTGGGAATAATCTTGAGATTGTTGATAGAGACGGGCATTCTCTAAGGAAATTGCAGCCTGGGAACAAAGTAAATTGAGGACTAAAAGTCTATCATCAGTAAATGCCCCGACAGTGAGATTATTTTCCAAATATAAAATAGCAATCAACTTTCCTTGATTGAGAATCGGGTTGCATAACAAGCTTTTCGGTTGTTGCTCAAGAATATAGGGATCGTTAAAATTATCAATATCTGCAACAGCGTCATCATTAAACATGACATACTCTTGCGTACGAGAGACATAGTTGATTAAATTAATAGGAATATCTTGACTTTCTTCGACTGGAATTGATTGCAATACTGTTGTGATTGTCTTCGCAGCCAAACCAATAGCTTCAATTACCCATTCGCTCTTATTGGGCATCATGAGAACACCTTTCGATGCGCCAGCATTCTCAATTAAAACTTGCATTAAATTGATGAGCAATTTATCAATTTGGATTTCGCTACTGATAGTCTGACTCGCTTTGACAAAACTTATCAAATCTAGTGATTCTGAAATGATTGTACTGCTGGTGATTGTTTGATCAGTGCGACTGCTGATAGAAATAGTTTCTTGGGTATTTAAGTAAACTTTTTCCCTTTGTTGGATGGGGGCGACTAATTGGGGATAGCGTTTTTCTAAATCATTTACTTTGGCTAATGCTCCCCACCGTGCATAGCAGTAATAAGCATTAATTAAGTAGGTTTGAGCAATCGTTTCTTTACCCCATTCGAGGTAGAATTTCGCAGCGAGTTCATTGGCAAGTGCTTCTTCTTGAAGATATTCATTTTGTTTAGCAAGAGCAATGGCTTTGTCGTAATAGTCCATTGCCACAACTTTTTCACCCAGAATCCGCTGCTGTTCTGCCTCAACAAGATAATATTTATGCAGAAAATTCATTGGGGCATGATTTGCCCAATGTTTCATTTTTTCCTGATTATAATTTACTTTTTCTAAAATCTGATTCTGCTCCGGCGATGTCACTTCAAAATATACTGCCAACTTCACAAGCGAATCATAAAAATAAAAGGCAGGGTAAATTAACAAACCCGTTAAGGCAGGAAGATATTTTTCTACTTCTACTGAATATTCTAAAGCTAATGGTAAATTACCAACTAAATAATTCAACGTAAATTTATTGAAATATACCATGCCTATTGCCGTTATATCATTCATTGCTTCATGAATCGGTAACATGACTTGTTCATCATACACTTTGCCAATTAAACAACATACGTCTTGGCTTGGATTCATCAAATTTAAAACGGTTTGCTGCCAAATTTGCACATACCCAAGGCCGGTTTTTTGTTTAAGAAGCTTGAGCGTTTCACAATATGTTCCCATTTCACGCTCAAGTCCTGTTAATTCTTTACCTGTTAAATAACAACCAAAAGAATAATTATGTAACGCATAGGCAGCAAATTCTAAATCACCAGTTTGTAATCCGATTTGATAAACTTCTTGCAATGGTCTTAAGAAGTTTCGGGCATGATTTTTCCAATGTCCAACCAAGCTGTTATAAAGAAGTAAAGTTTGAGCTTGTAGTGAAGTGGCATTAGTTTTGGACAATACATTTAGAGATAGTTGGGCAAATTCATAACCGACATCGATATTACCTACTACGCTGCATAAAAGAAAACCATAAGTACAATAACCATTTGCCGACAGTCCTGTATTACCATACTGGATCGACAAATCAACCAACTTCAACGTAATTAAAGGTACAAATTCGGGACAACCGAGATAGG
Source organism: Cyanomargarita calcarea GSE-NOS-MK-12-04C (assembly GCA_019359595.1). GTDB lineage: Bacteria > Cyanobacteriota > Cyanobacteriia > Cyanobacteriales > Nostocaceae > Cyanomargarita > Cyanomargarita calcarea. Next base: position 37,460 of record JAHHGZ010000001.1, read on the forward strand.
CCGCAGAGAACGTACTTGATAAGATACGCATGGCTGCTAAAATTTTTAGGTCGGTCATTTCTGGCAGATTAATTAAATCTGCAATTTTTTTATTAGTTAATTGTTCTGCTGTTGCTTGAAATGCTTGTTGAATATCAGATTTAGTTGGTGCTTCTGGAAATTTTATATCGATTAATTTGAGAACATTAAAAGCTATTGTTAAGGCTTCTATTAGTTTATTCTGTACGATACAAGCTTGGATTTTTATTTCATAAACCCTGACTTTATCTAGAAGGGTTGCCCCAAAATTAATAACTTTTTCTGCGAATCTGTCCATCTCTTCAAAGTCACCACAGAGATAGGCCGCATCACAAGCTTCTTCATGTAATGCCAAGCAGAGAGAATACTGATGCCAACTATCTACTCCAAGAATTTCTAATCCCAAACTGAAATGCTTCATTGCAGCCGTATAAGCAGTAGAAGACTTCGCTTTCCGTCCAGCAATTAAATTCAAGTGTGCTAGTTTATCCAGTTCTTCCTGCGTGTTGATTAACTCCACACCGTAATTCAACTGGTTAACAATATCAAAAATTCTCTCTTCCTGTTTGGCTGTAGGTGTGTTCTTCAACAAAAGTTGACCAATCTTTAAGTGTGTTGACTTTTTCTGAACTTCAGGAATGAGAGAATAAGCCGCTTGCTGTACGCGGTCGTGCAGAAATTTATAATTAATTTTTACTTGTGTATCGTTTTTAGGACTATTATTTGATGATTCATCTTGAAAAAACTTATAAACTTCATTCGCAGGAATTAGAAGTCCTTCTTGCAATGCCTTCCATAATTCAGATGCAGTTTCCGATTGAGATTTATTATTGACAATAGCAAGAGTCGCTAAATCAAATTGGTTACCGATACAAGCACCAAATTTCAGCACTTCTTGGGTGCTAATTGGCAATTTTTTTAACTGAATTGCCATGAACTCTACTACATCAGTGGAAAGTGCTAATTGTTTAAGTGTAGAAAGTTCACATTGCCAATAATACTGTTCAAAGTTGAAGATAATTAGTCCATCTTCGTATAGTGATCTTATAAATTGGTTGCTAAAAAAAGGATTTCCACTGGTTTTTTGATGAACTAGCAAAGCTAGTGGGAAAGCGACCTCTAGAGAACATTTTAGAGTATCGCTAAGTAAATTATTTAAGTTAGTTGTAGACAAAGCATTGAGTGTTATTATGTTAACTTGTGCTTGATTTTTTCTAATTTCCTCTAATGTCAGCATTAGTGGATGGGCGAGTAATACTTCGTTATCTCGATAGGCACCAATTAGGAGTAAATGTTGCGTATTACTTTCACACATCAGCAATTCTATCAATTTCAAAGATGCTAAGTCAGCCCATTGTAAGTCATCGATAAAAATTACTAAAGGATGTTTTTTTGCTGTAAAAACCTGAATGAATTTTTGAAATAATAAATTAAAGCGATTAGTGACTGCACTGCCAGAAATTTCAGCAACAGGAGGCTGTTTACCGATAATTTTTTCAAGTTCGGGAATTACCTCAATAATTACCTGACCTTGCTCACCTAATGCTGCTAAAATTTGATTTCTCCATTCCTGGAGTTGAGCATTGCTTTCACTTAATAATTGTTCCATCAAATCCCGAAAAGCCTGCACAAATGCCGCTAAGGGAATATTGCGTTGAAATTGGTCATATTTACCTTTGATAAAATAACCCCGCTGCCGCACGATAGGTTTGTGAACTTCATTGACAACGGCAGTTTTACCAATTCCAGAAAAACCCGCTACCAACATCATTTCACGATTCCCTGCTGCTACACGGTCAAAGGCAGCAAGAAGAGTTTTAACTTCGGTTTCACGACCATACAGTTTTTCAGGAATAGCAAAACAGTCGGAGATATCCCTACTTCCTAACTCAAAAGATTCAAATTTTCCAATTTTTTGGTATGTCTGCCAACAAGCTTCTAAGTCATATTTCAACCCCAAAGCACTCTGGTAGCGGTCTTCAGCATTTTTCGCCATCAGCTTGGCAATAATGTCAGAAAGAATGAGAGGAATATCGGGATTTATACTGTGAACCGAAGGGGGCTGCTTTGCTATATGGCAGTATACTAACTCCATTGCATCATCACTTGTAAAGGGTAACTGTCCTGTAAGCAGTTCAAACAAGGTGATACCTAATGAGTAAAAATCACTACGCCAATCGATACCCCGGTTCATGCGTCCAGTTTGTTCGGGGGAGATATAAGCGAGGGTACCTTCTAAGACGTTAGGATATCTTAAGGTTTGTGTTTCTCTCGGAAGTAGAGAGGCAATACTAAAGTCAATCAGTTTTATTTGCTTTGTAATTGGGTTAATTAAAATATTGGCGGGTTTGATATCTTTATGAATTACTCGGTTGCGATACAGTCCTTCAAGAGTTGTAATAATTTGTATAGCTATGTGAAAAAACTCATCGAAGAAATTGGGGTTTTTCCCCACTTGGCACTCTTTTAGCGAAATTCCCCCAAAATCTTCCATCACCAGTGCATAACTGTTATGGTAAGGTTCCAAGCTATAGGTTTTGATTACACCAGGAAGATCGATATTTTTAGCAATACTATATTGGTTGCGAAACTGAACCAGTTCGCTAAAGGTGGGATATTCGTGTCGCAGCAGTTTAATTACAACTGGTTCATCATCCGATTCCTTAATACCCCGATATACCAGAGTTTTAGTGCCTGAATAAATTTGGTCAAGGAATTGATAACCAGAGAGTTTCATCATATCTGCCTTCTGGGTAGATGGTAATTGGTGGTAAAGGTATTATTCCCATTCACAGAAGAAAACATTCAACGCCATGCTGTGTATGTCTACCTTTTTCCATCAAGATTCGCTTAATTTAGCGCATCCGCGTCGGTTTATGCTTGTGTAGCTCCAGCTTTCTAGCCTGCGGCTGATTAATTGGTATAAAGTGGAGAGCCAACGTCTGGAACAAAAAGCCTTACCCTTCTGGGGCTTGTCATTTGAAGGGTCTGTTGCGGGTGCTCACCTGAATACACTTAGGAATTTTGCGATAAAATGTAAATATCAATACTCAGTATTAATCGCGAACCTCCCGATCGCCAGGGACTCTAAGTCGAATGGCACGCTTGTTAGCTCACATCTTGCACCAGGATATGGTCAATACAAAAATAACTAAGTATTTATAGATTCTTTGACTGCGCTCCTATCCGTCAGGGACTTATCTTACTGCCATTCGACTCTAAGTCCCTGACGAGTCGCGAAAGTCCATTAAAATGGACTGAAAAACATACAATCAAATATGTGATTTGTATAACTGAAAAATTGCAAATCTGTGGTTTTTGCTTAAAGGTGCATTCCGGTCAGATCAGGTGCAAAGAATACTTTTCGGACGTCGTGAAAACCGGGTTGACCATTCCCTACAGGAACAGCGTAAGTCAATTTTTACACTCAGTAATTATCTATATAAAAACCTTCTCAATACTGAGAAGGTTTTATAAAGTTTTATTAAAAAAATATTCTGAACCAACATTAAAAAATACTCATGATAGTGATGATGCCAGCACTGGTAATCATGACCATAACTCCCATAGCTATAGATACATTCATTTTTTTAGATCCTTTTTACTTATCTTTGTTATTTTCACAATATCAGCCTCAGTAAATATATCTATTTAAACAACGCAAAACTTAAGTTAATGTAAAGTATCTTAACAATTATGAGAGTAGTTTAATATGCGCGAACTAAAGTATTCCACTGTTCTCCGGGGTAATCAAGCAAACATCCCTGGAACTCACCAACAGCAAAATCTATGGAAATGGTGTTTTGGTGCTTCATTATCGTGTAAGAATGTAACCGATGCAACTAACACAACCATTGGACTTTCTATGGTAGAACATAATCCAGTGACGGACAAAGCCCCATCGGAGGCGACTATCGCATTACGGGAAATCACTAAGGAAAACCTTTCAGATATCCTCAAGCTAAAAGTCGGTAATCATCAACAACAATTCGTTGCTTCCAATGCTGTGTCTATTGCCCAAGCTCATTTTTCACAGGAAGTTGCTTGGTTTCGAGCAATTTATGCAGACGAAGTACCAGTTGGTTTTCTGATGTTGGAAGACGATCCAGATAATGCATCCTACTATCTTTGGCGCTTCATGATAGACGAACGTTTCCAGAAACGTGGATTTGGAAAACGTGCTTTGAAATTATTAATTGAGCATGTCAAAACACGTCCTGGGGTGACAGCTTTACTAACAAGTTGTGTTCCTGGAGAGGGAAGTCCCGGTAAATTTTATGAGAAGGTTGGGTTTATGTATACAGGTCACGTAGAAGATGAGGAATTAGTGATGCGTCTTGAATTTTAAAATTTTCTGGTGACCATTTAAGCTATCTTAAAGCAATGAGATAAATTTATGATTAAAATCCTTCATCTTTCCGACATCCATATGGGGAGCGGCTTTTCCCACGGACGCATCAACTCTGAAACAGGATTAAATACACGATTAGAGGATTTTGTCAACACTTTGTCTCAGTGTATTGACAGAGCGCTAGCAGAACCAGTGGATTTAGTGATATTTGGTGGTGATGCCTTCCCAGATGCTACCCCACCGCCCTACGTACAAGAAGCTTTTGCCAGTCAGTTTCGCCGCCTGGTGGATGCCGAAATACCGACAGTATTGCTGGTGGGTAATCATGACCAACATTCCCAAGGGCAAGGTGGAGCGAGTTTGTGCATTTACCGCACCTTAGGAGTACCTGGTTTTATTGTCGGCGATCGCGTAACTACTCACCGTATCCAAACTCGCAGTGGGGCTGTGCAAGTTATTACCTTACCTTGGCTGACTCGTTCGGCATTGATGACTCGCCAAGATACTGAAGGTTTATCAATGGCGGAAGTTAACGAATTGCTAACAGAACGGCTGCGAGTTGTTTTGGAGGGAGAAGTTCGCCGTCTTGACCCGGAAGTCCCAACCGTGATGCTAGCACACTTGATGGCGGATAATGCAAACTTGGGAGCCGAGCGCTTTTTGGCTGTGGGCAAGGGTTTTACATTACCTTTATCCTTACTGACACGACCCTGTTTTGATTATGTAGCTTTGGGACACGTCCACAAACACCAGAACTTGAACAAGTCGAACGATCCACCAGTAATCTATCCAGGGAGTATTGAACGGGTAGATTTTAGTGAAGAGAAGGAAGACAAAGGCTATGTAATGGTGGAATTGGAGAGGGGTAGCGTGGAGTGGAAATTTTGTCCCTTATCGGCGCGAGTGTTCCGTACCATAGAAGTGGATGTATCGAAAGCCGAAGACCCACAATCACTAATATTGAAAGCGATCGCCAAACATAATATCGAAGATGCGGTTGTCAGATTAATTTACAAACTCCGCTCCGAACAGTTGGATTTAATCGAGAACTCGATACTACATGATGCTTTAACTTCAGCACACACGTACACCATTCAACCAGAATTGGTCAGTCAGTTAGCTCGACCCCGCGTTCCAGAATTGACTGCCAGTAGTAGCATAGACCCAATGGATGCGCTAAAAACGTACTTAAATAACCGCGAAGACCTGAAAGAAATTGCCACATCAATGATGGAAGCAGCACATAAATTGTTAACAGATGATGTTCCAATTTGGTTAAAAGGTGCAGCGAACGAATAGACATCTGGTGTCCAAGAAAAAAGACCCCTCTCCATAGCTTGCTTCCCCATTGCGTTAGCGAACCGTAGGGTAGGGGTACTACGGGCAAAGAAAAGTCGAGTTGTTACCACTGTAAGGTATTACCTGTAACAGCATTTTCATCAAACTTCATCTATGACACCAAGCCGGGTTTTAGCAAAACTCGGTTTTTTCATCTTCTATTTTTTATTATAAAATAAAGGCAATATGTTATGCGTTTGATAGCTATCAGTTAAGCACTCACCACATCTAGTTTGCATATTTAAGATTCTTATAACTCTTGTGTGGTAAAGCTCTCCAACTCACCCGAACCCCTACAATCGGTTTTTAGTTGCGTGCAATACAGAAGACAAAACGTTATATGTAAAACATCTTTTTTGTTCATAGCGCTATATTTAATTTCCTATAATCAGCCTACAAAGCACATAATATTAATAGATATTAATTTAGTTTAAAATAATAGTTGCTAAGTTGAAATACCCACTCTATTTGAAACTAGAAAATAATTTTAAGCTTAATAGCGAAAAAAATGAAAATAGGCTAACATTTTTGAGAAGTAGTCAGTTATAACTGATTAATTATTGCAGCGAAAAAAAACAATATTTTATGACCCAAAGTTATCAGGCACAAATCAAGCGAACTGCTCTTGTTACTGGAGCAGCTAGTGGAATTGGCTACGAATTAGCGTGTATTTTTGCCTTGAATGGTTACAATCTTGTTTTAGTAGATCGACTAGAACAAAATCTCCTCCAAATAGCAGATAAATTTTCAGAAAAATATGGTATTAGTATCAAAGCTATTACCAAAGATTTATCCAAATCAACAGCACCAGAAGAAATTCTAAACGAATTGCAACTGGAATCCATTCATATAGATATCCTGGTCAACAATGCTGGATTTGGTAACTATGGATTGTTTAGCGAAACTGACCTCGCTACTGAATTGGAAATGCTACAAGTTAATATGGTCTGCCTCACCCATTTAACTAAGTTATTTCTGAGATACATGGTCAAAGAAGGCTATGGGAAGATATTAAATGTTTCCTCAGCAGCGGCATTTCAACCAGGACCTTTGATGGCGGTTTACTTTGCAACTAAAGCCTATATCTTATCTTTTTCAGAGGCGATCGCTAACGAATTAGAGGGCACAGGTGTTAGTGTGACTGTTCTTTGTCCAGGAGCAACAAAAACTGCTTTTCATCAACAAACTGGTGTCGCAGGTGTAGAAGCTGTCAAAGACAATAAAATGATGGATGCAGCTACAGTCGCAAAAATTGGCTATTCCGGTTTGATGGAGAATAAAACAGTTGTGATTCCAGGCTTAAAAAATAAGTTACTCGCAGAATCTGTGAGATTTACACCGAGAAAGCTGGTCACAAAAATAGTTAGAAGTATGCAGGAAGTCAAAGATAAAAATTTGAAAAGGGGTGTCAAGAGATTTGCCCAAGGTGATGCGTAGGGCTGGGCTTAATAAATATGTTCGGTAATGGTTATAAAGCTTGCTGAATAACCCGTCTCTGGTTGTGCGGGTATGGGTGAGGCAAAAAAATATTTCTGCAAGATGTCTTTGTAATTCTGGAAAATATACTGAAGCTTGACAGCACCCCAGTCGGGTACTCTTCAAGAATAAGTATAAAAAACTTTTTTCATGTCTAAAATTTTGCCAGTTTTCTTCGTCGCAGCTACCTTAGTCCTCACTTCAAGCCAATATCCCAGCCCCTTGCTTGCTGGTACTTGTGCTTCTAAATGCGGCCCACAACCACTTCAATTTACACCCGGTAAGCGCATCCGAGTAGAAGTATTAAATGCCACGACAGGGTTAGTAAAAATCGAGAAAGTGGATCTCACCGGTCCAATTCCGTTACGTCCCAAACAGGAATTACGCTTAGAAAATGGAGACGGCACAGAACCAAATGTATCTCTGGTATTTTGGGATGAGATGGGGTTACCTCTAAAAGCGACTGTTTCTAAACCCAATTTTGGGACACTGCGGATAGAAATTCGTCCTAACAATCGTGCCCCAGGCGATCGCTCGGTTGAAATTCTTGATGATGGTCGCGTAAATATCCTTTAAAAAGATCCGAGTTATGAGGTATTAGTTATTAGTTAAGAGTTTTAGATTCCTAACTCCTAACACCAGAAACTCCTAACTCATAACTCTTACCGTGCAAGAGCAAATCTCACAATCTCGGCGCTTACCTAACCAACGGTGGCAAATTTACCCACAAAAGCCTGAATTGGCGCAAAAACTGGCAGAAAGTATCCAACTTTCACCTGCCATCGGTCAATTGCTAATTAATCGTGGTTTTGATACAGAAGACCAAGCACAAGGTTTTTTAAATCCAGAGTCCCTGATTTTGCCTTCACCGTTAGAGGATTTTTCAGATTTGGCGGTGAGTTTGGAATTGTTACATAATGCGATCGCTACACAGGAAAAAATCGCCATTTGCGGTGACTATGATGCTGATGGCATGACTAGTACCGCTTTACTGTTGCGTAGCCTTCGTTGGTTGGGCGCACAAGTATCTTATGCCATTCCCAGCCGGATGAAGGATGGCTATGGTATTAATAAACGAATTGTGGAAGAATTTCACAGTGAAGGCATAGGATTAATTCTCACTGTAGATAACGGTATTTCAGCTTACGAACCCATCAAACGGGCTAGAGAACTCGGTCTAAAAGTTATTGTCACCGACCATCACGACATTCCGCAACAACTTCCCCCAGCTAACGCCATCCTCAATCCCAAACTAATAGCCGAATCTTCACCATATCGCAGTGTTGCAGGTGTGGGTGTCGCTTACATCTTAGCGGTATCCCTTGCACAACAAATGCGACAATCTCAAGGTTTGGTTAAGCCACTGCTGGAACTGTTTACTTTGGGAACAATTGCTGATTTAGCCCCTTTAACTGGTGTCAACCGTCGCTGGGTAAAACGCGGTTTGCAGCAGCTACCCAAGTCGAAATTAGCGGGAGTGCAAGCGTTGATTCAGATGGCCGGAGTGCAGCCAATGGGGGGACAAGGAGAGCAGGGGGGACAAGGGGAAAATAAAATTCCTAACTCATCACTCCTAACTCCTAACTCTTCCTCTTCCCTAAAACCTGAGGATATCGGGTTTCGTTTGGGGCCGCGAATTAATGCTATTGGTAGGATTGGGGACCCTGAAATCATCATTGATTTACTGACTACTGATGATATGGGGATTGCTTTGGAGCGAGCAATGCAGTGCGAAGCTACGAATAAACTCCGTCAGGAAATGTGTCAGGAAATCGAAATAGAGGCGATCGCCAATGTTGAGGCTAATTTTGTCAACTCTCTACACAAAGACCGTGTATTAGTTGTTGTACAAGATAATTGGCACCACGGTGTGATCGGGATTGTCGCTTCTCGCTTGGTAGAACGCTATGGTGTACCTGTATTTATTGGTACTTATGAAGATGAGGGACACATTCGCGGTTCTGCACGCTCAATTCCGGAGTTTCATGTTTTTGAAGCTTTGGAATATTGTCACGATTTGCTAGGTAAGTTTGGCGGACATAAAGCAGCCGGCGGATTTTCTCTCCCTGGAGCAAATTTAACAGCGTTGCGATCGCGTTTGAGTGAATTCGCCAATCAATGTCTGGAACTCCACCACCTGAAACCGTTACTTAAAATTGACGCTGAAACTAACCTGAGCCAAATCAACGAACATCTCTACCAACAGCTTAATGCACTTCATCCCTGTGGGATGGATAATCCCGACCCCATCTTTTGGACACCCAATGTCCAAGTCCTTGAGCAGAAAATAGTTGGTAAGGGTCACATTAAAGTCACAGTGGCACAAACTATCGATAACCAACAGTATAAAATTAAAGCGATCGCTTGGCGTTGGGGCGACTACTTCCAATTACCGCCATTTATTGATATTGCTTACAAACTGCGAGAAAATCACTTTAATGGCAACACCAGCATTGAGTTAGAATTGCTTGGTGCTAGGCTTCCTAAACGGTCTAACCAATCCAAAACAAGTTTTGAACTTAGAGGATGCGATTACACTTGCGGCTTTTATCAAAACGGTTCTGCACGGGAATTAAGAATCAAAAATTCTGAAAGTAAAATTTTAGCTGTCCAACTAGGACATACAGTTGGTTTACTCGGAAGCAATCGTGAAGACGCGAAAGAAGTTAATATTTCAGAACCCCAGTATGACAGCATTATCCAAGCTGCACTGGAGGCATTGAGATCGGTTAACAGTTAACCGTTCACAGTTAACTGTTAACTCAGTAATTTTACATATTACCGTTGCGAAATGCCAGTACAAAAATCACTACTGGCCCAGAGAGCATAATTAATCCAACACACACTAGTTGAAAAATTACTTCCCAATTGATATTTGCTAAAGCTTCCATTTTGCCTCCCAGTAGACCTAAAAGATTATATAACTCAGATGTCAATCTCGAAATCGATCATATCCGGCGATCGCCTCTACAATTTAATTTATTTAACAAAACTATAAGAAAAAACATCAAAACGTAAAATACCTTACTGGGTAAGGGGTAAAGGGGCAATGTCATTAACCTTTCCTTTACCCTTCAGTTAACCCAACAATCAACAACCAACAATTAAACAATGGCTACTTGGCAATGTATAAAGCACTGTGGAGCCTGCTGTCATCTTGACCCAGCAGACCGTCCAGAGTTAGGAGAGTATTTATTACCAGATGAATTGGAGCTATATCTGAGCATGGTAGGCGAAGATGGATGGTGTGTTAACTTAGACCAAAAAACGCGAGAATGTCGCATCTACGCCAATCGTCCGCGCTTCTGTCGTGTAGAAGTAGAGGTGTTCGGTGATATGTATGGTATTGAGCCTGAAGAATTGAATGACTTTGCCATTGACTGCTGTCGTCAGCAAATAGAAGCAGTTTATGGCGATCGCAGTTTGGAAATGTTGCGCTTTGACTCTACCGTCGGAGTTTGAAGAGTTTGGAGTTAGGAGTTAGGAGCGGGTTGCTATTTGTAACTAAAAATGAGAAAATGAGAAGAATATGAAAACCACATAGGGACAAGAACTACTGCCCGTGAAACTCGACACTGCGCCATTAAACCCATTACTAAGTAACGACTGTGACTTAATATCACCAATAGTTGCGGATATACCTGAAAAACGCGAATCGGCAGCAGTAGTTTTTGGCACTACCTTCATTACGATTTTTCTGGCAGAGATTGGCGATAAAACTCAGTTGTCTACGCTGTTAATGAGTGCCCAATCTCATGCACCGTGGGTAGTATTTGCTGGTTCTGCGGCTGCTTTGATAACCACGAGTGCCTTAGGTGTGCTTTTGGGTAGTTGGATTGCCGGTCGGATGAATCCTAAAACTGTAGAAAAAGCATCAGGAGTTATGTTGCTGGTGATTTCGGTGATGCTGTTTTGGGATGTCCTACAGGGTTAAAACAATGAACTGGCATCTTTTAGGATTAAGTTTTATTACAGTTTTTTTATCAGAACTAGGTGACAAAAGTCAGTTAGCAGCGATCGCTCTTTCTGGTCGTTCCAAATCAACTTTTGCGGTATTCCTTGGCACATCAGGCGCATTATTGCTGACAAGCCTTCTGGGAGCATTGGCGGGGGGAGCCGTGTCAGAATTGCTACCCACACGCATATTGAAGGCGATCGCGGCTGTGGGGTTTGCCATCCTTGCTATCCGCTTACTCTGGTTCAATAAGGAAGTGGAAGATGTTGGATAATATCGCATCAATTCTTGCATCTATCTAGTATGTGTAAATCACTAATTACATATTATTGAGTAACTTATTCGACATTAAAAACGTGATTTTTTAATAGTCCTCTTATAGAGGACTTTGGCTATAAGACAGGGACTTTGAGGAGAATGCCGGACGTGAGCGCAGTCGATAAATCTGTGAATACTTAGTTTTTTTTGTGTTTTAGGTTTTAGCCGATGCGAGTTGTCCAGTTAACCATTTTTTATTAAACCCACCCTACGGCAAGCTCTCAGAATTACCTTTTGTCTGCCAGTCTCCTTGAAGTCCAAGTAAACCTGCAAATGTCCCCGCACCTCGATAGAGATTCAACAAAGCTTGAGCAAGTGCAGATTTGCCCCGCAATACCCCAGGAATCATTAAAATAATTCCTATAATCATTAAAGCAATTCCCTTAAAGAATCTCATTACCTGAAGCTTTGCGGAAGGGTATAAGTCTCTTTCAAATAAACTGTATGAACTCCAACCCCAATAAGCACGTTCTAGTATCCATTTAAGATTAGTGCGAGACTTGGGTATCCATTCAGTCACAACTGCTTCATCTGCCCAGACGATTTTATTTCCTGCTTTGTGCAGTCTCATAAATAAATGCGTATCTTCTGAACCTTTGATAGCATAACGCTCATCAAAAATCGGTTTTAGCGGATGGAGTATTTGAGTGCGAATCAGGACATTATTTGTAAATGCAGTCTGCTTTTGGTGCCCGGTTGGGAAATGTTTTGGTTCAAAAAACTTACCCTTTTTTATCCATTCCGGAACATGATTATCCTCAAAATGGGCATTAACTGGGCCTGCCACTACATCTGCTTTATACTCTTCTTGAACTAACAATAACTCTTCGATCCAATTAGGTTCGGGGACTTCATCATCATCAATAATTGCGATGAAATCACTACTAAGAGAGACATTAGCAATCGTTCTATTGCGAGCATAAGTAACACCTTGGATTGGCTCTACATCATATTTTAATGACCACTGAAAATTTTCTTTGATACTTTCACAAAAATCTCGTGCTGACCCTGATGAATCATTATCAACAACAATCACCTCTAGATTAGGACGTTGAACTTTGTTGAAGCTCAATTGATTAATCCCATCTAGCAAGCGTTTCAATCCATCCGGACGTTTATAAGTTGCTATACATATAGACACTAAAAAAGTCATATCTTCCCCACAACTATTAAGAAATCGATGGTGTCAAATATTGCACTTCCAATAAGTCGGCATCGCTACAACTGCGCTCAAGTGCGGTGTCGAGTGAATATCTGGGATTCCAGTTCAAAGTTTTTTTTGCACAAGCATTACTGTATTGAAGCGGCTTAAACCTGGCATGCAGCCTCGTCGGTATAAATATGCCTGGTACTTTTGCCTGCCCCTTCAGCACTATTTTGTTGTACATCGAAATCGTTGAGGCTACCAAGCTCATGACTGGCCAACTGATGGGAATCATCCGGGGCACAGAGTCCATACGTTCAGCCACCTTCTTGCCATAGACACTTTGAGTAGGTAAGTTGTCATCAACGATATTTAGGGTTTGACCAATTGCCTCATCACGTTCTGCAGCACTGACAATTGCATCAGCACAGTTTTCGACATAAGTCAATGGCATAATTGCATGAGAGCCGATTTTTAACCAGAGGTTGTCAGTCAATTTTCCTCCAAGACCGCTATTCCAGAGGTTATCTTTTCCATAGATTATTCCGGGACGAACAATAGTTACTCGTGCCTTAGAATTTTGCTCAAACTCGCGGACGAGTTCTTCCTGAATTAGCTTGGTTTGGGCGTATTCATCCCGCCCGATGGGATTGGGTTCCAGGGGTGAATCTTCAGTAATTGTTCCGCCTGATGGGGTGTTGAAATAGTCATAAACCGAGAAGGTACTGATGTCAATCAGCCGACTCACATTCGTCTCAATCATGGCATTGAGCAAGTTTTCGGTCGCAATAACTGTGCCAGCAAATTGCGTATAAAAGTCACCTTCTTTCACGGCTGCCAAATGAATGACCGCATCCACACCCCGGACGGCATCAACAATACCATCTTTCCGTCGCAAATCTATCCGGATTAACTTTAGGCTTGGGTGATTGTGCCATGCTAGGCGCTTTTCATCACTAGATGGTCGCACAACCGCACGCACTTCATGTCCTCGTCGCAGTGCTTCAGCAACGACATACTTTCCTAGAAACCCGGACGCACCTGTTAGTAATAATTTCATATTCGATTCGCCTCTGATAATAACGCATTAACTAATCGATTTGTCCGCTCCATATCTTCAAAACTGATTGGTGGTGCTTTACCATCAATTAGTGCTTCATAGGTTTTGTCTAAAAGAAGATGCAAACCTTCGTAGGGCGTTTTTTGCATAATCTTGCGACGAAAGTTAGTAAATGTTGCCCCAATTAAATCGCATCCGTTGACAAAATGATTAACTAACGGGGATAGCAACTCCCCAGCACGGGGTATGACACAACGGAGGTACGGCTGAAACAAATCAGTTTCTGCATAACCTTTTGAACCTCGCACTATCACGGCAAAACAATTGGGTGACGTATGACAGCTGAATCGAATCCGAGCATGTGCTGAACCTCCGATTACGATCGCATCAAGATCGTCATACCGAAACAAGTCTCCACCACCGTGATTGCTCCATGCAGCGCTAACCCGATCGAAATCTGGGATGAAGCGTACGGTCAAAGAACATAAGTGTGTGATAAAATCATGAATTACTCCAGCCGGAAGTTTATGAATAGGATTAGGTAAGTTTTCGTCTGCGAATACTCCACCATCACGAACGTCAAGCGCTATCCGGACTTCAACTTCCTGTACCTCACCGAGAATGTTATCTGCAATTAATTTCTCAATAGCGAGGATTGGCCCGTTAAAACAGTAGTTTTGATTTTCTATCAGCCAGCGGTTATGAGACTGCGCAAGAGTGTAAAGTTCTTTAAATTCATCGTAGGTCGGTGCAATCGGCTTTTCACAGAATACGTGGACATCGGCTTTTAGGCAGTCTGAAGCTATCTGCTTGTGGGTGTGAGGTGGAGTCAAAATGTGTACAAAATCAGGCTTGACATCCGAAAGCATTTGGCGATAGTCGGTGTAAGCCAAGTCAGCACCAAACCGTTTCTGTGCATAAGAAGCAGAGGCTTTTGAAAGGTCGCAAACACTAACCAGATGTGTACGCTCGGATTTCGTAAGAAAGCTGAGATGCTCTTTGGATATTGCCCCTGTGCCAATTACTGCTGTTTTAATTTTTGTTGGCATTAATACTTGACTCCTTCCGTGATTGATGTTTTGTAAAATTATCCGCAAGTAAGGGGTTTAATACCCCGACCTTATATAGGTCGCTCGTTTTGAGTTCGGGCCCCGTATCCACATATATAAACCTGCTCCTTCTTCCTTCTTCAAGTCGAGGCTGACGCAGAAAGATTTTTTAGTTTAGACACACTTTATAAATGAATGATACACGCGAACCCAGATTTAGCTGTGCTATCCATCACACCCTCGGTCTTCGTGCTAGATAATAGCTGTTTCTGGTTGAAAAAAACCTAGTAATTATATTTTTACCAGGCAATAATTGATACACACAGAAAAACCGCTTTCTTAAAAGAAAGCGGGTTCATTAAAGGTTAAATTTTTCTTCCGACTCAAAATTCCTTAACACACCATCTCAAAAGAGTGCCACCTGCTACCAGCTTGGCTGCTTCCAACATCCAGTAACCACCATGCAACAGATTCATATTTGCAGGAATTTCTGTTGATGTCTGAAATAAGTTCAACTGCAACCCAATGGCAGACATTTGCGGTGTCAAGAAATAAGTATCAAGCAAACAGACAGCTAACAACAGGGCAGATAAAGCGATCGCACCAATATGCCACTCAGATTGTCTGTTGCCCAAAGCCAATACACCAGTTAACACCAAGCCGGCTGCCAATAATTCAATCCGATTAAAATTCCAGAAAATTGTATAGCCTGCGGTTGCAAAACCCGATTGGGTCATCATCCCGGAAAAATAAAGGCTGGGCATGATTATCCAGTCTAAAACCAAGCTCGCACTCAGCCAGAAGCCCAGAGTTAACATCAGCGCTGTCAGCATCGGCGATCGCTTGAATTCAACTCTGGAAGAAATAGTATTCATAATGAAT
The DNA here is from genome assembly GCA_019359595.1 of Cyanomargarita calcarea GSE-NOS-MK-12-04C. Taxonomy (GTDB): domain Bacteria; phylum Cyanobacteriota; class Cyanobacteriia; order Cyanobacteriales; family Nostocaceae; genus Cyanomargarita; species Cyanomargarita calcarea. Next base: position 53,051 of record JAHHGZ010000001.1, read on the forward strand.
AATTGCGGTGTAATTTATATAGCTATAGTGTCTAACTTTTACAGTAACTTTGACAACAAATATAAATTATCTTTTACAAAGTAGTCGTAGCTTAAAGAATATAACTATTATTGCTAATTATTAATAATACTTGTTAAGTAAATTCATTATTGCCGCCATTGGAAAACTTGGGTATTAATTTCTACGCCTCTATAACGGAGTATCAAACTAGGGCAGGTTAATCGGCAGGCGATACACAACGTTCTGCTATTTCTTTAACTACCGTAAGGAATTGGCGCAGCAAGATCGAATCGGTGGGGGAAAGCTGTAACAAAGACTTGATATCTGACCGTAGTCTTACTTTGATGCCCGTAGCATGAAGCACCCGATTTGGTTGAGTTTGCATGCAGAATTAGAGGTGAATCATTTTCAAGATTCTATTCGTCCGGTGCTGACTCGCTACGATGGGGATTCAACCAAACTAACTAGCGTAATCAAAGCCGTCGAGCGTGGGATCGACCGACACGTTCAATACTTCGAGGATCTGCTGTATGAGTACGAATCCCAAGCGAGATAGGAACCAATCAACCGAAATAGAGGTCTTCGGCATAGGAAAATTAACAAAATACAAACTCCCACATAAATTCTTTCTGCGGGAGTTTGTATTTTGTCTCGCAATTCCACTACAACCAATGAGAGTACTGATATGGTTGCAGTACTCTCATTGGTTGTAGATGGTATTAGCCGCGCTCATCAGTTTCTTCTGCCATTACTAGCTGCCCTTCCTTGTATGCTTGCCTGAGAGCGATCGCCTCTGCGACAATATGCTGAACGCTCAAACCTTCCTCATCCATCATTCTTTGCAAGGTAGTCCCAGTTTGCTCATCCGTCTCGTGAATGGGTGGAATTTGGCAGTAGCGTCCACCATTTTTTGTCCGTCGCCAAATACTGGGTTTTTCAGGTTTTTGTTGTTTGGTCGGATGCTGCTTTCTAATTAGAGAACGGACTGCATCTTGGGTGATTGTGTTTAAAGAAAGAAGAGCGTCGAGTACGGACTTATACTTCTTGCTGTTTTCTGCTAGCTGATATATAGTCCGAGGCTCAACTTTCGCTAAATCTTGTGGGGAAAACCTACCAAATGCGATCGCTATTTTAAGATACTTTTCTTCCTCACCTTTCCAGCCCTGGTCAAAAAGTAGCTTCTTGTACTCGGAACGCGATCGCTTATTTTTTTGGTCGGCTAACCAGAAGGCATGATGTAGAATTGTTTCGGTGGCATCAGCGAGAAGAAGGAAAGAAAAATGTTCACTCCTCTTCCTCTTACTTCCACCCACAGGAACTTCAAGGTGTTTTTGAGAGTCAGTTTGGGCTGCTACTGCGTCTTGCACTGGTGTCATAATAATATTAGCCTAATACTAGGGTCTTTCAAACAAGGCGATATTTCACGACAAACTGCAAACTGCGCTCGTCGCTAATCGAAGGCGTGAAAATAAATTTATCTTTTAGAACAATTGTACTACTTTAGCGAAAAGATAAATCCCAAAAGATACTTAACTTTTGGGTAATATGATAAAAATTTTATACAGCCCCCTAAATCCCCCAGAATTGGGGGATTTTGAATTTTATTCTCGAACATAATTGGGGGTAGGGGGGCTTTCGAGTCGCACCCATCAAAATTAATGTGGTGGAGTATTAATAGGTGAAATAAAAGCGACTACGAAAATGCCCTGAAACTTAACTTAACTTATGACTATTTTTAATAAATTTTGAGGCAAAGTTTGTTACAATTCGGTGTCTTCTGATTTCAAAAAGAGTTAATAAGTGAGTTATTACGATTTCGATAATCATTTTTGGTCACCAAAGACAGTTTGCGGTCAGTCAGCACCAAAAAAGCCATGCCCAAAAATGGCTTGTAGAAAGATACTAATAGGAATTTTGCCGTTATTCTGTATCGCTGTTTGGACTTTGGCGCTGCATCAGATATCAGTCGTGCCCAATAACGATAATCAAAGTAGAAGTTCTGCAAATGCTGGCAAACCTAATAATTCGAGTCTTTTATTGAAAAGGGAGCGGTTAAAAATGTATTTATCCGTGCAACAGGAATAGCCCAAATCAGAAGCAATAGCCGGATTGTCGAGGAGACACACACCTACACCGTACCGAGTACGGTGTAGGAGGTGTCACTCTTCTATCAATTCAAAATCCTCTTTTGCTGCACCGCAAACCGGACATACCCAGTCTTCTGGTATTTTTTCAAAAGGGGTTCCTGGTTCTATTCCACCATCAGGATCGCCTACTTCTGGATCGTATTCATAACCGCAGACGCTACATACATACTTATTGGACATATTCCCCTGCCTGTTAAATTGTCTATTTTGATAGCAGAATAGCTTATTTCTTATGGCGTTGCATAACTATGGAATCAATCGTAGAGACAATTCATTAATTGCCTCTAAATGCAAAATCACGTTCCGAGCTTTGTTTTCAAAACTTCAGATACACCCTGTGATAACAACATCTCCCGCAAAAGTTCCAAATTTATTGGCTTTGATGACTCATCATCTGTTTGACTACGCAGAGATGCTGCAAATTGCTTGTAAAGCTCCGGGGTTGCAGCCAAGTAAAAAGCTAACTCTTGTCCCACCTCTTTCAATCGCTTTGGTAATTCTGTTTCTGTTGTGTGCAAAAGTTGGGCAAGACGGGATTGAAGACTCAGATCGTCTCGAATCGTTCCGACAAAATTAGCTTTTGGTTGAGTGTCTAATAATTGCGGCTCGAATAAATGAGCAAAGGTATTAATCCCATTATCTATAGACGAGTGTTGTGATAGTGCAAACCCTGGTGCAATGACTGATTGAGTCACATTGTCAGGTAGCGGTGCCGCAAGTAGTTTCTCTGCATTCACAATACCTTCACCAAATCGACCAGGCTTCCATGTTGGAAATTTATCGCAACTGTCACGCAGAATCTGATTAAAGATGAAAGGAATCTTTTCGGCTCCATAACGTTGGATAAGTTGGTCTCGTCCGTGATATGCCAGCCATAAAGCGGCCACACCTGCAACGAATGGGGCAGAAAATGAAGTGCCAGAACCTTGTTCAACATTATATTGAATTGCACCGTCCTTCTTCCTAACTTTTGCAAACCAAACTGACTCAGCAGGAGCAGTGACATCAACTTGAATTCCCGTTGATGAGCCGATCCAAATCTCACGTCGGACATTACTACCAGTAACGGCAATCACTTCATCGTAAGCAGCAGGCCAAACTACGTAGGGAATGTATGTTCCAGATGCTGCGACTATAATTACGCCTCGTTTTTGGGCATAAATTATTGCACTCCGCAAGCGCTGATTGGAGAAACCTGTACCCAGACTGATTGAAATTACATGAACATCTTGGTTGGCTGCGTACTCAATCGCTTCGGCTAAATTGCGTACGCTCAGTAGTACCACTGAGTAAGAAACTCGCAGGGGTATTAATTTAGCACCAGGTGCCACCCCCGTAACAGCTTTTCCACTCGGATAACTGGCTTGTCCACCTTTGGGGCTGATGATGACACTAGCTGTTGATGTGCCATGACCTGGATTGTTTATAATTTCAGTCGGAGGTGTTTCGAGTTCGTCTTTTGCGTCTCTGTCACCCTTGAGAAAATCGTAGCCTACATTCGGGAGCAGATTCACAAAAATTTCTGGATGTTCCGAATAGCCTGTATCGGGATGCCCAATGATAATTCCATCTCCTGGCAGTTGATTGGAGTCAGGAAAAAAGCGGGCCCATGTTTCAAAAACTCGAAGTTGTTTGAGACTCCAGTCTAGATCGCTGCTAAGAGCTAAAGCTTTAGTCTCCAAACCTCCAACCAGGGGTCTTGATTCTTGTTCCCAATCAGAACGTTCGGTTATGGGAACAGCAAACAGTGGTTCTGCATCCACAACTCCTGGCAGGGAACGGAGATAATAAGTCTTATCCCAAGCTTCTTTAACTGATAAGCCATCTTGATTGGGAGTTATCTCAAACTCGGTGAGATTGTCCCCAATGGCTTTAACTTTCCAATCGTTACCGAGTGATTGGGTGACGATTTCCTGACATCTTTGCTCTAACCCAGGTACTACCATTTGGAGAAAAAAACCTTCAAATTTGGCGTCAAAGTCTGGAGGGTTGCTAATATTCATGTGAAAGTAGGGTCTAGTGGAAGAAATATTTCAATCTCTAACAGTATAGAATTTCCAATAAAAACAGGACTTACATAGAAGACTTGGGTTGCAAGATCCCCTCGGGGATCTGTCCCTCACGAGAGAGCGATGAGCGCAAAACCTGCCTTGCGAAATATCGACTTCAATCCTTGAGAAAGATAGGTCACAGTCGTATTTTAGTTATCTTATTATCTTAGCGACCTTATAATTTCGCGTGCAAAGCGTTGACCGCAATGGCAGGACAAGAAAATCATGATTGAAATAACTCAGTCACAGCGCTCTACAACTTTGCTCAAACGAGGGTCTAAAGCGATCGCTTTGCTAGTAATTCTTCTCGGATGTTTTGTACTTGTAGGGTGGATGTTTGAAATTGAAGCCATCAAGGGTGGCTTTTTGGGCAATGCAGCTGCGATGAAGGTAAACACGGCAATTGGTTTTATTTTATCGGGTTCATCCCTATGGCTGTTGCAGACTCAACCAGGAACACTTTGGAGCCGTTTTGCAGCCCAAGCGATCGCGATTATTGTGGCATTAATCGGTTTGCTGACTTCAACTCAATACTTATTTGGTTGGGATTTGGGAATCGACCAGCTAGTATTTCACGATACTTCCCCATCTGCTGGAAAATTTCCTCCTGGGAGGATGGGATTTAATACTTCTGCAAGTTTTGCCTTTATGGGCGGTGCTTTGTGGTCATCTCGCCAACAGTGCCATAGCTATCGAGTTGCTCAGATACTGACGCTGTTTGTTGGCATTGTAGCATTTCAAACTTTGGTTGGCTATGCCTATCAGGTTCCATTATTTCAAGGGTTGACAACGTACACCCCACAAATGCCGTTACCAACCGCACTAACGTTCATTATGCTTTGTGGTGCTGTTTTGAGCGAAAATCCCGAACAAGGAGTAATGCGCTTCTTTGCCAGTACAAACCCTAATTATATTATTACTCGACGGCTCATACTGGCAGCGATTTCTATTCCTTTGATTTTGGGCTGGGTGATACTTACAGCCCAAAGGAGTGGCTACTTAGATGCAGAATTTGCCCTGACACTACTGATTATTCAAATTATTATCGCCTTCGCAATCTTGATTTTATTGAATATTGTGGTCGTTGAGCGAATGTCCACAAAACAGCAAGCTGCGCTGCGAGAAAGTGATGAAAGGCTGAGTTTAGCTTTAGATGCTGCTAAACTGGGGAGTTGGGATTGGAACTTAGTGTGTGGGACTGTTACTTGGTCTGCCCAACACGAGCGCTTGTTTGGCATGGCTTGCGGCAGTTTCAATGGTACATATCAAGGCTTTCTGGACCGCATTTATCCAGGCGATCGCGAAGGTGTAATCGAAACAATCGAACGTGTCTGGGTAAATCAAGAAGAATATAGTCAAGAATTCCGCATTCTTTTAGCTGATAAGAGTATTCGTTGGATTGCCACCAAAGGTCAGTTTGTTTACGATGAAAATGGACGGGCAATTAGAATGACCGGTGTGTGCATGGACATCACCGCTACCAAACAATTACAGCAAGAAGAAAAGCAACTATTGGAACTGGAACAAGCTGCTCGTGCTAAGTCCGAGACAGCAAACCGGATGAAAGATGAGTTCCTTTGTATCTTATCCCATGAACTAAGAACGCCATTAAATTCTATCCTGGGTTGGTCTAAACTGCTCAGGACTCGCTCCTTAGAGCCGACAAAGGTAACTTATGGGCTAGAAACCATTGAGCGCAATGCCAAAGCGCAGTTTCAAATAGTTGACGATTTGTTGGATGTTTCTCGAATCATTCAAGCGAAGCTCTTGTTGGATATCCACGAAATTAATTTGATTTCAGTCATTGATGCAGCTATTGCTACTATGCATCCGGCGTCTGTAGCTAAGAATATCAAAATTGAGACTGTTTATAGTCCCTGCGTTAGTACAATCATGGCAGATTTCACTCGCTTGCAGCAGGTGGTTTGGAATCTACTTTCTAATGCGATTAAATTCACACCGTCCGGGGGATACGTTAAAGTTTCATTGGAGCAAGTCGGCTCGTCGGTGCATATTTATATTAGCGATACAGGAAAAGGCATTAGTGCCCAGTTTATCCCCTATGTTTTCGACCGTTTTAGCCAAGAAGATCGGAGCTTGACACGAGCATATGGTGGATTGGGACTGGGATTGGCAATTGTCCGTAGTTTAGTGGAATTACACGGTGGCACTGTAGATGTGAAAAGTGCTGGAGAAGGTCTAGGTGCAAGATTCTTGGTTAAGCTACCCATCAAGCCTGCCGTAGAAATTACTAAAAACATAGAGCTTCAGTCAGATTCAGATTCGGATGATTGTCTTAGATGTTAGACCTGAAAAACCGATGTAACGGATAATTTATTTGGTGAAACAATAAGATTCCCGACAACTTTTACGAAGTCGCGAATCTCACAACGTGTACATACAAAAACGCTGCCAACACTTATAAATACCCAGAGACTGAAACATCTAAGATACTTATAAATTACAAGTGCCAATTCAAAACAATTAACAATTTCGGCAGGACATGAACGCAGTTAGAAAGATGGGTCGGCACCTGATTCCAAATTCGGAGTGTTCCAATGAAAAAGGGGGTTGTATCTAATACATCCCCTTTATAAAGTGCAAATTAAAAATCTGATTTTAAAAGCGACGCCGATAAAATCATCAGCAGTTAGGTTAGTAGCTCTTGAAAAGTTGAGTACGCCAGTTAGGAACGTGCTTACCAGCCTCTAATTATTGACTCACGCAGGATTGCACGAGTACCTCTCTTCACGGTCAAGCTTTTGCCTTTGTTCGAGGAAGACACAATATAAGTATAATCGCCATTAACAGCTTCAAAGCGCTGCCCTCTGGATTCTTGCCCATTTACGCTTAGAGGTAATCGTACAGTTTGACCAGTCTTTTTATTTACGCCTACATAAGTAAGTGGTGAATCACTACCGCAGATACTTACCCAAAAGTTCTTAGTCTCCGCAGCAACAAATATACTATCTTGTTTGTTGCAAAAGTTACGTACTTCTCTTGCTTCGGCAGTTTGCGTGAAAGGGAGTGAAAGTGAACATACACCAACTACAGATAAAACTAAATGGTGCCAAGCTTTTTGACTAAGTTGCATAATCGATTACTAAGACTGTTTGTTTAATTTGTTACTAACTTCTACAGCGTGCTTCTAAATTATTCCGGAAAAGTTAATTAGATTATTCGCGTATCTGCATTTGACTTGTTGCCACCATACAACTATGTGATTCACGAACATACACGTGTAGTTATCGACACAAAACTGAAGCTAGAATGTTAAACAGTAATAATACTTATATAGATGTTGACTTAATTTTTCACCGACGGTGCATTAATCGTTTCCAACATCACTTGATAAATATGCGTTTGGTCAATCGCACCCTTGACACCAGGAACTAAAAAATCTTATTGAAATTAATAGACTTTTAGTCTCGGCGCAAAAAAAAATATATCTTTAGAATTCTTGGGAATAAGTGAAGTCATTCTTGGGGGAGATGAATTTTATACGCTTCTTTTTTATCTTATTAAAAGAGAGAAACAAATAAAAATAAAGGTTCTAAGTAATGGTATTGCATAAAATTAGTGAGTTCGATCCTAACTATCTCGACACGATTCAAGGTAATGATATCAAGGGAATGGGTGTTTACACTCAAGGAACCAACGATAAAATTGGTACAGTTAATGATGCTTTAATCGATGAAAAAGGACAGTTCCGCTATTTAATAGTTGACGTAGGCTTTTGGATTTTTGGCAAAAAAGTATTGTTACCTCTTGGTCGTACCAGTATCGACTTTAAGGCTGACCGCGCATATACTAGATTGACAAAAGAGCAAGCTGAACAACTACCTGAATATGAAGAGGGTGCAGCCGTTGATTATGACTATGAAGAGCAAGTGCGTGGTGTTTATCGCGAGCCACAGTTGGAAGCATCAGCACCCCTAGAAGCTGTATCTTCGGCGGCTGTAGTTCAACCTGTAGCACCTCGGAACATTACTCCCGTTCCTGCTCCTACTTATGACCGAGATACCTACAACTACGACCGAGACGCAGACTTGTACGATACCACCAGTCATCCAGACCAAACCATCAAGCTGTATGAAGAAAGACTGGTTGCAAACAAAGAACGTCGCAAAACTGGTGAAGTCGCAATTGGCAAGCACGTTGAAACCGAAACTGCACGGGTTGCTATTGGGTTAGATAAAGAGCGCGTTGTAATTGAGCGCGTTACCCCAGAAAATGCAGGTAAGGCTGTTACTTTGGATGCAACTGCTTTTCGTGAGGGTGAAGTTGCCCACATGGATATCTACGAAGAAACTCCCGATATTCACAAAGAAGCTTTCTTGCGTGAAGAAGTGCGAGTCACAAAAGTAGTAGACCAAGAGACAGTACAAGCCCAAGAGACAATTCGGAAGGAAGAATTAGATATCGACACTGAGGGGCTTTCAGTAGAGAAGCGATAAAAGCGGCGCGATCGTTGTGGCAGATTTAGATGCGATCTCATTTTGACATTCTCCCACCGCCATATTTTGTAATCAAAATTGGCGGGGGATTGCAAACATCACTGCTTGGGCTTCCTATGAACCACGAGTTGATTTTCTTGAGGGATATTTCTTGACCGGATAATATGTCAAGGGGTGTGCAATAATTACGTTTCAGTTCCCACCCCTTTACATCGCATCACGACCAATATCTCGCGACCGTCTGCTCCAACGTGTTGTTAGACCGCGCTTTCTTGACAAACTCACAATTTCTCTACCGCTTTCGGCTTGCTCAAGCAGCAAATCAGCAAAGATTGCTTTCAAGTCATGATTGAATGACCGAGAGTACTCTTCACGAATTCGGTGAATCTCTTCTACGATTTCATCCTGCAACATAATCAACCTTCGAGAAGTTCATAGGGTGTACAAAGAATCGGTAACTCGTATCCAAAATCAAGACTAATCTCTGCCAATTTTCCCTGAATTTGGGCATTGGCAATGTGCTTGCAATTCCATGTCAGCAGGTAATCCATTCCATGAACGGTCGCAACTGCAATATGAACAGCATCAACTTTTGAGGGAAGGTTACTGCGTCCCAAGAATTGTTCGTTTCAATATAAACACTTTCACTCATACGCGGCAGATCGTAAGCCCTTCTATTCTAACTCATACTACTGCTTGCCGTTTCGATGACCTTTCCTTAAATCAAATGATCGCGAAGAGAACCGCTTCTTTAAATCCGTTTATTTTCCTTGATTAAAAGTCATTTAATTTTAGAAATCATTACCTAATTTTTTCCCTAGAACTCAAGCATTCAATTTCTAGAAGGTCGGCGATCGCTGTGGTAAATTTTTAATAGTGCTGTCTGCTCGCCCCATCTCATCAATTCCACACTATGAAAATAGACCGATTGCAGGAACTCAAGCAAAAACTGACCAATGAAGCAGACCTTTCCCAAATCTGGTTGTTTTATATGGATCATTTTGCGGATCATCCCGAATTCACTGAACTGGGTGAACCTGCCCATAATGAATATCTAGATGCTGTTCTCCACAAAAGTTGTCAGCAAATGTTTGGCAGCGCAATAACGATTACTAACTTTTTGCTGATCTACATTGCAAAGCATCAGTTCTTTCATGGACCTTTCCAAGTTGAAGGACGGATTGGTGGTTTGATTTCTAACCGAACCATTCCATTCAGTACAGGGCACTATATATCATTGCACAGATTCTGGGTGCAATAGTGGCACGTTCCCTGGCTGACTCGATTGGTAATCTCGCACCGAGTTATCAGTCGGCAAGCGGTTTGGGAGAATTTTTTGGTTTTGGAATTTTGATGATGACTGTTGTCGCTGTCTATGAGAAGAATGTACCAAAGGCTGGAAGCGGTGTTGCTGTGGGTGCCGCTTTGGTTGCTGGATTGTTAACAACCAAGGGTATCCTCAATCCAGCAGTTGCGATCGCTATGAACCAAACGATTTCACCAGCAACTTGGGCTACTATATTGAGCGGTTTTGTGTTCGCAATCTTCTTTAAGCTTCTCTCTGATAAGTAGATGGTTGGAAATAAATATAATACGTTTTGTCCGCAGCGTTCGCGTAGCGTCTTGTAGAGAGGAACGCTTCGCTAACGTCGTTCCTCCACCCTACGGGGAGCTACGCAACGCTGCGGACAGCTTGCATTTAATTATACTTATCTATTGAGACCTTGAATCCCTTGTAGTTACAATTCATGTGGCTTGCCTCCCGTAGGGTATTGTAACTACTATATTTTCCGGATTAACTCAAATATCACTGAATAGAAGTTTAATATAAATTTTTATATCAAAACTTATGGAAATGCCCCAACGTGTATCAATTCGCTACAAAGATAAGTCTTACAACATTAATGAAATACGCTTAAAAACCTTCCGAACTGCATTACAAATATGGGAAGAAGAAGCTAAACCTCGAAAAACAGAGCTTTATGAGTTTATATCATCTTGCTTGAAACAGGTTGACCGCCAAGACCGTTTTATGTTTTCTCTACTGTTTATCGAATTAACAGACCTTATCCGTAAATCTTCTCTGGAAAGCAGAATGCAAGAGATTCTGGTTAAAACAGCTTTTAGGGAGTTTGCTTTCGCGTTAGCGGACTGTGAAGACTCGACAAAAGGCAAGCAGGGAGAGCAGGGTAGAAAAGAAGCAGGGGGAGGAGAAAAGAACTAAGTTCCGGCGGAACGTCTCTAGAATATATTTGATTAACTGGACATGATACAATAAGCACTTATAGTGGTTTGTCAATCAAGTTCTAAGGTTGCTTAATCTGAATTAATCATTAACTGAAAAGTAGCGTTCATCCGCGCCATCGCCCGGTCTAAGTGATTACTCAGTTTTGATAAACCTATTTTCAGATTTAAAGTTTGGCAGATGAGGAGAAGATTTTATCTTTTTGCCTTTCCCTTACTTACAGTTATAACCACTAATTTTAGTTGTTGATTTGTACTAACTTTTGTATAAATCAACAACAATATCAAAATTAAGAAATCGGAGCATCTATGAAAACAGTTGAATACGTCCAAGAAGAAGAATTTGACTCACTTTTGACACCCAACAGTGGACTAATAGTGTTTGACTTTACAGCAACTTGGTGCGGACCTTGTAAGATGATTGCTCCTCTAATGGATAAATTAGCAGAAGAATATGAGGGTCGGGTCAAAGTAGCCAAGGTAGACCTTGACCAGAACAAAAACCTTGCCAAAAGACTCAGTATCCGGAGTATCCCAGCAGTCATGATTTACAAAGACGGAACCCTCATGGAAACTATTGTTGGAGTAACTCCCTATGAAACATTTACGGAGGCTGTAACAAAGCTGCTTTAGGCTAATCCAACCAACTTTTCACTCAGTTCCCACATCCGTTCAGCTTTTTCATCATCGCTTGCTTCTCGAGAAACGTCTTGAGCAAAAGACTTGCGATCTTTCTTCTGTCTATTCCCCCAGCTCCAATAAGTACCGGATTGGTTGTATTCAGGATCTGCCACCACCGCTGCTACCCTTTCGCCAGCCAACTCCTGAGACACGTACCCCCCCGTGATATTCTTCTGGAAAAGTGGGAAGAGTTTTTGGAACAGAGGATAGTGGTTCCGGAATAGGGGCGTGTCTGCAACACATCCCGGATAGAGAGAACTAAAGGTGATGCCATGTGACTTGTGATAGCGTCGATGCAGTTCCCGCATGGTCAGCACGTTACAGACTTTGCTGTCCTTGTAAGCTTTGACCGGCTCAAACTTCTTGCCGTCAATCATCACCTGAGATCCTTTAAATCCTGCCGCAAAGCCATCCAGATTTCCTAAGTCCGGACGCGGTGGGATTTTCCCTCCAAGCTCATTCGGATTGTGCGTCACAGTTCCCAAAATGACCAGCCGAGGCTCGGAATTTTGGGAATTTTTCAAGTCCTCAAGCATTAGCTCGCATAGGAGAAAATGCCCGAGGTGATTCGTGGCAACGCTCAATTCATATCCGTCTACACTCCGTAATGGCTCTTTGAGTAAAGGCATATATATTGCGGCATTGCACACCAAAGCATCTAGGGATTTGCCACTTTCCCTAAAGTTCTTCACAAACTGACGAACATTCTCTAAGGAGGCTAAATCGAGATGCATGATTGTGTAGCTGTCCTGCGGCATTCCTACACTTTGGGCAACTTTTTCCGTCTTCGCTAAATCCCGACAAGCCATCACCACATGCCATCCCCTTTGGGCAAGAGCTTTTGCTGCATATAAACCGACCCCCGAAGATGCACCCGTGATAATAACTGTTGACGAACGATCTTGTTCCATTTTGTTGATGCTCCGTTGACTATATCTAGGATCTCATACCGCGATCGCCACTAGATACTATTTTTTGAGGTGCTTTGCTACGGTTACTATGATCCCTTGCAACTGTAGTAGCGAATAAGACATAGACTAAGCAAGTTAACCGATACATTTTCCAAATCTAGAAATTTAGCCTTTTACTTTTGTGTTTGTTCTATTTTCTAACCATAGAACTACTATGATACCTATTGTATAAGCAATTATATCCTTCCAATCAAATGTACTTCCCAAAGCAACAGCTAAAATCTGATTATTTTGCAATCCCAATTTATTTACAAAACTAAAATATTGGAGAATTTCAATAATATAAGAAAATGCTAAAACTGATAAAGCGATAATGGATGACTGTATATTCCAAAAAGCTCTGACAAAGCAATAAATTAATATAACTACTAAAACATCACCGATAAAAGGACGGATGAAACTATCATTTATAAAAACGGCAATACATATCTCTATTAAAAATAGTATAAGTGTGAAGTAGAAATATTTTTTGTTGAAGGTAAACATCGCAATAGATAGCGTTCAATAAACATCTGTTTGACTATGGCATATAATATTTTATTTATGCTGTGTTACAAAAATGTAACTTTAACACCAAAAATACAGCAATTTTTAATCCTTTGTAGTGCGATCGCAATTGACTGATAAAGCTGCAAATATATACCAGGAAGGTTCTATGCTCGATAGTATTTTAGTTATGAATTTTATCTGCAAGCAAAATTTTATACTAAATTTTAAATAATCTGGAAATAATACGGTTTGGAATGTATTCCGTAATTATACTTAACTATAGTTACTTAGGTACAATGCCATGACTCTCACCGAACTTATAATCGGAAAAGCAATTGAAAGGCTAGCTGGTATTTTTATCGAAAAAGGCTGGAAAGGGATGGCGAAAATCGGGAAAATGCTCGATATGAAGACTCAGCAGATAGTTTTTGAAGCATCTCGGCAATATATAAAAAATTATACAGAGCGTCACGGGACTCTGAAAGTTCTGGGGATGCGCGAACCAGTAGCTCTAGAGTCAATTTATACTAAAGTCCAGTTTTTACACAATAATGATGTTCGTCGTTTTGAGTCGATTGAAAATCTGGAAAAAGCTTACCGGGAAAGTCGCAGCTTTCAATCGCAAAATTCACCAAAGCAAGATGGTCTAGCGGTTGTCAATGAGAAGCAATATTTAATGGTACTTGGTGGACCTGGTGTTGGCAAATCAACTTTTTTAAGAAAAATTGGATTGGAAGCGCTAAAGGGGAAAAAGGGTGAATACGAACGCGAGCGCATTCCTGTTTTTATCGAAATAAAAAGGATAAATTCCAAAGATATTATTTTGAAAGATTTGCTGATTCATGAATTCGATATTTGTGGTTTTCCAGATGCGGAATCTTCTTTAAATAATTTGTTAGAATCGGGACAATTATTAATATTATTTGATGGTTTAGATGAGGTTCCTAGTAAAATTGTCAGTCATGCGATCGATGCGATTCAAAACTTTTGCGATAAATATCATAAAAATCATTTTATTATTTCCTGCCGTACAGCTGCCTACATGAACAATTTCCGCCGTTTTACCGATGTAGCGATGGCGGAATTCGATAGCGTTCAAATTAAACAATTTATTTATAATTGGTTTCAATCGGAAGAAGATAAAAAATTAGAAACTTGGCAAAAATGTTGGCAAATTTTACACGAGCCTACCAATGCTGGTGCTAAGGAATTGGCAAATACTCCCTTGCTATTAACAATGTTATGTCTAGTTTACGACCATTCCCAGCATTTTCCCAATAATCGCAGCGCACTTTACAGGAAAGCCCTAAGAATATTGTTAGAAGAATGGGCTGCTGAAAAGCGGATTATGCGAGAGGAAATTTATAAAGGCTTGCGAACTGAATTGCAGGAAATGTTGCTATCAGAAATTGCTTATACAGGGTATCAAGTAGACCAATTATTCTTTTCTGAGGATGAGATTTTAAGCAAGATTAGATACTTTTTAGAAAGTAATTTGAATGCACCAAAGCATATCGATTGCAAAGCAATTTTACAAGCGATCGCAATCCAGCAAGGTGTATTAGTCGAGCGTGCTGAGGATGTATTTTCTTTCTGCCATCTCACCCTACAAGAATATCTGACAGCACAATATATTATCGACAATTCTGGAATTGAAAAAATGGTCAATGAGCATCTATTAGACAGACGTTGGCGTGAAGTATTTTTGTTGGTTGCTGGATTAATGCGCGGTGGGTCGGATGAGCTATTATTAAAGATGGAAAAAGCTGCACAAAATCAACTATCAAGCTCGATTGCTGCTAGAAGAATTATACCTTTAATGAGTTGGGTAAATGCGGCGACAGCAGGAAACTCTCAAGAGTTTTCTAGTGCAGCAAAACGTGCTACAGCTTTATTTTTAGCAACAGCAAGGGATAGCAGTTTTGAAATAGCAACGCTCCTCAGCCCCAGCCTAACGAATGTGTTAGAAATGAGTCGTATATCGGCTTTAGCACGGGCAATAAATCCTAATTTTAGCCGTATGCTACACTCTAATCGCACCCCCATTCGTCCGGCAACTCCTACCCGTGCTTTTACCCGTGCCATAAATAAAGCGATCGCTCAAGAATTGGAAGATTTTGATTTATTTCCCTACATAAATTTTGCGAGATTGATGGAGAATTTGGAAATTTTAAAAGCAAAGGCTCCAAATATTGATCAATCTTACAAAGCCCATCAAGGATATAATTCCCGCGTTTCTCA
Organism: Cyanomargarita calcarea GSE-NOS-MK-12-04C; assembly: GCA_019359595.1. GTDB lineage: Bacteria > Cyanobacteriota > Cyanobacteriia > Cyanobacteriales > Nostocaceae > Cyanomargarita > Cyanomargarita calcarea. The sequence continues at coordinate 68,332 of JAHHGZ010000001.1, forward strand.
AATTTGGTTAAATGCTTTGCAATTAAACCCCGAATTAACAATTTTTTCATCAGAAGAATCCGAAGCTTTGGAAAATTATCTTTATATTAATATACTGACGATTAGATGCAAGCAAGCATCGATGAAAATTTCGCCAAAAACCTGGCAAGAAATCGAAGCAAGAATGTTACTTGTTCCCGTCACCTAGAACAGCTTCGTTATCGTTCCCCTGAACCGCTCGATTGCGTTGTATCGTCCTCAATTACATTTTGAGGCATAGAATCATCAGCCCGCTGCATTGAATTAATATTAGGCTGTTGTGAATCAGAGTTTTCTGGTAGCGGTTGACTCCTAAAGGGCGTTTTATAATCTTATACCAATTCTGTATGAGGTTGCGCTTTATTCACCCACACCCTAGAAGGGTGGGGCTATACAAACAAAGCCCACCTGCGTGGGCTAATTAGGCGCATCTTCATAATATTTGGTATTAATAACTGGGAATCAGCAGCAGTACCTAACCAAGTTACGATTTTGAGAAAATATCACTCCATGTGAAATGTAACAATATTATCTTGGAACCAAAACTGGAGGGCGATCGCCAAAAATTGCCCCTCGCTGCTCTAGCTGACGCTTCATATACTCTGTAAGACCTATACTTTCTGCAAATAAGGCATTTGCAACAATAGCATTTTCCAAAATGGCTCCTCCGAGATTGGCTCCTCCTAGGTTGGCTCCTCCTAGGTTGGCATCTTCGAGATTGGCTTCTTCGAGGTTGGCTTTTTCGAGTTCGAGTTCAGCATCAGGGTAGTCCTCAGCTAATTTTTTAAAGGCATTTGACCTTTAAACGATCGCCCACGGAGATTTTGACCGGAGTAGTCCTTGGTCATAGCTAAGTATGGTACGCAAGTTTACTTTGGATACAGGTTTACCATGAAAGCTACCGGAATTTCACCAAATATAAAATTTTTTTTTAGCGGTGCTTTTCCAGCATTGCTCTACTTAGATTGACTCGCTCCAACCCCATACTCCTGTTCTAACAGACTTAATATTTTTTCTTCCAGCGGTGTTAAATAAGGTCGCTTAACTTGACCAATATGCTGCATAAGGCTTGTCGCCGCTTGTTCCAACTTGCCGCTGTTCCGCAGTCGAGTTAGACGTTCAGACACCGAATTTATTTGTTCGCAATCCATATCTAGATAATCCAGTGGTTTTAGATGTTCCAGTTTTAAAGTATATAACCCATCCCAGGCAGCAACCGTACAACTGAAATCACCAACTTGAGTGACGATACACCAGCACCCACCCTTACCCCGCAAGTCAGGATTATCCTTAACAACAATTTGACAGACTTCCCCCAGTCGATAGGGATTGGGAACTTTCGTGCGTTCCTGAATCCGCTGCACGATGTCTTTCACAATACGACCCGATGGCACTTTTCCACCAGCTTGCGCTACAGCTTGCTGCCACACCTCACACTGCTGTTCTGGTTCCAGTTGAGTTAATGGTCGCACTTGTCGCTCACTGGTGGGCAAGATTTGACAACCATTGGTTCCCGTTTTGTCTTTTACCTCAGTTTGGGAACCATTGGTTCCCGTTTGATTTTGTAAACAATTGGTTCCCGTTTTATTTTCCACTTCAATTTGGGAACCATTGGTTCTCGTTTGGAGATTATCAACTACCTGGGAACCAGCAATTAGGTAATTGACATGACGATGAGTAAACCCAAAGCGTTCGCGGCAATATTCTTCAAATGTACTATGGGTAGAACGATACAAACGCCTCGAACGTAACTCCATCAAAGCCTTACCAGCCTCATAAAACATTCGCTCAACCTTCCGTTCTAAATGAAGGCGATCGCTTTCTTCCTCGAATGTTAGCTCTGCAATTTCAACAACCTCAATTGCTACACTTTTTGTTGTCGAATCACTATCAGGTAACAAGCCATTCTGAGTCGTGGTATCGGTTGGTTCGCTCATGCCTCCACCTCTACCCCAAAATATTGCGCTGCTTCCTGCCAATTATTCGGGTACATCCGCTTCACAAAATCCAGCGTCCAACCAAATTCGGAAGGTTGCTTAACTTGCCCTCTAGCTCTTAATGGTTCAACCGATTGTCTCGCAATCTGGAGTAGAAACACACCACGGTCGCCAAAGGGGTCAAGGCTGACTAGATAACACCAAATTCGCCACTCGTCTGTAGTTAAATTCGTTTCTAAAAGCTTATTTCTTACATCAGCCGTAAGCATAAAGAATTGGTGCGTGCAATTACGCTCTTGCTGTTGTAAGCTAGAGACAGATATATTTTTCATTGTTGACCACTGATACTGGTTGACAACGCCTTGGGGTGTTACTAGCACTGCCAAGGCATTCATTTTTCTTACGCCTAAATCACAAAACAGCGTTGACGTTTATTATATGACTATATGAGCTACTTATTTTAATAGACGTTATGAAAGAAAAAATAGCTGTAGGAGTACGACTACCTCAAGAATATTTAGATGAAATAGACGCTATTTGCCAAACTACAGGAAAGTCGCGATGCCCTTGGCAACCACTTTGTGGTATCACAAGTTCTCTTGGACGCTGTTGAGATGTATCTAGGGAAGGTATCAAACGATGGTGTTAAGTCGGAACTAGAGAATGTAAAGCATCGGCTCACTGTTGTGGAGAAAAGAATGTTGGCATGGATGGGGTCAAATTCTTAAGCAGATACGTCCCTCCCCACTGCAACCTTACTCAGTGAGCGTTCTGAGAAATATCACTTCCCAAAACAAAAGCAATAGTACTCTCCCAAGCAACCGTTTGATTTAACAGATATCGGTTAAATAACTCTTGTACAGCACGTACCTCTTCTTCTTTGAGATTCTTTCCAAGACGGTCTGCATAACTTGGACGAACAGCATTATTCACAAACAATCTATTGACAAAAGCGGGTGTAATGTGCGTTGGTGCCACACTTCGCTCAGTTTGCACTTCCACAGCCAAACCCGCTATCGCCAAAGCATTGCGCAAATCGTCAACATCCCAATTTAGCATCGGGTCTGACTGCTGAGTGTAGATATCCTCTTCCGCTATAACTAACCGTTGATACAAGTCCTCATCAATTTTCTTCTCATCTAGCAACCGATAAAGCCGCTGTGTGTGACGGGGTATTGTTTCCGCCAAAATCAACATTCCCTCTGGCCGCAGCAATTTCGCTATAATTTCGACAGCAGCTATTTTATCTGGCTCATCCATGAGAACATTCCGCCCAATAATCCGGTCAAATTGGATATCTGCTAGCTCAGTTAATCCAGTCAAAATTATTGGACGCATCAATTCTGGAAGCGCTGCTGCTTGTTCGACTAAAGCATTCTCATCACCTGGAGTCCGAACACAGGCATAAACTCCACCCTCTGGGACGCTGCGTATTGCCTCCCATGTCAGTAAACCTGTTCCCGCATTAAGATCAAGTATCAGATGATGCCGCTGTGGTTGGGCTAGACTAAAAATGCTATCGCGCACTGCACCCAACTTTGCCCCGACCTGAGAAAGTGTCCGTTGCAACCAACGTTCTGAAGCTTTATCCGTAGTTCCATAAGTGAGTATTTCTAATGGTGCTACACCCACACCTTCCACTAATGCAGCCAATTGTGCTTCCCGTTGCCGTGCAACCTGTGTTGCGATTTTGCCTTCAAACCCTTGATTTGATGGCTGGTAAAAAACTTGTCCTTGCAAACTCGCAGGTAAATATTGTTGCTCTACCCAATGGTCGCGGTAGGCATGAGGATAAAGATAACCAGCCCCATGTCCAAACCCTTTTTGATCGCGGCTTTTGTCTCTGATATGGGTGGGAACCTCTGCCTCCCTTTCTCGCTCCACTGCTGCTAAAGCGTCGAAAAAGCCCATCACACTGTTTGACTTTGGTGCATTCGCCAAATATAGCGCCGCCTGTGCTAAATGATAACGCCCTTCTGGCATCCCCACACGGTCAAACGTTTCCGCACAAGCATTAATTACTACAACTGCATTGGGGTCAGCCAGTCCCACATCTTCACTGGCTAAAATCAACATCCGGCGGAAGATAAAACGTGGGTCTTCGCCAGCATAAACCATTTTTGCCAACCAGTACAAAGCAGCATCTGGGTCAGAGCCGCGCAAACTTTTGATGAAAGCACTGATGGTATCAAAGTGGGCATCTCCTTCTTTGTCGTAGAGAACAGCCCGCTGCTGAATTGATTCTTCTGCGACTGCGAGGGTGACGAGAATAACACCTGTTGCATCCGGTTCTGTTGTCTCTACCGCCAATTCCAAAGCGTTGAGTAAGGAACGTGCATCACCATTCGCAACATTAACTAAATGAGCCAAAGCATCAGGGGAAATCTCCACTCTCAACTTACCATAACCGCGTTCCGAATCAGCCAGGGCCTGTTCGACCACGCGGTATAAATCTTTATCGTTTAACTGTTTGAGTTGGAAAATCCGCGAACGGCTGACGAGGGCTTTATTAACTTCAAAATAAGGATTTTCTGTAGTAGCTCCAATTAAAATAACCGTACCATTTTCTACCCACGGCAAGAGTGCATCTTGCTGCGACTTGTTGAAACGGTGGACTTCATCGACAAAAAGGATAGTCCTCTGATTGTGATACTTGCGTTTTTCCTGCGCTGTATCAATCGCAGCCCGAATCTCCTTTACCCCAGAAAGAACAGCATTGATCGCAATGAAATGAGCGCGGGTGGTGTTAGCAATTACACGAGCTAGAGTAGTTTTACCAGTCCCTGGCGGCCCGTAAAATATCAGCGATGATATCTGGTCTAAACTAATAGCGCGGCGGAGGAGGCGTCCTTGTCCGATAATATGATCTTGACCGATGAATTCTGAAAGATAACGCGGGCGCATCCGGGCTGCTAGTGGCGCTTCTTTCTCAATTAATTGCTCTTTGTACTGCTCGAATAAGTCCATAATGACCCAGGGCGATCGCGCGAAAATAACTTAAGCTTTCTTCGCGTAAGTCCTGATAATATTAAGGCAGGTTAGACGCCCACCTTAATAATAATATCAAGAATCAGAACTTTTCGGTGTCAAGGATTTCAGCCGAGCTTGGGCATCGTTAAAACTACTCTGTTCGCCTTTTTCTTGAAATAATGCAGATGCTTTCTGAAAATCATCAATAGCATCTGGCACTTTTCCTAAATCGGTGCGAATCAAACCCCGGTTGTAGTAGGCTAAAGCATAGTCGGGATTAATTTCTATCGCTTTGGAGTAGTCATTAACCGCTTCTTTGAGATTCCCCAATTCTAAATAAGCATTACCACGATAGTTGTAAGCTGTAGCTTGTTTCGGATCTAGCACAATTGCTTGATTGTAATCTTCAATCGCGGCTTGAGTATCCCCAACTTTCAACAAAAAAATACCTCGATAGGTGTAGACATCGGCAGATTTGGGATTCATCGCAAGCGCTTGATTGTAATCGGCGATCGCTTTATCTCTATATCCTAAATCGCTATATACATCACCTCGTCCCAGGTATGCTTTTAGGTATTTACCATCTAGCTCGATTGCCTTATTGTAATCCTTAAGGGCTGACTTCTTTTCGTTGAGTGTATAGTGACCTAATGCGCGTTCGTAGTATGCTCTGGGATCGGGACTAATTGCCACCGCTTCCTCTAAATCCTTCAATGCTTCCAACTTGATTCCCATTTTTCTTCTGAGAATGCCCCTTTCTAAGTAGGCATCGCCATAATCACCCTTGAGGGCGATCGCTTTGGTAAAGTCAGCCATAGCACCCTGCCTTTCTTTTATCTGAATCCGAGCCAGTCCCCTACCGTAATAAGCATTGGCATATTGGGGATTAAGTTTTATTGCTTGATTGTAGTCAGCGATCGCTCCGTTGTAATTGCCTAATTTGTATAGAGTAAAACCTCGGTCGTAGTATGCACTGGGATCTTGAGGATTCAACCGAATCGCTTCACTAGCATCTTCTTGAGATTTCTGGAAATTTTCTAAGCGGTAATAAGCATTACCTCGTCTATTATATGCCAAAGCATATTTGGGATTCGTTTGAATCGCCTTATTAAAATTATTTATCGCTCCTTGAAAGTTTCCTTGCTCATAATTTATCACTCCCTGTTGGTATAATACTTGTTCATAATTGCTATCTTTTGATGGCAATAAAAACCAACTTAATAAACCAACCACCATAAAACTAGCTATTCCCGCAATCAAAACTAGCTTCAAGTTTGCCTGACGCTGGAGTTGCAAATTTCGTGGCTGATTCTTGGTTAAATTATTTAAGTCTCTTAACACTTCTGTTGCAGATTGGTAGCGCTTGCGGTAATCTAAACGCACCATTTTATTAATAATTTTTGCCAGGTTTTCACTAACTTTTGGCGCACGCTTCCGCCATAAAATTTCACCTGTGAGGAAATTTTTATGACTTTGCAGTACTGATGAACCTGTCAAAGCTACAATAGCAATTATCCCTAAAGCGTAAATATCGCTATTCGATTGCGGATTGCCATGAAGTTGTTCTATTGGCGTATATTCGGAAGTCTCAATGATATTGAGCGCAACTTTCTTAATAGCGCCAAAATCAACCAAAACCAGCTTCCCGCTTGACTCTCGACGAATAATATTTCCTGGTCGGATCTGTTGGTGAATTACCCCTTGATTGTGTACAAAGACAAGTATTTCTAATACCTCAGATAAGATATTTATAACTTGGTATTCTTTCAGAGTCCCCTCGAAAATTTCTTTACTTAAAGAATTACCAGTCACCAATTCTTGGACTAAGTAGAATTCCTTATTTTCTTCAAAGTAAGAAAATAACTTTTGAATCTGGTCGTGTTTGCAAGCCAGATTCTCTAAGCTTTTGGCCTCAGATGCAAATAGCTGCCGAGTTTTTGAGTGCGAATGAAAATTATCACTGGGATGTCGTAACTTTTTAATCAGATATTGTAGGAAGTTAGAATTGCTAGTATCTTCAGCAAGATAATTTTCTTCCACTAGATCTGCATTCAGAACTTGAACGATCCGGTAGCGTGCATCCAACACTTGCTCTATCATGCACTTAATTTGATTAATACTTTTTTTCCATTCTTGATTGTACGTAAATTTCCTGAGAATAAAAATACGTTCTATGCTAAATAAAATAATTTTGGAGAAAGAATTAAAAAATCAGCGTAGTTTTATATTTGCTCTTTTGGGAAGAAAATCCTGTCAATATTAACTTGCAACCAAAATTCATAGCTGAGATTTTATTTGTATTTATTAGCACAACGTATGTTCATGTTCGCTGACTTTCTTGGCAGACAGCAAAATCTAATTTGTGAAGATATTAAAATATTTTTAATATCCCAGCCCTAAATATGTGGTGCTAGCTAGCCGCAAGAGCCAAAATAGAAATCATAGGCGTTACAAGTCGTGCCTTAAACAAGGAGTCTGCTATCAGTGGTGTTACAAGTACAAAAAAGTACATACGAAGCTAAAACCCAGGAAATTGCCAAACAGCTTCTTGCGGCAACGTCGGATCGTTCATTCTTGGCGTCGTTGCGGGATCAGATGCGCTGGGATGATAAATTGTTAGCCTGGGCGATGAGCAATCCTGGCTTGCGGGTGCAACTATTTCGCTTTATTGACACTTTACCTGCCCTCCGTAGCAAACCGGAAATAGCCGCACATTTACAAGAATATCTCGGCTCAGAATCGGTGGAACTGCCAGCAGCACTCAAGGGAATGTTAAATTTTGCTAACCCCGATTCAATGCCGGGGCAAGTTGCTGCGACAACTGTAGGTACGGCGGTTGAGACTCTCGCTCATAAATATATTTCTGGGGAAAATATTAAACAAGTCATCAAGACGGTTGAGAGACTGCGAAAGGATAAAATGAGTTTCACCATCGATTTACTTGGTGAAGCGGTGATAACTGAAGTTGAAGCCCAGTCTTACCTTGACCGCTATCTGGATTTGATGCAACAATTAACAGAAGCATCGAAAAATTGGAATAAAGTCCCAGCAATTGATGAAGCTGATGGTGAGCCTTTATCAAAAGTTCAGGTTTCTGTAAAACTAACGGCGTTTTATTCGCAGTTTGACCCGTTGGATGCGAAAGGTAGTGAAGAGCGAGTGAGTCCGCGTATCCGGACTTTGTTACGCCGTGCGAAGGAATTGGGTGCTGCTGTTCATTTTGATATGGAACAGTATGCCTTTAAAGATTTGACTCTGAGCATCTTGAAAAAAATCTTAATGGAAGATGAGTTTCGCACTCGTACTGATATTGGGATGACGATTCAAGCATATCTGCGAGATAGCGAAGAAGATGCCCGAGATTTGATATCATGGGCTTCTAAGCGTGCTTCTCCAATTAGCATCCGTTTGGTGAAAGGTGCCTATTGGGATCAAGAAACGATTAAAGCCGCGCAGAAGCATTGGGGACAACCTGTTTACAACGATAAAGCTGCAACTGATGCAAATTTTGAGACGATAACTCAATTGTTGCTAGAGAACCATCAATATGTGTATGCTGCGATTGGCAGTCATAATGTCAGGTCTCAAGCACGGGCTTTAGCGATCGCTGAAAGTTTAAATGTCCCCCGTCGTTGCTTTGAAATGCAGGTTCTTTACGGGATGGGGGATAAGTTAGCCAAGGGTTTGGTGGATAAGGGTTATCGAGTTAGGGTTTACTGTCCTTATGGCGATTTGTTACCGGGGATGGCGTATTTAATTAGGCGGTTGTTGGAAAATACGGCGAATAGTTCGTTTTTGCGGCAAAATTTGGAGAATCGTCCGGTTGAGGAGTTAATTGCCCCACCGGAATTGTCTCACGCAAAGGCGCAGAGCTACAAAGACGAGGAGGGTTTTTTGGGTGTGGCTGATACAGATTTTGCAGAGTTGGAAGCAATTAAGGTTTCTCAGGAAGCTTTCCAAAGTGTGCGTCTACAGTTGGGGAAAACTTATCTTCCTTTGGTGAATGGGGAGTATGTCCAAACTCAGAAGATTATTGATTCTGTTAATCCATCAAAGTTCAGTGAGGTCGTTGGGAAAATCGGGTTACTCAGTGTTGAGCAGGCTGAAACTGCGATCTTAGCTGCCAAAGTCGCGTTTCCTGCTTGGCGGAAGACTCCTGTGAAACAACGTGCTTCTGTATTGCGGAAGGCTGCTGAGTTGATGGAAGTTCGTCGGGCTGAACTTTCGGCTTGGATCGTGTTGGAAGTCGGGAAGCCTGTCAGAGAGGCAGATGGGGAGGTTTCGGAAGCGATTGATTTTTGTCTTTACTACGCTTCGGAGATGGAACGGTTGGATGAGGGTGTTAATTATGACACTGCTGGAGAGACAAATCGTTATATCTACCAGCCTCGGGGAATTGCCGTGGTGATTTCACCTTGGAATTTTCCGTTGGCGATCGCTTGCGGAATGACAGTTGCAGCTTTGGTGGCTGGGAATTGTACTCTGTTAAAACCTGCGGAAACTTCTTCTGTAATTACTGCTAAGTTTACCGAGATTTTGGTTGAGGCGGGGATACCTAAAGGTGTTTTTCAATATGTGCCTGGTAAGGGTTCCCAAGTTGGTGCTTATTTGGTGAATCATGTCGATACCCATGTGATTGCTTTTACTGGCTCTCAGGAAGTTGGCTGTAGAATTTACGCAGAAGCGGCGATTCTCAAATCCGGTCAAAAGCATATGAAACGGGTGATTGCTGAGATGGGCGGGAAGAATGGGATTGTCATAGATGAGAGTGCCGATTTAGACCAAGCTGTGATTGGGGTGGTGCAATCGGCCTTTGGTTACAGTGGGCAGAAATGTTCGGCTTGTTCGCGAGTGATTGTGCTGGATTCGGTTTATGATGCCTTTGTCGAGCGGTTTGTGGAAGCGACGAAATCCCTGAATATTGGGGAGACAGAGTTACCGGGTACGCAAGTGGGACCAGTGATTGATGCTACTGCCCAGTCGCGCATTCTTGAGTATATTGAGAAGGGCAAACAAGAGGCAAAAGTAGCTTTGTCTATGTCTGCACCGGAATTTGGGTATTTTATCGGACCTGTTATCTTTACAGAAGTACCATCCACTGGGACGATTGCCCAACAGGAAATTTTTGGCCCAGTTGTAGCAGTAATTCGGGTAAAGGATTTTCAGGAGGCGATCGCGGTTGCGAATGGGACTAATTACGCTTTGACTGGGGGGCTGTATTCGAGAACACCTTCCCATATTCAGCAAGCGCAGGAGGAGTTTGAGGTAGGTAATTTATATATTAACCGCACGATTACGGGTGCGATTGTTGCCCGTCAACCTTTCGGTGGTTTTAAGCTCTCTGGTGTTGGTTCTAAAGCTGGGGGACCTGATTATTTGTTGCAGTTTTTGGAGCCACGGACTGTGACGGAGAATATTCAACGTCAAGGTTTTGCTCCGATTGAAGGGGCTGAATAACAGTTTATTTTAAAGATTGCGACGCATTAGGCACTTACGCCTAATGCGTGATACTATTCATTAGAGTTATTGCAACAGAGCCAAAAAATAAATAATTAACCGCAGATAGACACAGATGAAAAAGACTTTTGCACTCTTGTCTATTTTTGAAAACCTACAGAGAGTTTGATGAGTAGTTTAATTATTAAGGTTGGAGATTTACCTGAGGAATTGCCTGCTATCCAAGCTATTAGGAGAGTGGTTTTTCAGGAAGGACAAGGGGTAGAATCAACTTTAGATTTTGATGGTAAAGATGTAACATGCACGCAGTTGATTGCTTATTTAGATGAGCAACCTGTGGGGACTGCTAGAATTAGATATTTGGATGGCGAAACGGCGAAGATTGAGAGGTTGGCTGTTTTATCGAAAGTGAGGGGTTTGGGTATTGGTAAACAAATTATGGAAAAGGCGCTTCTGATTATTGCTAGTCAAAATATTCCAGAAGTTGTAATTCACGCTCAAGAACATATTGTCGGGTTGTATCAACAATTGGGTTTTAAAGAAGAAAGCGAAGTATTTGAAGAAGCTGGTATTCGCCATGTCAAAATGCGGAAAATATTAAACGCTTCGCGAACACGGTAGCTTGCTTTACCTATTAGATTTATCTGCGTCTATCTGCGTTTTACCCTACTGCGGTTTAAAACTCTTTTAGGATTATAACATTTAACGGGACATAATATTATTCAATTTTAAAACCTGATTTTTTCAGTTTCATTTGATTAAAACCCTCAATCCCTTGCAATCCACCTGTATGAATAGCCACAATTGTTATATTGGGTCGAAAAAACCTTTTTTTCAATAAATCAAAAATACCAAAAAACATTTTTCCCGTATAAATTGGGTCAAGGATGATACTGTGTTTTCGCTTAAAATCATTGATAAAATGAATCAATTCTGGCTGCCATTTAGCATAGCCACCAAAGCAGTAATCATCGATTATTTGCCAATTTTTACAGGGTATATCCTCCTCTATATCAAGCAATCTTTGCACATCTCTTTCTAAAAAAGCACCTTTTAATGCCGAAAAACCAATGACTTTTTGAGATGATTTTGCCGCAGCGATGATACCCGCTAAAGTACCACCTGTCCCACACGCTGTGCAAAAATAATCCGGTTTAAACGGCATTTGTGAATCAATTTCTTCGACAATTTCCATACAACCACGTACAGCTAAACTATTCGAGCCACCTTCTGGTAAAAAGTAAAAATCACCCAATTCTTCTTCCATCTGTTTGATTATCAAATCCTTATCTCTAAAATCAGAGCGACTGAAGAAATGCAGTTTCATTCCGCAATGTTCGGCAAAATGTAGTGTCGAATTCAGAGGCTCAGTCCGCTCACCACGAACGATTCCGATGGTTTCGATGCCAAAATATTTTCCTGCTGCTGCTGTTGCTTGAATATGATTAGAAAAGGCACCACCGAATGTCACAATTTTTTGACATTCTAATTCTTTGATTTTAAAAAAATTGTATTTCAGTTTTCGGAATTTATTGCCTGATATTGACGAGTGCAGCAAATTATCTCTCTTGACAAAAAGACGTACTTGATTTTCGCTCAACGTGTCGTCAAAAATCTCCTGAACTGGGCTTGGAGGTAAGTTGAAAAATTCATTAAGCATTTCTCGTAGTCGATGTCATTAATTTTGAAGTGTTGTGAGGGTCAGATCCCCGACTTCTTAAAGAAGTCGGGGATCTTGCAGCCAAGACGCAGACTAAGCCTCTTCTTCGCGTCCTTCGTGTCTACCCTCCGGGAGCGCTTCGCTTACGCGGTTAAAAAAGCATTTTTTATTATTTTAACCGCGAAGACGCAATAGGCGCTTCGCCTTCCGTTTCGGTAGGACGCAAAGGGAAAATACTGAAAAACAAGCATAATTTCCCAACTCCTAACTTCCTACCTTAATTAAGATATCGCATCAATATCGACTCTAATTGAACAATACCAATTGGTTTACTCAGACAGTCATTAGCGCCGGCCTGCAAAAAGCGAACTGACAAGTCAGCGCTTGCGCTATCGCAATCGATACTTGTTGCCATTGGTGTCATCATCACTACTGGTATTTCTTCTAAATCTCCTACCTGACGCAAGATATGTAGCAAATCCCAGCCGCTAATATCTCCTGTTAGCATCACATCTAATAATATTAAATCTGGCTTGTGGCTTCGGACTCGCTCTAAAAAGCCTTTGCCATTGCTTATGCGTTCTACATGATAACCAATTGTTTGTAGATAATCTTGTAATAATATTGCAGTGTGTTCCTCATCTTCCACCAGCAAGATGCTTTTGGTTGCTGTAGTGGTAGTTGATTTCTGTTCTTTTTCTCCATCCCCCAATCTCTCCATCTCCCCAGCTTCTTCACTCCTGTCATCTGGCAAAAACAAAATGAAGCGACTACCTTGTCCTAAAGTTGATTCTACTGTGACATCGCCACCATGCAAACGCGCTAATTTTCGCGTCAAAGCTAAACCTAAACCAGTACCTTCATACTGACGATTCAGCCGACTGTCGAGTTGTTTAAATGGTTCAAATAAAAACTTCGATTGATTTAGATCAATACCAATACCTGTATCTGATACTGTAAACGTAATGCCTCGGGGTACTTTTTTGACGAATAATGATACCCCACCGGATACAGTAAATTTAATCGCATTGGTCAGTAAATTCAGCAGCATTTGCTTGATTCGGCGGTCGTCGGCAATGCAAATATTGACTTTTTCGTCAATTTCTGATGTGAACTGCAGCCCTTTTGCAAATGCGCGATCGCGTACTGTTGAAGTCACATAATCGCACAATTCTTCTACTTGAATTGGGGAAAAAAACAGTTCTTCTTTACCGGCTTCCACTTTGGACAAGTCTAAAATATCGTTGATCAGTGCTAGCAGATGTTCGCCGCTACTATAAATACAGTTGACATACTCCTTCTGCTTGTGATTCAAAACACCGACTATTTCTTGTTGCAGCAACTGCGATAACCCCATAATTGCGTTCAGGGGTGTCCGCAACTCATGGCTCATGGTAGCTAAAAATTCACTTTTTGCCCGACTGCCTGCTTCCGCTGCTTCTTTACTCTCACGGAGTTGTAATTCTGTCTGCTTCCTAGTCGTAATATCCTCAATCATCGCCAGAAAAAACTCAGGTTTGCCGTTGGTGCCAGGAATCAAAGAAATCGACAGATGTGCCCAAACTAACTGACCATTTTTACACAACAAGCGCTTTTCCATCTCTAGGCGATCGCGTTCACCGCAAACTAGCATCTGAAACAGTTCTAAATCGCAAGCAAGTTCTTCTTTGGGAATAAAATCTGTCAAATGTTTACCGCGTAATTCTTGTTGTGAGTATCCCAGCATCTGACACAATGCCGGATTGATATCTACAATCCTGGCTTTCATGTTTGCCAAACTGATGCCGATCGAAGAACGCTCAAAAATCGCCCGGAATTGGGCTTCGCTCTGCCCTAATGCCTCTTGTGCTGCACTACGTTCGCTTGCTTCCATTGCTAAGGATACAAAATCTGCAATCGAGCCTGCAAAATTTTCTTCTTCCAAACTCCACTGCCTTGGCTCGCCAACATGCGCCTGACATACCACCCCGACTACATGCCCTCCCAACCAAATTGGTGCATTCAGTACAGATGCAATTCCATACACAGAAAAATAATGAGCGGATAATTCTTGAGTCCGGCTGTCATTTAAGACATCGTGAGCCGCAATGCTACGCTCCTCTTCCAAAGCTTGGAAATAAACTGGAAAGTTCGCTTTTAATAGCGACATAGTTGAAGTATGACATTTTAAGTTGGCATCAAATAAATCAAAACATTCAAGTTTTGAATGGTCTTGATTGTACAGCCAAATACCTACTCGCTCCACCTCCAGGGTCATCGCAGCGGCTTCTGTGATTTCCTTGAATGCCACTTTCAGATTCCCGTGCCCGAATGTCTGACTTTTTGCGAGTTGTACCAACGTCTGACTTTGTTTTCGCAGAAAATTTTCACGAGTTTGCCAAGCCGCTTCTACCAACTTGCGTTCTGTAATATCTCTAATCGCAGCTACTCGCATTTTTTGCCCTTGGTAAGAAATCACTTTGCCTTGCACTTCAACGGCTAAAGTAGAGCCGTCTTTTCTAAATACAACTGCTTCATAAGGTTTTTCATAATCGGAAATAATAATTTTTCTAACTACATCTTGCAATTCTTTTGCGATGAGGAGTTCCCAACCATTTTTACCAATCAATTCCTCGACTTCATAACCAGTCATCCTGACTACAGCATTATTCGCATCTAAAATAATTCCGTCATGATGTAGGATAATTCCTTCAAAAGCCCCCTCAGGCAACCAACCCAACGTTGCTTTGTTATTTTGTACGATTGAACTTTGATGTCGTTGTCGTTCAATAGCAGATAACAATGTCTTGCCTAATATTTGACAGGTTGTCTCACTTTTAACTAAATAATCTTGTGCGCCCATGCGAATTGCCTGCTTGAGTGTAGCCTCATCGTTTAACTCACTTACGACCACAACAGCCACATTCGCCGCAAGTGAGGATGTGGCACACACACCATAGACAATTTTCCACTTTTCGGCATCTTCCCCGAAGGATAAATCTAAAATAACGATATCAATGGACTGAACCTGCAAGGCAGGTATTACATCTTCTATTTTGTTAACCTGAGTCAGATAAAACTGGGTTTGAAGTCCATCACAGAGCATAGTCTCGTAATTGCCGAAATTTGAAGCGTTACTCCCGGACGTACTTATATGCCCTGCAATTTCTCTGGAATTGTCACAAAACAGCAGAATGTTGATTGATTCACATATCATGCTTGTCACCAGTAGAGCAGCTTCTAAAGGATCTAGACGCCCAAAGCAGAGCGGCTTGTTGCAGGTTATGATGTAGACGTTAAAAAATGTGTACATCAAACCCAATCAACTTGAAAATTCAGTAAAAAACTGTACTGTAACACATCGATTTAATCCTGTAATCAGCTTAACAGAAGTGTAAGGATATACGTAGCATTCCGGTAAGGGAAAAGTCATTAATTTTACTAAACTAACGAAACCAATCCTTGTAGGTACGTTCTACTAGAAGGTAAGATATCAGTAACGCTAGATTTTCTATTCCTTCTGATTGTTAAATATTTCATCCATTCTTCTCAAGAAAGATGCCTAAACTGTCTTATTTTGCGAGAATTTGGTTAGTATCTGTTGGCTGAGGTGGTGGAATGACAAATCAAAATTTGAGAATTATCTCCCTGATTCCTAGTGCAACGGAGATTTTAGCCGCACTAGGTTTGAGTGATGCGATTGTTGGGCGATCGCATGAATGCGACTATCCCCCAGAAATCCAAAACCGCCCTGTTTGCACCCAAGCACGACTTAATACCGATGCACCAAGCGCTGAAATTCACGACAAAGTTAATAATTTGTTGCAAAATGCTTTAAGCATTTATGAAATCAAAACAGATGTTCTAGAAAAATTGCAGCCGACTCACATTCTCACTCAAGATCAATGTGATGTCTGTGCCGTCAGTTTAGGAGAAGTCGAAAAGGCAGTCGCCAACCTTACCCACTCTTCACCGAAAATTATTTCTTTGCAACCCAATGTTCTCAAAGATGTTTGGGTAGATATCGAGCAAGTCGCCAACATTTTTGGAGTAGATTCAGTAAAAGTACTTGAAAACTTAGAAGCTCGGGTCAAAATAGTTTCTCATAAAACCAAGGGACTCTCCGCAACCGAACCCCTGCCGACAGTTGCTTGTATAGAGTGGACAGACCCTTTAATGGCTGCGGCTAATTGGATTCCAGAACTCGCCACCTTAGCTGGTGGAAAACCTCTATTTAGTGTCAGCGGCAAACCTTCTCCCCATTTGAAAATCGAATCACTCATCAAAAGCAATCCAGATGCGATTGTCTTTATGCCCTGCGGTTTTGATTTAAATCGCACTCGCCAAGAAGCCGAACTGTTAACCAAACATCCCGAGTGGCAGAACTTACACGCTACTCAAAGTGGTAGAGTTTATATTACTGATGGCAATTCTTACTTCAACCGTCCGGGACCACGATTGGTGGATTCGGTAGAAATCTTAGCAGAAATTCTCCATCCCGAGATTTTTCAATATGGCTACAAAGGAAATAGTTGGGATGTGTTGTAGGAAATAGTTAGGAGTTAGGAGTTATTAATCTTTGTTGTTTTCCCTGTCCCTTTATGCGTGCTTTACTTAGTTTTCAACCATTCAACGAGGGGCTGTAAATTTGCCGGAACCGCTGATTCGCTGACGGTGACGGTATGTTTCCGATCGTTTTCTTCTACAGTGACAGTGTAGACAAAGCGATCGCTTTGGTTTGGGAGAGCAGGTATTTCTGTAGGTAAATTAAAGAAATCAGCGGTTTCTACAAGTGTAGGCAGGGTTTTGGCTTCATCTGCCGGGAGAGTAACAGTGTCAATGGTTGCTGTCTTGCTGATACCGGCAAAACCGCCCGTGCGTTCAAATGAGATCCGCATAGGAGTTATAAATTAAGAGTTGTTAATTATAAATTATAAATTAAAAGTGAGGAGTTAATAGTGAGGAATTAGACATATTTGATTATAAGTTCTTGATTCAACTCATAACTCCTCATACCGTTTCTTTGTGAAGCTGCATATATTAACCCCCGGCTACGCCGTCCCCCCTTGCCAAGGGGGGACTACAGGGGGGGTCTTGATTATGTGCATCTTCATACAGAATTGGTATCACTCTTAGCTCATACCGTTTCTTTGTGAAGCTGCATATATTACCCCCCTTGCCAAGGGGGGACTACAGGGGGGGTCTTGATTATGTGCATCTTCATACAGAATTGGTATCACTCTTAACTCATCACTTTGCTTTTCTTAACTTATTGAAATAACTCCGACCTTTTGCCAAGCATTCTGGACAGCTTTTTGTTCCTTGCTGCCAACCCCGTAGAGTTCTCCTGCAACCTTGATTGTTGCGTCAGCACCTGCTTTAAAGTTTGCTTTGGATTTTAGGCGATCGCATAAGGTTCTATACCAGATATTGCCGGCTTTTTCCCAAGCATAGCCGCCAATTTCCATCGCCGTTAAGTAAAAGGCCTTATTGGGAATACCTGAGTTGATATGCACACCGCCATTATCTTTCATCCCAGAGTAGATATTGTCTACGTGTGCTGGTTGCGGGTCTTTACCTAATACGGGGTCATTATAAGCAGTCCCCGGTGCTTTCATGGAGCGAATGCCCACACCCTTAACCTTTGGTGTAAACAAACCCTCGCCAATAATCCAGTCAGCTTGGTCAGCAGTCTGATTTTTTACCCTTTGTTTTACCAAGGAACCAAAAACATCAGACATTGATTCATTCAACGCTCCGGATTCACCAAAATATTGTAAACCGGCTTCATACTGAGTTACACCATGAGTTAACTCATGCCCAATGACATCAATTGATTTAGTGAAGCGATCGAATAATTCTCCATCGCCATCACCATAAACCATTTGGCTGCCATTCCAAAAGGCGTTGTCATACTTCACGCCGTAATGGACGGTAGAATCCAAGTGCAGCCCCTTGTCATCAATAGAATTGCGCTTGAAAATTTCATAATACAAGTCATAAGTCGCACCAGCACTATCATAGGCTTCGTTGACTGCGGGATCTTGGCTGACAGGACCTCCCTCAGAACGTACCAAAGTGCCCGGAAGCTGTTGATTGGTTTTTGCATCGTAGATACTGCGACGTTTTTCACCCGGTTGTGGCATAAACCTGATACTACCGACAACTTCCCGACGACCGCGAAACTGTGCGGAAACATTTAACGTCCGGAATGCCCAATCACGTTGCTCTTCGGTGCCACTCACCACGACACTTTCGAGCATATGTGGCGGCACAATACAACAGATAGGACATCTATGTGCATTGAGAAAGCTTTCCAATTTAAAACCAGTTGGCTTGTTTTTTCTTCTTGCCATCAAAAATATTCTCCTTTTTTAACTAATTCATCAATAACACTAGAAATTACATTTATCTACAAACCAATATAAATGCAGATAATTCCTAATCTCTATTGTCAGCAAGGCATTGAGAATTTACAGCACCCTCAAAGGGTACTCTTGTCTTGGTATGTTGTATCACATATCCAACGGCTTAACATGATAGTTCGTAACAAGGGTTAATTGTTTTTTTGGTTATTTAAGGCTTTTGGGATACTATGCGGAGGAATTGTAGCGTCCGCCCGCAGGCTAGAAGCCTGGGGCTAAATGAACAAAGCCCACCTGCGTGGGCTAGAAATTAGAGTTTATTGAAGCCCACGATGCCGCCTTGTTTCCAGGCATAGGGTTTGTAACTGCTAGACAATACTCAGTATTTTTGGTACTGACTAGTAGCCCAGAAGCGATCTAACAAGTCGCTACAGTTCGAGAGCATCAGAACAAAATATTCCCCCTCCTTCCTGTTTCAAAAAAGGAGGAAATTTTGGGTGGGCAGCCACGAACCACTAACAACCAACAACTAACTACTCATCAATTTGCCCCACCCGATGAATATTGAGAATATCGCTCATCTTCTTGATTTGAATAAAGATTTGCTCTAACTGATAGCGATCGCGTATATCGATTCCCAAATCAATCAAAGCTGGTTGACCAAAAGCAGTCTTGACGCTTGCATGCCGGACGTTGATACTTTGGTCACTCAATCGCGATAAAATATCCTTGAAAACACCTACTCTATCCAAAGCTTCAATTTGCACGTTCACTGGGTACGTCTGCGGACGAGAGATATTTTCAACTGTTTGGTTCCAACTCACTGGTACCAGACGTTCGCATTCTGCATGGTCTAAATTGTGACAGCCTTGGCGGTGAATCGAAATTCCCCGTCCCCGCGTCACGACACCGGTAATCGGCTCTCCTGGAATGGGGGTACAACATCCCGATAGGTGATACACCAAGCCTTCCACCCCAACAATTGGCGAATTTGAACTAGATGTAATTGGAGGCGCATCCTTGAGGCTTCTGGATGCAGGTGGCAGCATTTGCAGAACTTCCAAAGCAGCGGGTTGTTCCGATTTGACTATTTCCCGCCAACGATTTAGGACTAAATTCAGAGTTACTTCACCGTAACCCAAAGCGGCGAGTAAATCTTCTACGCTGTGGTAATTACATCGCTCGGCAACATTTTGCATCGGTTCCGACTTGAGCAGACTATCAAAACCGATTTTACCCAGTTCCTTTTCCAATAACTCTCGACCGCGAGCAATATTTTCTTCCCGTCGCGATCGCTTGTACCATTGCTTAATTCTATGCTTCGCAGCACTAGTTCTGGCAAAGTTCAACCAATCCAAACTCGGATGGCAACTCTTTTGCGTCAAAATTTCGACAATATCGCCATTTTGCAACCTTGTCGAGAGTGGTACCATCCGCCCATTTACTCGTGCCCCCGCACAGTGATTTCCGACTTCTGTATGAATACGGTAGGCAAAATCGATCGTTGTGGAAGTGGGACTTAAGGAAATTAAATCTCCCTTGGGAGTAAATATATAAACATCATCTTCAAATAAATTGTCCTTGATGCTGTCCATATATTCCTGAGCATCTTTCAGGTCGTTTTGCCATTCCAATAACTGCCGCAGCCAAGTAAACTTGTCATCTTGTGCTGTTAAATGGACAATATTAGAAGTGCCTGTTTCTTTATATTTCCAATGAGCGGCAATTCCATACTCGGCGATATGGTGCATTTCCTGCGTCCGGATTTGCACTTCTAAAGGACGACCAGTTAAGCCAATTACTCCAGTATGCAACGACTGGTAGCGGTTCGCCTTTGGCAGGCCTATATAATCCTTAAATCTACCAGGAATTGGGCGGAAAGCATCGTGAACCACCGCCAAAGCCCGATAACATTCTTCATTGCTCTCGACGATAATTCGCAACGCTGCCAAATCGTAAATTTCGTGAAATTCCTTTTGCTGGCGCTGCATTTTCTGGTAAATACTATAAAGATGCTTGGGCCGTCCGCTAATATCAAGGTAATGGATACCTGCTTGCTGCAAACCTAAGCGCAAGAGTTCTGTAGTCTTAGCTAATTTCTCTTCCCGTGCCGCTCGTTTTTCTGACACATATTTCTGAATTTGGCGAAAAGCATCCGGTTCCAGGTACTTAAACGCCAAATCTTCCAATTCCCATTTAAAATGCCAGATCCCCAAGCGATTGGCCAAAGGAGCAAAGATATCTCGCGTTTCCTGGGCATTGCTACGGCGACTTTCCTCTGACATAAATTGTAGAGTCCGCATATTGTGCAGTCTATCTGCCAGCTTCACTACAATTACGCGGATATCTTGCGCCATTGCCACAAACATCCGGCGGAAGTTTTCGGCTTGACTTTCAGTTTTGCTTTTAAAATTTAATTTAGAAAGCTTAGTGACACCTTCTACCAACTGCCGGACTTCTGGCCCAAAGTGTTCTTCTATTTGTTCAATTGTAATTTCTGTATCTTCAACCACATCATGGAGAAATCCAGCTGCTATCATAGCAGGACTGCCTCCAAGATCGCGTAACAATCCAGCAACGGCGACGGGATGACAAATGTAAGGTTCGCCCGATTTGCGGTATTGACCTTGATGCAGTTGGTAGGCAAATTGAAATGCTCGACCAATCAAAATTGCATCAGTATGCCTTCGTTCATCTGACCCTTGGGCCGGATCGGAAGATGACCAACTTAAACATTTTTTTAGCCATTCCGGAACTGTGATGTCAACTGGGGTATTTAGTAGGATGCCACTCATATATAATACAGACTAGAAACGATTGGTGAATAAATAAGAAGGGAGTTACGCTTCTTGACAAGATGCCAAGAATCAGAGTCAGAAGTTATTGCAAATCATCCAGTGAGGGTATTAATCATTTGACGGAAGCTTCTTTCGATTAATAGACATAACTTGCCTCATGTGACTTGAAGCGTCATAAGCGAGCAAATGGGTTGAAAAAAGTTTATTCTATAAGAAAAATTTCTTGACATTAATACTATCTCAATAAACACAGGATGTCTGCAAATCGCGAAAAATATCAGGAATTCGCCACCTTACTTGAGGAATTATGCGACTATACCACTTTTGCTGGGCTAGATGCTTCCCAATTGCGCCAACGTGTGAATCTAGCACAGCAATTTTTTCGAGACCAGATCGTGCCTTTAACTGTAGAGGGGCCACAAGATCAATCTTATCGTACCGAGATAAGTAAGCAATTGCGATTGTTGGAAGTTGATGTCATGTTTTTTAAAGGAGCCCGACAATCTTCTACTGCTCAAGCAAGACTTATTATAATTGGCGATCGCCTGAAAACTTTGATTCGATACTGTGAGGCCGTGTTGGGGAGTTAGGAGTTAGGAGTTAGGAGTTAGGAGTTAGGAGTTGGGAGTTAGGAGTTAGGAGTTAGGAGTTGGGAGTTGGGAGTTGGGAGTTATGAGTTAGGAATTAGGAGTTGGGAGTTAGGAGTTAGGAACGCTATATCTGATACAAATTATCATCCCTGCGGTCTAGAACGCTTTTCAATTGGATGTAATATACAACTATATGCCGCACACCGCCTATATGTAGCTCGCTTCCTTTCAAGTAAGTAGAAAAGGCGTAATTAAATATAAAATGGGCCGACATCCACCAAACAGAGAATGAACACTTATAAACCGCAGAAGTGATAGACTATCATCAATAGGGGATAAACTCTTATTCCTACCGAAACGGAAAGCGTACAGCGTAAGAGTGCGTACTACCCTCCAAGAAGGCGTACAGCGTCTATGGGGGTTTAATAAAAAAAGGTTTCTGGCAATTTCTGCGTAAGTTCTAATTTAGATAAATACCACACAATTACAATAGTAGTTATGCAACAAATTACTCTTGCTGAAGCGTCGCTACATTTACCTGAGTTAATAGAAGCAGCAATGAATGGTGAGGAAATAATTATTACCAAAGATGAAAAACCTGTCGTGAAGTTAACTTTAGTTGCAAGTGTTGAAAAACGCCCTCCACTATTTGGAAGTGCCAAAGACTTAATTACCATATCAGATGATTTTGATGCACCTCTAGAAGATTTTAAGGATTATATGTGACGCATTTCTTGCTAGATTCCCACACTTTAATTTGGTTTTTTAAAGGAGATACAAGATTGAGCGACCGAGTAAGAATTTTAATTGAAGATGAAAATAATCAAAAACTAATTAGTATTGTCACTGTGTGGGAACTCTCTATCAAACAAAGTATTGGTAAATTCACTTTTACACAGCCAATTAAAACGTTTATTGAGCAGCAATTAAAGATGAATGATTTTAATTTACTCAGTATAACTCTTGGCCATATAGATGGTATTACAACGCTCCCATTACACCATCGTGACCCTTTTGATAGACTTTTAATTGCACAAGCGATGATTGAAAATATACCCATCGCCAGTGCTGATTCTGCATTTGATGCTTATTCAATTCAGTGTATTTGGTGATTTTCAGATATGAAAACGAAAACTATCTGATCCAATGAATGATACTCTCCCAAAATTTATTGCCAAAAATTGCCGAAAGTAACCCACACACCAATGCTGACGGACTAATCTACGCTCTCTTGCAATTTTGGTATAACCAGGGTATAACTATAGGTGTAGTAACCACAACGAAGGTAGCTATGAAAACTGCAATTTCACTTCCAGATTCGGTTTTTGAAGAAGCAGAAGCATTGGCTAAAGAATTAGGAGTATCACGCAGCGAGCTTTACACTCAAGCGTTGATAGCCCACCTGCGGAAATACAACCGCAATCAAATTTTGAACAAACTAGATCGGATTTATTCTGAAGAGTCATCAGAATTAGATCCAGTGTTGGTTAAAATGCAATTTATGTCCCTACCACGTGAGAATTGGTAGTGTATCGCAAAGAAATTTGGTGGGCAAATTTGCCCGATCTAGTGAGTTCAGAGCCTGGGTATCGTCCCCCTGTTTTAATTGTTCAAGATGATACTTTTGCTTAAAGTCGTATCAGCACGGTAATTGTCCTGGTTATTACTTCAAACACAAAGTTAGCGGAAGCACCAGGCAATGTCTTGTTACCATGTAAAGCTACAGGTTTGCCGAAAGATTCTGTGGCTAATGTGTCTCAAATTTTGACTGTTGACAAAACGTTTTTGGCAGAGCGTGTTGGCTCGCTACCCGAACATTTACTAGAAGAAGTAGACGAAGGACTACGAGCAATTTTGTACCTCTAGCAACACCTCGCTTCCATTCCTGTGTTCGGTGCGATCGCACTCAAGCAACAGGTATTATTCTTGATTTAATGCTGGATTCGGCAACCGTTCAGATCAAAAGCCTAGTACAGGTCGGCAGAAATATAACTACCATTTAAAACTTGAATTTAGTCCTCTTCAAGAGGAATGAGCGCTACTAGACAGCGATTTATAATCGCTGGCGGGTTAGGTATTAACAATCTTTTTGTTTACTTGTGCCGTGTTGTACTAGTCTATAAAGACTTCTTTCTTTTACCTTTTACCTTGTTGTACTAGTACCACGGGCGCGTAAGTGAAAATAATATTCTGAATACCGAACCCGCCAACGGTTATAAACCGCTGTCTAATAGCGTAAAACTTCCCTCCCCTTTGCAAGGGGAGGGTTAGGGTGGGGTTTTTGGAGATTTATAACTAATTAGGCGGACATCATAATTATTTTCTTCGATTTATATGCTATATTAAAAAGGGGCAAGTTTATAAGCTAAGATTTAAAAATAAAATTCGATCGTTCCGCTCCGCTACACTAGGAAAGGGAAAATAAAAGAAGGGTAGAGGGCAAGAGGGCAAAAGTGTCAAGGGCTAAAAAGTCCTCGACCAAACACCGCACACAACCCGAAAACCAATATCAGCGTTATCGTTGCCGGCGAGGTCGTAGTCGCGAAAAGCAGAACGGCAGTTCCCAGGATTGTAGGGTCAAGAACCACCACGCAGCAGCCGATTTTGATTATCATTATCATCCCCTATCCACGCAGTTCCATCTGATGGGGCTTCTTCATAATTATTATGCCAATGGTCAGCACACCATTCCCACACATTACCATGCATATCGAACAGCCCGAAGGTATTAGCTATCCCGAAGCTACCCACAGGTGTAGTTTCTTCTCGATAGATTCCTTTAGACCCAGAACCATAGGAACCGGACCATTCATATTCTTTGTTATCTGTACCTCGATAATTTGCTAGGTCAGTTGTAATCGTCTCACCAAAGTGGAATGGTGTAGTTGTGCCTGCACGGCAAGAGTATTCCCACTCAGCTTCACTCGGTAGACGGTAGGGCCTGACAGTATACCGGGAGAGGCGATCGCAGAACTCATTAGCATCATACCAGGAAACTGACTCAACTGGACGACTTTCTCCTTTAAATCTAGATGGATCAGGTTTGAGTTCGCGGTTTACTTGGGGGAAAGAGGCTACTGCTTGCCACTGTGCTTGGGTTACAGGATACTTTCCCATGCAGAAGGGGCTAATGGTTACTGGATGTTGAGGACGTTCATCATCACTACTGCCTTCTTCGGTTTCCGGTGCGCCCATCATAAAATTACCACCGGGAATTAGTACCATTTCTAGTTGGACTTTATTACCCAAGTTTTCGATAAAATATTGTGCTGTCCCTTGGGAACGGTTAATGACTATTTTCGCCATTGCAATTTATATTTGGTCTATATTAATAGATACCAATTCTATGTGAATATTCCCATACCCTAGAAGGGTAGGGCTATACAAACAAAGCTCACCTGCGTGGGCTAATTTCAATGCATCTTCATACAGAAATTATATAACGCTTAACGATACTAACGTGAAACGATAGAATTGTGATTGTTAGTTTTCAATCTGAAGAGACAAAGCTTGTCTTTGAAGGCAAAAGGACAAAAGCGTCAAGGACTAAAGAGTCTTCGGCGGAAGACCGCAGACAACCCGAAAACCGATATAGGACTCATTGAAGGCGGAGTACCTGAAGCGGTAGGCAGAACGGCAGCTAGCAGGACGGTCGTTCCACGAACCACCGCGCAGCACCCGCATTTGATTATCATTATCACCAGAAGATGACCATGCATTTCCTTCTGATGGCGCTCCTTTATAATTTTTATGCCAATAGTCAGCACACCATTCACACGTATTACCGTGCATATCATATAACCCAAAGGCATTAGCTACTCCAAAGCTGCCTACTGGTGTTGTTTCCTGGCGATAAACTCCTTTTGAACCAGCCGCGTAAGTGACTTCACCATTATAGTTAGCCAGTTCTGATATAATCGTCTCGCCAAAATGGAATGGCGTAGTTGTTCCCGCACGACAGGCGTATTCCCACTCAGCTTCACTCGGTAGACGGTAGGGCTTTTCAGTATACCGGGAGAGGCGATCGCAGAATTCACTAGCATCATACCAAGAAACTCGCTCAACAGGACGATTTGCACCTATAAATCTAGATGGATCGGGATTAAGTTTGCGCTTTACTTGGGGGAGAGAGGCTACTGATTGCCATTGTGCTAGGGTTACAGGATACTTGCCCATACAAAAGGAGCTAATATTTACTCTATGTTGAGGACTTTCACAACTTAAGCGCTCCAGTTCATTTTCTGGTGACCCCATCAGAAAACTGCCTTCAGGTATCAGCACCATTTCTAGCTGTATTCCATTCCCTAAATCTTCGCTAAAGCGCGTAGCTCGCTGACGACTGGGCTTAACTCTCAATTCTGTTTCTCGTCCCAAAAAGCCCGATTTTTTCAGTTCAATGGTGGCTACTTCAAATTCAAAAGGTTGTAGGTTGGGGCCTGAAGATGGTTCTGTCTCATCTTCGATGGTGATTGTTGCGACTTCAAATTCAAAGGTTTGTATTGGTGGAAAGCCTTCAGTAAAACTGGGTGGTGCTGGAATCGGAGGCAGTAAGCGTAGTTCTAGGTCAGCGGCAAAACGGGCATAACTACCTCCCTGACGCTTGAGAACTTCTATGGCAACCCCAGCAAACGGTTGAGTCTGCTCTACTAACGCCGAATTAGATTGGGGATTTGTTAGGATAGCAATGAAGTCATCAAGTGATTTGCCCAGCCGTTCCTCGATCCACTTGGACAAAACCTTGAACGTGTCGGGTGCTGGTGTAGAGTCTAATAAAATCCCGCGAATTCCTTCGTCGTAAAATCTATACTCGATCTCATCAGGATGCGTATCTGCCTTGATAGAAGTTGCTAACCCGAACAGCCCACTGAGTAATACCTCTGCTACGTGTACTTGCTGGGATTGCGGTACCATAGCATCCTGAATTATTCGGATGACGGGCAAACTCACAACTGGGCACGCAGCCAACAGTCCAGCCAAGCGACGAGCTATTGAAGAAGAGAAGACTCGGAAACGTTGCACCCGTTCCTCCGAAGGTAGATCGACACTAATCGTCTCAATAAGATGAAAAGACGTTTGCTCAACAAGTGAAAATAGTAAACCTGGTGCCCGGATATTCCCTTTTCCTGCAACCATTTGGCTCCAAAGACTGGTAATCGGAGGTTCTAGGGTTAGTACGGGAACTTTAATGTCCCTAGAGGTCGTTTTACGCCAGCGATCGCGTCGGACAACTAACAACTTTTGGTTTGTCATTCCGGGAACCAGACTGTGTAACCGGACTTTTGGAACTTCAGACAGGGCTGTTCTGTCCCATAACGACTCTGGTAACATTTGTACCAGTGCCATTGGACCATGTTCTGCCCAAATTTTCAATGCAGTAGTTACAGTGCCAGATTGCCATAAGGTAGAAATGCAATCACTCACGACTAATATGAGACGCCGTCTTGTTGGATCGATCAGTTCTTCGGGACTGCGAGGGGCTTGATAATTTACTTGTGCCCTTAGTTTGGGATGTAAATACAGTTTGCCATTAGAATTAACATCCAAACTCCAAGTTCTGACATCCCGAAAGGCTCCAGTTTGCGCCAACAACCGTTGCAGTTCAATTACATGGCGTTGCCAGATTAGCATTGAAGGACTGGCATCTATAACCAAAGCTAACTCAAACCAAGGTTCCTGCTTTGGCTTGCGTTGAGGTAACCAAAGCCTTGTCTCTGCAAAGCATTGAACTGTCGCTTCTTCATCCAAGATCCATGACGTTTGAGAAGGAACTCGCTGCATTAGAGGACGGAGCGATCGCAGTAGTTCTCGTGAGTTGCGTATGGCTCTTGCATTCGGAACGGGAAAAGGAAGTGACTCTTGAGGCAAAGGAGATTTAGAAGGAGACTGGGGGGGTCGTGGATACAGGGGAGCCTTAGGAGGATTAGGTTTTACATCCGGATTTGATGAACCTGGATGCTGAGAACTATCAAGTTTATCGGTCGGCGAAGGTGTGTCAGGATTTGGCTTTAAAGGAGGTACAAAATTATAAGTTGGTGGTTTTTTTGTTGATTGCCACTGCAAGAGTGCCAGCCAAAGAATATCTGTAATTTCCTCTGCTGTGAGACCTAGCTCTTGTACTAGTTTAGCAATCAAGTCATCCATTAGGGGTTTGGATCTGTATTACTTAGTGAAGTGAACAGTAAGTTTTTAAGAGATTGAGTCTCCGCATTATGAGTTCGCAGAAAAACAGCATTGAGGAGTTGATCGGTTGCCAAATTGACTGCTTCGCGATCGCGCTTGCGAGCAAATTCAGCAATTAAATCGGTAACCTGCTGTGCGATTTCTTGACCCAGATGTGCTTTGACAATGGTTCCAAGCTCTTCCTCAGTGGGTTTGGGCATTTTAACTTGCAAACAGCGTCGTAAGAAGGCAGGGGGAAAATCCCGTTCATCATTGCTGGTCATTACAATTAGTGGGAATGATTTGCACAAAACCTTACCACCTAGCAGGGGAAAAGTCCGGTCATCAGCAGTACCAACTACTACAGGCTTCTCATCCTGCTTGGCAAGGCGTTTGAGTACTGGGATTCCAAACTCTCCCTCTTCCAGTAAATTTAGCAGATCGTTTGGTAAATTGATATCGCTTTTATCGATTTCATCAATGAGCAAAACTCGTGGGTAAGGTGTGGGCAGAAAAGCAGTTCCCAGTGGCCCCAAGCGAATGAAGTCACCAATGTTGCTTTTAATGTCATCAGTTTGCGGCTGTTGCCCAGTTGCAGTTTCTTGTTGGATCGCCTGTAGCCGCCCTAAGGCATCATACTGGTACAAGCCCTCTTCCAACGTAGAGCGTGTGGTGATGGGCCACTTCAGCAAAGGGCCTAGTTGCAACTCATAAGCGATCGCATAGGCCAACGAAGTTTTGCCAGTCCCCGGCCTTCCAGTAACTAATAGAGGACGGCGCAGATATAAGGCGGCATTAACTGCATCAATAATCTGCTCTTGTTGGGAGTCCAACCTGAAGGTTTTCCCTCGCATTTCATCACGGGAGGAATTCTCGTCAGCAGAATCCTTCTTAGAGGAATTCTCGTCGGGGATAAAAACACCCGGAAGTTTTTTCCAGTAGTCGGAGAAACTTTGATCTGAGTTTTTGGGGTCGATGTTGTGCTGGAACTGTCGCCACAGTGGGGGTGGTGGCAAGTCTTCTATTCTACCAAGTTGCTCACCATCCCCTCGGAAAATTCGCCAGTCTTGCTTTTCGCTACTCATGCACTCATCTCCCAAAGTTGATTATTCTTCAAAAGCTGTTTGATCTGTCTTAAGCGTTGTGGTTCGTCACACAGAATTCCCAGATGATGTCCAAAATCTTGGTTATTACTCGTTTTAGCTGCTTTTCGTATTTTATCAACCTCTTTTAATAACTGATTTGGGTTGCAGAGCATTTTTGAGTCTAGCAGTTGATCCATTTTTGAGCTTACATCAGATAAGTTGCATTGTCGCGACCACAAGACGATTGGCGTTCCTCCATTTAAAATGGACTTAAATAACGGGGTGAAATCGGTCGAGTTTTCCAGTATTTTACAGGTTGATATGCCGCAGGTAAGTTTTAGAGCAATCCGTTCAAATTCCTCTAAGCGCTCAGTTAGTGATTCCCAGTCACACCCAACAAGACAATCTAAATGTTCAATTTTTGTCTTGTTAGGGTTATGCGAAAATTTTTCCCATCTTTTGTGCAGTTCGTTCAACAGATAACTATCCTCCAGTCGATCAAGCGATCGCACGACAACTTGATGTTTTTTGCCAATTGCAATTTGACCAAATCGGCTCAGATTAACTTTCCATTGCTCGACAGCTTCAGCTAAATACTCAAAAGGCAGGAAGAATTCGATAGTTAAATCATATGAGAAGCCTAGTTTATCTGTTTCATCGCCCAATTTTTTCTCTACCTGACAGACCCAATCCGACAAGCTTTCCTGAATTTTTTCATATGATGAAACAGGTTCTTTTAGAACGAGAAACTTCAATGAATCATCACTACTATTATTAATAGTGATAAATGAATTCACCTTAAAGGATTTTTGGGTTACCTGTGGACGCACAAAGATTAGTAAATTACCTTGAAGGCTAGTGATATTAGGCTTAGTAATATTCTTTCTTTTACTTGGCGGAACTGTCTCCAACCAACGAAAGAGATGCTCACTAGTTCTTTGATTTAGTTCTGTTTTACGTTGGAGATAAGTTACAAATTCAACTATGTAGGGAATACCATCTTTTTTACGATAATCTTTCAGTAACAGACCCAATACAATTAACCATCTCACCGCAAGTGCCAGTTTTTCATTCTGTGTATCCTGCAATTGTTCAGCACGATGATCTGATATGTCAGGGACGGTCTGAACGCAACAATCCTTGACAACTGTAAAGTCTTGGTCTTCAAAATCTTTAAAAATATCGATTAGCGGGGTCAAAAGTTCAGGGGATAATAAATCCTTATCAATATCATCAAGCAATACAGGGAGCAATTCTTTAACGCAAATTCTTAATTCTGGATTACCTGGATTTCTTTTAGAGGCTGCAATAACCAGTTCTCTAAGTTTCCCTTGTTCTTTAGCCCATTCAATGAGGTTGTGAACCTGCTCTTCATGGTTGTTGCCGTTAATAGTGTTAAGTGAAACCTCCAAATAATAATAAGTCATCATTCCAAGCTGGCTCTCATCTCTGTAAGCGCGCATCAGGGCCGTAAGTAGATTTTGTTGTTTCTCTCCTGCTAGTTTCGGATATTGGTTAGTCATAGGCGTTACCATAGTCACAGAAAAATTCTATTTTTCATAAGTCGTAAAATTAATTAGCTATCGACTAGACCGATTTCTCTGGCAAATTCTTTCAGTTTTGGATTGCCTGAATTTTTTCTACGTGCCGCATCAATAAGGTCTTGTAATCGGCCCTGGTTCTCAAACCATTTCACAAGATTGAACATAATCTCTTCATAATTACTACCACCTGCAATTGTGTTCAACCGAATTTCCAACTGATATTCCAGCATCATTGTTAATTTCGCCTCAGATGGAAAAGCGCTAATTAAAGCCTCTTGCAGTTTTTGTTGCTGCTTATTGTTCAAGTCCAAAGCATTAGATAATGGTTGATTTTTAGGATCGTTCACTGAAGATACAAGTTTGTTTTGAGGTATATTATTTGATTGAGTAGGAAAATCCCTAAACAACTGTCCCCCCTCGTTATCCTCCCAACGCAGATATAACACCGGACGATACCATTGATTACCTTCAATCCCCATCACTTCCCGTGCTTGAGCGATCGCAATTCCCAGAGAATTTTTTTGCCCCAAAGAGCGATAAAATTGTTCCGCGAACTTAGTTGCAGATGCTACACTGACCGAATATTGCATTGCCACTACAGAAGGAATTCGGTGGCTTATCAAATTTTGCGCTGTGCCATTAAATACCGAATCTCTATCCAAAGCCATTCCCGACTGACAAGCACTCAGCACAACTAAAGCAATCCCACCGGATTTATTGCTGCCATCCCCAAGGCTAGACTGACGCAGTAATACCCCAAATTCTTCTGCACTGATATAATCTGCATCCTCAAATACCAGATATCCTTGGGGATCGGGTAATATGCGATCGCATTTACGGCATTTTTCTGGTTTGTTGCCCTTGTGCATGGTGCGGCATTCTGGGTTGGAACAGCGTTTCCCAAATAGTCCATGTCCGTCAAAGTGCAGTACATGGGGTGCATCCTCACCTCGATGCTCGGTTAAATACGCTCTTAATCCATCCCTAGTGGCATATTCCAATTTCACAAGATTGATATGTCCGGCATTGCTAGCATTTTTTAATCCCTTACGAATAGCTTGCATTTCTAGCTCACTCAGTTCTTTCAATTCCAATTCTGAGTCCTGTGCAGCAGAAGATACCAGCAAGACATTTACTTTATCAGTAGCTGGTAATTTCGGAGGAACACTTTCATAGGCAATGTAGCGGGAAATTGTCACATTCCGATGCAATAAAAATTTTTCACCATCATGCAAAAGTTCCCAGGGATAGTCTGCCAAACGGGAGTTTCGGATTACATCTGCTTGAAACGTCAGTTGAATATGCAGTCGAGTATTTTTTTCTTCACTTGAGTGCAGCGATCTGAATAATGCATTTTTAGCCTTGCTGTCTGCGGGAAACAATGACTGATAAGCTTTTCGACCAACATTTTTTAGATAATCATTATCAAAATTATTGCGATTTTTATCTAGAATGCCAGATTTTACCATCCATTCTTGTTCTTCCTCTAAGAAATATTGGGGGTTAAAGGTAGACATTTCCAGACATCTGAGTATAGTTGTTCGCCAATCTTTTTCCCCTTCAAAAAAAGGTAATGAAGATTCTGTCTCTCCAAAATTGGTAAAAATGGCCTTAAATCCCTTGACACCTATGGGCGAAAGGTATATTTTTAATATTTCCAACAGACCACTCCTTTGCTACTCAGTACCAGTTGTCAAATTCCTGGGTCATCACTTCCTTTAAGGATTCCTTCCAGAGTTTGATCCACAAACTGCTGATACTTTTCCGGATTTTTTTTGCCGTAAGTATTGATGAGAACTTCTTTACTTACCAAGGGTGAGAGTTTCACTTTCACTTTTTGCACATCATCCCGATTAGCTCCCCCTGATAATTCTCCCCCTCCAAATTGCAGAACATTAATTTTGATACCAGCTTTTCCTTCCTTTTTAACCGTGACCTGTAGTTCTAATTCTACAGAATCGATGCTCAGTAGTGGCGTATCATTTTCACTACCGGGGTAAGTAGTAAGTAGTTCTTGTTTTACTTGCTGAATTAGCTCTGCTAGACCAATTTCGTTAGACATTTCACAATCCTCAAATAAAACTCATATTTGGTCTATACTAACGCTTAACGATAGTAACGTACAACGATAGGATTGTGATTGTTAGTTTTAAATCTGAAGAGACAAAGTTTGTCTTTGATGGCTTTAAATCTTCTCAGTATCCACCTGATATCCAAAAAACTGCTTTACGGAAACTGCTCATCCTTGACGCTGCATCATTAATTAACGATTTGCGCATTCCACCTGGTAATCGTTTAGAAAAGCTTGTTGGCGATAGAGTTGGACAGTACAGTATTCGGATTAACGATCAATGGCGAATTTGCTTTGTTTGGACCGACGAGAATAATGCTTCGGACGTTGAAATAGTCGATTACCACTGACGCATGGAAATAATTATGGACAACAACCGTCTCCCAAATATCCATCCCGGCGAAATCTTGCAACTAGAATTTTTAGAACCCCTAAATATTACCCCCTATCGCTTGAGTAAAGATATAGGTGTAGCCCAAACGCGAATTAGTGAGATTTTATCTGAGAAACGCAGTATTACAGCAGATACAGCTTTGCGTTTATCTCGCTATTTTGGTAACAGCGCTCAGTTTTGGTTGAATTTACAAACGCAATACGATATCCGTCAGGCTCTTGAAGACAATGCAGAAGTATACAATCAAATAGTTAGACTTCCGCTTAATGATGTAGCGTGATTTTGTCATAGGAATATATGGTGTCGTAACAATCCCTATCGCAACAACGCCCAAGCCAAAAAGCGCTCAGTGTAGTACAGTGCTAACTGATTGCTGACACCGTTGAAAACTGAGTCAAAGGAGTGGGAAGCCCAAGGAATTTCTAAAAAGATGGCTGTGTTACCTGCTTTTTCCAATCGCGAGAATAACTCTTTACCATATCGCACTGGTATTACATTATCGCGACTACCATAAATCAATAATGTTGGTGGCTGATTGGGCCTCACAGAGTTGACAGGTGATGCATTTTGGTACAAAATCGGGTTATCTTGCGGCGAACCACCAAGAAATGCTTTTAAAACAGCGCGGGAATCAATTGGATCTGGATGCGGAGGATCGTTGTATCCTGCTGTTAGGTTAGTTGGACCATAGTAATCTACCACAGCGCGGAATGGTGGTGCATCAGCAGAGTAAGCAGCTAGCATGGCTAAATGTGCGCCAGATGAACGCCCTAATATTGCCATAAGTTCTAAATCGGCTTCATACTCGGCTGCATGAAGGCGGATAAATGCTAGTGACGATCGCACATCATCTAATTGGGCTGGAAAGCGGTACTGCGGTGCATGACGGTAATCTATGGCAAATACCGTGTATCCCCGTGCAGCCATATATTGATTGAAATCAGCATTCAAGCCGGGACTGCCATTCCGCCATGCTCCACCGTAAATTACCACAATTGCTGGATACTTCCCTACCCGTGGTGGCTGGTAAATTTCCATATTTAATGTAGTGTTAGCAACCCGGATATCAGTTATATGGCGGGTTTTACCAGGTCGAATACCACCGAAAACGTCAGTCATAATAAACGGACGCGATCGCATACGATCTCTTACTTCTGCTGGAATCTTTATAAGATAATTTCCACCCAACCCCCGTTGCATCGCAGTTTCCATCTGTCTCTGAGTTGACGAGATGTTTATTAATGGCACTGCACAAATTAGCAATCCCAAAATGCTAGCGATGAGACTGAAGCGTTGTAGCTGATGGCGGATATTTGCCACAGAGAGCAAAAGCGCGATCGCATTTAACACTAGCAAAATTGGACTAATTTCCGGCGCTCCTACCGCTAATGTTAATAGTGGCATGGTGGGAGGGGGAATCACAATCCAAGAACTCAAGAACAAACCAGCACTACTCAGCAGAAGTGTGAGCGATCGCAAAATAACTTTGATGGGATGGGACATGGAGGCTACCGGGAGCAATGCCATCAAAGTCTACATAAATTTTACCCCCGAATTCGCAACAAAAGCACATGGTTCTCAGTCGATTTTCTGGTAAATCTGATAAAGTATCTTATCAAATTGAAATTTTAAGGCTTCAAGCTTCAGGCTTAATAGCAATAATTAACTATGAGTGAAGTATTATTTTCTATTGAAAACCTCCGTGTTGCCTATCCTCAAAATAGCAACGAAGAAATCACTTGGGCGATTGATGATGTGTCCTTTACACTACAGCCTGGGGAACGCATGGGTTTGGTTGGTGAGTCTGGTTGTGGTAAGTCAACCCTCGGACGGGCGGCAATGCGCTTGTTACCCTCGGATAGTCGGATTGAAGGGAGAGTCACATTTCAAGGGCGAAATGTGTTCGATTTGACACCCAAACAGTTGCGGCAATTTCGGGGTGAAGCAGTAGCGTTGATTTTCCAAGATCCGATGACACGGCTTGACCCTTTGATGACAATTGGTAACCACTGTCTGGAGACACTGAAAGCACACTCACCCGGATTATCTACCAAAGAGGCCAAACAAGAAGCGATCGCTACTTTAGAAAAGGTGAAAATACCTGCCAGTCGTTGGAGTCAGTATCCCCATGAGTTTAGCGGTGGTATGCGTCAAAGGGTGGCGATCGCTCTAGCTTTACTGCTGAAACCTAAGTTAATTGTCGCTGATGAACCCACTACGAGTTTGGATGTCACAGTTTCCGCACAAATTTTGTCGGAATTAACTCGACTGTGTGGTGAAGAGAATATGGGGTTACTACTAATTTCCCACGATTTGGCGATGGTGGCAGAATATTGCGATCGCATTGGGGTGATGTATCAAGGTAAAATGGTAGAAACGGGTTCTACGAAGTCTGTATTTGGCAACCCACAACATGAATACACGCGATCGCTCCTAAAAGCTGCTCTGCACATTCAAGCTATCGATGACAAAGAACCTATCCCTCTACCCTCCTATGAGCAACCTCTTAATGGGAAAGAATCTCAATCGTTAATACTGCGTCTTACAGAACTCAAACAGTATTACAGCATAGAACCAAACTTGATTGAGCGCTTGTTTAAAGGAGAAGGTCAGACAATCAAAGCTGTGGATGGGATTAACCTAGAGTTGTATGTTGGGGAAATTCTGGGATTAGTTGGAGAGTCTGGTTGCGGTAAGAGTACCCTGTCGCGGACAATCTTACAGTTAATTCGTCCCACCGGAGGCAAGGTGGAATTTTTAGGAAAGGAATTAACCACTTTATCCCGTCAGGATATGCGCGGACAGAGACGGCAAATGCAGATGGTGTTTCAAGACCCCCATGCTTGCCTAAATCCAGCCATGACCGTAGGACAAAGTATAGCAGACCCCTTGCTCATCCACAATATGGCAACAAAAGAAGAAGCCAAACAGCAGGTATTGGGGATGTTGGAACGGGTGGGATTAAAACCGACAAAAATGTATTACCAGCGTTATCCTTCTGACTTATCAGGGGGACAACAGCAACGAGTAGCGATCGCTCGTGCATTGATAACCCGTCCGAAACTGGTAATTTGCGACGAACCTGTGAGTATGTTAGATGCCAGTGTCCAATCGCAAGTTTTGGATTTGATGCTGGAATTAAAGAAAGAATTCGAGTTAACCTATCTATTTATCACCCATGACTTATGGTTAGCGAGATTTTTATGCGATCGGATTGCCGTGATGCATGGTGGTAAAATCGTTGAAATTGGGCCAACAAAAGAGATTTTTGCCAATCCCGAACATCCTTATACCAAAACTCTCCTCGGTGCGGCTCCACTGTTGGCCAGAGCGTGAAAAATAAGAGTGACGAGTTATAGAAAATAGTGCAAAATACCTAATTTTTACTCTTACCTTCGTCACTTCGTTACTTCGCGGTTAAATAATTTTTTTTTAACCGCGAAGTAACGAAGTGACGAAGAAAAAACTATTTTATAGCTTACACTTTAACATTCGCGGTTAAATAATTTTTTTTTACCGCGTAAGCGAAGCGCTCCCGGAGGGTAGTAACGAAGAAGCGAAGGTAATATTATATCACAGCTTACACCTTAACAGCCGTATTCATAACTCAGCAGTCAGGAGTTTCTGAGAACCGTAAAGTTCAACAAATCTTTTAAACAACCACATTGTTTCATGAGTTGAAGCTCTACCTGAGTAAAGCAAACGGTCAATATTTTTCTCGGATAAAATCCGTAAATAATCCAAATCTTCAAACAGGGTCAACCAAGAGGCAAAATGCAAGATGATTTGGAGTAAAGGTTTGGGCCAATCTAAGTCGCTATAAATATCTATAAAAAACTGATGCTCGTTTGCTGTCAAAGGTAAAGCGTGGAAGATGACATTAATCCTTTTACTATTGTAAACCGGGATGCTAAGTTCCACGGTGTAAGGATTGTGTAAGATTAAATCCACTTCCACAATCGGTTGTCTCCACATTCTCAAAGGATTGATTGGAGAATCCAAGATTGTTTGAAATTTAATATGTCCACCGTTATTTGTCGCTTGAACCTGGCTAACTCTAATCACCTTCAAATTATTCAAGCTAAACTTATGAATGCTTTCCAAATGTTTTAAATTCAATAGATGATAGATTTGGCATACATAAGGGAAAGGTAGAATATATTCTTGACTAATCATGTGCCGCTGCTTCAACTCCAAGCTTCCAGTTTGGCTGGAACATATCTCCAAACTATTGCCATCCAAACTTGTCTCTGGTTTCAGAAACAGCCAAGTTAGAAAAAAGAATGAGCTTATAAATATTTGTATAACTTCTGCTGCTGATAGATAACCGTCAGCAAATCCGGCAACACTTCTATCACCTATCCCAAAAATCCAAGACGGAATTCCACAAACCCAAATCCCATTTCTGAGTTTACCTACAAAAATAGCAATATTCAAGGTCTTGTTATTAATACTAGTCGTTTCCGGTTCGTCAGTTGGAATCAGATTGTTAGTGACCATAATAGTTTAATTTTTACTAAATTAGACGTAACAATGTAGGGAACTACACCAATAAGGAGTGCTGGAATAGCGATAAATTATCCTTTGAGTTGGGGGTTTTATACCCCGACCTCTACAGGTCACTCATTTTGACTTGGGGTCTGAATCCACATCTTTTAAACCTCTTCCTTCTTCCTTCTTCCTTCTTCCTTCATTCTTAATATCAATACATTCTCGTCATAAGTACCAAAAATAAAGGTCGTCGTTATACATACATGAACTTTTATGAAGACTTATTTTTCTAGGCAATGTTGCTAACTAAATTTCCTCCAAACTAAATCAATACTGTTCTTAACTAAACTTAACGTCGATTTCGCCAGGTTAAATTGTACCCAAGGCATAAATGTGGTTTCGCAGTTATTAGTCTTAAGGATGATTTTTTGCTGGAAATATACTTGACAGCAGTCTGACAAATGATACTAATAAAGCTGTATGATACTGAAACATTTTTTTTGAGCAGCAGCAATGAATATCCGTAATGCTACTGAATCTGACTTGCAAGCGATCGTGGCAATTTACAATGCATCAATTCCTAGTCGTATGGCAACCGCTGATTTGGAGCCAGTGTCAGTGGAAAGCCGTCAGAATTGGTTGAAAGGACGTATATCACAACGTCCACTTTGGGTAATAGAAGAAGTCGAGACTATAGTTGCTGGGTGGCTCAGTTTCCAATCCTTTTATGGAAGACCAGCTTATAGTGCAACGGCCGAAATTAGTATTTATATTGCTCCAGATTATCATCGCCGTGGTTTGGCAAAGCAACTCTTAGCCCAAGCTATTCACCACAGTCCTAGTTTGGGTTTAAATACTCTATTAGGCTTCATTTTTGCGCACAATCAACCCAGTTTAGAGCTATTTCAAACATTTGGTTTTCAAAGTTGGGGTCATTTACCTAAAGTCGCAGAACTTGATGGCATTGAACGAGACCTAGTTATAATGGGACTCCGAATTGAGGAGTTAGGAGTTATGAGTTAGGGGTTATGATTTGGTCTGTAACAATGTACGGAACATTACCCCCAGTATATAAATTTTGGGTTACAATAAGATACGCCCAAGGTTTGTACCCTATCGATAGGCCGTCTTACTCCGTGCTAAATCAACTATATCTTTATAGAGAAAGGATATAACTCCTAACACAATAACTTTTATCTTTATAGCGTTACAAAAGATACAGATAAATTGTTCTGTCAAATACATTTTTCTGACATCTTTCACGACAAAATGTATATAGAGAACTCTTAATCGCTCGTTAAATCATTTTAATTGCACCGCTCGCTATCAAAAACGTCTGTCCTCCAATCGGCAATTTCTGGTATTAAATTACTTATGCCATAACCTTATCCTTATTTTGAAAATATAAATTATAATAAATTTCCAGCTAATTGTGAAACAAAAGTATGTTTACTCTCGTAAAATTCTGCATTCCGTGTTTCGTACAATGTACGTTTTGTTACAAATGATGTTGAAGTAAGGACCGAAGTTGGAAGAAGGAATAGCTAATAAAAATGCGCGTTCGTAAGTTGAAAGCTTCAGTAAAAAAAAAGATGTTTTTCGAGTCCTTTGTAGCGTGTTCACGTAGTGTCTCGCAGAGAAGAAAAACAGTGTCCTTGTTTCAATCCCACATGAGTGCTGATGTGGGTACTTCTTCCTTCTTTCTTCTTTCTTCGTGAATAGTAGCTTCATTGTTTGTTGTTGATAAATATTACTGAGTTATAAAAACAGTATTGCGGCATGAAACATTACATTCATTTTGTGCATTAACCAGTTTTTATTGTTCCAAACCGGAGAGCGAATAACTGTCTCTACCCATTCCCAGTGAGGGGAGCAACCCCCCATCTCTTTCAAGGTAAGAAACTGTCATTCATTCTAGAAAACTAAGTATCATCCTTGAATGTTAGGTATATTATCTTGCTGAATTTTCCGATTTTAGACAACGCATAATATAAACTAGGGCATCATAGACATCCGGAGAAGCACTGCTTATATCTGTAATAATTATTAGCCGCGTAGTGATGCAGTTCTGTTCTAAAATGTCAAATCATAGACAGTAATTACACTGATGATTGAAGAAAACGGACAAAATTTTGCAAACCTACTCCGCAGCAGGCTTGCTCAATACATGGAAGAGTTGTCAGTCAGCCGTCAAAACAGAAACGAATTACAGCAGCTAACTTGCATGACGCAACTAGCAGCAACACACGAAAGGCTATTTCAGTTTTCACAAGCTCGGGAGTATTATCAGCAGATCCTTGTCTTATCTGAACAGATAGGAGCTAAAGACTGGCAAGAAGTGGCTCTGTACAACATAGGTAATTGTTACCGTCAATTAAGCCAATTTCACGAATCGATTAATTATTTTGAGCGTTTGCTAGAAATCGCTCGGGACACTGGAAATAGGGGATTGCAAATTGCCGGAATTTGGGGTTTGGGTACTAATTACCAAAATCTGGGGCAATATCAAAAAGCAATTGAGTATTTTGAAAATCAGCTTGCGATTAGCTGCGAAATGAATGAGCGCAACTGGGAGAAAAGTGCTAATGGTTCTTTGGCAAATGTTTGTCAGTTTCAAGGGAAATATAAACAGGCTCTTGATTACGAGCAAAAAGCTCTCTCGATCGCTGGTGAACTTCAAGATATTAAAGGCACAGGAGATTCATTAGCAAATCTTGGTAGTATCTATCTTCAGCTACAGGACTGGCCTCAGGTAATTGAGTTTTGCAATCAATCGCTCTCGATTGCCCAGAAAATAGATGATAAAGATTTGTTAATGATTAGCTTCAGTAATCTCGGTCAAGCACATAAGGGGTTGGATCGCTATCAGACTGCAATCGAGTTATTGACAAAAGCTTTGCAAATTTCTCATCAGATTGGTGAAAAAAGAGTCCGAACTGCTATTTTGCAGGGCTTAAGTGATGCTTGCACTTCAATAAATCAACTTTCTCTTGCGATTGAGTATAATGTAGAATCCCTGAATATCAGCCGTCAAATTGGTAATCGATTTGGTGAAGCTGCGGCATTATCCAGAATTGGCAGTACATACCAGTATTTGAGCATCACTGATAAAGCTTTAGTTTACTACAAACAAGCTTTGGGAATTTTGCAGGATATTGGAGCCAAGCAAAGTCAGCAACAGTTGTTCTTTAATATTGGCGCTATATATTACCGCGATCGCCAATATTTTCAAGCTATAGATTTCTTCCGTTCGGCTCTGGTTCTCGCTCAAGAATTGAACAATATTTCGGAAGTGGCTTCATCGGCTCTTGCACTTGGTGGGACTTTTCACAGGTTAAATCGGATGAACGAAGCTATTTCTCAATACCGTGAGGCCTATAGTATTTACAAAACTTTAGGTAATGAAACTCAGGCGCAACAAATGTTAAAGACTATGCACAATTTAGGAGGACAACCTTAATTTTGCTTTTAGGTTGAATATATATAATGATAATTCTTTCATGAGAAAGAGTTGGTAAGTATTAATTTATTTGAATTCTTAAGAAATATAATGTTGATATGCCATCAGGTATATTGACACTGTTCGCACCAAGGGTATTCCCGACAACTTTCAAAGAAGTCGGGAATCTAGCTATGTGCGATTTATGCCTATCAGATAGGATTGCTGTATTAAGCGACCACAATATAGGGAGAGTTAATCGCTGCTACACGACCGGCATCTACTAAGGCTTGATAGATGATCGCTGCCACCTCAGCCCGTGTTGCATCACGAATGGGGTTAAGTTGTTTCAAATTTGGGTAGTTGACAATGATCCGTCTCTCTGTTGCAATTACTACTTTCTCTTTGGCATAGTCTGGTATTTTTGCTTGGTCTTCGTAGGCTTTTAAGGTTTTGACGCTACTGTCTGTTAATTGCAGTCCATTGACGAGTGAAACAATTACTTGCACCCGTTGAATATTCAGGTTGGGATAGAACTTACCATCGGGGAAACCGGAGAGGAATTGTCCTTGATATGCTTGTTGAATGACCTTAGATGCCCAAAAGTGTTCTGCTACGTCTTTGAATCTAATCGGAGTTCGTTTGGTCGTTGGATTGAAAGCTTTGACTAATATTGCGGCGAATTGTGCCCGTGTCATCGTAGCATCAGGTTTAAAAGTGCGATCGCTAAATCCTTTGACTATCTCCCTACTTATTAATTCTTGAATAAATGCTGCTGCCCAATGTCCTTTAATATCGGTTAAGTCGCTAGGACTAGGTGTAGGTATAGGAACTGGTATCGGGACTGGTGCGGGTGTTGGTGCAGGAACTGGTATCGGAATTGGTGCGGGTGTAGGGACTGGTATGGGGTCTGGGTCTGGTATCGGAATTGGTGCGGGTGTAGGGACTGGTATGGGGTCTGGGGTCGGGGTTGGTGCAGGTGTGGGAGATTGATTGTTAACTAATTCCACGTTTCCAGTGACTCTAGCTGAGTCTATTTGATTACCCACACAAACCAGCTTATTGGAACCGGCATTTTGCAAATCAAATTTGCCGTTGTTGCGGAAGATATTTCCTCCTGGGCTATTTGCATTACCTAAATCAGGTAGAGCGCTAG
This sequence comes from Cyanomargarita calcarea GSE-NOS-MK-12-04C, assembly GCA_019359595.1. Lineage (GTDB taxonomy): Bacteria > Cyanobacteriota > Cyanobacteriia > Cyanobacteriales > Nostocaceae > Cyanomargarita > Cyanomargarita calcarea. The sequence continues at coordinate 110,445 of JAHHGZ010000001.1, forward strand.
AAATTACCGTTAGTCCATCATCAGTATTTTTTTCGCTGAGATTACCCCGCAACACAGGACGGGATTCACCCGAAATGATTATCCCAGAACGATTTTCGGAAATTTTGTTATCGATAAGTCGGGATTTTGCAGTATCGCTAACAGCTATGCCATAACCTGTTCTAAAGCAGGTATTTCCTTGAATTTGACCCTCAGAATTTTTGGCGATCGCTATTCCGTTGGCGGAGTTCTCTGTAAACAGATTATCGCGAATAACTGGATTGCCATCGCCTGTGACAAAAACGCCCTCACGCTTGCATTTAATAAAGGTACAATTAGCAACCGTTGGGGCTGTAGACTCGATCCAAACACCACTGCCACGAGTTGCAGGATTGGTCACAGTCACACCTCTGAGTTCCGCATTGTTAGCCAGCAAGAAGGTGACATTTTGACCCGCAAAAGTACGACTGAGATAGTTACCGCTACCTTCGATTAAAATACCAGCACCTTTGTTCGGTTCGTTACCAATAACAATCACCCCAGCAGCAACTATTAGGGGAAAAACTTCACCACTGGCGGCATTGTAGCTACCATCTGCCAATTGAATTTTGGTTCCCGATGCGGCTTGTTTGAGCGCGAACGCAATGGTTTTGAAAGGGGCTTGTTGGCTGCCAGCATTTGTATCACTACCAGAAATAGGATTTACGTAAAAAAGTTGGGTCATATTTATACTTTACAAAAGCACTTAGACATCCTATCGCTAAGGCTCTCAATCGCGACAGATATATTAAATAAACTGATGTGATTTAAAATACAAAAAGTCCCGCCGAATCCTTAGGGCGTGTTTTCCAAGTTGTTTCCCAAAAGCGAACGAACAGGATTATTAACATAAAATGGCGTTAAAAATTCCATTCTCTCGTCAAAAACTAATACCAATTCTCTATGAGGTGAATAAAGCGCAACCTCAGACAGAATTGGTATTAGTTAACAACGATTATTGAATGTTCATGCTTAATGGGGATTTGAATTACAAATTCAGTCCCTTCACCTAGCTTTGAATTACAAAATAATCTACCTGCATGTTTTTCGACGACAATTTGGTAACTAATAGATAAACCTAAACCTGTACCTTTACCTACAGCTTTGGTCGTAAAAAATGGATCAAACAACTTAGAAATTATTTTCTCTGGAATTCCACCAGCATTATCTTGAATACCGATTCGAACCCAATTATAGTCGATTTTCTGGGTATAAATTTTAATTTGACTAGGATTGAGTTTAATTTCCTCTTTTGTACGTTTTTGGTTGTATTCTTCAATCGCATCAATTGCGTTGCTGAGGATATTCATAAATACTTGGTTCAATTGTCCAGGATAACAAGTAACTATGGGAAGTTGACTATACTCTTTAATTAGTTGAATTTCTGGACATTCTCCGCTTGCCTTTAAACGATGGCGTAAAATCATCAAAGTACTATCAATACCTTCATGAATATGAGCTTCTTTATATTTTGCTTCATCAATACGGGAAAAATTTCGCAGTGATTTGACAATTTCGATGATGCGTTCTGCACCTACTTTCATTGAATCTATAACTTGACGGAAATCTTCTTTTAGATATTCTAAATCGATTTTTTTAATTTGCTTTTGAATTATATCTTCTGGTTGGGTATAAACTTTTTGATAAAGTTCTATCAGTTCTAACAAATCATCGGTATACTCAGACGCATGAACTAAGTTGCCAAAAATAAAACTGACGGGATTATTAATTTCATGGGCAACCCCAGCAACTAGTTGTCCTAAACTGGACATTTTTTCGCTTTGAATAATTTGATTTTGGGTACTTTGAAGTTCTGATAGAGTTTGCTGTAAATAAATATTTTTCTCTCGCAACTCTTCTGTTCTTTCTTGAACTTGTGCTTCTAAATTATGATTATAAAATTCCAAATTCTCCTGAGCGTGCTGTTGTTCTATTAATAATTCTCTAATTCTAGCAATCATTTGATTAAAAGTTTTGGCTAAAACTCCCACTTCATCGCCAGTTGTGACGGGTACTTGCAACTCAAAATTCGATTCTCGGCTAACCTGTTCGGCAATTTTTGTGACTGTTTGTAAGGGACGAGAAAGATTTTTAATCATGTATGATGTGATGACAAGAGCAAGTATTGTCGAAATAAAAATACTGGCAGTAACTATCGCTAATCTAATCCTAGAAAAAGTTACCAGAGCTTCTTCTGCTTCATGTACTTCTTCATCAATAACATTTCTTGTATTCTCTATAGTTTTGATAACATCTGCAACTTGGAGAGCTAAATCACTGCCGTTTAAATTCAAAAGCTGTTGGCGAATATTGATAAATTGTGATGGAGTGATATTTGGATTCTCAATTTGTTTGTATATTCTCCCAGATTCTTGAAAATAAACTGCGACTACGGTATCATATTCGTGGTGGATTTTTTCAAAAGCTTCTATTTCTTCGGAAGTTTCTTCTACTTCCGGATTTGCATAGGAACTTTTAATCTTTCCCCAAGTATCCTCTAAATGTTTTGCTTTTTTAAGGAATAGTACATACCTTTGTCTAAATTTTTCTGGCTTATCTAAGAGAAAGACAAGTTCTTGTTCTAAGTTTTTAGCCTCTAATAAATCTGTTGTCAGTTCGTAGAGCATCTGATTTTCTTCCAGTGCATCTTTGATTAAATTCTGCGAATGCTTTTGGTATATTTCCCCAATAAAAATTCCTGTAATTGTCCCCGATAAAGCAATCCCCAAAGTTAAAGTATAACCAAGGCGAATTTTGGTTGGTATACTCAAGTTTGATAGCCAGCTTTGCAGATTAGCAACTAAACCTTTAGCTCTGCTTACTGAGGGATCGCTATCGCCAGATAAATGCATTTTATTACCTTTTGCCTCTGGAAAATATTTTTTATATAGCTAAATGTATTATTCCCTGTGGTGGCGCTGAAATATCAACTAAAAAATTCAGTCGGGGATGGAAGCGGGAAGAGTGGAGTTCAGCACTGATTTATAGCGATTTCCGTTTGGATAAAATACACTATGGCTATGCAACGAAGGAAGAAGGAAGAAGGAAGAAGGTTTATATATGTGGATACAGGACCCCAACTCAAAACGAGCGACCTGAATAAGTCGGGGTATTAAACCCCCACAAAGAAGCACATAAAGTCTTACGATGTAACTGAGCCAGATAATGTCGTAAACGATTGTTACTCCCCCTCCCCCAGTGCGGGGAGTGGGCTTGGTGAGATTAAAAAGGCTTACGAGCAATCAAATACTTGCTCATAAAATGAACCTGCGTCTCAATATTGACAAACCCAGCCTTTTGTAAACGCTCCACTAAATCATCAGTAATGTAATGTTTGTAGTAGGGTTCGTGGAACGTTTCGGGGAAACTATCCATCATGGGTTCCAATTCTGGAGAATCGCTTATCTGTATCGAATCGCAGATAATAAACACTCCACCAGGTTTTACCACCCGGAAAGATTCCTCAATTATCTGCTGACGTGCGAATGCCGGTAACTCGTGGAACAAGAAGACAGAAGTTACCGCATGGAAATAGTTATCCAAATAGGGCAACTCTTCCGCATTCGCTTGTAACAGTTGCGGTAATTCCCCAGGAATCTGAGACAGCAACTCATTTGCCTTCCGCAAATAAGCCGGCGACAAATCCGTACCATACAGCGATACTTGCGGTAAAGTCGCCCGAATCATCTTCAAAGTCCGCCCTGTTCCACAAGCTACATCTAAAACACGTATTCTTCGTGGGTTCAAAGATGTCTGCAAAGCTTCTACATGGGCCTTTAAAGGAGCCAAAATCCGCCGTCGCATTGCATCCGCAGAACCCCCAAACAGAATTTCTACTTGCAAATCGTACAAATTTGCTGAGAAATCACTCAAATAGCCATCTGTTTGATGGTGGAAGTTCTGCACGTAGTAGCTAGGATAACCATCTATTTGGATATCCGGCGAAAACTCTTGATGTTTCTTTTGTTTGACCCGTTCCCAAGTTTGCGGCAAATCCATCCACATTGCTGGGTAATAGCGGAAAAAGTCTTCCCAAGGGTTATCAAACAGTAAGCTGGTGGGATATACACCCCGTTCAGCGTCCTGCCAATCAACTTCTAGCAGATTGTTCAGCCTTCCTTGAAGATTCAGTAAAAGCTCTGTCGAGATAGGTTTCGCTTGCCGCTGCACTGGTGAAATCATATTCATCAACCGCGTACTTAACATTTTGTGAGCTAAACCAAAGTAATTTTTGCTTTGCTGAAAGGTCTGATAAGTCAGCTTTGTTAAAGTGTCAGGCATGGGATGGTTTAGTTTTTTTATTATCTACGTTTTTCTATTGTAAATAAGCGTAACGGAGAAATCATAAACCTTGGGAAATACGTCTTTGGTGGGGCAGGGGGTTAGCTTTTCCAGATCCCGCGAAAGTCAGACTCCTAACATATTTGATTAATTTTTGTTACAAAATTGCATTTTGTAACTTTGGCTACAGAATTTTATGTTATGGTTAGTGTGTGAAATAAAAATCTAGTAACAAATCACTTAAGCAATAGCAAGGACTTTGGTATGTCTACCCAAGAAAAAGCGCGTGCCCTAATGATGGGTCATTACCGCCAAGTCAAAAATCGCCAACAATCAATGCTAGAGCGTGTTGGCAAAGAAATAGGTCTGACAGGGGAAGTCTCTGACTACTGGAACCCAATTCAAGGGAAGCTAGATCCCGGCGCTCGCATGAATTACGATCGCAGCAATGCCACAATGAGTTAATTGGTAAAAAAAAGCCACCCTACTGGGTGGCTAGTTTTACGCTTTGAAATAAATTAAACGTAAAATCTCCTACTGATGCTTTCAACCTGGACATTTTAGAAAAGCTAAAAAACTAGGTATAACATTCTTGGAAACCAAGAAAGGTGGCATCCCACATAGGTTTGAGCAAACCCAAACCACTTAAATCAATTACTTATCAATGCCGGAACCAATGGTTACACAGAGCTTCAAAATAATTAATCTAGTAGTATTTTAGCCTGTTTATTGCTCTTCATGATGTCCGACAATCTTTAAATTGTATCGGTATTTCGCGTCGGATCTTTTACTTCCCCAATACTCGGTCTTAAGAGGGTTGGGGGGTTATACCAATTCTGTATGAAGATGCACATAATCAAGACCCCCCTGTAGTCCCAGGGCTGATTCATTCCCTAAAAGGCCTTAAAAATCAAGGGTTCAGGAGATGAAAAATAAGCAAGGCATTCAATTGGCATTCAATCTTAGGCATCAAAAAGGTCAAAAATTCATGACTTTTGCCCGAATATTTATCGCCAATGGTATTGACAAAATACATACCTTGTCGAATGAATCAGCCCTGCCTGTAGTCCCCCCTTGCCAAGGGGGGACGGCGTAGCCGGGGGGTAATATATGCAGCTTCACAAAGAAACGGTATTAGGTCTTTTTGAATTGTTTAATTCAATTAACTTAACAGTCGTAGTAAAGGGCAAATTCGTGAGGATGGGGACGCAAGCGCATAGGGTTAACTTCGTTATCCAGCTTGTAAGCAACCCAGTTTTGGATAAAGTCTTCGCTGAATATGCCACCCTCAGTTAAGAATGCGTGGTCTTTTTCTAGTGCTTCGAGTGCGGCATCAAGAGAACCTGGGGTAGAAGGAACTTTTGCGAGTTCTTCTGGAGATAATTCGTAAATGTTCTTATCTAAAGGTTCACCGGGGTCAATCTTGTTCTTGATACCATCTAAACCAGCACATAGCATCGCAGAGAATGCCAGGTAAGGATTAGAAGTCGCATCAGGACAACGGAACTCCAAGCGCTTGGCTTTGGGGTTGTTACCAGATAGAGGAATCCGGATGGAAGCGGAACGGTTACCTGAAGAGTAAGCCAAGTTCACAGGTGCTTCATAACCAGGTACCAAACGCTTGTAAGAGTTGGTGGTCGGGTTGGTAATTGCTAACAATGCTGGTGCATGCTTGAGCAGACCACCAATGTAATGCAATGCCATCTCGCTCAAACCAGCGTATTTATCCCCAGCGAATAGGGGTTGACCATCTTTCCAAATGGACTGGTGACAGTGCATCCCGGAACCGTTATCGCCAAATACAGGTTTAGGCATGAAGGTAACGGTTTTGCCATATTTCTTGGCTACGTTCTTGATGACGTACTTGTAAGTCATCAGCCAGTCAGCAGCTTGGATTAATTTACCAAATTTGAAGCCGAGTTCGCACTGACCACCACTCGCAACTTCGTGGTGATGTTTTTCAATGGGGACACCGCACTTCGCCATTGTTAGCAGCATTTCTGTCCGCATATCTTGGTAAATGTCGGTGGGGGCTACTGGGAAGTAACCTTCTTTGTAGCGGGGTTTGTAACCTAAGTTACCACCAGCTTCAGTTCTTCCGGAGTTCCATTTACCTTCTACGGAGTCTATATAGTAGAAGCCGGAGCTAGAGTTTTGGTCAAAGCGAACGTCATCAAAGATAAAAAATTCCGCTTCTGGACCGAAGAAAACTGTGTCACCAACGCCACTGGATATTACGTAATCTACTGCTCGTTGGGCGATAGAACGGGGGCAGCGATCGTAGGGTTCGCCTGTACGAGGCTCAATGATGCTACAAACAATACTCAATGTTGGTTCTTGCATAAAAGGGTCGATCCAAGCGGTGTTTGGATCGAGAACCATTGACATATCTGAAGCTTCAATTCCCTTCCAACCCCTGATGCTGGAACCATCAAAAGGTACACCTTCGGTAAAACTACTTTCGTCGATTTGGTTCTGGAACACGGTCAAGTGTTGCCAAGTTCCGAGCATATCGATGAATTTCAGATCGATCATCTGAATTTTTTTGTCCTGAATCATCTTCAAGACTTCTGTTGGGGTTGTCATGGGTACTCCTTACCGGCCAATTTATTTATTGTAAAAGCGCAATCTTCAAAACATGCTGACCTTGCATGATATGAAACCAGATTTTGACACACCTGGAATATCGTAGAGACAAGGAAACAGCCAATTTTGTAGTTATTGTTACATAAATTCATGTTTACAGCTTATATTAACCTTTTAATAACCCTACGATGATACAAAACTCCACACTTGATTTGCTGTGGTCAAGTTTGGCATAGAATCCTTAAGTAGCAAGTAAATTTTTTTGTGCTGGTGGGTTTTCCCCAGGAATTGGCACGAAAGATTGTAGGTGCATAAAAGCAGCCAGATATCAAACTAAAGATAGGATTGATTGGGAGACTCATGTCATGCGGGACGCAGTTACAAGTTTAATTAAGAATTATGATGTTGCTGGGCGGTATTTTGACCGCAATGCAATCGACAATCTAAAGTCCTACTTTGAAAGTGGTACGGCAAGAGTCCAAGCTGCTGCGGCTGTAAATAGCAATGCGGCGGCAATTGTCAAGCAGGCTGGTTCTAAGTTATTTGAAGATTTGCCTGAGTTGATTCGTCCTGGTGGAAATGCCTATACTACCCGTCGTTATGCGGCTTGTCTGCGGGATATGGATTACTACTTGCGCTATGCAACTTATGCTTTAGTCGCTGGTAGTATGGATGTTCTAGATGAGCGGGTTCTACAAGGTCTGCGGGAAACCTATAATTCTTTGGGGGTTCCTATTGGCCCGACGGTACGGGGTATCCAGATTATGAAGGATATGGTGAAGGAGCAGGTAGCGGCTTTTGGTGTTGCGAATACTGCTTTTGTGGATGAGCCTTTTGACTATATGACTCGCGAATTGAGTGAGAAGGATATCTAGATTTTGGGCCTTTCTGCCCCCAATTCAAAGGGGAGAATAAAATTCAAAGAGTGTTGAAAGTTTGGAACAAAATTGGATCAAAATAAAAATATAGCGAGTCTTGGTTAAGAGGCTCGCTTTTTTTACGAACCGCAGAGGGTAGGTTGAGCAAGCAACGATTGGATGTTTTGTTGGTGGAGTTGGGTTTGTGTGTTTCTCGGGCTTTGGCTCAGAGGTTGATTCTGGCCGGGGAGGTGAGTGTTGATGGTAAGGTGGTGGATAAGGCGGGGACTGATGTTGATGTTCGGGCATTGGTGACGGTTAGGGAGCGATCGCGTTTTGTTTCTCGTGGTGGTGAGAAGCTGATGAAGGCTCTGAATGTGTTTGCTTTAGCTGTCGAGGGTAGGGTTTGTTTGGATGGTGGGATTTCGACGGGGGGTTTCACTGATTGTCTTTTGCAAGAGAAAGCAAAATTGGTTTATGGTATTGATGTGGGCTATGGGCAGGTTGATTGGAAGTTGCGAAATGACCCGAGGGTGATTTTAAGGGAACGCACTAATTTAAGACATCTCACACCTGCTGATTTGTATGGAGAAGGTGATTTTATCCCTGATTTGGCAGTGGTGGATGTGTCGTTTATTTCTCTAACCAAGGTTTTGCCTGCTTTATGGCGGTTGAGTCAGGCTCCTCGTGAGGCGGTGTTATTGGTTAAGCCACAATTTGAGGTGGGGAAAGGTCGTGTGGGAAAAAAGGGGGTTGTGCGCGATCCTGATGACCATGCAGACGCGATTTTCCAGGTCTTGCAAGGGGCGTGGGAGTTAGGGTGGCTTTATAAGGGTTTAACTTGGTCGCCGATTACTGGGCCTGCAGGGAATATTGAGTATCTTTTGTGGTTGGGTATGGAGAGTGAATTACCAGTGCCAGATTTAGAGGCAATTGGGCTGGTTGCAAAATCTGCGGTAAGTAGTTTGAGGGTGGGTTGACCTGTTTTTCTACATGTGCGCGATCGCCTAGATTTTTCTAGTCTTCATCCCTTGTAACTCAATACTGCGAAGGTTTTGAGCCAACAAAAAAATTTCACACCGAGAAGTTCAAGTAAGTTATGGGCGCTTCACCCTGTTGCAGGATAAACTTACTCTTTTTCCTGACCGCAACACTTGATCGCTTGACCAACAAGCGGCATATTATTAATTGCAGGCGATCGTTCTGAAGAGTAAATAAAAACCTTTTTCTCTAAAACACATTAGATGGTGCTTGAACACAATACAGACCATTACAATTTATAAAGCAACTCAAAAAGGAAAAGGACAGCAACTTATAGAACAGGGTTTTCAGCCTGCTGATTTTCCTTACAATCCTCCAAATGCTGACGGAAAATGTTACTTTGCAGCACCTAATAGTAGGAGTTTGGCTGAGGAGTATCATCGATACTACAAAGACGGAATTCTGGAAGTTACAATTGATTTAGAAACCTACGCTCAGTATTTCAAGCCACTCGAAAAACCGTATCAAGGTGGGGAACAAGTCGAATTGCCAATTTCTCACGATTTGTTTTCTATTTTGAACCAATATCCTAGAGTCCTAAAACCGAGGTAATGCAATGAATGATCAGTTCTGGAATCAGGTCAAGTCCAAGTATCGGTTAGGTGAACTGATTCATGGCTTGGTTGAGCATCATAAGCCGTTTGGGATTTTTGTCAATCTAGGCGACGACATGGTGCGAGGTATTGTTCAGATTACCGATTTTGTTGATACTGGAGACATGACTCCAGAGATGTATCCCGATATTGGTTCACCGATTGGGGCTGTGGTTGTGGGTTATACTGAGGACGAGCGCAATCAAATCTGGTTAAGTGTAAAGCCCAGTGTGTTGCAAAAAGCTTTAGTTCATCTCAAGGTTCCCGCAACAAGCGAACGGTCGTGACCAAATAAGGTTGCGCTTTATTCACCCACAGGCAGCAAGCCTGGACGCCAGGTGCTTCTCAATAAGGAGACGCTACGCGAACAAGTCGGCCAAGCCGCCCAACGCACTGGCAAAGGCTATACAAACATTCGCCCTTGGCGTTCCCGGAGGGTAGCCCACAGTAAGGTGGGCTAATTAGGCGCATCTTTATAAAGAAACGGTATTAGTTTTGCAATTGTTGAGATTTGGAAGCAGTAGAAGCAAACATCTGGGTAGGGTTTTCTGCACTGAACCCATTTTTATGCACGATAGTAGTCAATAGTGCGTGGCAATGAGTATCACCTACACATTCATTCACTACATCTTCAGAATAAATGTTACTAGAGCCTAAAGCTAAACATATTTTTCCTGCACAACTCAGCTTAAAATAGTCTCTTAAATTCTTGCCATCTGGTATTAAAGTAATTGGAGTTTCTGTTAAATTTTCAAGAAAACCTATTACCACTAAATGCCTCAACTTTTGCTCATTTTCTTCGTTTTTTTCATATAGGAACTGTCCATTGTCCTTTCCTGCTAAAAAGAGCTTTTCAATTATTTTTAGCTCTCCATCATTTAGCAGAATATCAAAAAACTTTCTTCGATTTTCATTGTCTGGTATAGTTAAAGTTCCTAGTAAAGTTAAAGCCTTTGACTCTTTTTGATTAGCCTCAGTATTAGCCTTAATTTTACTATCAGCAAGTTTAAAATCTACTCCATTACTACCAAACTTGAATTCTTGTAATCTATCTAAAATTTTAGAGTTTATCAATAGTATGATAGTTATAAGTCCTACCTCTGTTGTTTCCAAGCGATGGCTTTTATCAAGTCCTTTTACTGGAATAAAAGCTAAGTAACTTAAGGCAAGGATACTTATTATCATCCTCGAAACTGATGACCAGCTTAATGTTTCTTTAAAATTCAATTCTTTCATAAAATTTATTCTTTTTTTTGTTTCATACAACGTAATAACTTCTAATACTTAGTAGTGGTAGGCAAAATTAACTTATGCATTTTTGAAATATAAATAAGCAATAATACTTATGTTTCAGTTGCGAGATAACGATCGCTTGCATTTTTCTGGTCTTCATCCCTTATAACAAATTCTGTAACAGTGGCATAGTTTCGAGACACATCCGTCTATATTGAGTACAAATAATACGGGTAACCTCTAAAAGAATAAGTAATATTACTCAAATATGCTCACGATTACCAAATCCCTAACCCCCTTTTCTTGTAGGGAAGGGGGGAATATCAAAGCCTCTCTCCTCGATTGAGAGAGGTCAGTAATGTTGGTGACATTTGTCAAAAACCCCACCCCCAGGCGCTCACAAAAAGCAAGGAGGGAAAGGGTGGGGTTCTGTAGTGCCTTGATTACCTCTTTGGGACTCAATCTACTGCTGTGGGCTGACCACTGGACGACATTAAAGGAGCGCAAACAATGAGTAATAACACTTTTTTATACAATTTAAATAATTTGGATTTGCAGCCAGTTGCTCGCAAGCTAATGTCTTCTTGTGATGGATGTGGGTGGACATTCCAACAAACAGAAATAGCGATCGCCCGTTATAAGATGTTCTTGCACCTCCAATTTCTTTATCCCAATACCCAACTGGTTCCCACAAAAGAAATTGATGAGGTGTGGCACGCTCACATTCTCGCAGACACAAAAAGGTATATTCACGATTGTGAGAACTTATATGGCTATATTCTGCACCATCGCTCCTCAAAGATGGAATGCAAAATCAAGACTGAGAAATTCTTTAGAGCCGTTATTTTAGAAGATATACAGGCTGCACCCTGTGTCAGCTTGCCTGTATCTGCTTGCTTAACTTTACCTGGTCACTCCAACCTTGTTACACCCAAGACTGAAAACTTTTTATTATCTGCCTTTACCCAATAATACAACCCGCATGGTTTTGAAGACGATTGCTAAATCCAAACCCAGGGAATAATTTTTGATGTAGTAGAGGTCGTAAGCTAACTTTTCGTAAGCATCTTCTATTGATGCTCCATAGGGATACATTACTTGTGCCCAGCCAGTGATTCCTGGCTTGACGACGTAACGCAAGTCATAGTAGGGAATTTCTTGTCGGAGCTTGGCATCAAACTCCGGACGCTCTGGACGTGGACCAATCAGACTCATTTCTCCCTGTAGGACGTTCAAAATTTGTGGCAGTTCATCAATTCTAGTTAAGCGCATCAAACGTCCGACTCTAGTAATCCGAGGATCGTATTCGTTGGCCCACTGCGCTCCTTGCTTTTCCGCATCCTGGTACATTGAGCGGAATTTGTAAACCTTAAAGGGTTTTCTCTCTAGTCCTGTCCGTGTCTGAGTGTAAAATATTGGGCCGGGGCTATCTAATTTAATTGCCAGTGCCGCAAGCATCATGATTGGAGACAGAAACACAAATAATAGCCATGCCAGAAGAATGTCTAGCGATCGCTTGATCTTTCGACTAATGCTTCCAGAGGCTAAGTTAAAACCAGTACCAAAAGCCAACCAATTATCCTGAAGTAAGGATGAGGGAAGTTTGTACCATAAGGTTTCGCAAATATCAGGAATTTTATATATAGAGACACCAGATAGCCGCAACTGCATCAATTGCTGCACATATGTATCAGATAATTCCATTGGGATTGCCACTATTACCCCTGACCAAGGCTGTTGGCTCCATTCGAGCAAGTCATTTAGCCGACCTACAGAAACTCGATTATTTTCTGCTAACTTATTTGCGTCTTGATCTGCTGCCGCTAGAACAACTAACCGCCCCAATAAGTTCTGTTCTAAAAAGGTTTGTCCAAATTCAATGGCTTTTTCGCTCGCACCCAAAATTAACCAACGGCTTTGTTGAGCTTGCGATCGCACCCATTTTGCTGCCCACAGCCGTAAGTTTATGGCCCAGACGGTAAATAGGCCCAGGCTTGGTAACAAAATTCCCCGTTTAAAGACGGGATCTTGTCCCAAAATACCAGTAAGGTAAATCAGGAGAGCAGTAATGCAACCAACGCAAATAGTGGCGATTAGGATACGAGATGGAGCGCGCAAGCCAGCAATCTGGGTGTTTGGATGGTAGCTATCTGCCAGATAAAGACCCGCGATAACTAATAAGAAAAATCCATAAACAGCTGGATCGAATGCATTCAGTTGCTGACCTAAACGCAACCATAAAGCTAGAGATAAACTAATAGTTAAACCCAAAATATCCCCTAGAAGAAGCAATACTGAGAGGATATTTTGGATTTGATGTAATTTACTTCCTTTATTGTCAAGAGAAAGAGTAATATTCATTTATATTCTTTTTTTGCAATTAACATTGAATGACTGGTCAAATCGGAAAAGGTAGGCACCAGCAACACTCACCCTGAAATTGTTAGCCTCAAGTTCAAAAATAAGTCAGTGAATAATCTTCTAGAACACCATTTAGTCATTAAGACTTGAATTTGAGAAACTGCTTTCTGTATCTGGACAGTCTAAAGCTTTCTTGCTCAAATTCAAGAATCCTAGTTTTTAAGGTTTGTAAATTGATGTTCTATTCATAAGTTGTTCCACATAAAGATTTGCATATCCGGGCGGTTCAGGATGCCCACCCCACTCATTGTTAGAGAAATTTAGATTATGCAGTTTAAATGTGTTTTAGCTTATCTATTCCTATATAATTCCAAAGAAAGGTATTTAACCATGTGGAAATTACGTAAATATTCTGAAATGTAAACTTTTGCCCTGGTGTTAAAGGCAAGAGAAGGCTAGCTGATATCTAGTATCTGTATAGAATATTACGAAAAATAGTATCAGTGCTGATTAGGTCGATCGATTAATGACTCGACCCGCCAGGGACTATAAGTCCCTGTCTAATAAGACAAGTCCATTAAAATGGACTAGAAATCAAAGCATTATTTCTATCAGAGTTTTGTGATACTTTTTATCAGCATATGGAATATATACATAGGTTACAAGATATGAGGTAGGTCAACAGTTATGTCTAGGTGTGGTCGAATCAGAGCGTAAATTGGTGTAATTACGTAAAATTACTGTTTTCAAATATAAATCTCCTTTAATTACGTGAAATTACTGTTTTGAATATTCGTGCTGGGGGTATAGATTTTGATAGCAGACATGAGGTTATTTTTGGTAAAAAATATTGACAAATATTATGACATATCAAAAACACAAAATTATCAATAGCATTCCTATCTATCTATTTACTGAGGAGAGGGGTGTTTACTCGCGTTTGGGAATAACTCTGGTAACTTGCCTGATCGGATTAACATCTGTTCCTATTAATCCTGCAGGTGCTGTAGAGAATGTTGTTTCTGAACAACGGGAAAAAATGACTTCTGCTCACAACCTAGAAGCATCTTCTTCATTATCTGATACTACCCAACAACCAAATATAAGTCTGCGACAAAGGCTATTGACATACAAAAAAAACCTCTCTCCTGCAAGGAGAGAGGCTTTGAATTCGGGAGCAACACTCGTAGGGAAGGGGGTTAGGGGGTTAGGTTTCCCGTTAGCTTTTCCACATGACGTGAAAAGTCAGAAAAAACGTCGTACTAATCTTTCAAGTGTTACGGATAGCTCTGCTGCTACTCACAATTCAGAATTTAGTGCTGCTTTAACTAGCGAAAAGTTTGCCACTGGAGCGAAATCAGGACTAGAGGCAAACTTAGGGGAAAAGTTACTGGCTTCCCAAGATGGCGATCGCAAATTGCGATCGCAGAAGCAGACAAAGGCAAAAAATCCAGATCGCATAATTGCACAAACAGATTCTTCTGAATTTGTGGGTGACACCTTGGGAGATATTAATAAATTACGCCAAGAACTTTTAATTGATCCTATCGTGACACTAGGTGAATTTTCTTCATCTTCTCCCGGTTCAACAGCTGGTACTCCTTCTGCTTATGGTGCAAGTTTCGGTCAAGCTTATATTGGTGGTGGACTAGGTTTCCCTCTAGACTCAGGTAAAGATAGAGTCGATGGTTCTTTGTCTGTTGGTTTTGGTTTAGGAGATGCAGTTAAAACTGTAGGACTAGAAGTTAATGTCAATATCACTAGTGTAGGTGGTGGTAACACATTTGATTTTGGCGATAGTGGAGGTGTCGGTCTGAAGCTACACAAATACTTTACTGATGGCACAGCAGTAGCTGTTGGTTGGTCAAATGCGATTAAATGGGGAGACAGTACCCAAGATCAAGATACTATCTATGGTGTGGTTACTCGATCGTTTCCGCTGGAACCAGATAGCCCAAATAACAAATTGCCTTTAACCATGTCTGTAGGTCTTGGTAGTGGTAGTTTTCGTTCTAAAGGTGCTATAAACGCACGTGATAATTCTGTTAATATTTTTGGTAGTTTAGGGCTAAGAGTCATCCCTGAAGTGTCTTTGGTTGGTAGCTGGACAGGCAATCGTCTTAACATGGGTGCATCTTTCGCTCCATTAAAAAAGGTTCCTGTAGTCATTAATACTGTTTTTACAGACGTTACTGGCAATTTTCAGACTGGTCTCGGTTTTACTCTAAGTGCAGGGTATAGTTTCCAGTTTTAAATCTTGAGTTATCTTTGAATTTAATCAACGCTAAAAGTATGAAGAAACAAAAGTTATCTCTCAGTTTTTGTCTGGTTTTCAGCTTATTCACTTACTTGGTAAGTCAGCCTACCAAAGTAAATGCTGGTGTAGGTGTAGTGCAAGGTAGTGCCCCGGACTCATCAAGTTCATCTGGTAATAATTTCAACCCAGTTAATTTGCAGCCAACGATTGAATTTGCACCCAATACCAGTGTGTTTGGGAGTAGTGATAGTCTTGGTGTGTCAAATGAAGTTCAAAATATTTTGAATAATGCATTCAATGCAGCTTCAGCCTCAAATAACATAAGTGCTGGCATTAAAGCTATTTTAACGAGTGGTGCAGGTGCAGAAGCGGCAGCAAGTCAGCTACAGAGTTTTATAACTGGGTTAGGAGTCTCACCATCGTTAGCGGAAGCACTTGTAAAAGCTATATCGAGTCTGGCTGAGACTAAATCAGCAAACGCATCCGGTGTTCCTGTCGGAGAGTTAAAACCTTTAGTGCTAGTTGCCACCACTAAAGGTTTAGTAGCAGATTCAGTGGTAGAGATGAAGGGAGAAACACTAAATGTGAATATTAATAAGCTGAATGCTGCGATTACTGCTTATAACCAAATTGTGAGGGAAAGCAGTCCTGAAGTTGTCCAGAAGCTTGCAAAAGATTCTCAATTTGTAGAACTTGGTAAGTTCCTGAAGCAATTAAGGGTTGCTCTGAAGACGGGCTAAAACTTAGGTGTGTTGAAATTAAAAGATGTTATCAGCAGTGCAATTAATAATCCCTCGGCTTAAGTCGGGGGATTATTAATTTTATGTTAATGGTTGAGCTAATACCAAATATTATGAAGATGCGCCTAATTAGCCCACCTTACTGTGGGCTACCTACGGAAGGCGAAGCGCCTATGTACCCCTCCCGCTAATCGCAAGCAACGTATAGCCGCACCCCTTCTAGGGTGTGGGTGAATAAAGCGCAACCTCATACAGAATTGGTATAAGGTTAAGCTCACATATAGCGATCCTAATTTATTTATAAAAGTATTGGGCATTCGTAGAAACAATTCATGAATTGTTTCTACATTTCATTAGTGGGTCATTTGCCACGTGATACGCCATTTTCAGAACCTGAAAACGATTTATACACAAGCCTTTAGAGCTTTTGACATGACTTATAAATGTGACAAGTGACCCATTCGTAAGATAGGTTCAGCTTGAGGACAGCAGCCTAAATCTTTATAGTAAAAATCCTGCAAGCTAGTTAAGACTATTTCTCTAGCAAACTCCTGCTCTACACGCTTTCTGGCATTCTGACCCAAGCGCGATCGCAACACCGGGTCTGAGGCTAATTGGCTTATTGCATTGGCTAAAGCTAGTTCATCATTGACTGGAACCAACAAACCTGTTTGATTGGGTTGAATCGCACAACGAATGCCAGGAATGTCAGTACCAATTAAAGGTTTAGCTGCGGCTGCTCCTTCCAACAAGGAGTAGGGAAATCCTTCATGTTCACTGGGTAAGGTGACAGCATCGCAAGCAGCGTAGAATTTAGACAAGTTTGTTAGATAACCTAGTCCCTTAACTCCCACTACAGGATGACCTAAAGCTGCTTCACATTCATTAGCAGTACAACCTGCAATTAACAAAAAACAATTTTGCAATCCCAAGCCAGATTTTTCCCAGGCTTTTAGCAGCAGGTGAAACCCTTTGCGTCTGACCGGACGACCCACGTAAGCCAAAACAAAGGGAGCTTCCGCAACACCAAATTTCTTTTTGGCTTGCTTCTTTCTATGCCCACTAAAACTACTTAATTCATATTCCGCCAAATCAATTCCTACAGCAGAGCCGTTAGCGATTACAGCACCTTGGTTTGCAGATAATAGTCTATCTTTGCGTGCTGCTGATAGATTAGAACGACTGACCAGCAAGACATGAGTTGCTAGACGGATATTGATGATTTCCAAACTACGCAACAACCACCGTAAAGGTCCACGATACCCCAAGTAGGGAAGACCATGATTTTGGTAAACACGTATTGGTATCTTTTCCAGATAAGCAGCAAGCAGGGGAATTAAAGAGGCACGGGTTTGATGGGTATGAAGAATATCAGGGTTAGCTACTCTTAATTGGCGACGGTAATTAGATAACCTGCGAATAAATTCAATCGGATTGAAAACTAGGTCGCTAGCTACTAAGCGCTTAGGAACATTTAGCTGTTGGATGACAGTAGAGTGTTTGGAATGATTTTCCACCCAAAGTTCAGTCGCAATTCCAGATTGATTTAAGTAATCCACAACTGGCTTTACAAAAGAACGAGCGCTTACTGGAAAATGAATGCTGTGTAGAACTCGAAGCATGACAACTTACTCAATAAATATTTGTTACTGCTGAATCATTGTCAGCATTTCATCGGCGGCCTGTAGTTCCTTCTGAGTTAACTGTTTGTAGCGCATAGCAACTAAATATTTTGTCAGACCAAAACAGTTATAGATAAAGGCAATCCACAGTTTAATCAATTCTCGTGAAAATAAGTAAAGGTATCTGCTACGTCTTAGGTTCAAATTATTATGAATTATGTCAAGCAGCCCTAAAGTGGTTCCTATATAATTATTGAATGAGAATACTCCATCTTCCCGATAATAAAGTAAAGGTTCAGGTAAGTTGATAAACTTAGTATTGCTTGTTGTTCTACACCATAGTTCTGCATCTTGACTCCGTTGATATATAAAGTTTTCACTGTAGGGATTTCGGCGAAACCATGCCGTTGAAGCTGCTACTGTTGGATGAAAAAAGCTATGTCTTGCATCAAAACCTGTTTCTTGAATTTGCCGACTTGCTCTAAAACCAACAACACGAGAATTAGCATCTATAGAATAAGCTGCTGTTCCAATGACTGTATTATCGTCATGTTGAAGCAAGGCTTGATATTGCTTTTCCAGACGTTGAGGATGCATGATATCATCTGCATCCATTCGGAAAAAATAAGGTGCATTGGCTAGCTGAACTATTTGGTTTAATCGTATATTTAAACCTTTAGATTCTCCATCAGAGTAAACACGTACTCGCGGGTCTTGAATACTTTTGGCAATGGTCAAGGAATCATCTGTGGAACCATCGTCAATTAGAATTAGTTCCCAATTTGTAAAAGTTTGGGCAAAGATAGATTGTAATGCAAGTTTAAAGTATGAACCTGGATTTTTGAAGGAGATACCTATACTAAGCTTGGGTATATTCATAAACAACTATCAAATATTTCTAACATTACTGATATGGAAATAACCTTCCAGGTAAACCTGATGCTGTGAAATTTTTGTTTCCAAATAATCGCCAACTTACTTCAAAAAGTAACCTTCGAGCCGCACGAAAACCACGTTTTTGCCCATAAACTAGAGTACAAGCTGAAACTAACAGTGTTCTGAATAATTTTATCGGTGAATTTAAACGATGTTTTGCTAATGCAGACTCAAAAGCAATCTGGGTTGATTTTGTATTATTTTTTAACCATTCATCACGAGATTTAATTGCAAAATCTAACAGTTCTTTCATTCGCAAATCATAAGTATGTTCTGATTTTGTCCTCATAAAACCAGCTTGGGCTATTACATCTCGCTTTTCTGGATGAGCGAGAAAGTATTTAATTTTTTCTGCTAAATCTTTTGCTGAATAAAAAACGGCTATTTCTTCACCAAAAATGTAGCAACATTCTAGCCCCAAAGCATATTCTGTGAGTAGAAAACCGCCAGCACCAGGAACTTCAAAAGTTCTTGCTTTGACTTGATTAGAACCTTTATAAGCATTCGCAAAATTCAAACTAATAACCGATTCCCGTACAATACGGGGTATTTCCTCTGCTGCAACTGAACCATTAGCCCAACCATGACCGAAACAAATTACTTCAATACCCTGTGATTGCAGTTCCGCAATTCGTTGTTGGCGATCGCCATGTGCTGCACCTACAAATGAGACTTGATAGCGACACTGTGATGCAGGTAGAGGTTGTTGGAGCATTTCTGAATTAGCTGCCCACTGAGTCAGCAGCACGTTTGGAATACCATCTTGGTGATACTTAGGGACACAATCCGAATAAGTTGTGGTCATAGCATGGTAAGCAGTGCCAATAAATCGAGATACTTCCCGATATTTCCAAGAGTCATCGGTTGTCCATGAAATAGTTGCTACATCTCCTCGTGACTGTATAATTTGCAATGTTTCCAACCAAATTTCGTAATCTCTCTGAATTGTGAGCATGACATCTGGTCTTTCTTGCTCAACTATCTGTAACAGTGCTTGATTCAGTTCAGCATAGTTAGCAAATTTAGTTTTCTCCCAAGAATCAAAATGAATAACTTGATGTCCTAGTCTTTCCAAAGCAGGCACAAAAGCCGCATACTCTGTGCCGATTCCACGAGTAGGATCGCCATATTGATATTTACCAAAGACACATAATACTTTCATACAGTAATCAAGCAGCTTTTTTGGTTGCGGTTACGTGATACCCAATTGTGAAACCTTTGTTTTTGTCAAGGTAGTCCAGAAAATGACACGCAACAGGGAGAATTAGTCCAAACCAAGGTAACAGAACTAACCATAGGGGAACCCAGAGGAAACGCAAAGCTATGTTGATATTCAATTTCCAAGGAATGGTCATCTGAGCAAAACGGATGCTTTCCTGACCGTAATGTTTGAAGAATCCTCCATTCGGTTCTATGGAGATATCTGAGAAGCCAGCTTCAGTCAAGAATTTTTGATACCAATAAGGCGTATAACCACCATAAAAATGATACGGCTCTTGGTGGATTCCGGAACCAAGAGGTGCGGTTAGAAGTATCTTGCCCGCAGGTTTCAATATTCGAGCAAATTCATATATAACTTTAATTGGTTCGGGGACGTGTTCTAGCACTTCGGTACATATAATTACATCGAAGTTGGCATCAGTAACTGGGATATTTGTTGCATCGCAAACATAATCTATTTTGTCGTATCCACTACGACCTCGTAGCTGTTCAGGTGATAATGATGTAAAATCCTGGGTTTTATAGTCACAATGGGAAAAGTATTTGCGGTAGGGACATGAACCCGCTCCCACATCTAAAATAGAATTATTTTCTGGAATTAGAGATGCTTGTTGAGCTACCCAAGTATCTCTTTCTACTAAGTTAAAATTTAAAAATTGACTGGACTGCCAGTACTCTTTTAGAAATTTCATACGCTTTCTCTTTCTATATGTTGACGATTTGAACGATTGAATAAATTGCAAAAAATAAAGAATAAAAAACTTGGTATCGGTAAAAAGATCAGGTTAAAAAAGTGATTGTATGTATGAGCAGACAAGAGAGTCCAAGAAATTTGACAATATACTAAAAGATGAAAGAGGCTGGTAAATGATTTCTTGTAAAAATATTTAGAAGTTAATCCAATTACAAAAGAATAGATAACTATACCCAAAAGTCCCATCCCCCAATGTATATTTCCGTAAAAACCAGCACCTATAGTTGGCTCAGGTCTAATTGGTAAGTCACTTAAACCTGGAGCTATTCCTTCATAAATCTTATTAGGTAACAAGCTAAATAGAGGATATAAAAAATTAAATTTGTATGGGCCCAATCCGATTTCTCCACACTGTGCTTCTAAATTTATTAGTGGAAATTGCAGATAATTAAAAATTTCTTCAATTCCGGAAACTTCTGAACCTGTGCCACCAGTTCTAGCTGAACTTATAAAACCCATAAGTGAAACTATAATAGTTAAAATAGACGCAAATAAGAAAAATCTAATTATTTTATTAGTTGGTATGTTTAATATTTGTGTTATTGGTTTTAAGGGGTTATTATAACGAATTGAAAGTCCGCAGAATAAAAACATAATCGTAGTCAATAGACTTTGACGTTTCCCTGCCATTAATCCTCCAAATATTTGAATACAAAATATCAAGATAAATAATAATGTCGCTTTTTGCTTACTCTCAAAGTTTTTGATAATCAGAATTAACAAAAATCCATTTAGTAAAAATAAAGAAACTGTCAAAGCTCCCAACTGACCAAAACCAGATTCACGTTGTATTTCATTAACTTCAGTTACATTGGAAGTTCCAGTAATGTATCCATATATTGGTAGAACACCATAAAGCCTTATAGCTAAAAGTATTTGAACAATTACGAAAGCAACTACTAAAAGGAGAATAGGTTTGAAATCATTTAATCTAATATTGACTACATATTTAGGTTTAATAAATGAGGCTATCTTGACACTTTTAGTCCCAAGCCAGAAGCAAATATAGCCAATACCCCATATCAATACTGGTAAATATGTTACTTCATAGCGATAACTGGGATTTAATCCCTGAAAATACCAAGGAATGTAGGGGAATAAGGCTTGAAGAGTTCCTAGTAAGAATAATAACTCAGGACTGACAATTTTTCGCCACATATAAATTGCGTAATTATAATAATGATTTGTAAACTAACTGCGTTTGTTTGGCACATTTATCCCAAGAGAAATACTTAACCCTTTCTTTACCCCGATCAATGAGTTCTCTAGTTCTTTCTGTAGAAAAAAGAACTCTTTCTAAAGCATCAGAAATACTATCAACTTCATAAGGATTGAAATATTCACCTGCATCTGCAACAACCTCTGGAATTGAGCTTGTATTACTACAGACAACAGGACAACGAAAAGACATTGCCTCTAGCAGTGGAAGACCGAAACCTTCATATAGTGAAGGGTAAACAAATACAGATGCATGAGTATAAAAATTTGCCAATATTTTGTCCTCTCCTGACACATAGATAATTTGACTATGATTGATACCAAAGTTGTCAATCATAGCAGTTTCAGTTGTAGAAAAAGGTCTAGAACCGAAACATACTAATTTAAAGTTATCTTTTAAGGATGGACGAGTAGCATATGCTTGTATGAGTCTCTTGAAATTCTTATATTCTAACTTTCGTTCTCCAACATAGAGTATGTATGGATCTTCTATTGGTCTATTATCATCTTTAAATAAATCATTTTGTAAAAAGTATCCAAGATGGATCGTAGAAATTTTTTTAGGTTCTATATCTAATAACTCAAGTAAATCTTTCTTGGTATTTTCAGAAATGCAAATAATATGGTCTGCTCGTTTTATTGAGTTTGCTTTAATAACTGAAAAATCTCTATCTTTTTTTTTCATTGTGTGGCCAAATTTTTCATGAAGCATATCATAGACTGTTACTACTGTTTTGGATCGTTTCGGTGCTATACGATTACGAGAATAGTAAGTCTCGTGAACAATATCAGGAGTATCCTGGTGTAGCCATATCTTAGATAATTCGGCATCTATTGCACCTACAAGTTTTGCGGATTTCGGTATAAGAGGAATCTGCCATCCCTTCACCAAATTTGGAGCGCAGTTATCTAAATACTTATTGACATAAAAGCCAGCAAAAATTTTAACTTCAAAACTGGGAGTATTTGCAATCTGAGTAGCAATTTCATAAATGTAGCGGGAAATACCACCATATTTAGCCCATGAAAAAACTTGATAGTCGTATGCAATCTTAATCATTCAGAACCTTCACAATTAATAAATTTGATCTTGAAAATTATTGATAATATATTTGTTATCTAAAACTGTTTTACTAATTAAGTTTCTCTTGACATAATGGCGTAAAATAGTTGACCAGCGGCTAGTCATTATTTCTAATAAAACTTGATTATTGACAGCTTTTTTAGTAAAAAGATGTAGCCCATTATATGAATAAAAAAATAGTGATAACTTATCTGCTATAAATTTGAGAGTTCTAGGTTGATAAAAAGAAATATGTTGACCGCTTTCAAATGCATAATACCACCATGATTGAGGTTTTGGTGGTTCTCCGTTAAATAATTCTGTCGAGAAAATAATTGTCGATGCTTCTGTATCTTTCAACGATTTATGAATAAATTCAGTAGGATTATATACGTGTTCTAAAACTTCAAAAGCAGTTATTGCAGAGAAAGCTTTATCGGTTGTAGATGCCTCAAATCTTTTTGCAAGAATATTTTCACAATATAGGTCAAACCAGTAAAAATCGAAACCCATATCTCTCATCAGTCTTGTTAGCATACCATAACCGCCTGCAATATCTAGATATTTTCCATTTTTACCAAATAAGAAAAAAAGGATGCAAGCAACTCTTTTAGAAATTGATATATTTCTGGCAACTAAACCAGTATCGGCATCAGCAATTGCGCTATTATAAGCTTCTCCCAACCAGTATGGATGTTCAGTTTGAAGTAAACCACAGTTATTACAGTATAGATAGCTCACATCATACTTACTAAGAATAGTGGATTTAAAGCAAATCTCTCTTTTTGAAAGACATATAGGACAATTTTCAACCATTATTTTATATCTCCTATTAATTTTCCAGTTTTACTTCTAGTTTTAAGTTTCTTTAAAATATCTCCACCTACTGCTAATAGAGAAAATAACAGCACACAAATCCCAGTAGCCCATGCAACTCCTGAAACACCAATTAGATTACCGAGAATAACTGATAGCAAAAGATTACAAATGGCAGATATGGGTGCAACAAAAGCTTGCAACTTAATTTCTCCTAAACCATTAACTAACATTGCTACACACTGGGCAATAGAAGTTAATACACATGTAAATAACATAGCAAAAAGCAAGTTTTGCTGGGGAATTGCATCTTGGCTCACCAAAGAAGAAACAATTTGAGGTGAAACTATGACTAGTGTAGTTCCTGCGCTCAAAGACCAAAAAAGACTTAAGTAAACTGACTTTTTGAAAATTTTAATAATCCAAGAAAAATCATTTTTTGATGATGCTTCAACATAAGCAGGCCAAAGAGGAATAATAAAAGCTGACTGGATAAGTCCAATAATAGTAAACAACCTGAAAGTTACTCCATAGCTAGCAACTTCAATTACACCGAATAATTGGCTAACAATGATAATATCAGTCTGAAAAATTAAAACTGCTGATATTTGAGCAATCCAAAATTGAAAGCCTATTTTGAAAAGATATTTTGATTTTAGCCAACTAAAATATTTAATATCTGGTCTTAGCCACTGTTTATGAAATGAAAATAGATGAATAGCAGAAAAAAGGTCTCCTAGTAATAAAGTGCCAAAAAAAGCTGTTATAAGAACAGGTAAGCTAGCATGTAGATAAATAGCTAAAATCAAGGTAACAACTGATATAATACTACTTAATCCAACCCACAACTGATAAAAATAGCCTTCTTGGTAAGCCCCGTAAATGCGGCCTGGAATTGATAAAGGTAGACGTAGAATGAATAAAATAAAACATATAAAAGTAGCTAAACTTACATCTGCTTTAGCAGTTTCAGAATTAACATTAAATACGCGTTCCCAAGCAATATATGGATGAGTTATTAAAAATATAACTAGTAATACTAGTGAGGTTCCTACCATTAACCAGAATGTACTTGATACTGCCTCCTTTGCTGCCTTTCGGTCTTCTTGACCATCAGCCGTTGCAAGTGCGTTTGTGAGGCTATTAGCCAGTCCAAAATCAGCAGCACTTACCCACGTTAAAAACGTGCTGATTATCAACCAGATTCCAAATCTTTCTGGCCCTAAGTATTGAGATGTAATTGGAATAGAAAATAATCCAGCTATTGTCGTAATTCCTCTGACTGCTAAGGTTATAATACCTGTTAAACCAGCCTGACGAACTCTCTTTTTTCCTTTTTCATCAATAGAACCATTCTGAAAGAAGTTATTGATTAGTCGCATTGTTTAAAAGAACTACTATAATTTTTAACTCAATTTCTCTCGTTTTCAAATAGACTTTAATTGAATTTAAAATTTAACTCAATCATCATTTGAAGGACATTATTCATTATTCATTTTATACTTTGCCTTCCAATTCAACTTTAGTTTTGCTTTAGCACGATTTCCTTTCCTACTGCGATATCTCCTGGTCGCAAAAAAAAGATTAGGGTGTTCCACAACATACTTTTACGAGTCTAATCGGCAGTAAGTAAAGGCTGTCTCCACAAAGTTTTGTAGAGAATTGCTTTCTTCAGTTGCAATTACATAATCATCTGCCTAGTCTTGTTGCAGCATAAAATACATTGCTTCAACATATTCTGGTGCCCAACCCCAGTCAGGTTGAATAAAAATATAGACAAATACTAAAAATTTATCCTAAGTTTAGTACAGTTTATCTTTGAAGTTAACTCCACCTCAACTAAAAAAAATCTGCCGAATTGATATCTAAATATTATTAGAAGCAATTTTAAACTATTTTTAATGTGCCAATCTAGCTGAAAAATAGTAAATATATCTAGTTGTTATAAAGCCTATATTTTAATATAAAAAAGCTTCAAACAAGCAGTATTTTTTACTAATCTGTCAGCTATTAATTTACACAATCTAAATCTTTAACCACCACAGTAAAAACACTGATTTATACAGCCATCCCCCATTAAAGTAGCCGCAAGCCAGTAATTTTACTTAAGCTATACTTGCTTTTCTCCTTTTTCCTGGAATTCTTGTATCCAGAATCTGTATTCGTATAGTATTCATAGGAGTTTTTATCTGTATTAACACCATTCACCACCATTCCCAACACTGATACTCTTGAATGCTCTAGCATTGTCTTTGTAGTATTAGCTGCCGAAGAGTTAACCACGCCGGGTCGTGCAACCACCAACATTCCATCTGCTAGATTGCCTACTATCGTGGCATCAGCTAAGAGACTCAAAGGCGGAGTGTCAATAATCACGCAGTCATAGTCTCTTTCAGCTTGTTTAAGTAAGCTAGCCATGCATTGTGAATCTAGTAGAGCTGCTGGGTTCGGCGGCATTGTACCAGCCGTCAGCACTTCTAAGTTAATCAATACTTCCTTGGCAATTTTTCCCAACTCAGCCTGTCCTACAAGGACATTACTCAACCCCATCAAGTTGGGCATTTCCCAAATCTCATGCTGATGGGGGCGACGCATATCTGC
The DNA here is from genome assembly GCA_019359595.1 of Cyanomargarita calcarea GSE-NOS-MK-12-04C. Taxonomy (GTDB): domain Bacteria; phylum Cyanobacteriota; class Cyanobacteriia; order Cyanobacteriales; family Nostocaceae; genus Cyanomargarita; species Cyanomargarita calcarea. Next base: position 136,643 of record JAHHGZ010000001.1, read on the forward strand.
ATCAATTAATAGTACTCGTCGTCCCATTTGGGCGGTAGCTACTGCCAAGTTAGCTGCCACAAACGATTTACCCTCACCGACAACAGAACTGCTAACCACAATCACCTTCAGTTCTTTACCAGTTAAAGTAAAGCCCAGATTAATCTGGAGCATCTCAAATGCCGCATTGACTGACGAATAGGGATTATTAAGTACGGGTAATTCTGTCTTATTCTCACCACGAGCGATTCTGTCTTTTTGTTCAAAAAGAGGAATTGTACCCAACAACGGATAGTCTAACAACTGCTTGGCTTCTTCTGCTGTCTTCACAGATTTATCCATAGCTTCTATTAATAGAGCAGATCCTAGAGCTAGGATAAATCCTAAAACCCCTCCCAGAGCCAAGTTCAAAGCAATACGAGGAGAAATTTGTTTCTTAGGAACTAAAACCTCTGAAATAATCCTGGCATTACCGACATTTTGATTTTCTACAACTTGAACTTCTTGCAATCGTTTCAGCATTTGTTCATAGGTGGCTCGTGCTACCTGTAGCTGTCGTTCGAGACGTAGCTGTGTTTGTTCCAATTTGGGTAGGTTTCTCAGACGTGCTTGGTAAGACAGAAATGCTTTCATCAAGACACCAGTCTGATTCTCCAATCCCAACCGTTCTACCTCTGTCTCTACCAAATTCGCAGTCAAGGTCTGCTGGAGTTCTCCTATCTGTAAATTCTGCTCCTCAATGGGCTGGGAACTGCCGACAGTTTGACCAACTCGTCGTTCCAGTTGCTCTTTCAGGGCTTGTTCTTTACCTAACAAATTGGCGATCGCTGGGTGATCGTCCGTATAACGCGATCGCTCTACAGCCAACTGATCTTGAACCTTTTGGTATTCTATTAGCACTTGCTGCACTGCATTCGATTGACTTAAAGTGCTGAGTGCCACAGCTTGCCTTGTATTCAATGCCAATTGACTTTGCAAAGCACTAGAACGGCTCTTGGCATCTATCGACTTAGCTCGCAGTTGGGTTATTTGGTTTGATAACTCATCTAGGGTTTTTACCCCTTGTCTTGCTTCTTCTTCTAGGGAAATAACTTTGTATTTTTCTTTAAACTGACGCAATGCAACTTCCGCTTGTGTAACTTTTGCCTCGACTTCAGGTAATTGCTTATGCAAGAATTCCCGTGCTGCCGTTGCCTCTGAGCGGTTTGTGCGGACATTGTTTTCTAGATAAGTACGCATCAGTGAATTGACAGTAGCAGCAGCTTCTTGAGGATTTGTACTGCTGTAAGAAAGCTGCAAAATATCTGTCCCTCGCACACTTTTCACCTTCAAACGACCGAGAAACGCATCCATCTCCAAGAGGTTTCCCTGCTCGTCTTTCAGTTGTAAATCGGCAATAGTCTTCTGAGAAATGTCGTTGGAGCGAATGACTTCGGCTTCTGTTTCTAAAGGGTTAGAGAGGCTTGTCACACCAGTAAGTTGTCCAATCTGTTCACTTACACCCGTCAAGGAAGAAACACTATTTTGCTTGTTAAAAAGTAGTTTTCCCTCAGCTTCATAAACTGGTTTTTGGCTGAAAGTAATTAATCCTGTGGCTCCAAACACAGACCCCATGATAGTTGCAATCAGTAGCCAACGTCTTTTGAAAGTTAGCCCATACTTTTGAAAGTCAACAAAGTCTTGATCTTCTTGATTAGAAGGCATGGTTCACTCAATACCCTTAATAAATATGTAGTAATGACGCTACTCCTCTGTGAGTACGACTTGCTACTGAATAATAAATCAATATTTAACTAGCCATTATCCAGCCTTTGTTCTTACAATACCTACGTATTTTTACTGTTTTTTGTGCGCTTGACTACTTATTTTATTAAAAGTAGTAATTAATACAACAAATATTTTGAATTACCCTCACCCTAGCCCTCTCCCTTGGGGAGAGGGGAGTTTTTAATTTTTGTCCCCTCTCCCTTGGGGAGAGGGCTAGGGTGAGGGTAAATTTAGCAATTCATACCCGGATTCAGCAACGCCAATATTTTTTACTAAAAATCGAGACAAGGCTCCTCTTATATCTGTACCTAGTACTCGACCAACCCAAAAATAACGGGTGAAGGCAGGCAGGGGGAGCAGGGGGAGAAAAAACTTGATTTTCTTACCATAAACCCCGCAAAGTTTCTGTGGTGGACTACTAGATTGGCAACCAAGACCGCTATCGCATCGAAAAAACACCAATCAGCTACTGAACACAAGCTATAAAAAAATACTTTCTTAGCTGCGTATACTTAGGCTAGATTAAGAATAGCTTTTTTTCATAAAAACGCAGGACTGCTCGTTAAGTAGATATAGAACCAAATTTCTATTTACTTTAGAGGAACACGAACAATGAGCATTGTCACTTTTCTATACAAGCTAAATAACTTGGATTTGCAGCCAATTGTTCGCAAGCTGATGTCTAAAAGTGATGGATCTGGGTGGACATTCCAACAAACAGAAGTAGCGATCGCCCGTTATAAGATGTTCTTGCACCTCAACTTCCTTTTCCCCGATACCCCACTGGTTCCCACGAAAGAAATTGATCAGGTTTGGCACGCTCACATTCTCGCAGACACAAAAAGGTATAGTCACGATTGTGATAATTTGTTTGGCTATTTTCTGCACCATTCCTCAGATGAGATGCAATGCCAAAATCAAGACACAGCTTTTGCTCTAACTCAAGCACTATTTGATAAATTCTTTGGAGTCGCTATTTTAGAAGATATACAAGCTGCACCCTGTGTCAGCTTGCCTGTATCTGCTTGCGCAACTCTACCGTTTGCACTGCAACCTTCTAACACTCAGGACTATTTAACAAAGAGCGCATTTCTTTAGCTTCTCCCATCATCTTCAGACTCTCGAAACCTTCTGCTGCTTCTTTTGCAAAGCGTTTCGCTTGTTCTAATTTCCCCGATTGTTTCTCTAATGTGGCAAATGCAGCTTTATGAAAAGCAATGGAACGTTTATCTTTATGTCTTTCTGCCATTGGTAGGCTCAATTCTAATATTCCTCGTGCTTCCTGCAAGTTTCCTAATTTAATGGCAATTTCTGCTAACCAATTTTGGATCGCTGCGATCGCTCTTTGCCATCCTGCTGCTTGCGCTTGTTCTAATGCTTGCAACAAAATAGTCTTAGCCCCTTGATAATCTCCAGTTTTGAAGCATATCTGCCCTTGATAGTAGAGAATGTGAACTTGTTGTTCCTTGTGTTCTAATTCAGGGAAGGAAGCTTGTTCTAATATTTTTTGCTCCACTTGCAACCAATCTTGAGCTTGCTCCAATTTGTTCTGCAAAATACGCAGGATAACCATGTTGGTAGCTAGCTCTAACTGAAATTTTATGGTTTGGTGGTGGCGTAAATCCCATGCTTCTTGCAAAAGAGCTTCTGCTTCTTGTTGATAGCTCGCTTGACGCATATTAACTAATGTTAAAGCGCGATCGCTCATCACCTCTACTGCAAAAGACCAATCACCAGCTTGTTTCCCGATTTCAATCAACCAAGCTGTCCAGTCTAAACGCTCATCCCAATACCCACGCACATGAATATAACCTTTAATGTGTCGCCAAATTGTTCGCACATCAGAATACCGTCCTTCACTAATACACCATTCCAGGACAGTTCTGAGATTTTCCCATTCTGCTTCTAAATAACCATATCCAAGATGCCACTCCTTCCAATTCGTGCCTCCGTAAGCCTCCGAAAAATGCAGATACCAATCAACCCATCGCTGCCGTAACTGTTTGGCAATTTCGCGATAAGCAGCTAATTCAGAATAGGCATACTCGCGAGTTAATTCAAGTAAACCATAGCGTCCTTGCTGCATCCAAACTAAAGAAAGTTGCTGCAATTTCGCCAAACCTTGGGCTGTGACAATCGGGTCGGCTTGGTCAAAAGCGACACTAGCAACAGCTTCTCTGCTCGCTGGCTGGACAAACAGAGCCAATCCCATGAGTAGATAGTGGGGAGGTGTGCCCCGCAAGGGATTTACAGCACCTGCAAAGCAAAAACGGGCAACATCACCCTCAGGATGCTTGATTTGTGCTAATACATCCTCCAGTAAATAACCTGCAGCCATCTGACCGATCGCGTAAATAATTGCCGCAGGGACTCCACTTACTCCCTCGAACAATTGTTGAGATTGTTCGGAACTTAGGTATACTCCTTTTTCTTTGGCTTCCTGTTGAATGAGCCGCAAACCATGTTCTTTAGGAAGGCAACCCAAGCGAACGGGTACAAATAAAGCTTGGTCACGAGTCGTAATAATAACTTTAACTGTAGGTGGTAAATCGTAGAGGAAGGAGAGAACCTCTTGTTTATCTTCAATAGTTTCTAGGTTGTCAACAATTAATAAAGTTTTGGTTTGAGATAGTTTCTGCCGAATTAGCTGAATTTGCTCGTCGAAGGGTAAATTGGTAATTTCCGATAAGTCAAGGGTATAAACAATTTCTCGGCAAATGTCCCGCAGAGTCCGCTGAAAAGTCAACCGTGCTAAAAGACCAATAGCAGTGAGATGATTTTGTTTTGCAGAAGTGAAGATGATGGCTTCAAAGGTCGGAATACTCAAACTTAGTTGAAAATCATGCTTGCTAGCTTCCAAACAACGGTAAGCTACTTCAACTACCAGAGTTGTTTTACCTACACCACCGATACCATCCACACTAATTAAATGAGCGGAGTGCTGAAAATCGATAAGTTCCATCAGCCGTGCTATTTCTTGGTTCCGGCCGACAAAAGCTGTATATTCTCGTGTTGGTAAGTTTTGCACAACTAAGGATTTGTGGATAACAACAGGGGAATTGACCTCAGTCTCTTGCTCAAGAGGATTTTCCTCTAATTGCTGCCATTTTTCCAACTTATTAATCAGAAAAATTCTGAGTTTATTTTCCTTTCCTCGACTGTTACCAACAACGTTCAACTTTTTATAAACTTGTCCCATCCGCTTCAAACAAGCATCAGCCGATGTATTTAGTTGCTCGGCTATTTCTTCATAGCTCTTTTCGTCTCCCATTCGCATCAAAAAAACTTGCTCTTGCTCTGGAGAGAGTTCATGCTCGTGAGCCATCTGACTCAGAAAATTATGTGGGAACATCAATCGATTAATGATTTTTACTGTTCATCTTCTAGTTTACTAGCTTTTTCCGAGGATTACCGGAGGATAAAGGAGTTTATTTCAGAAAAGTACAGGTTTCAATGTTTTATTTAATACTTTTTTTCATCAATTACCGAGTTATACTATTGAGTAAGCAGAGGGTAAAGAAGGATTATCGCCGTAAGAGTAATGCTGCTTTTGCTCAGATTGTTCTCATCAAGGGCATCAATAAATCTGACCAAAATTTAACACTTATAAAGAGGTTACTATGCGACAGTTTTTGAAGTCTGTGGTGGGAATTTCTGCTGTGTCGAGTATCGCTTGCGGGATGGTTTTTCTATCATCAGCGAAACCAGCCAGCGCAGATCCGGGATTGCCAGAAGGTTATGTTGGTCTTGGTGCTGGTTTTGGTGGTGGTAGCACAGCCGCTGGGTTAAACGGACGTGTATCTTTTCCCAAGACCAAAATATCTCTGCGTGGCTCTATATATAGTGATTGTAGTGGTGGTGCATGTGCAGCCCTATTTATCCCTACTGTTACCTACGATATACCTATAGCTGATAAAACTAATCTCTATTTGGGGGCTGGTGTTGCGACTGCTGCTGTTAGTGATGGGAACTCCACCTTTTCTGGTAGCACAGGGGTTTTGCAAGCTGGATTAGAAACTGGAATTGGCAAGAAGATAGCCATTTACGGTGATGGAACCTTCGGTGATGGTGGCACTCTTTGGAAGGTTGGTTTAGGCTATCGTTTCTAAGCTCTCACAATTATGGCGGTTCTCGTAGGGACAATACCCTACGGGAAGCTCCGCTATATGTGGTTTCAGTTAATGAATAATTCTTGAACACCAGATATCTAATAGAACTCACTAAAGGTAAATATGCAACAGTTTTTTAAGTCTGCGGTAATTATTTCCATGTTGTCTATAATTGCTTGCGGTTCACCTAAATCAGTTAGTGCCGATGAGGGTAAAGATATTTGTGAAACTTTACCAAACAGTATTATATGTGAAAAAAAACGATCGCAGGAACGAGACAGAATAGAATCTCAAAAAAGACAACAGGAATTTCAGGAAGCTCGTCAAAAAAAGAAAGAACAAGAATTCCAACAGTATTTGTTAGGAATTAAAGAAAAGTATGGTTACAATCCATTATTGTATACTTTGAAAACAAACCTATTTGGAAATACATTAACTATATTTAGTAGAGCCGGATGGGTTCGGATGAACATTGATAGCGAAAATGGTAATGTTGATGCTTTCTACACGGAGGCAGATAGAAATTTTTGGTCGGGAGCAACTAATTGGCACGATCAAAAAACTGTGAATTTAAGCTTTACTTTGGATGAAAAAGCTTGTCAAAAGTTTTCTGCAGGTAAAAATTGTACTTTTTCTGGTACTGATAAAGTAAATTTAGGGCCCTTTTTTAAGGAACATGAATTAGTTAAATATGGAAACTGGGTAATAACCTATTTAGATAATAGTAACAAAAGGAATGTTGAATTCAGAATACCCTTAGACCAAAAACCTGTACATAGTAAGGACGAATTTAATGCTAAGGAGTTGCGAATGACATCTTGTACAAATTTTCCAGACAGTATTGCTTGCCTATATTTAGGGAATAAGTAATATCTAGAAGTTTTGGAGCATCTTCTTTTTTTACCTAATATGATGTCCGCTTAAATATCCATAATACTTGCCTTTACCCATGTTCGCGCTTCAGCACTTTTTGGAGTAATCGGGGTAATGCTCGTGATGATTTGGGAGACAAGCAGGGAGCGATCGCTGATTTACAAAAAGCTGCTGACCTATTCCAACAACAAGGAAGACCAGAGGATGCCCAAAAAGCACTCAACATAATTAAGCAGATTACCGATATTCAGTAGCCTTGTATTTGCAGTATTCTCGATTTAAAAGTTCACCCCCTATAATTCTCTCCTAGGACGAGCGACACGCGCCCGTCCTTTTTTTTGAGTTTTCGGAGGCTTTCGGAAGAATAAATCAGGCTATATGTAGTAAAAACTACTAGATTATTCTAATTAACAGAGTTAATATGCCAACTATTCAGATGGCAAAGAAGGTTTAAGGATGTTTGCAGAGAATATTCCTCCTGCCATTTAAGAATGTCTCCAATTCAATTATTTGCAAAACATAATATGGACACCATTAAAAACAACGTTATCTGGGCGCAGAAATTCGGCGGTACATTGCCTGACTCTGGTTATGCGATCGCCGCCGATGGAGCGGGTAATACCTACGTTACGGGAGCTTTCAACGGTGCCGCTACCTTTGGCAGCACAACCCTCAACAGTGTAGGTAGTGATGGCTTCGTTGGCAAGCTCGACAGCAGTGGCAAATTCTTGTGGGCGCAGAAATTGGGCGGCACGTCGTCTGATTTTGGCTTTGGTATCGCCACCGATGGTGCAGGAAACAGTTACGCCACAGGATTTTTCTCAGGTAGCGCCACATTTGGCAGCACAACCCTCACCAGCGCAGGCAATGAGGATGCCTTTATTACTAAGCTTGATAGCAGTGGCAAATTTCTGTGGGCGCAAAAATTGGGTGGCACGTCGTCTGACTCTGGTTATGCGATCGCTGCCGACGGGTCAGGAAACACTTACGTTACTGGAGTACTAAATGCAATAAGCATACCTGGAAGTGTTAACGCCTCCGTGAACTCCACTACCAGTGATGATGCCTTCATCACCAAACTCGACAACAACGGTAACGTTCTATGGACGAAGAATTTGGGTGGTGCTTTTTTGTCTGACAGAGGTATTGGTATTACCGCTGACGCGGCAGGCAACACCTACGCCACGGGATTTTTCTCAGGTACTACCACCTTTGGCAGCACCACCCTCACCAATGCAGGCAATGCTGATGCCTTTATCACTAAGCTTGACAGCAGTGGCAAATTCCTGTGGGCGCAGAAATTGGGCGGCACGTTAGCTGATGCAGGCGTTGGCATTACCTCTGACGCTGCGGGCAACACTTACGCCACAGGAATATTTAGAAACACTGCCACCTTTGGCAGCACGACCCTGACCAGTGCGGGCGATGAAGATGCCTTTATCACTAAGCTCGATAGCAATGGTAATATTGTGTGGGCGAAGAAGTTGGGCGGTACCGGGATTGACGAGGGTTTAGGTATCGCCGCTGACGGGTCGGGCAACATCTATGTTTCAGGAACCTTCGCAGGTACTGTTAGTTTTGGCAGCACTACCCTCACCAGTAAAGGTGATAATGATGCCTTCGTCGCCCAGATCGATAGCAACGGCAACGTAATATCTGCGCAGAATTTTGGCGGCACCTCAACTGATGCGGGTTTTGGAATTGCCACTGACGGAAAGGGCAACACTTATGGGACGGGAGCTTTCTCAAATACTGGCAGCTTTGACAATACCAGCCTCACCAGTGCGGGCAATCTTGATGGCTTCATCGTCAAGCTTGGGGACAACGTAGGGAAACCACAAATCAGCCTGAAAGACAACATCTTCTCCCTCAATGGCAAAGCAACACCCTTGCAATTCACTCTAAAAAGTTCCAGTGCTAGTGCTGTCAACGAAATTGGATTGTTTAGCGTTGATGATGACAAAGGCACCATTGACGGCATTGCTCCAAATGACCCTAACTACACACAAGCTGCGCTGGCACGTTCCCGCAGTATCTTCTCTGTCTTGCAAAAAGCGCCGAGTGGTTTTGATACCAATCTCAACCGCACTCTTGATTTCGATGGTGATAAGAGCTTCCGCTTGTTGTCGGTACAAAACGGCACTCTCGATGGTCTGAAGAATGGCACAGTACCCGTGTCACAAATGCTCCTTTCCTCTCCTACCTCTTTGCAAGTGTCCGATTTAGGTAACAACGCTTTTGACTTGCGCTTCAATGACATGGTAGTGTCGATGCAATTAGGGACGCAACCCAAAACAGTTGGTACTGCTTTACAAGACAAGCAACAAGGTGAGGTACTGGATTTGCGTGGATTGACAGGCACGCAGACAGCAACATTGACTGTCAACCGGGAGGCCTCATATAACAACTTCGTCGGTTTCTTCCGCGTAGCAGATGTCAATGGTGGTATCGACACCAACAGCGATGGTGTAGCGGATTTGCTACCCGGACAAGCAGGTTATGGGGAGGCTGCAGTGAGAAATCGCGTTGGGGGCATCGATTTAAGTGTGGCAAACCAAGGTACAGCAAGCTTTACGGGGCAGTTTGAGGCCGGTTCGATATTCGCTCCGTTTCTGATTGTCAACGGCACACCAGATCCATTTCTTGACAGCAACCCCAACAACAACCCTGCAATTTATTTCCCATACCTCGGTGCAAATTCTGATAAAGTTGACCATGTGCGGATGCTGGGTGACAGCGTTTTTGGGTTTGAAGATTTAGCCTCTGGTGGTGATAAAGATTTCAACGACATCATCGTCAGCGTGAAGTTTGGTTAATTTCTTGCCACATTAATTTCGCTCTTGTTGCTAGATCCCCGACAACTTTCGTGAAGTCGGGGATCTCACCCTCATAACACATCACAATTAATGTGGCAAGCAAATTGCTGTTGAGTAAATTGCTTGTTTGTTCATAAAAGACCTTCACCAGTCTGATAAGTAAATAGGGATTGATTGTTGCCCTCCAGCTTGAATCATTAAAGCCTTTTTTCGAGGAGTGCAATATCATCTCTTCAATTCAAGAATTGGCGCAAGCTAGTAGGTGTAACAGATGAATAAGCATACCCTTTTTGAACCAGATCACATGAATAAAACATACGATTATACCCAATATATTTCGGGACGTGATTACTTTTTTGAACTTTTAAATGGAGGCATAACGGCTTGTATGACGGCAGAAGGTAACTGTCCTAAATGTGGCGATCGCATTCTTCTCAAGTATGGCGACAAAACTTATCAATATCAAATTGAGGAAATTGATTACTACTCTAACCCACCTGATATGTGGATAGCTTTACTTAGACAGGTAGCTGTTAAATAGATTGCTTGTTTTTCTCTTAAAAACATTCACACTAATTGATAAGTAAATAACGGGTCAGGGTTTGAACTATGCATGATGGCTTTACATAACTTTAAAATACTAAACCAAAGCTAAAAAATAGATGACACCTATGTTTAATTTAGCCTTCTCAAATTTCAATACCACTGAAATAGTTAATAACCTCAAAACAAAAGGATACTTTGTTTTTGAGCAAGCATTGACCGAACAATATGTTGACGAACTACTCCAAGAAATAGATTTCGACCGGATTCTGATTAATACCAATGACGTTGGTGTTGTTATTGCTTCTGAGATTAAATTTTTAACTCACTGTCTTGCTAACTCTAAAAAATCTTACGATGTTATCGCATCTAGAAAGGTTCTAGATATCTGCAAAGAATATTTTACTGACAGTTATAAACTCACCAATCATCGAGTATATAAAACTACCAGAAAGGGACATATGCCCTGGCATACTGATAACAATCTCCAGTCTGGCAAGCAACTAAGTGCCAAGCATAATATGCCGGGACTATTATTTTTATTTTATCTATCGGACGTAACTACTAATCCATTTCAATTAGTAAAAAATTCTCAAACTTGGTCTCGCAACTATCAGCACGAAATTTATTTAAGTGATAGCTTTATCGAAAATAGCTACAGCCAAGATATATTAACTCTACCGATGAAAAAGGGAAGTGTGATAGTATGCGATATCCACGCAGTACATAGAGCAGAGCCTTTTAAAGATAAAGACTACACCAGATATACCTTACTTTTTCAAGTAGACCAAGTTGGTAATGAATATGTAGGACATGGTGAAAAAAATCTAGTCAATACTGAATACCTTGAGAATGTAACTCCAGAGTTAATGGATTATCTAGGATTTGGTTTCAAGAGAGATTACCCAGCATTTCCCAACTCTTCGATTGCTACCATGAAACTTCCAGAAGTCTGGAATGTGCAAAAGCAGTTGTTGTCTCAAACATTTCAAGCTTTGACGAAAAAGCTAGCAATAAATCTGTTACCTGGTGGGGTAATAGTTAATGCCAAGCGAATGATATGGAACCTAAAATTAAACCGCTCAAATAAAAAATAGGTTGACGATAAATAATGAAAATTTTGCTGATTGGTAATTACCAACTAGATGAATTAGAAAGCATGGAGAGGTTCACTTCCATGCTAGAAATTTCTTTAACTCTGTTTGGTCACCAAGTGCTAGTCATCCGTCCAAAACCTTGGTTTGCTAAACTAGCGTCATCTCCCAAGGTATTAATAAAATGGTTGGCTTATATAGATAAATTTATTTTATTTCCAGCAACATTAAGTGAAGCATTATCTTGGGCAGATGTAGTTCACATATGCGAACAAGGCTATGCTTTTTACACAAAATATTTGCAAAATATACCCCATGTCGTTACTTGCCATGACTTATTCCCGATTCGCTCTGGCATGGGAGAATTTTCAGAATCCAAAACTGGATGGACGGGTAAAATATTACAAAAAATGATTCTAAAGGGCTTAAATAAAGCTAAAAAAGTTGCCTGCGTTTCAGAACAGACAAAAAGCGATGTGATGCGTATTTGTTCTCTGAGCGATCGCTCTGTAACTTTCATCCCTTTAGGTTTCAATTATCCTTATTCTCCGATGCCACTCATAGAAGCCAAGCTGCGTCTACAGAATTTAGGAATCCCTCCAGATTGCCGCTTTATTCTTCATGTTGGGGCAAATCACTGGTATAAAAATCGATTGGGAGTTTTATCGATTTTTGCGATTATGATGCTGAAACTAAAGAATCGAGAATTTTACCTAGTTATGGTAGGCAAACCGATGACCGATGAAATGCATCAGTTCATTAAGCATAATCACTTATCTCAACAGGTAATAGAGCTATTAAATATTGATAACGAAAATTTGCGATCGCTTTATTCTTCTGCAACGGCATTCCTATTTCCTTCCCTGCAAGAAGGTTTTGGCTGGCCCATTATAGAAGCTCAAGCTTGCGGTTGCCCTGTGTTTACATCAAATCTTCCTCCGATGAATTATGTCGGAGGAAAAGCAGCTATTTATATAGAACCTAATAATCATCAGGAAGCAGCTTCAAAAATTTTAGATTATCTTCCCACTATAGAAACATTTAAATCGGAAAGTTTGCTAAATTCTCAAAGATTTTCAACAGAAAAAATGATTGCAGAGTATGTTACGCTTTATCGTCAAGCTATTGATGAGTTTAAGCGCTAATGATTTTCAGGATAGTGGTCTGTGTCATTAATTTTGAGGGGTAAAGATAACAGAACTAAATCCCCCAATTCTGTTATACTTCAAATTGAATTTTCTTCTCCCCCAGAATTGGCGGCACAAAGCGAACCTGTACTGAAGGCTGCTGCTACTCAACGGATACGCACAAATCCAGATGAATTCATCAGTTCTTGTCCCTGAGTTGTTAATAGCATATTGGCGTATGCCTCACCCGCTTGCTGTTCTAAATTGCCATTACTTTGCTTGACTATCACAAACATCCGGCGTGTAATCGGATACTGACCTGTTTTAAAGGCCTCAAGATTCAACTTATTCCGCTGATTTGGACATTCCTCGGCTTTAATCAGAGGTTCTTTGTAAGGAGCGACAAAACTGTTTCCTTGTTTGGCAATTGGCAAAGGCTTAATCTTGCACTGAGGGACGACTTCTGGAGCCGAAGCGTAGTAAATTCCACCGCGATCGCTTGCTAATTTTTTTAGGCCATCTGTTGTATCGGAAACGTATACTATATTACTGGCTAATTCTTCTTGATTGAGGATATTGTAAACCAAAAACTCCACAGTCCCCCCATCTTCAAGCCTACGGGAGTAGGGAGTAATTTTCAAGTCAGGACCACTTACCTGGTTCCAGTTAGTTATTTTACCAGTATAGATATCTTTGATTTGTCCTAAGGTAAGCCCTGGAATTTGCAGCTCGGGGTGAACAGCGATCGCCAATCCTTCCAAAACCACTGGAATCTGCTTGAGATTAAATCCTCGTTGTTGAGCTTCTGCATACTCCCTATCTGCAAGTGGACGGGAAGATTGGGAAAAGGTTAATTGTCCATCTAGCAACATCCGAATTCCCGTACCTGAACCTGGTGTAGCATTAGTGGCATCAGTATAGCGTAACTCAAACTCTTTATTATGGGCTTTTGTGATTTCAGGATCTATATATTTTCTAATCGGTGCCCAAGATGTGCTGCCACCATATAGCCATGTTCCTTTGGGAGCCGTTACGGAACTGAAATCTGATGTGTGGAATCTTTTCCAAACATAATATCCACCACAAGCGACAATCGCACCAACCAAAGCAATTAATAACCACCCTTTGACATTTTTCTTGGGTTGATGAGTTGTATTTTCTAGCTTTATAGAAGTCTGCTTTGGCGGGGAACTTTCACGAAGTTGCAGCCATGTCAGGGGTTCCACATTGGGTTCAATACAAATTGTGGGCAACCAAAGCGCACCAGGGTAATCAGACTGGAAAGGTTCCAAGCGTTTCCGTGCTGTTTGGACGGAAGTAAACAGCGACTTGTTACGGCTAAATTCCTGGAAAAAGTACTTCAAAAACTCGATAGCTACCGAGTCTGGCACAGGTTCCCGCATAACTATACACTGAGGTAGATGCAATTGTGCTAGTTGATTGGCTAACCCCAACCCATCACAGGAATTAAAAATTGCTAACTGCAATCCTCTGTTAATCGCTTGCTTTAAAGCCTCCTTAAACTGCTCAATATTCAAGCTATCTGTGTCGTTTAGCTCAATCCAACCAATCTGCCCATCTCCTTGACTGCCACTATGCCCTGTAAATACGAAAATATGGTAGCCAAGTTCATCCCAAAGCGTATTAGTTAAATCTTTATGGCTAGGCTGCATTAGCACAACTACTTCTGCACCTTGTTTCTCTAACTCTTGAATTACCTTTAAGTCATCTTTTGTATTAATACCGTCGCTTCTGCCTACAGCAACTAAAATTCTAATTTTCGGGCTTTTGGGACGAGCCTTACCTATCTCCCTGTCTTTATTTGCACTTAGGGCTATTTCTGCTTCCGGATAGTGCTGTATAAATAAATTCCATTCTAGCCAAGGAAGCCGACGCAACTTTATGTCCTTAGCATCAATTATCACGCGAATCTCTTCATCTGTTTGATGCAAATGTCGGGCGATCGCGATTAATTTATCTCGTATCGGTTGCCATCCGCTATGCCCTGAATTCAGCCATTGATTCAGGTGGTCTTTGACTGCTACAGTGTATTCGGCGTTAGAATGAATAGTCACAGCTTTGGGTGTAAGACGCATCCCTGGTGTGGGAGCAATACAGGAGCGCACCTCTTCGATTTGACGGTAACCTAATTGCCAGTTGTTGAAAGATGATTCTAACTCTGGTGGTAATAGTGGTAAGAATCCTTCTGTTTCAACTTGATTTGCCATTAGAGTTACTAGAAACCCTTGTTCGGAAGTTGGTCTGAGTTTCAGTTTGATGATCGCCATTTTTATTTCCTTTTATTTTATTTGTGTAAGTAGATTTAATGAAGGAAGAAGGAAGAAGGAAGAAGGAAGAAGGAGGTTTATATATGTGGATTCAGAACCCAACTTAAAACGAAAGACCTATATAAGGAAGAAGGAAGAAGGAAGAAGGAAGAAGGAAGAAGGAGGTTTATATATGTGGATTCAGACCCCAACTTAAAACGAAAGACCTATATAAGGAAGAAGGAAGAAGGAAGAAGGAAGAAGGAAGAAGGAGGTTTATATATGTGGATTCAGAACCCAACTTAAAACGAAAGACCTATATAAGGAAGAAGGAAGAAGGAAGAAGGAAGAACTACCCACATGAGCACTCATGTGGGATTGAAACAAGGATACTGTTTTTTTCCTCTGCGAGACACTACGTGAACGCGCTACAAAGGACTCGAAAAACATCTTTTTTTTTACTGAAGCTCTAAACTCAGAACGCGCATTTTTATTAGCTATTCCTTCTTCCAACTTCGGTCCTTACTTCAACATCATTTGTAAAATGGCTACACAGCAAACTGTTCGGTAAAACTTCTTTCCCCTAGCACAAACTTGACACTGAATTTTTCCTCATGTTGGCAACTAAACTCCAGTTGCATCCAGTCATCCGCACTTTTTGCTTGCGCTTCCATAGAAGTATTTCCAGCTTCATCAAGGAGAATTAGTTGTAAATCAGGTGGTAGATGAATAGAATTATCACCAGGGTAAACCCGCAAACGAATATCGAAAACTTCAGAATTTGTGGGTGTCAATTGTAACAACACTACTATTTGAGGAACTAAGTCAATCACCTTTGCCCGACTCATCGAGTTTGAGCTTAATGCCCGAATTGCGGTATGACTACTTCTAAAATTTCCAGCCAGCAACAACTCTACAGGTTGCCAATCTGGATTGAAGATTCCTGCAACCCATTGACGCAGATTTACCAGTTGTTTTTGCTGATGTATAGCCTCCATTAGAGTATCGAGAGATTGCAAGTTTGCTATTTGGAGTGTTTCTGATGCTTCTCTTGCAAATCCTAACAACTCCACAGAGTCTAATTGCTGGTTAAATTGAACTGCCATATAACCAATCCGATCTTGCATAACCTCTGTTGGCAAGATTATACCAAGTTCTTGTGGTAACACTGGACGGCATTCAAGTTTACCAACTCCGGGCAAAACCAAGTCAGCAACATCAAAAATCGCTCTCAAACACCTGTGCCAGCTATCACCTTGATTCAAGGCTGTCTCAATATTCAACCATTTGAGGTAACTGTGAACGGCATAAACAGCCAGAGTATTGAGATAAACTTGTTTTCCCTTGGATGGAGTATCTTGTTCCCCTGCAAATTCCTCAGCCCAACGGTGAGCATTTTTACTTATTGGGACACTTAAACGTTGCGGTTGGGTGCTGTTCATGGTTCATATCCAAAATTTATTCCAATTTCTCTCAACAAAGGAAGACATTTTCGCTTCCAATGGGAATGGAGAGTTTGGTTGTTTACATTAAATTCTCGGGCTATATCGATGATTTTATGAGGGGGTTTTTGTAAAAGTAACCGCATTGCCAATAACTGACAATGGCATTCGGGATTTGGCTTTATGTGACTACCTCTTAATTTGCGACTTTCATCTAGCTCAATATATTTCCCGATCCTCCTTCCCAAGCGATCGCGTTTTTGTTCCTGAATTTTGGCTATCTTGATATCGAGTAAATCTAATGTTACCAATTCAGGGTCGATGAACCGCTCTAGTAGGGTTGTTTCATTACCCTCATTATTGCGCAGAGTTTTGTCTAAACTAATAATATAGTTGCTATTTGGGGCATATAAATCTTTGATGCGCCACTTCAGATAGCCATTAATCCAGATTACTAAGCTTTTTTCTAAAGAAGGCGATCGCTTTTCAAATTCACAAATCTTTCGGCTAACCCATTCCCAAGTTAGATTTAAGGCTTCTAAATAGTCTTGGTGGGAAGATTTATAGATAGCAGAAAATTTTTGAATCACACCTAGCAGCCGATTCAGAGCTTTCTGTCGCTCTAGACTAGAGTCTGGGTGACGGCAGACTTCATTAATAAGTTTTTGGAGTTGTTCATCCACAGCAGTTTTTCTCCCCAAATGCAGTTGCTGTGTTCTTGAGGTTAGAGTGTTCCAATTTCAAAGACAGGCAGGAACCCTGTTATAAGGGATAATTTATTTGTTGAAACATTACTATTAAAACAGAAGATGACTTCTGCTGCTTGAGTTTAAGTGATTTTCATCTATTTATTAGTATGAAGGATTACAAAGACCAAATTGCCAAAAGCTACTATTCGACCTAGAGAGTGAGGAATAGGCAGTGATAAGCACTCACCACATCTAGTTTGCATATTCAAAATCTATGTAACTCTTGTGGGGTGGGCTTCGGTGCCCGCCCAAGTTATGCAATTTAAATGTGGAGCAGCTTAGTAGGGAAAGAATTTCTTCACATTTCGTCCCTCTGAAAACCCTTTGCGTAAGTCACGAATTTAATGGAGGCTTAGATCCCCGACTTCTTTAATAAGTCGGGGATCTGACGATTTGAAAACAATTTCAAACCCCCCTTGTCTCCTATTGAGTCAGGGGGGGTCTGTTGATTTTATCGCAAGGTTTTGACTGCTTTAGGGCAATTAACAAAGGCAAATTACTAACTCAGGAATAAGTAGTTTCCTATAGAGTTAAACGTCGTAGATGAGACACTCAATTGCTTCTGGATGCTCGTTACAGTATATATCTAGAGAATTTTGAGCTTTTTTAGCTTGTTTTTGATGAGCTTTCTCAGCTTGCAATTCTTCTACAATATCCCAAGCTACGGCACATTCAGCAGAACGGTCTCCGCTGTCAGAGCAAGTTGCACGAGCTTCCACAACGGCTTCTGAAATCGCATCTTCTAAGCTTTTGATGCCATTTTGGTCGGAAGTAACTGCAGCTTGGATTACTTCTGGGTTTGTTGCCATAATACTACGACCTTTCTGTAATATAGATTGACTTTTAGCTTCAGTAGTTTCTGGAAGCTTACAGTCCTATTTTAGATACCTTGCACGAAACAATGCAGTGGTAAAAACCGTAATTTCAGTAGAAAAATTCAGTATTTTTTCTTTGTTACAATAGTCGATTATTCTAAATTTAAAACTTTTTGTAGCCCCTGTTACTAATGAAAATATATACAAATTATCGGGAGAAATTAAGAGGTTTTAATCAATAGTAACAATTGCTTATTTTCGATACTGAAGTATACCTGGAAGGAAATTTATAGCGTTTTTCAACACCTAGTAATTTATACCATTTTTTATTATAGGGAGGGCAATAAACTTATGTTATTACGTTGATAGGGCCTCCCTTCTACTTAACATTATCCTTAAAAATCACCGAAATTGCGCCCCAATTCTTGCCGCAAACGATACAAAATTGTATTTTGGTCAACTTGAGACAAAATTTCTTGAATCACGGTACTAGCGCCTAATTGACCCCAAGTACAGCCTTTTTCCAGATATGCTTGAGCAGCTTTACCTACTGTGTAAGCACCGTATCCGGCAATACCTGCTTGGGCTAGAGCACTCCCGGCAAAGGTGGTAATATTCAAAGGATTTTCACCACTAGCGATCGCTGTTGCACTCTTTCCTAAACCTAACAGCAAGCTACTGCCTAATTCCCCCAGTAATAAGCCACCAGAACTAAATAATATTGTTTTGAGAATTTGACTTGCTTCATAACCTGTCATCGGTAAGCCGTATAATCTCGCTAGGGAGCGAATTAACGCTAAGTCTGCCAAACTTCCACCAAGGACATCTAAAAAGGCGATCGGATTTAACCCGACTACTAGGGATTTGTATTTGGTATACTGCCAAATCAGTTCTTCGGCTTGTTTTTCTCGTAAGTCGATGGTTTTTTGGGCGATCGCTTCTTCTGCATCCCTTGCTTGGATGAGTGCATTTAACGCCAAGAGCGATCGCCCTTCACGATTGAGTATATTTAAAATTATCTGTTTGAGTTCGTCTACTTGCGGCGCTGGTGTTTCCCACTCATAACTAACATTACCATCAGAAAACTCAACTCTCACTTCCATAGGTGCAGGTTCCGCTGCCACCATCACAATTTCGTCAGGTTTTAAAGGTTTGGCTTGGGGATTTGCTGCACCGAGTTGCTGTAAATTTCGATAAATGGTTTCTCTATCTGTATCGGGATACAAATCTATTTTGTTAAATACCAAAATCAGCGGTTTCTGTGCTTGCCGCAATTCCAGCAACCCTTGATACTCAGTGCGGGTGATATCGCCAGACACTACAAACAAAATTAAATCTGCTTGTTGCGCTACTTCCCGCGCCATTTGCGCCCGAGTTTCACCCTGAATTTCATCTAATCCGGGTGTATCAATTAACTCGATTTGCACTTTATCGCCGGGAGTCCAACGTACGGAACGAGGGTATTGAGTTACACCATTAAGTGGTCCAGTTTGCAAAATTTTTTGCCCCAGCAAAGCATTTAACACCGCAGACTTACCGCGACTCACCAAACCAAATACGGCAATTCTAATTATATTTGAGTCTAATTTGTTGAGTGTGTTGGTTAAAGCTTCTAATTCTGGTTTCACCAAACCTGCGAGTTCCGAGTTTTTTGGGGGAATTCCAGGTTTGCGAAGATATCCGTACCATGACAAAGCTTGGCGGAGACTGGCACGAGCGCGGTTTAAATGAGTTTCTTGCAGGTTAGACACGTTTTTCGGTCGATCCAAGGTTAGACAGTATACTTATCTATTTTCATCTAATTGCAAAATTATTAAGGCAAGCCCTCTCCCCTAGGGCTACCATGTACACACAAGTTGAAAAAACCTTAATTTGTCTCTCAAAGTCCCTCACCCTAGAAGTGTCTTGCTCTACGGGCCATAGACGTTTCGCATAAGCGCAGGTAGCCCACCTGCGTGCGGCTCAAATCTTCCTAGCCCACGCAGGTGGGCTTTGTACGTATAGCGACACCCTTCTAGGGTGTCGCGGACTCATCCCTCTGACGGAAAAAGTTTTAATTAAAGGATAAATCAGTTTTAACCTTTTAACAGTAATCTCTTAGGGCTTGAGCATTACCATAAAATTTGTGTGACATTTTTTACGAATGTTTCGCTTCCAGATATTTATTAGTTTTTCTATTAAAAATATGCCACCCAAGATAGATATTCGTTACAAGTCATTTATTCTAGCGCTTGGTATATCTTTAGTTAATATTTTAGTGGTATCCGGAGTTTATCTTTGGATTTCCTCAAATTTTTCAAATGTTACGACTTTGAATTTAAAACCTCAGGAATCTGCACCGCTGACACCCGAACAGATGTGTCAAAAATATCCCGGCATCGGCAGAGAATTAGAACCCTCGAAAACTGAACCAACATCTGAGGAGAACGTACTATTTAAAACACCTTTAGGACCTGAGCTTTTGTCTCTACCTGCAAAGCCTTTACCGCTAATTCATTCACTTGCAAAAAGCGCGAAAGTGCCGGTAATGATGTACCATGACATTCTGCCAAAAAAACAGGTATTTTTTGATGTTACGGTTAAAGAGTTGGAAGAACATTTTGAGTTGATTAAGTCCGAGCAAATGACCCCCATTAGCTTAAACCAGCTAATCGCTCATTTGCGAACAGGAAGCCCATTACCATCCAAGCCGATTTTACTGACATTTGATGATGGTTATGGTGGTCATTATGAATATGTTTATCCCCTAATGAAAAAATATGGCTATCCTGCTGTTTTCTCTATTTACACTTCTAACATAGGCATTAATACAGGTCGTTCTCATGTAAGTTGGGAGCAACTGAAAACTATGGTTGCTGACCCTTTAGTTACTATATCCGGTCACAGCCAGACTCATCCACCAGACTTAACAAAGTTATCTGATGAGCAACTCTCCAAAGAATTAGTCGAGTCAAAAAAATTACTTGAAGAAAATTTGGGCAAACCAATTCATTATTTTACTTATCCTGCTGGAAAATCTGATGCAAGAGTCAGAGAACAGGTGGCAAAAGCGGGATACTTGGCAGCATTGTCAATGAACGACAAAGATGAAATGTTTGCTGGGGAGTCAGAGGATTTGTTGATTATCGGTCGTTTTGGTCAATCTCGTTTAAAAGAAGTAATTCCTTCTTCTTGGGGAGGATCGCTTTTACCAGAATGTGGATTGGACTTTACATCAAGTATCCGCAAGGAAAAAAAGATCGTAGATAACATTCCGATCATCCTCATTTCTGGTGGCAAACCAAGCACAATTCACGCTGATAGCCGCTACCAAGTGCAGGATATCATCAAAAGTACAGAAGCTGTGGCTGCAGTTGATGGGGCCTTTTTCTCCTTAAAGAACCTCAAATCCAATGTGATGATTGGGCCAATTTTGACTGAGCAGGGCAAAAAGTTTACTCCTGGTTATCGAGGAGAAAATCCCAAACTAGCAAATCGTCCTTTGGTATTGATCGGGGACAAAGTTGTTAAATTTATACCTTTCGACCCAGATAAACATAACACTCTTGAGGGCATTCAAACTGAGCTAAATTCCGTAAATGATGCTTTTGTGGCTGCAGCTTGGCTAGTTAAGGACGGTCAGCCCCAAGAAACTAAAACTTTTGGTAAGCTGTACGGTTTTGATGCAATGCGGTTTCGAGCTTTTTGGGGTATTAATCAGGCAGGACAACCGACGATTGGAGTAAGTACTGGAAATATTGATGCAGTTAGCTTAGGTAAAATTCTTGCTAAGGCTGGGTTGCAAGAAGCAGTAATGCTAGACTCTGGTGCAAGCACATCTTTAGTTTATGAAGGAAAATCACTAGTAAGATATGTTCCCCGTGCTGTACCTCATGTGGTAGCGTTATTTCCACCTATTGTATCCACTGCAAAGAAGTAGATAGACATTTTGTACTCCAAGATCCCCGACTTCGCAGGAATTGTCGGGGATCTGACCCTCACAACACGTCAAAATTAATCACATGGACTAATAGTAGTCTGTGTGATTAATTTTAAGGAGTTATAGATCCCCGACTTGTTTGAGAAGTCGGGGATCTGAATACGATGTCTAGTGGAATGATAAAATTTATTAAGTAAAAGATATAATACAGCAATCCTGATTGAGCAAACCCAAAGAAAGTCAGTTAATCTAACAGCAGCAGTTTAATCCTCAAAATCATGACGGCAAATAGTCCCAAAATTCTCGCTTTAGACTTTGATGGTGTAATTTGCAACGGACTGATTGAATATTTTGAAGTGGCATGGCGCACCTATTGTCAAGTTTGGTCACCTGTTAACGAGACACCCCCGACTGATTTAGCTGCTAAATTCTATCAACTTAGACCTGTAATTGAAATCGGCTGGGAAATGCCAGTGTTAGTTAAAGCATTGGTAGAAGGAGTTGCAGATGAAAATATTTTGCAGAAATGGGCAAGTATTTCCCAAGAAATTTTATTAAAAGATAATCTGAATGGGAAAGAAATTGGTACGAAATTAGATAAAATGCGCGATGAGTGGATAGCCACAGATTTAGAAGGGTGGCTCAGTCTGCATCGATTTTATCCGGGAATTGTCGAAAAAATCCAAGAAACTATTAATGTTGGAATCAAGTTATATATAGTTACGACAAAAGAAGGACGATTCACACAGCAGTTAATGCAAAAAGCCGGAGTTGATTTACCGAAGGAATCGATAATTGGTAAGGAAGTGAAGCGTCCGAAATACGAAATTTTGCGGGAATTGATTCAGTCTGCTGAAATTATGCCCGATAGTTTATGGTTTGTGGAAGATAGACTGAAAACATTACAATTAGTGCAACAGCAAACAGACTTAGAGAATGTAAAACTTTTCCTTGCAGATTGGGGTTATAATACACCCTTAGAAAAGGTAACAGCAGAAAATGACCCGCAAATTCAGCTATTATCTATTTCGCAGTTTTCGGGAGATTTTTCTGAGTGGTTTAAGTAAAGATTATGCTCGATCTCACAAAATTAGCGCGACAGATGCAGGGTTTGAGTGAACATCTGACGCAAGAAGCCGCAGCCAGTCGTCAACGTTTAGAATCAGCCCAAAAATATCTAAAACTTGCTATTGATTCTCAGGATGAGATCGTAAAGCGGCAGGAAAAATGGCGCGATCGCATTATTTTTGCCAATGCTACTCCCCTAGAACCTTTAAACACCCGTCTTGATATCCCTGTCCCGCCAAAAATTCATACTGTCATTGCTACCGACGGTTCCCAAATTGCACCCAACCATCATGAAATAGCTTACTGCTATCTCCTCAACATTGGTAGAGTCGTTCTCCACTACGGACAAAACCGTCACCCCCTATTAGATAGCTTGCCAGAAGTCTTTTATCGTCCAGAAGATTTATATATGTCCCGGCAGTGGGGTATTAGAACTGAAGAATGGATGGGTTTTCGACGTACTGCTTCCGAAACAGTCGTTTTAGCAGAATTAGCCTGTGAAGTAGCCGCTTCCTCCTCCCCCACTCCCCCACCCCCTACCCTCGCAATGGTAGATGGTTCCTTAATTTACTGGTTTCTCGAACAACTGCCCCTTGATGCACGCGATCGCATTTTACCCCCCATCCTGCAAGCATGGAAACAGATGCGTGAAGCCAAAGTCCCCTTAATGGGTTATCTTAGCGCCTCTCGTAGCATTGATAGCACCAACTTTTTACGGTTGTTGGCTTGTCCGCACCCAGTACCAGATTGTATAAGTTTTTGCCCTAATCAGTTAGAGAAAATACCTTGTAAAATTTTTGAATCATTACGAGATACATCCCTTTGGGGAACCCAACTCAAACCAGGACAGCGTGGTCCCCTGTGGCGCAGCAATGCCCGAATTCTGGACTTGTATGAAGAGCAACAAATCCACTTTTGTTACGTCCATGTTGGCACCGAAATTGCTCGGATAGAAGTTCCATCATGGGTAGCAGAAGATACGAAGATGTTTGATGAAGCCTTGGGATTGATGCTGGCTCAAGTACAGAAAGGGTATGGTTATCCAGTTGCTATAGCTGAAGCACACAACCAAGCAGTGGTAAAAGGTGGTGATAAATCGCGTTTCTTTGCCTTACTCGAACAACAAATGATTAAAGCCGGATTGAGAAATGTCGGAACTTCATTAAAAGAAGCAAGAAAGCGGGGAAGTATTGCCTAATTGTTGTTAGTTGTTAGTTGTTGGTTGTTGGTTGTTGGTTGTTGATTAGACATATTGTTTTCATCTGTGTCCATCCGTGTACCCTGCGGGAAGCCACTCCGTGTCTACATCTGGGGTTAATAATTTATTTTTTGGTACTTTTGCGAAAGATCCTAATTCCCTATCAACAAATCAGCAGCCAGACCAAAATGGTCTGAAGGATAAATTCTTTTATTATCAGGTGCAGGTTGATTGAGAATAACCCGACAATCTCGGACAGTTAAATGTTGATTGATATATATATAGTCAAGAGTACCGCGAAAAGGTTTTAAAGTACCATTTAGTAACAATCTCCAGAATCGATGTTTCAAATTAGATATTAGGTTGTATTTAGGTCTGAGCAGAGCTGAAGGACAGGTATATTCCGGTTCTTTACCATTGCAAACAGCGTAGGCTGAGACGAATTTTTCGCGCATAAATATCATATCTGGAGAGTCAGGTAAAGCGTTAAAATCTCCTACCGCTACTATTGGCATTTCGGCTGGAAGTTCACCCAACCAATTAGTTAGCAATTGCATCTGCTTCATCCGTTCAGTAGAAGGTTTCGTCTCCCAATAATAATGTCCGTTGCAAAATATTAAAGGTTGATTATCGATTTCTACTTGTACATATTGTGCCCGTCGTCCTTGACCTTGTAAATCTAAATCCGCTTGGTGAATAAACGGATAGCGGCTGATAATTGCAGCACCATACCGGGGTTTATCATCGCGGGCTGGGTCTTGATAGGGGACAATATATACATATGACATCCCAAGTTGTTCCGCCAACCACATCCCCGTATTTTCTTCCCAATTAACCTCTTGCAAGCCAATTAAATCTGCCTTTTCTGCTGCTAAACCCTCTACCAGCAGTTCCCGTCTTTGCATCCATAAATCTAGTTCAAATAAAATATTAATTGTCGCTATTTTTACCATTATCCTAAATATTCCTCGGTAATTGCTTTTTCAGTATCATCCAGTGGCAGCAGATTTTATAGCAAGTGTATAACAAAACATTAAACAACTAAAAAACGTTTGCAGAGGCTGGGCCTTTTGGGCTGGCTTTGCCCACGTGCTCTAGGAACAAGCTACGGTGACACATTAGAGAGTCAGATCCCCGACAACTTTCATGAAATCGGGGATCTTGCAGCAAGTGCTGAAATAAATTCAAAATCCAAAATCTAAAATCTAAAATAGTATCAGCACCGATCGCTTTGGTGATTTACCCGAGTCAGCCAAAATAGTTAATTTTTATGCAAAACCTAGTTACATCACAAACCACAGAGATGAGCTTAGAGCTTTTTCATGTACAAACGAATACATCTTTTGAAATACCATCAAACTCTATTATAATTAGCATCGGTAAATCTAATGACAAATTTTTACCAGATATCGATGTTTCAGTCTTACCAAATACTGACATAGTTTCTCGAATTCACGCAGAGATTAATGTCATCGAAAATAATTATTATATTCAAGATTTAGGTAGTTCTAACGGTACATTTATTAACGATACTAAGTTAGAATCAAAAATCCCTTACAAACTAAATTTAGGAGATAAAATAGACCTCGGTCAGAAAAGTCAGGTAAGCTTTATATTCCAAGAAAAACAGAAAATAACTTTTAACTCTAAAACCACTGCGATTAATCCAGTCACAGTGCTTCAACCTGAAATTGCTGTAGAAAATAAAGCAACTCAAGTAGATCGTACCAGCCGAATTACAGGTTTAGCATTGATGGTTGCAGCAATTATTATTTTAGCAGCGAATACTCATCTGGGTATTTTTGTGCGTATTCCTGGCGTTTTATTATGTATTGCCGGAGTTGCAGTCTTGGCACAGCGTCGTTTTAACCGTAACATTGGATGGATTTTAATCGCCTTGGGGATTGGTGTAATATTATTTACCGCAAACATATTTGCCTCAGTAAATTTTCTAGCATTTTTGGGGTCATCTGTTTTATTTTTTGCTGGATATCAATTGTTTAATACAGGAAAAGTACTGAATTACAGCTTGCGATCGCTCAAAGGATTGCTAAAAAAATAAAACTTGCTTAAGTAGAAAAGGCGTAATTAAATATAAAATGGGCGGGCAAGAATTTTTTTTAGGTTTATTGATGCCAATCTAGTTATACCGTTTCTTTGTGAAGCTGCATATATTACCCCCCTGTAGTCCCCCCTTGCCAAGGGGGGACTACAGGGGGGTCTTGATTATGTGCATCTTCATACAGAATTGGTATTAGAGTTTAGAGTGCCTTCCAGAAATTAAACGTATTGTAAAGACGTTCCACCGGAACATCTCCACTTTTGTTTTTAAGGCAGTTGGGTTAATGTTGGTTGGTCTAGATATTGATAAACCATTTGAGAAACTTGACGAATAAAATCTCTAGCTCTGGAATCATTGAAATTTCTTCTCACAAAGATTCCTGCCAAGTAACGCTTACCAGATGGCATTTCAATGATACCCGCATCTCCGATCAGAACACCAAGTGTCCCTGTTTTATGAGCAATTATAGCCCCAGAACCAAGTCCAGCACACAATAGCTTTTTATTAGATACATTACGCATAATATCTAACGCTTGAAAGCGACTGTTATCTGAGATTAATTTATGATTGTCAATCAATGCTGACAATTTTACCAAGTCTTTAGCGGTGGTAGTATTCGTGCCTTTAAAATCACCTAACATATTGCGAATTACAGTTTTTTGCAATCCCCAACTTTGAAAGCGCTCATTCAACTTCGCTTTGCCCCCCAAACGGTCAATAATCATATTTGTAGCGGTATTATCGCTAATAGTAATCATCTTAGTTGCAGTTTTTAAGACACTCAGCTTAGTACCCGCACGTTGATACTGCATCGTTCCCGAGCCACCAGTCATTAAATTGCGCCGCATCACCAAAGTTTCATCAAGTTTAATTCTTCCAGCATCTACCTCTTCAAACAAAGCAATTAGAACTGGAAACTTAATCGTACTGGCTGCTGGAAATACTTTTTCGGCGTTGATATCTAAATAATTACCTGTCTGCAAATCCAAAAAAAACATTCCTGGAGTCAGAGACTTGTAGCGAGTCATCAATGCCTTGACTTGAGAGTCGAGTCCAGACATTTCCTTCCCTAAAGGAACAACTCCAGCAAACGCAGAAGAATCAATCGGCTTGGTTTGAAAATCTTTTTTTTGATTGTTGAGTAATTTCTCTAACTTTGGCGCTTGAATTTCTTGCTTTTGAGGAATACTACGAGAATTATAGTCAAGTTGCTCTGCCTTCGCTTGAAAAGAGAACAGCAAAATGCTAGCGAAGCTAAGTAACAATAGATTTAATTTCATAGATAATAGTTAAAGTATAAGACCCCTGCTAACCTCCCCTTGTTTAAGGAGAGGTTTTGGGGTATCAAGGAACTGAACGCCGAAATCTCTTGGGGTCACACAAAATTGCTGTTTCTTCGTTAGTTATTAAATTACAGATTAAAAGTGGAGAACTTGTGCAGATGGCATTTTATTTTATTGCATGGACTCCAATACTGCTACGGACATAAATTTTGCCCCCTACCCCCAATTCAAAGGGGAGAAGAAAATTCAACTCAAAGTCCCCCAGAATTGGGGAGCCACTGCGTTGGGTGGCTCTGCCGACTTGTAGCATGTGGCGTGGATTTAAGGGGCTATTGTTTAACACCTTTGCAACTGTGCTAAATTAACAACAATTTCATCCATCGCTTGCCGAACAACTTTCGCCGACTGTTCAGTTTGATTCACCATAATACTAAAAACCACAGGCTCATACTTAGGTGCATTCACATACCCAGCTAAAGCAACCACACCACCCATCGTCCCTGTTTTTGCAAATACAATTCCCTCAGCAGGTGTATTTTGAAAGCGAAATTTGAGCGTCCCACTTTTCCCGGCAACAGGCAAAGATGTACGGAAAACGGATGCTGCTGGTGTCTTTCCAATTAAGCGCAAAGTCTGCACCAACGCTTCTGGACTAATTAAATTTCGCCGAGATAATCCGGAACCATCTACAGTCACATAAGTTGCGGGATTCACACCCAACTGAGTTAGGGTTTTCCTCATCACATCCAACCCCACATCTGCGGTAGTTTGATTTGGCAGTCTTGCTTGTTTAACAGCTAACACCCTTAGTAAGGACTCTGCATACAAATTATTACTTTCTAGATTCGTCTCAGCTAACAATTGTGATAACGGTGGTGACTGGACTGCAGCTAATTCCTGTTGACTGGTACCAGTTCCTATTGATGTATCAGCCAAACTAATTTTCTGGTTTGCCAAAGCAGTGCGGAAGCGTCGCAAAAAGAAATAATTCGGGTCAACTACAGGTAATGCAACAGCAAGAGGGTTGGCATTTGCTGCAAGTTCTCCTTGAATCCGCAGTACATTTCCCGATAAATCACGGCTAATACCTACAGTCGGGTTTTGATCGTTCGCTGCGGTTGTAGATAAATTGAGAATGCGCCACATTCTCGCTTCATTCGCATCAGTCCAAGAAATTTGTACCGGTTTACCTACAGATTGCGGTACAAGTTTGATATTAAATACATTTTGATTGACAATAAAGCTACCAATGGGTGCGCCGTAGTCTGATTGGATATCTTCCCATTGCCAACTGGGGTTAACAACATCTCCCTGTACGTAGCTATCATCAGCAATTAACTGCTTGATTTGGTTGATACCCTTCCCTTTTAACTGAAGAGCTAATGCTGTAAGTTGGGCATCATTAAAACTTGGATCTCCCCTACCGACAACACGTAAAACTCCATCTCCGTCACGATATACAGAGGTGCGGAAGCGGAAATTTGCTCCCAATTGCTGCAATGCTGCCGCTGTTGTTAATAACTTGGTTACAGAAGCGGGAGTAAAATATTTCTGAGCATCCCGATTGTAAAGGGTTTGCCCAGACGATTGAGCTTGGATCAAAATGCCCCAACGTGCCCGACTTAAGACCGAGCGATTTGCTACAGCATTCACAATCGCACTCAATTGAGCAGGGCAAATTTTTCTGGTTGTAGTTGTTTGGGCTGCGACTTGTGAAGTAACCCCAAACTGGCTACCGAGAAACATTAGAAGGATAACAGCAATTCTTTTGGACATGATGAATGAGCAGAGTTTTTAAACATATACGTTGGTTGACCGTAGCCTACCGTAAAATCATGGTGGGTACGACGCATCCAATTTTACTCATTAACTCATATTCAAAGGGATTGCGTTTAACAAGGAAAAAATACTTGTATATACTAGTACTCCACTGCAGAAACTTTGCGGGGTTTATGGTAAGAAAATCAAGTTTTTTCTCCCCCTGCTTCCCTGCTCCCCTGCTCCCCTGCCTTCACCCGTTGTTCTTTTAGCAAAATTCATTATGAGAACTGCTTCTGAGATAGTCAATGAGTAACAAACGCAAGTGGTCAAGTTGCTCGACATATTTTTGAATCTGGGGATATATTTCTAAATTGTGGAAATACCACTGTCCAAAATAGTCAATGTTGAAGACATTTAGTTCTTGAAGATGATTTATACTGTTGCTCACGAGTAAGATATTAGAGGTATTCAACAGTACCTGTTCAGCGTATCCTTGAATCTCAGTTGAAAATAACTCGATTACCCCCAAAATTGAAAATTCCTCCTCTTCCTCCCAACGAGCCAGGACGTTACGTTCTGCTTTCATTCTTTGATACATTTCGTCCAATTGCGCTGACAGCAAACGAATATGTTCTTTAGCAGAAGCATCAAGTAATTGAGTAGATAGATTACTTTGGGTTTCCATAATTCAAGCATTTTCTCCATAGGTGACGATTTTTCCGTTACGCTCAATCAAAAATTCGCTTCCCTTATTCCATCGTATCGCTCCATCTGGCAATAATTTTTTACGCGCTCCTTTCTTGTTGAAATTCGAGGCTTTTCTCAAGTATCGAAGATATTCTCCGGCAAAGCCATGTTTTCTAGCGTGCTTGACAATACTATTTGCCAGTGTCGGATAGGTTGCTCGATCCCAATCAGCCATTAAGGACTGTATTTCTATAATTTCTGTTTCTGTATAACTTGAGTAAAGTTCGTTTTCATAAGGATCGCGACCATTAGTCGATTCTGCTTCCTCTGTCATGATTAGATCGCAACTCACTTACAATTGAGCGAATTTGCACAACTTGCGACAACGCCATTTTTTTACTAACTATACTTGATACCAATATAGAATCGGGAATTGAATAGACCCACGTATAATAAAACAAAACTTGAGGAAATGGTGTGAGTACATTCCTGTCTAGTGCAGCAGTTTTACTTTCTACTTTGGCTTTGCTATGCAGTGGTTTTGCAGCTTACCAAGTTTACACACTGCGCCAAACCGTCGAAACTGTCAATAATTCGTCAAATAGTTCTGCGATCGCTCCCAACGGAACAATTAACGCTCAAGCATCCCCAACCTCGGCTGAAACCTCAGCCCCCTCACCAAGCCCAACACCTGGCACCACTACCTCCGCAATTCAAGCTGGTCAGTTTGTCCAGCCTGCTTTTGGTAATAAAGCAAAAGTGGAGCTACTCTCTGTCAAGCGGATTAAAGATCCAGAATCAGGAAACCGTGATGTGGTGAATGTGCAGATGCGGATACGTCGCCTTGTAGCAGATAATACAGTAGCAGCAAGTGACACTGTGTCAGTTAGTGGGACAACAGCCCGTAATCCTGACACCAGCGAAACTTATAAAGGAGTGGATTTAAAGCGTTCAACGGGACCTGTTTCTTTGTTCCAATTGCGTCCCGAAGCTTCGGCTGATGCCTATGTTTGGCTCAGAGTCCCAGAAGCTGTTAATACTTTGGATCTCTTTGTTCCAGATACAGCAGCATTCAAGAATGTACCAATTTCTACTAATTAGAAGTTAGTTATTTTTAATTGGGGATTGATAATTATCACTTCTATAACAATCCTCATAACAGTTGTGTTGGCGTAGCCTTTTGAAGGCATAAATCGCGCATACCTAGATTCCCCACTTCTTAAATAAGTCGGGAATCTTATTTTTAAGTGTTGATTTAGTAATGTTATATACTTAATATAAAAATCAACCTAATTTTGCCATCCACACCAAAAAACTAAGAATTTGCTCAATAGGAGGAAGCGGATAATCTGTTAAATCAATTGTTACCGTTTGTCCTTCCAATTTTATAAATCGCCATTGCGTTCCAGTACTTATAGTACCGTAAACTGTTGTTATGGGTTCTCCCCTAGCTTCATTGAATCGCTGTGCGGCTACCATTTCTGCAATACATTGTCCGATTCCAGATTTTATATCTGATTTTTTTGCTTCTACTATGACAATTGCAGGTGCTTCCACCGTTAATTGTTCAGGTGAACGACATAGGAGAAAGTCACAAACACCGTTGAGTCCAACACTCGCATCAACGTTAAATTCTTCTCCTGAAAATACGCTGATTGAGGAATTAAAGATGCGTCGCACCTCTAAAAGGATGGGATTGATGATGACTTCTGAACGTGCTTTTTCTGTATCTACAGCGATCGCCCACGGTAAATCTTCTAAAATACCTTGTAGTCTAGGGCTAGGAGTAATTTGTTCAATTGAGTTTGGGAAAAAGCGAATTCCCTCAACAGTTGTCAGACGAAAATCTTGCTTTACTTTGTCGATGGTAAATTGACTGTAGGGCATAAGTGGCTGGTTGTAATTTAATACATACGGCTTCGATTGTAGGCAACACACTTCTGAGATACATTTTTAGCTATATTGTAGAGTGGGTGTTTCGCCTCACTCTACAATATTAATAATTACAACCTAGTACACAGGGAGCCAACTGTTCGCCGATTTAATGGTGATGGTGGTGGTGGTGATTCGCAGCCTCATGTGGGTTAACAGCTACAGCATCTTCTTCAAGTAGCTGGGAAATTTGCGAATTTGCCCACTGGGCTGCCATCGTCATAAAATCTGGATGGTCGTTGACACAAGCCATTTGTACGCAATTTACACCGTTGTGTTTTTTCTCTAGCGCATGAATAATGTGGTGTACATCCAACAGAGTTTCGTGGTTTTCTGTCGCAAAGCCAATCGGCATAAATATTAAGGCTTTGGCACCTAATTGGATTAAATTTTTGGCAGCTTGTTCGGCATTTGGCTGCGTCCAGTCAATTAGGGGTGTGTCATGATTCAGCCAACCTACAGAAATTAATGGGTAACGGTTGATTAACTTATCCCGTACCAAGTCGTAGAGTGCCTGACTTTCGGTAATTCCTGATGTGAACCCTTTTGCCTTGTGAGGGCAACCGTGGTTCATCAATATAATACCAATTTGAGCGGGTAAATAGGCGGAGGCTAAAGTTATCGAAATTTTTTCTTCTACAATTTGTGCCATCAAATTGATGTAGGCTGGTTCGTTGTAGAAAGAAGGTATGTAGCGCAGTCCTTTTAGCCAGTGTTCCGAGCCATCAGTCAGTTCTTCTAAAGCATTGTTCACTTGCTCGATCGCTATCCCACTAGTGAAAATAGAATCAACAACTAACAACGGATAAATTAGGAGTTTCTCAAATCCACCCTCTTTGATTTCTGCCAGTACTTGGTTTGGCAGAAAAGGCGCACAAAAGTTAAAGGCTTTGAAAACTTGCACGCGATCGCCCCAAGTCTCTTGCAACTTAGTCTCAATACCAGCCCGCTGCTGTTCAAAAATCGCGTTATGGGGGGAGATAAAATCATGGTGCGTATGTCCCCACTCATGACGATCGAACAAAGCCAAAAGTTTTGCCAAGGGAGGATAGATCCATGTTGGCACTGGTGCAAATTTTGCTGTCAGTAGATTTAAAGCTTGTTCGTTATAATTGGCGAAATCTTCATAACTTTCGACTTCACCGTAGCCCATCAGTAATACGGCTACTCGGCGATCGCCCGATAGATGCCCGTTGATTTGTTGCAGTTTTTCTGGGGTAGCAACCACAATAGATTCCTCAATACAAACAGAGTCAAGTGAAGTTGTGCCTCACCGTCACATATATAGATTATCCTATCCTAGGGGAGGGGATATTAAACAAGTTATGTTGTTAATGAAGGAAGAAGGTTTATATATCTGGATTCAGACTCCAACTCAAAATGGGCGACCCCGTTCGGGTGGGGGTATTAAAAAGTTTATTCGAGGATAAAAAGATAAAAATTGCTATCCTTAGACACTCCATAATTTCTGTAACGCTTGATATATCTACGACTTGGGCAAAAACTCCAACGTAACTTTGTGTCCTTAGTGGTTAATTTTCATGATTCTCCGTAAGTAGTAAAATCCTAGCCACAGCATTGATGTCTTCCCAATTACTAGCATTACTTTATACATTTTTTTGAAGATAAAGTAGCAATTCTCCTGAAGATTGCTGTCACAAAATGTTATATTGACGGCTGGTAAAAACGTTAATCACAAAATCGTCAAAGCTGCCTACTGATAACACGAATGACTATAATCATTTGCCCTGGAATTCATGACCCAGCTTTAACTCAAAGCTTTGTATCAGGCTTGCAAGAGCGATCGCCTAACTCGAACGGGGAAAAGCCAGTGAATATACTGACTTTTTCAGGTGAAGGTCTATTAACTTTATCAGCGCTTCATATTTTGGATTTTTTACACCAAAATTTGGATGATAAGTTAAAATCGCCAGTTGTATTCATTAGCTTTAGTGCGGGTGTGGTTGGGGCAATAATGGCCGCAAGAATGTGGCAATTGTTCGGAGGACATATCAAGGCATTTATTGCTATAGATGGATGGGGAGTACCCCTGGGTGGGGATTTTCCTATCCATAGGATGAGTCACGATCGTTTCACCCACTGGAGTTCAAAAACGCTTGGTGGAGGGCAAAATAACTTTTACGCAGACCCACCAGTTGAGCATTTATCCATGTGGCAGGCTCCGGGAACAGTACAAGGCTGGTGGGTAGATGGGGAATCAATTCCCAATCAACGGCTAAGTGCATCTGAATTTTTGCTCTATCTTTTATTGCTGTACGAAGAAAAATAGTCCGGAGAATAAATTTAGGAGTTAGGAGTTAGGAGCTAGGAGTTAAATATCTTGCCTCCCTTGTCTCCCTTGTCTCCCTTGTCTCTTTTACATCCCTAATCCCTAATATCAAATGTTTCCAAACGAACCGGCTGCTGTTAATAACGGGTTTGCTGCCGTATTCAAAAACCGAAATTTTATGCTGCTGTGGATTGGGCAATTAATATCCCAATTAGCAGATAAGGTTTTATTGGTTTTGCTAATTGCCTTGTTGGACAACTACCCAATTGCTGCCGGATTGGAGGATACAAGACGCTCCAATTTGTTTATGGCCTTTACTGTGCCAGCAATTTTGTTTGGCTCTGCTGGGGGTGTTGTTGTCGATCGGGTTCCGAAAAAGCTAATTATGGTTGGTTCGGATATCCTGCGGGGGATAGTGACGCTGTTGATTCCCTTTTTGCCACGGCAGTTCCAACTGCTTTTGTTAATAACTTTTGCGATCTCGACAGTGACGCAGTTTTTTGCACCTGCCGAGCAAGCAGCGATCCCCCTTTTGGTGCGAAAAGAATGTTTGATGGCTGCCAATGCTCTATTTAGTAGCACGATGATGGGAGCTTTAATTGTTGGGAATGCGGTGGGTCCACCAATGCTGAATTGGGCCGAAAGCTTGAACGGCAGTTTTGGTAAGGAATTAATAGTCGGTGTTCTATACCTATTGTCTGCAGCGATTATGCTGCCAATTCGTTTTAAAGAAAATAAACCCCCTCAAGATTCATCGGCACTGAATCCTTGGAGGGAATTTAAAGATGGTTTGCGCTACCTGAAGAGAAACAAGCTGGTGTGGAATGCCATGCTGCAACTGGTGACTTTATATTGCGTTTTTGCAGCATTGATAGAATTAGCCATTAGATTAGCTCAGGAACTGGGTTTACAGGAGAAAGATTTCAGCTTTTTCTTAGCAGCAGCTGGTGTGGGTATGGTTTTGGGTTCCGGGATTTTGGGACATTGTGGCGAAAAAATTCATCACAAGCCTTTACCTTTAATTGGGTTTTTGGGTATGGCAGTAGTTTTAGCGATGTTCACTTTTACCCACAATCTGCCCTTAGCTCTGGGACTTTGTATTATGCTGGGTGTAGGGGCTGGGATGATTGCCGTCCCCATGCAAACTTTAATCCAACAACAAACACCACCCGCAATGCATGGCAAAGTATTTGGCTTTCAAAATCACGCCATCAATATTGCCCTTTCCGCACCGTTGCTCATTACCGAACGCTTGGCAAATTACTTTGGCTTGCGGGCTGTGCTGTTGGGAATGAGTCTTACCGTCGCGATCGTGGGTGTGTGGGCTTGGCAAAATACGCGCAAAGTTCTCCAAGATGTCATCTAATCTTAACTAGAATGGAAATATTAAGTATTCCATCCAAGTTTTCAATTAAAATGAATTCTCATATACAGAATTTCAGCATTAACTTAGCTACTGCTTGAGGTTTGACCGTGCCATCGCCGAATCTAATTACTTCCCCGCAGACCACACATACCCAGTCCGTTGTTTCTCCATCTCCAGTGGTGTCCAAACGGGCCTCTGGTGGTTTTGCACTGCTTGATAGCCTCAAACGCCACGGCGTTGAACATATTTTTGGTTATCCTGGTGGTGCAATTCTGCCAATTTACGATGACTTGTATAAGTTTGAAACCACTGGTGGTATTAAACACATCCTGGTCAGACACGAACAAGGTGCCGCCCATGCAGCGGATGGTTATGCCCGCGCCACAGGAAAAGTGGGTGTGTGCTTTGGCACTTCCGGACCAGGAGCGACTAATCTGGTAACAGGTATCGCCACTGCCTACATGGACTCGATTCCAATGGTGATTGTCACGGGACAAGTCTCAAGACCTGTAATTGGTACGGATGCCTTCCAAGAAACTGATATTTATGGAATTACCCTACCCATAGTTAAGCATTCTTATATAATCCGGGATACTGCCGACATCGCGCGGATTGTAGCGGAAGCCTTCTACATTGCCAGCACAGGTCGTCCAGGACCCGTTTTAATTGATGTCCCCAAAGATGTAGCCTTAGAAGAATTTGATTATCTACCTGTAGAACCCGGCCAGGTAAAATTACCAGGGTATCGTCCCACGGTGAAGGGAAATTCCCGACAAATCAATGCCGCACTGCAGTTAATCAAGGAAAGTCGCCGTCCATTATTGTATGTCGGTGGAGGGGCGATCGCCTCCAATGCCCATGAGGAAATTAAAGAATTAGCGGAATTATTCAATATCCCAGTCACCACAACTTTGATGGGTATCGGTGCTTTTGACGAGCATCACCCCTTATCTTTGGGGATGTTGGGGATGCATGGCACCGCTTATGCGAATTTTTCCGTGAGTGACTGCGATTTGCTGCTTTGCGTCGGTGCCAGATTTGATGACCGCGTAACTGGTAAGTTAGATGAATTCGCCTCTCGCGCTAAGGTAATTCACATCGATATTGACCCAGCGGAAGTTGGCAAAAATCGTGTCCCAGAAGTGCCCATCGTTGGTGATGTGCGAAACGTTTTGCTTGATTTGCTGCGTCGATGTAAAAAATCAGGGATCAAGAATACACCCAATCAAACCCAAGAGTGGCTGAATTTAATCAACCGTTGGAAAGAAGATTATCCCTTGCAGGTGCCACAACACCCTGATAGTATTTCACCACAGTTCGCCATCAGCGAAATCGCTCGCCAAGCCCCCAACGCCTACTACAGCACAGATGTCGGCCAACATCAAATGTGGGCAGCCCAATTTTTGAAAAATGGTCCCCGTCGCTGGATTTCCAGCGCTGGTTTAGGAACAATGGGTTTTGGCGTACCTGCAGCAATGGGTGCAAAAGTTGCTTTCCCCGACGAAGAGGTTATCTGTATCAGCGGTGATGCCAGCTTCCAAATGTGCTTGCAGGAATTGGGCACACTATCACAATACGGCATAAATGTCAAGACAGTGATTTTGAATAACGGCTGGCAGGGGATGGTGCGTCAGTGGCAGCAAGCCTTCTACGGCGAGCGTTATTCATGCTCCAATATGGAAGTAGGGATGCCGGATATTGAGTTTCTGTGCAAAGCCTACGGAATAAAGGGCATGGTAGTCAGCAAAACTGAAGAGTTAAAAGAAGCGATCGCCGAAATGTTAGCTCATAATGGTCCTGTGGTAGTGGATTTGCGAGTTACCAAAGACGAGAACTGCTATCCAATGGTAGCCCCAGGTAAGAGCAATGCTCAGATGATTGGGTTGCCGAAGCAAGCACCGAAAGCAGTAGTGGAGGCAATTTACTGTAGCAATTGCGGCGCGAAGAACCTAGCCTTGAACAATTTCTGTCCCGAGTGTGGGACTAAGTTGTAATCGTCATTGTGGGACAGGCCGAAAAGCCTGTCCAGCGATTACGAGTTTAATCGGCAACAACCATTAGACAAGAGTGCAAAAATTCAGATCCAACTTTTTCCCCTTGCTCCCAAATCCCTAGACTCTGTTAGAATGCAGAATTGCGGCATTCGCTTTCAGTCTTTGCGCTACTGCCCATCAAGAAGAATGAAAACTTTATCCGTCAGCCTAAGACTGGTGCCGTGATTGGCGACAGGCCGATGTTATTCGTGGAGTCCTATGCCTTTTTCTACTCTTGGCTTGTCCAATGAAATTGTCCGTGCCGTCACCGAACGGGGGTACACCAAACCCACGCCAATTCAAATGCAAGCAATCCCTATAGTCTTGTCAGGTGGCGATTTGCTTGCTGGGGCACAAACCGGCACTGGAAAGACCGCTGGCTTCACCCTGCCGCTTCTACATCGCTTGTCTTCCATTCATAGCGTCAAAAACGTATCCAGCGGATTCCCACCGATTCGAGCGCTAATTCTCACCCCAACTCGGGAACTCGCCGCCCAGGTGGAAGAAAGCGTGCATGATTACGGTAAGTACCTGAAGCTGAAATCGATGGTAATGTACGGTGGGGTCAGTATTAAACCGCAAAAACAACGTTTGAAGGATCGGGTGGATATTCTGGTCGCTACCCCAGGACGATTGCTAGACCACGTTGGGCAGGGCACGGTGAACCTGTCGCGCATCGAAGTTTTGGTACTGGATGAAGCCGATCGGATGCTAGACATGGGCTTTATTCATGATATCCGTCGCATCCTCTCCCTCCTGCCCAAAAAGCGACAAAACTTGCTATTCTTTGCCACTTTCTCCGATAAACTCAAGACACTCGCCACAGGGCTACTCAATCACCCGACGACGATTGAGGTGGCACGCTCCAACGTTACCGCCAGCACTGTGGCACAGAAAATATACCAAGTAGACCGCGACCGGAAGCGGCAATTACTTGCTCACCTGATTCGGCAACATAAGTGGTTTCAAGTACTGGTGTTCACCCGCACCAAGCATGGCGCTGACCGTTTGGTCAAGCAGTTGGCTGAGGATCGCATTCAAGCACTGGCAATCCACGGTAATAAGAGCCAGCCGGCGCGTACCCAGGCTCTGGCAAAGTTCAAGAATGGCAATCTACAGGTAATGGTGGCAACCGATATTGCGGCTCGGGGCCTCGACATCAGCGAACTACCCCATGTGGTCAATTTCGATCTGCCCAATGTACCCGAGGATTATGTTCATCGCATCGGTCGCACTGGTCGTGCTGGTGCAGAAGGTGAAGCCGTATCTCTGGTGTGCGTCGATGAATACCATCTCTTGGCGGATATTGAAAAAGTGATCCAGCAGGAGTTACCCAAGGAAGTGGTTGCTGGCTTTGAACCCAACCCAGACATCAAGCCTGAAGCAATCAAAAATGGACGCAAACCCAAAGGTGACAAGGGAAAAACTCGCGCGATCGATAAGCCATCACTACAAGCATCCCCGAAACCATCACCAATCAGAACCCCAGTCGATGGCAAGCCACGAATAACACACCGTTCTGCTTCAGGGGAGCGGCGATCGTCAAAAACCTCAAAATCCTAACACATACTATTTTTGGTAAGTTGTTATAAAGGCTATAAACTTTTTTGAGGAAACTTTGATGGTACGGTCAAACGGGGTGAAAACTGAAACGTCTGCGCTTTCGGACATTGAAGATCCGGTAATAATTGAAGAAGAGCTTGAATCAGTGCAGGATGCTCTTGAAGATCCAGTAACAATTGAAGAAGAGCCTGAATCAGTGCAGGATGTCCAGGATATTGATGACATTTTGAACTCACTCAAAAGCTTACTGAGTACTGTAGACAAGCTCCAAAAAATACGGCAGGAAGTGGGTGACATCAAACCTTTAATCGGGCGGATGCTTGATGGGGAACTGCTCGCTGGTGATGAACTTGAGCAACTCAAAATAGGTGTGACTGGGATGAATCGCCTTGTTCGTGCTTATAGTGACCATCAAGCAGCACTGGCTAAAGCACAACCTGCTAGAAAACTGTTAGATCAAGTGCTGAAATAGGGTCATGTCTTATAAAAGTGTGCTTTCGTTGGAGTGGCTATTTACGGACTGGTTACCGAGATTCACTGCTCAACGGATCGCACATCTTGACATAAGTTTGGTTTTTTTCGCGCCGACGTTCAACTGTTCCGTTTTGATGACAAAACTGGAGAGATTTTTATTTTAGCAGGTGAGGAACTTCAAATTATCGTACCCCCTAATCAGCCTTGGAGGTTTGCAGATGAAACCGAATTTTGAAGATATGAGCGTACCTGAACTGAGGGCATACGTTTTGTCACATCGGAATGATATTGAAGCGGTTCGAGCGCTATTTCGTCATCCTAGCTTAAAGTGGAAAACCATGCCGCCACTGTTTAAAGAAGATGGTACACCAATAGAAGAAAATATTCGTATTGCAGAAGAAGCAATTCAGCAGCGTATCGAGTAAGCAAATAAAAAAATTGTAGTGCGTTCGCGCAGCACGCTCTTCATAAGCTTCAGCTTCTCACAAAAACATCGTTGAACGGCACGGAAGCCCCTTGGCTTCAGACAGGGGAGGAAGTGCCAACGGTGGCGAAAGTGTCCACGGGGAGTATCCCCGTGGCGCATTTCGCGTTTTAACCACCGTCAATATTTAACCATGATGAGGGTCTTCAATGTATCTTTTGATAACGTCTGCTGATACCTGACCAGCAGTCGAATAAAAATAACTATTTGTCCATAGGCTAGGAAGTTTTAATAGTTCTGGAAATTCCTTTCTTAGCATATAGGATGAGCGTCCTTTAAAAGCTTTTACTACTTGATTAATTGCAATATCGGGTTGATGCTCAATAAATAAATGTACGTGGTCTGGGGCAACTTCCAAAGCTAAAATATCCCAATCTTTTTGTAATGCTAGCTCATATATTATTTGTCGAAAGCGCTTTGCTATTTCGCCGATTAAAACCCGCTTCCGTCGTTTGGGTATCCAAACCAAATGCACTACTGCATTTCCCTTTGAATGATTGTTTACCCGATATTCTAATGTCGATTTCATGTTGTTTAGTCTAAGCTATTGACAAACACAGTTTAGCTTAGATACAATATAGAGGTCAAGAAAACAACATGGTTAATACGATGTTTTATGGTTGTCAACAGATTTTAATTAGTCTCGACAAAGACTTAAAAGCGTTACTAGAATTTGTTTGCACAGAAGCTAACAACTTAATTAATTGTGGGATTTATTATTCCCGTC
Organism: Cyanomargarita calcarea GSE-NOS-MK-12-04C; assembly: GCA_019359595.1. Taxonomy (GTDB): domain Bacteria; phylum Cyanobacteriota; class Cyanobacteriia; order Cyanobacteriales; family Nostocaceae; genus Cyanomargarita; species Cyanomargarita calcarea. The sequence goes on from JAHHGZ010000001.1 coordinate 177,071, forward strand.
AGTTTTATTTTAAAACTGGACTATTCCCAAGTAAGGTAGACTTACATAAAGAATTAGGAACTATTCAAAAAAACAAACACTACCAAGCTTTATATTCGGACACAGCCCAGCAGATTTTAACTGGTGTCGCTGAGTCTTTCAAGTCTTATGTCGGGTTAGTAAAAGGAGTTAAAAAAGGTACTGTTACTCAAAAACCCAGATTACCAAATTATCGGAAATCTGGAGGTATGGCACTAGCTACTTTTGCAGGACGTTCTATCAAGTTAAAAGATGGAATGCTACGATTTCCATTGGGTAGCTTGGTCAAAACTTGGTTTGGTGTGGATGCATTTTATTTACCCATGCCTTCCAACCTCGATTTTAAAGCTATTCGAGAAATCAGGATATTACCAAGAAACAGACAATTTTATGCCGAGTTTGTTTATAAAACTGAGCCATCTATTGTCGAGGTTGACAAGTCTAAAGTATTGGGAATAGATCACGGTATCGATAACTGGTTAACTTGTGTATCAAATACTGGTACTTCTTTTATAGTTGATGGATTACATCTTAAAAGTTTAAACCAGTGGTACAACAAAACAATTGCAAAAATCAAGGATGGGAAAGCTCAGGGCTTTTGGTCTAACCGACTTGCAGCAATTACCGAGAAACGTAACCGTCAAATGAAAGACGCTGTTAATAAAGCAGCAAGAATTGTTATTAACCATTGTATAGAAAACAAGATTGGCTCGATTGTTTTTGGTTGGAATAAAGACCAAAAGCAAAATGCCAATATGGGAGGAAAAACAAACCAAAAATTTGTTCAGATTCCGACAGCCAAATTAAAAGACCGTATTGCTCAGTTATGTGAACAATACGGGATTGATTTTATTGAAACAGAGGAATCCTACACTTCTAAAACCTCGTTCTTGGATAATGATGTTCTACCTACATTTGGTGCGAAACCCGAAGGGTGGAAAAGTCGCGGTAGTCGAATTACTAGAGGTCAGTTTAAAACCTCAACTGGAATCAAAATAAACGCAGACTGTAATGGGGCGGTCAACATAATAAAAAAAGTAGCTGCGATATTTAAGTTTGACTTAAGTGGAGTAGGTAGAGGTGTTTTAAGTATGCCTAAGAAAGTCTATTTATGGACTCTTCAGAAATCCCCGCGCATTTATGCCGGGGAAGCTTAATCGGTTATTTAGAATTTAATCAGATATAATTTAAGGCTTTGACGGCTCGGGAAAATTTTCGTGAAGTCATTACAGCTAGATAAATAAGCAAATAAAAACCAGGGTCAACTACCTACACTGCCCTCCGGGACAGATGTAGGCTTGCAATAGGCAGATTGAACGCAAAATCTAAAAAATATAGGTTGAGAGAGGGGAATTCCTCAACCTCCCTCGCTTATCTTTTTTAGGTCGAACCCATGTTAATTAACTCCTCGCAGCTTGCGAGTATTGTCAACTAAACTCTGAGCAAATTGATCAAACCGTTGGGAAAGTTTTTCGTCTAACAGTTTACCTTCAGGGCTAAAGGCTTTCCAAGCTTGTCCAATTGCTACTTGCTCGGGGATACACCATGCGTGAACCCATCTGAGAATAATTCGCAAATCATTTAAGGCATTGCTATTAGGTTGTCCACCTAAAACGCTAATCAATCCTGTAACTTTGCCAGACAGCTGATCGAAGCTCATTAAATCAAGGGCATTTTTCAGCACTCCACTAACGCTGCCGTGATACTCTGGTGTTGCCAAAATTAGCCCATCAGCACGGCTGACAGCTTCTTGTAGCCGCTTTACATCGGGGTAATCTGGATATTCATCTCCCCCGTTACAAAACGGTAATCTCATCTCCCTCAAATCTAAAACCTCTACTTCTGCACCGAGTGCTTCTACCCTTTGTGCTGCTAAGTTTAGAGCCATTTGACTTGTGGAATCAGGTCTTAAACTACCTGCGATCGCAACGATTTTCACCATAATTCACCTACAAACTCAAAAATACAGCTTTAATATTATTTTTGCTGAGAAAACTCGAAGTCATTACGACTTTGTTTAATTCTAGCCTTTTGTATCGGAATGTGTCAAATTTATCCCTTCGGTGAATTTTTTTGCTGTCAGAGGCTAAAGTTCGGAGAATTAAGTTGCACATTGCATAAAAAACATCCTAGATGTGCTGTTTAGTCACGGGTGTAATTCCCCAACTTAAAGGTAACAAAAGCAAGATGGAGAAAATCTTGGGTATGCTTTTGTCTGGAAGTTACACTATAAGAGTAAAGGGTGATTTGAATCCGCGATTTGGCTTGTCAGCGAGCATCGGTTTACCTACTTATTGCGGAATAGCTCATCAAAAGGGTAGAACAGACATTATTCAAGCGCTCCGCCAACGGCAGCAGATAAAAGGTAATTATTATGAGAAGTTTTGGGAACAAGGGATTGAAGAAACACCAAAAACCGCATCAGCGTTTAGCCTTGACAGGAATGCTAGCAGCGGGTTTAATTATGCTGCCGGGAGTTTTTGGCGGTACTCCTGCACTGGCACAAAAAGCAGAGCGCGACTCCCTAACTTATGGCGAACTGATTCAGAAAACCAGGAATAAGCAAGTTGCAAAAGTAGAACTTGACGAACAGGAACAGACAGCAAGGGTTTATCTGAAGAATCAAAAGCCGGACGCAAACCCGGTAACAGTGAGACTTTTGGAACAAAATTCTGAGTTGATTACTGAACTCAAGAATAATAAAGTCGATTTTGAGGAGGTTTCTTCTGCCAATAGTCGGGCTGCTGTTGGGCTTTTGATTAACCTGATGTGGATTTTGCCATTGGTGGCTTTAATGCTGCTGTTTCTCCGTCGTTCTACCAATGCTTCCAGTCAAGCGATGAACTTTGGCAAATCTCGCGCTCGCTTCCAAATGGAGGCAAAAACCGGGGTGAAATTTGAAGATGTGGCAGGTGTTGAGGAAGCCAAGGAAGAACTCCAAGAAGTTGTTACTTTCCTCAGACAGCCAGAGAAATTTACTGCTGTTGGCGCACGGATTCCCAAAGGTGTATTGTTAATTGGCCCACCGGGAACTGGTAAGACCTTACTCGCAAAAGCGATCGCCGGTGAAGCTGCTGTACCTTTCTTTAGCATTTCCGGTTCGGAATTTGTCGAAATGTTTGTGGGTGTGGGTGCTTCCCGCGTCCGCGACTTGTTCAAGAAGGCGAAAGATAATGCACCTTGTTTGATATTCATCGATGAAATTGATGCTGTAGGTAGACAGCGCGGTGCGGGTATCGGTGGCGGCAATGATGAGCGGGAGCAAACCTTAAACCAACTGCTTACGGAGATGGATGGTTTTGAAGGCAACACTGGCATCATTATTATTGCGGCTACCAACCGTCCGGATGTCCTTGATTCGGCGTTGCTCAGACCCGGTAGGTTTGACAGACAGGTGATGGTTGATGCACCGGACTTGAAAGGCCGCTTGGAAATATTGACAGTCCATGCCCGCAATAAGAAAATTGATCCAAGTGTCTCATTGGAAGCGATCGCCCGTCGGACTCCTGGATTTACCGGTGCAGATTTAGCCAACTTGCTCAACGAAGCGGCAATTCTCACCGCCAGACGCCGTAAAGAAGCTGTCACCCTATTAGAAGTTGATGCTGCTGTTGACCGGGTTGTGGCAGGGATGGAAGGTACTCCTCTGGTGGATAGCAAGAGCAAGCGCTTAATTGCTTACCATGAAGTCGGACACGCTTTAGTAGGAACACTGATGACGGAACACGACCCAGTACAGAAAGTTACCTTAATTCCTCGGGGACAGGCGCAAGGTTTGACTTGGTTTACCCCCAATGAAGAGCAAGGATTGGTTTCTCGTTCTCAACTAAAAGCTAGAATTACCGCGACTTTGGGCGGTAGGGCTGCTGAGGAAATTGTATTTGGGAAGCCAGAGGTAACTACTGGTGCCAGCAGTGACCTGCAACAAGTGAGCAGCATGGCAAGACAAATGGTAACTAAGTTTGGGATGTCCGATTTGGGACCTTTGTCTTTAGAAAGCCAGAATACAGAGGTATTTTTAGGACGGGATTGGATGGCAAAATCAGAATATTCTGAAGAAATTGCCGCTAAAATCGATCGCCAAGTTCGGGAAATTATCATCCATTGCTACATTCATTGCAAAGAACTCCTCGAAGAGAATCGGCAATTGATGGAGTCTTTAGTTGAGTTGTTGGTCGAGCAGGAGACAATTGACGGTGACGAGTTCCGAAAAATCGTTGGTGAAAGTACCAAGGTGACTGATAAAGTCGCTGTGTCGGGGTGAGAAGAGTTAGTGGTTAGTGGTTAGTGGTTAGGAGTAAACAACCAACAACTAACAACTAACAACTAACTCTACTTCACAACAGTCCACTGGGTAATAGGAGAAAGCGATCGCCAAGTAAGGAATTTACCGAGGGGTTCGGCTCGTTGAATGGCAATTCTCAACAATTCTCCACCGTATTGTTGAGATAAATGCAGTAATTTTAGTTCGCTTTCGATGGTGACGGCATTGGCGACAAATTTACCACCAGTTGGTAAAGCCTGCCAGCAAGTTTCAAATAAATTTTCGTATGTGATACCACCACCAATAAAGATAGCGTCGGGTTGAGGTAAATTCTGGAGTGAGTAAGGAGCCTTTCCTTTGACTATTTCTAGATTGGGAGTACCCAGAGCATTGGCATTATCGGTAATATATTGCAATCTCGATAAATTTTGTTCAATAGCGATCGCCCGACATGAGGGATGAGTCCGCATCCATTCTATAGAGATGGAACCACATCCTGCTCCGACATCCCACAGTAATTTACCAGGAGTGGGAGCCAATGCAGCTAGGACAATTGCCCTAATTTCACGTTTGGTAAGCTGTCCGTCATGATGATATGCAGAATCTGGTAAACCCGGTACACGAGCTAAAGCTACAACTCCAGGATTCGCAATGCAGTTGATGGCGATCGTATTCAAGGGAGCTATATCTGTTACATTCCAATCTTCAGCAATACCCGTAATTATCCGTTCCTGCTGTCCCCCCATCCGCTCGAATACGGTTATCCTGCTGTTGCCATAGCCGCTAATAACCAGCATATCTGCAACGAAAGCGGGGCTGTCACTTCCCGCACTCAGTATCAACAGCCTAGCTCCAGGATAAATGGCTGAATTTATTACAGAAGTCGGGCGATTTGTCAAGCTAAATTGTTCAACTTCCGCTAGCGACCAACCCAAACGGGCACAAGCGAGGCTGAATGCGGAGGGTGCTGGTAGGATTGTAATTTCTGCGATCGGTATTCGCTTTGTGAGGCTGACACCGATACCGTGACACATGGGATCGCCACTCGCTAAGATGCAGATAGACTGTCCGCGACGCTGGATAATTTCATCGATGGTGCTGTCTAGCGGTGATGCCCAAGGGATTTTTTCTATTGGATTATTTTCTGGGAGCATTGCTAGGTGACGCTTCCCGCCAATAATGACAGATGAAGAGTTGATGATTTGGTGGGCTAGAGCGTTTAATCCCGATAGCCCATCTTCACCAATTCCGATAATTGTCAGCCATTTGTTGATCACAATCAGCAATTTCGCACTTTGAATTTTTTAAACTGATTCATTTGGAGGGGTTTGCTCTATTACTTGCTGAACTTGTACAATATCCAAATCCAACGCCTGTGCTATCTGTTCCCCGGTTAAACCTAATGCTAACAGTCTAGGTACAGCTTCTAATTTTGCATTTAAACGACCTTCTTGATAAACCCGCGTTTGCTTCAAATCGCTTAACCCAAACATTGCTTCTATCTCCTCTCGACTCATTCTAGGAAACTTATAAACCAAGATTGTCTCTATCAATTCTAGTAATTGCTGCTGTTGCGGTTGCAAATTTACTGCTTGCTTGGTGCGGTCGATTAATTCTCTGGCGGTGGTAATTGCTGTATTTTCATCTGCAATTATTAATTTGATGGTAGCAATACCTATTGGTAGTGATGCAGCGTCACCCAATTCATCCAAGTAAATTCGACTGACGCGCTCACTGGTGAAGAATTCATAATAATGTTCTATTTCACCCGTGTCTATGCCTCTAGTTGGATAAAGAACTACTCCCCGCCAAGTGTTTCTAGGTTTATTTTGACGCAAGTATAAAAATATTTCTGAAAACAGACGCAGGTAAATATCCGCATCGGTCTGAAATTGAACTTCGACAAAATAAATCGGGTTGCGTTCTCCTTGGGTGGGAAGAAATACACCATCAATTCTAAAAGCTGTTTGCTTGATTTCGACTGAAGAAAATTGATATGAACTGGCAGTTTCTGGAGGATTGCCAATAAGTTCAAAGAAAATGCTCGGAAATTCTTGAAATAGGCGGTAAAAGATGCTATCAGTTTTCACGCTGAATTGTTTAATTATTCATTCATAGCTTACTGTAAATCGCTATAATCTTTAGTGAGTTTTGGGGAACCCAGCCATGTTAGAGTACAACTTGCCGAGGTACTTGCCCTCAGCCGAAGAACTACCAGACTCTGATGAAACGCCTGTGGATAATGAATTGCAAGAATTAATACCAGGGTTATTGAAGGCGATCCTATTGATTCTTTGGGCAGACCGCATGGACTGGTTTTTTGGGGTCGATATGGGTATCTATTATCACCCAGATGAAGCAGCAATTGTGCCAGATGGGTTTCTCAGCTTGGGGGTAGAGCGGTTTTATGATGAAGAGTTACGTCCGAGTTATACATTGTGGGATGAGAACGTTATCCCAATCTTTGTGTTAGAGGTCGTTTCTCAAACTTATCGCAAGGAATACAGCACTAAATTAGAAAAATATGCCGAGTTGGGTGTCCTTTACTACGTAATTTATTCTTCCCGTCGTCGTCGCAAACCCCATCTGGAAGTGCATAAATTAGTAAATGGGAAATATGAATTGCAAGCAGGAAACCCCTTTTGGCTGCCAGAAGTTGGTTTAGGTATTGGATGTGAAAGAGGAAATTATTGCGGGGTGACGCGGGAATGGCTGTATTGGTATGATGAGTCAGGAAAACGATATCTTACGCCAAAAGAACAGATTCAACATGAAGTACAACGGGCTCGACAAGAATCACAACGGGCTGAGGTTGCAGAACAACGAGTGCGAATACTGGCAGAACAATTGCGTGCTTTAGGGATAGATCCAGATGTCTGAGGCTTCTTGTATTTACTGCAACAGTCTGTCCTGCAAAATTTTTAGTTCCCCTTCTCCCAAAGGGAGAAGGGGCTAGGGGATGAGGGCTTGAGCAATTGTATGTAAAACTAACTCGATATCATTAAATATTTGCTCATTATTAAAGCGAATCACAGTAAAGTGATTAGATTGTAACCAGTTTTTTCTGATATAATCTTCAGTTTGCTGATTTGCATGAATACTGCCATCTAATTCAATAACGAGTAATTTTTCGTGGCAATAAAAATCTACAATATATCTATCAATATTATGTTGCCTGCGGAATTTTGTATTTAAGAAACGTCGGTTTCTTAAGCATTCCCACAATATTTTTTCTGCTGGTGTTTGTTCTTTTCTTAACTCGCGGGCGCGTTCTAATAATACTCTGGGAATTTCTCGGTTGCTACCTGCTAATTTAGCAATTTCTGCCCTCACCCCTAGCCCCTCTCCCAGAGGGAGAGGGGGACAAGAATAAGATTTATCTTTATTCTCTTGCTTTTGTTTATTCTCTTCTTTTTTACTCCCTCTCCCTTGGGGAGAGGGCTGGGGTGAGGGTCTATATTCCATATTCTGCACTTGCTTTTGTTTATTCTCTTCTTTTTTACTCCCTCTCCCTTGGGGAGAGGGTTGGGGTGAGGGTCTATATTCCATATTCTGCACCTAAAACAAACTCATCTGTCCTTCACTACCCTTATCTTTCCCATTTTTTACCGCAGACTTAAAATTTTAACGAATGAAATAGCCATGCTCCCTATGAGTGGAAGATTTCAAGCAAATTGCAAATTATGTGCCAAATCCAACAGGGGAATAACACTCTAGTTTGCCTTGATTGTCCCTTGTGGCTATGTTCATACAGCAAATACCAAGCAATATCAAAGAAGCAAGTAATTTATTTCAGGGCTTGTTGGGAATAGTGCAATATCTCGTGCGTAACTCCTGGTTCATTAAGAAAATCTCATCCCCAAATATTTTAATTACCAAGTCGTGGTAACCTACATAAGCTTAGAGTCGGGAAAGTCCGGTGCGATTCCGGGGCTGTGCCGCAACTGTAATGGGCTTGCCTAAGTCAGAACACCAACTCTAGGGGGTTAGTTGATGGTTGTTTAACCACTAACCAACATATTGATTCCCTGCGTCCCACGGGGAGGATGTAACTTTGCTTTCTCTACCTCAATCTCCCACTTGTCCCGGCTTATTTTCCCCCTCCTCTGCTGCTGACGGAATGCTGATTCGCATTCGCACTCCCGGAGGTATTATCAACAGTCGTCAATGTTATGCGATCGCCAACCTTGCTGATGATTTTGCCGCTGGTTATGTCCATATTACCAATCGCGCTAACCTGCAAGTTAGAGAAATCCACAAAAATCTATCTATAGAGGTATTGAATATTTTACAAGAGTTGGGTCTGGGTTCTAGAAATCTGGAAGTTGACCCAATTAGAAATATTATGAGCAGCCCTACGGCAGGTATTGATTCATTCGAGTTGATTGATACTCGTCCGTTTGTAAGGGCTTTAGATAATTATTTTCAGGAACACCCCGAGTTAGCTGCACTGTCGCCCAAATTTAGTGTTTGCTTTGATGGTGGGGGTGCTGTATCTGTTGGCGATCGCTTAAATGATATTCGGTTGTTGGCGGTTGTTGATGGTGGAAACACTTATTTGCGTCTCTATTTGTGTGCAAAGGATACTGGGGTATTAGTCAAAAAAGAAGAAGCGATCGCCTTAGTTGCCGCATTGGCTGATGTATATCTGAGCTACACTAAGCAGAGCGATCGCCCCAATTATCGCAGACCGCGTTTGAAACATCTATTGGAAGATTGGGGTATTGAATCATACTTAAAGCTGGTCACGGGTCTGACTATGCAGGGGGCTGGGAGCAGGGGGCTGGGGGCTGGGAGCGGGGGGCTGGGGATGGGGATTCACCCCCAGCGTCAACCAAATTTATTTTATATCGGAATAACATTGCCCCTGGGACGGTTAGAATCTTGGCAGTTGCGGGGTTTGGCTGATTTAGCACGGAATTATGGCAGTGAAACATTGCGGCTGACTCCTTGGCAAAATCTTCTAATTTCTGACATCCCCAACCGTAGTATTGCAGATATCCAAGATGAGATAAGTAAATTAGGACTGGATTGCTCAGGAACTAGTTTATACAGCGCTTTGGTTGCCTGTTCTGGTAGCATCGGGTGCATATCTTCTAACACTGATACTCAAACTGATGCCTTGAAATTGGTCGCAGAATTAAACCAAAAATTGAGCCTGAAACAGCCGATAAACATTCACTTCAGTGGTTGTGAAAAATCCTGCGCTCAACACGGTGGCAGCGATATTGCCCTAGTAGGAACGAAGATTCAACAAGGCGATCGCACCGTTGAAGGGTATGATATCTACGTCGGTGTCGGGGATTCATCCTTTGGTCGAGAATTATATCGGGGTGTAACAATCGTTGAGGTACCGCGAATCTTAGAGCGGATAATAAAGCTGTATCAAAGACAGCAGTTAACAGGTGAGTCCTTTGGGGAATTTGCCAATCGGTGCCATATATGAGTCAATATATTCGCGTTCCTAACGATATTTATAGTAAATCCTTCGCCATTATTCGCTCGGAGGCTAATTTGTCTCTGCTTGCAGATGACATGGAAACTGTTGCCGTGCGGCTCATCCATGCCTGCGGAATGACAGATATTGTAACAGACCTAGAGGCTTCAATTGCAGCCGCGACGAGCGGAAGCAAAGCTTTAAAAGCAGGTGCCGCAATTTTGTGCGATTGTCATATGGTCGCTGAAGGTGTCACCCGCAAAAGATTGCCCGCAGATAATCAGGTGATTTGTACCCTGAAGCATCCCGATGTGGCCGAGATTGCCCAACGAGACGGTACCACTCGTTCAGCCGCAGCATTGGAATTGTGGCGATCGCATTTATCCGGTGCCGTTGTAGCAATTGGCAACGCCCCCACCGCATTATTTCGGTTATTGGAAATATTGGATGCAGGAGCGCCAAAACCCTCGTTAATACTAGGCTTTCCTGTCGGTTTTGTGGGTGCCGCAGAATCGAAAGCAGCCCTAGCAGCAAATAGCCGTGGAGTGCCATTTATTACCTTGCACGGACGGCGAGGTGGTAGTGCCTTGGCATCAGCAGCAGTTAATGCAATAGCACAAGAGGACGAAATATGACACAGCCTAGCGGTCGTTTATATGGTCTGGGCATCGGTCCGGGAGATCCAGAATTGCTGACACTGAAAGCCTACCGCATCCTCAAATCAGTGCCTGTCATCGCCTATCCGAGCTTAGAAAGTGGTAAAGTGCTGGCTAGGGCGATTGTGGCTGACTACCTGAGTGATGACAAGATTGAAATTCCCATGCCTTTACCATTCAGTGTTGAGCGTTCCTCGCAACCATACTATGATATTGCCGCCGAGAAAATTGCAGTCCATCTGAGTGCGGGGCAAGATGTGGCGGTATTGTGTGAAGGTGACCCCTTCCTATATGGTAGTTTCATGTACATCTTCAACCGCCTGTCTGCAAGATTTCCAACAGAAGTTGTACCGGGAATTTCTTCAACATTGGCGAGTGCTGCGGCTTTGGGGGTACCAATTACTTACCGCAATGATGTATTGAGTATTATGCCAGCAACATTAAGCGCAGAAATTCTGAGCGATCGCCTTGCAGTTGCCGATGCTGCGGTGATAATTAAATTGGGCAGGCATTTTGCGAAAGTGCGTGATGTCTTGAAAGAGCGGGGTTTGTGGGAGCGGGCCTTGTATATTGAACGTGCGACTATGCCCAATCAACGGATTGTCCCAATTGCTGAGGTTGAGCCGGGGGAGGTTCCTTATTGGGCCTTGATTTTGATTCCCAGTCAGTGGAAGGGGGAAGTTTAACCCACAGATGCACAAATTACTATAAACTTTGATTTGATTAACCGCCAAGTACGCCAAGTACGCCAAGAAAGAAAAGAGAGGGATATAGAGGTATAGGACTTACGGGAGGGAAAACTCTCTTAAACTCTTATTCCTTGGCGTACTTGGCGTACTTGGCGGTTAATTAAATAAATATTCTTTGGATGGGAAAGTAGTAAATGCAATATCACTATTTTCATACTCTACACCAAAAATAATGAAAGATTCCCCGGCCATAATTATCCTAGGACAAAATAGCCTCCCTCTCGCTCGTCAATTAACGACAGCCTTACCAGGAGCCAAACTTTACGGTCTATCTGAACGCACAACAGGGGTAGATGTCAGCTTCACTAATTTTGGTGACACTTTGCGGGAGTTGTTTGCAGCCGGAACCCCAATTATTGGTATTTGTGCTGCGGGTATTTTGATTCGCACTCTTGCCCCGATGTTGACTGATAAGCGTCAGGAACCCCCAGTATTGGCTGTTGCGGAGGATGGTAGCGCAGTGGTGCCGTTGTTGGGTGGTTTGCATGGTGTTAATGAGATGGCACGGCAAATTGCAACGGTGTTGGGAGTGGAAGCTGCAATTACGACGACGGGAGATATTCGCTTTCGCACGGCGTTATTGTCTCCACCCAAGGGGTATCATTTAGCAAATCCGGAGGATGCGAAGAAGTTTATCTCTGATTTGTTAGGGGGAGCAACGGTAAGGGTTTTAGGTACGGCTTCTTGGTTGACTGAGGGGAATTTACCTATCAAAGCTGATGGAAATTTGCTGATTCAGGTGACTGAGAAATCAGTGGAATTAACAGGCAATTGTTTGGTGTATCATCCTGCCACCTTGGCTTTAGGCATTTCTGGAGTCTCGGGTGTTTCTGTGGGAGAAGCTGTTGATTTCATCCAGGAGATGTTGGCGGATGCCGGATTGTCAAAGAAAGCGATCGCTGGAGTTTTTTCGGATGATGCTCAGATAAGCAATTCGATAATTCAGGCGATCGCTCAAAATTTTCATGTCCCTGCCCGCTTTTTCAATAATTTGGAAATTAAAGCTGGACATGATATAATAGCCCAAGAAGCGGCGCTGACCGCTAGCGGTGTAGCTAGTAATTTAATCGCCTCGAAAGTTTCCCCTCAAATAACTTGTTGTATATCTATTTCCCCAGAAATCATAAACCCTGAAACCCTCGGAAGGTCACGCGGTCAACTCTATATTGTCGGCATTGGTCCTGGCGGTCAACAGTGGATGTCGCCACAAGTGAAAGAAATTCTGAGGAATATCACCGATTTGGTGGGTTACAGCACCTATCTTAATTTAGCTGGGTCTTTACTACCAGGACAAAAGCGTCATGACTCCGACAACCGCGAAGAAATTGCTCGAGCGCGATTGGCATTGGACTTGGCAGCAACAGGACGGAAAGTTGCAGTTATTTCTTCGGGTGACCCTGGAATCTACGCAATGGCAGCCGCCGTATTTGAAGTCTTAGACCAAGAAGCCAACCCAAAGTGGGATAGCATCGATATCCAAGTTGCACCGGGAATCTCCGCAGTCCAAGCCGCAGCCGCTCAAATTGGGGCACCCATAGGACATGATTTTTGCTTGATTTCTCTCTCAGATATTCTCAAACCTTGGTCAATCATTGAAAAAAGGATTACTGCTGCAGCTGAAGCTGATTTTGCGATCGCCTTCTACAATCCTGTCTCGAAACAGCGGACTTGGCAATTAACAAAAGCTCGGGAAATCTTACTGCAGTATCGTTCTGGTGATACTCCCGTGGTGTTGGCGCGGAATGTTAGTAGAGTGGGAGAAGAAATAAAGGTACGGCGATTGGAGGAATTATCAGAAGAAGAAGTTGATATGAGAACCTTGGTGTTAGTGGGGTCGAGCAAAACTAGAATTGTGCCCCGCAAAGATGGGGGAGTTTGGGTTTATACGCCGCGTCGATATGATATTGATGGATGAAAGCGGGAATTATAGTAGTCCAATTCAAAGACTTGCCTGCGTTACCTCCTGGACTTTTTTAGCTACAAGTGAGCAATAATTGAATCACGAGTCATTTCAATATAGGAGTGACTACTAAATAATTCAACCAGAGATTGCAAATTAGTTGTGAATAATACTTCTAACTCTAAGTTATTAATATTACCTGTTGTAATAAGTAGTAATTTGTAAGGCTCTTTAATTGTTAAAAAAGAATTTAAAAAATCAGAATCCTTGGTAATTACTATACGATTATCCCGCATTGAAACGGCATTAATTTCTGTATCCGATGTCGCATTTTTATTGAATAAATCTTTTGTATGGATTGTGTCGTAACCCGCAGATTCTAAAAATCGAGCGAGTCGAACAGGCAATTGAGCATCGACAAGAAATTTCATGAAGCAATTTTATATATACTTTTAACTTGACTTAAGCGAACGGCAAATTGGAGAGCCGCGAAAATATCTTCTCGCTCTAAATCGTCATAATCTGCTAAAATTTCATCAGTTGTCATGCCAGAGCTAAGTAATTCGAGTATTAATTCTACAGGATAACGAAGTCCTCTAATACAAGGCTTGCCGTGGCAAATGTCAGGATTATAGGTGATGCGTTGTAAAAGGTTGCTGCTCATATTATTTTTTTTGTAAAGCATACACTTGTTCTATATACTCTAGTTGATATCTCCAATAACTTTTCACGCATTTTCGAGATTGCGAATCAACCAAGCGATCGCACTATCAACATCGCAGACTTGTTCCCCTAGAGGAATCGGCGGACGTTTCACCATAACAACTTTTATACCCAACTCCCGTGCGGCCAGAATTTTGGCATAAGTCGCTTCACCGCCACTATTCTTACTCACCAGCGTCTCAATCCCATACTCTATCAGTAAATCCCGCTCCTCAATCAAAGAAAATGGCCCGCGATTATACAACAATAACCCTTTTGGCAATAAAGCACCAGCCTCCGGTGGATCTATCATCCGCATCAAAAACCAAATATCATCAAGACTCGCAAAAGCTGCCAGTTCTTGTCTGCCAATGGTGAGAAATACTCGTTTAGCTTGATTTTGTAGTGCAGCTGCCGCAGTTTCAATCGTCTCAACTTCCAGCCAGCGATCGCCTAATTCCTTCTGCCATGCCGGTCGAATTAACATCAGATGCGGTAAACCACACTCAACAGCAGCACCCGCAGCATTGAAAGATATCTGTGCTGCAAAGGGATGGGTAGCATCAATCAAGACATCTATTTCTGCATCCCGTAAGTATGCTGCCAACCCAGCTTTACCACCAAAACCTCCAATTCGTAGCTCCCCAAGGGGTGTGGAGGGGTTGCGGGTGCGTCCAGCTAATGATGTGATAATTTCGACTCCATCCACAGAGGAAGCCTTTGCTGCTAGTTCTGCAGCTTCGCCGGTTCCACCGAGGATGAGGATGCGCTTCATATTTTTACTTTAAACGCAGAGGGGAGCGGAGGGAAGCGCAGAGGGACGCAGAGGTTTTTTCGCACTTCCCAGTTCTTAGTAACCAGCATTGCGAATAAATTTTGATTCTTCAATAGTAACTTGTCTTTGTCGGGAATTTATTGTTCGATTGGAACGTGTAGCTACTTGTTGGGAGAACATTGCCCGTAAAACTAATGCTGGGTCTACATAATTATTACTATATTTTAGCCCCCAGTGGAGGTGGGGTCCGGTAGTGCGTCCACTCATCCCGACTCTACCGATTCTGGTTCCGGCTGGAACTTGTTGACCTTCCCAAAGTTGAATTCCACCTGCACGGTCAATCATATAACTACGACCGGATGCACTTTCAACTTGTCCTGCCATGTGACAGTAGGTGTGTTCCCACTCTCCCGATTTTATGACAATATGGGTACCACAGCCACCGCTATCACTGACTTTGCTTACTACACCTCCCCACCAACTGCGAATGTAACTACCTTGTGGAGCGGCAATATCTAAGCCTGAGTGAAATTCTACATTAGAACCGCCAGTTGCCGAACGTCGATAGCCAAAGGGTGATGTGTAAGCTTGAAAATTTTCTACGGGGAATGAGGCTGATTGCCAACTGTTCGCAGTCGCTACTCGGTTTGACTTAACTTGTTGGGCTGTGACAATTTCTAACCGGGGCAATAGAGCTACAGAACTTACAATTATCAATCCTACCAGAAATAGACCGATCCGAATAGCTACTCTTTGTCGCCACTTTGTCATTTTTTCTTCCTTAAACAATAGGTTAGAAATTCAATTTTGCCAGATTTAACCTCCGCACCGCAATTTTATATGTATTCTTTTTTATTGATATCGCTTCACCGCACTATCTTACTTCACGATATTTATATGTCAAACAATTATGGTTATTTTGCAGTCTTTTGAGCCATTATATTTGAATCATCACAATTTAAAATTAAAAACTAACATCTCAAATTTTAGCAAGCTTTTTTACTACATTCCAGCACTTATACTGACTCAATAATAGTTGATGACTAATAGTAACTATTGTTTGCTAGAAAACACTGATTCATCACCAAGGATATTTTGAAAGTTTTGTGGTTGTTTATACTGATATAATTAGCATTCAGAAACCAGGTTTCTCTTCTCTAAGGCGAAAAATTGCCTAAAAAGTTCCCGTATCATCTATTGGAGCTAAAATAGTTTTCTTTGCAGGATGAACCACAACCTATGCTCACTGAAATATTGCCTTTCAGCTTTGAATTAGACAAAATTGCGATCGCTGGAGCCTGTTTGTGGTCTTTAGCCCTCTATTTAGCTTTACCCAAACTCAACCAATGGGTAATAGAGCAACTCAACCGCTGGTTTAACAATGCTTTGCGATCGCTTTACACTCAATCAGAATACGAGAGAACTCGCAATGCCAGAGAATCGCAAAATGCTTTTTACGCTTCACTTGGGAGCATTGTACCTTTTTTGGTGATGGGTGCTTTTTTAAACTGGGGCATAGAATTGAGTTTAGGCCCAAGTTGGGGCATCAGCATGGGTATACTAGCTTGTATGGGTTGCGGTGTCTATGAACTTGGTCGCAGAGATGGAGAATCTCTTGATGAATGAGGAGTTATGAATTAGGAGTTAGGAGTTAGGAGTTGGGAATTGAGAATTATTTATTCAAATACACATTTTAAAACCCTTGTATAGTAAAGCTTCCAGGGATTCAGGGAAAATGTGTTTCTTTCATACGTTGCTAGCTGCGCTTTAGCCGTTAGTTGGAGATTTATATCTGGCACGTATACGATAACTTTTAACTCCAAACTCATAACTCCTAACTCCTCACTCCAAACTCCTAACTTCCCAAACAATCTCTGCTATCTTCTGTGCCGCACCCGGTTCACCTCTGACACTCCGCAGTTTGGCTCGGATAGCTTCCAACTTTTCTGGATTTTCCAAATAATCCAAAACCATTTCCGCTACTTCTTGGGGCTGGAGTTTTCCCACGAGTTCTGGGACAATCATTTCCTGTGCCCAGATATTCGGCCATGCTAATAAACCTCTGCGGCTCAAAACCATCCAGTTAATAAGCTTCGCAAAGCCGGAACCAAAAATAGGCAAATTCGCTAACAAACCGGGCAACCCATCCCAAGAGCGCATGGCATCTAGTTGTTGGGTCGGTAGCAAAACAATCATCGGCACCCCTAAAGAACCAAGCTCGGCAGTGTTTGCCCCGACTGTAGTTAAGCAAATACAGCACTGCGATAATACATCATAGGCAGGGTATTCTGTATGGAGTTCTACAGATAAACCTTTAACCGTTAGGAGTGATGAGTTAGGAGTTAATTTTCCCGCATCTCCCTTTGTCCCCTGACTCTCTGAACCAACCAAAGAACCACCCTTGAACCCGAAATATCTGGCGATCGCGTTTTTTTCAGGGTCAGCAAAACTCACTAAAGTTTCTAAATCGAGAGTTGGAGCAACCGGAAGCACAAATTTTGTTTGGGGTCTTTTGGCATGGACGTATTCGGCGATCGCTACAGTTAAAGGCACTCCCTGAGCCAATTTAGATGGCTTGGAACCTGGTAAAATACCAATTAATTCTGACAACTCCTGGTTAACGGATGAATTTTCGAGGGGTAACTCAGGAGTTGCCACCATCAAATCTCCCACAACAGTGAACTTGTGAGCATATTTTGGCGCAACTTTGGTAACAACTTCAGCATTCATTACGCCAAAGCGGTCAATTAAATTATGCCAGCGTGCATCCCACTCAGCGTAAACAACGGTGCGATAATTCAGCTTTTTGCCAATTACCACCGGGAAAAATTGGTCACCACCCAAGAAAACAACTACACCGTTCTCCCTCCAATCCCAATTATCCTGGGTTTTTCCCCACAACAAAAACGAGAAAAAATATTCCGCGCTCTGCACTCTATCGACTTCAATATAGGAACGAGCGATATCCGCTTCCTTACCGCTAGCATTTGGGCAAGGGGACAATACCACACTTATCCTGGCCTGTTCTGGGTCAATTCCGAATTTCTGCCGCAATGCCTTGACTACTGGACGCACCCAGGTTGTTACCTCCCCAGGGCCATTCGAGAGAATGAGAATATCTATTTGAGTCATGAGTTATGGGTCGAGAGTCGTTCCTCAGTTATTGACATACCATATTAATGGTATAATTGCAGGCTCAAATTTCCTCTCAGATCCCCGACTTCTCCAAAAAGTCGGGGATCTTGTACATTACGATAAATACTCACAGATTATATTTATAATGTTTTATAGCGACTTCTCGCTGTCAAAAGTAAAACGCGACTTTAATTTAACTACAGTTGAAAACGGAAGATTTTTACCAGAAACCCAGCCAATAGAGCCTAGTCTTTACCTCAAAGAAGCATTAAGCGAAGGATTACCGCTAGCTACAGCAACTGGTTCCGAAAAAGCTCGCTCAGAATTAATTATCAGTCCCATTCTCGTAGAAGTTCGTAAATTTCTAGAACGCAAAGTCAGCTTTTTCTCCGGTGAAGATTTTACCGTTGCATCGGAATTAGGATTAAGCGGAGTCTGTGATTTTTTAATTAGCCGCTCACCCGAACAAATATTTATTGAAGCTCCTGTAATCGTGATTATTGAAGCCAAAAAAGGTGATTTAAAACCGGGTTTAGGGCAATGTGCAGCAGAAATGATTGCCGCACAGAAATTTAATGAGATAAATAATATACCAATTAAGACAATTTATGGAAGCGTCAGCAGCGGTACTGCTTGGCGATTTTTGAAATTAGAAGGGCAAACACTGAGTATTGATTTAAACGATTATTCCGTTACGCCAATTGAAATCCTATTAGGAATCTTGATTTGGATGGTACGGGAAGGTTAGTGGCTTAACTATCGAGCGATCTCTCTAAGATGCCCGACTTCTCCAAGAAGTCGGGCATCTTGTCCATCACGTAAGCGAAGCCACTAACCAACAACTTTTGTTTTGCTTGATTCCATAGTTTGATTAGGTTTATTAAGAGGTGCTGAAATAATTTTTCTTCCGCTCTGGGCTTGTCGCTTTTGCCAATCAGCAAACATCGCATCCAAATCATAATTATAAGCTTTGGCGTGTTCTTCGCGGATTTGGTGAATTTCTTCTAAAATCTCATCTTTCCACATAAACTATTCTCCTACCCCAAAATACTCGTTTCAATGTAGATGCTTTCACTCACGCCAATTCGCTGCTTAATATAAGCTCATTTTAACCAAATTTAGTTGTCTAGATTTGGAATTGCACTTTTGGAAACTTTGGGTTTGAAGTGCGATTCCTAAATAAACGGGTTCCGGTACGGAAAGCTAAGTCGCAAAGTAATAGGCATCGCCCAAATTGTAACAAAAAATTTACATAAATCTGAGCAAACACTTTTGTAAGAAGTCAACAATTGCAAACAAATATTACATTATATATATCGAATTGTGTCAGTTAGACGACAAAACGCCCAACTGGCAAGCGTTTTCTGATAAAAAATTCTTATTGCCGAAAAAAAGAGCGGAAGTAAAAAGTAGCTCATGTGCTGCAAAAACTTCCAGTAGAGGACACGCATCGAAGGAGCCTAGGAAGCATGTTCACCCACGTCAAGTCCACCATTAGACATATTGCGCCTGATAATTTACGAGGACGTAATTTAATCAAGGTGGTCTATGTCGTGCTAGAGTCCCAGTACCAAAGCGCATTATCCCAAGCGGTACGCACGATAAACGATCAAAATCCCGACCTGGCGATTGAAATCAGCGGGTATTTGATTGAGGAACTCCGAGATCCAGAGAATTATGATGAGTTTAAGCGGGAAATTGCGAGCGCTAATATATTTATTGCCTCGTTGATTTTCATCGAAGATTTAGCCCAGAAGGTAGTAGCAGCAGTCGAACCACATCGCGACAACTTGGATGTTGCGGTCGCTTTCCCCTCAATGCCGGAGGTAATGCGCCTAAATAAAATGGGCAGTTTCTCCTTGGCACAGTTGGGACAGTCAAAGAGTGCGATCGCCCAGTTTATGCGGAAACGCAAGGAAAAATCCGGTGCGGGTTTCCAAGATGGGATGCTCAAACTGTTACGAACGCTGCCCCAGGTGCTAAAATTCCTGCCAATGGAAAAGGCACAGGATGCTCGTAATTTCATGCTCAGTTTTCAGTATTGGCTTGGTGGTTCTCCAGAAAACCTGGAAAACTTCTTGCTGATGCTAGCTGATAAATATGTATTGAAAGGTGTAAATAAACAAAGTTCTGCATCCTACTCGGCACCGGTTGTCTATCCCGACATGGGGATTTGGCACCCGTTGGCACCATGTATGTTTGAGGATGTCAAGGAATACCTCAACTGGTATAGTAGCCGCAGGGATATCTCCAAGGATTTACAAGACCCCTTGGCTCCCTGTGTTGGCTTGGTAATGCAGCGCACGCACTTAGTTACGGGTGATGATGCCCATTATGTGGCGATCGTCCAAGAATTTGAATCGATGGGGGCGCGGGTAATCCCTGTGTTTGCTGGTGGTTTGGACTTTTCTAAACCTGTGGAGGCCTATTTCTACGACTCCAGTATTAACGCTGCTGTGGTGGATGCGGTAGTATCTTTGACAGGTTTTGCCCTGGTAGGGGGACCCGCAAGACAAGACCATCCGAAGGCAATTGAGACGTTGAAACGGTTGAATCGTCCTTATATGGTGGCCCTACCTTTGGTGTTCCAAACCACCGAAGAGTGGCAGGATAGCGATTTAGGTTTGCATCCCATTCAAGTGGCTTTGCAAATTGCGATTCCTGAGTTAGATGGGGCGATTGAGCCGATAATTTTATCTGGTAGGGATGGGAATACGGGGAAAGCGATCGCTCTCCAAGACCGTGTGGAAGCTGTGGCACAACGCGCTCTCAAATGGGTGAATCTACGGAAAAAGCCGAAGTTAAATAAGCGGGTTGCCATCACCGTTTTCAGCTTTCCCCCCGATAAAGGAAATGTGGGAAGTGCTGCATATCTGGATGTATTCGCTTCCATCTTTGAGGTGATGAAGGGACTACAGCAAAATGGGTATGACGTGCAGGATATTCCGGAGACTGCCAAGGAGTTGATGGAACTGGTAATTCACGATGCTCAAGCGCAGTATAGCAGTCCCGAATTAAACGTTGCTTATAAGATGTCGGTTCCTGAATATGAGGCATTGACACCATATTCTCAGCGTTTAGAAGAAAATTGGGGGCCACCTCCCGGAAACCTGAACAGCGATGGGCAAAATCTGCTGATTTACGGCAAACAATTCGGTAATGTCTTCATCGGTGTCCAGCCTACCTTTGGTTACGAAGGTGACCCGATGCGACTGTTGTTCTCCCGTTCTGCCAGCCCGCACCACGGTTTTGCAGCATACTACACATACTTAGAAAGAATTTGGGGTGCAGATGCTGTATTGCACTTTGGTACCCACGGTTCCTTGGAATTCATGCCTGGGAAACAGATGGGGATGTCCAGTGAATGTTATCCAGATAACTTAATTGGCTCAATTCCAAATCTGTATTATTACGCAGCCAATAATCCAAGTGAAGCCACAATTGCCAAGCGTCGCAGTTATGCCGAGACAATTTCCTATCTCACACCACCCGCAGAAAACGCTGGTTTATACAAGGGTTTAAAAGAACTCAGCGAGTTGATTGCTTCCTACCAAACCCTGAAAGATACGGGACGAGGTGTTTCCATTGTCAACAGCATCATGGATAAATGCCGGATAGTAAACCTGGATCGGGACATCAACTTACCGGATACTGATGCTAGGGATATGACGGCAGAGGAGCGGGATAATATTGTTGGTTCCGCTTACGGCAAGTTGATGGAAATTGAATCTCGGTTGTTGCCTTGTGGGTTGCATATTATTGGGAAACCACCGAGTGCAGAAGAAGCGATCGCCACTTTGGTAAATATTGCAAGTTTAGACCGTGCGGAAGAAGAAATCCTTGGTCTTCCGAGAATTATTGCCAATAGTATCGGACGGGATTTAGACGAGATTTATCTTCAAAGCGACAAGGGCATTTTAGAAGATGTCCAATTGTTGCAAGAGATAACAATGGCCTGCCGTGCAGCCGTTACAGCCCTTGTGAAAGAACAAACCGACGCATCCGGACGAGTATCCCTCGTTTCCAAGCTGAATTTCTTCAATATGGGTAGAAAACAGCCTTGGGTAGAATCTCTGCATCAATCTGGTTACAACAAGGTTGATACAGATGCATTAAAACCGCTGTTTGAATATCTGGAATTCTGTTTAGAACAAGTCTGCGCTGACAAAGAATTGGCAGGATTGCTTCAAGGTTTAGCAGGTGAATATATTTTACCCGGTCCTGGTGGCGACCCCATCCGCAACCCGGATGTCCTACCCACTGGTAAAAATATACACGCCCTCGACCCCCAATCTATCCCAACAAGTGCAGCAGTCCAATCAGCAAAAGTCGTCGTTGATAGGCTGATAACCCGGAATAGGTCAGAAAACAACGGCAACTACCCCGAAACCATCGCCTGCGTCCTCTGGGGCACCGATAACATCAAAACTTACGGTGAATCCCTAGCTCAAATTATGTGGATGATTGGTGTGCGTCCGGTTGCTGATGCTTTGGGACGGGTGAATAAATTGGAGTTGATATCCTTAGAAGAGTTGGGCAGACCCAGAATTGATGTCGTTATCAACTGTTCTGGTGTATTCCGTGACTTGTTTATCAACCAAATGAATTTGCTGGATCAAGGGGTGAAAATGGCTGCAGAAGCCGATGAACCTTTGTCGATGAACTTTGTCCGCAAACACGCTCTAGCTCAAGCAGAGGAAATGGGGATTAACCTCCGTCAAGCAGCGACTCGGGTCTTCTCCAACGCTTCCGGTTCCTACTCGTCAAATATTAATTTGGCAGTGGAAAACAGTACCTGGGAAAGCGAAGCAGAGTTACAGGAAATGTATCTCAGCCGGAAATCCTTCGCCTTCAGTGCCGATAACCCCGGTACAATGGAACAAACTCGGAAGATTTTTGAAAGCACCCTGAAAACTGCTGATGCAACCTTCCAAAATCTGGATTCTTCCGAAATTAGCTTGACAGACGTTTCCCATTATTTTGATTCAGACCCCACCAAATTAGTCACAAGTCTGCGAGCCGATGGTAAAGCACCAGCATCTTACATTGCAGATACGACAACAGCAAATGCCCAAGTCCGGACATTATCCGAAACCGTGCGTTTAGATGCTCGAACCAAATTGTTAAATCCCAAATGGTACGAAGGGATGTTATCGCATGGTTACGAAGGTGTGCGGGAACTCTCCAAACGTTTGGTAAATACAATGGGTTGGAGTGCCACTGCCGGTGCTGTTGATAACTGGATTTACGAGGATACAAATACCACGTTTATTCAGGATAAGGAGATGCAGGAAAGGTTGATGAATCTGAATCCGCATTCTTTCCGCAAGATGGTATCGACTTTGTTGGAAGTCAATGGACGGGGTTATTGGGAGACTAGTGAAGAGAATTTGAACAAGTTGAGGGAGTTGTATCAGGAGGTTGAGGATCGGATTGAAGGAGTAGAGTAGTCTTGACATATGGCCCACACACAAATAGGGTGTGGGCTACTTAAATAAAAGGAATACGGTAAAACCCTAACTTTTTTTGAAAATAAATATCAGTCCCCTACTTTAAAACATCCTCTGAAAATCGTTGTTGGGAAGATCGCAGTATATTAATACCAAACTGCTTGTGATTTAGGCTTTTTGAAATAATGACTATACGATGTAGTGGAAAAGCAAAAATACTGATACCAGAAACAGGTGAAGTACTTGAAGTCAGTTCCGATGATTTGGAATGGGAAATTGGTGATGATTCTGAAGAAAGATCAATGGGTGCGGAAGTACATTATTATTCATCCGTTTATTTAGAAAGCGAGCAAGGAAATTGCGTAGAGGCTGAGTGGGATGTTTGGGAGTACCCAATTGGATCTATCGAGAGTGCAGAGGTCGAAGTTAAAGGCGGTGAATTACTCGAAGATTTTGATAATATTTGGTCAACCAGCCTTGATGATGACTACGATCCTTATGAAGATCAACTAGATGCAATCCTTTCTAACACTGAGTTTTACCGTACATTCTCCGACGGAATAGCAAGTCTTCGAGTTCTGAACAGCCTTGTCATTGATGATTTAAATGCACAAAGAACGCTAAAGAGGCAAATCCACATTGGCACGATAGCCTGTCTTGAAACTTATTTATCTGATGCCTTTATAAATACTGTCTTGTCGGAAACATCATATCTTAGGTCTTTTTTTGCTTCGTTTAAGGATTTCAAAGAGCAAAAACTAGGAATGAACGATCTATTGAAATTTGCTGACCAAGCAGAGGACATAGCAAAGAAAGCAATGTTAGAGGTAATTTATCATAATCTTGCCAAAGTAAAAAAGATGTATGAATCAACCCTAGCTATTTCATTCCCTGACTTTTCAAAGGTTCAAAGTGATATAGGAATTAGGCATGATTTAGTGCATAGAAATGGCAAAACAAAAGAGGGTAAAGAAATCGCTATTGATAAAGTAAAGGTTGATGAAGTTATTTTGAGAATAGTAAATTTTGTTGACCAGATTGATCGAACGTTGAAGGCAAAGGAGCAATGTAACAAAACAACTTATGAGAAGGAGGCAGATTTTATCATGGACATAGAAGACTTTTGACAAACGGAAATAACAAAACCGCACATCAAGTTAAACAAGTCTATGAAGTAATTTTTAAATATCAGCTAGGAGGTTAAAATGATACTTCGCTATGAAATAATCCTCCACTGGAGCGAAGAAGACCAAGCATTTATTGCCGAAGTACCAGAATTACCCGGTTGTGCTGCGGATGGGGAAACCTATCAAGAAGCACTGCAAAATGTTGAAGTGATTATGCAGGAGTGGATTGAAACTGCTGATGAATTAGGACGTGCAATTCCTCAACCAAAACGACGGCTGATGTCAGCGTAAAATCATTTGATATCCAACTGTTTTGAGAAGTCGGGAATATTTTTTTATGAGTAATATCATGTCCGGCTAATTACTTATAAATTGAACATGAACCCCACCCCTTTATCCCCTCCCCGTATACTGTCCGGGGACTTTTAGCACAGCTAAAAGGGGGTGGGGTTGAGTGACTCAGGGAATTATAATTGATTAACCGGACATCATATAATTTATAACTGCTATATAATTAATTTCTCAGTTAATTAATACACATTAATTTGCTATATGGATTTATTAAAGCTACGCACTAAAGTAATCGCAGAAATCAATCTCCTTCCCAAAGAAAAATTGGAAGAATTATATAATTTCATTCATTATTTTCGATTAGGTGTAGAAGCATCTAAAGGTTCCTTAGAGCAAACTATGCAATTTGCTGGGTGTTGGAATGATATGCCAAATGAAGTGTTTACTAATTTCGATGAAGAAATAAAAACACGTCGTCAACAAGCAAGGTAAATCTAACTATCAAATGGATTCAATACAATCAATCCATCAACACGCTTAAAATCATCAACATTACGAGTCACTAACGTACATCCCTCAACCAATGCACAAGCTGCAATTAAAGCATCCGCTATTTTAATGCGCTCCCTGCGGATTTGAGCAGCAGAATCTAATACTGATTCAGTTAGCGATACACAAATTAAATTCCGCAAAAATTCTCGCATCTCGAACGCTTCAGTCTCACTCAATTCAGGATAACACAGTAACTCTATCCAAGTAATAGGACAGTAAAATCCTATAGCATTACCAGATGCAATTTCGTCAAAGATAGATTTTACAGCTAACTCTCCCTTAAAAAAGCCAATGAGAATATTAGTGTCCAGTAAATATTTCCTACTCATCCCATTCTCGTCTGAGTTGCAACTGGAATTCTAAAGCATCAATCCGCTCTGGTAAAAATCCAAACCAGCGGTCAAATTTTTTACTGCTTGTATGATGTTGTGATATTACTCGCTGACGAACTAACACTGCTAATTCTTCTAACAGTCGCAATTGCTCTTCAGGTGTGAGGTTTTCTACTTGACTGTATATCTCGTTATAAGTAGACATATACTCTTTGTTTTAATTCTTTTATTATAAGGGTAATGACAGGGGTAATTCAATCACGCACTATTAAGGATAATTCGCTGCTCTCTACAAGTCCGCTCGTAAATATTATTTAATTCAACAGGTAAGCATATCTCACCACGCAACCAAAAAGGTAAAGTTGGTAGAACACAGTCAATAGTCAATTCTTCCTGCCAAATATCCAGGCTAGATTGTTCATCTCGCTCAACAACTCGATAGGAAGTTGCATAGAGTTCGGTGTTGAATGACAATGTATTTGTCCCCGTCAATCGGTTTAACAATTCATTGTGCAGATTTGCCTTGCCTTGGGTGACAACATCAACAATAATCAAACCTATTCCCTGCCGCAAATAAGTCTCACATTTAGAAACAAAAGCATTACGATGGGAAGAACGGTCTTTGTTGGCAGGACTCACTAACTCAATTGCCCCTGCTAAAACTGGGCCACCTTCTGTGTTAAAAATACTTATTTCCACCGTTTCGTCTGTTGGTAGAAAAGGGACATTTTGAGATGGAGGTGGAGGTGTCCAATTGCGATCAAAATTTATAGATAAACACTCAAATTGTGACAATGATTCGTCAAAAGCAGCTACATCAATTTCAATCCCAAATTGCACGTTTGGTTCTGCAAAATAACCCTCTGGCAATTTAGCATTTAAATCAGATGCGATATAAGTTGCCCAAGCATTGTCAAATGTATGCCAGTGACGACGTAGTGAAAGCGGTGGACGAAAATGGTCTTGCAGCACCATAGTTTTAGCAGTGTCGTGTGCTTACTACTAATTGTACAACTACAGTCGAGCCACTGTGTAGTTTAGGGCGATCGCTCACTCTTCAAGCAGTATCAATATTGTCTTCATGGGGATAAACAGCGAAAATTGATTATTCTCAAATAGAATAAAACCGTATTTTAAGTAAAAAGCCTTCGCTTCCTCATTAATAGCATCAACGGTCAGGGCAAATATCCCAACCTCAGAGGATAAACGAACTGCTATGCGAAAACATTGCATCAATAATTCTTTCCCCAAACCTCTACCCTGAATACATTTATCTACCGCAAGCTTGCCAATACGCATCGCTGGCACAGGATAACGGGGTAATTTTCTAGTGTAATCTTCAGGCAGGGATTCACGTTTAATTTCTGCCATACTGATAGAATAATAACCTAATACATTCCGATTTACTGATTCAGAAATTGCCACAAAGGTTTTTGCAATTCCTTTGTCATCGTTTTGTTTGGCATATTTTTTTAGGTAGTCATTTAATTCGAGAATACCGCAATCAAAATTTTCCTTCCTGACACTTGCGTCTATGGGACAAAAAATCCATTCCACTGCTTACCATTTCCCATATTTTTCTTGATTTTCTTTAATTGCGGCTTTTAATGCTTCATTTGCTTCAGGAGGATTTACCAAGGCTGATTCAAATACGTCCCAATCTCGCTCAGACAGCACAATCTCCTCCGTATCTATATTCGATTCTCGCAATTTTGTTTCCAGATACTGCCTCACTGCTTCACTAACTATTGTTTCAGGAGATTGGCCTCTCTGACGCGCAAAATTTGTTAACTTTTCTAATAGAGTCTGTTCTGGCTTCCAATTAAATGTTGAATCCACAGGATAACTTCTCTTATATTAGTAACAATTTAAATCCTAACAAAACGGCTAGGTTTAATCAAAGCCTCTCTCCTCTTAGGAGAGAGGTACCCCTTCGGGGAAGCAAGCTATGGAGAGAGGTTCAGTGAATGTGGTTCAAATAAGCCAAAATCCTACCGTAAAAAAAAAGGGGCAGGTAAAACACCCACCCCACAAAAACGATCGCTAATTAACCCAATACCTTCTTCGCTGTTGCTAACACATTATCAACATTGAAGCCGAACTTATCCATACAAACTCCACCAGGAGCCGAAGCACCAAAACGGTCGATGCTCACGAAACCACCTTCCAAACCAACATATTTGTGCCAACCGAAACTAGTACCAGCTTCTACAGATACTCGCTTGGTAACAGCTTTCGGCAGAATGGACTCTTTATAAGCTTCATCCTGTGCATCAAATATAGTCGTTGAAGGCATCGAAACTACCCGCACCTTCTTACCTTCGCTCGTCAGTTTCTCAGCAGCGGTGACGCAGAGGCTCAATTCCGAACCAGTACCAATCAAGATAATGTCAGGTGTGCCTTCAGAATCTACCACCGTGTATCCACCCTTTGCCACACCCTCTATTGAGGTACCAGCCAAGTTGGGGACATTTTGACGGGTGAATGCCAACAAAGATGGGTCGTTTTGCTTCGACTTCTCAATCGCTACTTTGTAAGCTCCAGAACATTCGTTTCCATCTGCGGGACGAATTACTGTCAAGTTAGGAATAGCTCTGAGGGAAGCAAGAGTTTCAATTGGTTGGTGGGTGGGACCATCTTCACCTTGTCCGATGGAGTCGTGGGTCATTACCCAAATCGAGCCAGCTAAAGACAAAGCAGATAACCTGATAGCTGCACGCATGTAATCTGTGAAGATTAGGAAGGTCGCACCATAAGGAATTAATCCCGAATTATGCAGTGCCATCCCGTTACAAATTGCGCCCATCCCGTGTTCCCGGACACCAAAGTGAATGTTGCGGTTTTCGTATTGTCCCTTCTGGAAGTCGCCGAAACCTTTGATTTCAGTCAAGTTGGAGTGGGTCAAGTCAGCGGAACCACCGATTAACTCAGGTAAAACTTGTGCCAATTTGTTGAGGCACATTTCTGAGTGTTTGCGGGTGGGCAATCCTTTGTCTGCAGGGGTGTAGGTGGGTAGTACCTTGTCCCAACCGTCGGGAAGTTTGCCGCTGATGTAACGCTCGAATTCAGCCGCTTCTTGGGCATATTTGGCTTTGTAGCTGTCAAAAGCTTTGTTCCATTCTTCTTCATAGCCAGCACCGCGCTCAACTGCCTTGCGGGTATGGTTCAAAGCATCTTGGGGAACCACAAAAGGCTCGTGTTCCCATTTCAAGTTGTTCCGGGTTAAAGCTATTTCATCTCCACCCAAAGCAGCCCCGTGAACGCCGGCGGTGTTTTGTTTGTTGGGGGAACCATAACCGATGATTGTTGTTACCTTAATCATGGTTGGCTTGTCGGTGACCGATTTAGCTTCTTCAATTGCTTTCGCGATCGCATCTAAATCGGTGTTACCCTCTTTGACGTGCAGAACGTGCCAACCGTAAGCTTCAAAGCGCTTGGAAACATCTTCGGTGAATGCTACATCTGTAGAACCATCGATTGAGATGTGGTTGTCGTCGTACAAAGCGATTAATTTACCTAATCCTAGGTGCCCAGCGAAAGAACAAGCTTCACCGGAAATGCCTTCCATGTTGCAACCGTCACCCAAAATCACGTAGGTGTAGTGGTCAACAATCTTAGCATCAGGTTTGTTGAATTTAGCGGCAAGATGTGCTTCTGCTATTGCCAAACCTACTCCATTTGCAATCCCCTGCCCCAATGGTCCGGTGGTAACTTCTACACCAGGAGTCATGAAATTTTCCGGGTGTCCGGGGGTTTTGGATTCCCACTGACGGAATTGCTTGATATCTTCTATACTTACGCTGTCGAAGCCTGTCAGGTACAATAAGGCATACTGCAACATTGAGCCATGACCGGCAGACAAGACAAAGCGATCGCGGTTGAACCACTTGGGATTTTTCGGGTTATACCGCATGAATTTATCCCAGAGTACAAACGCCATCGGCGCTGCGCCCATTGGCAAACCGGGGTGACCAGATTTTGCCTTTTCTACGGCATCGACTGCTAAAAAGCGAATCGAATTAATACAAAGTTCTTCAAGGGATTGGGTTGCAACAGCCATAATCGGATTGTTTTGAACGAAGGGTTAGCACTCTTTTAGCTTTACTTACTTTTGGGGAGAGAATGAAACATTGACATATTCTTTTCCATTTCCCCTTAAGTACATATCCTCATCATCCCATTGCTAGTTGTTGCCCGACAAGCTGCAAATGTTGGGATTTTTGATGTGGATTTTAGATTAATTTTATGAAGGATTCCCTCAAATGTCGGTTGCTAAATCGACTGAATTATCCATCAACCTGGACTAGATTTCTTTCGGGAGTGGGGAAAAGTTAGGGGTTATGAGTGCGGGGAGTGGGTAAAAGTTAGGAGTGATGAGTTATGAGTTATGAATTTTTAACTCCTAACTCCTAACTCCTAACTCCTAACTCCCAACTCCCAACTCCTAACTCCCCAAACTAGGGGTATTTCTTAAAGGCGAGGGTCACATTATGACCGCCAAAACCAAAAGAATTGGATAATGCCACGTCAACTTTTTGAGCGCGGCTGGTGTTGGGAACATAATCCAGGTCACATTCTGGATCGGGATTGACTAAATTGATTGTCGGTGGAATTTGGTCATTAGCGATCGCCAATGCTGTCGCTACACCTTCAATACCGCCAGAACCGCCCAACAAATGACCTGTCATCGATTTAGTAGAACTAATAGCGATTTTTTTGGCGTGGTCTCCCAAGGCTTTTTTCATCGCGGCGGTTTCGGTGGAATCGTTCGCCGGAGTACTCGTACCGTGAGCATTGATATAGGTAACCATATCTGGAGTCAGTCCCCCATCCTTGAGTGCCATTTGAATTGCTCTGGCGGCTCCTTCTCCTCCTGGTACTGGAGAAGTCATGTGATAAGCATCACAAGTCATGCCATAGCCAACAATTTCCGCATAAATACGGGCACCGCGACTCAAAGCATGTTGCAATTCTTCCAATATTAAAATTCCCGCACCTTCACCCATGACAAATCCATCGCGGTCTTTATCAAAGGGACGGCAAGCTTTTTGCGGGTCATCATTTCTAAAGGAAAGAGCTTTACAAGCGGCAAATCCAGCCAAGGACAAGGGTGTAACTGCGGCTTCTGTGCCACCGCAAATCATCGCTTGGGCGTATCCCCTTTGAATCATGCGAAAAGCATCTCCAATAGCATTGGAACCAGCGGCACAGGCAGTCACGGTACAGTTATTTGGGCCTTTTGCACCAGTGTGAATTGCCGTCAAACCTGCTGCCATATTGGCGATCATCATCGGAATCATAAACGGACTACAGCGATCGGGACCTCGATTTAGGTAGATCGTTTGTTGGTCTTCTAAAACCTTGATGCCGCCAATCCCCGATCCAATTATGACACCAACCTGCTCTGCATTTAGGTCATTGATAACGAAACCCGCGTCTGTTAATGCCTGCTTTGCTGCCGAAACCCCGAATTGGGCAAACCGATCCATCCGTTTGGCTTCTTTGCGATCCATATAATCGTGTGGATCGAAATTTTTCACTTCACCAGCAATTCGGCAATCATGGCGAGATGCATCAAATAGAGTGATTTCACCAATACCGTTGCGTCCGCTTAATAAACCTTCCCAATATTCTGCTGGTGTATTCCCAATCGGTGTAATCGCGCCAACACCAGTTACAACAACGCGCTTACGATTATAGTCTGTCATGGCTCAGTTAAAGGTGCGAGAAAAAGAAAGTGCAACAGACAGCTAATTCTGAGGGCTGAGTTTTGGAGGGGGAGACGGGGGGAGAGGGGAGAGGGGAGAATTCCTAACTCCTAACTCCTAACTCCTAATTCCTAACTCCTAACTCTTCTAAGCAGATGCGGCGACTTTTTTGTTGATATAATCGACTGCCTCTTGAACAGTTGTTATTTTTTCAGCGGCTTCATCTGGGATTTCGATGTCGAATTCTTCTTCCAAAGCCATTACCAGTTCCACAGTATCTAGGGAATCAGCCCCCAAATCGTTGGCAAAATTCGATTGTGGGTTGATGGTGTCAGCCTCAACACTTAGTTGATCGACAACAATTTTCTTAACTCTTTCAAAAATATCCGCTTGACTCATAGATAAAAGACCTCAACCAATTGCTATATTCCGCTATTCTGGACGACGTGGCTTTGAGCATATACATCTTATCTAAAAGAGGGATCGCATATACCGCATAAACGATCTTGTTTCCATTCTTTTTAGGAAATTTTTTCTTCTTTACCTATGGATTGAATCCACAGTCAACAACCGACAGGCTCGTTGGAATGATAAAACAGTTATTGTCCCAGGCGATGCCCTTGGCAACCTTCGGTATCGCGCATCTTAATAGATTCTTATGCTATCTCAGACTCTAAAATATGCTTACTTCCCCGGCTGTGTGGCACAAGGGGCTTGTGGAGAGCTTCATATGTCAACGGTGGCTCTTTCTCAAGCACTAGGCATTCAATTGGTTGAATTAAAAAAAGCCTCTTGCTGCGGTTCTGGCACTTTTAAGGAAGATTCTCAACTGTTGGAAGATACTGTCAATGCTCGGAATATTTCTTTAGCAGAGGAATTAAAGTTGCCTCTAATTACCCATTGCAGCACTTGTCAAGGTGTTATTGGTCATGTTGATGAACGGCTCAAAGAAAGCCAGGAAACTGACCCAGCTTACATAAATAAAGTCAATGGCTTGCTTGCAAAAGAAGGTTGTCTACCTTATCGGGGAAGTACAGAAGTTATCCACCTGCTTTATGCTCTGATCAGAGATTATGGTTTGGAGGAAATTCAAAAACGTGTCACCCACCGTCTAACGGGACTAAAATGTGCCGCTTTTTATGGCTGCTATCTTCTGCGGGCACAAAAATCTACGCCCTACGATGACCCTTTCCGCCCCCAAGCGATGGAAAATGTCTTTCAGGCACTAGGAGCTACACCAATTTATTACCGAGGTCGTACCCAATGTTGTGGGTGGCCTCTTTCGAGCTATGCCACGACTCAATCTTTTAAAATGGCTGGAACCCACATTCAAGATGCCATTGATAGTGGTGCTGATTGTATCGTGACACCTTGTCCTTTATGTCACCTAAATTTAGATTCCCGTCAACCAGAGGTAGAAAAGGTGATCGGGAGTAAGTTAGGTTTGCCTGTGCTGCATTTACCCCAGTTAATTGCTTTGGCTTTGGGGGTCAGTCCAAAAGAACTGGGTTTAGAAAGGCACATTGTTTCTACTAAGCCTTTGTTGGAGAAGTTGGGCAGAGGATAAGGAGGACAGGGGGACAGGGGGCAGGGGGGAATTAACTCCTAACTCCTAACTCCTAACTCCTAACTCCTAACTCTTAACTCCTAACTCCACCCCTCACTTGTTTTTGAGTTCTCGCTGCAATTGTCTGAAGGATTGATACATTTCTGGAAGGCGGTTATAAATAGCTGAAACTCTCAAATATAATTTGTGGGGTATAGCGGGCATCCCAGAGACAATTTCTCCTGGTGCAATATCGTTGTGAATTCCGGCTTTCGCGCTTGCGATCGCTCCATCTCCAACTGTCACTTGATTGGCTACTCCTGATTGTCCGGCTAATATGACGCGATTGCCGATTTTTGCCCCTCCTGCTATCCCCGCTTGACCTGCTATAGCACAACCAAAGCCAATTTGGCAACCGTGTCCGACTTGAACTAAGTTGTCAATTATTGTATTCTGTCCTACCCGTGTTTCGCCAACGGCTGGGCGATCGATGGCACTGTTGGAACCAACTTCGACGTTATCTTCTAAGACGGTACAACCAGATTGTTCCATTTTCACCCAACCAGTGCGGGTGGGAACAAAGCCAAAGCCTTCAGCCCCAATGACGCAGCCACTGTGAATTACGCAATCACAACCGATGCGGGTACGTTCGTGGATGCTACAGTTGGCGTGTAAGACTGTGCGATCGCCGATTTTGGCATCAGGATATATCACGACATTGGGATGAATGCAGACGCTAGAGCCGATTTCTACCCCCGGTTGAATCACGACATGGGCACCAATATAAACATCACTACCAATTTTCGCGGTAGGGTGAATGACGGCAGTGGGGTGAATTTCTGGACTGGGGCGATATGGTTGATAAAATAAGGCGATCGCTTGAGCAAACAAAAGTCGCGGTTCTGATGTAGCGATCCAGGCAATACCCCGTTCTTGTGCTTCTAACTGTAATGCGTCATTTTTGGGTAAAATTAATGCTCCTGCGTTGGTTTTGCCGACAAAAGAAGCAAATTTTGCTCCCTCTATGTAGCTGAGATTGCTAGCTTCCGCTTCGTCAACCGCTGCTAGTCCGGTAATTTCTGGGTCGTTATCTTGGTTACTAGTCAGGTTGTTGCTCTTGGCAGCGTCCCCGATTTTACTTACTATTTCACTAAACTTCATTAGTTGTCTGGAATAAGTTTGTTGTTTATTATGTTATTTTTCAGCACGCAAAAATAAAATAGCATCCAGCCATCACGACTGAATGCATTCTATAAAACATAAATTTTATACTGCAAGAAAGCGTCAGTGGAGGATTTTTATCTATCCGCTTCCTTGTGGGGGTTCAATATCCCGACAAGAAGTAGGGAACCCGTTTTGAGTTGGGATCTGAATCCACATATATAATCCTCCTTCTTCCTTCTTCCTTCTTCCTTCTTCCTTCTTTATTGCTTTAACAGCAAATAATATAGTTTGCCACTACCACCTGTCACCCCAGCCCGATCGCCTGCGGTTTTACCTGTCCCCATGAAATAATCTACCCTTCCTGGTCCCTTGATGGCACTACCTGTGTCCTGATCGAGGACAAAGCGGTTAACGACACGATAATCCAGCCCATTCCCTGAAGGATAGGGCAACCTGGTGTTAACTAATGCTAGTGCCCCCGGAGGCATGATAGATTTGTCTGTGGCAATGGAACGCTCTGGTGTTACTGGTACATTGATACTTCCGGTCGCTGGTCTAGCATTGGTTTCTCTAAAGAAGATAAAGCGATCCCATCGGGGCAGATAGTTATCCATCTCTTGGGGATTTTGCCGGAAAA
Organism: Cyanomargarita calcarea GSE-NOS-MK-12-04C; assembly: GCA_019359595.1. Classification (GTDB taxonomy): domain Bacteria; phylum Cyanobacteriota; class Cyanobacteriia; order Cyanobacteriales; family Nostocaceae; genus Cyanomargarita; species Cyanomargarita calcarea. The sequence continues at coordinate 211,514 of JAHHGZ010000001.1, forward strand.
ATTGGACAAGTACTGGCATTGTCAAACCTTGTAAGGGTAGTTTGCCATCTTTCGCCACTTCTTTACCGATACTAGTCCAGGGGTATTCTGTTGCACCTGCATAGCCGACAGAGGTTCTACTGCCATCAGTCAACTGTAGTTGTGCCGAACCCTGGATATGGATCATATATGCATCTAGGCGATCGCGGAACCAAACTAGTTCCAAACCGTGCAATTTACTTCGATCCCCTAATAAGCCATCTTGCCCTTCTAATTCAAGCCTTTTTGGTTGCGGTTTTGCCCACTGCTCTAAATCGGATGGTTCTCGATACAGAGGATATTTATATACTTCCGTGCGAACGCGACTCGCGCTATAAACTGGCTCATAGTAGGCGGTGTACTTCACAGTCCCGTTGCCGTCATTGCCAACTGATTTATAAAAGACAAACTCCCGGTTGACAGCGGCTTGCAGTTGTGCTGCTGACTTGGAGGCAACCACCAACTGGCGGAAACGCAACAAACTCCGACGTGTACGAGCGAGGGTAATTTCCCTAATCGGATAATTCTGATATTTTGCCGCAGCTGTCGGAGTATCCAAATAACGCAAACTGTTGTCAATTGATGCTAACAGTGCTTTGCGATCGCCCGCTTTACCCTTTTTCCAAAAAAGTTGTTCATCCAAACCCAAGCAACGAGCAGCAGGTTTACATTCATCACCAGCATCAATCAATTTGAGTGGTGGTGGTGGTGCCGATAGCGGTGGCAATGACGGCACTTGCGGATTAATACTCGGTACTGGTATTTGTAAGCCGGGGGGAACCTGACTCACAACTGACGACAACGGGCTAATAAGGGCAATTCCCATCAAGGAAAGCAAAGTAAGCGTTTTTCTCATGTTTTACTAAAATCTTTCAACACTAGAGCTAAAGACTGGTTCTACCCGGATTGCTACAATTCGAGACGGACGTACTACCATGTACTCCCCTTGAATATTCTTAATCGGTACGCTGATAAAGTCATCGGAAGCAGATTTTGGCACCAGTTCGCCGCTATACCACTTCTGAAACTCTTGAATCGTCGGAAAACGTACTTCTTCCCGAATTCCACCCTCGATCATTAAGTGTACGGAGTATTCGCTTGGTGTTCTAGGCATAACGGTTGAATCATTTTAAACATATCCAACCCATTGTTAACCACGCTACCCTCAAATGGGAAGAGGAGGGGGGAATGGGAAAGTTATGAGTTATGTAGTTATAAGTGATGAGTTAGGAGCGATCGGTTCTGATTTTTTTACTCCTAACTCCTAACTCCTAACTCCTAACTCCTAACTCCGCTCCTCCAAACTCTTCACTTTCGGATATGACGCTTACTTACCTAGAAACGGTTCCGTTATATAAGACCTACTCATAACTACTCACAACTAGACGAATCTATTCATATGTAGCTTGATGCTTAATTCCTGCTTCATACTGGTGATGTCGGCATCCTCCAGTCCACAGGCTCTCACCACCAAAAGGAGCGGATACGTACTGACTGAGATTGATTGCTGCGTTTATGTCACGGTCAATGGAGAAACTTTTCTTGAATTTAGGAACTCCCGCAGTTTTGTTAAAACATCTCTTCCAAGCTTCGCGTAAAGCAATCAATGCTTGCTGTGGTGTAGATTTGCTGCATTCGTAATACCAGGGGTTCTCAGATTTTACTAACGCCACCAACCATTTACAGCAAATTTCAACTTTGTGAGGTACAGAAATACCCCTCCCCAACCCTCCCCTTGCCAAGGGGAGGGGGTGTACTTCATTTACTTGCAAAGTGCTGTATGTAGGTCAATCGCAGTAGGAAACTTGATTTTAGCCGTGGGGTTAGCTTTGTTATGATCAAGGATTTGTTTTGTTAAAGCCAGTCCCCAGTTCCATGCATGGCGTGCTACACCACAATGCTTTATTAATCCAGTGCGTTGTTGGTTATTCAGTTTTAGCTCTGTTTTGAATCCAAGTAACATGGCGATTCATGCAAACCATTCTCTAAGCGGAAAGTTGCTCTTCTTACGGTTTCCGTTGCGGCAACATCAGTAAGACAATGCTTGTGACATATTTTAACCATTACAATAAACCATCTGTCTACGATCGGATAAATTTTTTCATCCAATAGCCTTATCCCGATCGTACAACGACCATCGCAAAAGTGTGGAAAACCGTAAACAAACCGAATATATATTTTCAACCCTCCTCATTTTGAACAATGATGAGTAGCTTTGTAAAGAAATTAAGTTACAGTTCTTTGCCCTCTAAAAACTCTTAATCTTGTACTTAGCCGATAAGTGTATATAAGAAAAAATTATGTAGGCTACATCAGACCGACGGTATCCGAGCAATCGAGAAAATCTGATTCGGTCGTAACGCACCAAATATTTCTAAGATGTCACTTTATAAATAACTTAAATCGCAGTAGTTGGGTTTCTATGGCTTCGGGGAGGATTTTAGTTAGTTCTTTGGTGGTTGCGAATTCTAAAATTTGCTGGGTGGGTAAGTCGAAAGGAAATTCTCCAGAATAGTCCAAGCGCTGCATTTTCGCTAATAAAATTTGTTCGGAGCGTTTACTTTGAAGAGCATAGCCAATTTCTATACAGACTTGGGGACTGGGAATTTGACGGGTGATATCTTTGCCCTCTATCTTCGCGATCGCTGTGGTATCGGCTATAAATAGCAAACTCTTCCGGATTTTTCGCATCATCGCTGCTGATAGCCGCATTGCTCCCTCTTTCGGGCGGTATGATTCTATTAATGTTATCGGCAGACGCGATCGCTTGTTTAATTTCTCTAAACTAGTCGCTAGTCCCTCTCTCAGGGCATCTGTTGCATCTGCATACTCGGTTTGAGTACATAAATATATTATCGGCTCTAACTGCGCTAACAACGCCTGTTTGGTAAAATAAATTTCGTGACTAATTAAGTCAATGTTGGCAACTGAATAACCACCGCTACCCTCTACATAAAATTCAACCTGCTCTCCTTCCAGATAGCGCCCAAACCATGTTGATTTCTTGACTTCTTCACTTTCTTCTAAGAAGTCCGCTCTTAATCCTGATTTCAGCAGGCTTTTTTTACTCAAGCGAATATCTGGCGCACGTTTTTCCACTTCTGGAATCGGCTCATAATCCTGAATATACCATGCCCTCAGAGCAATAATTGACATATCAACGCTATATTTAACCGTCGATGAGCTATTAAACTGTGTACTAGCTTACAACGATTGGGGTATGATACCAATTCTCTACGAGGTTGGACTTTATTTACCCCCAGCTATAATCCCTTAGGGTTCCCGCAGGCTGACCACATCCCGATTTGGGCTAAATTAGGCACATTTGCATAAATAAATTATATTAGGGCTTAAATTAAAAAATTTTATCTGTATTTATTTTTCCCTGGGGTTTAACACCCCGACCTGTATAGGTCACCCGTTTTGGCTTGGGTTCCGATCCACATATATTATTAACTTATAAATTCCTTCTTCCTTCTTCCTTCTTCCTTCTTCCTTCATTCAAACAACAACACCCAAGCTCTATTCGATGAGTTATTTCCTCTATAAATTTATTATAGCCAGGGATGCAGTGGTCATATCAACCAGTAGCATTGCCCCCTGATTATGTAAAATTGGGGAAATATCAACTTTCGAGTTGGGTGTTGCTATGTTCTGACGAGACAGATGGGATTTTAACAGCGTTTTTACCTCTTAATTAACTTCACATACAGCTGTTGTATCTTGCCAGCGAAGCTTTATTCGCTTCTGTTATTAAACTATCACTTTACTAACTCCTAATGGGAGCAAATTTACTAAACTTTACTATTATCTTAAATGCTTCCCCCACGCTCTATTCTCAAGGCAGGAGCCAAAAATCTGCACAATGGTAGATGAAAAAAAACTATACCAGTAACGTAAAATACAAAGGGAATAAAGACTATCCCGTAATAGATAGTAAATTTACCACGGTAGATAGATGCGCTTACCTCAAACAATATTCAACCGAATTAAAAACTGTTTTGAAAAAGAGCATTATTATATAGACCGATAACACGGCATAGTGATGAGAGTTGAACAGTCTTCAATTATTATGTGTAAGGGCTTCGCTGACCCTCAGAAGTCTGTAACTGAATTAAAGGCGATTTTTGGGTATTCGATAGGTGATTTTGTGCGGCAAAAAAGTATGCAAAAGGCAAGTTAACACCTAGAAGTAATCGCAATTGTTATATGTCATGGGGAGATAAAAATCGAAAATCGGTGAAAGCTAATTAGGTTACAGCTTTACAGCGTAAAGATGGTTATATTTATAAGTTTGAGGAATTTGAGCGGGTATTTTTCAGAAATTACCGGGAAATCAGTCTCACACTACTAACGGTTAGAGAAATATCTTAATGTTTAATATCATCCGCTTACGCCTACAGGATTTACTTCAAACCTCTTCAAATTGCCTCTTATCACAAGCTGCAAGTGTATTCGCAATTTCGATTGGCAGTGCAGTACTAATTGGCTGGTGTTTTCAGATAGAAGTTGGTACGGCAATGAAGGCCAGTACAGCCTTATGTTTGATACTATCCGGTATTTCCCTGTGGCTGTCTTCTCCCCCTACTCCCCCTACTCCCCCCTCCCTCCTTGTTGCCAAAATTTGCGCTAGAGCTGTTTTTGGGATTGGTTTGTTGACGCTCGGTGAATCTTTGTTACAAATCAATTTCGACCAGGGGCACATGGGGACAAATACGGCACTGAGCTTTATGCTTGTGGGTAGGGCGCTCTTTCTTCTCGCAGAGCCAAAAAGTAGCCGCAGCTATTGGTATATCCAAGTTTTGACACTTATCACTTGTTTGATTTCCTTGCAGTCTGTTGTTGGTTATGCCTATCAAGTAAAAGTCCTTTATGGTATTGCTCCCCATATAACCTCAATGACGCTACCCACTGCGCTGACGTTTGTGGTGCTTTCTGCGGGCATTCTCTGGGCACGGACAGATGAGGGAGTGATGAAAATGGTCACAAGTGATACCTATGCTGGCTTGTTGGCACGTCGGTTGTTAGTGGTGGCGATCGCTATACCTTTAGTATTGGGTTGGTTTATTGTTCAAGGACAACGAGCGTCGGTATACGATCCGGCCTTTGCGATCGAGTTATTTGCCATCATTACGATCGTCACATTTGTGGTTCTAATTTGGCAAAATGCCGCGTTAATAGAACGTTTGAGTCACCAACACGAAAGCGATCGAGCAGTTATTCGAGAGAATGAAGATAAGCTGCGGGCTTTCGCTAACGCTAATGTCGTCGGTATTATGTTCGGTGATGTTAAGGGCGGTATCCAACAAGCAAATGATGAGTATCTGCGAATTATTGGCTACAAGCGTGAGGATTTAGTCGCAAACAAGATCCGCTGGGATGAGATTACGCCACCAGAATATCTCTATTTGGATGAGCAAAGCACTATTGAAGCTTTATCAACTGGTGCTTGTACGCCTTATGAAAAAGAATATATCCGCTTTGATGGTAGCCGCATTCCGATTTTAATGGGTTTTGTGCTGGTAGGAGAAGAGCGGCAAGAGTCGGTTTGCTTTGTTCTCGACTTGAGCAAACGCAAAGAGGCAGAGTCAGCTTTACAGCAAAGTGAAAAGAGATTTCGGTTGGCGGTTGACAATATTCCCAATGTGTTCTCGATTTACGACCAATATGGAAGATTTCAGTTTGTGAATGCTGTAGCATCGCAAATTACAAACAAATTACCAGAAGAATTTATCGGACGCACTGACGAGGAAGTTTTTCCACCTGAAATCACACAAGCTTACGTTCAGACTCTCCACCAAGCAATTAAAACACGCACTTTACAAACAACAGAAGCGACAGTAATTCTACCTAATTACGGCAAGTTCACTACAGCAATTAAATATGTGCCCCTGCTGGATGAAAACGGAGAAATTTTCCAGATTCTCGGCATTACTGACGACATCACAGCCCGGAAAGAGGCAGAAGACGCTCTGCGCAATCAGCAAAAATGGCTGGAAGAATTAGTAAACTTGATGCCGACACCACTGCTGTTAATTGAAGCAGGAACGGGGCGGATAACTTTTGCCAATCGAGCCGCACAAGAGATGGCTGGAGGCGAGTTTCCCACTAATGTAGCAACAGAAAATTATGATACAGTTTATCATGTTACAGATGCAGCTGGAAACGTTATTCCCAATGAGGAGACACCTGGAGCTAGGGTAGCACGGGGCGAACGCATTGATGGAGCAGAAATGGACTGGCACACCCCTGGAGGAGTCCGTTCGCTTGTGACCTATGCCGATACTTTACCTGCGATATACGGGCATGAGGCGACCTGTGTAATGGTATTCCAAGACATTTCCAGCCTCAAACAGGTGAAAAATGCCCTGAGTTTAGGGTATAAAAGATTGCAGTTATTATTTGAGACTGCTAGCGATTTATTATCGAGTCAGCAACCAGAGGCACTGGTTAATAACTTGTTTGGGAAACTTTCCGATCAGATTTCCTTGGATGTTTATTTTAACTATTTGATAGAAGATAAAGAACTACTCCGGCTGGAGTCTTATAGTGGAATAACAGAAGAATTCGCTTCATCTGTTAAGTGGGTGAAATTCGGTCAAGCGATATGCGGTACAGTTGCAGCCGAACGTCGGGCAATATATGTGGAGAATGTACAGCAATCAATTGAACCAAAAACAGAATTAATTCGTTCGATTGGAATTACAGCTTATTATAGTCATCCATTGATTGCCCAGGAAAAGCTTTTGGGTACTATTTCCTTTGGGAGTCGCACTCGTTCCAAGTTTAGCCAAAATGAAATGAGTATGATGCAAGCTGTTTGCGACCTTGGGGCGATCGCAATGGAACGAACAAGCTTGATTGCTTCTCTACAGCAGCAAACCGAGCAGTTAAGCGATGCAAACCGGATGAAGGATGAATTCTTAGCAATATTATCCCACGAATTGCGATCGCCCCTGAATGCCATCCTGGGTTGGGCACAGCTTTTGCGGGGTGGTAAATTGAACGAAACCCAGATTAGCAAGGGAATTGAGACAATCGAGCGCAATGCTAAAGCCCAAACCCAACTCATAGAAGACTTATTAGATATTTCGCGGATGATTCAAGGCAAATTGCGTCTCAAAGTCTGCCAATGCGATTTAATTCCGATTATCGATTCTGCCCTCGATTCTGTAAGTTTAGCCGCTCAAGTCAGAGAAATTGATTTAAGAATTTTTATTGCTGATAGGGGACAGTCACAGTACTTAGTTTCCGGTGATGCAGGACGTATCCAGCAAGTAATCTGGAATCTCCTATCCAACGCTATCAAGTTCACACCCAAAGGAGGACGGGTGGAACTGCGAATGTCAATGAGTGCTAATTTAGGATCTGAATTACTCGCAATCATCCAAGTCAGTGACACAGGCATTGGTATCAGTCCAGACTTTCTCCCTTACGTGTTCGATCGCTTTCGACAAGCAGATAGTTCCAGCACCAGAAATCATGGTGGATTGGGATTGGGATTGGCGATCGTGCGTCATATAGTAGAACTACACGGCGGTACTATCTATGCAGAAAGTCCTGGTGAAGAACAAGGGGCAACCTTTACAGTCAAACTACCACTCTTAAAAACTCAACCCTCTCCCCCTCTTTCCCTCTCCCCTCCTCCTCCCTCCTTTCCTTCCTTCCCTTCCCTATTTGGAGTGCGAGTGTTAATTGTCGATGACGAAGCAGATACCCGAGACTTTCTGGTAACTGTACTCCAAGGTTGCCAAGCCGAAGTTCATGCAGTTGCATCGGTTGCGGAAGCATTGCAGGTAATTCCAGAGTGGAAACCAGATGTTTTAGTCAGCGACATCGGAATGCCAGGGGAAGATGGTTATTCTTTAATTCGCAAATTGAGAGCTTCTCCACCAGAAAAAGGTGGGAAAATTCCGGCAGCAGCTTTGACTGCCTATACAAGAACACAGGATCGGATGCGAGCTATCCAAGAAGGCTTTCAGCTGCATTTGCCCAAACCTGTGGAGCCAGATGAGCTAGCTGCTGTTGTTGCTAGTCTTGTTGGACGAATTTCACAGATTACTAAGTAGCCATCACGAACTGACCTACACCAATAATGGATGAAAATGGGCATTGGGCATTGGAATTTTAAAATTTCCCCCTTGTCCTCCTTGTCCTCCTTGTCCCCGATCCCCCACCTTTTACTTTGAGTTCACTGGCGAATTTGTACGCTAACAATCTGCGTAATACTGGGGAAAGAGCAGAAGCATCAAGCGTTGAGCCACATCGCTTCGGATTGAATGATATTTACAGCACACTCTCTTTAACCGCCTTCAATCAATCCCTGGTTTCTACCAAAATTGCGGAGTGGAAGGCACTGAATTTGGATTGGCAAGCGGCTGTAGCAGCCCTCAATCAGATCAATGCCAATGTCAGCTATGAAGAGATTGAATGTCTTGGCTTAAGCTCTGACCCAGAACAGTTAGTTGCCACCTTCCGCATTAAACGCCCAACCGGATATTCTGGCGATCGCACTCCGACCCAGATTCAATCTGGGTTTTTCGTTGCGGTCAACTTATGCTTTAATGGAGGACACTTTATCCTTTATAATTTACGCGGTCATAATCTGCACCTGCTTCCTCAAGTAACAACCGGACGTACGGACGTAAGTACTACGGGGAGTACCATAGAGAATAGGTTTTGCCATTATTCTTAGATTGCCAATACAAAAACCTAATTTTAATCAAATGCAAGTATTTTGACTAGCCCAATAAAAATTAGCTTTACCTATTCCTTGTGGTTATGAACAATTAGTTCCATTGGTAGATTGGTTAACTAGGTTCAGATTGCTAATGTATATATGTGAGTAAAAACCTTTACCAAATTAACAAAAAATGAACATTATTGCTTGGATTGTTTTAGGTTTGATTGCCGGTGCTATTGCTAAAGCTATCTATCCCGGTCATCAAGGTGGCGGAATTCTCGGAACGATTTTATTAGGAATTATCGGTGCTTTTGTTGGCGGTACCTTGGGTGTATTCTTTAGTACAGGTAACTTTGCATTGACGGCTCCTACTCTTAGCATTCCTGGTGTTGCATTGGCTGTTCTTGGCGCAATTATCGCTGTTTTCGTGTGGAACTTCTTGACCAGCCGTAGTGCTGCTTAATAAATTAATTTAATCACGGCTAATTAAGAGTAAATTTCAGATTCTTGAACTAAATTAAATCAATAGCGCTTGCCTAAGTATAGGTGAGCGCTATTATGTTTGATAAAAGGGATTAGTTCATCGATCGCGTGCTTGAAAAAAATTATAGATAGCAAGAGTAATTGCTAAAACTAACGCTAAATGAATCAGATTCCCGGCAATATGAAACACCAGCCCCGTCAGCCCCAAAGTATGCCAAACATAATTTTTTATGCCTAATGGTATTTTTCCTTTTGTTCGACTATTCTAAAGGGTTAGTCTCACCTAGTCCTATTCATCTTTAGATGGGTCTGTTTGTTCAAAACATCTACCTTTGGGAATGGGGAGTACCAATGGCATCTACAAACAAAAATCTATCTGCTTATACCGTTTCTTTGTGAAGCTGCATATATTACCCCCCTGTAGTCCCCCCTTGCCAAGGGGGGACTACAGGGGGGTCTTGATTATGTGCATCTTCATACAGAATTGGTATTACTCAAATGTAAGTATTTTGACTAGCTCGATAAAAATCAGTTTTACCTAGGATAACTTTTTAACAAAAAATTTTCCGCAGAATCTCTATCCTTAATTACTCCATCTAAACTAGCTGCTAGTAAATCATCCAAAATTTGCTTAAACTGCGGACCTTTTTTGTAACCCAATCCAATCAGGTCATTACCATTCAATGGTGACTGAACGTGACGCCAAACTGTCAAATATTGCCAAATCGTCTGCCTTATCTTTTTCTGACTTTGCACGGCAATTAATATCAATATTGGCAAATCGTACCGTCGCAACAACTGCACCACCTGACTTGGACGAACCTCACCTTCCCCCTGCTTGCGAACAATACTATTGACATTTGGCTGAATTTGTGGTAGATTATCCAATCTATTAATACTGTCGTCAGGTAATTGCAAATTCTTCGCCACCTTTGCCCGATATTCTGGTGCGAGGTGGGCGATTATCGCTTCTAAGCGGATTTGCCAGTGGATGAGGGTTTGTTCAAGGTCAAATCGTCGCAAACAGCGTTCTATTAAACGCAGCTGTCGCAGGAGTTCTTCGTCTAGTTTGAGGGTGGGATGGATGCACTGTAATGCCCCTAACTCGGAGAGTAATTGTAAAGCTGATTTCCAATAGGGTGCTTGCAGGAGATACTTCAATTCTGCCTTGAGACGAGTTTGCAGGGCTGGGGTTTTGCTGTTTTCTTTGGCTGTGCGATCGTAAATACCGCTATTGATGGCATATCTAATATATGCTTCTGTTTGCGCTTCGATTTCAAATCCCAGTCGCACGGCAAAGCGCACACCGCGATAAATCCGGGTAGGATCTTCGATAAAGCTGTTGGGGTGTAAGACTCGAATTTGCTTTGCTTCTAAATCCAGTAACCCACCAAAGAAGTCGAGCAATTCACCTGCACGGGGAGGGGTTAACCGTAGTGCCATTGCATTGATCGTAAAATCTCGTCGATACAAATCTTGACGAATGGAACTTGCTTCAACTTCCGGATTTGCTGCGGGATAAGGATAAAATTCTGTTCTGGCTGTGGCTATATCTATCGCCAAAGAATCCAACACTTCATCTTTGTGCCACAATAATGCCGCAGTTTGAAAAGCCCCGTGAATATCCAAGCGTGCTGCAAGATAAAGTTCTTGGAGTGCCTTTGCCAATTCCACTCCAGCACCGACATCTGCTGATTGGTGAAAACCATCGACGACTAAATCAATATCTGGAAGCATCAAATTACCGGATGAAGCGGCTAGCAGCAAGTCACGCACCGCACCACCAACTATATAGAGATGCCAACCTCGTTTTTCTGCCTCTTGGGACGCTTGGGTTAGCAATTTCCACAACTGGGGTGCAAGACGATTTTGTAACTGTGAGGTAATAATATTTTCTTCTTCCCCTCTCCCCCTCCCCCCCTCTCCCTCTCTCCCTTCTCCTTGATGCATTTCCCTCAACACATCAGTGCGGGTGACAATTCCCACTAACTGCCCCGAATCTAATACTGGTAAGCGTCCGATATCATATGTCACCATTAACGCCTGGATTTCTGGTAATGTGGCTGATGGGGCGATCGCATGGGGGTTATTTGTCATGTAACCTTTGACTGGTGCATGACTAAAGCCGTGGTGCAGGGCGATATCTATATCCCGTCGTGAAATAATACCTACCAGTTTATCTTGAGCATCCACTACACATAAACCAGAGTGTCCGTAGCGCAATAAAATCCGCTGTGCTTCGTCTATTGTAGTTTCTGGGCGAATGCTACGGACAGGGGATGACATCAAATCCCGTGAATTAGGTGGTTGGGGAATTTGGGATTTTAACTCCTCAACGAGTTCTTTTAATATTGCTTCCCTATCGACTCCGCGTAAACTTAAAGATGCTGCTTGCCTTTGACCACCACCGCCAAATTTTTGGAATAATTGATTAAGATTTGTTGCTGGAATTTGCGATCGCCCAATCAGAGTTAACCGAGATTCACCATTCCCTAAGGGAAATTCATGTGCCAGTAATAAAGCATCAATTTCGCTTAAGGAAACTAACTGCGATGCTAGATTGGATAAACCCGGCACAAAATCATCAGTTTTGAGAGTTACCCAGGCGATCGTATATCCCCGGATATTCAAAGATTGTAAGTTTTGCAGTCCCTCAGTGAGTAAATGCTGTAAGTGGCTAGACAAACCAGGAGAAACATACTGAGTAATTAGCGCCAAACTGACACCTTGTTGCATCAACCAAGCCAAAGCCAAAGCATCTCGTGGTGTAGTGTGGTCAAAGGTGAGAGAACCAGTGTCAACATGGATACCCAATGCCATCACCGTAGCTTCCGCCGGGGTGAGGGTGATTGGCCGTTGTTGCAACTGTTCTACGATTAAAGTTGTCACGGCTCCTACTGCTGAGAGATTAAACTGCGTAGCGGGGATATCTGTTTGTTGTCCTAAATGATGGTCGTAAATTATAATTTCGCGAACATCGGGTAAATCTAGCCATTCTGCGGCTTTTCCCAGGCGATCGCGTTGTTGCGCATCCACCACAATCAAAGAACGAATTTGTTTTGGATTCACCGCACGTCTTTCAATCAGCGGATACTCATCCCGATGCAACGCCAAAAAATCTCTGACAGGTGGGTGAGCTCCCCCAGTCAGCACAATCTTACTCCCCGGAAGCAGTCGCGTTAAGCCCACCGCTGCACCCAGTGCGTCAAAATCAGCCGTCGTGTGACAAAGTATTATAGATTTTTGCATAAATAAAATATATTCAAATCTACTTATTTATCTACAGTCAAATGATATAGTTAGAACTGAGAGTTCAGTTTGAACCACCTCAATGAAAGATTAAGTAGACCTTAATCTTAAGTCTAAAAGAATTCCCTGATGCGAAAGTTAAGGGATTAAGGGTTGTGTAGTTCAACCAAGGTCATCAGTGACTTAAACTGAGTAGACAGTGGATATTTGAATATATTCGACTATACGAAAGGTAACTATTAAGTTCATAAGTCAACAGTCCAGAGTCATTGGTCAAGAGTTATTAATTGAATATTCGGAATGTGCGACAAATGACTAAAAGGGTGAAATTTCTGATACCTTACAATTAAGGATAAGGAAAAAAAGTAAGCCGAAACGCTGACCATATTCTACTTTTAGAATTTTGCTGTCTTGGGAGAAGGAAAAATGACTGTCGTATTCCAAATTGCTTTACTAGCTCTGGTTGGTCTGTCTTTTGTCATGGTAATTGGCGTCCCCGTCGCCTATGCTACCCCACAAAATTGGGTGGAATCGAAAAAGCTACTCTGGGTTGGCTCCGGAGTCTGGTTTGCTTTAGTGCTTCTGGTCGGTGCGTTAAACTTTTTCGTAGTTTAAGCGATCGCTTCCTTAAAGCTATAGCAAATAGTATAGAAATAACGGCAGGGAGTAACAGGAGGAAAGGGAGGACAAGGAAGAAGCTCTTCTGTGTCTCCCCCGCTCCTCATTTTCCTGCCTGTCGTTTTTTTCAAAACAGCCTAATATCTCATGCTTTTTGGAACTATATTTGCTAGAAGTATAGTAAATCTTAGAGGCGGTCATGGCAGTTTTCGAGGGAACTTTTGTTCAGACAGAACCTTTACGGTTTGCGCTGGTGATTGGTCGATTTAATGACTTAGTTACCAACAAGCTGGTAGAGGCTTGTCAAGACTGTTTGAAGCGCCACGGTGTGGATGTGAATCCTCAAGGCTCTCAAGTAGACTACGTTTATGTTCCAGGCAGTTTTGAAGTGCCTGTAGTAGCACGTCAATTGGCACTTACCCATCGCTACGATGCAGTTATTTGCTTGGGTGCCGTCATCAAAGGGCAAACACCTCATTTTGACTACGTTTCTTCTGAAGTTGCCAAGGGCATAGCGGCCGCTGCTTTCCAAACAGGTGTACCTGTGATATTTGGCGTTCTGACAACAGACACAATGCAGCAAGCCTTAGAACGGGCTGGTATCAAAAGTAATCTGGGTTGGGAATATGCGATGAGTGCCCTGGAAATGGGTAGCTTGATGCGGCAAATCCGCTCTATCCAGACAGAATCATATTCTCATAATTCTCTTTCGCCCGCTTCTCTCAAGAGTGCGAATTTAGGGGAATTTGCTTCCGAGTCGAAAGAAATCGGCTAAGTACAAGATTTCATTAGTTCGTAGCGAACGAAACTCTGCGTCGCTGGTGCGTTTCAATCATTCGCTACGAATTAATGCTTCTTCTGTACTAAGTTCTTAATTTATCCCGTGTTTTTTTACAGTAGCGATTCTCTTTCCCTTCAAGACGCTTCAACAGAGAGGCTGCGCCAACGCTTGACGGCTCATTTAGAGGAGCAGCCCTATTGCCGTTCGCAATGTTGCGAAATATAATTGACGAGAGCGAAGATGATATGAGATATTTTTTTCCTACTTAATTGACTCTCGGGATGTTCCCTAATTTTAAAAAATTAACTCAATGCTGGAAAATTTAAAAACGCAAATTAAAAATAACATTGTAAAATCAGTTTCTTTAGATGAGGTATATCCCGATCTCAATAAGTCTCATATAATTGATTCCGAGGTAATTGAAGCTCAAGAAATAGAGCAAATGCCCATTGCTCATCATTTAAAACCTTTGCCAGGAGAATCTTTACAAACTCCCGTAGCATACACAACGATTATAGAAGGAGTAATTTATTGTCCAGAATACAATATATTGCTAACAAAAAACAGAAAAATAATATCAGAATCTTTTAACACTATTAGACCAAAAGAAAGCTTTAATTTAAAGTCATTATTTAATTTAAAAGTCGAAACTATTTCTGGTTACTGTACAGTTTTTCATCAATGGACAAATAATTATTACCATACAATCATTGATAACATTCCCCGATTTTACTTAACTTGTCAACAAGAATTAATTCAAAATCAAACTGAAGAAGTTAAACTTATCCATTCGAGATATATATCAGAAATGGATAAATTTTTTCTCTCGAAGTTTATCACCCCAAATGTTAAAATCACTCCAGTTAAAAAAGATAAACTATACCAGATTGATAAATTAATATTTTCCACATTTTTAACTCGTGACAGTATTGGATATTTACCAAAAGCATATCGAGAAGAATTTGTATCTAAATATACTCCCAAACGACTACGCAAGAAAAATCATCGCATATATATCTCTAGAGAAAGCGCTTACAATGGTCGTCATATTTTAAATGAAGAAGAACTATTAAAAGTTATAAATCAGTTCGGCTTCCAAAAAATTATCCTGGAATCTATGTCGATATCAGAGCAAATAGAACTTTTTTACGATGCTGAAGCTGTAATCGCACCACATGGCGCTGGCTTGACTAATATTATATTCTCCGAAAACATTAAAGTTTTAGAATTATTTCCTTGCCCAGTAATTACTACGCATTATTACTTTATTTCTAAATCAGTGGGACATACTTATCAATACTGCTCTGCAACAGAAAATACCCACAATAGTAATTTTGTTGTAGATGTGATGCAAGTAAAAATGCATTTAGAAGCATTATTAACAGCTTAAGGAATAAACTGCGTTACACCAGAACTGATGAAAATGAGGTTTTACTAGCTGTCTGGTGAACTTTTTTCACTCCTCATAAAAAAAATTTTCCAATCACCTCTTGACAACCAAGGAATAATCTGGCATATTAGTATTTGTATGCAGTTTGCGGGTATAGCTCAGTGGTAGAGCGCAACCTTGCCAAGGTTGATGTCGCGCGTTCGAATCGCGTTACCCGCTTTGTAGGTAAAATGTCTTTGTCCCAGAGTCAATATCTTGGTTGTCTAAGGGATCGGATATGAAAATGACGCCTGGAACCACAGCGGATGTGCGGGTAAAGGTGGAGGAACAAGCGCCAATTACATTTTTATTGCCGTTTTTACGTAAATGGAGCGGCATTCAGTAAATTAAAATTGATGTAGAGAGGCTTAGGCATCGCATCTTGAGGCTAGCATCAATTTTATTCAAGGATATGCTACATAAGGGTAAAATTGACATGGCAGTTATTTTGTAAGGTTAAAAGTCAGGAAGAATTTAATGGCTAAAGACCCCTTTCATTATGCTGTTAGAACTGCCTTGGAGAAACAAGGGTGGACAATTACTGCCGACCCTTATGAGATAAGCGTTGGGGATGTAGATTTTGAAATAGATTTGGCGGCAGAAATGTTGGCTGCCGAACGAGCAGGGGAGAGAATTGCAGTTGAAATCAAGAGTTTTATTGGGGGGTCGAATGTCTCGGAATTTCACACTGCTCTAGGGCAATTTCTTAACTATAAATTTGCTCTTGAAGAAGCTGACCCGCAACGAAAACTTTATCTCGCAGTGCCAGAGTCAATTTACAAATCGTTCTTTCAACGTCGTTTTACACGGTCAGTAATTGAGCGAATTCAAATTAACTTACTTATTTATAATGAAAAACAGGAGGTAATTGTTCAATGGCTGTAGAACGATATCGTCAAATTATTAAACAATTAATTTTAGAACGGGCACAGCGGCGATTAGGGCAAGAGGAAATAGAAACACAAGCTATTTTGGATACTGAGCGCGACCATTACCTTTTACTACATACGGGCTGGCGCGACAATAGTCGGACACATGGATGTAGTATACACCTCGATATCAAAGACGGCAAAATTTGGATTCAACATGACGGTACTGAAGTTGGTATTACTACACAACTGTTGGAGCAAGGCGTGCCTGCATATGATATAGTTTTAGCATTTCACTCTCCTTATATGCGCCAATTTACTGAGTTTGCCACCCATTGAGCTAATTTGTAAATCTCGACGTGTTTGCTCTATCCTATTTTAAGCCTGTACTTTTTGAATTATTAAAGTGTGCAATTCTGGCTTGGGGTACTTATTCGGATATTATCCATTACTTTTTCTATATAACTACCAAATTTGAGACAATCATGAGCTTGAGGTGCTGTAATGGCTTCACCATTTCCAGGGATGAACCCATATTTAGAAAATCCAGTATTTTGCTCAGAAATCCATAATCTTCTCATCGCAGCGATTTTTCGGAAACTCAACCCTCAATTGCGACCAAAGTATAGAGTTGCGATTGAAAAGCGAGTATATCAAACAACAGATGAAGATTCGCTTTTAGCAGCTTGGGTAGATGAGGTTTTGAAACAGAAAGAATTGAGATAAGATTTCTCAATATAATACTACCAAATCTAGAATGAAATAGCCCTGTACTCAAGGGTATTAGCCAACACAAATCTTACTTCAGCAGGTTGAGCAATAAGCAACTACTCATCCTCAGATTCAACAAACTTCAGGAAACCAAGAAACTTTTCTGATATGACGAATGTCTATAGTAACTATTAACTTGACTTAGGGTAGTGTAATCGAATACCCTCAGTTGTCATGCTTGTTTTTTTTCAGGAAGACTATGAACAAGAAACTCATTCTCACTTTGCTGTCGAGTTCGGCAATTTTCACTTCGTTAATGTCAACGCTGGCAATTATTAATCCTGCTCATGCATCTGGTGGACAACGATTAATTCACACCCAAGACAATAAAACCTGCATCACGAATCCCCACGGTCATCATAATTTTATCTGTATTCGGGATTCAGAGAGAAATCCAGGTGCTAAACCTGTAGTTACCCAAACAATTGTTCAAGGGAAATCAGAGGTGAATGTGGCTATGCTGGACTTCAGTGAAGAAGAGAGCGACGCAGCAATTAATTTATTTGGTTGCGATTGTCCCTATTGTTTAAATTCTTTACGTCAATTGAAAGGTACTGGAAATTTAGTGTACTAAAATTTGGATGGTCATGCTGCCCTTAAATTGAAGTGGGCAGCATAATTTTAGTTCTAGTTGAAGAAGGAAGAAGGTTTATATATGTGGATACAAAATCCCAACTCAAAACGAGCGACCTGAATAAGTCGGGGTATTAAACCCCCACAAAGAAGTGGATAAACCAGAGTGAATTCCGCAGCCATAGCTGTAACCATTTGTCCACAAGAATCCGCACATGGCGATCGCTACACCAAACCCTCGATTTAGACTCTTGAAACCCTAATGCATACTTGCTGCAAAAAAACCGAATTTTTAGCTTGAACAGTAAGAAGCCCAACACCATACCCGTAAGGGTATGGTGTTGGGATGAATTACGAGACAAAATCGACACCTTGAGACTATATGTCGCTTCAATAGTTGCAAAATTACCAATAGTATCCAGTTAATTTCATCTACCCAATGACTTAAATCGTAGAGCTCATTACTACTTATGCTTGTCTTTCCTTAGCGTGAAGACAAGCAGAGAAATTTTATTTAAGCTCTTAGCAATAACGGTAAAGCATGAAAATCAAATTCAGCAAATATCTTAGCAAATTGACGCGAGTTAGCATACGTTCAATGTTGCTGCTTGCAATCTTAATTGCAACTATCATACCCGTCTCTGTAGGAGCGCAAGATGAGCGGGTAACAGTGCGATTAGATGGGCAATCGGTGTTTCGAGTAAGCGCAATAGAAAATACAGATGCAACAGCACGGGCACGTCAGGTTGAGCGACGACTAGCACGGTTATTAGAGAACCCGACAGCAATTTCTTCACCCCGTATTGAAACTTCCAGGGATAAAGAAGAACGTATTATTACTATTGCTGCAGTGCCAGTTGTTACTATTACAACCGCAGATGCTCAAGATAATTTAACAACAGTTGATGCACTAGCTGCCCAGTGGTCGCAAGCAATCAATACTGCTCTTGCACGATCCAGTCAACGCCGTCTCTCTCCTTGGGCGCGATTTGTTACCGAAGTACGGGCATCGGTGGAAACAGCTTTTGGACGGTTGGCTGAATCTGCAATCATCATCATTCCCCGTGCCTTGGCGGCTCTATTAGTTATTGGATTATTTTGGGGACTTGCATTTGGGGTACGCGCTCTCATGCGTGTTATCTTTCGACACATTGTAGATGATTTAACAGTTGAAAATTTGATTAAACAAGTCGCCTATTATGCTGTTTGGATGCTAGGTTTTATTGTGGCGCTAGATGCTTTTGGTTTTGACCCCCAAACGGTGGCAACTGGTTTAGGTTTAACCAGCCTTGCCCTTGGTTTTGCCTTGAAAGATATCCTTTCTAACTTTATTAGTGGTATTTTAATTCTTGTGTTGCGGCCCTTTGAATTGGGCGACCAAATTATTGTTGGTGACACTGAAGGCAATGTGGAACGCATTGAACTAAGGGCTACTCAAATCCGTACCTATGACGGTCGAGTTGTCCTCGTCCCGAATGCGGAAGTATTCACGTCACGAATCACAAATAATACTGCTGCTCCAATCCGTCGCAGCAGCGTAACATTATTTCTTGGCTACGACAGCGATTTACCAAGAGCGATAAGGGTTGTGGAAGAAGCAGCACAGTCTGCGACTGGAGTATTGACCGACCCAGAAGTCTCTGTACGCATCCGCGAACTGGGACAAGATGACATTATTGTGGAAGTACGGTTTTGGACAGATTCACGACGTTCTGATTTTGTCTTGACTACATCAACCGTGCGGGGGTCTATTGTGACATCTCTAAAAAATGCAGGAGTTGGGCTACCCGATCCTGACGTACGAATTTTAGTACCGCATCATCCAGATAGATGGAAAGCTGCATTTGACACGAATGACAGTGATAATAATACTGACTCCAATTCAGCAGAAGCGCCAAATTTTAGAGATAGAAGTTTATGATGAATAAATGCATTTTTTAACATCATCTGCCAAAATAGCTTTATTCCTACCAGTTGCCAACATCCAAAGCAATGCAACCTCTCGAACAGCCGTTGAACATTTATGGCGACTCAGTAAATTGTTTTCTAGTCCTAGCCAACAACCCATGTTTAGGTGCAAATATCATTGCCACTACGAATAGTAAGGTTTGCAACACTACAATACAACCCCCAGTAGCACCATCAATGTGATAGCTAATATATGTTCCCATCACACTAGAAAATACTCCAGAAGCTATTGCAATTAAAATCATATGGTCAAAGCGATCGGTTAATAAATATGCAGTTGCACCTGGAGTTACTAACATTGCCACAACAAGAATAATTCCTACAGTTTGTAGTCCTGCAACCGCAGTTAGGGAAAGCAATGAAAGTAAAATATAATAAAGCGCTCCTGTATTTAAACCAATAGAACGGGCATGGGTGGGGTCAAAACAAAATAACAACAGGTCTTTACGTAAGATAGCTATACTCACTAAAGTAATTAAGCTAATAACTATTGTTTGGATGATATCTTGATTAGAAATACCCAGAACATTACCAAATAGGATATGTGTTAAATCTATACTACTAGGTGTTTTAGAAACTAACACTAAACCAAAAGCAAAAAAACCTGTAAATACTAATCCAATTACCGTATCTTCTTTAATTCTTGTCATCGCTTTGATATAACCTATGGCAATGACTGAACAAAGTCCAAATACAAAAGCACCTACAGCAAGGGGTATTTTGAGAACGTAAGCAATTACGACTCCTGGCATTACCGCATGAGACACTGCGTCTCCCATCAATGCCCATCCTTTAAGAGTCATATAACAAGAAAGAACAGAACAAACTACCCCAACTAAGGCACTGACAAGAATTGCCTTGACCATAAATTCATGTTGTAGGGGTGTAGTAAACCATTGTAACAATTCCATTATATTTCCTCCTGATTTTCACGAGTCAACTGACTTTTGGTAAAGGGCGAACCACCAAAAGTACGCGATAAATTTTCTTCAGTAAATACTTCAGATGTATTGCCATATGCCAAGATGGTACGATTAATTAGAATTACCTGGTCACAAAATGTGGTAATTGATGCTAAGTCATGGGTAGAAATCAAAATAGTGTGTCCCCGTTCACGCAACTCTAATAACAGGTTAATCAGAGTTTTTTCTGTTGTAATATCCACACCAGTAAAAGGTTCATCTAATAATAAAACCTTTCCCTCCTGTGCTAATGCACGAGCAAAAAAAATACGTTTCTTTTGTCCACCAGAGAGCTCGCCAATTTGACGATTTCGCATATCCCACATCTGCACTCTTTCTAAGGATTCCCGCACTATTCTTTTATCTATTGGTCGAGGAATGCGGAGAATGTTCATATATCCATAGCGCCCCATCATTACCACATCATCGACACTCACCGGAAAATCCCAATCTACTTCTTCTGATTGCGGTACATACGCCACTAAGTTATTTTTTTGTACCATTCTAATTGGCAAACCATTAATCAAAACCCTACCCGTCACTGGTTTAACAAATCCCATAATTGCCTTGAATAGAGTCGATTTTCCAGCACCATTCATCCCCACTAAGCCACAGATTGAACCTGATTTAAGTTGTAAATTTGCACCGTGTAAGGCTACTTTACCGTGATAGGTAACGGTCACATTTTTAATGTCAATACTGATTGTATTCATCTGATTTGTGATTGATAGTGGGCAATTAGCAATTATTGAATAGTCTACTCCTAACTTTTAACACCTAAGTTTCTGACTTTAGGAGTAAACCATTAATCAATGTTGTAACGTTATGTTCAAGTAACTTGAGATAGGTAGATGCGGGACCATCAGAAGGAGAAAGGGAATCAACATAAAACACTCCGCCGAATTTCGCCCCCGTAGCTTTGGCAACTTCAAGCTGCGCTTCATTATTTACCGTACTTTCACAAAAAATAACGGGCACTGCATTTTTCTTAACAGTATTAATTACCTTTTCTACCTGTTTTGGAGTCGCTTGCTGTTCTGAATTAACCGCCCAAAGATATATTTCTTTCAAACCATAATCGCGAGCAATGTAAGAAAATGCCCCTTCACAACTGACCATAAACCGTTTTTCTTCTGGAACTACAGATACGGCTTTTTGTAACTTCTTGTCTATTTCTTTAATCTTCTGGCTATAAGCGGTAGCATTCGTATTATAGGTCTTGGCGTTCCTTGGGTCTAAATCAACCAGTGCCTTACGAATATTCTCTACATAAATCAAAGCGTTTTGGGGCGACATCCACGCATGGGGATTAGGTTTACCTTGATAGGTATCCTCTGCGATATCTACTGGCTGGACACCTTGGCTTAAAGTAATACGGGGTACTTTCGGGACGTTGTTATAAAATTTTTCTGCCCAACGTTCCAAATTTAAACCATTATCTAGAATCAAGTCTGCTTTTTGCGCCCTGACTAAATCCTTGGGAGTCGGTTGATAACCATGAATTTCCAACCCTGGTTTTGTTAAAGATTCAACAATTGCCTTATCCCCGGCAACGTTTTTTACCATGTCGGCGATGACTGTAAATGTGGTCAGAATAAGCTTTTTATCTGGATTTATAACATCTCTTGTAGCATCAGTTAAATTTACTTGCGGCTGACTGGGTGTAGGACTACACGCAACCAGCCAAAACCCGATCAGAAGCCCAGATGCTAAAGTCGCGTATTGCGGTAGATACACTCGGTAACTCTTGAGAGTAGTTTTCATTTAAATATTTTCATAATCTTCTCATTTTTACACTATCTTACTATAGGTGGAACAAAAATGAAAAGTGCTAAAGTTGTAACGAAGTGGTATAAAGTTGCTGAAGATCAAAACCGCAGCCCTCTTAAGGTAAGTAGCGATCGCATCCTTTTTGCTTGACCTCACCAAATCGCGTTGCTCCCAATACAACTATGTTCAATCTTGGAAAAATTTTTCTGGCAAATGCTGAAATTTCATCCTCTTAAATTCAAGTTGTATTAATAATTAGTTAATCAATTGGAAAGAGAAAAATCTCGTCGCAGTTCACACAAGCTGCCACGATTACATCCACATGAGCAAACAAAGATAATCGGAAGCCGGATGCAGCAAAAGTGGCATATCCGGATTAAAATGCCAGGTGCGGGGAATAATATCCCCCATCGACCCAACCACGTTACGAGTGGATTGACCGCAATCGGCGGTATTGGATACAACAGCTAGCAGATTTTGAAAGCTATATGAAGCAGCGAGGGCTACAGATGTAGCTGTAGGTGATGTCTGCGTGCGTAGCGGATTGTTCAGCATTGTTGCATCCCACCATCATCAAGGTAAACGCGGCAATAATAACCACTTGAGTAGGACGGAACATAAAAAACTTCCCAACACCTAATGGATCGGTCAAAATAATAAGACTATCATTTGTATCGTAACCGAGAAATTCTAGCTCATAGTCGATTTTTGCTCATTCTTAACAGGAGATTTTCATGAAACGAGCATTTCGCAAGTACCACCGCACTATTGCAATTATGGTTGCTTTGCCATTGTCTTTAACTGTGTTGACTGGAATGGCTGCAACTGTGGCTGGAGAGTGGGGTATGAGCATAGGACTATCTCGTAATCTGTTGCTTGGCATCCACACGGGCGAAATTTTTCATCTTCAGGCAATCTACCCTATCTTAAACGGATTGGGACTGATTGGTTTGTTGGTGACAGGGTTGAGTATGTCTGGTTTATTTGGTAAAAAGACGCAGAAAATTAAACAAGATTAATTTTTTCAAACAATTCTTAATAAAGACGTGCTTTATTTTTGACCATAGAGACGTTATATGTAACCTAAGAGGGTGTTTATAAAATAAAGATAAAATTTCTGTAGGGTACGTTAGACCGAGGACGTAGAGTTTCCATATTTTAACAAATAATGGATTAGTTCAAGGTATTTCCCATAATAACTGTAAAGCAATCCATAAAAAAGATGGTTATGGATACTCGTGTTATGAAATATGTACCATCTCTAAATAGGGTGTGCAAACTGTGTATGAATATAAGTCTACAAGCGACGCAACCACTGTGCTTGTTCCCAGACAGCTTGGAGTGAAAGCAGATTTTTGCGATTAAACCAATGTTTCCAAGCTTGTGGAAAATTTCCTTTGGCTGCAGCTTTTACTCCATCACTAACTGCGACACCGACATGTTGCATAACACTTGAATCACGGTAACAGTCAATCATGCATGCAGTACAGCCATCCCGCACTCGCTGAGAACCGTCAAATTCTGTTATGTGGCACATGGGTTTATCCCAGTTGTGACAGCGGTAGAGGTTTAGATGCCAATCTAAATAAAACTGTTTCCAACCACCAAGACAGCCAAATTCTTCGGCTTCACCCTGTAAATGACGCTGCATATCTTCAATGGAAGCAGTGGGATTCACTACTTGAAAATCTTTTTTCAGAGCTTTAATAGTTTCAAAGCGCTCATTCAATTCCTCGACTGTGTAATCTACTAAATTTGACTGCGCGTAACCAAGATAAGAAGATGCTAAAGTTGTCAGGGGATAAGAAAATGTAACGCTGTCAAATCCTAAGGACTTGAGAAAATCTGGCAATTTTTGGTAATCTACCAACCTGCTCATGGTAACTGAGGCGGTAGTACCAATTTTGCGATTCTGGAAATGAGTATTAGCTTCTCGAATGCGCTCGCATACTTCCTTTAATCCGCGATTTTGTTCGTGCTTTTCCGCGTCTGCTGCATCAATAGATATTATGACGCTGGTCAGTCCCGCATCTGCCATTTGGTGGATTTTTTGTGGTGTGAGAAGCGAGCCGTTAGTTACTAGCATTGCAGCCATACCAATACTTGATGCATGGGCAATCATCTCGTTGAGATGGGGATGCATCATTGGTTCACCACCAACGTAAATTAAGAAGTACACGCCATTTTGATAAAGAATTTCCGCTGCTTGTTTAGCATCTTCCAGAGTGACAGAATGCCTTAACTCTATTGGCATACTATCTACTGCAAAGCTGCAAAACCCACAACGGGCATTGCATGAACTAGTAATGGCAAATTGACAGGTTGAAGGACCGCCATTTTGCAATCCTTCTAGTGCCATTTGCCACAAAGAACGCCGTTTTGTCTGGGAAGCTAGGTTTTTCTGAGACATATGTAGTTAAGTGTTTTAAATCAAAAGGGGGTGGCCAGCACCTCAAAATATATATAGGATAAAGATTTGACCGAATTCTTATAAATATAAAAAAGATCGGTCTGTCATTCTCAACAATATCTATCTATTGATAATATCTTACCTCCATTCTACCAGACACAGTTAATGACGTGGTAGCGCAATAAAGCTTGTGTTATTACGTCAATTTCAGCTAGACGCTGAAGCTAAGGACTAAGCACGGGTGGTTCGCAACACAATCCACCCCAGCACCAGCACCACAGGCTCATGGATTAAGGACGACACCAAGATTGCGACTGCGGAAAGTACAAAGGCTACAATAAAACTGGCAGTAGCATTCACAATGTCGGCAAGGTCGCTCAGAACAACGCCGGATCGACCAACAGCCACAACCTCACCACGCGAAATATCCAGAGCCAGATTTTATATTCTGATTTGAATTCAGCGATCGCAGTATCACGACCACTGGATGATAACCGGAAAAACGGTTCATTTACTCTAAATTTTCTACTAAAGAGCGATATAAATTGATGACGTGACTGTCAGCCAAATTGTAATAAACATTGCGACCTTCTCGACGATAGCTGACTAAACGCATGGCTTTCAACAACCGCAGTTGATGACAAACGGCTGATTCACTCATTTTTGTCAATGCAGCTAAATCGCAAACGCATAACTCCTGGTTTGCCAAAGCTGATAGCAGACGCAGACGGTTTGGATCTGCTAGCACCCCAAAGATTTCTGCCATTTGCTGTGCCTTGTCTGTCGGCAGGATTTCCCCCTGAGTTGAACGGACATTATCTAGATGTACCAGATGGGTGTCACAGGTAGGGGCCTCAGAACTTTGGAGTAAGTCAAAGTCTTGTTGGGGCTTGCGCTTGTTCATAGTGTTTGATATCGGCAATGGTTATCAGTTTCAATTGTAACTAAAATTAAACAGTTGCACAATTGAATAACTGCTCAATAATTGTGTATGATAGTTATATCAAGACAGAAAATCGCTGAAAAGTTAACTTTGTCGGATGAATGTATAAAGTTGCCATGACTCAAACTCCTTCTGTTAGAACTCAAGCTTTGCAGGTTGGTGGCATGGATTGCGGAAGCTGCGCTAAGACCATTGAAGTCAGCTTGCTTTCATTACGCGGTATTACGGAAGCAGATGTTAGTTTTACAACTGGAAAAGTCCAAGTATCCTACGATCGAGAACAGGTCAGTGAAAAGGCGATTTTTGACCGGATTAAAGCCTTGGGTTATACAGTTGAGCAGAGTCATGAGGCAAAATCCAAAACGAGTATCCATTCCTGTTTTGGCGGCCATGACCACGATGACCACCACCATCTTAAGATAGGTGGGATGGATTGTGGAAGTTGTGCTAAAACCGTTGAGGCTGGATTGCGTCAGGTAACAGGGGTATCGGAAGTATCAGTTAGCTTTGCAACCCAAACAGCGCAGATATCATATAACCCTTCTCTAGTTAATGAAACGGCAATTTATGACCGGATTAAAGCTTTGGGTTATACAGTTGAGCAGAGTCATGAGGTCAAATCCAAGACGAGTAACAAACAACCTCATCTAGAGAGCAAGCAGACCCAAAATACCGACCCAACAAACTGGAAGTTTTGGATTCACAACCGCCGGGGTCAGAGTGTAATTTTAGCAGGAGTGGGGTTAGTCCTGGGATTGGTGACTCAAAATTTAGCGCTACCCATTCAGATTGCACGGGCTTTTTATGGCATTGGCATTCTTGTAGCCGGATTTCCCATTGCGAGAGCCGGCTTGATGGAATTGCGCTTGCGTCGTGCTGACATGAACCTGTTGATGACGATTTCGGTAGTAGGTGCGGTGATTTTAGGAGACTGGTTTGAAGGTGCATTAGTCATCTTTTTGTTTTCCTTGGGGACAACGCTGCAAATATTTACATTCAGTCGTACCCGCAATGCTATTAGTAGCCTGATGAATTTGACTCCACCGACTGCGACTGTCAAACGGGGTTCTGGGGAAGTGACAGTGGGTGTAGAAGATATAAAAATTGCGGAAATTCTGACAATTCGCCCCGGACAGCGTGTAGCCTTAGATGGGGTGGTGATATCGGGAAATTCAGCCATAGACCAATCGCCAATTACCGGAGAATCTATCCCAGAAGATAAAGAAATAGGCGATCGCGTCTTTGCCGGGACATTAAATCAAACTGGCTTTTTGGAAGTTAAAGTGACTCACACCGTTGCTGACACTACAGTTGCGAAAATTATTCACCTAGTCGAAGAAGCCCAAGGAAGCAAAGCACCCTCTCAACAATGGGTAGATAAGTTTGCCGAGATATATACTCCAATTGTAATTATCAGCGCTCTAGCTCTAGCTATAATTCCCCCCCTAGCCTTTGCCCAACCCGGAGATGTTTGGCTTTATCGGGCGCTAGTATTATTAGTAATTGCTTGTCCCTGTGCTTTAGTAATTTCTACCCCCGTTTCGATTGTCAGCGCTATTGGTGCAGCCACCCGTGAAGGTGTTTTGTTCAAGGGTGGTAACGGTTTGGAAACTGCCGGCAAGTTAAAGAGTCTGGCTTTTGATAAAACTGGAACCCTGACGCAAGGTTCAC
Source organism: Cyanomargarita calcarea GSE-NOS-MK-12-04C (assembly GCA_019359595.1). Taxonomy (GTDB): domain Bacteria; phylum Cyanobacteriota; class Cyanobacteriia; order Cyanobacteriales; family Nostocaceae; genus Cyanomargarita; species Cyanomargarita calcarea. The sequence goes on from JAHHGZ010000001.1 coordinate 238,712, forward strand.
CTGTGGTACAAAAAGTTTATGAATTGGGAGAGATGAGTGCAAACTCGATATTATTAATTGCAGCTTCCTTGGAACAACAATCCGAACATCCTTTAGCTGCTTCAATTGTGGCACAAGCGAAGGAACAAGGAATCGAGTTAGAAAATCCCGAGAACTTTACAGCTTATCCTGGTAAAGGCATTGCGGCGAAATTTGCTGAAAATCTCTATTTTGTCGGGAATCGGCGATTATTCTTTGACCAAAATATCGCATTATCCCCATCAGCACAATTCCTTTTAGATGAGATTGAAAATAAGGGACAAACCCCCGTTTTAGTTGGTAATAGCCGGAAAATATTAGGAATAATTGGCATTTCAGACGGCTTGCGGTTAGAAGCAAACGAAGCATTACATCTGCTCAAACAGACAGGTTTGAAACATCTCGTAATGTTGACAGGCGATCGCACTGCCGTAGCCCAGCAAATAGCCCAACAACTTCAATTATCTGAGTATAAAGCAGAACTATTGCCATCAGACAAACTTCAGGAAATTAAAGAATTACGGCGGTTTGGGGCTGTCGGCATGGTGGGTGATGGTATAAATGATGCCCCAGCGTTAGCAGCTGCGGATATTAGCTTTGCGGTGGGTGCTATAGATATAGCGTTGGAAACAGCGGATGTGGTACTTGTGGGTAGCGATTTAAGAAAACTTGCCTATGCAGTTGATTTGAGTCGTCGCACCGTATCGGTGATTCAGCAAAATATTATCTTTTCCTTGGTTACAAAAGCTCTATTTTTACTTTTGGGGACATTTGGGTATGTCGGATTAGCTCTAGCTGTTTTGGCAGATACGGGAAGTTCTCTACTGGTTACAGCGAATGGGATGCGGTTATTTCGGGCTAAATCGAAGAAGTGAAGTAGTCCACCACATTAATTATGAAGGGCTGCGACTCAAAAGCCCCCCTGCCGCCAATTATGTTCGATTTAGGTTAGGGGGCTTATTTTTACCCCTCATAGCGAATGACATGGAGTACTAGTAGTCTATGTCATTAATTTTGATGGATGTAGAGACGCAAAATTTCGGCTTTCTACAAGGTTTTCAACACCCAACCAACCCCTCAGAACTAATGACATGGAGTACTAGTGGTCTATGTCATTAATTTTGATGGATGTAGAGACGCAAAATTTCGGCTTTCTATAAGGTTTTCAACACCCAACCAACCCCTCAAAACTAGTAGACTGTCAACCCAACTTTGCAGAGTTAATAAATATTTGGTGGAAGTATATAATTGTTACGTGCATAAGTTTATTTAACAGCCCCTATGAAAAAGTAAATCAAGATTGGCTTTTTTATTAGGAGAACAAAAAATGACCCCTATTGTAGCATTTGAAACAGCGCTCCAGTTTCTAACATTAACCTATGTAGCTTCAGGGATACTCGTACTACTGGTTTCTCAAGTTTTTTTAGCAGCAATCGAAACCATCGAAACTCAGTAGTAGCTCACCAAAGTAACTTTGCGGGGTTTGGGACGACACACCTGACGCAAACAGAATTGATAAATAAATATTGCTTCTCTACTTTTTTGATAGTGGGTTGACCTTTAAAATAGAAGCGCTAACTGTAAATAATAAAGTTGGAAGTTACACTACTTTTACATAACTCAATAAAGTAGTGTTAATATTTCCAGCTTTATTTTTATTGTGTAATTTTTCTCACAGTGTGATAAAACCTGCAAGTGCCTTTATGTTAAGGGTTGGGTTGAAGGTGTAACCTACGTTTGGAAAGAAATCAAAGACAAGTTTTAGTCGAAGACGAGTAAGGTAAAGATTTTTAATAAAAAGTATTCGCGTAAAGCCGTGAGTACCCCACTAGCCCTATCATCAGTGCTATTCAAAGCTTGAGGAGTAAATTTATAATGTTCCGTCTAATCGCAATTACTTTATCGATATTCCTAACCGTGACTGTTAGTTTATGCAATATGCCTGCTACTTGGGCTGTAGGAATTAGTAACGGTCATCTTACGGATTGCCCAGCTTCCCCAAACTGCGTTGTCAGTCAAGGTGCTGATGACAAACACGCTATTGAACCCATTCCCTATCATCTAGACCGCAACAAGGCACGAGAAATCTTACTAAAAGTTCTTACCGTTGTCCCCCGCACAGAGGTCATAGAACAGACAGATAATTACATCCATGCTACAAGCCAAATCCCCATTTTTGGCTTTATTGATGATGTAGAGTTTTATTTTCCTCCCAACGAGCCAGTAATTCATTTGCGTTCGGCATCCCGTCTTGGAGATTGGGATCTAGGTGTTAATCGTAGACGTGTGGAGCAAATTCGTCTGGCTCTACACGATTTAAATATTTGATTTTTAGTTTTGGATTCATCAACAGTGCGGTGGATGATAGCGTGTATGTTACCAACGTTAAAAGCTATCGCTCTTCGGATCGCTCATGCGGTAAGCTCCCGCTATGCCGTAGGCTTTACGTAAGGAAAGCCACCCACTTACTCAGTTTTAGGGCATAATATCGCTAATATCGCTTCTTTTGACCGTTTAGCATCATGTGATAAGTCTTAAAAAATACCCTGACCGGGGGTTAGCAAATTGTTAGGATCGTAGCGTCGTTTGGCACTTACCAACTTGCCCCAAACCGGACGAAACTGCTGCTTCCAATCCGAGTGAGAAAATTTAATAGCATCTACGGGATAGCGAGTACCGCCAATATCACGGTTTTTCTCAAAAAATCTCCGATTGTCATCAAGCATTTTGCGAACTGTAGCATCATCAAGCGGTGCAGTCCGTAGAATAGCAAAGAGAAACACAACGGGATCGTTGGGTGTCCGAAATAAAGGCAGCTTAAAACGATCGGTTTTGACAGGATACAGCAGAATTGGACTATTTCCTGTATCAGCCAGTGTCAAGGTAGAAACGAGATCGCCAACATATTGCTCAACGGCTGTACCCGGTACAAAGAGGTTAATCCAAGGATGAGGGTTAGACCAAACACCAATGGATTGGAGGAAAGCAACAGTGGGAGCCAAGCGGTTAAGAAAGTCGAAGTAAGATTTATCCTCTATTTGTTCTGTACCCGAAGTGTAGCTCAAAGACGCAAGTACAAGAGTGTTGTCTGGCTGATTGGGTGGGGTGTAAAAGCTAGCCGCTTCTAACATATAACGCCACCCTCCTTTAGTATCAGATACTACCTGACCTTCTACAAAATTGAACCGTTCATCAGCAATTAGTAAGCGTTGGTCATGAGTAAAGGTATTCAAATTATCGTAATACAAATGAAATACACGTACATTGGTAAAGGCTTGGATCAACCGAATCGTTGCCCTTACTATGATTCCACACTGACCCAGACCAGCCAACACTGCTTCAAATAAATCGCGGTTTTGGTAGGGAGAACAAGTTTCCAACTTACCCGAACCCGTCACTATCTGAAGTTCCAACACATTATCGACTTGGACACCATAGCGATGGCTCGCGCCACCAATACCGCCCAATGATAGCGTTCCTCCAATTGACAGTTCGATGTAATCGGTGAGGACAGGTGGTGTCAATTGTTGCTCCAAGGTTGCTTGCAATAGCTGGCTCCACACTACCCCTGCGTCAACAACAGCCCGGTCTGCACCAAGGTCATGGATTTTGTTTAACGTACTCATATCAATGATTACACCCTCTTCTACTTGTGCCTGACCGTAGCAAGAGTGACCCTGACCCCGTGCAGCAACCTTGAGGTTATTCTGAATAGCAAACTGGATAATACGGACAATATCCTGAATTGAACCTGGTTTGAGTACAGATGAAGGCAAACGATATACTAAATGACCAAAATCATTACTCACAGCAGCGCGTGCGGCATCATCAGTGTAAAGCACACCATCTAGATGCGGCAGGTTTACAAACTCCTTAGATGCAGATGCTGCGTTAGCGGACGTAACCCACGAACGATTGATTACATCGAATCCAATAATAGCACTGGTAATCAAACCTTGCAAAATGGCGCGGCGCGAGGTTTTATTTTTCATATTCTTGGTTACTGAATTTTTTAATGTTTAAACAAGCAAACAGATTAATTGAATAAGCTCTGTAGGGTTGCTGCAATCAAAATAATATTTTACAGGTGAATGGCACTCAAACGGATTGGGCATCTAATAGTAACGATATTCATCCAGCGTCGGGAAAATCAATTTAAGTAGATTTATTTTCCATCTTCTACTGCGCCTAGAGCTTTGAGGGTGGCAATTTCTGCTTCTCTTAAGCCTTTAACACCAATTCTGTATGAAGATGCACATAATCAAGACCCCCCTGTAGTCCCCCCTTGGCAAGGGGGGACGGCGTAGCCGGGGGGTAATATATGCAGCTTCACAAAGAAACGGTATAACACCATTCTTAGTTTTCCCAAATTCAGACCTACTATTACTAGTGCAAAACTACTCTCCGTATATTGCCGATCGCAAGAAGCACTGCATCTACTCCAGGTAGTGCGATCGCAAGCAGGCAAGCAGTACCCAGAATTTTGGGTGCAAACACCGATTAATGTAACCCGCGACAGTTGCTAATGGAACGCATATTGCTTTTATTGCTTCCAATAAAGAAGCTGTTCATGCTTTTTATGAGGCAGCATTATCTACTGGGGGCATAGACGAGGGTATTCCAGGCTCCCGACCTGACATTGGCGTGAAGCTCTCCGTAGAAGTTTTGAGGGAGCGATTGCTCGGCTTTGCTGCGTTTTCATGCGATCGCATCGGATAAGTATTACACATTCTTGGCGATCGCTTAGTTTCTGACTGTAACCTATGCAGTTTCAGCAATATTTATGCTGGTAATTACCCAAGTTTGTTTGGTAGCAATCGAAACATTTATAGATGATAGTACTTTCTTTTAACTCGCTATCAACGAGCCTCTGCTGGTTTGTTGGCTGCACCGTTGCACCGGGAGTTAGGGGGATGGGGTGCAGGATTTGATGCCAGTGTTACCCACGAACTGCTGATGCTACTAAAGCAAATCGGGCACGGCAATTTGGCTGTTGGCCGAATTTACGAGGGGCACGTCAACGCATTGCAGGCGATCGCTTAAATTTAAGTTGCGTTTTATCTTTAGTGTGCTATATTTATATTGAATTGAGTATTATTTTCGGTTATATGACTCGTTTAAACAACGTCTCTACTGAATCTAAATCTCTACACACTAAGATTTATTGGAGATGTTTTATGTCTATCTACGTCGGTAATGTATCTTATGAGGTTAAAGAAGATGACCTCAAACAAGTTTTTGCAGAATACGGCACTGTTAAAAGCGTCCAATTGCCTACAGACCGCGAAACAGGTCGGGTAAGAGGGTTTGCATTTGTAGAAATGGGAACAGATGCAGAAGAAACAGCAGCGATTGATGCCCTTGATGGCTCTGATTGGATGGGTCGTAGCTTAAAAGTTAATAAAGCTAAACCCCGTGAAGACAGAGGTTCCTCTGGTGGTGATAGACGAGGAAGCGGTGGCGGCGGATACTCTCAACGATATTAATCTGAAATAAGAGTTTAATTCGTTGGACAACCAGGGTAGACTAGGAGTCTGCCTTTTTTTTTATCGAGGGCGTAGTTGATTGCTCACCACCATTAAGTCAATTTAATTGGAGATACAATGACCCAAGTAATTCTAGGAGAAAACGAAGGAATTGAGTCAGCCTTACGCCGATTTAAGCGAGAAGTTTCCAAGGCTGGAATTTTTCCGGACATGAAAAAGCACCGTCATTTTGAAACACCTCTGCAAAAACACAAGCGTAAAGCAGTAGCCAGACACAAGCAGAGCAAAAGACGTTTCCGTAGTAATTAACGATGACTGCTTGCGAGTAGTTATCCTGTTTCACCAGAAATGCAGGAGTGATAATGAGCGAGAAGGACATTTTGTCAAACGTATTATTACTCCTGGTGTTTCCCTACTGCTCTACAGCCACGCAATCTCTGAATGGGTCGAGTGTGTGGTTTGCGGCAAGCGGTGCCGTCTTACAGAAGATCGTAAATCAGCGATCGCCTGCTTAATATCCACATTTTCCCAACGCTGCGCCCAAATTTGTTCTTCTGAGGCGCATTTTTTAACTTTTTCAAACAACTGACCAAAGGTATGTGGTTGCGCTAATTCCTGTGCAAGCCATTTAGTTGGAACTCCTAGGGTGTCTGACAAAGCTGCTAAGTCGGTATGAGTTGGCATTGAGCCGTTTAGGATACTCCACCACATGACTCGTAATTGCCGACGTGCAGTAAAACGAGTTTCAATAGCCAAGGCCGACTCTACCAAAAATGATTGCTGTTGTTGGCCCATTTTTGCCCACTCATTTAACTGATTTGCCAAACCAATGTCGGTACGTCCGCTTTGTCGTGCCGATGTCACTACCCGCACTAACGGACTGTGGCGAAAACGGGCATTTACCCGCACCAAAGCCTGATAAAACGCTACATCTTCGGGTGCCCGTACAGGTGGTAAGCCTCCTGCAAGTGCATACATTTCTACCGTCACCGCCAAAGAAGCCCCATAATGTTGATAGTGCCGGGGAAAAGTATCCCATTCGTCGGGGTCAAGGTAACTTTCTAATTCTGCAATCAAGTAGCGATAGCCGACCTCCCGCAGATGGCAAGCTTTGGCATAGGGGTCTAATGCCGCACGTCCAGCCTTATCAGTCAGAATTCGTCCAGTCAACCTGATGGGCTAAAGCAGCCAGGGTTTGTACCAATGTCTGAGCTTCATTGCGAACCGGAACAATTACGCATAGTTCACAATGCTTTGACGGTGGTGTTTGGACTAAAGAAGAAGAAGTATTCCAGTGAAGTTGTGCCCCTGGAAAGTCAGCAACGACAAGCGAGCGCTTACTTTCCATAAAAAACATTTTTAGATCCCCAAGAAAACAGACAAAGTGTATTCATCCGACAGCGAAATATGACGTTTTGTTAACTTATTGTGATTGTTTCATTAATCATTTTTAATCCACCTAAAGCATGATTAGTGGTCAGTGAAACTATACCAATAAGTGTAACAAAAAAACATCGTAAATCTATATATTCTAAAAGCTATAACCCAAAAGACATATACTTTTTATCGTTTTTTTATCAAGATTTAAAGTAATAAATAATACTTTAATATATTTGATGTTCGCTCCAAATCCAAATCTGGTTTGGTATCGTCGTACCAAATTATGTAGGACTTACCAAAATATTTGGTGTTCATCAAGCACGCATTTAACCACTCCATCACTGATTGAATTTGTTCCCCAATAATTAACTTCACTCTTGACCCTCTAAAATCTTTTTCCCCTCTGCGACATAAGGAGCTATTGAAGAGCGGATGATTTCACTCATAGTTGTATGATTTTTGTCGCACCAAGCATCAAAAGCAATCCTATCATCGGGATTAATCACGACTTGTATGTATACATTTTTGCGTCCTAATTTTTTTCTAGGCATGGTTTTTGATTCATACTACTTATTTTATCATGATATATATCATGATAAAATAATCTAGGGACAAAAAATCCCCCCTCTTGGTTAAATACAAAAAGGAGGTAATTGATTGAGCAAAAATGGTAACGGTCATAGAAAGTTCTTTAATCCTGCCAGAGTTTTTCTCCGTTTGCTGTCCGGGCTATGGGAAAAACGTGACATGGTAAACGATGAAACCTATCTCATAAACGCCGATGAAGTCAAAGACAATTTGGCAGATATGAGCGATGAGGAATCGGAAGAACTAGGAAGTGACCGTAATTAATTAAATCAACAGTCCCTAGAATTTATTCTAGGGGCTTTTCTACTTAAATAGGTTTGATAAAATTATGCCAAGTTTAGGAACAATCGTTTATCCAGTTCATTGTCGGCTAGTTGTACGTCGTCGTGATAGTTGGTATTTTACTAAAGGCGACGTATTTGTAAATTTATTTAATATTCCAGTCCTTGAGCAGAAAGATTTATTTGCCTGCTTTGGTACAACTATGAAAGAAGTCGCAAACGAACTGAAAATTATTAATGGGGGTAAAGAGGGATTTTACATAGCTGACATATTAGAAAAAAAGTACTGCTACTGCGGTGATAGTTGGAAAGACGTAAAGATTAAGCTTCAAGAACTAGGAATAACAAGACCAGATCCAGTATAATAATGTATTTTTGAAGGCATTATGTTAGACTCAAATACTTGGACTTTACAACTGCGCTACTTTAGTGTTGGATCTGCTTGTTCGATTCTGAAGAACTTGTGAGTAATGCTGCAAATTTCCAATAAAGTCATCATCCCAGAGAGTGAAATTGAACTGACTGCAATTCGCTCTCAAGGGGCCGGAGGTCAAAACGTTAACAAGGTTTCCACTGCCATCCACTTACGCTTTGATATTAGAGCTTCATCGCTACCCGATTTTTATAAGGAACAGCTTTTGAAACTCAGCGATCGACGCATCACCCAGGAAGGAGTTGTTGTGATCAAAGCCCAAGAACACCGAAGCCAGGAGCAGAACCGAACCGAAGCGTTGGAACGACTTAAAGAACTTATTAAAAGTGCAGTCGTAGTGAAGATAAAACGCAAACCGACAAAACCGACTCGCAATTCTCAAAAAAAGCGTCTAGACCAGAAAACCAAGCGCGGACAGATTAAGTCTAACAGAGGGCAAGTTACGGATTCTTAATTTATAGATTATACTCAATAACGGTCATATGTATCACACTATACAATTAAGTAATTATGAAAATCAGAGACGGCACAATTAAATTAAATCAGTTTTTGAAGTTGATGGATATAGCCGCAAGTGGGGGACAAGCGAAACTGATGATTCAAGGTGGGGATGTCCAAGTAAACGGGATGGTTGAAACTCGACGAGGACGGCGACTAGTGCGGGGTGATAAAGTGACAGTGGAAGGACAGACTCTTGAAGTCAATGTGGCCAGTGATGAATACCACGAACCTGTTTTTTTGGAAGAAACCGAGTAGAGAGCCTACAGTAAAAAAAAGCCTTCTGTAGGACAGACCAAAAAATCTGCCCTACAAAAATATTGTCAGATTTTTATTTTGAAGTTCCTAAACCGTCATATCTGTTTGGGTCTTTCTTATCTTTTTTATCCTTCGGATCTTGTTTAGGTTTTTTAGATTCTTTATTACCTTTTTTTTCCTTCGACATTAGCGTTCTCCAACTAAGTTGATTGGGTTTCAGTTGTCAGTTTTAACATCAAGGGTTTAAATCCCCTCTTCCACTTTCCAGCTATGGGTTGATAGCGGGTTTAAATCTTTGTAACCAAAGCCCTTGATGACTCTTAAATGCTTACTGTTCGTTGATTAAATGCAGTCATTCCCTTTTACAAACTAGCGCCACTCCTCGAATGGGGCAAATGGAAACTTTTGCTACTTAATACTATGATAGACCCAAATGCATTTAAATTACTCTTGACAAAAACCTTGGTTGATGAATCAACCAAATAATCGTTGGTTAATCAGATCAAATTACAAAAACTTATGATTTGAAAAAACTCTATTATTCCAGTGTATAAAGATTTTAGCAATTGGTTACAGCGCAAGTGGCCCTATATGAATGGATCGCACCTGAGTCGGCTGATAGAGAGTATTCACCAAGAGCTACTTCCCAATTTCCAAATTGAGAGCGTCGATCCCCACGACCCAGTAAAAGTCCATTCCGTTCCCAAACCTTGGCAACTTCTTGGAGCCGGAAACTATGCTGCAGTCGTCCATCACCCTGATTACCCCGAACAGGTGGTAAAGATTTACGCGCCTGGTCGTCCCGGCTTTGAGGAGGAATTGGAGGTCTACCACCGCTTGGGTTCCCACCCGGCCTTCTCTGAATGTTTGTATGCCCAAGAGGGATTATTGGTTCTGAAGCGGCTGCATGGAGTGACCCTTTATGACTGCATTCACCGTGGTATACAGATCCCTATAACGGTTATCCGAGACGTTGACGAAGCCCTAGACTATGCACGCCAACGCGGTCTTCGCCCCCACGATATCCACGGTCGAAATGTGATGATGCACCAAGGCAGGGGACTAGTCGTGGATATTTCTGACTTCCTTCATAAAGATAAGTGTTCAAAATGGAACAACCTCAAGAAAGCGTACTACTGGCTGTATCGTCCCATTATATACCCAATGAAGCTCCGGATACCTTACTTTGTCTTGGATGCTGTCCGCAAAAGTTATCGTTTCTTCTCCCGCTTAACTAAACGTCTACGCCCTTAATTGATATCTTCTACTCTAAAAAAATGTCAAAATTATCGCTTCTATTACTCAGGTAAATCTATTAATCTTCCTACTTGCCAGTTAGTCAGCCAGGGACTAGAAGTCCCTGTCTAGTAGCATAAGTCCATTAAAATGGACTCAAAATAATGCGATGATTTTGCAGTATATTTTATACTTTTGAAGAAGTATTGGCAGTGAGGCAACGCAGAAATCAATGGATAGTTGCTTCCCTCACTGTGGCTGCTGTAGTAGCGATCGCCTGGACAATATTTTTCATGCAGCAGCATAACTCTGCAATCGCTCGTGTCTCGGTTCAACAAGACCGCATCACCCGAGTCCAGGACGATGGCGGCAACCTCAAGACCATCTCCCGTAAACCCAATCTGGAACTATTCTACCGGGTTACCCTCAAGGATTGTACTGCTACTCTAAGGGTGAGATGCGGTAATTGCGGAATATTTGACCTTTGTTAATTGCTATTTCATATACGAGCTGATCAGATTGTCGGTTTCGGCTTTTTGAAAGCTTTAAATAGCATGGGAAATTCTCAAAATTCGACTGTTGTGTTCCTGTTAGTAAAATTTTATAAGTTAAATCTTGCACCTCTATGTATAAATCACTAATCATAAATTTTAAAGTGACTAATTTAACATCATAAAACTTTATCTTTATCTAACAGTCCTCTACCCTACGGGAACGCCAAGGGCGAATAGAGGACTTTGGCTATGAGACAGGGATTTATAATCGAATGGCTCCCTGGCTCCCTGACGGGCTGTTTTTTGGTACGATTGTATTATTTTTATAAAAAATTGAGTTATGCACCTTCTTTGGTTTCGCCGGGACTTACGATTAACTGATAACGAAATTGTCACATTGGCAACTGCCAACAATGCCCCAGTTTTACCCTTCTTTATCATTGACCCTTGGTTTTATACATGGGCTGATACAGGCAAAGCACGGGTGAGGTTTTTGTTTGAGTCTTTGGAAAACTTAAATTATAACCTGCAACGTTTAGATAGTCAGTTGATATTATTCGAGGGTAATTCAACTCATGTTTTGCAAGACTTAACCGGACAGTTAATCCAGCAAGGATATCAACCCAAGCTTTTCTTTAACCGGGATGTGCAAGTAGAGTATGGTGTTAGCCGGGATAAGGCAATAGTCGATTTTTATCAAGAGTTAAATCTTGATTGCCATCTTGGGCTAAACAATTTTTTACAATTAGAAGATAACCGCGAACAGTGGTTTAACGAATACTACACCTATCAAAGGCAACCTCAATACCAAACACCCGAAACTCTCAACACACCTGAGCTATCCCTCAACTTACCACAACTTACGTTTGCAGAGCTTAGAAAAAAATACCGGGAATTTTGGGATGTAGGAGAAGTCTATTTTTCTGGAGGTGAAACCAATGCCCAAAGTACGTTAAACTCATTTCTGAAAAGTAGATTTCACGGCTATCATTGGAAACTTTCTCGTCCTTGGTTATCGCAACAAGGAGCAACTTCTCATCTATCGCCACATCTGACATTTGGGACTATTTCAACTCGCACTGTCTACCAGTCTACCAAAACACGAGTAACAGAACTTGCAGGTCAAGAAAAAGCAGAATTTTCTCTCAAAGCTTTTCGCGATCGCCTGCGTTGGCATGATAGTTTTACACAAAGGCTTTACTTTTATCCAGAAGTAGCTTATAAAAATCGCTACCCTGAATTTGATGAGTGGTATCGACCGGACGAACTCAGCCCAACAAGTCTTGAATTATTCCAAGCTTGGCAGGAAGGAATGACAGGTTTTCCCCTAGTTGATGCGAGTATGCGGCAACTCAAAACTATGGGCTGGATGAATTTTCGGATGCGAGCAATGTGTGCCACATTTTTAACGATAAATTGCGGTATATCTTGGCATCACGGAGCTAAACACTATATGAACTATTTGGTAGATGGTGATTTAGCAATTGATAATTGGCAATGGCAAATGCAGGCTGGTGTGACTAATCCCCTGAGCGATACATTTCGGATATACAATCCCAACAAGAATATTGAAGAAAAAGACCCTGACCTGAGTTTTATTTATCACTGGATACCAGAATTACGAGGTTATAGCTTAAGTGAAATTGTTGAAGGTAAATACACTGATAGTTACTATCCACAGCCAATTTTAGATTGGTCAAACACCCGCAAAGTTAATGGCAAAATTGTCTCTGACCTCCGCAAACTAGTAAGAGAGCGATTAATTTAGCTTCTATTGATTATATTCTCAACTATAGAAGCTTGTAATTATCATTTCGTCGTCGATAGTTGCGATATTATCTAAGTATTTTGAATCATCCAAATCAGAATTCCTAAAAGTTTCTCAACTGGAGGAACTAAATAATCTGTTAAATCAATTGTTACCGTTTCTTTTTCTAACTTGAGAAACGTCCACAAATTACCACTGGTGACACTACCGTAAATTACCTGAGTGGGTTGCTGGTTCACTTCATTAAACCTTTGTGCGGCAACCATTTCTGCCATACATTGTCCCAAGCCTCCCTTGAGATTTTCTTTTTTTGCTTCTACAATCACCACTGCTGGGGCTTCAATAATTAATTGTTCAGGCGATTTACTAATCAAAAAATCACAAGTACCATTCAAGCCCATACTCGGATCGACTGTAAATTCTTCCCCGGAAAAAAAGCTAATTTTGCGGTCGAGAATTTTTCGCACTTCAAACAAAATGGGACTAATGATTAGTTCCGAACGTGCTTTTTCAGAACCCATTGCAATTGCTAAAGGTAAACTTTCTTGTAAAAACTCTACTAGATAGGGGTTAGCTGCTACAGGTTCAATAGGAGGAAAAAAGCTACCTCCCTCAACCAAAGTTAGATTAAAGCTTTGTTTTGCCTTACGAATACTAAAATCGCTATAAGCCATGACTTCATATCACTAAGAGTGAATTAATTTGTTATTTCCTTTTATTGTATAGGAGGAAAGAGCTTGAAAAAGCCAAGTGTGGGTCATCATCATCAGGTAACACACTGCTACCAATGTATTAATAAATTTTAAAGATGAGTTTGAAAACACAATTAGGAAAATGTAATTATCGGCTAAAACACATTTAAACTGCATAATCTGAATTTTTCGCTCAAGATTGTGGGGGAGCCAGTGCGTTGCGCCCCCCGTTGTAGCACTTGGCGTTGGGCATCCTTGCTTGCTTGAACGCGCAAAGTAAATGTGGACCGATAAATACCTTAAGGATTTGTCTTTGCAAAGGTATTACACTGCTTAATGTCACCCGTCTGGATACCCCGCTTAAACCATTGAACTCTTTGGGCTGAACTGCCGTGGGTAAAAGATTCTGGCACAACATAACCTTTTGACTGCTGCTGCAAGCGATCGTCCCCAATACTACTAGCAGCATTCAGGGCTTCTTCTATGTCACCTTGTTCAAGAATCTGCCGTGATTTTTGAGCCCGATTTGCCCAGACTCCTGCAAAACAATCTGCTTGTAATTCCAACCGAACAGAAAGCTGATTAGCTTCCACCCGATCCACTTTGCTCTGCAACGCTCGAACTTTATCGGAAATACCAAGTAAGTTTTGGACATGATGCCCAACTTCATGAGCAATTACATACGCTTGAGCAAAATCACCAGGTGCTTGGTATCGGTTCTTTAAATCACGGTAAAAACTCAAGTCAATATAAACTTTTTGATCTAGCGGACAATAAAACGGACCAACTGCCGAACGGGCAAATCCACAAGCAGACTTAACCGCACCTGAATAAAGAACTAATTTCGGCTCTACGTAAGTATTCCCATTTTGTCGAAACAAAGTTCTCCATGTATCTTCTGTATCAGCTAGCACAACTGATACAAAATCAGCCATTTGGTCTTGGGATTGAGTTGTCCGGGGTGATTGGGCAGTCGGGCGATCGCCTTGTGCGCCATCTTGTTGCCAAATAACACTCGGATCGCCACCTAAAAACGCAACGATTAGCGATAAAATTACTGCCCCAATACCTCCACCCACGACAGGAGCAGAAACTCTTGCCGAGCGTCGGTCTTCAACATTATCACTACGACGGCCCAATTCCCAACGCATAATTAATACTTGTATTAGTTACAACATTCCACGAGCCGAAATAATATTTAGCCGTGTTGCTAAAACTCTAATTCTTTTGTCCGTCAAAATCTTCTACCTATGGTCAAACAAAGAATTGAGAAGAGTAAGACTTTAGGTATGGATTTTTTGTAATCCCAAGTCTTTGTAACAATTTGCAAAACATTGAGTAGGTGATTCTTGTGGGGTGGGCTTTTGTGCCCGCCCAAACTTATGTGTGGAACAGTTTATTACTCATCTGTATCTATCAAACGACAACGATTTTCGGTGTTGGACGCAAGTCGAGAAGAACGCTGGTTAATAATAGTCGTCAAGTCTGGTCGTCCCGTCAGAGAAAGTCGCAAGTCTGCCCAAATCTTGTATAGAAAATCAGCTAAAGCACCGACAATTGGCCACTTCGTCACAGCATAAACCCAACCCATCCCTAATGTTTCGTAAACGCGACGAAAAACCTCGACATTTTTCACCACGGTTCCGTCTGGCAATAGGGCATGGATACGTCCCATCGCAGTCTCAAAGTCAACTCCACCATTCGCTTCAGGGGTGTAGTCATCCTCTGCAATATCTACAAATGCTACCAATCCTCGACCTGCATCCCGTTTTGTCAAAAAGTTAACTTCACGTACGCACAGAGGACATTCACCGTCGTATAGTAGCTTGATTTTCCATGATGGAACATCCAGTGGCTGTTTGAGGAATTCATCGGAACTGTAAGTTGGGGTCTTTGGTGAGGACATTATTTCAAAGTATTATTCTCTTGGTTTAACCAATTAACTAAATCAGACACATCTGAAAAATTTAAAAATTCTTCTCCTAAAATTTCTAGCTTATCCACGGGTAATTGTCGAATACGCTCAATGATTGATGGGTCTATTTCACCAAAGCGCCGATTTACCAGTCGATAAAAAAACTTAAGTTCTCCTTTTTGCACAATATCCTGATAAATAACCGATTCTTGTGTAATGGCACGCTCTTGCTCAACTGGGGTGGGTATCCAATTTCCTGTTGCATCATACCAACGCAACCATACTCGCGTTATACCTTGATAAGTACCTTCCCATAGTCCTATACCTAGCTCTAATTCAGGTAACCAAATTCGAGAATCTGTTATGCTTAACTCTTGGTAACGACCTGCTATATTTTGAAACACTCGTAGATTATCAGTGTAGCGGTCAAATACTATATAATAAGGAACACGCAGAATTTTTTCATATACTTCCCACTTTGTCGGTGGTTGATTTACTTCCCGTAATGTTTTTCCTAAATCTTCTTTTTCTGTACCGGGAGAAAGTAATTCTACAACTACATTTGGGTCTGCTCCTTCTTGCCAGATGACATAACTTAAACGTAGCTCTGTTTGTTGATAAAGACGAGAGATTCCCAAAACCGCAAACCAGTCAGGACGTTTGAACCATAGAGTATGGTTGGGGTCGTAGTATAAATTTAAGTCACTGGCGATAAATACCTGGTCTGGGGGATAGTTGGGTGACGTAAAAGTTTCTCGCAGCAATTGGGGTTGGAAAACGTGAAATTCGTCCGGCAAACCAGCTTCCTCCAAGGATTCACTAGGAAGATCGTACATTGTCGGTAACACTTCTTTTGCAGAGCGAGGAGGGTCTGTTTGCAACATAAAACTTTATTTGAAACCAACTAACTATAGGTTAGCGGATGTCAGGAATTTTTACGATATCCCTATGTTTAAGCGATCGCAACTCCTCTAATCGCTAAAATAGAGGGTGTGTTGTGATTTAATCTAACACACCTAGTAATTTATGTTTACAACTCTACACATAAAGAAGCGGTAGTATGAATATCGGAGAAAAAATAGATACACTCCAATCCGAAATTGACCAGAAGAGACAGGAAATTCGCTCCGATCACTACTCAACGTCGATTGGTGAATGGATTAGTCTCTACCAGCAAGAAGAAATAGAAATTCATCCAGAATTTCAGAGATTTTTTCGTTGGTCTGATTATCAAAAAACCAAATTAATCGAATCTATCCTATTAGGTATACCAATCCCACCTATCTTTGTATCTCAACGGGAAGATGGTATTTGGGATGTCGTTGATGGCTTACAAAGGTTATCAACAATATACGAGTTTGTAGGTATATTAAAGGGTGAGGATGGAAAACAACTTCCTCCATTGACTTTGCAAAAAACTGAATATTTACCTTCATTGACTGGCAAGATATGGGAAGATAAAGAACATCCAGATGGTTCCATTAAAGGGTTTACTCCAGCCCAAAGATTGTTAATAAAGAGAGCTAAGATAGATGTTAACATTTTACTGAAAGAAAGCGACCCCTTTGCCAAGTATGAACTCTTTCAAAGATTAAATACTGGAGGATAGATTGCCACTGCCCAAGAATTGAGAAATTGTATTTTAGTTGGTTTAAATCCAAATCTATATCGATGGATTAAAGAGCTAAGTACAAATGAAAATTTTCAGCTATGTATACCTTTAAATGAAAAATCCTTAGAAGAACAATATGACATTGAAATTTTATGTAGATTTTTAGTATTGCGGAAAATTGATGAAAGCGTCCTGAGTAAAATTCCTGATGTCGATACATTTTTTACAGAAAAAATTCAAGAAATAGCTAATAATCCTAGTTTTAATCTTGAAGAAGAACAAGCTGCTTTTGAAAAAACATTCCAGCTTTTAGGTGAATGCATGGCAGGTGACAGCTTTCAAAAATATGATGTAAATAAACAAAAATTTTCTGGAGCTTTTTTGTTAGCACCTTTTGAGACAATTGCATTGGGAATTGGCTACAACTATCAACAGTATAATGCGACTTGTTCGGATATAAAAAACAAGATAATAGAAATTTGGTCTAATCCAGAGTTTACATCTGCTTTCGGACGAGGTAAGGATGCAAGAACTCGATTACCTAAACTCATTCCTCTAGGTCGTAAACTCTTTACCTCATGAAAATTCGCACGCTGGAACATTTAAATCAGCGGCTAACGGATGATTTAATATGGAGAAAAAAAGAGATATCGTACCCAGTCATTGCAACGGTTCGCTCTTAGCGTTCTGTGCAGGGCAGGAAGCAATCTCATGGACTTGAGCTACCACGATAGAACGCAATTTGGTATCAGCATGGATTTCTGCAAAGGTGCTACGTCCTGGTTGACAAAATTTTGTCTTCTTAAGCGAAAAATCCTGCACACAAATTAAAGCAATACGCTCTATCTATTCAAATATTTGAGAATGATTGACAATAAGAATCCAACTATGCTTAGATGTTTGCATAGTTAGTAATTGCAAAAATCTAGCATTTATTTTTTTTGGCGGTAACCATTGTTAATGTCATGTCTAACCAATTTTTCGAGGGTCGAGAGAAACTTTGGAACCGCCGGGAACTATTGAAACTCGGGTTAGTGGGTGCTGGGATGACTGGTACGGCAGCGCTGTGGCGAATGTTTGATTCCCAAAAGCAGTCACGGGTGAGAATACCACCAATTGAGGCGAACAACGCGGATAAAGCTGAATTGGTTAACCCAATGAAGGTGCTGCGAGACTTTGATTATGGCACGGTTAAGCAAGAAAACGGGCGCAGTGTTCGAGAATTTCACATTACTGTTGGTACTTCTACGATTCAGCTTAACAGCGCAGTTACTTTCAATTCCTGGAATTTTAATGGTCGCATACCAGGCCCAACATTAAGGGTAAAACAGGGCGATCGCGTGCGTGTATTCTTCCTCAATAAAGGTGGACACTCCCATTCCATGCATTTTCACGGCTTTCATAAGTCAGAGATGGATGGTGTCAGACCAATTCGCAATAATTCCGCTACTGTTTACGAGTTCGATGCCGAACCCTATGGAGTTCATCTCTACCATTGCCACATCGAACCAGTGAACCGTCATATTGGCAAGGGCTTATACGGAATGTTTATCATTGACCCACCAAAACCCCGCCCACCAGCGGATGAAATGGTATTGGTGATGGCTGGGTATGACGTAAATGAAGACAACCGTAACGAATTCTACGCTTTCAACGGCTTACCCCGCTACTACATGAATAATCCCATCCGCATCTACCAAAATCAATTGGTGCGGTTGTATGTCCTCAACATGATTGAATTAGACCCAGCCGCAACTTTTCACGTACATGCCAATATGTTTAGCGTTTATCCCACCGGAATGACTCTGACTCCCAGTCATCAAACAGATGTAATCACGATGGGCACAGCGGAACGGCACATTTTGGAATTGACTTATCGCAATCTGGGCAAGTATATGTTTCATCCCCATCAGGATATTTTTGCCCAAAACGGTTGTATGGGTCAGTTTGAAGTGGTTAGTTAATTGCAGCTTTAATACACCAAATTGTCAATAGTATTGCTATTTTTTTCATTACAATCTAGTGTGAGGTCAATCAAATGATTAAGTCTCGTTATATTTTACTAGCGATTGCAGCCGCTGTCGTTGTTACCGTGAGTTCCTGCAACGGTTCGCAAACAGCAGAAAATCCAGCCACTCCTGGTGCTACTTCTAGCCCTCAAGTTACAGAGGTAACGACTCATAGCGGTCACGGTAGTAAACCTAAAATTAATATTAATAGCGCTATTTTGTCAGAGTTAGACAAGATAGAAGCTCAGTTAGGTGTACCTGCGATGTCTAATAAGATTCAGGCTGCTCGTACTTACGCTTCACCTCAAGATTTAGTGACCAAAAAAGTTATGACTCAGGAGCAATTTGATAAAATAAAAGACCTAGTTACTATTGAAGATGTAGTGCTTACAGGTGTTGCGAAAGATGTTGACTATATGGTCAAGTTGGGCTTGATGAAAGGGCATCTTTATGTCGCCAAAGAATTGTTAGATCAAAATCAACCTAAACAAGCTGAACCTCACATTGGACATCCAGTAGAAGAGATTTATGTAGATTTAGAAGAGCAATTAAATGAGCGCAAAGTCAAAGAATTCAAGACAACTTTGGGTAGTCTTCAAGATTTAGTCAAATCAACTCCCAAAGATGCCAAGGTGAAGGCTGATTATACAGCTTCTATCCAAGGGGTTGACACTGCAATTACTGCATTACCAGCAGAACAACGGTCAAACCCAGCTTTTGTTCTACAAGTGATTAACGGCTTGCTAGATACAGCCAACTCTGAATATGGTGCAGCAGTGGCAAACGGGAAAATATCAGCAATTATTGAGTATCAAGATTCCCGTGGTTTTGTCATCTATGCCAACGAATTGTACAAAGAGATTGCTACCCAAATGGCTAAGGAGAATCCGGAAGCAGACAAAGCCATTACAACCAATTTAGCTGAATTGACGAAAAATTGGCCCACTGCGATCGCTCCTGCTAAAATAGTTAAAACTACTGATGAAGTTGGCAAGTTAGTTAAAACCATTGAGCAAGATTCTCAAAAAGTGATTGTTGCCTCTAAGTAGGTAAACATATTTATGTTCGGAGTTAGGAGTTTTTAATTCCTAATTCCACTGTGTCAAAGGGTAATTTTTTTTCTAAAAATAAATTCAAAACCTACACCTCTATACTGACAAAAGGACAAACAATGGATTTTAGTGCTGCGTTACCTGTTTTTGTGATTACACTCCGAGAAGGAGTAGAAGCAGCCATTGTTGTTGGTATTGTGCTGGCATTACTAAAAAAAGCGAAACAATCCCGACTTAATATTTGGGTATACGCTGCTATTGGCGTTGGTATTGCCGCTAGTGCCGCTTTAGGTGTGTTTTTGAGTTGGGCAACGAGCACGATAAGTAAAGCCTATCCGCAATATGCAGCAGTAATTGAACTGTTCCTAGAGGGAGTATTTAGCATAATAGCGATCGCTATGCTCAGTTGGATGCTATTGTGGATGACCAAGCAAGCCAGGTTTCTGAAAGGTCAAGTAGAGGGAGCAGTTACAAATGCCCTTACAGACGAAAAATCGGCTGGTTGGGGCGTTTTTAGTTTAATTTTTATTGCTGTTATCCGCGAAGGCTTTGAAGCTGTTCTTTTCGTTACTTCTAATTTGCAAGCAGGTTTCATGCCAGCATTGGGTGCTATTGGGGGCTTGGCGGCTTCCATTGGCATTGGTGTTATGCTCTTCAAATGGGGTATCAAAATTAACATCCGTCAATTTTTCCAGGTCATGGGTGTTTTATTGGTGTTAATTGTGGCGGGGTTAGTAGTTACAGCACTGCAACGTTTTGACGAAGTATTTGCCAGTCTTGCCCTAGCCGATCGCGCTTCTGCCAGTCTTTGTTTTTATTACGAAAAGTTTACTAAAGTCCACTCTTGCATTTTGGGTCCCATAGTTTGGAATAATGCCAAAATTTTGCCTGACGAGCAGTTTCCTGGGATTATTTTCAAATCTTTATTTGGCTACACTCAGCATTTATACTTAGTGCAGGCAGTAGGATATGTGCTGTTTTTAGTGACTGTTGGTGGTATGTATTTTCGTAGTTTTGCAGGTGCATCCAGTGCGATCGCCAAAAAGAAGACCACATTCCAATAACTACTCCCGAAGCACGCCAAGAAAATTCCGTAAGACCTCTAGTTACAATACCCTACGGCCGCCAAGCCACATATAGGCGCATATAAGGTCAAGTTTGTTCAGTCCGTTTCAACGGACTTCCGCTATTAGACAGGGAATTCTATTCCCTGGCGGGTTGTATGCCAGACAACTGAACTTGTATTGTGGGTTGTATGCCAGACAACTGAACTTGTATTGTGGGTTGTATGCCAGACAACTGAACTTGTATTGTGGGTTGTATGCCAGACAACTAAACTTGTATTGTGGGTTGTATGCCAGACAACTGAACTTGTATGGTGGGTTGTATGCCATACAACTTAACTTGTATGATGGGTTGTATGGCAGACAAATGCACTTGTATGATGGGTTGTATGGCAGACAACTTAACTTGTATGGTGGGCAGAACACCTCCACAGCTATAATTAGATAGCTAGGGTCTTAACCAATGAACTTACCTGATTTAAATCAAGAAACAATCGATCGCATTGTTGAGATGGCGTGGGAAGATAGGACTACTTTCGAGGCGATCGAGCTTCAGTTTGGGCTGCAAGAGAAGGACGTAATTGCCCTGATGCGTCGGGAAATGCAACCTTCTAGTTTCAGGATGTGGCGCAAGCGAGTTACCGGACGTGATACGAAGCATGGTGAGAAGCGTGGTTTTATCGCCGGTCGCTTTAAGTCAGATAATCAAAAAACTTAGTCCACGTCCTCTTACCCTAGTAATTATACTTAATGTCGGCGTTATATCATATTGGATTTGGAAAGGATGACCTTGGTGAATCACCCCCAAGCATTGCTCTATTATCTGGTGACCCCGAGCGCACAAAACTAATTGCCTATTCCTATTTGCAGTCAGTGCGATCGCTATCTTCCAATCGAGGTTTGAATAGTTATTTGGGCGTTCTACCCAACAACAGAACGCTTTTATGTGCTACCAGTGGTATGGGAGCGCCATCTTTGAGTATTGTCGTCAACGAGTTAGTCCAAGTTGGGATTAAGCAAATCATTCGGGTTGGGACTTGCGGCTCGATTCAAGAGTATCTATTTGTAGGTGATATCGCAATCAATAACGCTGCTTTGTGTCGGCAGGGGACAGCTAATGATATCGCTCCTATTGAGTATCCAGCAGCGGCAGACCCATTTGTGACGGTAACTTTGGTGAATGCTGCACGCGCTCTTGGGGTAAAATATCATGTGGGTGTTGCAGCGTCAGTCGATACCTTCTATGAAGGGCAAGAGCGGACAAACTCAGCTAACCCTTATTTATTGCGATCGCTTCAAGGTATTACAGAAGAATATCGCCGCTTGAATATACTCAACTACGAAATGGAGTGCGGCACTTTATTTAAAATGGCAAGCGTGTACGGGATACGAGCGGGTTGCGTATGTGCGGTAGTTGCCCAGCGGACAGTTAGGGAAGAAGTAATTGTGGCAAAAAAAGGCGCTGCAATCGATAATGCCATCAAAGTGGCTGTGGAAGCAGCAGCGCTCTGGGTTGAGCCATGAGCGAATGAATCAGTTATCAGTCATCCGAGTATTGGAACTCATAACTGATAACTAATAACTCTTAATCAAGCAACCACATCTGATTGGAAGAATTATTTTCCTCATCAGAATCTTCTGTTTGATTGTGCGGTTGCGTTGGTGCTAGCTTTCGCGATAGTGCATATGATGATTTTCTGTAGGTTGTTATCTGTTTAGGAGCTTCTTTTGGTGCTGGTTCTTTATAAACTCTACTTTCTTCCATTAGTTGGGTATTCGTTTGCGCCAGATGTACAGCATCTTGCTTTGCTTGGTGAAGCTCTTTTGTCAATCGTTCTAAACTTGATTCTAAATCAAGATTTCTCTCTTGCAGAGCAGTTTCTTTCTTTTGCGTCTGTTTTAAAGTCGCTTTCAACTCTTTCACAGTCGCTTCCAAATCATCACTTTTCTCCTGGAGAGCAGCTTCTTTTTTTTCTGCCTCTTTCAAAGTCCCTTTCAACTCTTTGACTGTTGCTTCCAAATCATCACTTTTCTCCTGAAGGACAGCTTCTTTTTTTTCTGCCTCTTTCAAAGTCCGTTTCAACTCTTTTACAATTGCTTCAAAATCAACAATTGTTTCTTGGACTTCTCCTAAAGCTGTATGAGTCTCTTCTGTTTTCTCAACCTCTGGCGCTTTATCATCTACAGAAGTTGCAGTCACTTCGATTGTAGATTCTTCAGGGGTTAGTGCAGGTTTTTGTGCTTCTTCTTGTAACAAATCAGCAAGACGTTTCCGAGCCATTATTTTCTCCAATCACGCTGTAATTCTTGAGCCACGCGGCGGTAGTCAGACTCCGCTTCCCGTGCGTTGTTTCCTCGCCATTGAGTAATCGCTACACCTTCAAGTGCCGCTCGTTCGTGAGCCTTGTAAGTACGAATAAAAGCACTACAAGCAGGTATTCCTAGCTGTTTGAGAGTGTTTTGGGCTTCCAGTGCTTCCCCCAAACTACGGGTATCCACCTTAGTTAGAAGCACTCGATGGGGAGTTCCCGCCGGAATGACGGCTTCTCGAACTGTCTCAATCAAAACAGCTAAATCCATTGGTGCTGGGGGTGTAGGCAAAACTAGATAATCCGCGATCGCTATTACCGCCGCTAGTGCATCAGAGTGCAAAGCCGGCGGCGTATCCACCACTACTAAATCGTAACCTGTAATCTTTCTTAAATCACCTAAAAGTTTTGGATCTGTCTCTTTAGATAAATCAAACCCCATTCCTGTATCGCTGCGTCCCACCCACCAACTGGCTGAACCTTGAATATCTGCATCTATCAAAAGTACTTTTTTTTCTATTCCAAAGGTTGCAGCTAAATTGACTGCGGTAGTTGTTTTCCCGACCCCTCCCTTACCATTAAGAATAGCGATGATTTTTGCCACTGCTGTTCACCCATGCTGCTTTCACAAAATATACCGCTTTTTTGTGACTATTGAGGAAGAAGGAAGGAGGAGGTTCATATAATATATGGATTCAGACCCCTGTAGAGGTCGGGGTATCAAACCCCCACAAGGAAGTGGATAATTTATATGAAGCTTGCTGACTGGAACGCACTAATATCAAAAACCGAGTTTTTAACATCTCTATTTTCGTCGGTATTCACGGTTTCTTGAGGCTTGCCCTTGAATAATGGAAGAAATCAGGTTAACTACTTACCGCCAACAATTTCTAATTAAAATAGAATCGAGAAGCCCTCACCTTCACGCTTGCCTTTATGATAGCAACTAACAACTTACCAGATGGCCCCAATATGCCTGAATTCCTGCGACGGATGAAATTAGTTTTTCAGCCGCTGGAATACGTAGAGAATTTTGCCAAAAGCTATGGTGACAAGTTTACCCTCAAAAACCAGAGTGGAAATCATATTGTTTACTTCAGTCACCCCCAAGCACTGGAGGAAATTTTTACCGCTGATTCGAGTAAGTTATATGGTGGGGGAGGAAACGGAATTTTACGGTTTTTGGTTGGTGATAACTCTGTGCTTCTCCTGGATGGAGAAAGACACCAGCGTCAACGGCAATTATTAGCACCTCCTTTTCATGGCGATCGCATGCGAGCTTATGGTGAAACTATCCGCAATATCACGCACCAGGTAAGTGATGAATGGAATCCGGGGAAGCCTTTTAATATTCGTTCCTCAATGCAAGAAATCACCCTGTGTGCCATTTTACAGGTAGTGTTTGGTTTGGATGAGGGAGAGAATTTTGAACAACTTAGGCGATCGCTAACTTCTCTGCTAGAGTTCATTGGTTCTCCTTTGATGTCCGCTAGCTTATTTTTTCAATTTCTGCGAAAAGATTTCGGCAGATGGAGTCCGTGGAATCATGTTTTACGTTTGCTCAAAGAAATTGACGACCTGATTTATGCCCTGATTCGAGAACGTCGGGCAGAAACGGGGAAGAATCGCCAAGATATTCTCAGTTTGCTGATGTCTGCACGTTATGAGGACGGTGAACCGATGTCAGATGTCGAGTTACGTGATGAGTTAATGACGCTATTAACCGCAGGACATGAAACCACCGCTTCGGCATTGACTTGGGCATTTTACTGGGTTGACCATTTACCAGAAGTGCGTGAAAAATTATTA
Organism: Cyanomargarita calcarea GSE-NOS-MK-12-04C; assembly: GCA_019359595.1. Lineage (GTDB taxonomy): Bacteria > Cyanobacteriota > Cyanobacteriia > Cyanobacteriales > Nostocaceae > Cyanomargarita > Cyanomargarita calcarea. Next base: position 263,614 of record JAHHGZ010000001.1, read on the forward strand.
CAAGAACTTGACTCTGTTGGTGTTAATGCAGAACCAAATGTGATTGCAAAATTGCCCTATTTAACAGCAGTTTGCCAAGAAACGTTGCGGATATATCCTATTCTCATGAGTGGTTTTATTCGTATTGTTAAATCCCCGATTGAAATCATGGGTTATCAACTACCGGTAGGAACAAGAATAGTCCCCAGTATTTATTTAGCACATCACCGCGAAGAAGTTTACCCGCAGTCGAAAGAATTTAAACCAGAACGCTTTTTAGAACGGCAATTTTCCCCTTATGAATTTTTCCCCTTTGGTGGGGGAAATCGTCGCTGTATTGGGATGGCATTTGCGTTGTATGAAATGAAATTAGTTTTAGCAACAATTTTGTCACGCTATCAAGTTTCGCGACCAGATAAGCGTCCTGTGCGTCCTGTGCGTCGTGGTTTGACTTTAGCGACACCATCCGGGATGCAGATGGTTGCAACACCGCTGATGAGCCGTGTAAGTACTGGAGTGATGGTGTGATTTTTTGTATACCGCCCTCACCCTCGAAGGGTGGGGCTATAAGAACAAAGCCCACCAACGCGAGGCTACAGACATCAGAAGTTATGCTTTTTGAGTAGGAGACATCCCATACCAAAAGTCGCAAGACCCAAGACTGTACTAGATTCTAGAACTGTTTGGGGATTCCGAACTGTGGCTCTCCAACTTCCAGTATTTTCAATGTTAAATACATTTCTCTTATAATCTCTTGAATATCTTTACTCTTTTTCTATATGCTCCACAACCCATTTTTCCCGCTTTTCTATCTTAGCCGCTTCTTCGATAAGCTTTCGTTTATAATCGCGTAGTTTTTGAAGGCGTATGTTCCAACCGCTACCGTTCATCATTCTATCAACAAGATGTTCTTGCTCTTCTTCCAAAATTGGTGATACAAAAGAAGCATACTGTTCTAAGTTATCAAGTTCAGCCCATCGCTGTAGCTGTTCTTGTGTAGGTTGGTTGTTAACTTTTGACATTGTAATCTCCGAAATTTAGTCAAAGGGTTGAAATTGTTGACGTTGTTCTTGTTCTAATAAAAATTTTGCTGCTGCTTCCCGTGTAAGTATCATCTCCCCAGAACCATTGGTTTCTGTAAAGCCAATACGTGTATAAAAAGGTCTTGCTTGCGGTATTGTCATTGCTTTTACGATACCACCAAAACCGCAAGCTTGGCTTTCTTTGATAATTTCTTCAATTAATGATGTGGCAGAACCCCTACGTCTTTCTGGTTGGAATTGTTCAATAACATTCCACGGTGCATTTACAAAACTTTCAATTGCTAAACCTGTCACTTTCTGTTCTTTAACATCAATTTCTTGTACCTCTATTGTAGCTATTGCTTGCATCAATTCTTGGTTATCTTGAACACCCCGATAATTTCCAGGATTTTCAATTAAAAATTCAATTTTTGATATGCAAGACCAGAATGAAGTGTTGCGGGCGTTTTCTTTATTTCCTGCATAATATAATCTTAAATAAGATTGACATTTTTCATACCATAAAACCAAGGCAACTTCAAATTCTGTTGTTACGTCAGTTATATATCTAAAAGTATTCATTATTTTTGGATTTAGTGACTAGAAAAATAATATAAGGTTTTATAACCTGAGTAAATCACTATAAACAAACCAATTTTTATAAGGACAGGTTCTAATAGTATGATTGCTTCTTTGTTTGACGCAAAATGATGAATCTACACTTCAGAGCTTTCGTTGCCACAATTGCACGCTCACCGTAGTCCCACACCCTGACTCAGAATGAATGCATAACTCCCCACCATGAGCATTCACAATCCGTTTCGCGATCGCCAGCCCCAACCCGGTACCACTTGATTTTGTCGAGAAGAAGGGCTGAGTTAGCTTTCTTAGGACTTCCGGGGGAATTGGGTCACCACCATTGCAGACATTAATGCAGACTTTATCCGTGGACGGAGTGTCTACTTCCCATTTAACAACATCTCCGGCTGAAACGGCCTCGCAGGCATTGCGAACAATGTTGATAAATACTTGTTTTAGCTTGTCCTTGTCCCCCTGAATTTTGACATCAGACGACACGGGAATAAATTCAATTTGCCTTTCTAGCGCTTCTGGCATTTCACAAATTGATCCAAGCAAATCACGAATAAATTCATTCACATCCAATTCACAAAGCTGCAATACCTGAGGTTTGGCGTAAAGCAAAATTTCACTCAATAGTCGTTCCAGACGGCTACCCTCGTCAAGTGCTAACGATAAGCGTTCTTGAGCCGATTCAGACAGAATGGTTTTCTTGAAATACTTCAATCCCATCTTCATTGTCGTCAAGGGATTGCGAATTTCATGCACAATCATCGCAGCAAATTCACCAATAGCTGCCAGACGTTCCTGTTCTACAAGCTTGGCTTGTGCTGCCCGTAGTTCTGCTGTCCGCTTGGATACCTCCGCTTCCAAAATATGATTAAATTGGCACTGCTGCTGGTAGAGATGGTAATGGTCAATCGCTGTAGCTGCCCGTTCCGCAAACAGTTCCACAATTTGCATTTCTTCTTTGGTAAACTTCCGTGGCTGCTGATGAAAAGAGCAGATGGTACCAATCACTTCACCTTGGGCAGTCCGCAATGGTATCCCTAAATATGAGCAATAGCCTTCTGGAGCCTCTCCATACTCTGGGTATTTGTTAGCATCTTCCACTGCTAAGGAATGACCAATTTCGATCACAGTGCCAGTTAGTAAACCGTGTAATGAATAAGTATGTGTACCCTCACCCATATCTAAACTACTTGCCAGAACCGTCTCAAAACCTGACTGGCAGAGGGTTACTGCCGACCAATCTACCCCAATCAGTTCACTTACCCCTATTGCTATGTTATGCAAATAGCTACTCAGTTCACCAGTCCGATAGTTTAAAGATGACAACAGTGCCATTGCCTGTCGCTCACGCTGCCACGGCTGGTTTTGCAACGACATTTCATCTTCACTGGCTTTGCTCATATGATAGCTATTCAATTAATCCCAATACTTTTATACGGGGATTCTACTAGATGGAAGCCATATTTATATACAATATTACTTAAAAGTTTACATAACTATATAATTTAAAATTTGCTGAGAAAATCATCAGAACTTTCAACAACAAAATCTCACCATCATAAACTTAAATCGGCATTGCTGAATCCGGGTATGAATTGCTAAATTTGCCCTCACCCTAGCCCTCTCCCCAAGGGAGAGGGGACAAGAATTAAAAGCTCCCCTCTCCCCAGGGAGAGGGGCTGGGAAGTGTGAGGGTAATTCATACCTCAATTCAGCAACGCCCTTAAATCCTTATATTCATAATCGTTGATATGATAAAAGTTAGATGACAACCATCATACATAGCACCCTAGTTATTATGCGAGGTATATGCTGCAATGATTGACATTGGTCTGACTCATATCGCACTCCCCATATCAGATATTGAGCAAAGTATCGAGTTCTACTCCAAGTATGCTGGAATGCAGGTCGTTCATCGTCGCATTGATGCAGAAGCAGGAGTTGCTGTTGTATGGCTTTCTGACCACACTCGTCCTTTTGTGATTGTTCTAATTGAGACAGACTTAGTACATCCGGTTCTCTCTCCATTTGCCCACCTTGGGGTTGGCTGCGAGAGTCGTGAATATATGGATTCTCTCTGTGACAAAGCACGCAAAGAAGGTGTACTGCTTCAAGAACAAAAAGATTCTGGGTATCCGATCGGCTATTGGGCTTACTTGCGAGACCCCGATGGTCACACCCTTGAACTATCCTATGGGCAAGAAATTGGATTGACAGTATCCAAGGTGCTTGCAAGTTAAACCATTGGTATGAAATAACTTCATCGCAGACATGGTGTAGATGACCGGAAAATTTGAGCATCGCAAAATCTTGCTTAAAAATGCCCGATTTGCTGTCAGAATAAAAGCAGACAGCAACCAATTTGATGCAAGTCTTAAACCATTTATATATGACAGCCCATATTCTCTTAGTTGAAGATGAAGTCAAACTGGCGCGATTTGTCGAACTGGAACTGAGTAGCGAAGGTTACAAGGTTAGTGTGGCCCATGATGGGATGACAGGCTTGACGTTGGCGCGAGAGTCATCCCCAGATTTAGCGATTCTGGATTGGATGTTGCCGGGATTAACAGGTTTAGAACTTTGCCGTCGCTTGCGGTCAACTGGAAATAAGATACCAGTAATCCTGTTGACAGCAAAAGATGAAGTTAGCGATCGCGTAGCTGGTTTGGATGCGGGTGCTGATGACTATGTGGTCAAACCATTTAGTATTGAGGAATTATTGGCGAGAATCCGGGCTCATCTGCGCCGTACTCAAGAAACAGATGAAGATTTGTTGCAGTTTGAAGACTTGAGTTTAAATCGTCGCACTCGTGAGGTATTCCGGGGTAAACGAGCGGTTGATTTAACAGCAAAGGAGTTTGATTTATTGGAGTATCTTTTGGGTCATCCTCGTCAGGTGTTTACTCGGGACCAAATTTTAGAGACAGTTTGGGGTTATGACTTTATGGGTGATTCTAATATTATTGAGGTTTATGTTCGTTATCTGCGGCTGAAGTTGGAAGAAAATAATGAGAAGCGGTTGATTCATACGGTGCGTGGGGTGGGGTATGCGTTAAGGGAATGAAGGAAGAAGGAAGAAGGAAGAAGGAGGTTTATATACGTGGATTCAAACTCCAACTCAAAACGAAAGACTTTGCGGAAGGTCGGGGTATTAACCCCCCAACGAGGATAAACTCCACTTCTGAATTTATCCCTAAAAAAATTTCCCTTTTTACTCAGGATTCTCTCAGATTCACCTCACACCTATTTAATGAGAGGACCATAGCATCAAGAGAAAATGCTTTGATCGTAGGGATGTTATGCTGACCAGACCAAGAAGACGGCATCGTATAATTCACAAAATTCCGGGACAGATTTATCTCTGGCTGGCAATTCTGATTTTTGGAGGATCTAGCGCTGTTACTCGGAAGCTTACAGAAATTGGTGCCCAACACTTGATAGATGGTCGCAATCCAATTTCTCTGTGTAATGTTTTGTTTGTAGGGAATCTGTGTGCCTTAATTGTTTTGATAATAATTTATTGGCGACAGTGGAACAAGACTACATTGAAGCAATTGTCAAGAAAGGATTGGTTAAGTTTGACAATAGTTGCAATTTTATCTGGTGCGATCGCCCCCGGTTTATTTTTCCAAGCATTAGCGTTAACCAATGTCAACAATGTGGTTTTAGTTGGACGCTTGGAACCACCTCTAACTCTGGCTTTATCGGTTTGGTTGCTCAAGGATCGGGTGAATTTTTGGGAAGTTGTGGGGGCGATCGCGGCTTTTATTGGTGTTACTCTAACTATTATCCTTGAACCGAAATCGCAAGCAATGATGGATGTGGGAGGTTTTCATGTAGGTCTTGGAGAAATTCTAGCTGTCGTAGGAGCCGTGGCTTTAGCAGTTTCCACAATTATTGGCAAACAGCATCTCTCCAAAATTCCTTTGGGAATCTATAGTATCTTTCGTACTGCTTTAGGAACCGTAATATTTTTCTTCATTGCTTTAACTCTTTATGGCAAAGAACATTTTATGGATGTATTCTCACCTTTGTTGTGGCAATGGATGTTAATTTATGGTGTAGTAATTGTGGTGCTAGGTCAGTCATTCTGGATTCAAGGTTTGAAAGCTTGTACTGTGTCTGTGGTGTCTTTGGTTGGCTCATTTACTCCGATTGTTGGTATCATAGCAGCTTATTTAATTTTACAAGAAGCTCCAACTCTGGCTCAATATGTTGGTGGCAGCTTGATTGTAGTTGGCATATTTTTGAGTCAACTTGGCATTCGACGTAAGATATCTCCAAGAGCTGCCGCAAGCAAAGTGGCTTCTACTCAAGCCGAACAAAAGGTAGAAGGTGGTATGGGATTTAAAGGGATTTGAATCTTTATTATTTTCCCATTCACGATGCAGTCATCCCATATGCGATTTATCTGGGTTCCTATTCCCTTACCTTTAATTGAAGGTCAGCAAGTGCATAATAATATTTTGCTCACACCTATATAGTAAGTAGGTAGGCGTAATTAAATATAAGATGGGCGGGCTAGAAGCCCTATCAACAAAGGTTTATTTATGACCACCTACTTATTGTGATTTTCCGCATTAGTTATTTTGTAAAAATCATGCAAAGCACACATATAACACAGATGCGTGACAGTGTTGTAAATGTGCCTGCCAATTAAGTAACATTTTAAACTAGTGAATATGTTCTCTACCGAAAGAAGGGTTTTTGTAATGATTGCTGAAGTTAGAAAGCTCAGACCGTCGTAAAATTGACAATGCCTTTGCGGATGCACAAGAGGAGCTAAATAAACCACAGCCAGATAAAGATGAGGTGGGTGATGCATTAAACCGAGCGTTGAAATATGCCAAAAAAGCCGGAGGGTTTGCCAATGCGATCGCACAACTTCAGCCACATCTAGCTAAAATCACTGCTTGGCTAGGTGACAATTGGCACGAATTGCTAAGTTTTGTGAATTTAACAATTTCAAATTAAATGCGATAGCAATATTACCTAACAAAACTTCTGCATGTCTTTCAAGATTATGATCAACCAAAAAAATCATGCGTGCTCTTTATGCCTTGCTTTCTGCTGCTGAAGTTTTGTCCACAGAGCTTCCCGACCGGGTAATGGTGGCATTGTTGCAATCCGAGCAAAATGTTCTCGATTTCGCTCTTGCCAATATTGTTGGGTTTCTTCTGCTTCTTGGAGAACGGTTTGGTATTCCGCTTCAACTTCGGCACGATTTGCCTCAATATAGGACAAAGCAGTATTCACTTGCTCCTTGGTGAGATTGAGAACATCACCAATAAATTTTGGTGGATACTGAGCCGTCACGTAATCCATTACGTCGTATAGGGTGATGCGTGTTCCTGCAATTGTTAGTCCCCATTCCGTGCGAACAATAGTGGCTTGCTCATTCGATGCTACCATCTCACTACCTCCAAAGCGTTGTCCTTATTTTACTGTATGAAATCAAGCGGGAGCATTGTGTGTTATAATCTCCTTCTCCAATAACGTCACATTCCATAGCAGTTAGATATAGATTAGTAAGAAGAACCAAATATTTTTATCATATTAATTATTTCATCTCGTGTTTCTTCTGGTGATTTTCCCTTTGTATAAACAACAAATTTGGCTAAATCGTGATTGGAATGATGTTTAATAAAGTGTTCGTTCAAATCAAGTCCTCCATTCCGTTCGTTTAGAATTTGAACAGATTCTTCTAAATCTGGAGAAGGAAGAATTAATACGACATTATTATACGGTTCTAAAACTCGTTGCACCCGCTGGAACAGTTCATTTTCTTCATAAACAGAATGACCTGCTCCAAAATCAATCACACAATTACTGTACTCAGAAAGCAATCTCTCTACTGCATGAGCTTCAAAAGGTTTCCAATATTGATAAACTGCAAAAAATCCTTCTTTTTCTCTTAGTTGTTTCGCAAATTCTTCGTCATAACCTATTTCCTTATAATAATCCAACCGGACATCATCCATAGAACATTGGGGAATTCCTAACTTTTGCGATAGGAGTTCTCCAAGTGTGCTTTTTCCCGTATCCATTGGGCCGATAAGAATAATGTCTGAATTCATGATGCTTGCGGTTCAACTAGCAATCTCTAAACCCATCCGCTCTTCCAACTCTCCCAACAAAGTATCAACATCCTTCCCAACTTGCTCAAAACAAACAGGGGGTGCCGGTTGTGATTCAAAGTAAATTAACTTGACTTCTTCTTTTCCAATTCCTACCATCAGAACTTCCACTTCTGGTTTGTGATGCTTCACCAAACCTAAAATTTCCTGAAGTCTGTTGTCAACTCTATTATTTAATCCCTCTATTGCTTTTTCGGGACAATATACGAAATGCGGTGTTGGTACCAAATCAATCCCGATAGTACCCTGCTTATTACCATTTTCTAACCATAACGCCCAAGCTAAGGCCGCTAATTCATGTTGATTTGCTTTGACAAATTTATCTAACTGCTGTCGCCATTTACTAGTTGATTCCGGCTGGGTACTACCAAACATCATATCAATTTTGGATTTTGCGCTCATTGTTGCTTTGTCGGCTTCTGTCGGGCAATGAGCGCATCCTCGACGGATTTTGTAAAGCCCGATAGATTATTTAATTCTCCCACAAAATGCTATCCCTTAAAGGAGCGGTTCGCTTACGTGGTTTAAAAAAAAGATATATTTAACCGCGAAGTAACGTTCGCGGAGCGTCTCGAAGAGAAGAAGCGAAGGTAAGAGTTAAGATTAGGTATTTTGCATTCTTAATGGAGTCACCTTAACAGCCACCATTATTTTAAACCACTTTGCACGCGCCACAAACTAGCATAAATCCTGTTTAGTTCAACCAGTTCCTCATGTCGTCCCGATTCTACTAATTGTCCGTGTTCCATGACATAAATGCAATCGGCATTGCGGATAGTAGAGAGTCGGTGAGCGATGCCCTTGGCAACCCCTTTGGGGTATCGCGATCGTTGTCCGATCGACTGTAATTCGTTCGAGCGATCGCTGGAGGGGATGGACTGAACCAGCACGTTTTCGCGATACCTGATGAGATTTCAATACTGTAGCCACAGCGGTTTGCAGTCAGGGCATTGAATAATACCACGAAATATTGACCTTATGAATTACCCTCACCCTAACCTCTCCCTTGGGGAGAGGTTAGGGTGAGGGTAAATTTAGCAATTCATACCCGGATTCAGCAACGCCGAGTTTCTAGTTGCATATTTCTATAAAACTCGATTCATGCTTAGTATGAAACCCGGCATGACATCACCACAGTCAATTGAGGTAGGTGATTCTAGAATTTGTACTTCTTGTCCCGGTCGATATATCTCTACTTTTCTATCCTGGGGATTGATGAGCAGTCCTAAACGCACTCCTAGCCGTTGATATTCAACCATCTTGGTTTTGACGGCATTCAGTCTATCGGTCGGGGAGCGTAGTTCGATGACAAAATCTGGCACTATGGGGATAAATCCAACGATCTTCACTCCCTCCAGCCGCGACTTCTCAATCCAAGAGACATCAGGTGATGGTTTTCCACCACCGAATGCGGTGAAGTCATACCCTGTTGAAGAGTCAAATGCTCGACCTAAATTGGTCTGTCGATTCCAAATACCAACGTCGATAGCCAAGTCAAGGTTTTTTTCTCCGCTCTCACCACCTGTTGGGGACATCACAATTAGTTCTCCGTGCGGGGTCAATTCAAGGCGTAGATCGGGATTATCAATACAGAGGAGATCGAACTGTTCTGGTGTAACAGTCAGAATTGTATTGCTGACATCCAGGAGCAACGGTTGAGTATCGACAAGAGTGGTGGGATCTGTAGAGATTGTCATAAAACCTCCAAACGTTTGCGGGAGAAAGGTTATGCCATTTTTGTTATTATATCACGATCTTTATTTAGCCTATTTCACGACCTGAACTATGAGGTAGCTTATTCTCATTGCTGGAGTTCCTATAAAGGCAGTGGTTCAAAAAAAGCGTTACCAGTTAATCGCTTGGTACTTCGTGCAGTGAAGTATACATAAGTAATCATAATCTATACTATATTGAGCATTAAAATGTCTAAGTTGCGAATCAACTCATATACGCAAGAATGGTAAACAAAATCACGTATGTGTGAATTGCGGTCGTCAGTTCATAGATTTTTACACTCCTGAGCAAAAATAACTCCCCAAAAGCCTGACTTCCAAGCATTCCATCCTTCTCTTGACTTGCAACTACCAGCAATTGAAGCAAAAATCGTTCCTCTCTGCTACCCTCAGATGGAATGGCAATGAAGGAGACAAGCAGTTGAAGAATCAGCAATTCGGGAATTGGCAAACGACACTAGCAGGAATTGTGGTGGCAATACTTGTTGTCCTTAGCTTAAATTCCTTTATCATTATTAATCCAGGTCAAGCAGGAGTAATCAGTATTTTAGGTAAAGCTACAGATGGAGCTTTACTAGAAGGTATCCATCTGAAACCACCGTTTATCTCCGTAATCGATATGTATGATTTGACGGTACAAAAATTTGAAGTCCCAGCAGAAAGTTCTACCAAAGATTTGCAAACTTTAACTGCGAGATTTGCGATCAACTTTCGTCTTGATTCCGCACAGGTGGTTCAGGTAAGAAGAAAACAAGGGACACTAGAGAATATCGTTTCTAAGATTATTGCCCCACAGACGCAAGAATCTTTCAAAATCGCTGCGGCCAGAAGAACAGTTGAGGAAGCCATTACCAAAAGAACTGAACTAAAGGATGATTTTGATATGGCACTTAGTCAACGCTTAGAAAAATATGGGATAATCGTATTAGATACTAGTGTAGTTGACTTGACTTTTTCTCCAGAATTCGCCAAAGCCGTTGAGGAAAAACAAATTGCGGAACAACGAGCGCAAAGAGCCGTCTATATAGCGCGAGAAGCGGAGCAGGAAGCCCAGGCAGACGTGAATCGTGCCATAGGTAAGGCGGAAGCCCAGAAGCTTTTGGCTGAAACACTCAAAGCCCAAGGAGGGCTATTGGTTTTGCAAAAAGAAGCGATTGAAGCTTGGAGAAGTGGTGGCGCACAGATGCCGAAAGTCCTAGTTATGGGTGGCGATTCAAAAAGCGGCGTTCCCTTCATGTTTAACTTGGGTGATATTCAAAATCAACCCTGATTCTAGTAAATAATATTAGTAGGGTGCATATCACCCTACACCCAGAGGAAACCTAAAGGCAATAAGAAACAAGTTATGCCAACCCCCAATTATAGCACTCTCACCGTGGAAGAAGCTAAAAAAATCCTGAGCAAATTTACTTGTCTGGATATTGCACCTCCAATCAAACCTTCGGAAAAGCCTGCAATCCGTCAGGCTTTGCTTTCGCTAACCAATCTTTCTGATTACCAAATTTTAGGAATTTGCGCTGATACCGCAGCAGAAGGAATGATGGCGATGAAAACTTATTCCCATGCTTTGGGCTACGATCCCAACACCGATTTACCTGAGATTGAAGGTCCAGTCTATATCAAATGTAACGGCAAAACGGGATTATGTCATTTCGATTCCTACTTTGGACATCATCGTGGGGTCTTAGTGTCTTGCCAGTCCCAAAAGAAGGGGGGAGTTAACGAAATGTATGGACATTTACCCCTGGATTTATTTGTGTAGAATTCAACATGATATGTATGGTGCGTTAATGTGATGTAACGCACCATTTTTCAATGATATAGCAACCCTAAATCCCAAGTTAAATCTCTTCTTTCTTCCTTTGTGTCCTCAAAACTATTTTTCAGTGTTGGAAATAGGACTGCTATATAAAGAGAATAACAACTAACAACTAACAAAATTCTATGAGTATAATTACACTACAATCTGTCAAAAAAGACTTTGGTATCAAAGAGATTTTAAAAGATGCCAGTTTTAGCCTAGACGCTAGTGATAAAGTTGGTTTAATTGGCACTAATGGTTCTGGTAAATCAACATTATTGAAAATGATTGCGGGGCTAGAGCCGATTGATAGCGGTCAAATTTTAGCCAACTCTGCTGCCAAAATTATCTACCTTCCCCAGCAACCAGATTTAGATGAAAACCTCACAGTTTTAGAGCAAGTTTTTGCTGATAGTGGTGAGCAAATGGCTTTGGTGCGTGAGTATGAAGAAATTTCTGATAAGTTGGCACATCATTCAGAAGATAGTCAATTGATGTCCCGACTTTCTACAGTAATGCAGCGGATGGATGCGACTGGTGCTTGGGAATTGGAAACCAACGCCAAAATCATCCTCACAAAGTTAGGAATTTCTGATTTTGAGGCTCGCATTGGTAATTTATCTGGTGGTTATCGCAAGCGGATTGCCTTAGCTACAGCTTTGCTCTCAGAACCCGATGCATTGCTGATGGATGAACCGACAAACCATCTTGATGCTCTTTCTGTGGAGTGGCTGCAAAGTTATTTGAATCGCTATCGTGGCGCACTTTTGTTGATAACTCACGATCGCTATTTTTTGGATCGGGTTACAAATCGAATTGTGGAAATCGATAGAGGGGATATTTACAGTTACTCTGGTAATTATTCATACTATTTAGAGAAGAAGGCTTTAGCTGAGGAGTCTGCTGTTAGCAGTCAGCGCAAGCATCAGGGGGTATTGCGACGGGAATTGGAATGGTTAAAAAAAGGGCCAAAAGCTCGCAGTACCAAACAAAAAGCCAGAATTGACAGAGCACATGCGCTGCGGGATACTGAATTTAAACAAGTTCTGGGTAAAGTTGATATTTCCACAGTTGGTCGTCGCATCGGCAAAAAAGTTATTGAACTGAAAGAAGTTTCTAAAGCCTACAACGAACGCACTTTAATTAAAGATTTTACCTATGAATTTAGTCCAGAAGACCATATTGGCATCATTGGGAGTAATGGTGCGGGTAAATCCACTCTCATGGATATTATCACCGGGCGGGTCAAACCGGATTCTGGAAGTGTGGAAATTGGGACTACAATCCATATTGGTTATTTTGACCAACATTCAGAGGAATTGCTCGCAGCGTTGAACGACTCTCAGCGGGTGATTGATTATATCAAAGAAGAAGGAGAATTTGTCAAAATTTCTGACGGAACTCAGATTTCAGCATCCCAAATGTTGGAGCGGTTTCTATTTCCGGGAAATCAGCAATATGCTCCAATTTCTAAACTTTCCGGTGGTGAAAAACGACGGTTATTTTTGTTGCGGGTTCTCATGGGTGCGCCTAATGTTTTAATATTGGATGAACCGACGAATGATTTAGATGTGCAGACGCTAGCAGTATTGGAAGAATATTTAGAAGATTTTACCGGCTCTGTAATTGTAGTTTCTCACGATCGCTATTTTCTCGACCGGACTGTAGACACGATTTTTGCTTTAGAAGAGGGAGGTAATCTACGACAATATCCGGGTAATTACTCAGTTTATCTCGACTACAAAAAATCAGAAGAAGCTGCACAAAAAAGTAATAACGATAAACAAAGAAATCTAGAGGCAAAAGTTACATCTGAACCCAAAGAGAACGCAAATAATAAGAAGCGCAAGATATCAACTTGGGAAAAGCGGGAATACGAACAGTTGGAAGGTAAAATTGCGCAGTTAGAAGGTGAGAAAGTAAAAGTAGAGAAAGCGATGGGGAATGTTTCTCCGGGAAATTATAGCCAAGTGGAGAAACTCTACCAACAGGTAGAACAATTGAAGCAGGCTATAGATAAAGCCACTGAACGTTGGATGGAATTGGCAGAGATGGATTCTTGAAACCTGCTAACTCCTGCCAAAATCGAAAATGTAGAGACTTTTTCATCTGTGTTCTACCCTACACAGAAGCCGAAGCGGCTACTGCGGTTAATTAATTATTTATAGCAGTTCCCGTTTGCATGAGGTATGCGTAAGAGTTTAAAAACCGCAGATAAACTTGTACTTCATCCGGATGGAAACCGCTATAAAAACCGCTTCAGTATCGATTGTTCGCAGAAACTTGATTTAAGCCAAATCCTGTATCATTTGTTCTAATTCTTGATGATGGCTTCCTTCTTCCGTAATCATCTTATTGAGAAATTCTTCTAACTTGATGTTACTACCCCTTACTACCTCCAATAGCACTTTATAAAGTTCCAGTGCTTTGGCTTCATGAGATTGACTTGCCGTTAAAATGGTTTTTACTGAATACTCGTTGATTTCTTCGATAGGTGCGATGCGCGGTTTAGGATACGCATTAAAACTGATAATAAATTTTCCTACTAGTTGGGCATGAGTTAGAGACTCACTCGCTTGTTCTTGCAAGAAATCCACTATAGAAGTCACATTTGAACTACTTGCCACCAGGCAATATTGAGTATAACGGATAACTCCTGCAAATTCAAATTCCATAATAGTTTGCAAGAGTTCAATAGTTTTTTGATGGTCAAGTTGCTTCATGATTCATTGTTTTCCCGTATATTACTTTAATGGATATCTCGGAGCGATATCGCCTAAATTCCTAAAGATATTTCTTGACAAGCTTGGTAAATCTACTCAACCACTTGCAATAAATTATCATTAGTGAACTATGATTATACCGGATTTGTGTTGTTTTTTTTGTAGCATTTAAATATTTGGCTAGTAGTAGTCTGTCAATAAATAATTGAGGGGTTTAAACAAATAGGTAGTGCGATTGCTAGACCAGCCGTTTCGACGTATGCGACCCCGCTCGCGTACTATATAAAGCGAGCGGGGACGCTTGCACTACCCATCTTTTTTTGGTGTGACAGACTACTAGTAAACACACGTCAAATTCGTCTAATTTTCAATTTAAGCCAATTTGCGTAATTGGATCTCAAAGCTTTCACCAGGTTTTGGTTCAATTACTTGGGTTGTCAAATTATTTTCTGCTAACAACTTGCGAAACTCCTCCGCATTCCCCGTTTGGCGGAGAACAGATATCAGTAAACCCTCAAATGATACATCACCTCCTGCCGCTGTCGGCATAATTACTTGGGGTTGCAGCCATTTTACAAGTTCCAGCGCACTTTTACTGCCTTTGATAATTGACCCGAGGAAGGGAATTTCTAAATCGATAATGGGTGCAATGACAATATCAATCGGAGCAGCATCTTTCAATGAGGGAGAATGATAACCGTGAGGTTCATAATAAAGGGTAGTACCATCAATTAAGTCTTTGAACAAATAGCCGTTTTCTACCAGCATTGGCCCAATTGGTGAACCTGGTTTTGCTTCAATTTTTACTTGTTCTAAGAGGGTAAAAGATTCTCCATGTGCCAGTGCTGTCACTTTGTTGTATCCCAACTCTCGGACAATTTTGGCAGCATTGACAGAAGCCACAACCGGAATACTGCGGTCAAGTTGCTTGAGTGTTGGTGGGTGTGTGTGGTCTTCCAATCCCTGAGAGAGTACAATCAAGTCTATATTTTCTGGAATTGCACGGGGAATTAGGCGATCGCTCTTGAAAAGCCAAGGAAGGTTACCAAATACCAGTGGTCCCACTAACCAAGGGTCAACCAGAATCTGTTTACCTCCCATCGACATCAGCCAGGAGTTGCTATCCAACCAGGTAATATGCATTTTTCTAATATTTAATTTGAGTAAACAAAGATTATCACGGAAGTTATCGAAAAATTGGGTTTTAAACCCCGTACTTCTTTACCCGTCCGACTCCTTTAGACAGAGCAAAGGAGTTCGTTTCACAATAGGAAAGGAACTGAAACCACATCCCCTCGAACAAAGTTTTCTATAGATCCTTCCAAGCTTCGTCTTCCTCTGGAGAGAGCCAAATTTTGTTCAGTGATGACTCACTCAACTCAAGAAAATCTTTCACTAATGCTTGAGAATGATCTGAGTCAGTAACTTGTAAGCTTTTAACTCGTTCAAGTGATAGTCCTGTCAATTTTGCGACTTGAGCTAAATCGATTCCTTCTTTTAACATGTTGAGTGCAACTTGGTTTAATCCCTGTTGCAAACCTTGCTCCCATGCTTTTTGTAACGTTGCGGGTTCAATTACAGAGTCCTGCATAATTGTTAGCTTGTCGTCCTATTTTCAATCCCATTATATCCTACCTCGATAGTTTGTTCATATAGGGAGAGTAATAACAAACTCTGTGCCTTGTCCGGGTGTGGAATTAACAGCTAATTTACCATTGTGCTTTTCGACAATAATTTGGTATGCGATCGCAAGTCCTAGTCCGGTTCCTTGTCCCATTGGTTTCGTGGTAAAAAATTGCTCAAAAACTCGATTTTGAACTACTTCTGACATTCCCATCCCATTGTCGGTAATGCGAATAGTTACATATTGATAATTAGATATTTCTGTATTAATTTTAATAGTTAAAGAATTATTATCTAATTTATTATGCTGCCAATTTTCATCAATTGCGTCGATAGCGTTTGCCAAAATGTTCATAAAGACTTGATTGATTTGTCCTGGATAGCATTCAACTTTTGGTAATTGATTATATTGTTTAATAATCTCAATATCTGGCCTTTGACTCGATGCTTTAATTCGGTGTCCTAAAATTAGTAAAGTACCGTCGATTCCTTCGTGTAAATCGACAGCAACCTTCGCAGATGTATCAGCACGGGCAAAATTTCGTAACGAAATCGAAATACCTTTAATTCGCTCAGTACTTAACTTTATAGAATTGAGAAGCTTTGGTAAATCTTCAATAATAAACTCTAAATCACAGCTTGCAATCGTATTTCTGACGTTATCGGGTAAATATGACTCATTTTCCTGACAAACTTGTAAAATTTGGGTGATATCAGTAATATATTCTTTAATAGGATTCATATTACCACAAATGCAGCCGATGGGATTATTGATTTCATGTGCTACACCTGCAACCAATTGCCCCAACATCGACATTTTTTCTTGTTGAACAATCTGTAATTGTGCTTTTTCTAGAGTTTCTGTACGTTCTTTGACTTGCTGCTCTAATTGGTTATTTAACAGTTTAAGCTGTAAATGTATGCGAACTCTCGCAATCACTTCTTCTTGTTCAAATGGTTTCGCAATATAATCAACAGCACCTAATGATAACCCTTTGATTTTACTTTCAGTATCAGCCAAAGCTGTCATAAAGATAATCGGAATATTTTGCGTTAAGGGATTACTTTTAAGCTGTTGACAAACCTCAAAGCCGCTTATTCCTGGCATTTGAATGTCTAATAAAATTAGCGCAGGTGGTTTGCGGCTTACTAAACTAATTGCACTTTCTCCGTCTTCAGCAATCCTAATTGTAAATCCAGCACTTTTGAGTGCTTGTGATAAGACCGATAAATTAGTCGGATTATCATCAACAATTAGAATAAATCCAGCATCTTGAAGTAAATATTGCATAGGTTTTATAATTATAAATTTTGATTAAAATTAAATCCCCGAATTATTTAATAGCTTCATTGAGCATTTCTCGCAGTTTTTTCAACTGGAAATTCTCTGCCAATTGCACAATTTTATCAGCAAAAGGAGTAAAATTATAATCTTCTAGCTTCAGCCCATTAACTATATGTAAAATACTATCAACATCACCATCTTCAGCCAATTCATAAAGATGCATTAAAACTTCTTTGTCAGGAAATAGAATTTCACTACGTTGATTTTGATTAGTTGAAACTTCCTTATATTCAGCATAAACCCATTCTAATTGAAGATGCGATCGCAATAATTCCAACAAGCTATCGGCAGGAACAGGTTTAGGTAGAAAAGCACAAGCACCAGCATTCAAACTCTTATATTGTTCGCTTTCAAATACGCTGGCAGAAGAAACAATTATCGGAATATTTTGATGGGGAGACTTCCGCAACTCTTCCATTAAAGCGTAACCATCCATTATCGGCATCATCAAATCGGTAACAATCAAATCGGGAGAAGAAACATTAATTTTTGCCAATGCATCTTTTCCATCCGTTGCCTCTACAACATCAAAACCAATTGGTTCTAGCAAACTCACAATTACCCGCAACCACAACCAACCAATCTAAACCCCAATCATCCTTCCAAGGTTTAACTTGAACAAATTGACGTTGATTATTAAGTGAAAATTCTAACGTTCGGTTATCTTTAATTTTGTCGAAACTACCAAATTGCTTAATCAGGTGTTTAGCTGTTGCTTGAATCAGAGGATTGTCACTATCTGTCGCTTTCAGTCGTTTCGGTTCTTTATTATTTACAAGCGTGAAAACCTTTTCATTGCCGGAAGTACCGATGATTAAACCATTTTGCTCTAAAATAAATATTGTTCCCGATTGACTAACCCTTAACTGCTGTAAAAAATCGCTAATTTGAGTTAAGCGCTGGTCTACCCCAATCACTCCGATTAAGTTCTTATTTTTGTCATAAACTGGACGGTTAGCAGAAACAGATAAAGTGTAGGGTGGCATTTGCCATTGATAAACCGAACTCCACATCGATTT
The DNA here is from genome assembly GCA_019359595.1 of Cyanomargarita calcarea GSE-NOS-MK-12-04C. GTDB lineage: Bacteria > Cyanobacteriota > Cyanobacteriia > Cyanobacteriales > Nostocaceae > Cyanomargarita > Cyanomargarita calcarea. The sequence goes on from JAHHGZ010000001.1 coordinate 281,587, forward strand.
ACCTAAACGGGCAGTATCTGCATACCAAGACTCTTTCTCAAAAGCATAGTTTCCAAGGTCAAGAACTTGTTTCGTACGATTTCCCTCAATATCTGTTTCATAAATATAGTTGTGAGAGTTACCGTATTTTTGTGGAGATACCTCGTCAACTGTAACTCGACCATCATCAAGCAAACGTCCAGCAGCAGCGAAATCTCCAGATTTGAAAGCAAAACCAATGTAACCAATGTTATAGATTTGCATTTGCTTCCAAAAGTAGCGTCTGACCTTATCTTTGTCTTGCGGGTCGAGTAATCCAGTGTCAACTGTATCACCTAGTCCCCTAGCAAGATGACGTGCTGTATTCAAATAGCCATCAAGGTGTTGATCAACGCGATCGCTTACTTCATTTTGCAGTCTCAGTGCAAGGTCATTAACAGCTTTTTGCCCATTGCGAAAAGAAAGATATCCCACCAATCCCACTGCGGCAAAAATTTGCAACACAAAGGGGACAATTAGTACAAATCGCAAAGACAGAGATTTCCCGAGTTGAACGCTTGGCTTGGTCATTTGGTTAAGTCGAATCCTAGCCTTAGAGTACCCATCATTTGAGTATTCCTAACATTTACGTATTTATACTGATTGTGCGCTGAACGGTATGTAAAATCTACGCATGACGTCGAAAACTTTGAAATTACTACCACAGTCGTAGTTGGGGCATTTTTGTATTAACTCTATTTGGACTGCGATCGCGTATTAATGAGTATGGCTACGGATAATTAATCCTTTTCCCGCATTTATCCCTACTCCCTACTCTCTATTTCTCAGGTAGGGTCGATTCTCCATATTTCATCTAAATTGTACTACCTAAGCCAGAAGAGACGATTAGATGAATTTGTTAGTATAGATTTATATTGATGAGCTATATCTGCCCTATATCTTTATTAGAGAGTTAATCATGAGTACAGTAAACGATAATCGGCAAGAAGGCTTTGGTGATGTAGGCGTATTAGTGACGATAGTATTGATAGCTTTAATAATCCGATTTGGCAACCTCACAGAGTCCAATACAGATGTCTCATCAAAAATTATTAACACCTCAGAAATAGTTGATAATACATCAGCATATATCGGTAAAACTGTAACAATTAGAAGCAAACCAATTAGAAAAAATGGTTTCAGTTCCTTTACAGTAACTGATAACCGATTTTTAGGTAAAGAACCCCTTCTAGTTGTGAATGCTTCGGGCGTACCTTTTAATCTGCCTGCTGACCGAAATGCAGAAGTTTTAGTTATCGGTGAGGTTCGCAACTTTGGAATTCCAGAAATTGAGCAAGAATTTAATTTGAATCTACAGGATCAATATTATACAAAGTATACAAACAAACCTGTGATTGTTGCTAAATCTGTAGCTGTAGTGCCCCGAAGCAGTCAGGATAGTAATCAGGCTGCTCGATAATCTCAGAATGCATTCTGTGGGACATGGGTTCTGAAAGCCAGCCATTCAAAATCCCTGACGAGTCGCATAAGTCAATTAAAATGGACTGGATGACATTTATGAAATTGTTGTATTTTTTTAGACATTGTTTCTCCTTAAAGGTGAAAAATATAACTAAATTTTTCTTGTTAACTATAGATGCACTTTAAAATTGTCTAGAATAAAAACATGATTCAGGAGGTTTTATGAATCCAATTTTTAAACGCACATTCTTACCCGGTCTGGTTGCTACCAGTTTAATTGGTGTCAACGCAGTCTCTATGCAACCCGCTTCTGCTGATGAAAACATACTACGTGATATTGGTATTGGAGCCGCTACGGGTGTGGTAACTGGAGCAATTACCAATGATGGTTCAGCCTTAAACAATGCTGTTAATGGTGCTGCGGCTGGTGCTGCAGTCAATGCCGTCAATGGTACCAGAAATAACAGGAGAAATCGTAATTTTGCTACTGATGTCGGAGTCGGTGCGGCCGCAGGGACTGTATCTGGAGCGATTACCAATGGCAAACGTCCTCTAAATAATGCCATCAAAGGCGCTGCTACAGGTGCAGCAATTAATCTTCTCACCCGTTAGTCTTCTAGGCTAAATAATCAGACACATAGAGACGGGGTAGATAATCTCCCGTCTCTTTTATGATTTTAGCCGACTTTGATATTCAGGCGATGCCCTTGGCCACCGCTTTGCGGTATCGCATTAAATAAGCTAGAACATATTTCAACTGCATAATCTGAATTTCTCGCTCTTCTTGTGGGGTGGGTATGCCTGCCAATAATTTACGTATAATTACTAAGGCTTTTCTAAGTTTTCTTGTTTATAACTTTATAAGACTATTTGAAATTACAGCGATTTTCAATACTTCACATTAGTGTTTGACTGACAAAATTATGCCCTCTTAATTGAGGGGCAAATCTACCTGTCTTTCAATTTATAGTGAGGGCAATTCAATAACACAGTCCTGCTGGAAGTTTTCTTAGTGGATGTACGTTCATGAATTTTTTTTCAAAACCGCTTAGTACAAGAATTAAAAAATCATGTTAATTAAATACCAAAATGCCCACTTAATATACGAAAGTTTTCGGGTGGTAGCAAAGGACAATACAGATAAAAGCTACTTCATTATCCACTCTCAACACAAACAGACAGATAAATATTACTGGTGTCGCGCCAATATATCATTAAAGCTAGGAGAGGTGGTTAATGGTTATTTGTGCCCCTCTGATAATTTTAATAAGATGCCTACATTAATAATTGGTGAGTGCTATGCTATTATACCCGCTATATGTTAATTGGAACATCTAATACCGATTCTGTATGAAGCCTCATGAGAAAATTGTATTATATAGATAGACAAAATTAAACTGCTAGAAGTCGGGGTTCTCAGAACATAACTATGCTAAATGCTCGGATTCCAGACCTCCGTTACAGTGCGATTGAGTTTTTAGAACAAATTCCGGAACAACGTCTTTTAATTCTCCAGGGACTTGGTATCGCACGTTACGATTTTTTAACTAAAATTATGCTCAATGAAGCAAATATAATTTGTGTAATGCGATTTTTGGAAAATCCCAACAAACTTAAGTTTCCTAACCTGATAGGTGCAGATTTATCTGGTTTGGTTTTAGATCGAGTAAACTTTATTCGAGGAAATTTATTGAACGCAAATTTACACGGAACTAGTTTGGTAAATGCAGACTTGATATTTGCTAATTTTACTTCATCTAATTTATCAAATGCAGATTTAAGAGGAGCAACCCTGAATGAAACTATCTGGTTGGATGCTAATATAAATGGCTGTATGTTTGGTAAGGGGATTGGTTTGACGGATCGGCAACGTAAAGATTTACAAATTCGCGGTGCTAGGTTTAACGCTTCAGATGATGATATTTGAATGAATGAAGGAAGAAGGAAGAAGGAAGAAGGAAGAAGGAGGTTTATATATGTGGATTAAGACCCCAACTGAAAAAAACTACCTGCGGAAGGTAGGCATATTAAAAAGTTTATTCGAGAATAACTAGCTGCACAGATCCATCAGAAAGTAAATAGTTATATTATTTTTATATGAAGATGCATACAAAAACCCCACCGCTTCCAAACCTCCCCGTATGCTTAGGGGAGGTTTGGAGGGGTAAAAATTATATGCAGCTTGCCCGAAGGGCAAGCTTCGCTAACACAGCAAATTGGTATTAATAATGAGAAATTCTATGATACCGAAAAAAATAATGTTACTCGGTTCGGGAGAACTAGGCAAAGAATTTGTTATCGCTGCTAAACGTTTTGGTAATTATGTAATAGCTGTTGACCGCTATGCTAATGCACCAGCGATGCAAGTTGCTGACTGTTATGAAGTTATTTCTATGCTTAGTGCTGATGATTTAGAAGCGGTTGTTGTCAAGCATCAGCCAGATTTTATTGTTCCAGAGATTGAGGCAATTAGAACAGAAAAGTTGTTGGAATTTGAACAGCGGGGAATTACTGTTATCCCAACGGCTGCGGCAACTAATTATACAATGAATCGTGACAGAATTCGGGAACTGGCACATCAAGAGTTGGGTATAAGAACGGCTAAGTATGGTTATGGCACAAGTTTAGAAGAGTTGATTGCTATTAGCGATGAAATTGGGTTTCCGAATGTTGTGAAACCTGTGATGTCATCTTCGGGAAAAGGGCAATCTGTAGTTAACGATCGCAAGGAAGTTGAGAAAGCGTGGAATTATGCTCTAACTAATTCCCGAGGTGACAATCAAAAGGCGATCGTTGAAGAATTTATTAATTTTGAAATTGAGATAACTTTATTGACAATTAAGCAGTGGAATGCACCAACCATTTTCTGCTCTCCTATTGGTCATCGTCAAGAGAGAGGTGATTATCAAGAGTCTTGGCAACCAGCAGGAATTTCCGAAAGAATGATCTCAGAGGCTCAAGATATAGCGATAAAAGTTACTGATGCGCTGGGAGGAGCGGGAATTTTTGGTGTTGAGTTTTTTATCACTAAAGATGAAGTAATTTTTTCCGAACTTTCCCCTAGACCTCATGACACGGGAATGGTGACATTAATTTCCCAAAATCTCAATGAATTTGAATTGCATCTCAGAGCAATTTTGGGCTTACCTATTCCTAATATTGAATTGTTGAAACCTTCAGCTAGTGCCGTAATTTTAGCTGCCGAAAAATCAGATAATATTGCTTTTGAAGGTGTAGCTGATGCACTAGCAGAAAAAGATGTCGATATCCGTTTATTTGGTAAGCCGAATTCTCATCCCTATCGTCGGATGGGTGTGGCTTTGGCTAAAGGAAGTAATGTTACAGAAGCGCGAGAGAAAGCGATAACAGCAGCAAGTAAAATTAAATTACTTAACCAACAAATATCCTAACAATTTCAGTAGTTATACCAATTCTGTATGAAGATGCACATAATCAAGACCCCCCTGTAGTCCCCCCTTGCCAAGGGGGGACTACAGGGGGGTAATATATGCAGCTTCACAAAGAAACGGTATTACAATACCCTACGCTCCGGCAAGCTACATGAATTGTAACTACATTTTCTTACACATCAGAACATTCCCATATATCAGCACAAGGGCCAAACAGTCATGGGGTGGCGACTATTTCTAGTCACCACCCCACAAATACTAGTAGCTATCCGTGTGGAAAGCTTAAGCAGGCATCAATACTGTGTCAATTACGTGGATGACTCCGTTATCAGCAGCAACATCTGGTGTTGCAACTGTAGAATCATTAATCTTCACACCATTGGAAGCGTCAATTTTCACATCTGAACCTTGAACTGTGGTCGCTGACTTCAGCTTAACCACGTCAGAAGCCATTACCTTGCCGGAGACGACATGATATGTCAGGATTTTTGTCAGCTTTGGAATGTCCTTCAGTAGTGCGTCTACTGTGCCTGCAGGCAATTTCGCAAAAGCTTCATCGGTAGGAGCAAAGACGGTGAATGGACCAGCACCTTTGAGGGTATCGACAAGATTCGCAGCTTTGATTGCAGCAACTAGGGTACCAAAAGAACCTGCTTTTACAGCGGTATCAATAATATCAGCCAAGGTTTTTACCTAGTGAGCGTGTAATCTACTTATGAGTATAAACTACTTTCGCTTAAAAAAACTTATTGCAAAAATTATTACATTGTTTACGCCTCTTCATTGTCGTCATCCTCAAGCTCGTAAGGGATATCATCAGCCTCTATCATCTCAAAAATTTCTTCTACTTCATTGGGACGCTTGGCTTCTTGAGGTTCGCGTTCTATTAGACGACCTGTTGACTTCAGCCATTCCAGGAGAATAAATTCATCATTTGAACGAATTACAGCAGCTCGCTTTGAGCGAGGTTCTTCACGCAAGGGATTGTTAATCATAAAATAAAAAATTTACTTTTGTTTCACTAAAAAAACTCGACTGGCTCCAAGCCACAAATAGCAGGAATGCTAATCTCTGCATCAGTACTGACATTTGCTACAACATCTGCAACAAGGGCAATTATGACTACTCATACTTTTGACTGTAGCCTGTTGTCAGGTGAGTCTGGACTTGTATTTCCTGTTTGAATTGAGCTTGCATTTGCAAACCTGACAAATGGATACTACTTTCAGTCTAAGTCATCTTGACAAAAAATTATGATTTTTATAAAATTACAATCTCAATAAGCTTGATTTCTCCAATAAACCGGATTTTTAACCCTTACTCATAGCGAAAAGTATTTTTAAATACAAGTTAAATTCCGGATACTTAGCAAATCAATAATTATCAAAGCGCTCTACTGAATTTTCAGGGCAATGCATGAATTTCTCGTCAGCTTAAGTTTGATTTTTACTGTTTTCATCTGCTGATAATCTCTCCCGTATTTTTTTATACTCTTTATTAATTTCATCAGCCAATTTTTCTGGGCTGAGAATTTGAGCATTTGCCCCATATTTCAAGATGCGCTGTCGAAACCAAAACCAATAATCTATTGTTGCTTCGATGTCACAATATTTTCCTTCGGAATTTTTGTAAACAATAACTTCATCTTTGCGACGAGGTTGGTAGTTTGCCAATGGCCCACTCATGCGATAGATTACTTTTAATGTGGGAAAATCGCAGGATGTCCAACGAGTGTCCGATGCAGCACCAACGTTAGTAATTCGATCGAGACGAAAGATATGGTTTTGGTCGATGTTGTGCCAGTGGTCAAATCGCCAAGATTTCCAATCGGGTATAAATGCGAATAGGTAGAGAAGACCATCGTGCAGTCGTAATTCTGAGCGATCTATATCCTTGATTTGTCCTTCTCCTGGTTTGCTTTCATAGCGAATTGTGTAGCGACATTGTTGTTGAAATCGCTCTTGGAGTTGTCGAACGATCGCATCTAAGTTGCGATCGCTATAATCAACGGGGGGACTAAAATTAACTTTAATAAACGCTGGAATGTCTGATTCTGTAAGGTTGCCAATGCGTTGAATTTGATTTGCTTGTGCCGAAAAGCCCATGTCGGAGAGGAAATATGCGGCTACTGCAAGTGCTTGTCGCTGTTCGGTGGAGAGAAGAACAGGAAAATTTGACTCCACTAGTTCGTAAGGACTGTGAGTTCCGCTTTCAATTTCAATACCACAGTCTCTGAGTTTACGAATTGTGCGGGTGAGTTTTTGCTTAACATCGGCATTATCTGTAGATTTGCCATGCTGTTCGAGAAAGATGGAGAGTAAATCTGCTAGTTCTTCACGTCGTCGTGGTTTTTCGGCTAGAAGTCTGAGAATTTCTAGAGCAAAGGCTATTTGGTTGTAGTTGCTCTCACTTTTGGAGGACATAGATTGTAGTCAAAAAATGATATCTATAATTTTTACATTGGTATGAAAAATAATTAATGTTATTTTATGACAAAAAGCGCCACAGAACGTTGATGTTCCCGTGACGCTTGTTTATACTTTTAATAATCAGGGTCAGATATGGAGCCGACACCCAGCAATTAAAATCTTTCTACCGAATGACAGTAAGGATAAGTAATTTGCTTCAGCCGATTAATTTAATTCGATATGATGAGCGCGTTAAACGAATCGTAATTCTAGCTGGAGAAAGTTTACAAATTGAAATACTTCCAAATGGGGAGGTGCTAATTCAATGAACCCGCTTAATTTTGAGGTAATGTCAGATACAGAGTTGTTGGCTTACATTAGACAACATCCAGAAGACAAGCAAGCGTTTTATGTTTATGTCGATCGAAAGCGTGCTGCGTCTCCTCAAGCAGTTCCGATGACAGTTGATGATGCTTTATCAGAATTAGAAGAACGTATTCGCAATCAGAAGTAACAGTAACCGTAGGGTGTGTGACGCAAAGCGCTGCCGGAGGCTAGGCAAGGGTAGCATAAGCCCGAAGCGGGCTGGCTTTGCCTACGCAACGGTTTCGGCTTTTTTACAATTTTTTACATAGTTGGGTTTATTCGTGCCTACCTACTTAATACAATGAGTAACTATCAAGAATTAACTGAAGCTGAATTGAGAAATTATGTAAAGCAACATCCAGATGATGAGGAGGCTTTTCAACATTACCTAACAATTATGCGAGCAAAACCTAATAGGGTTGTAGTTAGTACAGAGGAACAAGCCTTAATTGAATTTAAAAAAAGAATACAGGCAGAATCAACTACCTAACCGCTCCAAACGACCCAATAACCATGTAACCGTTCAGGAATTAAGCCGTATTTATTAATTGCTCGTCCGACATTTCAACTTCTGTATTTTCTGCGGTAGCTAAAAAAATCCTGTGAACGGTTACAATCTTTAAGCAATTTATTATAAATAGAATGGGAGACAGATGATGGCGATAGTGATGAGTAATTTAAAATGAGGTTGTATGCATAAAGGATTAATCATGACTCAAACACAAACTGAACAAAAACTGTTTACATTTGACGAATTTATCGAATGGTTCCCAAACGACGGTAAAAAGTACGAATTACAAAACGGAGTAATAATTGAAATGCCGCCAGCTACAGGAGATCATACAGATATTATTGGTTTTTTAACCGATATGATACTTGAAGCAATTCATCAAGATAAACGTCCTTACAGAACTTCAGAATCAGCACTCGTTAAAACACCCAATGAACCATCAGCTTGCATACCTGATATGTTGGTAATTAATCGGGAAAATCTCAAAAATGAACCATTGTGGAAAAAACAATCTACACTAATTTCTCCTGAATCCATACCCCTAATAATTGAGATAGTAAGTACTAATTGGAAGGATGATTACGATCGAAAGTTTTATAATTATGAAGCTATGGGTATTCGAGAATATTGGATTGTCGATTATGCTGCATTAGGTGGACGTAAATACATTGGTAAGCCCAAAATGCCTACGATTTTTGTGTGCGATTTGGTGGATGGGGAATACGAAATGTCACCGTTTAGAGGTACTGAAAGCATCATATCGCCTACATTTCCACAGTTGAACCTAACAGCACAAAAGATATTTGACTCGGTAGTGGTTTAAAATACGAGTTAACTTTATTCACCCACACCCTATTCGTGTGAACGCCAGGTGCTTCTCCTGTCGGAGACGCTACGCGAACAAGTCGGCGGAGCCGCCCAACGCACTGGCAAAGGCTATACGTTGCTTGCTTAGAGCGGAGGGGGTACATAGGCGCTTCGCTTACCGCAGGTAGCCCACGCAGGTGGGCTAATTTAGGCGCATCTTCATAATATTTGGTATTAGTAAGTATAGTTAAAATAGGACATAGAAACAAGATTTATAAAGATGAAAGTTGAAATTCTAAGTAATGGTGAGTAATTAATTGGATGAGTAACTATCAACAATTAAATGGAGCCTATAGGACTCATATTTTATTTCTGAAAATTTACGTAGGGTGTTTTCGCGACAGCGTAACGCACCCTAGAAATATCTAATTTTATTCAAAACGATATATCCCACAAGCGTTTCAATCCCGTTTCCGGGTTTCATTAATTTGAAAGTTGACGGCAATTTGACTAATTGGGACGCGACTACAAGTTTCAATCCCGTTTCCGGGTTTCATTAATTTGAAAGCAAGTTTGGCGCAGGTAAACTGACAGCAATTCCTCGTTTCAATCCCGTTTCCGGGTTTCATTAATTTGAAAGTCCGCCAGCCAGAACCCGATTATAGAGCCATTTCCAGAGGCAGTTTTGGCGGGACTATTTTAAAAGTCCATTTCAGCCATTGCTAAAAGCAAACTGCGAAAGGAACAAAACGCTGAAACTATTGAATTGTCTAGGTTCTGACGATTTGGCGGGAGGTGGGGGGGTTTTCGCCCGTGCTTTCCCCTGCCAAAAATTAGGCTTTGGACTCAATTATAAGGTTATTTGTTAATCTCCGCAAAATATCGGTTTACATAACTTATCCACAATCAAGCCAAGAAAAAATATTGATATCAAATTTTGATTACAACTTTCAAACAACTGGTAATAAGCTGGGTGCAATGGAAATACAGGGAAGTGCATGAAGCTTTTTCTACAACCTCTCTACTCTCAACTTAACCCAGGAGTTGAGAACTGCCCTCTTAGGTGTACCTCTGAATGTATTGTCACTCAAAAGGCTCCTAATCTCAAGCCACCAGTCGGATCTACTTGTCCCCTATCGTCGCACCAAGCGAAGACTTATGGAGAAATCATGCATGGGGATGCAGATATTATTTCCAATCAAGCTGCCACAGGTGATGGTAAGACACTAGGTGCAAATTTACCAGGACTCATCAATCCTGATTTTCGCATGATGGGGTGAGAAACTGTTCCTTAATTACTACCTATAATTACCCATATGTGGACTATTTGTCCAGGGGAGCAATCCATTCTCAAACAAAATCTCTTAGCCAGGGAGCACGAGTGGGCAACAGTATAAGAGTGTTATGTAATTGCACATAACACTCTTATACTGGACTGCTATTATACCGTACGCAACTTGTTTATCAGGATTGAATATTTTTTTTGCTATCCACTTGCAAAATAAAAGTGTATCTGGTAAATCAGTATTAATAGTCTATTATTGGTCGAAGTAGATGGCTAGTTTGACTTATTGTAAAGGGTTGCCAACACCATACCAAGAAATGAACTCCCTCGGTTTTACGAGCTTAGAAATGTTTCTTGCAGCATATGGACTTGTTTTTAGGAAAGCTACAGTTGAAACTGTTAACCATTTACTGTCATTAAAAACTGCTTTTGACAAGTCGAAATGGAATACGCACTTGCAGTCTGTCTATGGAATTAATAAACGGCAATCTAACAGTATTATAGCCTTCGCATCGGGTAAAGTTGATTCCTCCAAAAAATGTAGACTGAACCATATCAAGCAATTAGAAGGAAAATTAAAATCTGCACTTGCATGGTTATCTAAGTCTGAGAAGAAGCTGAATACGGCGCGTAAGTTTTATGCGAAGAAGAATTGGCAACAGTCGAAAACTGGTTGTATTTTCCCTTTAGATTGCTCGTTGAAATATCAGAATACAAACTGGAAAGTATTAAAATTTCAGATCCATAATAAAAAACGTTACATTTATAAATTATCAAAACAAATCTTATATTTCAAACAAGCACCATTCGTGGTTACAGTGCCATCGAACGAAGTTTTCTTTGTTGGTTCAAAGGATGAAACCTTCGGTAATCAAGTTTGTCAATGGGACGGAAACACTATCAAATTACGTGTGCCATACTGCCTAGAAAAACAGTTTGGGGAATATGTAAAGAGCGAAATTGGCAACTTTGATCGGAACATAAACCGATTACCGCATGACGGTTCAAAAACATGGCACTTTTATCGTAAAGAGAATAAATGGGTCTGCGCTTGTCAATTTACACCATCAGGAGTAAAACTTGTTAGTCGTCCCGTACAATATGGCTGTATAGGGATTGATATGAATCCCGGTTCAATTGGGTGGGCTTATGTTGATTGCCAAGGCAACTTCAAGCAATCAGGGACTATACCTTTACAAACAGGGTTGCCAACAGGGAAACAAGATTCAAACCTCGTTTCGGCTTGTTTGGAGTTAGCAATATTAGCTAACACTTTTTCATGCCCAATTGTTTGTGAAAATTTAGATTTTAGTAGTAAGAAGGAACAGTTACGGGAGAGTTCTAGAAAATATGCTCGAATGCTTGGAGGGTGGGCATATAGTCGTTTAATTCAGTTGTTAGAGTCAATTCTTAGTAATCGTGGTTTAACACTAATTAAACGCAATCCAGCGTATACAAGTTTGATTGGTTTAACCAAATATTCTAGAATGTATGGATTATCGAGTGATATCGCTGCTGCAGTTGCGATAGCACGTAGAGGAATGGGATTGAGTGAAAGATTACCGCGCTCCGTGTCCGCTTACCTAGAGGTGAAATCTAGGAAACACGTATGGAGCGGGTGGAAAAAATTCAATAATTTTGTTGGTCAGTGCGCGGATATCAAGTCTAGGCATGATTATTATCGCGTCTCTAACTGGGAACTATTGGTTAAGGTTTATGTCGAACGAGTCGCTAACAAGAACGTTAGTAAAAGTCGGGCATATTCCAAGCGCAAGCGTTAATAGTTTCTGACCAAAAGTTACACCGTAGACTTGGGATGTCTAACTTTATCCAATTGTGGGTAGATTTGGGTAGTCTTTTAGAAGCGGTTATATCCCACCATCGAACTAGTGGAAGACCAAGCCGAACAACAAAATAACTACAATGCGCTGTTTGGTTTGGATGCTCACCAACGGGTAGACCGTTTGTTTGGTGCGGAATTGAGCAGACGGGTTAAGCAAGCAGAAAAGAGTAATAAATTTCAAGAATTGTTGCTAGCGATTCAACAAAAGCCAGTTTTGCTGACTAACCCCGATATTTTCCATTATATTACTCACTTTCAATACCGCGACCCTGCTTATGGTAGTGATTATTTACCGTTAGTATTGGCAGAATTTCCCGATTTGTGGGTGTTTGATGAATTTCACATTTTTGGAAGTCATCAAGAAACTGCTGCTTTGAATAGCTTGGCTTTCATTCGTCGCAGCCAAGAAAGTCAATCCCGACCCAGACGATTTTTGTTTACCTCGGCAACACCAAAACCTGATTTTATCGAACAACTGCGTAAAGCGGGTTTTAAGGTTGCTTCCGTTGAGGGGGTTTATGCAAGTGAGGAAAAATCCGGGTTTCGTCAAATTCTCCAAGCTGTGGAATTGGAGTTTGTGGAATTACCGAAAGACACAGACACGCAAACATGGTTAAGGGAAAAGATTTCAATTATTGAGAATTTGCTGAATGCAGAGTCAAAAGCGAGGGGATTAATTATTGTTAATTCGGTAGCGAAAGCTGGTCAGGTGACTCGTTTACTGCAAGCTTTATTACCTGGGGTTATCGTTCGAGAAATTAGCGGACGCATTGACCGTCAGCAAAGATTGCAGGTGCAAAGCGATTTGAAAGATGCTGAACAGCCAGTTTTAGTTGTGGGTACGTCTGCGGTTGATGTTGGGGTTGATTTTAAAATTCACCTGTTAATTTTTGAGAGTAGTGACTCTGCAACGGTAATGCAGCGTTTGGGCCGTTTGGGTAGACATCCCGATTTTAATGCTTACACAGCATTTAAAAAAATTCACTAACACACAATTTGAATCTTCAATTTTTTAAAACCATCTCTCCGTACCTCTGCGTTTCAAAAAAATTACCCCAAAAATATGTCTACCCTCCTCCAAACACTACTAATTGAAACACTCCCAGAAGATACAGACCCAATTTTGCGCTTGTATATCGAGAAATTACTACCATCTCTCGAAAAAGAATTTTCCTTAATTTCAGCTTTGGGTGGTTCCTATGAAGCGCACTATCAAATATTATCTCAGCTTGGTGACTCCTATGCCCAAGAAAAAGCACAAAAATGGTCGAGTCGTGCTGACCAAAATTTATTAGTTCACGTCCTCAATGGCTTACTCACAGCTTGGAACATTAGTAAATATTTACATCAACCTTTATCGAATGTTGAAAAATATCTACTTTGCTTGGGATTAACTTTGCACGATTACAACAAGTATTGCAATGGTCAAGGAGAAGAAACACCAAAAAATTGGGAAGTCGAAGAAATTATTAATCTATGCCGTCACTTAGGAGAAAAACTCGAATTTAAATTATTTTGGTCGGAATGGCAAGAGTATTTACCGGAAATTGCTTACTTAGCACAAAATACCCAGAATAAAATTGGCACAAATATTTACCCTGCCAACTGGGGAGCATCTAAAATTCCAGACCGTCGTCGTTTAGAAATACCCCTGCGTCGTTTGCTTGCTTTTGGTGATATTGCAGTACATTTTAGCGACCCAGCAGATGTAGATACCCAAACCGGAGGAGATAGACTGCGGGAGCAAATACGTTTTTTGAATATTAGTAAAAAATTAGTTTATCACCGTCTACGAGATACTATAGGTATTCTGAGTAATGGTATTCATAATGCCACAATTAAGTTTGCTAAATGCTTGAATTGGGAGCCAATTTTATTCTTTGCCCAGGGAGCGATTTATCTTGCACCACTAGATAATGAAACTCTAGATATTAAGAAACTTCAAGAATTTATTTGGACTCAAATTAGTGGAGCCTTGGCAAGTAAAATGATGGGTGGAGATATCGGCTTTAAACGAGAGGGAAAGGGTTTAAAAGTTGCACCACAAACCTTAGAATTATTTACTCCAGCCGAACTAATTCCCAAATTGCCACGGGTAATTGAGGTTAAAGTAGCAAATATTAAAGACCCAGCAACACCTAAACGTTTAGAAAAATTAACCTTAACTGAAACTGAGCGACAATTTCTAAATCAAGGTGCAGATATTCGTGCTGATAGAATTGCTGAGTTTATTTTTTTGACTGAGAAAGAGTTTTTTGGTGACTCAATAGAATATATCAATTGGATACTGAATAAATTAGGATTGCAAGACAAAATATCTCCCGAACAAACACAAGTACAATCAGGAGGTGTGAAGTATGGATGGTATCAGGCAGCAGCATATTATGTTGCTACTCATGCAACTCTCAAACCAGAAGATATCTTAGAACGGATGGAAATATGGGCAGAAGATTTAGCAAATTGGGCAAGTGAAAATAACTTATTCCCATCACACTATAGTCCGAGCCGTGATATTTTCTATGAATATTTAAATCAATATTTAGAAGTTAAAGGATGGGAAAGCAATAATTCCTCTTTTAGTGCAGAATTTACCGCTTATGCCAATGCCAAAACCAAGACAGCAAAACAACCTATTTGTTCCTTAAGTTCGGGTGAGTTTGCATCTGAAGACCAAATGGATTCAGTTGTTTTATTTAAGCCGCAGCAATACAGTAATAAAAATGCCCTTGGAGGGAGACAAATTAAACGCGGTATTTCCAAAATATATGCTCTAGAAATGTTACTAAGACAAGCTTTTTGGTCAGTCCCCGCAGGGAAATTAGAAGAACAACAGCCAGTATTTTTATATATTTTCCCTGCTTATGTTTATTCCCCACAAACGGCTGCTGCTGTCAAATTATTAGTTAACAACATGAAGCAAATTAACCTTTGGGATGTCCGCAAACAATGGCTAATAAATGAAATGAATTTGAGTGCATTACAATCAGTTTCTTGGTTGAATGATGAACCAGAATTAGGACGCTTTCAAAAGGATAAATACAATCGGGAAGATTTGCCTTTTATGGGAATGAGTTACACAACAACAAGGGGTAAAACAGTTACCGATGCATGGGTGCAGCCAGCTTTCTTAGCTTTATCGCTGACGATACTGTTAGGAGTGAAGGTAATTGCAACTAGTAGTTCAGTTCCACTTTATAACAGCGATACTGATTTTAAAGAATCTGTAATCCTGGACGCACCTGCATCATTTTGGAATTTACTAGGAATATCCAATTCCTTGCGGATTCAAGATTTGCAAAAGGCAATGCAGCGGCTTTTAATTGCCTATAGCTTGCATTTAGATACTCGCAGTTCTCGACCAGATGCCAAGTGGCGAGATTTAATCAAAACAGTTCGGGAAGTGACAACAAATGTACTCAATATTTTCTGTTTGGCTAAGGAGGGCTTAAGACGAGATAAACGCGATCTACCCAGCGAAGAAGAAGTGAAACGCTATTGGCAATATGCTCAAACATGGGTAAATCAAGATAATTCAGAAACAAATCAAGGAAGCTATCTGATGAAATTAATCGAAAAAATAGTACAACAATATCGTGTATTTTACCAAGCAAATTTAGGCGAATCAAGTCACACAATTTTACTGCCAATATCCAAAGCATTGGAATTGATTTTATCAGTTCCTCAACAAGTAGATGTGGATGATTTAATTTTCCAAGCTTCAGGACAAATTAAAGATGCTATACAACGTCAAGAAGTCTATAAACGCCCTTTAATGATGGATAAATCTACAGATAGAACAACCAGAGAAGAACGAGAATTAACCGCAATTCATACTTTTATGACAACTTGCGTCCGCGAACTATTTCTGGAACTTTATAAAGGCGATCGCGCTTTATTACAAGAAAATCGTAACCGGATTAAATCGGGGGCTGAATTTGCTTATCGTTGGTTAGCTTTGCAAGAAAAATCGGCAAAATCTTCTTAATTTTTGATTTCTTCTTCCTGTCTGAATCTAAAACTATTAGGAGCTTTCATCATGACTATTATCGAAACATTAAAATCTGAATTTCAATCTAAATTCCCTCGTTTGGCATCTGGAAAATATATCCATTTTATCATGCTACGTCACAGTCAATCATTCCCGGTATTTCAAACTGACGGCATCTTGAACACTGCAAGGACACAAGCCGGTTTAGGAACCACAGATGAAAGCAAAAAACAAATCAGCCGTTTGGTCATGTTCAAACGCAAACAAACCACCTCCGAAAGACTTGCTGGACGTGAATTACTTCGTGGTTTAAATCTCACCAGTGCAGACGATGGCAATAAAGATAAATACTGCGAATATAATGGGGAGAAATCCTGCAAAAAATGCCCTGATTGTATTATTTATGGATTTGCGATCGGTGACAGTGGTTCCGAACGTTCTAAAGTATATTCAGACTCGGCTTTTTCCCTCAGCGCTTATGAAGAATCACATCGTAGTTTCACATTTAATGCACCATTTGAAGGTGGAACAATGAGCGAAGCTGGAGAAATGCGAAGCAGTATCAACGAATTAGATCATGTTATTCCAGAGGTCACATTTCCCACAGTCGAAACCCTGCGTGACCCTACCTATGAAGGTTTTCTTTATGTGCTAGGTAATCTACTCCGTACTAAAAGATACGGCGCTCAAGAATCGCGCACGGGAACGATGCGTAATTATATTGCCGGAATTGCATTCTGTGATGGCGAAATCTTTAGTAATTTACACTATACCCAAGCACTTTATGATGCTTTGAAAGGTGACATAGATGCTCCAATTAGTGATATTTTACAGCAGGTAGAAACGGTGGCAAATAGTTTACTCAACGACGAACCTATACGCAAAACAAAGTTAATTTTTGGTTCTGAGTTGAATGATTTAGTCAGTGAAATTAACGCACTTTACCAAAATGAAGCACGTTTAGTGGAAACCATGACTGCACTATATGGGCAAACTAAAGCCTACGCAGAATCCTTTGGAGCATTGAAAAAGAAAGGTAAGAAGGATTAATTATTACTTCGTGATGTTAAGGTGGATAACCACCTTAAATCATATCTTGCACCTCTACGAGCATTAAGAAAAAATACATATTTATTCCAAGCATCGCTAATCCATTTCAATGGATTTTAGCTATTAGACAGGGATTTATAATCGAAGGGATAATTTATTTCAGGGCTAAAAATGTCTTAACAAGCGTGCCATTCGATTTACAATCCCTGTCGGGATTAAACAAAGTCGAATAATCCCACGCACAGCTTAGTATAAATTTTTTTTCAATGTTTAGTAAGTGCAACATAGAAGTTAACCTGTTTTTTATGCAATCAAAAAAACTTTACTATGGCACTATATCACTGCACATTAACGCTACATGACAATGTTTTCTTCGCTACAAGGGAGATGGGAATTCTCTATGAAACTGAAAAATATTTACATAATTGGGGGCTAAGTTTTGCACTATTTAATGTTAATTACATTCCCCAACTATATCGACTGCAAGGTGAACTAGCACAAAAACCCACATATTTAGATGCAAATGCCGAACAAAATCTTCTCCATTTAAATCAAGCTGGAATTTATGTATTCCCCGCTCAACCTATCAATTGGTCTTATCAAATTAATACCTTCAAAGCTGCTCAAGTTAGCTATTATGGGAAATCAAAACAGTTTGGCGATAAAGGTGCAGATAAAAATTATCCAATTAATTATGGAAGAGCGAAAGAATTAGCTGTTGGTAGTCAATATCGCACTTATATTATTGCCCCAGAGACTATCAAAATACCACGTTGGATACGTTTAGGTAAATGGGCATCAAAAATTCGAGTAGAAACAATAAAAATTCCCGATAATATCATGCAAAATAAATCCGGTGATTACACTTGCTTGCATCCTTTAAACCCGTTAGATTTACCAAGCGAGACTCGAATA
Organism: Cyanomargarita calcarea GSE-NOS-MK-12-04C; assembly: GCA_019359595.1. Taxonomy (GTDB): domain Bacteria; phylum Cyanobacteriota; class Cyanobacteriia; order Cyanobacteriales; family Nostocaceae; genus Cyanomargarita; species Cyanomargarita calcarea. Next base: position 299,610 of record JAHHGZ010000001.1, read on the forward strand.
CTACTTTACAACCGAATTGTCATGCCTCCCGTTAGTTTAGTAAGTCAAGCACAGTTATCTGGGGATTATTTACTAACTAAAAAAGATGATTGGCTAGCTTTTAAATCAACATTAATCTCAGAATATTGCCAACAATTGCCAGAACAAATTCATCTACCAAAGGGAGTATTTTATGGAGCCGGAAATGTCTAAATCTACTACATTGCATTCAATAGTTATTGAACTTGCGGCTGCTGATGTGGGAGATATTCCCCCTACTTTAGCTCGTGCATTGCACGCACTGGTTATCAGGTGGTTCGCAGCAGCAAATCCATCTATTGCTGAAGCTGTCCATGCCAGTCAAAATTCACCATTGACTATTTCGGGATTGTTAGGAAATCGCCGGCAGGGAGGGGTGCATGTAGGAGATTATTTTTATTTTCGGATTGGTTTATTAGATGGCGGTTTAATTGAGCCTTTAATGCGGGGATTTGAACAGTCAGAAACCCAGTCTATAGTATTAGCAGATTTCCCGTTTGTACTGCGGAATATGTACGCACTTCCGGGAACACATCAACTTGCTGGTGCGGCTGATTATGCCTTATTATCCAATCCGCCACAGGTTTTAAATGACATTGAATTAAATTTTTTATCCCCCACCAGCTTTAAGCAAAATCAAGGGGTGCAGACCTTCCCTTTACCCGAATTAGTGTTTAACTCCCTACAGCGACGGTGGAATATTTTTGCACCGGAACAGTATCATCTTCCGGCTTGTGAATGGAATGCTTTGGTTACAGCCTACGAACTCAAAACCTATGCACTCAAAATGGAAGGAGGTACGGAAGTTGGAACGCAGGGTTGGGTACGCTATCGATTTAGTGATATCGAAACGGCACGAATTGCGACTATTTTAGCCAATTTTGCCTTCTTTGCCGGGGTAGGACGTAAAACTGCAATGGGAATGGGACAGACACAAATCGCTTTGGGAATGAATAGAACGCAAAAATCAACTAAACCAAGAAATCTTAGAACTCGTAAAAATTTGCATTTGCACGCTCAACAATGAACGAACAATTTTATCTCCCCCTGGCTTATCTCAATGCTTGGGAATATTGCCCTCGTCGTTTTTTTCTCGAATATCAACTTGGGGAAAATGCCGAGAACGAACACATTATCATTGGTCGTCACCTGCACCGTAATGTTGATGATGAAGGTAAGAATGTTGAAGGTGACAAGGTAGTTTATCGACATCAGTGGGTGTGGTGCGATCAACTGCTCATCAATGGAATTATCGATGCGGTGGAAGAAAAAGATAACCAGTTAATCCCTTTGGAATTTAAAAAGGGACGCATGGCAAACCACCTCAGCGACCATTTTCAACTGTGCGGTGCGGCTTTGTGTCTAGAAGAACGCACGGGAAGCTCCATTCCCTACGGTGAAATTTTCTACTACGCAAACCGTCGCCGCGAACGGGTAAATTTTACACCCGCATTACGACAAGCTACGGAACAAGCAATTCAAGCCGCACGGGCTGCAATTGGTGGCAAAATGCCTGCACCCATTGAGCATCCAAAAAAGTGTCGGGATTGTAGCTTGCAGAATATTTGTTTGCCAAAAGAAATCAAAAAATTACGCATTGAGGTCTAAATTATGTCTGTTTTATATGTCACTCAACCAGATGCAGTTTTAAGCAAAGTTGCGGAAGCTTTTAAAGTTGCCTTAAAACAAGAAGATGGCGGCTGGGAGAAAAAATCGGTTCCGGCTCAAACTGTCGAACAAGTAGTATTGATGGGAAATCCCCAGATTACTGGTGATGCTTTAGTATATGCCTTGGAATTGGGAATGCCCGTACATTACCTTTCTTGCTTCGGTAAATACTTAGGCTCGGCCCTTCCTGCATATTCGCGTAACGGTCAGTTGCGGCTGGCACAGTATGCTGCTTACTGCGACAAAGCCCATCGCTTGGAGATTGTCAAAACAATTGTCACTGGCAAAATCCACAATCAACATATTGTTTTATACCGCCACGACCAAAAAGATAATCCCGTCAAATCCCGGAAACAGCTAGTCAAAGAACAAACAACTCTCGACGAAGTACGTGGTGTGGAAGGTTTAGCAGCAAGAGAATATTTTGCGGCTTGGTCGGCTATGTTAGAGGAACAATGGTCGTTTAAGGGGAGAAATCGACGTCCTCCCACGGATGCAGTCAATGCATTATTGGGGTTTGCCTATGGACTTTTGCAAGTACAGGTAACAGCTGCGGTACATATGGCTGGTTTAGATCCTTATGTTGGTTATTTGCACGAAGCGACTAGAGGACAACCTGCAATGGTTCTCGATTTGATGGAAGAATTTCGTCCGTTGATTGCAGATAATTTAATACTTTCGGTTATCAGCCACAAAGAAATTAAACCCGATGATTTTACTGATAATCTTGGTGCATATCGGATGAAGGAAGCTGGACGCAAACAGTTTTTGCAAGCATGGGAACGAAAAATGAATGACCAGTTTAAACATCCTACCTTTGGCTATCAATGCAGCTATCGTCGTGCGATCGAATTGCAAGCACGTTTATTGAGTCGGCATTTACAAGAAGCGGTTCCCTATAAGTCACTGGCACTGCGATGACTACTTTGTTTTACCTGATTATTTACGATTTGCCGGATAGTAAAGCAGCAAATAAGCGAAGAACAAAACTACACAAAATGCTGACTGGTTATGGGACTTGGACTCAGTACAGCGTGTTTGAATGTTTTTTGACTGCCGTAAAGTTTGCTAAACTAAAGGTGCAAGTTGAGAATTTGATTAAACCAGCCGAAGATTCAGTCCGTATCTATGTTTTGGATGCTGGTTCGGTGCGTAAGACTATTACCTACGGTTCCCAGCAACCTCGACAGGAGGACACAATTATATTATGATGCTAGTATGATGTTGATAAATCTTTTTGGCAGGGGAAAGCTTGGTCGAAAACCCCCCACCTCCCGCCAAATTGCCAGAACCTTGACAATTCAATACTTTCAGCGTTTTAGAATTTCACACTTGGCTTTTTGCAACGGCTGAAATGGACTTTTAAAACTGTCCCGGCAAAACTGCTGCTGGAAATGCCTCTCTAACGGGGTTCTGACTAGTGGACTTTCAAATAAATGAAACCCGTTCGCGGGATTGAAACATAATGTCAACGAACAAGAAGATGCTATGAATGACGAACTTTCAAATAAATGAAACCCGTTCGCGGGATTGAAACTATTAAAAAAGTTGAAAAGCCAAGGTTACTACATCAACTTTCAAATAAATGAAACCCGTTCGCGGGATTGAAACGGGGACTGTTTGCTTCTCGATGGATTCATGTTGCTTCTCTTCTTTCAAATAAATGAAACCCGTTCGCGGGATTGAAACTAAGAGGTTTGAGTATATCTGAAAAATTTATTGACCTTTCAAATAAATGAAACCCGTTCGCGGGATTGAAACATTGAATACCTAAACTTTTACGCATGGCATCCAACTTTCAAATAAATGAAACCCGTTCGCGGGATTGAAACTTGGCAGTCTGTCGCAAAACCTTCGACACGTGTCACTTTCAAATAAATGAAACCCGTTCGCGGGATTGAAACTGTGTTTTTTGTAAACTGAGTTTAAAAATTATTAAACTTTCAAATAAATGAAACCCGTTCGCGGGATTGAAACCAGAAACTCCCATAGCCTTTGCAAACACTGCCACTTTCAAATAAATGAAACCCGTTCGCGGGATTGAAACATCGACAAGATATAAGATATCGAAAATCACAATCAGCTTTCAAATAAATGAAACCCGTTCGCGGGATTGAAACACGACAATAGCCGCACCAAGATAAGTTCCTACGGGCTTTCAAATAAATGAAACCCGTTCGCGGGATTGAAACACGACAATAGCCGCACCAAGATAAGTTCCTACGGCGCTTTCAAATAAATGAAACCCGTTCGCGGGATTGAAACTTGTCGAGTTTCAACCCAGCGGCAACACACAGAAGGGCTTTCAAATAAATGAAACCCGTTCGCGGGATTGAAACAACAAGAAAAGCTTTACTTCCTCACTCTCGAATGCTTCTTTCAAATAAATGAAACCCGTTCGCGAGATTGAAACAATTGCTCAAAAACTAAATTCGTTTGCTTCGCTTATTTCGTTCATTTCGCTAACTGTGATAATATATAAGTGCATTAAACCGTGAATAAGTTATATATCAATGACAACCTCTCTAAACCAAAACATAGAACAAACAATACCCACAGATAAGGATGTCGCAGTTGCCAAAATCGGCAGTCAAATCTTGGTATCCTATTTACAAAAAAATTATGCTGATACCAGTTTTAGGCTTATATCAAACGGTACAGAGGGTGAGATTGTAACAATACCAACAGCAGCATTAAGCTTGCTTGTAGAAATTTTAATCCAAATGGCTGATGGGAATACAGTTAGTATCATTCCTCTCAAAAAAGAACTTACAACCCAAGAAGCTGCTGACATACTCCAAGTTTCTCGTCCTTATTTAGTCCAATTATTAGAGTCTGGTGAAATTCCTTATCGGAAAGTAGGGACACGTCGTCGGATTTTAACTCAGGATATAATTAATTACAAAAATCGCATTGACGCAGCGCGATCGCAAACTTTAGCAGAGTTGTCTGCCCAAGCGCAAGAACTGAACATGGGATATTAGGTTATAAAAATGCCTTTTACTGCTGTTTACGATGCTTGCGTATTATATCCAGCTCCACTGCGAGATTTTCTCATGTGGTTAGCGCTGACTGACTTATTTAAAGCAAGATGGACGGAGGAAATTCACGCAGAATGGATTAGAAACGTTTTGAATAATCGTTCTGATTTAACAAAAGAACAGTTAACCAGGACAAAAAATCTCATGAATGCTAATGTTCGGGATTCTTTATACCAATTCTGTATGAGGTTGCGCTTTATTCACCCACAGGCTGAAGCCTGGGGCTATACAAACAAAGCCCACCTGCGTGGGCTAATTAGGCCACTCGGCAACGTCAAACTCTTAAAAATCCGCCCAAAACAATTGATGAATACCTTGATACGCTCTTAAAATCTGGATTAAAACAAACAGTGACTGAATTGCGTTCACTTTGTCGAGAAATTTGAAAAATAAAAGTGCTTCGAGAAGAAAATTCAAAGTCCCCCAGAATTCGGGATTTAGGGGGCACCCAATCCTAAATCTACAGCAATCCGATGAGCGCAGGCAAACCCAGAAAACGCCACAGCATTCAAACCCTGACCGGGAAAGCTACTATCCCCCACACAATATAGTTGTGGGATAGCAGTCCGATTGAACGGCATCCCCAACAATCCCCGCAACTTCCGCCGAGGTATTGGACCATAAGTGCCATCCTCACGCCCCAAAAAGCGGCGGTGCGTCCGTGGTGTTCCAACGGATAAATAATCCAACCCCGCTTCTAAGGAATTTGGAAATAGTTTCTCCAATCGCTGAATAATTCGCCAAGCTGCTTCTTCCTTCTTCTGTTCGTACTCACTCGGAGACAGTCCTTGCCAATCTGCGAACCAATGAGGGGTAAAAGAGTGAATGATGTGATACCCTGTTGGCGCTAAATCTGGGTCTAGCAATGTGGGAATCGACACAAAAATTGTCCCTTCAGGTGCAGACATTTTATCCCAATCTTCTAACAAAATATGGTGACACTCCGTCCCCACTGGCAAAACATCAGCCTTTACTCCCATATGCAAACTAAGAAAACTGGGTGATTTTTCATATCGTTGCTGCCACCTATTCTCATTAGGTGGTATTTCTTCTTTTGCTAGCAATTTTTCAAAAGTGTCCCACCGTGTAGCGTTTGAAATAATGCGCCGACCGTGATAAATCTTTCCCGATGCTAGTTGCACGCCGACGGCTCGCCCTTTTTGGATAATAATTTTCGTAACTCTGGCTTGATACTGAATCTCACCTCCAGCTTTGACCAGACCATCCACGAGTTTTTGAGCAATTTGTCCGACTCCACCTTTAGGGTAATTAACACCGCCATAATGCCTGTCAGAAAAGACCATCCCGGCATTAATCATTGGTGTCATATCTGCTGGTACCACCGACCAGCAATAGCACTCCATATCAATAAACTTCAATAATTCCGGGTCTTTGATATAGCGTCGTGCCACATCCCCAGCATTTTGCGGCAAATATTTGGCTAAACCCAAACAAGCCAAAGGGTGCTGGAAAAATACCCGCAACAAATACCTCGGTTCTTCCAGCGACAGCAAATCCATGCGATTGAGGCAGTTAAATGCTTTCCAACATTCGTCATAAAATCGTCGAATCCCCACTGCTTCTTGGGGAAAATACGCAATTAGATTTTGCAGAAAATTTTCATAAACCCGGTCTACTTTTAGGTCTAAGTTGTTGGGTAGGTGATAGTGAATCTGCACGCTGTCGGGAATTACCTCCAGGCTGACATTCACGGCATCAAGGGCGCGGGTGAGTAAATTCGTGGTGCCGCTACGTCCAAACCCGAAAATCATCGACGCTCCAACATCGAAGCGATAACCTTGCCGCTCAAAGTAGCCTGCGCTACCACCTGGAACTAAGTAGCGCTCTAGTACCAACACCTTCGCCCCTTTAGCTGCTAGTTGAGTCGCTGTCACCAAACCACCGATACCAGAACCGATAACGATCGCATCAAAGGGGGAGTGGGGCATGGGGGTAGGGGGAAGGGGGGCAGGGACGTAAATAAAGCTACCATTTAAAATGGCTGAAAAGACCACAAAACCATCTTTCTTTATGAGTGCCTTTTTACTTTTTACTTTTACCTTGTTGTACTAGTAAAAAAAAAGAGGGACTTGCCTGCTGCTGCTGGCGCGGGTCCCATCTGCCGATCCTTAAAGAGAGGAGAACACTGAAAATAATATAACGTTCGTTGCAAATAAATGTCAACTAATAATGAAAGTATTTATCAATAAGATGTGAGATCCGCTCCTTGCTTGGTAGCAAACGAGATTAAGATGGCATAATCGGTGATAATAACGGTTAAATCAGCGGACAGTCGTCACCAAGGGCGTATAGACACCAATTGATGCGGTGTTTCCCCTTCAGGTATTGAACTGAAAGCTGATAACTGATAAGAATTATAGTTCTCAGATAAGTTTTTTAGGTAGGTCACATTTGCCTATAAAACTTGGAGCTATTATGATGTTTCAGTTGTTATACACATTATATAAGCGCCCCTAAATCGGTTATGTCGCTACAATTGCGTGTTTATGTTCCACCTCATCCTTTAATTAAGCACTGGCTGGCAGTCGCTCGTGATGCTGGAACGCCATCAGTTTTATTTCGCAGTGCCATGACTGAATTGGGGCGCTGGTTGACTTATGAAGCGGCTCGTGAGTGGTTGCCTACTCTTGAGGCAACAGTCCAAACTCCTTTGGGTAACTGCGATGCGACTTTGATTAATCCAGAAGTGCCTGTGGCGGTAGTGCCGATTCTCCGGGCAGGATTGGGCTTATTAGAAGGGGCACAAACTTTATTACCCTTGGCCTCGATTTACCATTTAGGTTTAGTCAGAGATGAGCAGACGCTGCAACCTCTGTGTTATCTGAATAAATTACCAGAAAAATTAGACCCCCAGACGCGGGTTTTAATTGTCGATCCGATGTTGGCAACTGGAGGATCGATTATGGCGGCAATGGCAGAATTGACACATCGGGGTGTTGACCCGTCTTTGACGCGGATTGTTTGTGTTGTGGCGGCTCCACCAGCTTTGCAGCAGCTGAGTAATGCATATCCGGGTTTAATTGTTTACACTGCCACCATCGACGAAACGGTAAATAATCAAGGTTTCATTGTGCCCGGTTTGGGAGATGCTGGCGATCGCATCTTTGGGACTTGAGCTACTATGCCAATAGTGGCTCTCTAAGCAGCGTTTTTGCAAGGCGGTAATCTTATGAGTCAACGTGATAGTTTTGGCAGTGGTTTTTTAGCAGGGGCAATATTCGGTAGCGTAGTTGGCGGCATTGTGGGTGCGGTAATTACTTCTCGACGGGATATGGAATTCTTAGAGGAGGAGCCGGAGCAACTCACTAATGGTTCAATGGAAGGGAGGAAACCATCACCTCGCAGGCGTCAGATGAAGGCGACTGAAGATGATGATATGTCTATGGAAACGGCAAGGCGATCGCTCGAAGATAAAATTGCCCAACTGAATGCCACAATAGATGAAGTGCGCAACCAACTGGGTAATGTGAATGGTTCCGATCGGGGAAGCCACGATCGGGCTTCACTACCCTAAACGATGAATCGCTGCATTCTCGACGCTAATTGTGGTGAATGCGGCAATCTTCCATACACATGATGCAAAGGCTCAATTAAAATTAATATAAGACCTCAAAGTAACATTTAGCAGGAAAGCAATCCATCCATGAGTTTACTGATTAATACACTTGCTACTTTTTTACAGATTTATACGACTATATTGTTTGTCCGGGTTATCTTGACCTGGTTCCCGAACATCAACTGGTACAACCAACCATTTGCTGCGTTGAGCCAGATGACCGACCCTTATTTAAATCTGTTCCGTTCGATTATTCCCCCCATTGGTGGTATGGACTTTTCCGCGATGTTGGCGATTATTTTGCTGCAAGTTGCGGGTAGCCTGTTGGGTAATTTAGCATTTGCGGTTGTTTAAATACTTGGATGTCTGGGCTACATTTGTCCAGACATCCGAAAAATCGGATTATCGTCTAACTTGACCGCTAAACCCTGCGGCTTTAAACTGCTTGAGTTGCAAAGGTAGGGGTTGATTGGCAGGTACAGAAATTCTGAATTCAAAATCGCTGATGCCGGGTGGAACTTCAGGAATTAAACCAAGACGGGTACGATTTTGCATCACTGAGTCATTGCCAGCGTCGTAAATGCGTCCAAAAATATCTGCATCGTAAACAGTTTTATTGCTTCCATTCTCGGCTTTACCTATGACAAGAAAACAATTGGCTTTTTGAGTCGCACCACTGGTAACCGCTCCTTTTGCCAGTTCTTCGGGACAGTCTTTATAAGATACGTCGAATAGTTTAATTTGTGTCAGCGCTACAGCACTTGGGGTAAATACCCACGATAGAACGCCAATCGCACAGGAAATTAAAATTGCTCTGAGTAGTCCTGAGTGGTTTTTTTTAAATAAAGTCAGGTGGTTGAAAAAAGATGATAGAATACTTATCATTTTTATATCTCACAAAGATAGCAACGATACAAACATCATAAAATTTTTCAGCACTGTTGCACTCCTTTCCCATCTAAAGAATACCTATTTAATTAAATCAAGGTTTCTGGCAATTTCTGCGTAAGTCCTATTTAAATTAATCCCTTCGGGATTGAGAGGATGTTTGAAAAGTATTTAGGGATCAAACTTTATGCTAATCGCCTTACCATAATACGGATCGTGGCAAGGTAAATGAAAATCTCTGATGTTTCGGGTCGAATGGCACTAAGAAGCGATTGTTTTCACAATTGATACATAAACAACGAGCGACTAAAATGTGGCTTTATTTTCTCTAGTAATTCTAATCAAAAATCGTAAAGCTTCATTCACAGATTCAGAATTAGGAAACAATTCGGCAACATCTGAATCTAATTTAATAATTGTATCGTTAAAGCTTTTACGTTGAGATCCCATTTTTCTAACTTTTAAACTTTTTAAATCATATTCATCTCTAAGTTCATCTTCCATTGTTTTAACCCTCTTGATAAGCTTTTAGTTCTTGTTTTGTCACTTGTCTAGCACTAATAATTCTAATTTTATCTCCTCTTTCGGTATAAGAAATCAACAAAATACGACTTTTTGATGATTCTCCTATAAGAATATAACGATGTTCCTCTTCAGAATGATCGCTCCTCATAAAAATCAACATAGAGTGGATCGTCGAAAACTGTTTGAGCTTCTTCAAATGAAATGTCGTGTTTAGATAAATTAGATTCTGCTTTTTGTTTATCCCATTCAAATTCCATACATATAATCAAATTTTAGACAGACTAATTGTAACTTTATCGCAACTGTTCGTTTCTCTCCACATCCCCAAACAGCGAACTGACTCTTAGGAGAGCGCTTGCGCTATCGCTCTCCCAAAATCCCCTTATCGAAGCGATCGCTAACGCTGAAAGCTTTGTATAACGCTAGTTTTACTTTTTCGATTTCACCAATAATCAGTGACATGGAAAAAGTTTTTGCCAAAAAGCTAGGGTTTTTGCCGTATAAAGACAATCAAGCTCTTAATTTTGGATAAAGTCGAGCTTAGAAGTTATTTTCATAATTTTTGCAATAATAAGGGAATAACAGCCCTTAAGAGCTATTAAATTATGACAACCGATGAGATTGAAGCATTTCTGCAAGCAGCTTTTAATCGTTGTGATGCAGAAAGCTGTCCTCTCACTGATACGCAGAAACAAATATTACTACAAGTAGTTGAAGAAATTCAGAATTATTGTAGTGCTGTTGTATTAGATGTTGCCAATCCCTTAGACGAGCTTACAGAGGAGGAATTGCAAACCTTTTTGGAGTTCGTGAAAACGGCTGAAGAACACAAGCTTTCGTGGAAAATGCAATTACTCAACGACTGGCTGCATAACGACGACTCTGGTGCGGTACAATTTATCCGTGATCGCTATGGTTTGGAGTGGCTGAATCGAGTTGAGCCAATACATTTTGAGAAGTATGCCTCTCTTGATACTCTAAAGCTAAAGGTGGGTTCGCGGATAGAAGTTTGCAATGCTTTGTGGGAATGGGTTCAAGATTCGGGCCCCTGTCAGCGGGAATGGTTTTCTTGTACTGTCGTTTTTGTTGATGAAACATTTAGCAGTTGCACTATCCGCTTCAACAACGGTTCAGAGTATGAGATTCAAGGGCTTTACGAGTGGAACCGTTATAATTGGCGCTGGGCTGCGTCTTGACTGGCAGGAATAATAACCGTAAACTTTGTACCAACCCCAACTTGGCTTTCAACAGAGATTTGTCCGCCATGCAAGTCTACACATTGTTTGACGATTGCCAGTCCTAATCCTGTGCCAGAAATTTCTTTGGCATTACTAGCACGATGGAATGATTCAAATAAGCGTTCTTGGTCGTTTATCGGAATCCCAATTCCTGTATCTTCGATGCGAAAGATTGCGTTTCCGTTTTGATATTGTAGTTCAAAATAAACGACACTATCTTGAGGAGAATACTTGATGGCATTCGAGAAATCGTTCGAGCATCTGGGTAGAGTTGAAGATGATATTGAGTGGATTGCGAAATTCGTGGGAGGCAATAGAGATAAAGCGGGACTTGACTTGATTGAGTTCCTCCAATTTGGCATTGGCATCTTTGAGAGAGACAGAAAGCTGACGCGATCGCAGTAAAATTTCTAATCGTGCCTGCAATTCTACTTTCTCGACGGGACTGAGAATGAGTTCATCAATTCCTTGCCACAAATAGCGAGTTGTCAGGTTTACATCCTGACGAGGTGTAATTAAAAGAAACGGTAAGAAAACTGGCTCCTCCCTGGCTTTGCTGGCTTGCACCCACTCCCAGAGCCGATCGAGCGCAGTTCCATCGAGAATACAAAGGTCAAAGGCTGGATTTAGGGTTGCCAATTCGGCTGGACTCGTGTTTGTCGGTGCTAGCACCTGATGATAAGTTGCCAGCCACTCGCAAAGGATGCGACGATTTTCTTTTTGGTCGAGCAGCAATAGGATTTGGCTCATGCCTGTGCCTCCAAAAGACTCCGAATCAGTGCGAGCAATTGCTTGATTACAAGCGGTTTAATTAAAATACTTTGGGCACCATGAACCAAGCTTTCTTGCTGAATGGCAGCACTTTGCTTTGGTAAGAGAACGAGAAAGGGTATGTTTTGCTCCCGCAGTTGTTCGCAGTGAGTCCAGATTTGGCGGTTAAAACCAGAAATATCAATCAATGCAACTTGAATTGGCCGCAACTCGGCTAAAATGAGTGCGAAGTTTTCTAACGAGTTTGCCGTTACAGTTTGAAATCCTTCCCTTTCGAGAAATTGTATCAACAATTCTAGGTTACGCGAGTTACGATCTACAGCTAAAATTAACGGTTTATTTTCAGTCATATGCCCACCCATCCCCCGGATTAATCATCAGATTCCGTAAAGTGGGGTGTAGCACTAAGAATTCCTTTTAGTCCCGGCATAGGTTTTCCGACCTTAATACCATAGCGAGTGATTTCTAGCTCTCGTAGGGTTTTCTCAAAGTCTGATAACCGCTTCTTCAACACCCCGATCGCTTTGCGTACCTCCGTAACTGAGTTGATTTGACGCTCCCAGTAACGCAGAAACACGAAGTTATCCGCTAAATAGGTAATCCCCACATCGGTTGCCCGAAACTCGCCGGTAAAGCTTACAACTTCATTGATTAATAGTACTGTCACACCCATATTGGCGAGATATTTGCACACAGCATGGATGTGGGCCACCAAGTCATCCCCTCTAAGTGAGAGCCGATAACCCGCAATGCTATCAATCATCACAATCTTGGTGTTTTTTACTTCCGCTTCCTGCCGCACCATCTGAGCAAACTCGTCGGGAGAGTATTGCAATGGTTCTACTTTTACCACCGACAGGGTGCCCCGCTCAACCATTTTTCGGGCTGGGATGTTAATCAACTCAGAACGCTGCAAAAGAATTTCAGCCTCTTCTTCAAAAGTGTAAACCACCGAACGTTCCCCCCGTCCAGCAGCTTCCTTCATAAATTGCAGCCCCACAGTGGTTTTGCCAGCACCAGAGGGGCCGCTGATAATTGTTACCGTGCCCCGTTCCAATCCACCATGCATCAATTCGTCGAGTTCGGGAATCCCCGAGGCGATCGCTTCAGCTACAAACTCCCTTTGATGCTTTCCCGGTTGCAAGCGGGGATACACCTGCATACCCCTATCGCTCAAACGCAACGAATGAGAACCATCTTGAAAGCCCGAACCGCGAAATTTAGTAATGGCAATCGAGCGTCCCTGGGGAGAGAAGACAAGATTAATTACCCCATCGCTAATAAATTGCAGGTCATCATCGGGAGCTTCAGCGCTACTTTCGGAGGTAAACAACATTGTTGCCTCTCGATTGATTAAAAAGCGAATAAAAGAAAGTACCTGCTTGCGATATTGAAACGCATCACTTGCTAAGTAGCGCAATTGGGTAATTGCGTCAAGAAAAATCCGTTTGGGTTGGAGTTGCTCAACTTGTTCGATAATTTGGCGTGTGATGGGTTCTCGTTCCACTTCCGCAGGTGAGAATATATCATATGTCTGCACTTCTGTAAAGAAATCAGAAGTAGGACTCAGATCCAAAAAGGTGACATTGCTTAAGTCAAAACCGATCCTCTCTCCGTGAGTGCGAATTTGCTCTGCTGATTCTCCTAAAGTGATAAATAGGCACGATTCACCCTGGCTGCTGCCAGTCGTCAAAAAATGCAATCCCAGTGTCGTTTTGCCACATCCAGGTCCACCCCTGATTAAATAGGCACGATTTGATATTAAGCCTCCGTTTAACAATTCATCGAGTCCGCTAATCCCTACCTTATACCGTTTCTGACCAGTTAAGTCGCCTACAGTTAGAATATCCTTATTTTCTGGTATCATTTTATTTTGAATGCTCCTCAACTATCATTATCTTCTCAGTCATAAAAGTCAAAGCGAATGAGTCTCAAGAATTATTTTGTTTCCCTTCTTTTGGCCAATCTATTAAACGGTTCCTATCCTTCGTTAAACAGATTTGCACATTTAAATAAATAAAAAGGCTAAATTATTTTTGTCATCTTCCCTAATGCAGATGAAATAATATACCATCGGCATGATTTATATCTTGTTAAATTTGGGTTAAATAGGTAATAATAAGGAATAAAAATCCTACAGCTTCCTCACGCGCACGAAGGATTATTTAAGTGTCTCAAGAAGAAATTTTGACTAACGATTTTGGGATTCCCGTTCCGGATAACGAGAATTCCTTAACCGCTGGTTCCCGTGGTCCGATTTTGATGCAAGACCACTTTTTACTAGAGAAACTGGCACAATTTAATCGAGAGCGCATCCCAGAAAGAGTGGTTCATGCCAAGGGTGCAGGAGCGCACGGTTACTTTGAAGTTACTCATGATGTTACCCAGTGGACGAAAGCAAAATTCCTTGACACTGTAGGCAAAAAAACTCCAGTTTTTGCCCGTTTCTCAACTGTTGGTGGCGAAAGTGGTTCTGCTGACACTGTACGAGATCCCAGAGGATTTTCGGCGAAGTTTTACACTGAGGAAGGAAACTACGACCTGGTGATGAATAATACGCCAGTTTTCTTCGTCCGTGACCCGATGAAGTTTCCAGATTTTATTCATACTCAAAAGCGAAATCCCCAGACTCACACTAAAGACAAAAACGCTTTTTGGGATTTTCTGTCTTTGAGTCCAGAATCCACCCATCAAGTGACAATCTTGATGAGCGATCGCGGTACTCCCAAGTCGTTGCGGAACATGGACGGTTTTTCCGGTCATACGTTCAAATGGGTTAATGCTGAAGGTCGCGCAGTTTGGGTAAAATATCATTTCAAGACTGAAGCTGGAATTGAAAACTTCACCCGTCAAGAAGCCGAAGAAATGGCAGGTGTTGACCCAGATTACACAACCCGTGATTTATTCGATACCATCGACCGGGGTGGGGAAGCGGCTTGGAAAGTTCACGTGCAAATTCTGCCCCTTGAGGTTGCGGACACATACCCCTTCGACATTTTTGATATCACTAAGGTGGTATCGCAGAAAGATTATCCTTTGATTGAAATTGGACGTTTTGTCCTCAACCGCAATCCGACAAACTACTTTGCGGAAGTTGAGCAAGCGGCATTTTCTCCTTCCAATGTAGTACCAGGGATTGATTTTTCTCCCGACAAAATGCTTCAAGGTCGCATCATGTCTTATGCTGATGCACATCGCTACCGTTTGGGAAGTAACTATTCACTTATCCCCATCAACTGTCCTTTTGCAACCCAAAAGCACAATCATCAAGCTGATGGTTTGATGAGAGTGGACGATAATGGGGGAAATAAGCCCAATTATGAACCCAATAGTTTTAGCCCTGGTAAGTCGGTTCCTGAGGTTGCCGAACACCCCTACATGGTAGAAGGTAAAGTTGAGCGTACTCCTTATAAGTATCCCAATGATGACTTTACTCAAGCGGGGAATTTGTATCGCTTGTTGAAGGATGATGAAAAAGCGCGTTTGATTGACAATATTGTCGATCACATTAAGCCTGTGAGACGGGACATTCAGTTGCGGCAAATCTGTAATTTCTCTCGTGCTGATGCCGATTATGGTAACCGCATTGCACAAGGGCTTGGGATTGATTTGCAACAAGAGCTTGCGAAAATGTCCAAGCACTAAGGTTTACTGCACTTTACGCAAAAACTCTCTGAAACTATCTTTCCTTTGTGTCCTTTGCGTCTGAGCGCAAAGCGCAGGCTTCGCCAACGTGGTTCATTATTCCGTATCTTGTGGGTAAGCCCTATATGAATGAACCGCGAAGACGCAAAGTACGCGAAGGTTAGAGAGAAAACAAGTAATCTCAGCTCGGCTAGGTTCTAGAATCCCCATTATATCATCGTTAAACCGAGATGCTTTCGTAAAGCCAAACTCATTACCGACGCGGGTACTATATCTCTATTCAACCAGATTTTTAATGCTGCTGCACCTTGTTGAACTAACATTTCTAACCCATCAATGGCAATTAGGCCTTGTTGTTGCGCAAGGGAAAGGAATTTTGTTGGGCTGGGATTGTATGTTAAATCGTAGGCGATCGCGTTTTGAGGTAGATTCTGCATTTCCTCTAAACTCAAAGGTGACTCCTCAATTTTTGGATACATTCCGATGGGGGTTGTGTTGACGAGTAAAGTGGCTTGGGGGATTAACTGTGGTAATTTATCCCAGGTGCTGACGTGCAAATTTGGAGAATTATCCCAACTATTACGAAATTCTTCTAACTTCTGGAGATTCCGCCCGACGGTATAAATTTCTTTGCATCCTAACTGGATACAACCTGCGACAACTGCCCGCGCTGCCCCTCCATTACCTAAAATTACCGCTGTAGTGTGACTCCAGTCGCGGTTATAGGTTGTTTGCAAAGGTGCTATAAATCCTTCCACATCTGTATTTGTCCCAACCCATTTGTTATCTTTGCGACTAACAGTATTCACGGCACCTACAGCTTGGGCTATTGGTGAAATGGATGATAGTAAAGGTAATATTGCCTGTTTGTGAGGAATTGTGACGCTAAAGCCAACAAGACCAATAGCCGCAAAGCCTGAAAGTGCTACTTCTAAATTCTCTGGTGCAATGGGGAAGGGAAGATAAACGTAATCTAATTCCAACTCGGAAAGTGCCGCATTGTGCATTACTGGTGACAGGGAATGTTCCACCGGATGTCCGATTACTCCTAGGAGTTTGGTTGTACCTTTGATCGTAATTTCTGCCAATGTATTTAACCTCTGCGTTACAATTATTAATGAAGGAAGAAGGAAGAAGGAAGAAGGAAGAAGTTTTCAACATACAAACTTCTTCTTTATAGGGTTTAAAACCCCGACCTAATCAGGGTTTTCTGTTTTGAGTTGGGACGGCACGTTTATAGGGGAAGCTTCCCCCACAAATGTGCCTTGTCAGAATCCACATATATAAACCTTCCTTCCCCTTCTTCCTTCTTCCTTCTTCCTTCTTCCTTGTTTTATGAATATGCAAGTCGCGATCGCCTCTTCAACTCCAATTCCGGGTAAATATTGGCAGTGGCAAGGGCACAACATTTATTACGTCCAAGCGGGGGAAAAACACTCGCAACGTCCACCCTTGCTGTTGGTGCATGGGTTTGGTGCATCTACAGACCACTGGCGCAAGAATATCACAGAATTGAGTCAGGATTTTCAAGTATTTGCCATCGACCTTTTGGGGTATGGAAGGTCAACGAAGGCAAAATTGCAATATAGTGGGGACTTGTGGTCGGAACAACTAAGAGCCTTTATTACGGAAGTGATTGGTGAGCCGGCAGTATTGGCAGGTAATTCTCTTGGTGGTTATGCGAGTTTGTGCGTTTGTGCACTGCATCCTGATGTTGCGGCTGGGTTGGTATTGCTAAATAGTGCTGGTCCTTTTAGCGAAAATCAAGTTGCGATTGAAACTGAAATTAAGCCGGATGTACAAGCAAATCCATTGCAGAAAATATTTGGTGAGGTTGTTAAATCAATTTTTCAGCTACCTTTTGCTCAGTTCCTGCTATTTCAATACGTCCGTCAAAAATGGGTAATTCGTCAAACTTTAGAGAAAGTTTATCTCGACAAGAGTGCGATTACAGACCAATTGGTAGAAGAAATTTATCGTCCTTCTTGTGATGATGGGGCTGTGGATGTTTTTGCTTCGATGTTTAGTACTCCCCAAGGAGAAAAAAATGATGTCCTGCTACAGCAATTAAAATGTCCTTTGTTATTGTTGTGGGGAGAAGCTGACCCTTGGATGAATGCTAAGGAACGTTCTGGGAAGTTTCGGCAATATTATCCCCAGTTACAAGAGTACTTTTTAAGAGCGGGTCATTGTCCTCATGATGAAGTTCCTGGTCAAATAAATTCTCTGTTGCAAGACTGGGTGTTTAATCTATAAATCTCAGCGGGTTTTATTCTTTTCTTTCTTCGTGTTCTACCCTTCGTGGTTAAAAAAAATATATGCTTTTAACCACGAAGGGCACATAAGCGAAGCGCTCCCGAAGGGTAGGACACGAAGAATAAGTTTTTACGACTTGTGTATACAGAGGTAGAGTTAGAAGTTAAATTTTATTTCACAATTAAAGATTTAATTTCTTGTTGTAATTGTTCGTTGATAATTTCAGTCCCGATACCTGGTTTATCAAGGTTAACTTTAATAAAAGTTGTTTTATCTCGACTTGTAAATTTTTTATCGTTGTCTGAATCTTTAAGAATTTTAATAAAAATAGCATTAATACTGGAAACCACGTTCCAACTCAACATCTGAGTATTATTTGGGGTGATTTGTTGGAGATTTTTCCCGGACATATCTGATAGATAACCGATACTAGCATCTTCTTCATTGAGTTTTTTGTCTTTAGTTGTATCCGTATTAATAATTTTGTACAACCAAAATCTGATTGATGGTTCGTCTTTTTGTTTTTTCTCCAAGAAGTCAAATGAAGTTATAATGGCTTTTTTATTTAAGAGCAAAGATGTTTCACCATTTTGTTTGCGATAAAATATTATGTTATGAATACTGTCTCTTTTCTCGTAAGAGGAGCTAGAATCAAATATATTTTCTCTCCCTTGATTTTTATCTGAAGACAAAGTTACAGGAATCAGCAGATAGTCTGATTGCTCTTTGATAACTAAATCTCCATAGCTGACATTGGGTTCTGCTTTTTTTTCTGCACTTTTCTGCTGCAAATTCTGGTCAATTTCTTTCTGGATGCTCTCTTGGCATGATAAGCAGAAGCTAGATAGGATAATTGCGATAGCTATTTTTGTGAAAAACTTATAATTCAGCATGGAAATTTTTATAACATCAGACTGCAATAGTTTATGCCATAACAGGATGGTTATTAAACTAAATCTCTTTCATTTCCTCAAAACTCAAAAACCTGGTCAAGGGTGACCAGGTTTCTTTAATACGTAGCAAATCAAATTAATATTTTAAACTAAGGTGGACTTAACGACTAGCAAACTCAGCATATTGACGTTTTTCCGCTTTGGGATTTGGCTAAATTTTTCCAAATGAATGGAAATATGCCACTTTTATTTATATGCTGTCATTCACTCGGGCTGCTGACGGCTGACACCTGGTGTGCATACCCTTTTGGTTTAGTTGTGTTTTATTTGGTGTCTTGACTATTAATCTATCACTCCAATTAGAAGTTGCAACCCTTTTGTTACTCAAGTTTATCTGTCTTTAAAGTTCTAAACAATCGAGATGGCAACGGATATGCGGTTGATAGGTCTGTTTGTATCTATAATTTACATCTTGTCTAAGCTATTTAACGCAAAAAAGACAACTAAGTATTTATGAGATTTTCGACTGCGAATCCATCCGTCAGGGACTCAAAGTCCCTGTCTCATAGCTTAAGTCCTCTGAAGAGGACTTATATTATGGAAGATTTTATCAGGTAAAATTAGTTACTCAAAATTATTTTTTTCATGGTTTATGTGTATAGGTGCAACATTTGTAGAGTGACTCATTTGACGTAAAAAAAGATTATCTAATAGTCCTCTTCAGAGGACTTTAGCTATGAGACAGGGATTTATAATCCCTGGCGGACAGGAGCGCAGTCGGATAATCTATAAATACTTGGTTATTTTTGTGTTGACGATATCGAGAAAGTGCATTCCGGTGAGCCCCTAACTAGCGACTAAAGCGCAGCTAGTAACGTATGTTTTCCTGAATCCCTGGAAGCTTTACTATACAAGGGTTTTAATAAGATTTCTACATGAGCGATCGCCTATCTAAATACTTGTACTAATTTTACTTAGAGTACATCACGATCCATTATGGCGAATTATCCCTAATTTGGCGAATCAAAAGCTACATTGATATAGTTTCTTGAGCAATATAAGTTTTACGTGCATCTACTAATGACAAAATGGAGAAGGCGGATATTTACTTTGCTATTTGGGGTAATGGTGGCGATCGCGATCGTTATCAGTCAAAATTCCTTACTAGCATCCAGTGTGGGCAAGGACACGTTGAGGATGATTACTTCCCCCGACTATCCACCCTTTGAATATTACGACCAGGGGGCTGAAAGGAAGATTGTTGGCTTTGATATTGATATTGCGAACTACATTGCTAAGGAATTAGGGTTCAAACTCGAAGTGATGGAGTCTGATTTTAGCGGTTTGATTCCAGCATTACAGGCAAACCGAGCCGATTTTGCAATGGCTAGTATGAATCCTACTCCGGAACGGTTGCGGAATCTTGATTTTTCGATCGTTTATTACCAAGGCAAGGATACGATTATCGCACCTGTTGGTAGTAATATCACCAAATTAGAAGATTTGGCGGGCAAACGGGTGGGGGTGCAGTTGGGAACAACCCAGGAGCAAAGTGTCAAAGAAATCGGGGTAAAATTACCTTCGATGGAAATCAAGCTGCTGAATAAAGCACCGGATATGATTCAGGAAATCAAATCTGGGCGGATTGATGCTGTGATTTTGGGAGATACTGTAGCGCAAGGATTCACCCAATCTAACCCAGAATTAGAGTTTCATCCATTATCCTCCAACAAACCAGATGGTGGTTCGGCGATCGCTTTTTCTAAAGGTTCGTCTTTAGTTGCACCCTTTAACAAGGTCTTGCAAAAAATGCTGGATGGGGGTGAAGTTGAGAGGTTGAAAACTAAGTGGTTTGCCCTCAAGTCACCAGATGCAGCCACTTCTAAACCAGCAGCTAAAGGGCTAAATCTCGATTTACGTCGAATTATTCCCGATATTCCTTTCATCCTTCAGGGAATACCCGTAAGCCTATTGTTCACTTTGTTATCCCTATTTTTTGGGCTAATCTGGGGAACGTTGCTAACTGTATGTAAAATTACAGGTATTAAACCGCTGATTTTGTTTGCCAATGCCTATACTTCGGTATTTCGTGGCACACCTATGCTTTTACAATTAGCGTTGGTTTATTACGCTACACCACAACTCACCGGTTACGATATTTCGGCATTACAAGCAGGGGTATTAACTTTTACCCTAAATTCCGGGGCTTATCTGTCGGAGACTATCCGGGGTGGCATCCAAGCAGTAGATAAAGGACAAACAGAAGCGGCATTGTCAATGGGTGTGCCCTACTATTTGATGATGTCTGATATTATTATGCCGCAAGCATTGAAGAACATTTTACCCGCTCTGGTGAATGAGGCAATTGGCCTGTTGAAAGATTCAGCATTGGTGTCCACTTTGGGGATGGTAGAAATCTTACGCAGTGCCCAAATTGTCGGAGCAAACAAGTATATCTACTTTGAACCATTGCTATTTGCAGGATTGATTTACTATGTTCTGGTGATGGCCTTGACTAGGAGTGCATCAACTTTAGAAATGAGGTTAAGACGGAGTGAGTGAGGCAATTATTCGCACGGAATTTTTGTGTAAATCTTTTGGTAAACTCGAAGTACTCAAAGATATTTCGACTGAGATTTTGAAAGGGGAAGTCGTTGCAATTTTAGGCCCATCTGGTTCTGGGAAGTCAACTTTCTTACGCTGTTTGAATTTGTTAGAACGTCCCACCAGAGGACACATCTACTTTAGCGATTGCGAAATCACCCATCCTAGTACCAATATTGCGAAGATTCGGCAGCATTTGGTGATGGTGTTTCAACACTTCAATCTGTTTCCTCACATGACGGTGCTGCAAAATGTCACCTATGCACCCATGAAGGTGAAAGGTGTAGATAAGCAAAAAGCCCAAACTTTGGGTTTGGAGCTACTGGGAAAAGTCGGTTTGGCAGAAAAAGCCGATGTTTTCCCAGCCAAACTCTCAGGGGGACAAAAACAACGAGTTGCGATCGCTCGGGCCTTGGCTATGGAACCGGAGATGATATTATTTGATGAACCAACTTCCGCTCTTGACCCAGAAATGGTTAAAGAGGTGCTTTTAGTAATGCGGGGATTGGCAGAAACTGGCATTACAATGGCGATCGTTACCCACGAAATGGGCTTTGCGAAAGAAGTTGCCAGTCGAATTATGTTTCTCGACCAAGGGAGTTTGGCTGAAGATACCACACCAGGGGAGTTTTTCTCCAACCCTAAATCGAAAAGAGCTAAACAGTTTCTGGAAAAAATGCTTTAACTGATATCTTGTATCTCTAAGAAATCATGTCAAAATCATCACTGCTATTACCCAGGGAAATCGATTAACATCCTTACCCGTCAGGGACTATAAGTCCCTGTCTAATAGCAGAAGTCCATTAAAATGGACTGGAATTACACTTAGAGTTGATTGTGGTTTTAATAACTTATAAAATTATTAATATGTTGTTTATACGCAAGCCGGAAGATATGAGTTAAAGAACCCGACTCCGCAAGCAGACTATTGAGGCTGAGGCAAATTACCTTGTAATAGCATTTGACTGGCGATCGCTTGACATCCGGGACAATCACAGCCAAGCTTCTCTATGGGCAAGCTCTTTCATTGCCAAAACAAATAATTAACCGCAGTAGGCGTTTCGCCTTCTTGCAGGGTAGCACGCAGTAGCCGCTGTACGGCTTCTTGGAGGGTAGGACGCAGATGAAATAAAGAATTCGTGCGGTTCCCTCTCCCTGTGGGAGAGGGTCAGGGTGAGGGTAATTAAGTTATCAGCAACCACAACCGTTATGAGCGCAACCTTTTAAGGTCTTGTGACCTTCAGCGCAGGCTTCAGAACAGTAGTATTTGTCATCGTTCTTGACCGCTTCTTCAATGGAAACAACGCACAGGCAAGTCTGACATGCACATTTCATCTGGGTTATAGTTGTCATTTGTTTTTCCTCTGTTCACTTGAACTACTATAACACTTGAACAGTCATTCATGTATATAATTAATTTATATGAAGTAAAAATAGAGTCTCTAGGGATTTAGGCTTGACTGCATGGATATGTAAATATATTCATGCAGTATGTTATGTTCGCAACTATGTAATTTACCGCAAACATAAGCGGAAGCTTTCAAATGGGTCAAACCCAGGGAGTACTTGATCATTACATTTTATACCAGCCCAGTCGGCAGCAGTTTCTTCGTGGTGGTATATCATTCTGGTCAACATTTGATCCCAGTTGTGTGAGGGAAGTTGCAACAATATATCTGTCAATTGATAGAAGGCATCTAGCACGGCAAAGCTGGCTTCGCACACGTGGGGTGGACGTTCCAGCAACAAACTATCTCGTTGAAGGAAAAATAGGTCATGGGGAATGACTGCATCCACAGGACGTGCCAAACTATTTGTAATTGCCTTAATTTCATCGCGATCGCGGATATCAGTTGCGACTACCAGCATTTCAACACCAAACTTTTTGGCATGTTCCAGAAAATCTTTGGCATTAGCGACTGACTTGCGTGTTGGTTTGACGACATATAGATTGCCATCGAATAAGCTGGGTAAAGGTGATGCGAAAACATCTTTGCCTGCCGACATATCAACAGCGATCGCTTCATTACTATCTTCCCAAACATGCTTGAGGAAAATCTCAATTGCACCAGTTTTGCTATGAAAGCATTTCTTGCGGTAATCATCTTCTGTAAAATCCCCAACCCTAATCAACTCTACCCCATTAATCAGGGTGACATAACGCAGCCGCCATTGTGCAGGTTCAGACAACCTTAACAGACGTGACCCTTCTCCTGGGGGAGTAGTTTTAATCATTGGCAAATCTGCAGTTATCCGGGGGTTAGTGCCAGCAAAATAATGACGCAACCAATCTAAGTCATTGCCGATATCTTGTGCTGGGCCGAGTTGTCCACGTTGAATGTCAGTTGACGTGGCTCCAAGTTCGTGAGCAAGATGTAGATTATGGTCGCCATCAATGCCCAGAACTCGTTTATTGCAGAAATAATTCAAAAATTGCAGAAGGCTGGCAGTTAAAGTTGTCTTACCGCTTCCACCCTTGCCATAGACTGCTAGTTTCATGGTGTCTCCACTGGATCTACGGGATAATTTTATTTACTCACAAAATAATCTATCATACGTCAAAAGCTTGGACTATCGAAACCGTATTTGCATAACCATACTCTGAAATAATGAGAATCGTTTTTATGATAGCTGAGATTTTGAAAGGATGAAATCTTTCGGAGCTATTTCCTCCCAATTAGGGTCGCAAAATGAAGTAGAGTATTGGATAAGCATTTTTACTGCAATACTAGCGGCGAACTGATAATATAATCCTCAATTACTCTTCTAGCCAAGAATAAAACAACGTTCAGATGTTGTTGTACGAGGGTGGAGTGGATAGCTGGGTAGCGATTGAAACTTATGCCCAGACCAAGCAGCGATGGCTGCAACAGTTTTTGGCACTACCTAAAGGTAATTGTCAAGGAACAGAACAACAAAATGAGAATATTATCACGGTATTTAAGCAAACAAACTAATCGCGTTTTCTTGGCTGTATTCATCCTTTTATTATTTCTGCTATCAACGCTTTTACTTTCGCTTTCTCAGGGTGCTGTCCCATTGAGTTTACCCGAACTTGGGCAAGCATTACTCCGCCAAGGCGACCCGGTAAAACAAACTATACTTTGGGATTTACGTATTCCCCGTATTCTTGCAGCCATAACAGTTGGTGCTGCGTTGGGAATGTCGGGAGCGTTGTTACAAGGAATGTTGCGAAATAGTCTCGCTGACCCTTTTATTTTGGGGATTTCCGCAGGTGCGGGGTTAGTTGTGATAGTAATGGTAGTATTGCAAGTGTTTCAAGCTTGGATTCCCTTAGCAGCTTGGATTGGTGCAATTATTACCACGGCTCTAGTAATTTTTCTCGGTCGTTCGGGTTCAAAACTTTCCACAGAAAGGTTAATTTTGGCGGGTGTTGCGGTCAGTTCGTTATTTGGTGCGGTACAGAGTACTTTACTTTTACTTGCTGAGGATGGACAAATTCAGCAGGCTTTGAACTGGTTAATTGGTAGTCTGAATGGAAGAGGATGGCGAGAGGTTACCACTACTGCTCCTTATATTATTGTTGCATTAATCGGTGGATGCTTACTGGCGCGATCGCTGAATTTACTGTCTTTAGGGGATGACTTAGCGGTGGGATTGGGTGTAAATTTAATGCGTTCGCGTTTCTTGATTGCAGCAGTAGCAACCCTTCTTGCCGCAGGTGCAGTTAGCATCAGTGGGTTAGTTGGTTTTATCGGTTTAGTGGTTCCCCACGGTATTCGCTTAATGGTAGGAAACGACCATCGCATCTTACTTCCATTATCAGCCCTTGGTGGTGCGTGGTTGCTAGTATTTGCTGATTTACTCTCTCGACTCGGTTCTGTTGAGTTACCAGTAGGTTCGGTGACAGCTTTGTTGGGTTCCCCATTATTTATTTGGTTACTCTATCGTCGTCAAACAGGGAATAACTCCTAGCTCCATTTTTTCTCACTCTTGATTAGCCAAGATGAATCAAAAAATTACAGTTGCTTGCATCTCAATTTTTTTAGGTCTAAACCTATTTGCTTGCTCTCATAGTAATTCTGAAACAAAAGCAGAAAAAACTCCAACCCAACCAATTCAACAAGCCAAACGAGTCATCGTACTTACACCACTAGCAGCAGATTTAATTTATAGCTTAGATAAAACTAAACTCGTTGGTGTACCTAACGGTAGATACACAGACATAATTGCTAAATCCAAATTTACCGATTTTCCTAGAGTCGGAACTCGTTCTGCAATTAATTTAGAAAAAATTGTTTCCCTCAAACCTGATTTAGTCATCGGTGCTGAAAAAATGCATGACCAAGCATTAGCAAAATTAAAAGAATTAGGAATTCCAACCATTGCCCGTACTATCAGTAGTTGGCAAGATTTAGAAAATCAGACAACAGAGTTAGCCCAGCATATTGGTGTTGACCCGAAACCAATTTTAGATAAATATAAATCTTGCTTAAATAATATTCCGAAGAATGGGAAATCAGTATTAATTTTATTACGGGCACAACCAACATCCTCGCCAAATAAATATAGTTGGGCTGGTGATTTACTCGAAAAGTTCAATTATAAAAACTTGGTTGCAGATTTTCAATCAGGGAGTCGATTTAAGGGTTATTTAACTCTTTCCCAAGAAAAAATACTCGAAGCGAATCCCGAGAAACTTTTTATCATTGAGTCCGATAATTTGAATCCTGATGATTTTAAAAAGCTACCTTTTTGGAATAAATTAAAAGCAATACAAAATAATCAGGTATATACTTTTCATCATGATGGTTTAATTACTCCCATTAGTGTTGATAATCTTGAGGAGACTTGTACAAAATTACGAGAAATCGCAGGTAAGTAGACTCTCAATACGCTTCGGTTAAAGGTGTAAAAATAAGACTTCAGCCGACAATGTTTTTCTATTTTTTGCTTATCCGTAGCTTGCTTCTGCGGAGCAGTACCGTATTGAGTAGACTCTTATACCAATTCTGTATGAGGTTGCGCTTTATTCACCCACAGGCTGAAGCCTGGGACTATACGTACAAAGCCCACCTGCGTGGGCTAATTAGGCGCATCTTCATAAAGAAATGGTATTACTTGATTACCGAATAAGAAATAATTAACCGCAGACGAAAAAACTTTACCTCGCATAATACCGTCGCAAAATCACCCAGGAAACTACAGGTGTACCAATCAACGCAGTCACCGAATTTAATGGTAATACCGTCTGATTTCCAGGAATAGTACACAACAAATCTGCAATCAATGCCATTATTGCCCCCATAATTGTCACTGCAGGCACTAAAATCCGATGGTCACTGCTATTAAACATACTCCGACACAAATGGGGAACAGCCACACCCAGGAAGGCAATGGGACCGCAAAATGCTGTAATTGCACCTGCCAATATTGAAGCACTTGTAATTACCCAAAACCTCGTTCTTTCCAAATTTAAACCCAGGGTCAAAGCATAGGACTCACCCACCAGTAACACATTCAACGGTTTCGACAACACAGTTGCAACTAATAACCCCAACAGCACCACACCCGCTAAAACAGGCATTTGTTGCCAAGTTACCCCCGCAAAACTGCCGAAAGTCCATTGCAGATATGCTTGGATTTGTTGGCGATCGCTAAATTGTAATAGAATACTAACTAATGCACTCGTGGCATAACCAAACAACAATCCTAAAATTAACAATGTCATTGTATCTTGAACACGACGCGATACAACTAACACTAACCCTAAGACAGCAGCAGCACCCAAACTCGATGCAATAACCAAACTTAAATCACCAAAAACACCCAAAGTTTGAAAAATTGCCCCCGCACCAGCGAAATTTGCCGTCAGTACAACCAAAGCCACACCCAAGGAAGCACCCGAACTAATTCCTAACACAAAAGGTCCCGCAAGTGGATTTCTAAAAATTGTTTGCATCTGCAATCCACTCACACCCAAAGCAGCACCAGCAAGCATAGCAGTCATCGCTTTTGGTAAGCGAAACTTAAAAATAATATTCGTCCAACTTGTCTTTTCGGCCTCCCCACCAAACAAAACTTTAACAACTTCTTTAATAGGAATCTGCACCGAACCAAGGGCAATATCTAATAAAAAAGCAAGAATTAACACCCCAATCAACAATAGACCTGTTGCAAAAGTCTTCTTCATCAGCGTTCATCTGCGTGCATCAGCGGTTAATTATTTATTATTTGGTCATGAAGCAAAAACTCTAATATAAAAAATAGATATTTACTAGTTTTGAAATACTTCCGAACATACCTTGATATATACATATTACTTTAATTAACCCGACGATAAAAAACTAATTCATGCTTCGCTAAAATTTCCGGATGAAAAATCTTAATTAAATCAGATAAAACCACATCAGGATTACTAATTCCCCCTTCCCAATAGTCATTACCACTATTTTCATTCACACGAAGATTATTATTATAAAGATTTCCTGTTTTCACAGCTTTAAAATCACCATAGCGGCTATCTTCAGCTAATATCTCTTTCTTCTGCTTCCACTTTTGACTAAAATTCAACCAAAAATCAGCATTATTCGCACCTTCGATAATTGCTTCAAACGATAAAGGTAAACTACCAGAAGACTTATCATTACTCCAAAGATAATTTGCCCCTGCATCTTCTAAATATTTTGCAGCATAACTATTACCACCTGGCATATACCAAGTACCTTTAAAATTAAACCCGACAAACACAGTTGGACGTTCTTTCACAGTTTTGACTTTAGTTGCTATTTCATCATATTTTTTGGCTACTTCCCCAAATATTTGTTCTGCTTCCTTCTCCCTATTAAAAAATAAAGCAGTAAACTTCAACCATTCGCTTCTACCCAAAGGTGAATCTTCCATATATTCAGCATTGATTACCACCTTCAAACCCGCTTCTAACAACTTCGGATAACTATCATTATTGACATTACCAGTCCCATAAGTTATGACTAGTTCTGGATTGAGTTCTAAAATTCTCTCTACATTGACACTGGCATTACTCCCAACATTTGCAATTGTTCCAGCTTTAATTTTTTCTACAACCTCAGATGTATTGACTATTTTAGTATCGCTGACACCGACTAATTTATCGACTACTCCGAGTTTGGCTAAATGGGGAAGATGAGTTGTAGAAAGAGAAACAACAGAATTAATTGGTACAGTAATTAATTCCGAATCTTTAATATCTTTTGGTGCAGGTGTCCCGCATTGAAGTAAAACATATTTAAAACCAGTTTTTGCCTCCTTCCAAGGATTATTAATTGTGATGGTTTTATAGTTGTTATGATATTCAATGCTAAAGCCTTTTGCACGGGTAATAGTAATCTTATCAGGAAAATAATCGCGATTTTTATCATAATTTTGGATGCAAGCTGGGTTAACCGCAACTTTTTCAGTATTATTAATTTTCGGACTTTGACAGGCTACTATTAATCCAGAAATAATCAGTATATTTAAAATAAAAATTAATAACTTGGAATGCTGCAATCTATATATCATTCTCAAATATTTATAAGACCGTGTTTATAAAATAAATCTTAAACTTGTAGGATGCGTTACGGCTAAACTGACCCAATCATAGTCCTATATATTTATCAAGCCGTAACACACCCTATGTGATATTCTATCACCTCTCTTCATTTGGAATTTACACGGGTGGATAGATATATTCAGTCACCTTATTACCTTGAACTAAATGTTCGTTGACAATTTGCTCTGCTACTTCTGGCTTCACACGACTATACCAAGTTTTATCATTAGAATAAAAGGCCACCGGACCCAACTTACATACTTGCAAACAACCACTTGTTCGTACTTCTATATCCAATTCTGCTTTTTCTACTGCTGCTTTCAGTGCATCAAATGTAGGTTCCCATTTGCGTGAAGGGTAACAACGTCCAGAAGTACAAACTGCAATATAAGAACCTTGAAAGGGATTTTTTGTAAAGGTCAGTTGCTTTGTTCCTAATACATAAATTTCCCGGAGTTCGTTATAAAATTCTAACTTGGCAAAATTAGCTTTACCATCAGGTAATAAATTTTCGTCTTCGATATATGGATTTGGTAAAAATATAGTCATCACTTTTTCACCTGCACCATTCCAAAATTGAATACCCCAACTTCTGGGTTCTCCCTCTGGATTGATTCGTTGATAAAATGCACCTTTATTAATTAATCTTTGCTGTCTCAATTCTAATGGAGTTTCAGAATCCGGACCACCTACAGTTTCTTGAATACACAAGTGAAAATGCCAACCTTGAGCAATTACGGTGAGATATCCATCGTAGAGAACACAGGTTTTCGGTGCTTCGTGAAATTCTAACTCTAAAACACTGCCTTGTTCCAGATGTCCTAACCCAACTTGATGCCAATTATCTTGAAATAATGTGTAAGTTAAACAAGCAAGCACATCACCTTGACAATCGAAATATTCGTACTCAATTTGCCAACCGTTTCCAGTCGGTTCGACAGCAGTCTGATTTAATGGTTTTACCCAAGGGTTAAATTGAGTCATGGCAATTTTCCTCGTATATTAGGTTAGTCGTAGAGACGTTACATACAACGTCTCAACAATTGTTAAAAACTAGCGTTCAAACCAACTTGAAACATTCTACCTGCATCTGGATATCCTGCATATAGCTGATACCTCTGGTTGAATATATTATCTACACTACCAGTAAGTGCCAAGGTTTGATTGAGAGGAACTCGCATTTTCATATCAAACGTTGTGTAACCTGGTAATGATTCTGTATTAGTGTTGTTTGTCGGATATTTACCAAGTGAATGCATGATTAATCCCGCATACAATCCTTTAGGAGTTTCGTAAGAAATTCCCACATTAATGCTATCTGCACCTGCAAATCGTAATTCTTTGCCGATTTCTTTAGAATTTGTGCTTTCCAGAATGCGGGGATCGTTTACCGTATAATTAACAAATCCGTAGATATTTTTTGCCAGTTGTACATTTAAGCTGGCTTCGATTCCCTGAGTGCGAACCTTACCAACATTTTCATAGGTAGCTACAGGAACAGCATTATTATATGCAATTAAGTCAGAAATTGTATTATTGAAATAAGTTAATCTCAGTAAACCAAAATTACCTAATTGTTGGTCAATACCAATATCGTAACTATCCCCCTTCTCTGGTTTGAGATTGGGATTACCAACATAAAAACCTCCGTTAGCATATAAGTTGAAAAGAGTCGGAATGTGGAAGTTTTTGATGTAGTTGGCACGGATAGTTGTAGAATCATAAACGCTATATTTGGCACCAACTGAAGGTGATGTAAAGCCACCATTTGCTAAACTACTAAAGTCTTGACGCACACCCAAATTTATTCCGAATGCTGGAGTGAAATTCACATCATATTTAGCAAATAACGCACCTTGTTCAATGGTATTGTCATAACTAACGTTCTCAATGCTAGTGGCATACTTTAAATTGCTATTACGTGTAGTTATATTGCGGTAATCAAATCCATAAACTAAAGATTGATTGCTCGCAATTTTCCAACTGTGTGTAACTTGAGTCCCGTATGATTTTTGTGCTTCCTCAAATTTTTGCTGTGTGGAAAATGCTCCACTGCGGTTATCAAATTCAGTATTGATGAAATCACCGTAGACTCGTGCTGTTAATAGCGAATCGTTGCCATTTCCTAACTTAGAGTTCCAAGTTAAATCGCTAAGAAATCGATCAGTGTACTTACGATTTTTATCTGTGAGAGTGTTGAAAGCACCCGCAGTATTCGGAACGGGAATTCCTCCCGGTACCCCTTGTTCTTTTCCTAGATATTCTGCGGAGAATGCGAGATTATTTCGCTTGTCTAAATCCGCATCTAGCTTGATATTGGCATTATTGAAAAGAACATCATTATTTTTGCGAGTTCCTTGATAATTAGCTTCAAGAATGGAGACAGGATAATTATAGTTACCTTGGGTACGATTGTATCCCACTGCCCAGCCAACATTCCCAGTTCTCCCACTAATTTGGATATTTTGTTGATTAAGTCCGTATGAACCCACATTCAGTTTGGCTTGAGTTGTGATTTTATCCGTCGGACGACGGGTAATGATGTTGATGACTCCACCAATTGCATCGGAACCGTAAAGAGTAGAACCACCACCTGGTAAAACTTCAATTTGTTCAATGTTGTCGGTGGTAAATTCAGATAAGTCAAATGCACCGTAACCCGCACTATTTATCGGTCTGCCGTCAAGTAGAATCAAGACTTGGTTACTGTTAGAACCACGTATATATTGACCGC
The DNA here is from genome assembly GCA_019359595.1 of Cyanomargarita calcarea GSE-NOS-MK-12-04C. Taxonomy (GTDB): domain Bacteria; phylum Cyanobacteriota; class Cyanobacteriia; order Cyanobacteriales; family Nostocaceae; genus Cyanomargarita; species Cyanomargarita calcarea. The sequence goes on from JAHHGZ010000001.1 coordinate 331,002, forward strand.
TTAATGCATGGGGTTCAGTTCCCACTGTCCCATCTGGCAGAATACCGGGAAGAAACTTGAGTGCTTCTCTAACAGTTCTGGCACCTTGCGCTTCCATCTCTTCACCCGTGATAACGTAGATAGGACGGGTTGAGTCTTTAACTGTCCCTTCACGACGGAATGGGGAATAAACAGGTTGATTTAATATTTTTCCAGTAACAGTCAATTCAATATCTGGTTGACTTTCATTTTGTGGTGTTACGTTTTGGGATATTTCTTGTGCTGTTGGTTGCAGATATGAAGCGGATCTTTCTGGTATTTTAACTTCTGCTGTAGCAGTGTAATTTCCGGACAATATCCCCAAGGTTGCAGTTAAACTAGACACGGCAAACTTGATTCCCCATTGGGAATTAAAGAAAATATTTCTCATCTGTACCTCGCAGATAATTGTGTTTTTTTGTGACTACTAGCGGGCCTTCTGACTTAGGGACAAAGATAAAATGAAAAAATTTGCCTCATTACAGTTGCGGGACAGCGCTGGATTTACACCAAACTTTCCCCGTTACTTCTGATGGTTGATTGTCACCAGAACCAGTACGTTGCTGCACGATAGCACGTATATACGGAGTGATTAATGTAGAAATATTATATTTAATGCGACTATTTCCATAAAGCATATTGAGAAAAGCTATCAATTCTTGCACAGGAAGCTGGAATATCCTATTCCAAAAATATAAAGTATTCATTTTTCTCCTCATTCAATACCTAGTAGGTGCTCAAAATTACTATATGTAGACACACGCAAAAACCTACCGCAACACTAAATGATTATCATTCTCATGGATTCGTTTGTCAATAGTTGTATTCGATTCTGTCAAAGAAAATAATTATTTTTTATCCCCTGTTGCAAATACAAAAGACTGCTCTTACTTTTCGGCTTTATTGTAATGCTCCTGGGCTTGCTTGGTATTTACTGGGTAAATTTAATCAAATAATAATAATTCTCATTCCTAAAATAAGTGTTAGTATACATATGGCTTGGACAAAACAAGTATTTACACTCATGGTACTGATTTGAGAACATCTACCTGTGGAGTATTCGCACAATGACAACGAACCAATTTTTCAACGAAGAACTGTATCTTGCTAAGAATCCAAAAGTTGCTTCTTCTGTAACATCCGGAAAGTACGCTTCCGGATACGATGAATTTATCCAAGTTGGGCAATTTGTCGAACGCAACGGCGTTATCTTCAATGGTACAAATAGAAATGACACAGTTCAAGCTTCAGGGCAAAAATCCTCAGTAATTGGTGTCAATGTTGAGACAGCCGAGGTTGGGAACCGACTGATTAATGCCGAAACATCATCCTTGGGAGTTGACGAAATCGATATTTTGCTGGGTTCACCCGGACGTAATCTATTTTACCTTGGTGATAATGCAGCAGAAAAACCTATAGTACAATCGATCCAATTTCAACCGAACTCCTATTTACTAGCTTCTGCATCTGCCGATGGTATGGTTTGCCTGTGGAATAAAGGGAGGAAATTAACTCAGTTTCTTGATGGTGCGGATGGGGGATTATCTTGTTTATCTTGGCATCCTCAAGGACATCAATTCGCGGTTGGGGGAAATAACGGGGAGCTTATTATCTGGTCAAAGGGAATGCGAGGTCAAGGATTTGGACGAGATGATTTTTGAGTTGCATGACCAAAAATTAACTCTGCCGCACGGAAACTATTAGAGAATGAGTTACGGCAAATTAAGTGGGTTGCTTTTGACGTAACTTTTTGATTTAGGACTTACGCACAAGTCGATAGAATGATGAACCCCAGAGTTTTTGCGTAAGTCCTATTGATTCTTAGGGTATTATGGTAACCTTGGACAAGTTGCAGCAGAAACGTTAGCAACACTACCGCTTCCTGAATTGGTGATAGTAGCACCGTTATTTCTAGTTGACAAAGTAGCTGCATCTACAACCTGATAAGTTACGGTTGCATCATTTGGCACTAAAGTGAAACTAGTTTTATTGTTGCTGTTAATAGCCGAGCAAATTCTTGCACTATCGTAAGCTGCTATTTCTACACTACTTGCTGTGAAAGTATTGGAGTTAATAGTTGTAAAGGTTTGAGAACTTCCCAAAGCACCAATATATAAGCCTAGTCCAGTAGTATCAGAAACTTTGTTATCTGAGATTTTGATAACAGCATTGGCATTATCGAAAATTTCAAAGTCAATACCATCAGAGAAAATACTACCTTGGACTTTTTCAATCGTATTACCAGTAACGTTGATTTGCGTGACTGAGTTTTGATTGAGGCTAAATTTTATGCCATCGCTTATGGAATTACGGATGGTATTATCGGCAACAGTAACAGTAGCTTTCGCATCATCTAAAGCTACAACATTAATGCCTTGGTTGAGAGTTCCACCAGTGGGAGCATTAATATTGTTTTTATTGATGGTTAAATTTGTGAGTTGGGCTTTTTCTGATAAGTTGACATCGATACCAGTTCCAGAGTTGTTAATTTGGTTGCTAGTAATTTGTGCAGTACCTGTTGCAGTACCATTTAAGTTGACTCGAATCGAGTTAAAATTATCTGCAATTTGGTTGTTAGCAAGCGTTAAGTCAGTCGAACCCGCATTATTATTGATTAAAATGCCAGTGTTAGCATTTTTATTGATAGTATTGTTGGAAATATTCAGTTTACCAGTTGCTTGAGTAAGGAAAATACCTTCACCGAGTTTTTCGGGATTGCCTGTAATTGCATTCTTGATGGTGTTATTTTGAATCGTTGTGTTACTGATATTGATTCCTTGAATTCCAGCACCCACAGTCCCATCAATTGTATTGCCAATTATTGTCGAATTGAGTTTACCAAGCCCTGTGAAAAACAATCCATAATTACCAATATTGGTAATCGTGTTGTTATTAATAGTCGCACTGCCACCAACATCATCAAGTCCAATACCTTCAAAGGTAGTATTGCTAACTTTATTACCGACAATATTTAAATTGTTGCTCGTTGTGTCATTGAAGCTTGAGGCACTGATACCACGTCCAGTGACATTATTAATTGTGTTTCCAGAGATATTTACATCGGATTTGGCATTATCAAACAACTGTAAGTCAATACCATCCGAGAAACTGTCACCTTGGACATTTTCAATTGTGTTTCCAGCAACATTTATTTTTGTGTCGGAATTTTGATTTAGAAATAATCCTATACCCTCAGTTGTAGCTTTACGAATGGTATTATCGGCAATAGCTACAGTGGCTTTTGCATTATCAAAAGCTGTAACATTAACACCTTGGTCGAGAGTTCCACCTGTGGGAGCAGTAATAGTGTTCTTGTTGATGGTTAAATTTGTGAGTTGGGCTTTTTCTGATAAGTTGACATCAATACCAGTTCCAGAATTAGTAATTTGGTTACTAGTAATTTGTGCAGTACCTGTTGCAGTTCCATTTAAGTTGACTCGAATCGAGTTAAAATTATCTGCAATTTGGTTGTTAGCAAGCGTTAAGTCAGTCGAACCCGCATTATTATTGATTAAAATGCCAGTGTTAGCATTTTGATTGATAATGTTGTTGAGAATATTGACTTTGCCCGTTGCTTGAGTGAGGAAAATACCTTCTCCCAAATTAGTGAGGTTAGCAGGGTTGGTAATCGAATTTTGGATGCGGTTGTCTCGAATTGTGACGTTACTGACATTTGTACCCCGAACCCCAGCACCAGAGGCACCATTAATATTGAAACCAGAGAGAGTCGTATTACTTGCGAGAGTCACCGTACCCCCAACTGTGGGTAACACACCAGTAGTACCCGAAAAAGGTAGTTTGATATTACTGAGTTCGACTGCATCAATTCGCTGCTCTGGAATATTCGATAGTACCTGTACCCCGCTAGGAATATTGAAACTGGGAATACTAGTACTACCACCGGAGCGGACGTAAATAATATCACCTATTCTTGCTGCTCCTGTTGCTTTCGCTATTTCGCTATAAGCATAAGGAGATTCAAAAGTGCCGTCGCTATTACCCACACCTGTGACATGAATGAATCTCCAAGGTTGACCAGTAGCAGGATTAGTGGCAAGGACTGTATCTTGTCTGGTTTCATTAGCCACAAGAATCGCAGGTAAACGGTCTATTGTTCCTGCCATCCGTCCCCAATTACTTGGTTTGCCTGCTGTTCGTGTTGCACCGCTACTGGGGAAACTCAGTCCAATACTGAAAACTGCCCTAGTATCGTAAAGTGCATCGTTTTGTAACGATAGACTCATTCCCAAAAAGTTAGTGGGATTGGCTTCGAGTCGAGTTTTCCAACCAAAAGCTTCTCTCGATTCACCACCACTCAAATAATATAAACCTGCATAACCGCGCAAATCACCTGCACCAAGTGAAGCTAATCGAGTTCCAACTTCTGCATCCACTCCCGATAGAGAGACTTGGTACAAGCGAGAGCGATTTAGGTTTAAGTTAGATCCACTAAAAACAGGATTGGTATATATAGATGGTGCAGCTTGCTCGGAGGTATTACCTAGAGGGAGATAGGCATTAGCCCGAAAATCCCAATTTCCAAGACTTTCGATACCTAAACCTAATTGGGTGAAATAGCTTTTATCCGTGTCGCGGATGTCGTATGAAATGTAAGTACCGACAATGCGATCGCTCTCTCTATTATAAGTACGATGTCCTAGTAGCAGGTTTCCTCCCATGTGAGAGTCATTGTCTACAAAAGCTCGTCCTTGGAAAAAAGTAACGTTACTCCCTGGAGTTTGAAATAAAGGTACAAAACCTTCCACACTACCAAGAGAATCAAAACCAGCCCCTTCGGTTGTGTAGCGGATCTCAAAGCGGGGTGATACAGTTGTTTGAGCAACTACAGATGATGCGATCGCTACCACCCACAACACAGTCATGTAAGCCAGTTGTGTAAATTTCATAAATATTCCTCACGCCAATTAACGCTTTTATACAATCAAGTTCTCAATAGTTAGGAGTTATACCGTTTCTTTGTGAAGCTGCATATATTACCCCCCGGCTACGCCGTCCCCCCTTGCCAAGGGGGGACTACAGGGGGGTCTTGATTATGTGCATCTTCATACAGAATTGGTATTAGGAGTTAATATTAATAATTAACAACAACTCACTAATAGGACTTACGCAACAATAACGAAAAACAAACTACATAGACACTGAGTTGCAAGCGTCCCTTACGAGACGCAGACAAGGCTAGAGTAGGGAAGAGGGTCTTCGCCTAACTCCTAACTCCTAACTCCTAAATAAATCTGCCGTTAGAATTTTTCCGCTGAATACCAATCACAGCAGGACGTGGGAAACCTGTGGGTTGACTCTTACCACCATCAGTAGTAGAAATATTGCTGGGCCAGCTACTACCACGCGGTACGGTACGAGCCTGGTTAAAAGTAGTACCATTCAAATCCAACATCTCAATATTACGACTTAGATTTCTACCATCGTTAATCGGACTGTCCTCACCGGGATGCTGGACAGCAACAATCAGTGTATCTCCAACAAAAGTCGGTCCGGTTATTTCACAACGCACTGGTCCGTGGGCAAAAGGTCTTATGATTCCAGCATCTGGACCACTAGTGGGGATGAAGAATAACCAGTTATTACCAAATACACCAGTAAAATCAGAAACGTTACCACTGGCTGAATGATTAATTGTGGTTGGAGTCCCGGCAGCACCAACATTAAAACCGTTATGGGTAGAGGTGGACATATCCGTCACACCCCAGATATTTGCTTGAGAATCAAACACTAAGTTATCAACATTGGCAAAACCAGCCCCCGACTGAGAACCAGCTTCTCCACCTTGAGCAAATCGCTGCCAACGGAAGGTCAGACCAGAACCGTCTGCACTATCTTCGATAATCTTGTAAATACCTCCAGACTGCTGAGTAGCATTAGGAGCAGTGCTTAATTTGGCGACTTGGAAAATCCGCGAATCTGGATAACCGTCACTTCCTGGTGCACCATCGGTATAAGCGATGAAAACTTCTTTTGTCAGCGGATGTACTTCCAAATCTTCGGGACGTGCTGTAGGAGTTCCTCCTGCTAAGTTTGCCGCTTGGAAGGCATCGCTAAGTATCGCACCTTGGGTTGCGTAGAAATCAGATAACTTCTTGTTTTGATAACCAGGTAATGCTGTCGCTTCATTAACACGAGTCATGTCGAAAGCACCACCATCGGTAGTTGAACCAGCGATACCAACACGACGAGGAAGTTTAAGTAGACCATTTCTTTGCGCTGACCCTAAAGCTGCAAATTCCACAGAAGATAGAACTGTTGGCGCAATGGGATTGGTGGCAGTAGTTAAAACCAAGGGTATCCACTGACCAGTCCCGTCTTGGTTGTAACGAGCAACGTATAGAGTACCGTTTTCCCACAAAGTGCTGTTAACTTTATTAGTTGGTGATGTGACGATGCCGGTGCTAACAAACTTCCAAGTGTGTCCCCCGCGTCTATCATCTCCCATATAACCTACTAGTCTTTTGCCTGCTTCAGCACGCATGGCAATATTTTCATGGCGGAAACGACCCAACCAAGTGTGCTTCCGAGGACGGAAACTGGGGTCTGCTGGATCAACTTCGACCATCCAGCCGTATTTTTCCCCAACTAAGCCAAAAGTCTTGCCAGTGGTGCTATCGGTGTAACCTGTCTGAGTTCCATTCGACTTGACTGCTTCTGTCACACCAACAAAAAATGCTGCTGCTCCTTGGAAGTTTTCTTCGGCAGAAAGAATAGTTCCCCAAGGTGTTGTACCACCAGAACAATTGTAAGCAGTACCAATAATTTTGTTACCCAGTCCATCGGAACTGAGAGGAAAAACTTCAGTTGCAGTCGGCCCGGTAGCAATTAAATAGTTTTGGTCACCTTTTTGATAGCTTAAGCTTCCCCAGGAGGTGACAGATTGATAGCCATCTGTACGTTGGCTGTTGATACCCAATCCAGAAAGACCATGAACCCGGCGGTTTTTAGCATCTTTAACAACAGCGAAACGCCGCTGGGGGTTACGGCGAGAAATGCGGACGATAGAACCACCCAAGTTGTATAAAAATTCTCCATCAACTTCAGTATTTCTGGTGGAGGGTAAAGCACGTCCAATGACTCCAGCAAAGCTAGTGGGAAGTGCCTGTACATCAGTGGGTGCTTCTGGAGCTAAACCAGAAAAAGGAAAGCTAATGTATTCGTGATTCACCCACAAATAGCCTTCGTCATCGCTTCTACCAACCGGAACAAAGCCTGTATAGTCGCAGTTGTAGCCGAAATATTCATTGAGGTCTGGGAAAACTTTGTCTCCCCAAGCGACGATGACATATCTTTCATACTCTGGTGGTACTACCACATCATCAATGACGTTATAGCTGGGTAACTGGACATTTGCAGCAGGATTAAGTATTTGTCCCTGTCCAATTTGCGTTGGCAAGAAATTCTTTTGCTGTTGATAAATTGGCAATGGATGGGGTAAGCGGACTGCCGTAAAGCTCAAAGGTGCAGATTGTGCTTCAGCAGCATTGAAAACACCACCTAAAACTTTATCTGCGACCACAGCACCAGCGCTTCCGGCAAAGAATATCAATAATTGTCTGCGACTATACTTGGTCATAAATGTCTCCTCTGTTGGTAAATCTTTGCCCTTACAAAATTTGTTCCAAGAGAAAAAATAGAGTTTATCTCTACGTATTTCCAGATGTTTTTTTCGGTTGAACAATTAAACAGATTAGTCAAACCACATTTGCTAAGTGAATCTCTTACCAAAAAAAATATTCAAGTGAACTATGGAATCGCTTATTCACCTGCTGCATCGAAATTTGAACAGATAATGAAAATCATTCAACTAAAGTTGAATCTAGAGCTTATTAGTTAAATTCTGGTTATATACTGATTAATTAAAATAGGTATTTTTATATTTTTCTCCTGACGGGGTTACAAGCGCTCCAGAATACATCTAAGGTAAAGATTTGACCAAATTATGTTAAAATTTAGAGAAGAAGATGTACTAGAAGTAGACCATATCAACTCTACAGTCGATGGCGGAAAGGATGATTGGAAAAATCTCCAATTATTACATCCACATTGCCATGATGAAAAAACTCATATTCACCTAATAAAAATTAGAAATAATGTTCGCTCAGATATACTCAATAAATTAGCCCATTTTTGGAAACAAGTTTATACATTAAGTAGACAGGCATTATTAAATATAAGATGGAAGATCCAAAAGCCCACCTGAACTAAAAAATAATATTTGATGTTTATTTACGCCTACCTACTTACTTAGTACAGAAGAGCATAAATTCGTAGCGTTTTTAAACGCAGAGGTACGCTGAGTTTTTTTAAGAGGATTCGCTACGAAGTTGCGAAATTCTGTACTTAGCATACGCGATCGCGCATATCGCCGTCAAAAGAAGCATGAAATCTTACCATTACAACACGCTTCTGTTGTCCAAAGGTATTCTTAAGGTTATTATGGAATCTCATAATGTTGGTGCTGTACTACGTAAAATGTCTCAGAGGGTGTTTATTCAGAATATTTTAATAAAAATTTTGTATTCAAGAGTCATTAACTAGACACGCTTGACCATTACTATATTACCTTCTATCTTGGTTTTATAAGTTGATAATGGTTTTGTTGCTAGACCATTTATTACTTTACCATCGGCGGCAAATTCTGAAGCATGACAGGGGCATAAAAAGATATTTTCTTTTGCTTCCCAATCAACCGTACAACCTAGATGTGTGCAAGTTGGGTTAACAGCAATTAAATTGTTATTTTTCGATGTCCCAATTACTAAAATTGCACCCAAAGATGATTTTTGTTTAAATATTTGACCAGCTTTATCTAACTCTGCTATAGTCCCGATGTCAATCCAATTCTCAGATTGAGATGGCTTTTTTTTTGGTTTGGGTTTAGGTTTAGCGGCATAACTCGCAGCAAACAAAATAGGTGAACAATTTAAAAATAAGCTGACACTAAATAAAGTGATAAAATTACGACGATTCATATATTTTCAGTAAAATTATGTTTCATGTAACACAAAAAGAAATTTACTTAAAGGCGTAGAGTATAACAAAATAGGTAACTAGATGAAGAATGTAACTTCATCCATTACCTTTATACCCTATGCCTTTCAAATACTTACACCCTATATCTTTAATTAGTCTAAAATTAGTCAGTAAAAAAATCTACGGTAAACTATTCCGCAGACTGCGTAGACAGTTTATCGATGCGACACAATCACAGCCAAACATAGATACAGCAGCATCACTTTCTTCGTCTGTAACCTCAAGTAAAGCCTTTTGGTTGTTTTCATCTGCTGCATTAATCTCTGGTGAACCCTTCTTGATGTGAGATAATTGTTCAGCATTAGCACAAAAAAACTTACCGAGTTTTGGATGTTTCACACAGGCTTTTTGGCTTTCGGCTGAAACTGGTGTAACAGTTGCATCTGGACGTTCTACTGGTTGTACATTCTTGACTGTTTCACTAGCTACAGCTATTTTCCCAGTCATTAACAATGAACCTAGAGAAATCAATGCTGCAGGTTTACTTGTTAAATTAGAGAATAAATTTTTCACTTCAGTTCTCCTAAAAGCATAGAGGATAACATCACCAACCTATTATAATCAAGTGGACGAGAATGTTTATTATCCAGTTCCTTGAATTAATTATGTGTAACACATTTTTCATTTTTCGGCGATGCAGTGACTGTTCAATATCCTGGATAACGTGACCAAATTTACCAATGCGAGGATAGCCTAATGTTGCGGTTTGAATTTTCATTGCTTTCTGTACCTTTAAAGATTAATAATTTTGCTAATATTGAGGGTTAGGAAATTTTACCCATACGTAACTTAACAACAAGTTACGTTTAATCTTTCCCACTTATTTAGTGGCGGAATTTTTGCTAAAATTGCCTTTTTCAGTGGTTCAGGTCGTTCTCACCAAGGCAATAGACCATCATGCTTTACGTAGTATTTACTCGCACATTGCAGTATCACTTCCGTAAAGGGCTGGCTTTGCCCTTCAAGGCTAGAAATAAGAGTTTAAGAGAGTTTTTGCCTAAGTCCTATTTATGCAGCATCAACGCCACTTCCTTGGCAAAGTAGGTCAAAATCAAATCTGCACCTGCTCGCTTCATGCTGAGTAATGTCTCTAAAATTACCTTTTTCTCATCAATCCAGCCATTTAGAGCGGCCGCTTTAATCATGGCGTATTCGCCACTAACGTTGTAGGCTGCTACGGGAGTATTAGTATAATATTTAACTTTGCGGATGATATCTAGATACGCTAACGCTGGCTTCACCATGATAATATCTGCACCCTCGGCAATATCTAGCGCGACTTCCTTGATGGCTTCCCTTGCATTTGCTGCATCCATCTGATAGGTTTTCTTATCGCCAAATTTGGGTGCAGAATCCAAAGCATCACGGAATGGCCCGTAGTAAGCAGAGGCATATTTTGCCGAGTAAGCCAGAATCCGGGTATCGATATAACCTGCTTTATCCAAAGCCTGACGAATTGCCCCAATCCTACCATCCATCATGTCGGAAGGTGCAATCATATCAGAACCCGCTTCAGCTTGGGAAAGTGCCATCTTTACCAACACTTCCACCGTCGAGTCATTCAAAATAACGCCGCTTTCATCAACAATACCATCGTGACCATGAGTAGTAAATGGGTCAAGGGCAACATCGGTAATTACGAGGATGCCCGGTACAGCTTGCTTGATTGCCTTGACTGTGCGCTGTACCAATCCATCGGGGTTGTGACTTTCACTGCCCCTGTCATCTTTTTTACTTTCCGGGATGACGGGGAATAGTCCGATCGCACCAATCCCTAAACTATACACTTCTGCGATTTCCTTCAACAGTAAGTCTAGAGTAAATCGATAACAACCCGGCATAGAAGCGATTTCCACCTTATCTTCCTCCCCCTCCATCACAAACATGGGATAGATAAGGTCGTCAACTGTTAAGTTCGTTTCCCGCACCATCCGACGCAGGGTTTCAGTACGACGCAGACGACGGGGACGTTGAGTTATGGTGTTGTTAGCAGTGGGATTTTCTAAAGACATAATTTGATAATGATTATTATTCCTAAATAATCATAATTCTTTTTGTGCGACAAATATTTATCCTTGATTTGCTTTTACCTTATTTTTTGCGGTAGTAAATCCTTTACTTTCCCCATAGCGGACAGTCCTAAATTCCACATGGTTCGCATTGGGATTGTAAATAGTATAAGTAGCTTCACCAGGTTTACGTCCCACATTTCCCACCCCAATTACTTGACGTGGGGTATTAATATTGGTGGTGTTAGGAGCAATATGACTATCCAGGGTTGTAATTTCTGATGTAATGGAAGCAGCTTCTAAATGATATTGAAAACAACTGCCAGAACGTCCGCAGAATAAATTATTAGCTTGCATCCGCGACAGTCTATCTAACATTTCAATTGGTTCAGTCAAGAGCGTTAATTCTTCAAACCTTTAGAAAAGGAAATTCAGCCCCCAAGCGTTTCTGGTCAATTGGTGTACTTCCGACCCAGAACTAACTCAACCGTTTTACTTAAGACATCTTAATTATACCAAACATTCATTGAGTAAAGAATGAATTTTATTGCTATCTAGGTGTCTACCAATAAAAACAACTTCATTTTTAGGAGATGTTTTCCATGCATCTGCATCTAATTGATAGCGAGGACCACTAAGTTGAAAAATATGCCGGAGAGGACTATCGTTAAACCACAAAATACCCTTAGCTCTAAATACATCTTTTGGCATTTCTTCGGTCAAGAAATTATCAAATTTTTTCACATCAAACGGTTTATTAATTTGGAAAGACATTGATATAAATCCATCATTATCTAAGTGCTGAGAGTGATGACCTTGATGTTCGTGGTCGTGATGTTCGTGTTTATGTTCTTTTTCTTGAGGAGTATATAAATTTTTTGGGGTTAATCCTACACCGAGAATTAATGGTAATGCTACTTTTCCGTATGTAGTTTGCAGGATTCTTGGTGACTCTTTGACATCATGGATGAAATCTTCTAATTCTTGAAGTTTTTCTGGTGTCGCAAGGTCAGTTTTATTGAGAATAACAATATCTCCGTAGGTAATTTGTTTGAATGCTGCCTCACTTTGAAAATGTTCTGCATCAAAGGATTCGGCATCAACTAGAGTCAAGATAGAATCAAGATTAGTAAAATCTCTCAGTTCGGTTCCCAAGAAAGTCAAAATAATTGGTAATGGGTCAGCAACACCTGTGGTTTCTATCACCATATAATCAATGTGGTCTTCGCGTTCCAACACTCGATAAACAGCATCAACTAATCCATCATTGATAGTGCAGCAAATACAGCCATTACTGAGTTCTACCATATCTTCATCGATAGAAACAAGTAATTGGCTATCAATGTTAATATCACCAAATTCATTGACTAAAACTGCAACTTTTAAATCTTGTTTATTCTGAAGAATTTCATTTAGCAATGTGGTTTTACCGCTACCCAAAAACCCTGTGATGATGGTAACAGGCATTCCCATTTTAGGGATGTCGGTAATAATTTCTGAAGTCGAAGCAGTTGCGTTGAAAGTTGTCATAATATATCGTCCTTTGGTTTAGTTTCGATTATGTAGAGACACGTTAGCAAAGCTCTTCTGAAAAAAAATCTCAATTAATCCGGTAGTGGTATCCGTGCAAGAATGCCTTTTTGTAAAACTTCAGGTCGCTCGTTACAAAGAACAATTCCATCACTACTAGCATGATATTGTTCGCGGTGATTTTGGGTAAATCATCAGGAATGAAGCTGACGGGACTATCGAAATCGTAGTAAAACCCCGTGTCTGTAACTGGTCTGATGGCAGCTTTTGTTCCCGGATAGAGCTTTTGCACTGCCATTGCCATTATGTGGGCACAGGTGTGGCGAATCCGTTGCAGCTTATCGTTTTCCTGGGGGTTCAAGTTTGGGCTGGACTGAACTACAGAGCTTACCATATAGTAAAAACGAGAATCATTATCATAGGATAGCGCACAAAAGTTTCTTTGGAAATATTTGGTTTAATAAATTTTGTTATTAACGACTGCAATAGACATCTCCGAAAACAGTCAATTTTTTACTGTCAGTAGACCGAAAATTTCTGCGGTTGCGCTCACTTTCCATTGCTCCCGTCGTAAAATACCCAGGATTAGTTAGGCGATCGCATTTGCCAGTTGATTTTTTACCAAAAGATTTCAAGGTATATGTTAGCCCGTATGGGGCGTTATGGGTATATGAATATATCGAGAATTCCTGGAGTGAAAGATAAACGAGTGGTCAGGAAAAGTTTGGAGAGAGTGCAGATGTGGGAAATGCGCCCTGGCGGACAAAAGAAACGTGCCTTTTTTGCGCAAGCAACAGTCTTACTGCTAGATAAACCATTCATATCATGTCCGCATAATCGCTTACGATAAAAGCAGAGAGTAAAAATATGATTTATGCCAAAACGGATCAGTATAGTGGAGCATTCAAATATTTCTGAATTAGAGCAGCTCTACAAACAAGCTAA